>NC_010694.1:0-1294489 GCF_000026185.1 Erwinia tasmaniensis Et1/99
TTAGATCAGCTTTTTCCAGCTATCGATCCATTCTCCGGCAGGATCTTCCGGGATTTCATGCTCAAGCACGTCAATTTCCAGGCGATCGCCAATACGTTGAGCCCCCAGAGAGGTGAGCAGCTCGTCAAATTGACGGATCGCACCGCAGAAAAGATCGTATTCGCGGTTACCCAGGCCGACAGCACCGTAACGCAGATGACTTAGATCCGGCTGCCGTTCCTTAATGGCCTCAAACAGCGGCTGGATGTTATCAGGCAGCTCGCCGGCTCCGTGGGTAGAGGTCACGATAATCCAGATCCCCTCCAGCGGCAGCTCTTCCAGTTCTGGCCCGTGAAGCGTGGTGGTGGAATGACCGTCTTCAGAGAGCTTCTCATCCAGATGATCGGCCACGTATTCCGAGCTGCCTAGCGTACTGCCACTGATTAAAATAATGTCGGCCATAATCTGATCCCAGTGTGATGATGGCGGGCATTGTACGCTGTGATCAGATTGGGATCTACCTGTGGGTAAGTAGGGGTATTTCTTATTTTTTATTTGTTCACTGACTCGGTTTATCCCGGCTTTTATTCGCCGTCAGGCAGGCAGTGGACGGATGACGACAAAACCGTCCGCGTTGCACGGCACGATCGGGGTGTGGATAATTTTATGCACCGATCACGGAATAATGGTGCGCATAATCGGGTTCTGCAACGAGATAAGGGTTTCGGTGGACTGGATCTCATCGATGGTTTGGATCTTGTTGATCAGAACCTGTTGCAGGGCATCTATCGATCGGCACATGACCTTAATAAAGATGCTGTAATGGCCGGTGGTGTAATACGCCTCCACGACCTCATTTAACGCTTCCAGACGAGCGAGCGCGGAGGGATAGTTTTTGGCGCTTTTCAAAATGATGCCGATAAAACAGCAGACGTCGTAGCCGAGCTGTTTGGGGTCGATCTCAACCCGCGTGCCCTTAATGATGCCCGCCTGCTTCATTTTTTCTACGCGGACGTGGATGGTGCCGGGGCTGACGTTAAACTGTTTGGCCAGCTCGGCATAGGCGGTACGGGCATTGTCCATCAGGGCTATCAGGATGCCGCGATCGAGGTTATCTGGCTGCATATTCTCTGCCATAGTGGTTCCGTTATTATCGGATATTCAGTTGGGGTGCGGTTAATGTGCGGTATTGTGAACAAAATGGCAATCCGCTTGCGGAAGTGACAGCGGGCATCCTCCGATGCCCGCCGTAGACTAACGTTTACGCCACAGGGTTAACTGCGCCACGCTGTGCTGATATTTGCGCGCCGTTTCACGAATGACAAACGGCACGTCCTGAGGCGGGGCCAGCTCCTCAAAGTCGGCGGCCAGCAGACGTTGCAGCGCCTGATAAGTCGAGAGCGCTTCGCCGTTTTCACGAATGCCGCCCAGCCAGTTCTCTTTCGGCGTGAACTCTTCAAGCCAAGTATAGGGGGATGAGAGCATCAGTACGCCGCCGGGGCGGATCATGGGCGCGATGTCCGCAAGGAAGCGCGCCGGCTGGCGCAGGCGGTCAATCAGGTTAGCGGCCAGCACCAGATCCCAGGCTTCCTGCTGGGGTTTCAGGTTGCAGGCATCCCCCTGTACAAACCGGATGCGGCTGGCCTGCTCCGGGCCGAGATCGAAGTCCGGCAAATGCACCTGACGGTATTCGACCAGGTCGCCTTCTTCCTGGGTGACATAGCGGAAATCTTCGCCGCGGGTCAGTTGCAGAGCCACGTCGATAAAACGCGCCGAGTAGTCCATTCCGACCACCTGCTCAAAATGACGCGCCAGCTCAAAGCTGGCACGTCCGGTAGCACAGCCGATATCCAGCGCGCGCTGGTGGTGCTGACTGATACCGCAGGCGATCTTCGCCAGCGCCTTGGCGTAATTTTCCACGGCGAAGTACTCTGGGCCGTACTGGAAATCGAGATACTGTGACACCATGCTGTCCGTTTCATACGGGTTGGAGTGCAGGCTCTCCTGATGTTGCGAAACCACATAGCGGAATCCCGCATGCTGGAAGAAATGGCGTCGGAAGGCATAGCGAGCAGATTTCAGGGCCTCATTGCCGGTAGATATCCAGCTGCCGCCCTTAATCAGCGTGTGTTTGCCATCAAAGGTCGGGGTGGAGAAATCATCGTATAAAGGGTGGACGCGAAAGCCCGGAAAACCGTTGATTGGCGTCGTGGTCCACTGCCAGACATTGCCAACCAGGTCGAAGAATTCGCCCTGGGCAAAGCGGTCTATTGGGCAAGAAGATGCCCAGCAGGCCAGATTAATATTGCCCGGTGCATCATTCCAGTCCGGCTGGTCGCCCTCAACCTGCTCGCGCAGGCTCATCCATTCACTCTCCGCCGGCAGCTGGATCGACAGGCCGGTCTCCTCCGCTTTCCAGCGGCAGAATGCGGCAGCCTCCAGCTGATTGACCTCGGCCGGCCAGTCCCACGGCATCGCCACTTCTTCTGCCAGCAGGCGCAGCCTTAATTCTTCCGGCTGCTGTGGTGAACCTCGCCAAAAGGTCGGCATCTCCGCCGCGGAAAATTCACGCCAGCCCCAGCCTTCGTCATCCCACCAGCGTTGGTTCTGATAGCCTCCCGCGGCAACGAAAGCAAAAAATTCGGCATGACTGACCAGCATGCGGCTGGCCTGAAATGGCTTCACTTCGGTGACCAGGCTGCCGTACTCATTATCCCAGCCGTAGGTATCATCCGTTTTCCCCTGCGTCACGCGGCGACCGGCGACCTGTACCAGGCTGTTGGCCGGCACCGCCATACGATCGTGACGCGCATCGGGACAGGCAGGCCAGTGCGGCTGGGCGCTGACCCACGCCAGCGGCAGCTGGCGGATCAGCACGCTTGAGGTTTCCAGATGGATGCGCTCATGCTCGATCCCCATCAGGATAACCCATGCCGGGCTATCCCAGCCGATCGGCAACGTCAACGGCATCTGCTGAATAAACTGCTCAACGAGGTGGCGAACTTTTCCACGATAGTCGCGCAGTTCTGCCAGCGACGGCCAGCTGTAGTGGCTGTTATCCAGGTCGTCCCAGCTCATTTCGTCGACGCCAATCGCCATTGTCGCTTCGATCCTGTCGTCAACGCGCGCGTCGATAAGCCCCCCCGCCATCAACTTGTTGATATAGAAGGTGGCGGTATGGCCGTAATAGAAGATCAGCGGGTGACGCAGTGAAATGGCCTTGGTGTACCAGGCGCGCTCATCGGTAAGGCAGTCAAACAGGCTTTCATAGAGTTCCCAGGTCTTGCTGAAGTCGCTCAGTATCTGCAGTCGTTTTTGTTGTGGATCGCCACCGCTGAGCGTCAGCATGCGGGTTGGGGCGGGTAATCCTGTCTGGTGTTGTTGCGCGGTCACGTCGTGCTCCCATTTTGCCATTGGCTAAAGCGTATATATCACTATAGCAAATAAGCTTTTCAGCACGGTGACAAAGGGGATGGATCAACGTTTCCAGCGGCGTAACAGTCGACTTTTCAGCCCGGTATCGAAGCGCCAGATATGGTTAAAAATGCGCATGATGCCGGGTTTTCCATGATCGGACATGGCAACGGCGTGGAAGCGCTGGCGCTGCTGTTCCTGATGAGTGCGCACGCGTGTTATCAAGGCATCCGGCAGGCGCTGGGCGATGAAATCAGAAAGAACTACCGCGTCGGCGTCATGCCATTGCACATCGGACAGCTTAACTAACACCGCCTCAAGGCAGGCGGCGAGATCGGTGCCGCCACGAAAACGCTGGCTGAGAAAACGAATTGCCTGACTGATGCCATCGCCAGCCGTTAGCTCATAGCTAATGACCTGGTGGGCAAACAGCATAATGTAGCAGCGGCGTTTTTCCGCCAGCGCCACCTTGAGCAGGGCGAGACAAAAGGCTTTCGCGCAGCGCTCGTTAAACCCGCCCATTGAGCCGGAAGTATCGACGCAGACGATAAACGGACCGCGCTGTTGCGGATCGTGATGCTGGTGGGCAACCGGGCGCTGCGTGATGTGATCATGCCAGCTTTCCCCCTGCAGGCGATAGGTCAGCAGGCGTTTCTCCACCAGCCGGCGATAAAACTCAATCTCCAGTTCGCTAATGCCGAGCGTGGCCAGCTCCGGCGGCAGCAGGCGCAGGATATCATCACTCTGGTGCAGGCCATTGACCTCTTCCGGCACGCTGGCCGGCTCACGCACCGGCTGGTGAAAAATTTCCGCGGGCGCATCGTCTGACGGTACCGGCTTCGCTTCGCGGCTGCGCCCCAGTCGTTGAGCCAGCTTTAGCAGCTCCGGCTGGCTGGCGAGGAAGTCGCCGTACTGCACGATAAGCTGATAATCGTCGCGTTGTAATTCACCGCGGGTCAGATCCCACAGTCTGCCCGCCGCCGCCTCGTCGTCATCTGCCAGCACCGGGGCCAGCTGGCCGCTCATTGCGAGGCGCTGTTGCAATTCTGCCAGCAGCTTTTCCCGTTCCTTGTCGAGCAGCTGTTGGTTAAGCGTCAGGGTCTGCAACGTCAGGCTCAGACGCCAGCGCTGTAGAAATAGCGTTTGCTGTGCGCTATTGCACTGCTGGGTATCGTTATTGGCGATCAGCGCCTGCGCCTTCTCGTTAAACGGTGATGCCTGATGAGCAAGCCATGCCAGCAGATCGGGCAATCCGGCGTTAAAATCGCGCAGGCTCAGCGCCTGATACTGCTGAAAACGCTGAAACTCCGCTTCCAGCAGCGGCGGTACGGCGGTGGATTTCAGCTGTTGCAGAATATCCGCCTTGTGCCGGGGCAGGTCGCGTGTCAGCACGTTTTTTAGCACGGGAAACTTCTCAAAGAAGACGGCCAGCTGTGGCGAGGCCAGCAGCGTCATCACCAGCTCTTCCACCAGATCGTTCTCGTTGATCGACAGAAAAAGGCTTAGCGTATCAAGCGAGATCACCGGCGCGCCTGCTTCAGCTGTTCAGCGACCTGCTGTAAGCTTTCCTCCACTTTTGCCAGCCAGTCATCGCTGATAAACAGGCAGCGATGGTACTGGCTGAACAGGGTACGCTGCGCCCGCAGTTGGGTGTCCAGCTCATCCAGCGCCTGTGAGATCTCCTCGGGTAGCCCCTGCTGCGGTTTACCGGGCAGCATCAGGCGCGAAGCCTGTAGGCTGATATCCCGTAGCGTCAGGCAGTCGTTATCGTCAACATGCAGGTCAAGGACCTGCGCAAAACCAATGCCGTTGAGTTTGCCGCGCACCTCGCCACCTTTTTGCAGCCAGTGTTCCAGCGCTTCACGGGGTAAGGCGATATGCGTCACCGGTATTTCGTGCAGCGTCAGCGGCTTTTGCAACATCAGCGTCAGTGCCTCGGCGGCGAGCGCGATGGGCAAATCGTAGTGTGGCTTACGGCTGAACATACCGCCGTGTTTTTCCAGGCGAATGGCCTGCTCCACGCTTTCCTGCTGCTGTAATGCCAGGCGGCGCGTTGTGATTTGTTGCAGCTTGAATAGCATTGGCTGCTGCTGCCAGGCATGCTGGGTGATCAGATTATCCAGCTCACGATCAAGCAGTTTCATTGACCCCATGTCATGCCACAGGCAGTCTTTCAGCAAAATTAAATCTATCGGGGCAATGGCATTGCGCCCGCTGTAGAAGGCGCTTGCCTGTAACAGATGGATGGCTTTTTTCCAGCGGCGATCGGAAATATAGGGCGCTTCAGGTTGGCCCTCTAACTGCTCGCGCAGCCGGAAGATAAGCTCAAAAACGTCATCCGGCAGGTTGACCTGACTGATGCCCTGCTGCCACTGCCTATACTCTTCGTCGCTAATGCACAGCGAGTCCGCTACCGGATTTTGATTTTCATCCTGCTGGTGGGTGAGCAAACTGCGGAAGTTCTGCTTTTCATGCACGTTGTCCAGCCACAGGCGGATTAACATGCGGTCATACAGGGCTTCTAAACCACTGTCGGCCTCCGGCAGTTCGTTGGAGGCGGTGACCAGCAGGCGCATGGGGATTTTTTCTTCACTGTCGCCATTACGGAAACGGCGCTCGTTAATTGCCGTCAGCAGCGTGTTCAGGATGGCAGGGCCGGCCTTCCAGATCTCATCCAGAAAAACGATTTCCGCATCGGGAAGATAGCCTTTGGTCAGGCGCTGGTAGCGGCCTTCATCTTTCAGTGCTTGAATGGAAAGGGGGCCAAAGACCTCTTCCGGAGTGGAAAAGCGTGTCATCAGATATTCAAAAGCGCGCGCGTGTTGAAAAGCGAACTTCAACCGTCGGGCGATCAGACTTTTAGCGATACCTGGGGGGCCGAGTAAAAACACGCTTTCGCCGCACAGCGCGGCCAGCAGGCAAAGGCGGATCGCATGATGACGCTCATAGAGTCCTTTCTCTAAAGCGTTGCTAAGGCGAGAGATGCGTTCTGCCAGTAATTGAGAGTGGGCCATAATCAAACATTCATCCTTTTCTACGGTCAGGCCAGCATCGTTGGCTGGCGAGCGCAAGCACTACTGGCTATGATGCTTGAAAGAGTTGAGAGTCGTCAGCTTTTTTATTATCAAAGGGTGACAGGACCACGGATGATGTCATTTTATCGGCAATTAAGGATAGGTATTCATTATGGATCGTGCATACTGTGCGCGTTTTGACGGGCAGCTGAACCGTGCGCAATCCTGCGTGAGTCCACCGCAACAAAAGACAAATCTATGAGTTCTGAGAAGAAGCAATCCCTGGGCGCTGTCACACTGGCCGCCATCGGCGTGGTATATGGTGATATTGGCACCAGTCCTCTGTACACCCTGCGCGAATGCCTTTCCGGGCAGTTTGGGTTCGGCGTGGAGCACGATGCGGTATTCGGCTTTTTATCGCTGATTTTCTGGCTGCTGATCCTGACCGTTTCGTTAAAGTATATCAGTTACGTGATGCGCGCCGATAATGCCGGTGAGGGCGGGATCCTGACGCTGATGTCGCTGGCAGGCCGTTATACCGGGTCACGCTCCACGGCGATACTGGTGATCATGGGCCTGATCGGCGGCAGCTTCTTTTACGGCGAGGTGGTGATCACTCCGGCGGTATCGGTGCTTTCGGCGATGGAAGGGCTGGAGGTGGTGGCGCCTTCGCTGGAACGCTATATTGTGCCGATGGCTATCGCCGTACTGACCCTGCTGTTTGTCATTCAGAAACATGGCACGGGTATCGTTGGCAAACTGTTTGCCCCGGTGATGCTGCTATGGTTTATCGTGCTTGCCGTGCTCGGCGCACGTGGGATTGCTGATAACCCTCAGGTGCTACAAGCCCTGAATCCCTACTGGGCGGTGCACTTCTTTATTGAATATCAATCTGTCTCTTTCTTTGCGCTGGGCGCCGTCGTGCTGGCAATTACCGGCGTTGAGGCGCTGTATGCCGATATGGGCCACTTCGGCAAGTTCCCCATCCGTCTGGCGTGGTTTGTCGTGGTACTGCCTTCGCTGGTGCTGAACTATTTCGGCCAGGGCGCGCTGCTGCTGAAGCACCCGGAAGCGATAAAAAATCCTTTCTTCCTGTTAGCCCCGGAGTGGGCGCTGATCCCGATGCTGATTCTGGCGGCGCTGGCCACGGTGATCGCCTCGCAGGCGGTGATATCCGGCGTCTTCTCTTTGACCCGGCAGGCCGTTCGCCTGGGCTACCTGCCGCCGATGCGTATCGTTTACACCTCGGAGCAGGAATCGGGCCAAATCTATATCCCGGTGATTAACTGGCTGCTGTTTATGGCGGTGGTATTGGTAATACTTGGCTTTGAGCACTCCAGCAATCTGGCGGCCGCCTACGGCATCGCCGTGACCGGCACCATGGTGTTGACGGCTATTCTGTGCAGCACGGTGGCGATCCAGAACTGGCACTGGAACCGTTATCTGGTGATAACGTTACTGGTTGGCATGCTGTGCATCGATATCTCCCTGTTCTCGGCGAACGTGGTGAAGCTGCTCTCCGGCGGCTGGCTGCCGCTCTCGCTGGCTATCGTGATGTTTATCGTGATGACCACCTGGAAAAGTGAGCGTTTCCGCCTGCTGCGCCGTATGCATGAGCACGGAAATTCTCTGGAAGCGATGATCGCGTCACTGGAGAAATCGCCGCCGGTGCGCGTGCCGGGCACCGCCGTGTATATGTCGCGCGCCCTCAACGTTATCCCGTTCGCCATGTTGCACAACCTTAAGCATAACAAGGTGTTGCACGAGCGCGTGGTGCTGCTGACGCTACGCAATGAGGATGCCCCGTACGTGCACAACGTGAAGCGTGTGACTATCGAGCAGCTGTCGCCCACCTTCTGGCGCGTGGTGGCAAGCTACGGCTGGCGCGAAACGCCCAACGTGGAAGAAATTTTCCACCGCTGCGGTCTGGAAGGTCTGAGCTGCCGCATGATGGAAACCTCGTTCTTTATGTCGCATGAGTCGCTGATCCTCGGCAAACGACCATGGTATCTGCGCCTGCGCGGCAAGCTGTTCCTGATGCTGCAAAAGAATGCGCTGCGCGCGCCCGATCAGTTTGAAATCCCGCCTAATCGGGTGATCGAACTGGGGACACAGATAGAGATTTAGCCGATGGGAAAATGATATTTCTTATCCGCCAACCCGGTTTTCTCAGGCCGGGTTGGTATTACGGTGCTTTCTCCCAGGATGTGGCGGGATGATCTTTTGGGTTGCACTGCGCTTTGTGCACCATGCCACGTAGGTTCACCATCGCTCAGTCGGTTTCCAGTGGTCATTTGATTCACCGTGCGGCGGAAAATACCAGTGGTGGACTGACGGGTTGCCTTCAGTTTGCAGAATATGGTACCCGTATCCGGATTTATAATATACCGAACCCACTTTTCCGTATTCCCCCCAACTTTTGGGATCGGCCAGGGTTCCCCTGTTTTCCCCGCCGTAGAACCAGTACCAGTTATCTTCCATACCGGAAGGGAAATCCCAGTCGTTAAGAGAGGGGGTACCTTCTTTTCTTAAGATATAAAACAGGCGGTTATCGAAACAATAATAGACTTCGCCTGCGACGCCTTTCGACGTCGGCCGTTTGGGTTCAGTGTAGGTACCCGCTTTAAAGGATATAAATTCCCAGTGCTGGTCAGACAGGCCGGGAGCCGGAAAAATCCATTGATTGTCTGAAGGCCGGCCTGCCGTTTTAAGGGACAAAAAGCCATTTCCAGCCAGATAGTACACCGAGCCCGCTTTTCCATACTCAGCCCAGTGTTTAGGCGAGTGCAGTGTTCCCCTGCAATCCCCGGCATAGAGCCAGTAGGCGTCATCGGTCTTATCAGGGGGGAAATTCCAGCCGTAGAGTGACGGATTACCCGCCTTTCTCAGGATATAAAACGATTTGTATTCGTCAGAATAATAGACTTCTCCCGCGATCCCTTCCTTATTTGGTCCTTTGGGTGCGATAAAGGAGCCCGCTTCCCAGGAGATGAATTTCCAGTGCTTATTGGATGTCCCATCAGGGAAGTGCCAATCATGATCTGACGGCCGGCCTTCTGTTTTGAGGGTCAAATAGCCCGTCAGAAACTTAAAGTATACCGAGCCGGGTTTGCCATATTCATACCAGTTTTTAGGTGAGTCCAGGGTTCCGTTGTTTTCACCGCCGTAGATCCAGTGGGCATTATCCGTCTTACCGGAAGGGAAAGACCAGCCTTCGGTCAAAGGGTTACCTTCTTTTTTCAGAATATAAAAAAATCGGTTCTTAAGGTCATAATAGACTTCTCCCACCGTGCCTTTAACACCCCGGTGTTTAGGGGCGTTGAAGGAACCCACTTCATAAGAGATGAATTCCCAGCGCTCGTTCGACTCTCCTCCAACCGGGTAAGACCAGCTAAGCTCTGATGGCCTGCCTTCGGATTTAAGGGTCAAATAGCCCACTTCAGCATCATGGTATACCGATCCTTTTTTCCCATACTCCGTCCAGTCTTTAGGTGACTCTGGGGTTCCCCGGTTTTTTCCAGCGCAGATCCAGTGCGCATCCTCTGCCTCACAAACAGGGAAATGCCAGCCCTGACTCGATGGCCTGCCTGCTGTCCTTAAAATATAAAAAAACTGATTATCTTCAGAGTAATAGACTTCGCCAGCGGTACCTTCAACACTCGGCAGCTTGGGCGATGTGAAGGAGCCCACTTCATAACATATGAATATCCATAACTCATTAGATTCACCGGCATTCGGAAAAAACCAGAGGTTGTCTGATGGCCTGCCGTCGGCTGTAAGGCTCATATATCCCCATCCAACCTGATAATATACTGAACCCACTTGGCCGTATTCATTCCATTTTTTTGGGTTATCCAGGGTTCCCTGATTTTTCCCGGCGTAAATCCAGTCTGCATCGTCCTTCTCACCGCCAGGAAAATGCCAGCTATGTCTCGATGGTTCACCGCTTTTTTTCAAGATATAGAAAGACTCGCTGACGTGAGAGTAATAGACGTTTCCAGCAACGCCTTTATCCTCCCAGGCCCTGGGTGTTTTAAACGTGCCTGCTTGCCAGGTGATAAATTCCCAATGCATATCAGACAGACCATTCTGAGGAAAGAACCATTGATGGTCTGAGGGTCTGCCTCCGGTTTTAAGAGTATAATAGCCATGTTTATCACCATAGAAAACTGAGCCAGATTTGCCATATTCATACCAGTCTTTCGGCTGCGCCAGTGTTCCAGGGTGGCGACCGGCGTACAGCCAGTTTTCATCGTCGCTGGCATCACTTGGGTATTTCCAGAAATGGCCTGATGGAAGTCCTGTTTTCCTTAACTCGAAATATCTATTTCCTTTTGTGTTGATAAAAATATCACCGGGAAAACCAAAGTCATTCCATTCCTTTGGCGCAAGATACATGTTTTCAGTCGATATACCCATGGTATATGCCAGATCGATAAGTTCTGGCGTGGTGACGTTTTTATTAAACCCTACATCTATTTTATTATCTTCATCGGGGGCGGCGGTTAATCCTAAAGGGAAATAATTATCAGTAAGAGGCGTGCTTAAATAAAAATCGAGGTATGAAGTTGCTTCCTGACTAATATATATAATATTCATGCACATTTCGAAGAAAATCATACTGTCTTCTGGTGTGACTTTCGCTATGTAGTCATGAATTAATTTACTGTCTCTTTCACTGTGTCCATAAAAAAAATCATTGTCTTTAATGAACGTTTCTGTATCTTTTCTACCTAAAACCAGCCTGCCAACATCTATTAATAATCGGCTAAAATATCGAGTGCTGCGTTTTGGTCTCATTGGCGAGAAAAGGATGGATTCTTTGAGGGTATTTTTCAGATAAGAATAGATCCCCCTTATTTTTCGTATAAAGTTAATGTTTCTTTCAGCGATACCTACGGAAAGAGTCTCCAGTTGACTCAAAGGCGTTGGATGATAGGTCACTTTGTCCTCTCCGTCTGCGCCATAAGCAGTACGATACGTACCCCGGTAGGCAGTGACCTTTTTATTCAGGATGGCTGAAAGGGATTTGCCGATAGAGGGATACCCAGCAGCTCCGAAACATGATTCAAGGATGATTGTCTCAATTTTAATGAGATCTATTTGTTTGATTATGGCAAGGCCTCTTATTATATTAGCAATCTCCAATGGGGACATATAGTTAACCGTCATCGGTAACCCATGTGCCCGAATATGCAAAATATTACCAAATGCATAAAATCTTGCGTGTTTACCCAGTAGAGCCTGTACTCTGGTGTTTTCTAAATCGAAGCCCACAGGCTTTACCCAAAGCTCTCTCTCCTTAATATTATATTTAAGTTCATCTAATTTGTATATTGTGCTTCCTCCCCCCATTTTTAACGCAGGTTGGAGTAGTTCAGGTATAAAAAAATCTTCTTCATTGAGGCGTAATGCAAATATTCCATTTTCGTATTCCTCACCGGGTCTTTGCGTCATGAAAATCATCTTACCCGGTGGCGGAGGAGCGAAGTCCTCGCTGTTCATCCATTTATCCTGACCTTTGATAAAGGTTCGGATAGGGACTTTATTGGGTATTCCATCACGCATAACTGATAAAAGTTCTGGTGATATATCTCCTGCTCTCGATAAAACGGATCCTATAGCATAAACACTACCCGCATTGTAAGCTTCCCTGTCCAGACTCAATACTGCATCTTTATAGCTGTTTAAAAAAGGTAATTTTGTACTTTTAACTAATCCTGCCAGCAACTTAAATTTTCTCTTATCACTATTTATCAGTATTTTATCGGTGAACTCCCCCAACTGTTCGGCTGTAAGGGTAATGCCATTGTGTCTAAATTCGTCACCAAGCATTTCATTATTGATGCCCGTAAATAACCCATTTCCCGTTGCCAGCATGGCATGTTCAATCTGTTTTCCGTTATCTTTATGCTCAATAAAAATGACGATGCTCCCTGCCTTCAGCTGTAATAGTTGAATTTTATTCGTTATTCTGCTTACTTCTTCCAACTGATTCAAAGGGAAAGGGGATAGATCGGCATCGTTTCGAGATAAACCTGGTATTTTATCTTTGATTAAACCTGCTTTGGTCAGCACAGTAGAGATGAATTCGGCTGAAGAAAGATAATTTCCCGTTCTTTTTGCTTCATTTCGCGCATTGGATAACAATCTTCTCCCTGCTTCAAATACTGAATCAATATTTGAAGCGTCGGGGGTCATGGTGATGGAGTTTTTATCACTTTTCCATTTTTTCTCATCACGATAATAGTTAATATACTTCTTTTTAAGAGAAAGATCTTTCTCCACTAAGTCATAAGTATACACACCTTCTTTGTCCCGATTAATTTTGAACTCACCACCATCAACTTCTACAGATACGAAGCCATTTCTTATTTTTAGTTTTTCAGGGATAATATTCTCTATAGCCCCTTCTCTTTGTATGCTGAGCAGGTTTATGCTGTGCAAATCAAGTGAAGCAGAAAGCATTTGCGATACCGATAGAAACTCCCTGTTGATTTCTAATATTAATTCAACGTTCATTTCTTTACCATCCAGTCTGTCTGCGATTGATTTCAAAACAGGAGGGATGATATTTTGCAATATCATTAAGGGAATGAACCGTGGGAAGGAGTGCAGGATTGTCTTAGATATAATATCAATATAATGCATAATGTTCAGCAGATACATCTTCCCCCCCGGATCCGGGCATCCTATTTTAAGATAATTATAGTTATAAACAATTTGCCATTCTTCCCCCGTTTTCTTCATTGGGCTTTTCAACGTATCAGCGATATTGCGTAGAACGTCTGAAAAACTCAACGTTTTCCGCTTTTCAGCACATGAAAAATCATAAAGTTTCCTTTTAATTACCTCTGGCTTCGGTACTATCGGATCGGGTGTCTTTGCAACGGCCAGATCGCGTCTGCTATGTCTGTGGCTATTAATGGCTGGATGAGATTGCCAGGCAATATCATTGAATAAATCTGCTGGCCTTGGCGTATTTGCCATTGTTGAGGTATCCGGGTAGGCATCAGCATTATTCACCGGAGCTGTATCTGAACGCCCATGCTGGCTAAACTCCCTTAGTACTAACCCGGTGCCGCTCAGCATCACGGCAGCACCCATAGCGAGGCCCATTTTACTCCTAAGTAATAATGGCAGCGGCTGCGGGTTTGTTTGATTCTGAGCATCACGCAGGCTTTGCGCCTGTCGATAGAGGGCCTTACCTTCAGCTATTCCCTCTGCCAGTTCAACATTCTCTGCACTGTCGCCGCGACGACGCCATGCAATGCCGCATCTCAGTACATTCCTTACCCGAAAGGCAAAGTTTCCCAGGGATGCGTTACGGCATGACTGTAACAACAGCTCATCGCTTTTTTGCACCGCTCCAAGCCGATCGGTCAGTGCTGATGCTTCGCCACTCCTGTGCGCGTCATCATGATGAATATCGTCTACGGACAGGGTGGGCTGTTCAGTTCTTTCTCTTTTTATTTCAATCAAAATAGCGCCCCTTCTATTCAAAGAGTGATTAAATGAAAGTATTAGTGAATAATATCGATTTTATTTCAGAGGGATGAGTCAGAAGATATCAGTAAATGGTCTTTATACAGCGCTATCATATTAAGATGTCATTACGTGTTGAATACAGGTGTTGTCACCCGCTCATTGCATAAACCACTGAAGCCGGTTCCATCCCTTTTTATTCACATTCAGAGCTGACCATACATTTCTTCAAATGCTTTACTGCAGAAGAAAAAGGCCATTAGGTGAGCCGCTTTTTTCCTTTTTTTAGCAAATATCCAAACAGATTATTCAGCGCTTAATATAAATCCAATGGTCGTTTGATTTTCCATTTCCGGGATAGTACCATTTGTTTTCAGAAGGGTTTCCTTCAGTCTTCAATATCAGGTAGCCATACTCAGCCTTATAATATATCTGACCAACTTTTCCATACTCACCCCAGGTTTTAGGTGAATCAAGGCTCCCCTTATTTCTTCCAGCGTAAATCCATTGGAGATTATTATTTTTTCCAGAAGGGAAAGGCCATCCGCTTATAGACGGAGTACCTAATTCTCTCAGAATATAAAAAGCTTTCTGCACGTCGCAATAATAAATCTCTCCAGATATACCCTTATCATGCTGTCGCTTTGGCTGTTCAAACGATCCCGCGATAAATGTTATAAATTCCCAATTTTCATTGGATATCCCTATGTCAGGAAAATCCCAGTGGTTATCTGATGGTCTGCCTTCTTTCTTAAGTGTTAAAAAACCATGCTGCTTTTCATAATAGACCGATCCTACTTTTCCATACTCATTCCACACTTTAGGATAGTCGAGGGTTCCACTGTGATAGCCAGCGAAGATCCAGTTCTGGTCATCTTTATTGTCCAAAGGGAATTGCCAACCATAAGACGATGGATTACCTGCATTTTTCAGGATATAAAATGACTGATTTTCGTCAGAAAAATAGACTTCACCAGCCACACCTTCCACGTTCTGTCGTTTAGGTGACTTGAAAGAACCCGCTTTATAAGATATGAATTTCCAGTGGTCATCGGACTTGGCATTTTCTGGGAAGTACCAGTCACTGTCCGAGGGCTTACCTTCATTTTTAAGGGTAAAATACCCATAATCAGATTGGTAGTATACCGATCCGGCTTTACCATATTCACTCCAGGTTTTAGGTGCCTCTACGGTGCCTTTATGTTTCCCGGCGTAAAACCAGTTCACATCATCTTCCTTTCCACCGGGGAATGGCCAACCGTTAATCGACGGATTACCAGTTTTTTTCAGCATATAAAATATTTTTTCATCGTCGGAATAGTATATTTCTCCAGCCGCTCCATTATCCTTCAGGCTTTTCGGGGTGATAAAAGAACCCTTTTCAAATGAGATAAAGTTCCAGTACTCATTCGACTCGAATTTTTTTGGGTAAATCCAGTTATTGTCTGACGGCCTGCCGTCAATTTTGAGCGTCATATAGCCATATTCAGCCTCATAATATACCATCCCGGCTTTACCATACTCATACCAGGTTTTAGGTGACTCGATAGTTCCTCTGCCGGGGCCTGCGTAAATCCAGTTTTGGTTATCATCTGAGGGGAAATACCAGCCGTGGTGCGATGGATTACCTGTTTTCTTCAAAATATAAAATGAGTTATATTCTGATGAATAATAGATTTCCCCCGCCATGCCTTCCGCTACATACTGTTTCGGCCTATTAAAGGTGCCCGCCTCAAGGGATATAAATTTCCAGTTATCGTTAGACTCACCGTTCTTTGGGTAAAGCCATTTTTTTTCGGATGGCCTGCCTTCGGTTTTGAGAATGAAATAGCCATGATTTTTCTCATAGTATAGCGAACCCACTTTTCCATATTCATTCCAGGATTTAAGCGAGTCCAGGGTTCCCCTGGATTGCCCGGCGTAGATCCAGTTATTATCATCCATTGCGACAAAGGGAAAATTCCATCCCTGCCGCGCAATGGCACCTTTGTTTCTCAGAATATAAAAAGACAGGTTTTCTGCCGAATAATAAACTTCCCCTGCTTCGCCTTTATCACCCCGAATTTTGGGGGATTCAAATGAACCCGCATATGATATAAAGCTCCAGTGGACGCTGGTTTCACCTTTACGTGGGAAAAACCAGTTGTGGTCTGATGGTCTGCCTTCAGTTTTAAGCGACAGGTAACCATGATCCTCGTCATGATAGATCGATCCTACTTTTCCGTATTCAGCCCATCTTTTTGGAGAATTTGAAGTACCTTGTTTTTTCCCGGCGTAGAGCCAATTATTATCGCTCATCCCGGCAGCAGGAAAATACCAGTTGTGGCGGGATGGCTTACCATCTTTTCTCAGAATATAATACGATTTATTCTTCACCGAGTAATAGACTTCACCCGCCATACCTTCTACATTTCGTAGCTTAGCTGATGTATAGGTGCCGGCTTCAAAGGATATAAAAATCCAATGGCTATCGGACTGGCCTTCCGCGGGGAAATACCAGTCATTGACTGATGGATTGCCGTTAGTTTTAAGCATTAAATAGCCAAATTCAGCTTCGTAGTATATTGAACCAGCTTGTCCGTATTCATCCCATTTTTTAGGGAAATCAAAGGTTCCCTCATTTCTCCCAGCGTAGATCCAGTTTTTATCTTCAGTTCCAACTGGGGGGAATTGCCAACCAAAAATTGAGGGGTTTCCCGTTTTTCGTAAGATGTAAAAAGATTCGCTTTCAACAGAGTAATAGATATTACCCGCTATGCCATTATCATTCCATGCAAAGGGCGTTTTGAAAGTACCTGCTTTCCAGGTGATGAATTTCCAAAATAAATTGGAACTACCCTTATGTGGAAAATACCAGTGGTGATCTGCCGGTCTGCCACCTTTTTTTAGCATCAGATAGCCGTATTTTTCTTCATAGTATATGCAGCCAGCCTCTCCATACTCGTACCAGTCTTTAGGCTGTTCCAACGTTCCCGCATGGCGACCAGCATATTGCCAGTTATCATCATCCAGCGCATCGTCCGTATAATACCAGTAATGATTTGATGGCACGCCCTCTTTTTTAAGTTTAAAGAATCTATTTTTCTTATCATCCCAGAAAATTTCACCTGAAAAACCAAACTCGTGCCATTTTTTAGCGGAAAGATATTTGTTCTCTTTTGATATCCCCATGGCATCTGAAATTTCATTTAGCTCGGCAGAAATACTCTTTACAATTAATCTGACCGTTTCCAGGTTTCCATTTGGTTGGTGTTTATCTTGCAGGGTTGAAATATCCTTACTTTGGTTTTTTTTAGATGTCATGCTTATATATAGATCAAGGTACCTTGTCGCTTCCTGGCTCGAGTAGATTATTTCCATACAGACCTTGAAAAAATCATGGCTTTTTAACGACTTATCTCTATTGATCTTTTTGTAAATTAGTTCAAGGTCTTTATTACTGTTCCAAAAGAAAACGGTGTTATCTTTTATAAATTCCTCAATGCTTTTTCTACCTAAAACCAATCTACTGATATCCATTAATAACAGGTTAAAATATGGATCGTCCCTTTTTGGTCTGCCGGATAAAAATGGTAAAGGCTCCTTCTCCGTATTTTGAAAGTATGAATAAATTCCCATAAGTTTACGTATAAATTTCATATTTCTATCAGCTATATCTGATGCAATATTTTCAAGGCTATTTAAAGTCGTGGGTGTATAAACAACTTTTTTTAGGTCGTCTGAACGATTACCAGGGCGATACTTACCTCTATAAGCAATAACCCTTTTACCCATGAGGGCTGAAATGGATTTTCCTATTGATGGGAATCCAGTGGCACCGAAGCATGATTCGATCACAATCGTACCAATTTTTTCGATATCTATATTTTTAACAATGGAAAGTCCCTTGATGACATTAACTAACTCTAAAGGAGACATATGATTGATCGTCATGGGTAAACCATGCGCCCGGACGTGTAAAATATTATCAACTGCATAAAATCTTGCATCTTTTCCCAGTAATGCCTGAATTCTCGTGCCCGCAATATTAAATTCAGCCTGCTTAACAAACAGCTCTCTCTCTGTTATATTCTCTTTTAGAGAACGAATTTTATATATAGCGCTGGTACCACCGCTTTTTATAGTCGGTTCGAATAATTTAGGAATAAAAAACTCCTCATCGTTAAGGCGTAAGGCAAATGTTCCTCTGCCATAACCCTCACCAGGGTTGTTGGTCAGAAAAATCATTCCACCGACGGGGACCTTTTCAGCAAGTTCTGCGTTATTCAACCACTCTTTCTCACTTTTTATGTATTTAGATATAGGGTTTTTTTTTGTTAATGAATCATGCAGCGCAGATACGAATTCTGGTGATATATCTCCCGTGCGGGATAAAACTAAAGCAACCGCATAAGCACTATCTTCTCTATAATGAAAATCCTCAAGATTTATTGCTGCATCTTTATAGTCCTCATAAAAGTTAACTTCAGATTCTGCCAAGAAGCCAGAATATATTGAAAACGCCTCACCTCTCTTGCTTGTAAATATTGTATTATCGAATGTTCCTAGTTGCTCTGCTGTGATTATATTGCCACCATGGCCAAAATCAGAGGATATTCTTTCATTGTTAGCGCCTGCAAATAGACCATTCCCAGTCGACAGCATGATGTGCTCAATTTTTTTATTGCTGTCTTTAGTGTTTGTGAAAATGACAATATGGCCTTCTTTTATTTTTAGTAACTGATTTGCATTGGTTATTTCAGTCAACTCTTTAAAATGCTCAGCATGAAATTCTGACGAAACCATTTTACTTCTGATTGAATCTAGCTTTTCAGTTTCTATTAATCCAGATTTTGCCAGGATTTCAGTAATAAAATGAATGGATGAACGGTTTTTATGTAATTTTTTAGACTCTTGTCTTGCATGGGTTGCCAAATCTATTTTTTTCCGAATATTGATTCGACATTTTCTGCTTCAGAGAGTGTTATCTGCTCGCTTTTGGTGGTGACCCATTTTCTATTACTGCGTTTATAAATCATATGTTTCTTGCTCAGTTGTAATGATTTATGATCGATGTCGTAAATATATACTCCATCTGAATCCTTCATCATTTTGAACACCCCGCCACTAAACATTAAATAAGCATCACCATCGCGTATTTTTATTTTTTCAGGGATAATATTCTTCATTACTCCATTTTTTTCCTTGGTAAGCATATTTCTACCATGAAGATCGAGTGATGAAGCAAATAAAATCGGTAAAGTTAACAATTGATTGTTGATCTCAATGATTAAATCAGCATCTATTTGTTTCCCATCCATGCTGTCTGCGATAGATTTCAAAACCGGTGGGATAATATTTTGCAGTATCATTAATGGCACTAAGTCGGGGAATAAACTTATGATCTTGTTTGCAACAATATCAATATATTTCATGATGTTAAGGAGGTATATTTTATCCGATGATTTTGGGCACCCAGACTTGAGGATTTTATAATCGTAGATAATCTGCCACTCTTCTCCCGTTTTTTTCATCGGGCTATTCAAGGTATCTGCAATATTGCGTAGCACTTCTGAAAAGCTTAGCTTTACACGTTCTTCTACACATGAAAGGTCAAACAGCTTTTTTTTGCTCACCTCTGGCGGAGGTAACACCGTGGTGAGTGGCTGTGGCGCGGCCAGGTGCCGCCTCGCATGTCTGTGGGCAGGTATTGCTCCCTCATTCGGGCTGGTATGACTGGGTAACCCATCTGCCGGTCCAGCCGTATTTTCTGCCATTGAGAAAACTGACCCGTCATTGAGATTACTGCCCTGATGGGGATCTGATCGTCCTGGCTGACTAAACTGCTTAAAAAATGTTTCGGCACCACTCAGTATCAAGGTCGCGGCCATAGCGAGACCCGTCTTGGTCTTCAGTGATAATGGCGGCGCCTGCTGCGGGTTCTCTCTCTGGGTAAGGTTCAGGGCTTGCGCTTCCAGGTAAAGGGCTTTACCTGTCGAAATGACCCCGTTCAGTTCAATGTCATCCGTGCCGCTCCCCGGCAACGGTCCTTTTAATACGTTTCGTATCAGGCCACCAGGGCTTCTAAAGCCACTCCCACTGCTTTTCCTGGATAACTGCTCTCCGCTTTTCATTACCGATTTCAGCCGCCAGTTGAGCGGCGATATCTTTTCAATGGTGTGAGGCTCTTGGGAGTGGATTTTTGTGTCGTTGAAACCGGTGCAGGATGGTGCGTTATAGTTTTTGATCGTGTTTTTGCGCAAATCTCCTCCTTGTGTGGTTAATTATCACAAAAGAATGTATTGCTTTAGATAATAGTATCGCTATTTGTTGATGCTGTTCAGATTAAAAACATCAGGAAACGTGCTTTTACTTCGCCTTGCGGCATGGTGTTAACCGCAGTTGATGAAAAGGCTGGAATAAGTGGCGGTTAAGCCGTTTATCAGCCCGCCATGCCAGAACCATGCGGCCTGATAATTCAGTAAGTATTTTGAATACTCGCTATGATTTTCATCGACAACGTTTAGCGGGCAGGATTGACTGCTCTATTCCACAAGCAAAAAAGAAATGAAAAAGACAGCGTTATTACTGGCGCTAACACAGGGCAAACTTGATAAAGACCTGAACTCACTGGAATCTGATGTGAAGCGGGTGCGAAAAATCAGCGCCTAAAGCCTGTCAGGCATCCGCCAGGGTCGTGACCAGATGATGAACCGCGGGTGAGCGATCCCAGCGCCGCCATGCGAGCGCGATATCACTGCCCAGCGCGGCATCTTCGATCTGATGGAAGCTGACGCCCGGCAGCCTGATGCTGCGCAGAGAGTCCGGAACGATACTGATACCAAATCCGGCGGCGACCATGCTGATAGCAGACGATATTTGTGGAGACTGCTGAAGGCGCTCTGGCTGGAACCCCGCACGCAGACAGGCGCTGATAATCACTTCGTACAGGCTGGGTGCAACCTCGCGGGGGAACAGGATCAGCGGCTCGTCTTTTAGCTGTGCCAGCGACAGGCAGTCCGTGTCGGCTAAGCGATGCTTCGCGGGTAATACCAGCGCCATCTTCTCACTGGCGATCACCTTCAGATTAAAGGCTTTACTGCTCTCACAGGGCAGGCGCACAAAGGCCGCATCCAGTAATCCTTCCTGCAAATCATGCATCAGCGCCGCCATATTCTCCTCACGCGGCAGCAGCGTGATCGCCGGAAAACGCTCCTGAAAGCGATGTAACAGCTGAAATATCTGTGGGTGGAAGGCGGTCGAGCTGGCGAATCCAATCGACAGTCGCCCACTGATACCGCGTGCAATCCCCTTTGCTTTCTCCAGCGCATGCCCGGTCAGTTCCAGGATCTGGCGCGCATCCTGATAAAAGGCTTCACCCGCATCGGTCAGTTCAACGCCGCGCGTCAGTCTTTTCAACAGCGGAGTCCCTATCTCTTCCTCCAGCTTTTTAATCTGCTGGCTGAGCGGCGGCTGGGAAATACCGAGCATTTCCGCTGCCCGCGTGAAGTGACGCGTTTCGGCAACCGCAACAAAATAACGGAGATAGCGTAGTTCCATATCAAAAACGTCTCAAAGAGTGGGGAGTTCTATATTGGAACCATTCATGGAAAGGCGTCAATATTGTTTAAATACTTCTTAACAGTTTGGCAGGAGAAGGTGCAATGACACATTCTGTAACCGACTGTTCCTGTGTGGAACAGCTGACAACCACCGTCAAAGAGATGCAGAAAGAAAGACCAGAAAGCGTAATCTATCAGACCTCCCTGATGAGTGCGTTACTCAGCGGCGTGTACGATGGGACTACCACCGTGGCAGATCTGCTGAAGAAGGGGGATTTCGGTCTTGGCACTTTCAACCAGCTGGATGGCGAACTGATCGCCTTCAACCGCGAAGTGTACCAGCTGCGCTCGGACGGCAGCGCGCGTGCCGCCCGGCCTGACCAGCAAACGCCGTTCGCGGTGATGACCTTTTTCCGCCCGCAGTATCAGCACCGTTTCACCGGCCCGGTGACCCGTGCCGAAGTTCACCAGACCATTGACCAACAGGTCAGTTCCGATAACCAGTTCTGCGCGTTACGCATTGACGGCCTGTTCAGCCATGCGCAAACCCGTACCGTGCCCTGCCAGCATCGTCCTTATAAATCGATGCCGGAAGTGCTCGGTAAGCAGCCTACCTTCGAATTCGCACAGCGCAACGGCGTATTGATCGGTTTTCGCACCCCGCAATATATGCAGGGGATCAACGTGGCGGGTTACCACGAACACTTTATCACCGACGATCGTCAGGGCGGTGGCCATTTACTTGATTATCAGCTTGATCACGGCACGCTCGCCTTTGGCGAAATCAGCAAACTGGTGATCGATTTGCCGGGCGACAGTGATTTCCTGCAGGCAAATCTGAGTCCTGAAAACCTGGACTCTGCCATCCGTGCCGTCGAAAGCTGAAAACAGGAGACAATTTAGATGAAAAACGCAACTGATGTTCAGCAGTGGGCACACGGTGCCGATCTGGTGGCGGCCCAGCTTGAGGCGCAGGGGGTTAAACACGTATTCGGTATCCCTGGCGCAAAAATCGATAAAGTGTTCGATTCGCTGCTGGATACGTCAATCCAGACCATTCCCGTGCGCCATGAAGCCAATGCCGCATTTATGGCGGCGGCAGTCGGCAGACTGACCGGCAAGGCCGGCGTGGCGCTGGTCACCTCCGGGCCGGGCTGTTCCAACCTGATCACCGGTATGGCAACGGCCACCACGGAAGGCGATCCGCTCGTGGCGCTGGGGGGCGCGGTAAAACGTGCCGACAGCGCCAAGCAGGTGCACCAGAGTATGGATACGGTGGCGATGTTCCGTCCGGTAAGTAAGTACGCGGTCGAAGTGGGTTCTTCAGACGCGATTGGCGAGGTGTTGTCGAACGCCTTTCGCAGCGCTGAGCAGGGGCGTCCCGGCGGTGCCTTCGTCAGTTTGCCGCAGGATATCGTTAATGAACCGGCGCGCGGCCATCTGCTGAATACTCACGGCCATCTGCTGCTGGGTTCTGCGCCGGATGCGGCGATTGCCGCCGTGGCCCAACAGATAGCGCGGGCGAAAGATCCGGTGATCCTGCTGGGGCTGATGGCCAGCCAGCCCGCCAACAGCGAAGCGCTGTATCACCTGCTGGAGCGCAGCCATATCCCGGTCACCAGCACCTATCAGGCTGCGGGCGCGGTGCGGCAGGAGCACTTCTCACGCTTTGCCGGGCGCGTCGGGCTGTTCAACAACCAGGCGGGCGATCGCCTGCTGCGCGGGGCCGATCTGATTATCACTATCGGCTACAGCCCGGTCGAGTATGAGCCGGCGATGTGGAATAACGGCACCGCCACGCTGGTGCATATTGACGTGCTGCCCGCCGACAGCGACAACTGTTATCAGCCGGATGCCGAGCTGGTGGGCGATATCGCCGCCACGCTGGAAAAACTGACGGCTCGCATCGATCATGCCTTAACGCTTAGCCCGGAGGCGGCCTCCATTCTTCAGGATCGCCAGCAGCAGCGTGAACTGTTGGCATTGCGCGGTCACCAGCTCAACCAGTTCGCCCTGCACCCGCTGCGCATCGTGCGCGCCATGCAGGACATTATTAACAGCGATGTGACGCTGACGGTCGATATGGGCAGCTTCCATATCTGGATAGCCCGTTATCTTTACAGCTTCCGCGCGCGCCAGGTGATGATCTCTAACGGTCAGCAAACGATGGGCGTTGCGCTACCCTGGGCGATCGGTGCCTGGCTGGTGGACCCGTCACGCAAAGTGGTGTCCGTTTCCGGGGATGGGGGCTTCCTGCAATCGAGCATGGAGCTGGAAACCGCAGTCCGCCTTGGTGCCAATGTGTTGCATATCATCTGGGTGGATGAGGAGTACAACATGGTGGCGATGCAGGAAGAGAAAAAATACCAGCGGGTGTCCGGCGTGAAGTTCGGCCCGATTGATTTCAAAGCCTACGCCGAATCCTTTGGGGCTGCCGGTTTTGCGGTGGAAAGCGCCGAACAGCTGGAGCCCACGCTGCGCAGAGCGATGGACGTGCAGGGGCCAGCGGTGGTGGCGGTGCCGGTAGACTATGCCGACAATCATATGCTGATGGGCCAACTGCATCTTAGCCAGATTTTGTAATCATCGAATATACAGAGGGCGGATTGTCCTGCCGCTCTCTCTGCAATCTCCTATTTCGGGCGGTATTGATACCGCCTTTTTTTCGCCTGAACAATAACCGGCCACGCGCCAGCAAAACGTTTCGATGGCGATCACATTTCCAACATGTGAAGATTGTTTTCCCTCTGCGATTTCTTACACTGCCCGCTAGCGAAACGTTTCGCTGTGGAGCAAATCATGAAAAAAGGCATCTTACTGCATTCCGCCATCTCGTCCGTGATATCACGCCTGGGTCATACCGACAGTCTTGTTATCGGTGATGCCGGTTTACCCACCCCTCTCGGGCCGGAGCGTATTGATTTGGCGCTCACTCAAGGTATTCCCGGTTTTCTGGAGGTTGCCCAAGTGGTTACCCGCGAAATGCAGGTCGAAACGGCCATTATGGCGCAGGAGATCCGCCAGCATAATCCGCAGCGACATAGCGAACTGGTCGCCTTGCTCGATGCGTTACAGCAGCAGCAGGGAAATACGATCACCCTCCGCTATATCAGCCATGAACAGTTCAAACAGCAAACCCGGCACAGTCAGGCGATTATTCGCAGCGGAGAGTGTACGCCGTATGCCAATGTCATCCTGGTCGCTGGCGTGACCTTCTGAGGTGCTGATGCAACCTTTACTGCAACTTAGCGGCATCGACAAGTCGTTCCCCGGCGTTAAAGCCCTGTCCGGCGCGGCGCTGTCGGTTTATCCCGGTCGGGTGATGGCGCTGGTGGGAGAAAACGGCGCGGGCAAATCCACCATGATGAAAGTTCTGACCGGCATCTACACGCGCGACGCCGGATCGTTTGTCTGGCTGGGCAAGGAAACCACGTTCAGCGGCCCCAAAGCCTCACAGGAGGCGGGGATTGGCATCATCCATCAGGAACTCAATCTGATCCCGCAGTTGAGCATTGCCGAAAACATCTTTCTTGGCCGTGAATTTGTTAGCCGTTTTGGCCGTATCCAGTGGAAAAAAATGTACGCCGCCGCTGATGCGCTGCTACAGCGACTGAATCTGCGTTTTGGCAGCCACAGGCTGGTCGGTGAGCTGTCGATCGGCGATCGGCAGATGGTGGAAATCGCGAAGGTACTGAGCTTCGAGTCAAAAGTGATCGTAATGGACGAACCCACGGATGCGCTGACCGATACCGAAACCGCCTCGCTGTTCCGCGTGATTGGCGAGCTGAAAGCCCAGGGCTGCGGCATCGTCTATATCTCCCACCGGATGAAAGAGATATTTGAGATCTGCGATGACGTCACGATTTTCCGCGACGGGCAGTTTATCGCCGAATATGACGTGACGGCGCTGAGTGAAGAATCGCTGATCGAAATGATGGTGGGGCGCAAGCTGGAAGAGCAGTATCCGCGCCTGGATAAAGCGCCGGGTGAAGTGCGTCTGAAGGTTGAAAACCTGAGCGGGTCCGGCGTAGAAAACATCAGCTTTACGCTGCGCAAGGGCGAAATCCTCGGAGTGGCGGGCCTGATGGGCGCCGGGCGCAGTGAACTGATGAAGGTGCTGTACGGCGCGTTGCCTCGCAGCAAGGGTCGTATCACGCTGGAGGGTAAGCCAGTGGTGACTAACTCCCCGCAGGAGGGACTGGCTAACGGCATTGTTTATATCTCCGAAGATCGTAAGCACGATGGCCTGATACTGGGGATGTCAGTGAAAGAGAACATGTCGCTGACCGCGCTTAATAGCTTCAGCTATGGCGCAGGCCGACTGAAGCATGCGCAGGAACGGCAGGCGGTAGGAGATTTTATCACCCTGTTTAACGTGAAAACCCCGTCAATGGACCAGACGATTGGCCTGCTTTCCGGCGGTAATCAGCAAAAGGTGGCGATTGCGCGTGGGCTGATGACGCGGCCAAAAGTGCTGATCCTTGATGAACCCACACGTGGCGTTGACGTCGGGGCGAAGAAAGAGATTTATCAGCTAATTAATCAGTTTAAGCAAGAAGGGCTGAGCATCATTCTTGTCTCTTCTGATATGCCGGAAGTACTGGGCATGAGCGATCGCGTGCTGGTAATGCACGAAGGTCGCCTGAGCGGTGAGTTCCCGATCGAGCAGGCTTCCCAGGAGATCCTGATGGCAGCGGCAGTAGGTAAACATGACAGCGCGGAGCTGGTATAACGATGAGCACACAACCCCTTTCTTCACGCCGCCTGATAACAAAGGCATGGCTGCTTGAGCAAAAATCGCTGATTGCCCTGGTGGTGCTGATTGCCATCGTTTCCAGCATTAGCCCGAACTTCTTTACCGTTGGCAACCTGTTCAACATTCTGCAACAGACCTCGGTCAACGCCATTATGGCGGTGGGAATGACGCTGGTTATTCTCACCTCCGGTATCGATCTTTCCGTGGGGTCACTGCTGGCCCTGACCGGTGCCGTTGCGGCCAAGCTGGTCGGACTGGAGGTCAACGCACTGGTGGCGGTGGCGGCTTCTCTGGCGCTGGGTGCCTTGATTGGCGCGATAACCGGTTTGATCGTGGCAAAAGGCAAAGTACAGGCCTTTATTGCCACGCTGGTCATGATGCTGTTACTGCGGGGTGTCACCATGGTTTATACCAACGGCAGCCCGGTCAATACCGGCTTTAACGATAACGCCGACCTGTTTGGCTGGTTCGGGATCGGCCGTCCGCTGGGTATCCCAACGCCGGTCTGGCTGATGGCGGCAGTGTTCCTCGCCGTTTGGTACATGCTGCATCACACCCGGCTTGGCCGCTATATCTATGCGCTGGGCGGCAACGAGGCGGCAACGCGTCTTTCGGGCATCAGCGTCAATCGCGTCAAACTTATCGTCTACTCCCTGTGCGGAATGCTGGCAGCGCTGGCGGGCACCATTGAAGTTGCACGCCTCTCCTCGGCGCAGCCAACGGCAGGCACGGGCTATGAGCTGGATGCCATCGCCGCCGTGGTGCTGGGTGGCACCAGCCTGGCAGGCGGCAAAGGGCGGATTATGGGGACGCTGATTGGTGCGCTGATCCTGGGTTTCCTGAATAACGGGCTAAATCTGCTCGGCGTGTCCTCTTACTACCAGACGATCGTCAAGGCCGTAGTGATTTTGCTGGCGGTACTGGTGGATAACAAAAGCAGTAAATAACTCTCTCCCCTTACAGGATACAAAAATGAAAATGAAAAAACTGACCGTGCTGGCGGTACTGTTAGGCGCTACGCTGAGCGCTAACGCGCTGGCAAAAGAGACCATCGCGCTGGTGGTGTCTACCCTCAATAATCCTTTCTTCGTGTCGCTGAAAGAGGGCGCGCAGAAAGAGGCCGATAAGCTGGGCTATAACCTGGTGGTGCTGGATTCGCAGAACAACCCGGCGAAAGAGCTCGCCAACGTGCAGGATCTTACCGTACGCGGTACGAAACTGTTGCTGATTAACCCCACCGATTCCGATGCCGTGGGGAACGCGGTGAAGATGGCCAACCGGGCCAATATCCCGGTTATTACCCTGGATCGCGTGGCTACGCACGGTAAGGTGGTAAGTCACGTTGCCTCTGATAACCGGGCCGGTGGTAAGCTGGCCGGTGACTATATAGCGCAAAAGGCCGGTGAAGGAGCAAAAATCATCGAACTGCAGGGCATCGCCGGGACGTCCGCCGCGCGCGAGCGCGGTGAAGGTTTCAAACAGGCCGCCGATGCGCACAAATTCACTATTCTTGCCAGCCAACCGGCTGATTTCGATCGTACTAAGGGCCTGAACGTCATGCAGAACCTGCTGACCGCGCACCCGGATGTGCAGGCGGTATTTGCCCAAAATGATGAAATGGCGCTGGGCGCTCTGCGCGCATTGCAAACGGCGGGCAAAACCGATGTGGCCGTGGTGGGGTTCGACGGCACGCCAGACGGAATTAAAGCGGTTCAGGGGGGTAAACTGGCGGCAACCGTGGCGCAGCTGCCGGAGCAGATCGGCGCGGTTGGTGTTGAAACTGCGGATAAAGTATTGAAAGGCCAGCAGGTTCAGGCTATCAATCCGGTTGAGCTGAAACTGGTCACCCGGTAAATCAAAGAACAGCACGGCACGCGCCATCCGCGGGTGGCGCACAGACCGGGATAATCTCCTTATGAAAAAAAACGGCAAAATGGCTGTCCTCGGCAGCATCAACGCCGATCACATCCTGAACCTGGCGCACTTTCCGCGTCCGGGTGAAACGGTGATCGGGAAGCAGTATCAGGTCGCATTCGGTGGTAAAGGGGCTAACCAGGCCGTTGCCGCCGGACGCAGCGGCGCGGATATTGCGTTTATCGCCTGCCTAGGCGAAGACGATATCGGCAAGCGTATTCGTCAGCAGCTGGCCAATGACCGCATTGATGTCGCGTCTGTCGCGACTATCACCGGGGGATCTACCGGCGTGGCGCTGATTTTCGTCAACGGTGACGGTGAAAATATCATCGGTATTGATGCCGGTGCCAATGCTGCCCTGACGCCTGAGCGCGTGGTTGAGCATCAGCACATTATTGCCGACGCGCAGGTGCTGCTGATGCAGCTGGAGTCGCCGCTGGATAGCGTGCTGGCAGCTGCACATATTGCCCATCAGCACCAGACCCGGGTGGTGCTCAATCCGGCCCCGGCAACGCCGCTTTCAGACGAGCTGCTGTCGCTGGTTGATATCATTACCCCTAATGAAACGGAAGCGCAGATCCTGACCGGCGTGACGGTAAACAGTGATGAAGATGCGGATCTTGCCGCGCGCAAGCTGCACGAGAAAGGGATAGCCACGGTGCTGATTACGCTTGGCAACCGCGGCGTATGGCTAAGTGAGCAGGGTAACGGCCAGCGCATTGCTGGTTTTCGCGTGGCGGCCGTTGATACCATTGCCGCGGGGGATACCTTTAACGGCGCGCTGATGACCGCATTGCTGGAACAGCGTCCGATGGCTGAGGCGGTACGCTTTGCCCATGCCGCCGCCGCGATTGCCGTGACGCGCCGCGGTGCACAGCCGTCGGTTCCCTGGCGCGATGAAATAGACAGCTTTTTACAGCAGCAGGGGTAAATGTGGCAACGATGAAAGACGTCGCCCGCCTCGCGGGTGTTTCAACCTCTACCGTATCGTACGTGATTAATAATAATCGCTTTGTCAGCCCGGCGGTGCGGGAAAGGGTGACCTCGGCGGTCAGACAGCTCAACTATGCGCCCTCGGCGCTGGCGCGCAGCCTGAAGCTGAATCAGACCCGGACTATCGGCATGTTGCTGACCGCCAGCAGCAATCCCTTCTATTCCGAAGTGGTGCGCGGCGTTGAGCGCAGCTGCTACGAACGTGGTTACAGTCTGGTGTTGTGTAACACGGAAGGCGATGAGGCGCGCATGAACCACAGCCTGGAAACGCTGATGCAGAAGCGTGTCGATGGCCTGTTGATCATGTGTACCGAAAGCCATCTGCCCTCTGCCGATATTCTCAGCCGTTATCCCGGCGTGCCGGCAGTCATGATGGACTGGGCCCCGTTTGAATGGGGTAAAGACATTATTCAGGATAATGCGCTGTTAGGTGGGAAAATGGCGACCCACCATCTTATCTCACGAGGATATACGCGTATCGCCTGTATCACCGGTCCGCTGGACAAAACCCCGTCTCGCATGCGCCTTGAAGGCTATCGACAGGCGATGGAACATGCCGGATTGCCCATTCCGGCGGATTATATCATCAGCAGTGACTTCGAGTTTCAAGGTGGGTTTAACGCCATGAATGAGCTGCTGGCACTGCGTTCACCGCCGCAGGCGGTATTTACCTGCAATGATGCGATGGCCGTTGGGGTTTATCATGCTTTATATCAGGCGGGAATGGCGATCCCGCAGGACGTGGCGGTGGTGGGTTACGACGATATTGAACTGGCACGTTACATGACCCCGCCGCTCAGTACCGTTCATCAGCCCAAAGATGAACTGGGTGAGCTGGCGATTGATGCCCTGCTGCATCGTCTGGCCGATCCGATGGCCGAGACGCAGCTGCTGGTACTCACGCCGGAGTTGATTGAGCGCGCCTCGGTCGGAATGATTTAGGATTTTTTCTTATCACGATTGCTGATGAGATTGCGCCCATCTCCCGGCTTAAGCAGCAGGAATACCAGCGCTGATAGCACGGTGATGATCCCCATGGTCAGGAAGGTGGCATGGAAGTGCTGCAATGTGTCGCCGCCAAAGCCTTCATAAAAACGCAGCACCGCCGCGCTGACCGCCACACCAAAACCAATCGCCAACTGCTGGGTGACGGCCAGCATGCTATTGCCGCTGCTGGCGTTACCGTCATTCAGATCGGCTAGGGTAATGGTATTCATCGCGGTAAACTGGGTTGACATCGCCATGCCCAGAATAAACAGCGGGATCAGCAACGCCAGTATATTCCAGTGCGCAGACTGTAAAGAGAATGAAGCGACCAGGATGCCAATCAATACGCTAATGCCTACCAGCGTTTTTCGATACCCAAATCCGCGCAGTACACCCGTTACCGTCGACTTGGCCAAAATAGAGCCCAGCGCGGTGGGGGCCATCATGCAGCCAGCCAGCAGGGCGGTATAACCAAAACCAACCTGTAACATCAACGGCATCAGGAACGGAACGCTGCCGGTACCCAGGCGTGAAAAGATGTTGCCGACGATGCCTACGGAAAACGTACGCGTCTTAAATATGGGCAGCGGGATCAGCGGAGAGGGATGACGCCGGGCATGGGCTATATAAAGAAGCAGCAGCACGATCCCTGTCAGCAGTACCGCCAACGCAATCAGGCTTGATACCACGCGCTCGCCAAACAGCTCAATGCCGCTGGATATGCCCACCAGACCCAGACCAAACAACAGAAAACCCAGCATATCAAAGCGGCGTTTCGGCGTGGTGAAGTCCGGCATATATTTACGTGCATAGAAAATGCCGAGGATGCCTATAGGAATATTAATCAGGAAAATCCAGTGCCACGTGGCCCATGTCACCAGTACGCCGCCCAGCAGGGGGCCCAGCACCGGCCCTACAAGACCCGGCATGGTGACAAAATTAAGCACCGGGAGCAGTTCGCTGCGCGGATAGGCCCGCAGCAGTGCAAGACGTGCCACCGGCATCATCATTGCCCCGCCAATTCCCTGTACAACACGCGAAGCCACCAATATCCCCAGTGAACCGGACAGCGCACAGGCCAGTGAACCCAGAGAGAATAGAAACACCGCAATGATAAACACCTTACGTGTGCCAAAGCGGTCAGCCAGCCATCCACTAACCGGGATGAGCATCGCGACCGTTAAGGTGTAGCTGATAATCGCGGACTGCATTGCCAGCGGAGAGCGCTCAAGACTCTGAGCAATGGCGGGCAGGGCGGTATTAAGAATAGTGGCATCCAGCGACTGCATAAAGAAGGCCATTGCGGCTATCCACGGAAGTCCGGCCATACTGCGCGCGGATTTAATCATTGATTGTCCTTTCTGTTCGTCTGATTTTCATGTGAGTTTCCTGTGGTCCAGAAAGGATAGCACCTCGTTCTGGCTTGAAGTGCTACCCGTGAACACTTTTCAGACCCGAAATGCGGGTTTATTGGCCTGAAAATGGTTGCTTTTAAGGCTTTTGGGGAAAAAATGCGCGCTCGGTCATTTTTTTGCAATAAACACTTGTCAGTCATCAGAAACTCCCTATAATGCGCCTCCATCGACACGGAACAACGGCTTACAGGCCGGCGTGTTGAGAGGTTCAGGAAGTTCTGAACCGCCGGAAAAACTTCTCAAAAAGAGGTTGACTCCGAAGGAGGAAAGCGTAGTATACGCCACCTCGCGACAGGAAGCTCCGGCACTGTTCGCACCGCTCTTTAACAATTTATCAGACAATCTGTGTGGGCACTCGCAGGATTGATATCAGACACCTCCGGGTGTCAAAAAAAATATCAAGCCTCATGAGTGAACACATAATGACATTCATTATGACGTTTTACGATTGAGCATCGCTGAACTTGTTTCAGCAAATCGAACTTTTAATTGAAGAGTTTGATCATGGCTCAGATTGAACGCTGGCGGCAGGCCTAACACATGCAAGTCGAACGGTAGCACAGAGAGCTTGCTCTTGGGTGACGAGTGGCGGACGGGTGAGTAATGTCTGGGAAACTGCCCGATGGAGGGGGATAACTACTGGAAACGGTAGCTAATACCGCATAACGTCTACGGACCAAAGTGGGGGACCTTCGGGCCTCACGCCATCGGATGTGCCCAGATGGGATTAGCTAGTAGGTGGGGTAACGGCTCACCTAGGCGACGATCCCTAGCTGGTCTGAGAGGATGACCAGCCACACTGGAACTGAGACACGGTCCAGACTCCTACGGGAGGCAGCAGTGGGGAATATTGCACAATGGGCGCAAGCCTGATGCAGCCATGCCGCGTGTATGAAGAAGGCCTTCGGGTTGTAAAGTACTTTCAGCGGGGAGGAAGGCGATGGGGTTAATAACCCCGTCGATTGACGTTACCCGCAGAAGAAGCACCGGCTAACTCCGTGCCAGCAGCCGCGGTAATACGGAGGGTGCAAGCGTTAATCGGAATTACTGGGCGTAAAGCGCACGCAGGCGGTCTGTCAAGTCGGATGTGAAATCCCCGGGCTCAACCCGGGAACTGCATTCGAAACTGGCAGGCTAGAGTCTTGTAGAGGGGGGTAGAATTCCAGGTGTAGCGGTGAAATGCGTAGAGATCTGGAGGAATACCGGTGGCGAAGGCGGCCCCCTGGACAAAGACTGACGCTCAGGTGCGAAAGCGTGGGGAGCAAACAGGATTAGATACCCTGGTAGTCCACGCCGTAAACGATGTCGACTTGGAGGCTGTTCCCTTGAGGAGTGGCTTCCGGAGCTAACGCGTTAAGTCGACCGCCTGGGGAGTACGGCCGCAAGGTTAAAACTCAAATGAATTGACGGGGGCCCGCACAAGCGGTGGAGCATGTGGTTTAATTCGATGCAACGCGAAGAACCTTACCTGGCCTTGACATCCACGGAATTCGGCAGAGATGCCTTAGTGCCTTCGGGAACCGTGAGACAGGTGCTGCATGGCTGTCGTCAGCTCGTGTTGTGAAATGTTGGGTTAAGTCCCGCAACGAGCGCAACCCTTATCCTTTGTTGCCAGCGATTCGGTCGGGAACTCAAAGGAGACTGCCGGTGATAAACCGGAGGAAGGTGGGGATGACGTCAAGTCATCATGGCCCTTACGGCCAGGGCTACACACGTGCTACAATGGCGCATACAAAGAGAAGCGACCTCGCGAGAGCAAGCGGACCTCATAAAGTGCGTCGTAGTCCGGATCGGAGTCTGCAACTCGACTCCGTGAAGTCGGAATCGCTAGTAATCGTAGATCAGAATGCTACGGTGAATACGTTCCCGGGCCTTGTACACACCGCCCGTCACACCATGGGAGTGGGTTGCAAAAGAAGTAGGTAGCTTAACCTTCGGGAGGGCGCTTACCACTTTGTGATTCATGACTGGGGTGAAGTCGTAACAAGGTAACCGTAGGGGAACCTGCGGTTGGATCACCTCCTTACCTGAAGATACCTTCCGGCGCAGTGTCCACACAGATTGTCTGATAGAAGTAATGAGCGAAGAACACCAGAGTCCCCATCGTCTAGAGGCCCAGGACACTGCCCTTTCACGGCTGTAACAGGGGTTCGAATCCCCTTGGGGACGCCATACCGATAACGAAGTGAAAGACGTTATCACCCGTATCTCAAAACTGATTATGCGAAAGCGAGTCACGTTTGAGATATATGCTCTTTAATAATCCGGAACAAGCTGAAAATTGAAACGACGTGTCGTATTCATTCTCCGTAATAAGAATGAAATCAACGATACGTTAGAGTCTCTCAAATGCTTACAGCCGACAACACGTCTTTCGGGACGCTTGTGGGTTGTGAGGTTAAGCGACTAAGCGTACACGGTGGATGCCTAGGCAGTCAGAGGCGATGAAGGGCGTGCTAATCTGCGATAAGCGTCGGTAAGGTGATATGAACCGCAACAACCGACGATACCCGAATGGGGAAACCCAGTGCAATCCGTTGCACTATCATGTCATGAATACATAGCGGCATGAGGCGAACCGGGGGAACTGAAACATCTAAGTACCCCGAGGAAAAGAAATCAACCGAGATTCCCCCAGTAGCGGCGAGCGAACGGGGAACAGCCCAGAACCTGAATCAGTTTGTGCATTAGTGGAAGCGTCTGGAAAGTCGCGCAGTAAAGGGTGACAGCCCCGTACACAAAAATGCACTTGCTGTGAGTTCGATGAGTAGGGCGGGACACGTGACATCCTGTCTGAATATGGGGGGACCATCCTCCAAGGCTAAATACTCCTGACTGACCGATAGTGAACCAGTACCGTGAGGGAAAGGCGAAAAGAACCCCGGCGAGGGGAGTGAAACAGAACCTGAAACCGTGTACGTACAAGCAGTGGGAGCACCTTCGTGGTGTGACTGCGTACCTTTTGTATAATGGGTCAGCGACTTATATTCTGTAGCAAGGTTAACCGTATAGGGGAGCCGCAGGGAAACCGAGTCTTAACTGGGCGTTAAGTTGCAGGGTATAGACCCGAAACCCGGTGATCTAGCCATGGGCAGGTTGAAGGTTGGGTAACACTAACTGGAGGACCGAACCGACTAATGTTGAAAAATTAGCGGATGACCTGTGGCTGGGGGTGAAAGGCCAATCAAACCGGGAGATAGCTGGTTCTCCCCGAAAGCTATTTAGGTAGCGCCTCGTGAACTCATCTCCGGGGGTAGAGCACTGTTTCGGCTAGGGGGCCATCCCGGCTTACCAACCCGATGCAAACTGCGAATACCGGAGAATGTTATCACGGGAGACACACGGCGGGTGCTAACGTCCGTCGTGAAGAGGGAAACAACCCAGACCGCCAGCTAAGGTCCCAAAGTCATGGTTAAGTGGGAAACGATGTGGGAAGGCACAGACAGCCAGGATGTTGGCTTAGAAGCAGCCATCATTTAAAGAAAGCGTAATAGCTCACTGGTCGAGTCGGCCTGCGCGGAAGATGTAACGGGGCTAAACCATGCACCGAAGCTGCGGCAGCGACGCTTATGCGTTGTTGGGTAGGGGAGCGTTCTGTAAGCCGTCGAAGGTGTGCTGTGAGGCATGCTGGAGGTATCAGAAGTGCGAATGCTGACATAAGTAACGATAAAGCGGGTGAAAAGCCCGCTCGCCGGAAGACCAAGGGTTCCTGTCCAACGTTAATCGGGGCAGGGTGAGTCGACCCCTAAGGCGAGGCCGAAAGGCGTAGTCGATGGGAAACGGGTTAATATTCCCGTACTGGGCGTTACTGCGAAGGGGGGACGGAGAAGGCTATGTTAGCCGGGCGACGGTTGTCCCGGTTTAAGCGTGTAGGCTTGAGTTCCAGGCAAATCCGGAACTCTTTAAGGCTGAGGCGTGATGACGAGGCACTACGGTGCTGAAGTAACAAATGCCCTGCTTCCAGGAAAAGCCTCTAAGCATCAGGTAACGACCAATCGTACCCCAAACCGACACAGGTGGTCAGGTAGAGAATACCAAGGCGCTTGAGAGAACTCGGGTGAAGGAACTAGGCAAAATGGTGCCGTAACTTCGGGAGAAGGCACGCTGGCGCGTAGGTGAAGCGACAAGCTCGTGGAGCCGAAGCCAGTCGAAGATACCAGCTGGCTGCAACTGTTTATTAAAAACACAGCACTGTGCAAACACGAAAGTGGACGTATACGGTGTGACGCCTGCCCGGTGCCGGAAGGTTAATTGATGGGGTTATCCGCAAGGAGAAGCTCTTGATCGAAGCCCCGGTAAACGGCGGCCGTAACTATAACGGTCCTAAGGTAGCGAAATTCCTTGTCGGGTAAGTTCCGACCTGCACGAATGGCGTAATGATGGCCAGGCTGTCTCCACCCGAGACTCAGTGAAATTGAACTCGCTGTGAAGATGCAGTGTACCCGCGGCAAGACGGAAAGACCCCGTGAACCTTTACTACAGCTTGACACTGAACATTGAGCCTTGATGTGTAGGATAGGTGGGAGGCTTCGAAGCGTGGACGCCAGTCTGCGTGGAGCCAACCTTGAAATACCACCCTTTAACGTTTGATGTTCTAACCTGGCGCCGTGATCCGGCGTGGGGACAGTGTCTGGTGGGTAGTTTGACTGGGGCGGTCTCCTCCTAAAGAGTAACGGAGGAGCACGAAGGTCAGCTAATCACGGTCGGACATCGTGAGGTTAGTGCAATGGCATAAGCTGGCTTGACTGCGAGAGTGACGGCTCGAGCAGGTGCGAAAGCAGGTCATAGTGATCCGGTGGTTCTGAATGGAAGGGCCATCGCTCAACGGATAAAAGGTACTCCGGGGATAACAGGCTGATACCGCCCAAGAGTTCATATCGACGGCGGTGTTTGGCACCTCGATGTCGGCTCATCACATCCTGGGGCTGAAGTAGGTCCCAAGGGTACGGCTGTTCGCCGTTTAAAGTGGTACGCGAGCTGGGTTTAGAACGTCGTGAGACAGTTCGGTCCCTATCTGCCGTGGGCGCTGGAAGATTGAGAGGGGTTGCTCCTAGTACGAGAGGACCGGAGTGAACGCACCGCTGGTGTTCGGGTTGTCATGCCAATGGCATTGCCCGGTAGCTAAGTGCGGAAAAGATAAGCGCTGAAAGCATCTAAGCGCGAAACTTGCCTCGAGATGAATCTTCCCTGACTCCTTGAGAGTCCTGAAGGGACGTTGAAGACTACGACGTTGATAGGCCGGGTGTGTAAGCGCAGCGATGCGTTGAGCTAACCGGTACTAATGACCCGTGAGGCTTAACCTTACAACGCCAGAAGCGTTCTGGGTTGTGTTGAGAGACGCAAAGATATTTTCAGCTTGTACCGGATAAAAGAATTAGCGGAAACGAAAGATTTTGCGCTGGGCCAACGCGGCACCAGTGAAAAAGATTCGTTTCGTGCACAAAGAATTTGCCTGGCGGCTGTAGCGCGGTGGTCCCACCTGACCCCATGCCGAACTCAGAAGTGAAACGCCGTAGCGCCGATGGTAGTGTGGGGTCTCCCCATGCGAGAGTAGGGAACTGCCAGGCATCAAATAAAGCAAAAGGCCATCCTTCGGGATGGCCTTTTTGCGTTACAGACATTTTATTTCTGCTGGACTCTGCTTCTGTCTCGTTCTTGCGGCGTTTACAGAAGATCCTCCGATCGATTGAAATTGCGAAATGCGGGTTCTCCCTGAGCAAAAAAAACGCTGTGTCCCCCCTCCTGTTGAAGAAATAACATTAATTTCCGCTCCCCTCGTGCCAGATATTGCTGAAGTGAATCAGCCAGGCTTCGGTGCAAGAGTGCATGTGTAGGGTGATCGCGCGCTCCGGTTCGCGCCCAAACAGCCGGAGCCTTGCCTCTGTATTGCCACAGACGCTGAGCCAAATTTTCAGGCAGACAGGGCGTATCACAGGAGGTGAAAACCACCCACTCGGTTTCTGTTTGCTGCAACGCCGCCAGCATTCCGGCTAATGGGCCGGGAAAATCGGCCAGCGTATCGTCGATCACCGGAATACCGCTCCGTTGATATACCTCAATATTCCGATTGGCATTAATCCATACAGTAGTGACCTGGGGCTGCAGACGCTGTAGTACATGTTGATAGAGAGGCTGGTTATGCCAGTTAATTAGCCCTTTATCCTTTCCTCCCATACGGCTGCCACGGCCACCTGCAAGGATCACCCCGGTTATGGGTAGTCTGGTCATTGGTTTCGCACCCGATGCTAACGTTGGTTTATCGATACGGGGACAAAAATATGAAATGCCACCGCCTTAATGAGTTAATCAGTTTACTGCAACCGGCCTGGCAGCAGCATCCCGATCTGCATTTAGTTCAATTTTTACAGAAATTAGCCGACGAAGCGGGTTTTAAGCAGCCGATTGATGGATTAACGGATGACGTGCTGATCTACCAACTTAAAATGCGCGGTAGCAACAAAGATGCGCAGATCCCCGGCCTGAAAAAAGACTATGAAGACGATTTTAAGGCGGCACTGCTGCGTGCGCGTGGTGTGATTAAGGATTAAATCGGCGCTTTGTCCCGGCCGTAGCTGATTTAATGGTATTCTTCGAGGCCAGTAAGCAACGATCAGCGAGCCAGCCGGATGACAGAACCTGCTTTTAACTTTGATACTCTCACGCCAGATACCATCCTTGATGCTCTCTGGAGCACCGGATTGCGCGTAGAGTCCGGATTGACAGCGCTGAACAGCTACGAAAACCGTGTCTATCAGTTCTTCGATGAAGAGAAGCACCGTTATGTCGCGAAATTTTATCGTCCGCAGCGTTGGTCACAGGCGCAGATTGAGGAAGAACATCAGTTCTCTGCGGAACTGCTGACCGATGAAATCCCGATTGCGGCCCCCTTGATGCTACAAGGGGCAACGCTACATCAACACCGGGGGTTCTGGTTTGCGATATTTCCCAGCCTCGGTGGACGCCAGTATGAAACGGATAACTACGACCATCTTGAATGGGTAGGGCGCTTTTTAGGGCGTATTCATCAGGTTGGGCAGCGTAAAGAGTTCGCGACAAGACCAACCATTGGCCTGCAGGAGTACATTGACGAGCCTTTGCAGATCCTCAGCCAGAGTCTTCTGGTGCCCGCTAAGTTAAAGGATGAATTACTTGCCGCCGTTGGGCGTCTGCGCACAACTTTACTTAACTGCTGGCATAATCAGTGGCAGCCGTTACGACTACACGGTGACTGCCATCCGGGTAATATTTTGTGGCGCGATGGCCCACTTTTCGTGGATCTTGATGATGCACGTAACGGCCCGGCAATACAGGATATGTGGATGTTGGTTAATGGAGACCGTCAGGAGCAGCGTCTGCAGTGGGAAATACTGCTGGAGGCTTATGGGGAGTTCTGTGAATTCGATACACATCAATTGTCACTGATTGAACCTTTACGTGCCATGCGGATGGTTTATTATCTGGCGTGGGTAGTACGCCGTTGGCAGGATCCTGCCTTTCCAGTCAGCTTCCCATGGATGACGGATGAGGATTTCTGGCGTCGACAAATTTCTATTTTTAACGAACAGGATAAGCTGTTGCAAGAGCCTCCGCTTCAGCTTTTGCCTGTATTCCAGGTGTGATCGACCTTTGGTTCGCCTACCGTGTTTGTAACTAGGAGAGAGTTTCAAGATGAAAAAAATTTGGTTAGCGCTTGTCGGTATGGTTCTGGCATTTAGCGCCTCAGCGGCACAATTTACCAATGGTCAGCAGTACGTCACCCTGGATAAATCCGTTACTGGCGAACCGCAGGTTCTCGAATTCTTCTCATTCTACTGCCCGCACTGCTACGAGTTTGAACGCGTTTGGCATGTCAGCGATACCGTAAAAAAGAATCTTCCGGCCAATGTTAAGGTCACCAAGTACCATGTTGATTTTCTCGGCGGCGACATGGGTAAAACAGTGACTCAGGCGTGGGCTGTTGCTATAGCGCTGGGCGTAGAAGATAAAGTGACGGCACCTATTTTCGAAGGTATCCAGAAAACGCAGTCCATCATGGATCCGGCAACGCTGAAAGAGGCATTTGTAAAAGCGGCGGGAATTAAACCGGCCGACTACGATGCTGCCTGGAATAGTTTCGTGGTGAAATCTCTGGTTGCCCAGCAGGAAAAAGCCGCGGCAGACATGGATCTGCGAGGCGTTCCGGCAATGTTTGTTAATGGTAAATACATGGTTAATAGCGGTGGACTGGATACCAGCTCAATGGATAACTACGTTCAGCAATATGCCAACCTGGTGAACTTCTTGATTACCCAGAAGTAATCTATCCGAAGATCGTGCCTTTCTTTGCCGGCGTAACCGCCGGCATTTCAAACACTAAATAGCATTGTAAAAAAGCTCCACCGCCACACAATATATCGCTTAATTATGTGGACACCACAATGGATATCCACATTTCGTTTATTACATAATGACCTATGCAAAAAACGCGAAAAAATACTAACCTAATGATTAAAAAGAATTAATAATAACAGCAACCCCGAATAATCCTTTCGGGAAAATATGTTAAAGAATTTACGCACAAACTTATCCACAGGGTTTTCTTGCGAATTAGCGCGCAAACTCACAACTGTCTGCGATTTATTCGTCGTTGTGATTTCATCTTTTAGGGTGAGCTGTGGCATCCTTAACCCCAATCAAAATCAAAGAAGAACGTGACGACCTATGGCTCAAATTGCAGAAAACCCGCTGATTCTGGTAGACGGCTCCTCCTACCTGTACCGTGCTTATCATGCGTTCCCCCCGCTGACGAATAGCGCGGGTGAGCCCACCGGTGCAATGTACGGCGTATTAAATATGCTGCGCAGTCTGCTACTGCAATATAAGCCGAGTCATGTCGCCGTGGTTTTTGATGCTAAGGGTAAAACGTTCCGCGACGAACTGTTCGAGGAGTATAAATCCCACCGTCCGCCAATGCCTGACGAGCTGCGCGCGCAGATTGAGCCATTGCATAAGATGGTTAAAGCGATGGGGCTGCCGTTGTTGGCCATCTCTGGGGTTGAAGCTGACGATGTGATCGGCACGCTGGCGCTGGAGGCCGAGAAAGCAGGGCAGGCGGTACTGATCAGCACCGGTGATAAAGATATGGCTCAGCTGGTCACCCCTGATATCACGCTGATTAACACCATGAACAATGCGATCCTCGGCCCGGATGAGGTCGTTGAGAAATACGGCATCCCGCCGTCCTTGATGATTGATTTCCTCGCGCTAATGGGCGACTCCTCCGACAATATCCCGGGCGTTGCAGGCGTGGGTGAGAAAACGGCGCAGGCGCTGCTACAGGGACTGGGCGGCGTAAAGGACATCTACGCTAATCTGGATAAAGTTGCGACGTTGACGTTCCGGGGTGCCAAAACGATGGCCGCGAAGCTGGAGAAAAATAAAGAGATGGCGCTGCTCTCTTACCAGCTGGCGACGATTAAAACTGACGTTGAGCTGGAGCTGACAAGCGACCAGCTGACGGTGAAGGAACCGGCGGTAGAAGAGTTGCTGGCGTTATTTAAGCATTACGAATTCAAGCGCTGGATCACCGATCTTGAGGAAGGGAAATGGTTGCAGGGGAATAAAGGCAACCCGTCTATGAAAAAAGTCGCGGCGGTACAGGATGAACCGGCAGCGGTGGAAGCGGCCAGCGTGCTGTCCTCCGACGGCTACGTCACTATTCTGGATGAAGAAACCTTTGCCAGCTGGCTGAATAAATTGCAGAACAGTGAGCTGTTTGCTTTCGATCTGGAAACGGATTCACTGGATACGCTCAGCGCCAATATTATCGGGCTGTCTTTTGCCACCGCGCCGGGCGTGGCTGCCTATCTGCCGGTCGCGCATGACTATCTCGATGCCCCTGCCCAGTTAGACCGCAACGACGTTCTGGCGCGCCTCAAGCCGCTACTGGAAAATCCGCAGGCGCTCAAGGTTGGGCAGAACCTTAAATTTGATCGCGGCGTGCTCAAGAGTTATGACATCGAGCTGCAGGGTATTCGCTTTGATACCATGCTGGAATCCTACGCTCTGAACAGCGTGATCGGCCGCCACGATATGGATACGCTGGCGTTGCGCTGGTTAAATCATAAGACCGTCACTTTCGAAGAGATCGCCGGGAAAGGCAAAAAACAGCTGACCTTCAACCAGATTGCCCTGGAGCAGGCAGGCCATTATGCTGCGGAAGATGCGGACGTGACGCTGCAGCTGCATTTGAAAATGTGGCCAGCGCTGGAAAAAGAGCAGGGTCCGAAAAACGTCTTCGAGCAGCTGGAGATGCCGCTGGTGCCGGTCATGTCGCGGATAGAGCGCAACGGGGTACTGATCGACCAGGGCATTCTGGCTACGCACTCACAGGAGCTGGGCAGCCGCCTGGCGGAACTGGAGCAGAAAGCGCATGAGTTAGCCGGTGAGCCGTTTAACCTGTCGTCACCAAAGCAGCTGCAAACCATTCTTTTTGAAAAGCAGGGTATCAAGCCCACCAAAAAAACGCCGGGCGGCGCGCCTTCTACCAGTGAAGAAGTGCTGGCTGAACTGGCGCTGGACTACCCGTTACCTAAGGTGATCCTGGAACATCGTGGCCTCTCAAAACTAAAATCGACTTATACCGACAAGCTGCCGCTGATGATTAATCCGCATAGCGGACGGGTACATACCTCTTATCACCAGACGGTAACCGCAACCGGGCGTCTCTCTTCCAGCGATCCGAACCTGCAAAATATCCCGGTGCGCAACGATGAAGGTCGTCGCATCCGTCAGGCCTTTATTGCACCACCGGGTTACCGTATCGTGGCGGCTGACTACTCGCAGATAGAGCTGCGCATTATGGCGCATCTGTCACAGGACAAAGGGCTGCTGTCGGCCTTTGCCAGCGAACAGGATATTCACCGCGCAACGGCGGCAGAAGTCTTTGGCGTCTCGCTGGATAAGGTCAGTGGTGAGCAGCGCCGCAGCGCTAAGGCAATCAACTTTGGTCTGATTTACGGTATGAGTTCCTTCGGTTTGTCGCGCCAGCTAAATATTGGTGCAGGAGAAGCGAAGAAATATATGGACCTCTACTTCGAGCGCTATCCGGGGGTTCTGCAGTATATGGAAAGCACTCGCGAACTGGCGGCAGAGAAAGGCTATGTCTCAACGCTGGATGGTCGTCGCCTGTATCTGCCGGATATTAACGCCAGTAATGCCATTCGCCGCAAGGCGGCAGAGCGAGCGGCAATTAATGCCCCGATGCAGGGTACGGCTGCCGATATTATCAAGCGTGCGATGATTGCCGTCGACGGTTGGCTGGAACAGCAAACTTCCCCTGACGTTAAAATGATTATGCAGGTACACGATGAATTGGTGTTTGAAGTCCGGGCAGACGCGGTAGAAGCGGCTTCCGCGCAGATCCGCGCGCTGATGGAAGGCAGCATGGCGTTGGACGTGCCGTTACGCGTAGATATTGGCGTGGGCGATAACTGGGACCAGGCCCACTAGCCTCGCTAAGTGGTTATGCACCGGATCGGTTTCGGCTAATAAGATCCGGTGATGGCCTGTCCGGTAATCATGCTGGATTAATAAAGCTGGTGGCTTAACCTCTTTATTTAAGGCGAGTCCACCTCTTTATTACGACGCACACTTTTAATCTTAAATCCATCGGGTTGATTGTATTATGTGATTCAGGTTGGATTAAATATGCCATATTCTGAGAATTAACGAAAAAAAAACCTTTTGAGCCCCCTGAAAATCATGTAGAGTTTGGCTTGTAGGGTACAGAGGTAAGATGTTCTATCTTTCAAACCTTTTACTTAACGTAATCGGATTTGGCTGAATATTTTAGCCGCCCCAGTCATTACGACTGGGGCGTTTTTTTGTCCGTCGCTTGAATCTCTGTCATGCCGACAGCGTCCAATCATATCAATCCTTTACTGATATCACTTCCGGGCCGTTTAAGCGCTGGCCACATGATCGCCAATCACCGTCAGGTCGGATTTTCGTCGGTTGATGGGGGAAGATCGCGATACCAGCTGTCCAGCTTCTGGCTCAGTTTGTCGACACCGATTTTCTTCAACGAAGAAAACAGCTCAACCTCTACCGTCCCCAGGAAAGTTTTCGCCTCTTCCCTTACTGCATTCAGCTGCGCCTTGCGCGCGCCGGAGGCCAGCTTATCGGCTTTGGTCAACAGCACCAGCACTTCTCTTCCGCTCTGTACCGCCCATAGGATCATTTGCCTGTCGAGCTCTTTCAACGGGTGGCGAATGTCCATCAGCACCACCAGCCCTTTAAGGCAGTGACGGTCGTGGAGATATTCTGCCAGAGAACGCTGCCACTTCAGCTTCGTCTCCTCAGGAACTTCAGCATAGCCATAGCCCGGCAGGTCGACCAGACGATAGCCTTCAGCAACCTGAAACAGGTTAATCAGCTGCGTGCGTCCAGGCGTTTTACTGGTGCGTGCAAGGCTTTTTTGGTTAGTCAGCGTATTGAGCGCGCTGGATTTACCCGCGTTCGAACGCCCGGCAAAAGCCACCTCAATACCGGTATCGGCAGGCAGGTGGCGAATATCGGGGGCGCTGGTGACAAAATGAGTGAGGTGATAATTCCAGCCAGACAAGGTAGATACTCCAGATAAAAAGGGCAATTGGCTCGATTATACCCTTTATGGCCGCAAAGCGCCCGGTAAGACGGCAGCCAGCATCAAGCTTGTAGGATATTGGCTATTCGTGCTGCCAGCACTTTCTGTAATTTACATTAACGATCCTTTATATTTCATTTATTTTCATGTATTTAAAAAAATACATAAAAAAACAGAGCAAAAAAAACGGTAACCCCGTTGTGAGACTGACAGGTTGGTTTATATTTAAGCCCAGAAACAGGATATTTCACTTCAGGATGAAGCGCTCAGGGAGCATCAGGAAGATCGCGGGTAGGGTTGGATATGTGTACAGGGTACGCGACAGGGATTAAGGACGTTGCCAGGTAGGGCGAGTAACGGCTAAGGCGAAGGAAAACAGGGACGCTGAGTGCTAAAAGGATGCTGAAAGTGTAAGTCCTTCTGCGGAAGGAGCGAAAAAAGGCGACAGGATGACCTGCCGCCTTTTTTCTTGCTCTGCTTTCTGCTAGATTCCGCCGCAATTGTATACTGAATATAAAAGCCAGAGAGCAGACACTATGAAGCAACCTGCACGCACGTCCCAAGTTAAGAAACCGGCAGCACGCGTGAAGCGCAAAACGCGTGAAGAGATTAATCAGGAAGCACGCGATCGCAAACGCGAAAAAAAGCACAGCGGCCATGCCTCAGGCAGTCGGGCTAACCCGGCCACGGTGAGCCAGAAGGGCGATAAGAGTCAGTCCGTCAAAGATCCGCGCATCGGCAGTAAGAAAGCGATTGCGCTGGGTACGGACGCGCCCGTCCGTCAACCCGCTAATCCGGTTAAGGCCGCTAAGCCAGCCGTTGAGAAAAAACCGCGTCTGACGCCGGAAGAAGAGCTGGCAAAGCTGGAAAATGATGAACGTCTGGATGCCTTACTCGACCGCCTGGAAAATGGCGAGGCTCTCTCTGCTGAAGATCAGGCCTGGCTGGATCAGTCGCTGGATCGCATCGATGTGCTGATGGAGCAGCTGGGCATTGCGTTGGACGATGATGCCGAAGACGAAAAAGCGGAAGAAGATATGTATCGGCTGCTGAAAGGCAGTCACCGAACGCCAGAATAATCCCATTGTTTTCTGCCGTTATTGAGGCGGCGTATTTGCGCGCTGCCTTATCTTTCTGTGGTATCTGAAAATGATTTGGCCTGGATCAATTATTGCGCTAATTCTGCTGTTCTGGCTGGTAGGGTTGTTGGTTAAACTACAGCGGCTATCGCGGCTGAAAACCCAGCTGCGTGGCCGGATCGTCAGCCGGCAGCTTACCGTTATGCGACGATCTGCACCACGACGCAGATAAGGTCAGCGAGCATGCAGATTCAGGCGACAGAGTGGGATCTCCCACTTATCCAGAAATACAATATCTCCGGCCCACGTTACACTTCGTATCCGTCCGCGCTGGAATTCCATCAGGATTATGACGAGCAGGCTTTTTTACGGGCCGCTAAACGTTATCCCGAACGCCCGCTATCACTCTATCTGCATATCCCCTTCTGCCATCGTTTGTGCTATTTCTGCGGTTGTAATAAGCAGGTAACGCGTCACCAGCACAAGGCCGATGACTACCTTGCCGCACTGATGCAGGAGGTTGCGGCCCGCGCCCGGTTATTTCAACGGCGTACCGTAAACCAAATACACTGGGGCGGCGGCACGCCCACTTTTCTCAATAAGGGGCAAATCAGTCGGCTGATGGCCAGTCTGCGTCAGCATTTTCGCATAAGTGATACCGCCGAGATCTCGATAGAGGTTGATCCGCGAGAAATAGAGCTGGATGTGCTGGACCACCTGCGTGCTGAGGGATTTAACCGCCTGAGTATGGGCGTGCAGGATTTTAATAAGCAGGTGCAGGAAAAGGTGAACCGTGTGCAGGACGAAGAGGGGATCTTCGCTCTGATCGCTCGCGCACGTCAGCTGGGATTTGTTTCTACGAATATCGATCTGATTTATGGCTTGCCGACACAAACGCCGGAAAGTTTTGCGTTTACTTTGCAGAAAGTGGCGGAGCTGGCTCCTGACCGGCTTAGCGTCTTTAATTATGCCCATATGCCCGCGCTGTTCCCCGCCCAGCGCAAAATTCGTGAAGCAGAACTACCTGACGTGCAGCAGAAACTGACTATTTTACAGCAGACTATTGCTGCCCTGACGGCCCAGGGTTATCAGTTTATCGGTATGGATCACTTTGCCCGCCACGATGACGAACTGGCGGTCGCGCAGCGTGCGGGTGAACTGCATCGCAACTTTCAGGGATATACCACCCAGGGGCATTGCGATCTGCTGGGGATGGGCGTATCAGCGATAAGTATGCTGGGCGACAGCTATGCGCAGAATCACAAAGAACTTAAGGATTATTATGCACAAATACGCGGTGGCGATACGGCGCTGTGGCGCGGTTTACAGCTAACCGAAGATGACCGCCTGCGTGGTGACGTGATTAAGCGCCTGATATGCCAATTTTCTTTGTCATTCGAAAGCATTGAAGCGCGTTGGGGGATCCACTTCCGGGACTACTTTGCGCAGGATTTGGCCCTGCTTCAGCCGCTTATAGCCGACGGGCTGGTGGAATGCCACGATAATGCGCTTGTCGTCACCGCTAAGGGACGATTGCTTATCCGTAATGTCTGCATGTGTTTCGATAGCTACCTGCGTCAGAAAGCCTCAGGCGCACGATTTTCAAGGGTCATTTAAATAAACAGGCGGCATCGGTCGGGATTGCCGTGCCGCCTGTTCATCGTGCAAAAGGGAACTACTCCATTCCCAGCTCTTTTAATTTGCGCGTCAGGGTATTACGTCCCCAGCCCAGCAGCCGTGCCGCTTCCTGCTTATGGCCCTGAGTATGACGCAGCGCGGTGGTGAGCAGCGTACGCTCCATTTCCGGCTGCGCTTCAGACAGCAGGTTTTGATGACCGGAACGCAACGCGCGATCGGCCCACTGCGCCAATAGCGTGGCCCAGCTGTCCGGTAGAGACTGCCCCGGACTTTCGGGCGTTGCGGTTTCGAACAGCTCCGGCGGCAGATCCTGGATCAGCACTTCCTGACCGGCAGCCATCACCGTTAGCCAGCGACAGGTGTTTTCCAGCTGACGTACGTTGCCGGACCAGTGCAGGCGCGTCAGGGCGTTTTCGGTCTCCGGATGCAGAATTTTGGCTTCTACCCCCAGCTCACGCGCGGCAACCTGTAGGAAATACCGTGCCAGTCGCGGAATATCTTCCCGGCGTTCGCGCAGCGGCGGCAGATGCACGCGGATCACGTTCAGGCGGTGGAATAAATCCTCGCGGAATTTCCCCTCCTGCACGCGTAGCTCCAGATTCTGATGGGTCGCAGCGATAATACGCACATCCACTTTTACCGGAGCATAGCCGCCTACCCGATAGAACTGCCCGTCGGCCAAAACGCGCAGCAGACGGGTCTGAACGTCCAGCGGCATATCGCCAATTTCATCGAGGAACAGCGTTCCGCCGTCGGCCTGTTCAAAACGGCCCTGGCGGATCTGATTTGCCCCGGTAAACGCCCCTTTTTCGTGACCAAACAGCTCTGACTCGATCAAATCCTTCGGGATGGCGGCCATATTTAGCGCGATAAAGGGCGCTTTGGCTCGCGGACTGTGACGATGCAGGGCATGGGCAACCAGCTCTTTACCGGTGCCGGATTCGCCATTGATCAGCACGCTAATGGAAGATCGTGACAGTCTTCCGATAATGCGGAACACATCCTGCATCGCCGGGGCTTCCCCGATGATATCGGTTGTTGGGCCGCTCACGGGTTGGTTACGCGGCTGCTGCTGCTCCTGATAGTGGCTGATGGCTCTTTCCACCAGTGCCACCGCTTCATCAATATCAAAGGGTTTTGGCAGATAATCAAAAGCACCCTGTTGATAAGCGCTGACCGCCGCGTCGAGGTCGGAATGCGCGGTCATGATAATCACCGGCAGCATGGGGTGGCGTTGTTTGATCTGTTTCAGCAGCGCCAGCCCATCCATGCCGGGCATGCGAATATCTGACAGTAATACGTCCGGGGTCTTTGTCGTCAGGGCTTCCAGCACCTCGTTCGCGCTCTCAAACGTCACGCACTGTAAACCGGCTCCAGTGAGCGCTCGTTCAAGCACCCAGCGGATGGAGCTATCGTCATCGACGATCCAAACTATCCCTCGTTGCATAGAAACCTCACTGGCGAATAGGCAAATAAACCGAAAATTCCGTGTGTCCGGGCCAACTGTTGAACTCTATTTTTCCCGAGTGCTGATCGATCAGGCTGCGGGCAATGGACAGCCCTAATCCCGTTCCCCCTTCGCGACCGCTCACCATTGGATAGAACAACGTATCCTGTAACTGCGCCGGAATGCCGGGGCCGTCATCTTCAATATCGATGCGCGCCACCAGACGATAGCGCGTGCCGTGCAGCGTCAGCTGGAACGCAGTACGGGTGCGTAACGTGATGGTGCCGCCTTGTTCACCTAACGCCTGTAGCGCATTACGTACGATGTTCAGCAGGACCTGTTCGATTTGATCCGGGTCATGAGGAAGTTCCGGCAGACTGGGATCATAATCACGGATCAGTGACACATTACCGGGTAGCTCCATCGAAACCAGGTTCACCACGCGTTCGGCAACCTGATGAATACTTTGAGTAATATGCATTCCCGGCTGCTGCGGTCCCAGCAGACGGTCGACCAGATTACGCAGTCGGTCTGCCTGTTCAATGATGACTTTGGTATATTCGGTCAGGGCCGGATCGGGCAGCGCCTTGGCTAACAGCTGCGCCGCGCCGCGTAGCCCGCCCAGCGGGTTCTTAATTTCATGCGCCAGACCGCGCACTAAGTCACGGGCCGCCACCTGCTGCGCATGCTGCAACTGTTCCTGGCTCAACCGACGCTGATTATCCATCGGTGCCATTTCCAGCAAAATCAATCCTTCGGGTAGACGTTGGGCGGTGAGCGACATGATATGCGCGCGACTGTCGACCACCAGAGTCACTTCGCTGTCGGTAAAGCCCTGTCCGGCGTCCAGACTTTCGAGCATCACCTCAATATTCAGAGAAAAATAGCCCATCAGTTCCGGCAGTGGCGTACCAAACAACTTGCGGGAACTCTGCGCCAGCAACTGTTGTGCGGCGGGGTTGGCGTAATGCACCACCAAATCACCGTCGACCAACAGAATACTGTTGATCAGAGAGTTGAGAATCTGCCCAGCATCGGGCAGCGTGCCAGTTGCCATACAGCATTCTCCTGAGTCATTCTTGTGCACCAACTTAGTGCATTATAGCCATATCACCTGAAAATCGTCCTGTTGAACGATAAATTCGCGGAGAAAAAAGCCCATCCGAAGATGGGCTGAAAGTTTCCACGGCAACAAATATCCGACGTACCTCATTCCACAGTTGCGAGATGACATATCGCCGGATAACAAAAATTAAACGCTGTAGTACAGTTCGAACTCAACCGGGTGTGGCGTCATGCGCACGCGCTCCATCTCCGCTTTACGCAGCTCAATATAAGCTTCGATAGCGTCGTCGGTGAATACGCCACCGCGCGTCAGGAACTCGCGGTCTTCGTTCAGAGCGGCCAGGGCTTCGTCCAGAGAGCCCGCAACTTTCGGGATCTCCGCTTCTTCTTCCGGCGGCAGGTCGTACAGGTTTTTATCCATCGCATCGCCAGGATGGATCTTGTTGATGATGCCGTCCAGGCCAGCCATCAGCAGCGCAGCGAAGCACAGGTACGGGTTTGCCGCCGGGTCAGGGAAGCGCGCCTCAATACGACGTGCTTTCGGACTGGCAACCACCGGGATACGGATAGAAGCAGAACGGTTACGCGCAGAGTAAGCCAGCATGACCGGCGCTTCGTAGCCCGGCACCAGGCGCTTGTAAGAGTTAGTGGTCGGGTTGGCCAGCGCATTGATGGCTTTGGCGTGTTTGATAACACCACCGATGTAGAACAGGGCCATTTCAGACAGGCCGCCGTATTTGTCGCCGGCAAACAGGTTAGTACCGCCTTTAGACAGAGACATATGGCAGTGCATACCGGAGCCGTTATCACCGAACATCGGCTTAGGCATAAAGGTTGCGGTTTTGCCGTAGGCATGAGCAACGTTGTGAACGACGTATTTGTAGATCTGAATTTCGTCAGCTTTTTTGGTCATGGTGTTGAAGCGGGTTGCCACTTCATTTTGACCCGCAGTGGCCACTTCGTGGTGGTGAGCTTCAACTACCAGGCCCATCTGTTCCATCGTCAGACACATAGCAGAACGGATGTCCTGTGATGAGTCGACCGGAGGAACCGGGAAGTAACCGCCTTTCAGGCCCGGACGGTGGCCTTTGTTACCGCCTTCATATTCTTTACCCGTGTTCCAGCAGGCTTCGATATCATCGATAGCAACGTGGGAGCCGGAAGTGCTGCTGCCGAAACGGATATCATCGAACAGGAAGAACTCCGGCTCGGGTCCAAACAGCACGGTGTCAGCGATGCCGGAAGAACGCAGGAAATCTTCAGCGCGTTTGGCGATGGAGCGTGGGTCACGGTCGTAGCCCTGCATGGTGCCCGGCTCAAGGATGTCACAACGAATGATCAGAGTGGTGTCTTCGAAGAAGGGATCGAGGACGGCGGTCGTGGCATCCGGCATCAGAACCATGTCGGATTCGTTAATACCTTTCCAGCCACCAATTGAGGAGCCGTCAAACATCTTGCCTTCTTCGAAGAAGTCAGCGTTAACCTGGTGAGCGGGGATAGTCACGTGCTGCTCTTTACCTTTGGTATCGGTAAAACGCAGGTCAACAAATTTGACTTCGTGCTCGTTCATCATCGACAGAACGTGTTCAGCTGACATACTTAACTCTCCTGGATTTTGTCATTGTCGTCGTGGTGAGAGAACTTTCACGGTGCGCTTTGCATTTCGCCGCGCTAATTCCGATAATAAAGATCTCTGACAAGCTCACAACCGGGTGGAAAATGGCATTTTTCGCTTGATAGAGTATTTGCGAAATCTATGCCAACTTTTTTTATTTTACGCAAAAGGCGCTATGATGCGCCCTCTCGTCAAACGGGGAATGCACCACGATGGAAGTCGCGCACCATCATGGTGCTATTGAGTGGGAAGTGGTCACCATTTTGGTGCAATACATCGTCACAGTGCAATCTTTGCACTGAAAATGGGTCCAAAAAACATCCGGACAGTTATCTTTCTACGAAATCTGTGAACTTGTTCAGTCCTTCGATTAATCCGTGTACAATAGCGCGCTATTTCTAATGCCTGAGGCAAAGCTGTGATCGAAAATTTGCGTAACATCGCCATTATTGCCCACGTTGACCATGGTAAAACTACCCTGGTTGATAAGTTGCTGCAGCAGTCCGGGACCTTTGATGCCCGCACCGAAGCAACCGAACGCGTAATGGACTCCAACGATTTGGAGAAAGAGCGTGGGATTACCATCCTCGCAAAAAACACCGCCATTAAATGGAATGACTATCGCATCAACATCGTTGATACCCCAGGACACGCCGACTTCGGCGGTGAGGTAGAGCGTGTGATGTCAATGGTCGACTCGGTGCTGCTGGTTGTGGATGCAATGGATGGTCCGATGCCGCAAACCCGTTTCGTGACCAAAAAAGCGTTTGCTAATGGTCTGAAGCCGATCGTGGTCATTAACAAAGTTGACCGTCCGGGCGCGCGTCCTGACTGGGTTGTAGACCAGGTATTTGACCTGTTCGTTAACCTGGACGCCACCGACGAGCAGCTCGACTTCCCTGTGATCTACGCCTCTGCCCTGAACGGCATCGCCGGTCTGGACCACAGCGATATGGCGGAAGACATGACTCCGCTGTATGAAGCGATCGTCAAACATGTGTCGCCACCACAGGTTGAGATGGAAGCACCTTTCCAAATGCAGATTTCTCAGCTGGATTACAACAACTACGTGGGTGTTATCGGTATCGGCCGCATCAAGCGCGGTAAAGTGAAGCCTAACCAGCAGATCACTATCGTCGACAGCGAAGGCAAAACCCGTAACGGTAAAGTCGGTAAAGTTCTGACCCACCTGGGCCTGGAGCGTATCGAAGCGACCGAAGCGGAAGCCGGCGATATCATCGCAATTACCGGTCTGGGCGAACTGAACATCTCTGACACCATCTGCGATCCGCAGAACGTGGAAGCGCTGCCGGCACTGAGCGTTGATGAACCTACCGTAACCATGTACTTCAACGTCAACACCTCTCCGTTCTGCGGTAAAGAAGGTAAGTTTGTGACCTCGCGTCAGATCCTGGACCGTCTGAACAAAGAGCTGGTGCACAACGTGGCGCTGCGCGTTGAAGAAACCGAAGACTCCGATGCGTTCCGCGTATCTGGTCGTGGTGAACTTCACCTGTCGGTTCTGATTGAAAACATGCGTCGTGAAGGCTTCGAACTCGCCGTTTCACGTCCTAAGGTTATCAACCGTAAAATCGATGGCCGCATGCAGGAGCCATTCGAGAACGTGACGCTGGACATCGAAGAGCAGCACCAGGGTTCCGTGATGCAGGCAATGGGCGAGCGTAAGGGTGATGTGAAAGACATGATCCCAGACGGCAAAGGCCGTATTCGTCTTGACTACCTGATCCCGGCGCGTGGCCTGATTGGCTTCCGTACCGAGTTCATGACCATGACGTCTGGTACCGGTCTGCTGTACTCCACGTTCAGCCACTATGACGACGTGCGCGCGGGTGAAATCGGCCAGCGCCAGAACGGCGTACTGATCTCTAACGGCCAGGGTAAAGCGGTTGCTTTCGCCCTGTTCAGCCTGCAGGATCGCGGTAAGCTGTTCCTCGGCCACGGTGCGGAAGTGTATGAAGGCCAGATTATCGGTATTCACTCACGTTCTAACGACCTGACGGTCAACTGCCTGACCGGTAAAAAGCTGACCAACATGCGTGCTTCCGGTACTGACGAAGCCACCACGCTGGTTCCGGCCATCAAAATGTCTCTGGAGCAGGCTCTGGAATTCATCGATGATGACGAACTGGTTGAAGTGACGCCACAGTCGGTGCGTATTCGTAAACGTCACCTGACGGAAAACGATCGTAAGCGCGCCAGCCGCGGTCCTAAAGAAGCTTAACCCGGCCGTACCCATCGCTTTCAGGGCGGGCAAGGCGACACCCCCCGTTAGCTGACATCGGTCAGTTAGCGGGGTGATGATTGACCGCCAGCTTTTCTCTCTCCCGATCGACGAAGGGTAAACCGCGTGAAATTCAGGGTTGGAACCTCTCCAACCCTGCAACCGCCCTACAGTTTTCAATCCTCCCACCTGTTCAGCCTCCCGTTTTATCGTTAGAGTGAATCACTTAGCGCAACACAAGGGGATGACCATGCTGTATATCTTTGATTTGGGTAATGTCATTGTTGATATTGATTTCAACCGAGTGCTGGGCGTCTGGAGCGATCTGAGCCGCGTGCCGTTAGCCACTCTGCAAAGCCGTTTCCAGATGGGTGAGAGCTTCTTCCAGCACGAACGTGGTGAGATCAGCGATGAAAAATTTGCTCAGGAAATATGTCACGAGCTGGAGCTGCCGCTAAGCTACGAGCAGTTTGCTGCCGGCTGGCAGGCGGTCTTTGTCGGCGTGCGCCCTGAAGTTATCGCCATTATGCACCGGCTGCGTGAGCAGGGTGATCGGGTGGTTATCCTCTCTAATACCAATAATCTGCACTGCCAGTTCTGGCCAGAGCACTACCCGGAAGTACAGGCCGCGGCGGATAAAACCTATCTATCGCAGGAAATGGGCCTACGAAAGCCCGACCCGCATATTTACCAGCGTTTGCTTAATCTGGAAGAGATGTCGGCGGCGGAGGCGATTTTCTTTGACGATAATCGCGAAAATATCGAGGCGGCGCGCGCGCTGGGGATACACAGCCTGCATATTACTGATGCTGACGTGATCCCGGCATTTTTCGCCGATCGTATAGCTGGCGGCTAAGATGCGCTTTCTAAAACACCTTTGGCATCGGCTGCGTGCATTTTGGGCGTGGATGAAGCTGTTATGGCAACGCATTGACGAAGATGCGATGACCGTGCTGGCCGGACACCTTGCCTATGTTTCGCTGCTGTCACTTGTGCCGCTGATTGCGGTTATCTTTGCGCTTTTCTCCGCCTTCCCGATGTTCTCGGACGTTAGCGTACAGTTAAAGAACTTTGTCTTTAACAACTTTGTTCCGGCGGCCGGTGATACGGTGCAGAACTACCTGGAACAATTTGTTGCCAACGTCAGTAAAATGACGGCGGTAGGCGTGGGAGGACTGGTGGTGACCGCGCTGCTGCTGATGTATTCGATAGACTCGGCGCTGAATACCATCTGGCGTAGCAAGGTCAAGCGATCGCTGGTGTACTCTCTGGCGGTGTATTGGATGATCCTGACGCTGGGGCCGCTGCTGGCGGGCGCCAGCCTGGCCATTAGCTCCTACCTGCTATCGCTGCACTGGGCAACGATCAGCGGCGTCAGTGGGCTGGTGGATATGACACTGCGTATCTTCCCGCTGTTACTTTCCTGTCTCTCCTTCTGGCTATTGTACAGTCTGGTGCCTACCACGCCGGTGGCGGGGCGCGATGCGCTGGTAGGAGCCGTGGTCGGCGGCGTATTGTTTGAGCTGGGGAAAAAGGGGTTTGCGCTGTATATCACCATGTTTCCTTCCTACCAGCTGATTTACGGCGTGCTGGCGGTAGTACCCATTCTTTTTTTATGGGTTTACTGGACCTGGTGTATTGTATTACTGGGAGCGGAGATTACCGCTACGCTGGCCGACTATCGTCGGCTGAAGCAAGAAGAACAAGAAAGAGAAAATGAGGGTTCATGATTGCTTTAATACAACGGGCGCAGCAGGCCAGCGTGTCGGTCGCGGGTGAGACCACCGGCGAAATAGGCCCAGGGCTGCTGATTTTGCTGGGTGTGGAAAAAGGGGATACCCCTGAAAGTGCGAGCAAACTCGCGGATAAAGTGCTCGGCTATCGTATTTTTGGCGACGAAAACGACAAAATGAATCTGAACGTGCAGCAGGCGGGCGGCAGCGTGCTGGTGGTATCGCAGTTCACGCTGGCTGCTGATACAAAAAAAGGCATGCGGCCAGGCTTCTCCGCCGGTGCCGCCCCGGCTGAGGCCGAAAAGCTGTACGACTATTTTGCCGCCTGCTGCCGGGAAAAAGGTGCAACGACTGAAACCGGCCGTTTCGCCGCGGACATGAAAGTGTCGCTGATCAATGATGGCCCCGTCACATTCTGGTTGCAGGTTTGAAACAGCTGGCCCAGCGGCAAAGGAATAGCCTGACGGACTTATACAGAGAGAACCATTTTATGTACCACCTCCGCGTGCCGGAAACGGCAGAAGAAATGGATACCTATTACCAGTTCCGTTGGGAAATGCTGCGTAAGCCATTGCATCAGCCGATGGGGTCGGAACGTGATGCCTGGGATGCGCTGGCGCACCATCAGATGGTGGTTGACGAGCAGGGCGATCCGGTTGCCATCGGGCGGCTGTACATCAATGCCGATAACGAAGCGGCTATTCGTTTCCTCGCCGTGCATCCTTCCGTGCGGGGAAAAGGGTTAGGAACGCTGGTGGCGATGACGCTGGAGTCCGTCGCCCGTCAGGAAGGGGTAAAACGCGTGGTCTGTAGCGCACGCGAAGACGCCGTCGACTTCTTTGCCAAACTCGGCTATTTCAATCAGGGGGAGATCACCGCCCCGCAAACCACGCCGGTACGCCATTTCCTGATGATCAAACCGGTGGTGACGCTGGATGATATTTTGCATCGCGCCGACTGGTGCGGCCAGCTACAGCAGGCGTGGTATCAGCATATCCCGCTGAGTGAAAAGATGGGCGTGCGCATCCTGCAATATACCGGGCAGAAATTTGCTACGACTATGCCGGAAACCGGCAACCAGAATCCTCACCATACGCTGTTTGCCGGCAGCCTGTTCTCGCTGGCGACCTTGACCGGCTGGGGGTTGATCTGGCTGCTGCTGCGTGAGCGCCAGCTGGGTGGCACTATTATTCTGGCCGATGCCCATATTCGGTACAGCAAACCCATCAGCGGCAGGCCGGGGGCCGTGGCCAACCTGGGTTCGCTGAGCGGCGACCTCGATCGTCTGGCGCGTGGACGCAAAGCCAGAGTGCAGTTGGAGGTTCAGCTATTTGGTGATGAAGAGTGCGGCGCGGTGTTTGAAGGTGTTTACATTGTGCTGCCCGCCGATCCTGACGGGCCGCTGGAAGAGGGTGGCTGCGGCGTTTAACGCCGTTTCAGCGCCCCTTCTTTTTACGTCCGGGTTGGACAAAACGTTTACGCGCTGCGGCGTTAGCATTACCGCCAGCCTTGGCACCGGCCTTAGCCCCACTGACGGCAGCAGGTTTTTTGGCGCTGCTGGCCTTCGGTTTGGCTTTCTTCGCCGCGCCGTCTTCGGATGACGAGTTTTCAATCAGCTTAAAGAGCTCTATCAGTTCATCATCGGTTAAATCACGCCACTCACCCGGCGGCAGCCCTTTCAGACTGACGTTCATGATACGCGTACGCTCAAGTTTGGTGACCTCATAGCCAAAGTGTTCGCTCATGCGGCGGATCTGGCGATTGAGCCCCTGTACCAGCGTGATGCGAAAGACAAACGTCGACTCCTTCTTCACCTTGCACTTTTTGGTCACCGTTCCCAGCATCGGCACACCGGCACCGAGTCCGCGAATGAACTCCTCGGTGACCGGTTTATTCACCGTGACCAGGTATTCTTTTTCGTGATCGTTGCCGGCGCGCAGGATTTTGTTCACCAGATCGCCGTGGTTGGTGAGGAAAATCAGGCCCTGCGAGTCTTTATCCAGCCGCCCGATAGGGAAAACACGCTTGCTGTGATTAACAAAATCAACGATGTTGTCGCGCTCACCTTCTTCCGTAGTGCTGACGATACCGACCGGTTTATTCAGGGCGATAACCACCAGGTCTTCTTCGTTACGCGGCTCAATAAGCTGACCGTTAACTTTCACCACATCTCCGGCCAATACCCGATCGCCCACTGACGCACGCTTGCCGTTAATAAAAACGTTGCCCTGTTCGATGTAACGGTCGGCATCACGACGTGAGCAGATACCGCTCTCGCCGATGTATTTGTTAAGACGAATAGATGGGTTGGTCAGCATAGTTCCTCCATAAAAAAAGGACTATACCTTACCAATGCGGGGTTGCGAAGTGGAGCGGGGCGGATTGCGCCCCTTTGATGAGTTACTGCGCGCCAGCGACCTGGCCTGCCTTCATGGTCTGCTTAACCGACTTACCGTCTGTGGTGACGGTAAGGGTGCCGTTAACGCTCGGTTTTAGTGCCTGGCCCGCCTGCAGGCTGGCCTGAATGTTCAACTGCATATTGGCGGTGCCCGTCAGCGGCACCTGTGGCCATCCCCAGTCATGTAGCAGATTAGGCGCGACCTGGCGGCCGCGCAGGTCCAGCGACAGCGCGCGCTGCGGCTGCTGGCCCAGCGTTGCCTGCCCTTCCAGCATTCCGTCAGCGCTGAAAGCACTCATTTCAGTCACCCTGATGCTGCTGTCGCCAGCCGTCAGGGCCAGCGACGGATGGCGCAGGTCGACGCGATTAAAGGTGGCTTCGGCGGCATTAACGTTCAGCTCTCCTGACCATATCCCCCACCGACCCTCGCGCGCCATCAGCAGGTTTTTGCCGTTGCCGTCCAGCGCCGTCATCTGGAAGGGGAAGTCCGGGCTAATATCGATAAGCAGATTATGGCTGGCGCTAAGTTTACTGACCTGCACGCTATCGAGCCATGAAGGCAGCGCCTGCATCCAGCGATCGCGCCAGTTGAGCGGCAGGGTATACTCAAGTCCTGCCACCACCAGTTCATCCAGCGTGAGCTTCTTATCGCTGCGCGTCCAGTTACCCTGGGTACGCACCAGGCCGTTGACCCAGCGGGTGCTGAACGAGTTCAGGGCGATACCCTGCGCCGAGAAGGTCATTCTGGCGATGGGATCGTCAAGCTGCATACTGCCGTTGACAAAACTGTTGGCGTTTAACGCCAGCGTGCCGTTCTCGCTCTGCCAGTCGCCGTCGCGTAGCGTCAGGTTTTTCAGCACCAGATCGAGATCGGTCACCGCCCACTCCTTCCCTTCCAGCCGTGCGTCCGTGATGTCCATACGTTCAATATGCAGCGGCGGCAGCGAGCTTAACGGCCGCAGAAAGTCGCTGAATGTCTTATCGCTTTGCAGACGGAGACTGTTAAGGCGCAGGCTGGTGACCTGCCAGCTTCCCTGCGCATTACGCCGGGCGCTGGCGGTGACCGACCCCTGAGCTATATCGGCACCCAGGTTACTGACTATCAGCTGGGAATCTTTCAGGCTACCCTGGATCAGCACATTCGTGGCGGGAATATCGTCCAGCGTCAGAGAACCGGCGCTCAGCTGGAAACGGGCGTCTTTACCGAGCATATCTTCCGCTTCCGGTTTCCACGGCATAATTCCCCCGTCAACCCGCTGCGCCTGTAATCGCCACTTACCCTGGTTATGCGCTAACGCCATCTGGCTAAGTTGAAGGCGATCGGCCTGAAAAGGAAGGGGGAGGCGGTGCGGTGTGATATCAAGCGTGCCCCGATCGAGCCGGATACTGGCAAACCGCCGTGGATGACTGAACTGTATCAGCCCCAGACCGAGTTCGACATGTTGGGCAACCAGTGAGGCGGGTTGGCCATTACGGGAAAAGGAAACGTTATTCAGGATCAGAACGCTGGGCCTGGAAAAGTCATGCTCCATTTTACTGAACGAAAGATTAAAGTCGCTGTTCTCACTGATTTGGCGGCTTGCCCATCCCGCTCCCCACTGGGTTTGCAGAAGCAGGTAGAGCATAAGGGCCACCAGTAACAGCAGTAGCAATAGCGTGAGCAAAACTTTGCCGAGAAACTTCATCGTATCCATCCCTATGCGTTCTGGTAATGGCCTGTTATGCACGAATTATCGTCGTATCTCAACCTGCACGCGGCGTGCGGGCGGAAATTATCCGCCCGCGCGCCGGTTATGCCCGGAACATGCTATTTTTCCTGTGGAAAAACCAGGTTCAGCACGATGGCGGTGATCCCTCCGGCGGCAATGCCGGAGGAGAGCAGCGTTTTCAGCCAGTCTGGCGCAAACTGCAAGATCAGAGGCTGCTGGGACACGCCCAGACCCACCGCCAGTGACAGAGCAATAATCATAATCGCCCGACGGTTCAGCGGCTCACGCGAAACGATGCGCACGCCTGAAGCGGCGATGGTGCCGAACATCACAATGGTTGCTCCGCCGAGTACCGGTTCAGGGATATGCTGCACAAATCCACTCACCGCCGGGAACAGACCCAGCGCCATCAGCATCAGCGCCACGACAAAACCTACGTAGCGGCTGGCAACGCCGGTAAGCTGGATCACGCCGTTATTCTGACCAAAACAGGAGTTAGGGAAAGTATTGAACAGCGCCGAAACACAGGAGTTCAGGCCGTTAGCCAGCACGCCGCCTTTCAGCCGCTTCATATAGAGCGGGCCGCTGACCGGCTGCTCGGAAACGTCGGACGTGGCGGTAATATCGCCAATGGCTTCCAGGGAGGTCACCATAAACACCAGCATCAGCGGAATTAACAGGTTCCAGTCGATGCCCAGCCCGTAATAAAACGGCGTTGGGATAGTGATAAGCGCGCCGTTGGAGGGGGCAGTGTTTTCCGGCAGCATTCCCATCGCCCAGGCGAGTAAATAACCCACCGCCATAGCAATCACCAGCGAGGCAACGCGCAGCCAGGGGTTACGCTGGCGGTTGAGCACAATAATCACCGCCAGCACCGCACCGGCCAGCAGCAGGTTTTTCGGCGCGCCGAAGGTATGATCGTTCATCGCGGCAAAACCGCCGCCGATAGAGGTCAGCCCAACCTGGATTAGCGACAGGCCGATTATCATCACCACAATACCGGAAACCAGCGGTGTAATAACGCGCCGGGCGAGGTGCAGCACGCGGGACAGCGCCATCTCGGTACATGAGGCCAGCATCAGGGTGCCAAACAGCGCGGCCATCATGGTGGGTACGTCCGCGCCGCCATTTTTCAACGCCAGCCCCCCCATAATCAGCGGGGTGACAAAGTTAAAGCTGGTGCCCTGAATCGACAGCAGCCCGGAACCCACCGGCCCCCAGGTTTTGATTTGCAGGATAGACGCCACGCCAGAGGCAAACAGCGACATACTGATGATGTGCTGCGTATCCTTAGCGGGTAACCCGAGCGCCTGACAGATCAGCAGCGCGGGGGTGATCACGGCAACAAACATCGCCAGCAGATGCTGACAGGCGGCAAACAGAGTTTGTGGCAGCGGCGGGCGATCTTCAAGGCGGTAAATCAGTTCGCTTTTATCAGCATTAACAGCGCGCGCTGCTGTGGCAGCGTCTTGGGTTTCAACGGACATTAACAGGCTTCCCCACGGCAATAAAAGAGGCGATTTTAATCTTCTTTAGCGTAAAAGCAATCGTTTGCCATTGGTTGGCTCGCCCAGAGCTACGGATATGCCTGGCGAGCATCGGCGCTAGCTCAAGACGCCTGTAGCGATCTACGGCGGGAAAAGGGGAAGGAAACCTCAGGCAAAAAACGCTTAGTCGCGGCACATCCGGCGGATGCAGGCACGTTGATGGCGCAATTGGGGATGATGCGCATCAGGCGTTGGTATAGCGCTCCGTTTCCGGCAGCCAGCGTTCAATCAGCGCCGCGGCCTGCTCGGGATAATGCTGGTGGATATGACGCGCTACGCGCTGAACTTCCGGGATCAGCGCCTGGTCGCGCAGCAGGTCGGCTACGCGGAATTCGGCATTGCCGGTCTGACGCGTGCCCAGCAGTTCACCGGGGCCGCGGATCTCCAGGTCACACTGGGCTATCACGAAACCATCGTTACTGTCGCGCAGCACCTGTAGGCGCTTCTGCGCGGTTTTGCTCAATGGGGACTTGTACAGCAGCACGCAGTGGGAGGCCACCGCCCCACGCCCCACGCGCCCGCGCAGCTGATGCAGCTGTGCCAGCCCGAGGCGCTCGGGGTTCTCGATAATCATCAGGCTGGCGTTGGGCACATCAACCCCGACCTCAATGACCGTGGTCGCGATCAGCAGGTGGATTTCGCCCTGCTTAAAGGCCTGCATCACCGCCTGCTTTTCTGCTGGCTTCATGCGGCCGTGCACCAGGCCGATAGTCAGTTCCGGCAACGCCAGCTTAAGCTCCTCCCAGGTGGCTTGGGCCGCCTGTGCTTCCAGCAGTTCGGACTCTTCAATCAGCGTACACACCCAGTACGCCTGGCGGCCTTCACTGCCGCAGGCGTCTTTCACACGGGTAATGATATCCGCGCGCCGCGTATCGGGAATAGCCACCGTGGTCACCGGGGTACGGCCCGGCGGCAGCTCGTCGATGGTGGACGTATCAAGATCGGCGTAGGCCGTCATTGCCAGCGTTCGTGGGATCGGCGTGGCGGTCATAATCAGCTGATGAGGGTGAAATCCCTGTTCTTCGCCTTTTTCCCATAGCGCCAGACGCTGGTGGACGCCAAAGCGGTGCTGCTCATCGATGATCACCAGCGCCAGGCCATTAAACTGCACCTGCTCCTGGAAAATAGCGTGGGTGCCGACAATCATTGAGACCTGGCCGCTGGCAATGGCCTCCTGCTGCGCCTGGCGTGCCTTACCCTTCTGCTTCCCTGCCAGCCAGCCGACTTCCAGCCCTAGCGGCGCAAACCACTGACGGAAATTATTGGCATGCTGCTCGGCCAGCAGTTCGGTCGGAGCCATCAGTGCGACCTGCTTGCCCCAGGCAATGACGTTTAACGCCGTCAGCGCCGCCACCAGCGTTTTACCCGAACCGACGTCGCCCTGCACCAGGCGCATCATCGGATAATCGTGGGCCAGATCCTCTTCTATCTCACGTACCACCCTCTGCTGGGCAGAAGTAGGGCGGAAAGGCAACGCGGCAAGCAGCCGATCGCTTAACTGATGGCGGGGCGACATCGGCAACGCGTGATAGCGCTGGGCGCCGGCACGCACCGCCAGCATGCTGAGGTTATGCGCCAGCAATTCTTCCATAATCAGACGGCGCTGCGCCGGGTGCGTTCCGCTGTCGAGATCGGCCAGTGCCATATCCGGCGGCGGGCGATGCAGGGTGCGCAGGGCATCCGACAGGCTGATCAAGCCCCGGCTTAATTCCGGCGGCAGCAGTTCGGCAATCGCGCTGGTATCCAGCAGGCTTAATGCCTGCTCGGTCAGATTACGTAACGTTGCCTGGCGCACGCCTTCAGTGGTTGAATAGACCGGCGTCAGCGTTTCCTGCAACTCGGTGACGCTGTGTTCACCCTGAACCTTATACTCAGGATGAATGATCTCGGCTCCGCGCTGCCCACGTTTAATCTCCCCGTAAGCGGTAACCTTGCGGCCCACGGCCAGGCTATTTTTCATTCCGGCATTGAAGTTAAAAAAACGCAGCGTCAGCGTGCCGGTGCCATCGCCAATCTGACAGGTCAGCATACGACGGCGGCCGAATGAGATATCGCTGTGCAGCACTTCCCCCTCAACCGTGGCGTAAATCCCCGGAAGCAGGTCGTTGATCGCGTAAAGCTGGGTACGATCTTCGTAGCGCATGGGCAGATGCAGCAGCAGATCTTGTACCGTGACCAGACCAAGCCTGGCCAGTTTCGCCGCCTGGCTGGCTCCAACACCGGTCAGGGTATTAAGCGGCACGGCGTCCAGCAGGCGGCCCTGCATTATTTACGCGCCTTCGACTGCATGGCTGCCCACCATTCGGGGGCGGCAACCACCTCACCGCGATCGTTAATTTCAGGATAGGGCAGCCCTTTGTGTTTCGCTACGCGAGCCAGCACCGGATAGCCGCCTTCAAATAACAGTCGCTGCTGCTCGCTGTATTCCAGCGAGCTTTCTTCACGCAGGTACATACCGGCATTTTGCCGCTGGCGCTGGGCCTCATACAGGATGAGGGCAGAGGCTACGGAAACGTTCAGTGATTGCACCATGCCGATCATCGGAATAATGATGTCACGATCGGCCAACTCTAGCGCTTCCTGGGTAATGCCGGTTTTTTCCTGCCCCATCAGAATACAGGTTGGGCGGGTGTAATCGACTTCGCGGAAATCGACCGCTTTCTCAGAAAGATGGGTTGCCAGAATCTGCATATTCTGGCCTTTAAGACAGGAGACCGCGTCGGCAATTGAACGATGGGTTTTAACCTGAACCCAGCTGTTACTCCCGGCGGCAGAAGAGACCATCGTGCGCATGCGGCTACCCGGCCAGACGGCGTGAACTTCATGCACTCCGATGGCATCGGCGGTACGGATCACCGCAGAAACGTTATGAGGCTTGTGTACCTGCTCCATACAGACCGTTAAATCGTGCTGGCGTGCGGCAAGCATGGCGCGGATACGGGCATAACGTTGAGCGTTCATGCGAAAACGGACTCCCTAAAATAAGTAAAAACGCCAGCGACCGAGCAACCGGTTATCGGGGGGAGGGCTGAGACAGGGATAGCCCTGTCTCATTCCTTAATTGCGGTTGCGGTGCACTTTTATCACATCCGGCATCACACGGATTTTACGCATGATATTAGCCAGATGGACGCGATCGCGTGCGGTCAGACGGATAAATGCGCTGTAAACACGGCCATCTTTTTCTTCAGTATTCAGGCTCTGAATATTAGAAGCTGCGGTGTTAATCGCCGCCGTCAGATTGGCCAGCGCGCCCTGATGATTAAACATATCGACCTTGATTTCGGCAACAAACTCCTGTTCCGTTACCTTATCCCACTCGACCGCCATATATTTTTCCGGCTCTTTCTGATAGCCACGGATGTTACGGCAGGATTCGTGGTGCACCACCAGGCCTTTACCCGGACTGACGTGCGCGACAATCGGGTCGCCGGGGATCGGGCGGCAGCATTTGGCAAAGGTGATCAGTACTCCGTCTGCGCCCTTAATGGGCAGCTTACTGCGCGACTTACCGGGGCTGGCAGGGCCGACTGGCGGAACGTTTGGCTCATTCTGCTGCAGATTTTTTGCCACCACCACGCTCATGGCATTGCCCAGGCCGATTTCAGCTAACAGATCGTCAAGCGATGCCAGCTTCATACGCTCAAGCTCGTGCTGCACATTGGCTGCCGGGATCTCTGCCAGCTTGCGGCTGCCGCCAAGCGCATGGTTGAGCAGGCGTCGGCCGAGACTAACGGAATCATCACGCTTGAGGTTTTTTAATAGCTGACGGATTTTGGCTCGCGCTTTGGAACTGACGACAAAGTTCAGCCATGCTGCGTTCGGGCGGGCTCCCGGCGCGGTAATGATCTCTACCGTCTGGCCGCTGGTGAGCGCCTGCGACAGCGGATAAGGCTGTCGGTCGACGCGCGCGCCTACACAGGCATGGCCAATGTCGGTATGAACCGCGTAGGCGAAGTCCACCGGTGTGGCCCCGGCGGGCAGTTCAACGATGCGCCCTTCAGGCGTGAAAACGTAAATTTCATCCGGGAAAAGGTCGGATTTGACGCTTTCGATAAATTCAAACGAACTTCCGGCGCTTTGCTGCAATTCCAGCAGGCTCTGCAACCAGCGTTGAGCGCGGATTTGCGCCGTGGTGCTGCTTTCGCCCTGTTCTTTATAAGCCCAGTGTGCCGCCACGCCCATTTCTGCCATTTGATCCATATCTTCCGTACGGATCTGGACCTCTACCGGCACGCCGTGTGGGCCGATCATGGACGTATGCAATGACTGATAGCCGTTGGCTTTAGGGATCGCGATATAATCTTTCACGCGGCCCGGACGCGGTTTATACAGGTTGTGCATCTGGCCGAGAACGCGGTAACAGGTATCCACATCACGCACGATCACCCGAAAAGCGTAAATATCCATAATTGAATGGAAGCGCTGCTCTTTCAGGTGCATTTTGCAGTAGATGGAGTAGAGATGTTTCTCACGGCCGCTGACGCGGCAGCCAATACCGGCTTCTTCAAGGCGACCGTCGATTTCCGAAAGGATTTTTTGAATCATCTCTTTACGGTTGCCACGGGCGGCTTTCACCACTTCTTTAATCACACGATAGCGGTTCGGATAAAGGGCTTCAAAGCCCAACTCTTCCAGCTCGGTTTTTAGGTGATGAATGCCCAGTCGATGTGCCAGAGGGCTGTAAATTTCCAGCGTTTCCAACGCGATACGACGTTTTTTATCCGGACGCAGTGCGCCGAGGGTACGCATATTGTGCGTTCGGTCGGCCAGCTTGATCAGAATGACGCGGATATCTTGCACCATCGCCATAATCATCTTGCGGAAGTTTTCTGCCTGGGCTTCTTTTTTATCGCGGAACTTCAGCTTATCGAGTTTAGAAACCCCTTCTACCAGTTCAGCAACGGTCTGTCCGAACAGCTGTTCCATATCCTGATAGGTGGCGGGGGTGTCTTCGATAACATCGTGCAGCAGCGCAGCCATGAGCGTTTCATGGTCGAGCTTCATCTCCGCGAGGATACATGCTACGGCAACCGGATGGGTGATATAGGGCTCACCGCTGGAGCGTGTCTGTCCCTCGTGAGCATCACGTGCGACAAGATAAGCTTGCTTGAGGCGCTTTATCTGCTCCTCAGGCAAGTATTTTTCAATCAGTTGATTGAGACTTTCAAACAGGTACAAGGCAGACCTTCACAGAGAATTAACGTCGGCCTTCAGCGATAGCGGTAACAGCCTGCAATTCTGCGGCTTCCTGCTCATGCTGTTCCTGGCGATCGCGCACGTCGAGGATCTGATTAGTAATCAGACCTTCTTCGATTTCACGCAGCGCAATAACGGTAGATTTATCGTTTTCTTCAGGAACCAGTGGATCTTTACCACCAACCTGCATCTGACGTGCGCGACGAGCTGCTACCAGAACCAGGTCAAAACGGTTACCAATTTTTTCTACTGCGTCCTGTACGGTTACGCGTGCCATAAGTGTGATACTCCACGGGAGGTGACGAAAAGACTGGGCATCATACTGAGTTGTCCTCAATCTGCCAATAGTTTGCTGATTAAAGCATCATGGCGGGCTTTTTGACGGCCCATACGCAGACGCTCAGCGCGAATGATGTTTTTCAGGTCTGACAGCGCCAGGTCGAAATCATCGTTCACAATCAGGTAATCATACTCTGCGTAATGGCTCATTTCAGCAACGGCCTGAGTCATACGTTTGGTGATAACTTCTTCGCTGTCCTGGCCGCGGCCACGCAGGCGACGGTCCAGTTCGTCTTTCGACGGCGGCAGCACGAAAATACTGCGTGCTGTCGGCATTTTTTCTCGGATTTGTTTCGCGCCCTGCCAGTCTATATCAAGAAAAACATCAACACCGGTTGCTAAAACTTGCTCAATGCTTTTACGTGAAGTGCCGTAATAATTGCCAAACACTTCGGCATGTTCGAGAAAGGCATCCTCGCTAATCATACCGCGGAACTCGTCGTGGTTGACGAAGTAATAGTGTTCACCGTGTACTTCACCCGGCCTGATGCCACGCGTGGTATGCGAAACAGATACCTGCGTATCGTACAGCGGCTGCGTTTTTAACAGCGCCTGAATCAGGCTGGATTTACCCGCGCCGCTGGGGGCGGAAACAATAAAAAGTGTGCCTTGAGCCATGATTATTCTTGATATGCCAATAAAGCGGAGTCTACTTCCTGCACAGTATACACAGATGCGGCCCGTGATGCAGCGTTTAGGGTCTTCCCCGGCGTTATTTATCTGTCACTGAGTCACGCTACGCAAATATTTTTGTGCCGGATGATGTTTGCATAAAAAAGGCTGGAGCCGCTTTCAGTCATGCACTTTTGTCCCTCGCACCGTTCTTTCTACTGCGCTTTACTGCCTGACATCATCATGAATATATGCAGGAGAAGCCGCAATGAAATATGCCATTTTGGCCGCCTGGCTGTTCAGTAGCGCAATACAGGCGCAGTGCCCGGTTTGGTCTGCTTCGCGTGCTGATGCGGAAATCAGCGCATTGCAGGCGCAGTTAGAAAAGTGGGACGACGCCTATTATCGACGTGGGGAGTCTCCGATACCCGATGAGCAATACGATACCCTGCACGGCAAACTGCGGCAGTGGCAACGATGTTTTTCTCCTGCCAGCGATTTACGGAAGCCTTTGCTTAAAACCGACGGTAAAGTTTTGCATCCTGTTTCCCACATGAGAGTCAAAAAGCTTCCCGATAAAACGGCGCTGACGCGCTGGATGGCAAGGCGAAGCGGGCTGTGGGTTCAGCCAAAAATAGACGGCGTAGCGGTCTCGTTACTCTATCGTGATGGTCAACTGGAGCAGATGATCAGCCGGGGAGATGGCGTCAGAGGGGAGGACTGGACGGAAAAAGCACGGCTGATCCCCGATATTCCAAAATTCATTCCTCATTCCATGCGGGTGCAGGTTTTCCAGGGAGAGCTCTACCTCAAGATGACCGATCATCGACAGGCCATCAATGGGGGAAAAAATGCGCGATCTGCCGTTGCGGGGGCGCTGATGGCGAAAGCGCCCGCACCACTACTGCAACAGATTGGGTTCTTCGTCTGGGAATGGCCGGATGGGCCGACTTCTCTGGCCCAGCGCCTGACGGAGACCCGTAGCCTGGGGTTCCCTGACATCAGTGCCTGGACCCACCGGGTAGATAATGTGGATGAGGTAGAGAGCTGGCGGGAACGCTGGTTTCACCAACCCTTACCGTTTGTCACTGATGGCATTGTCGTACACAGCATTCCGACGCGGCGCGGTAGCGACTGGCTTCCTGAATTCGGCGAATGGGTCATTGCATGGAAATACGCTCCGCCGGAAGCGACCGCCGAAGTCCGATCGGTTGAGTTTGCTATTGGCCGTACCGGCCGAGTCAACGTTGTCTTGAATCTGCTGCCCGTGCAGCTTGGGGATAAACGTATCAGCCGAGTCAGCGTGGGTTCGATCGAAAATTGGAAACAAACCGATGTGATAGCAGGGGATCAGGTGAGTATCAGCCTGGCCGGCCTGGGCGCTCCCCGTCTGGACAAGGTTCTCTGGCGGGTAGCAGAGCGGGCTTATCCCCCCCAGCCTGATGCCGCACAATTTAATAGCGTGAGCTGCTTTCACCTTACGCCGCAATGCCGTCAGCAGTTTCTGGCCAGGCTGGAATGGTTGGGCGGCAAATCGGTATTAAACCTGGTCGGCACGGGTCGCCAAACCTGGCAGCAGTTGATTCAGTCGGGCAGCATGGTGCACATATTCTCGTGGCTGGCCCTGACGAAAGAACAGCTAGAAGCCGTGCCGGGCATCGGAGAGCAAAGGGCACAACTATTCTGGCAACAGTTCAAGCTAAGCCGCCAACTTCCCTTTAAGCGCTGGGTTAAAGCGTTGGGGGTGCCAATACCAGAAAAGGCATTGAATACGCTGACAGATGATAATTGGCAACCGCTGGTGTCACGTCGTCTCCAGGAGTGGCAGCAGCTGCCCGGCGTCGGACGTAAACTGGCTGGGAAAATCGTCTCTTTTCTCCAGCAGCGCGAGGTACGCCAGCTTATCGAAGGATTAGAACCACCTTTGATTACTCCTGTGCCGGGAGATAATTAATGATCGTTATGCGGGTAGTTAAACACAGGTAAGCCCAGTTTAAAGCGCAAGGCCAGTAGTCGAGCGATGAATCCAGTCAGCAGCGTAATAACGATCACCGTTTCCAGTGAAAGAGAGGTTTTCAGCAGCAGTATGTAAACCCAGCCAGAGGCGAAAGCGATACCCGCGTATATTTCTTTCTGAAAAACCAGTGGGATTTGATTACAAAACATATCGCGCAGTACGCCGCCAAACACCCCGGTAACCACGGCGCTGATCGCGGCAATAATACCAGCATGCCCCATATCCAGCGCAACCTGTGCGCCAATAATGGAAAATACCGCCAGCCCCAATGCGTCCAGCACCAGAAATACCTTGCGTAGATGTGGCATCAGAGGCGCGACTAACGTGGTAACAACGGCGGCAGCGGCAACAATCATGATGTATTCAGGGTGTTTGACCCAACCTAGTGGGTAATGCCCCAGCAGCATATCGCGCACCGAGCCTCCGCCGATTGCAGTGACGGAAGCAATGATGATCACGCCAAACATGTCCATCTTACGACGTCCTGCGGCTAGTGCTCCGGTCATGGCTTCCGCCGTGATGCCAATGATGTAAAGGACAGTGAGTAACATAGCTAACTCCATAAAATCAGGCTGCAATCCTAAGGTGTTCCGCCAGGAACGGCGACCGAAATTTTGTGATGGTTGAATAAATGTTCCAGACGCGCATCCTCTGGTAGAAAAACATGCCTTCGGTAGAGGGGGCTGGAGAGTGGCCTGGTCACTTGGCCGTATTCGAATGATACGATGCGATAAAGTTGCGACAGAGTATCGGCGTCGAGCGGCTAATATTCCCGGATTGCCATTCTGATTAGATAATCTGAATGTATGTTAAAAATTCTATCAAGTTTTATAATATAACTGGAATTATCATGGTTTATTCTGATTGTTTCTTCCGTTAATTATATTTCACCTGTTTCCATTCTGGTTTTTATATTTATTGCAAACCGCTTGCCATCCGATGCGGGACGGAATTAGTATATTTAACTCATTATTTATTTCTTCAGGCTAGTCATGATGAAGCATATGGAGGTTGTATGTATAGCAGATTCACGGTGGCGGTTTCTGATGACCATCCACATATAATTCATTCACTGAAAATGCTTTTTTCAAAAAACGATCGGTTTACCCTTGCCACCGCAACAGTATGCGGTAAAGATTTATTGGCTGTTCTTGCGTCGGAACAAACGGATATCGTTATCACTGATTTCTCTTTAAGCTCTAAACATTCAGCAATTGATGGTTTTGCTAAAATACGTGCCTTAAGCGGCCGTTTCCCGCTGGTCAGGATCGTCTTGCTAACGTCACAAAAAAATATAGCAATACTCAGTAAAACATGCGACTACGGGGTTAAGGCTATCGTGAGTAAGTCAGATCCGGTGGAGGATACGGTCATTGCATGCCATCATGTGATGAGTCAAAATGATTATTATTTTTCATCCTCGCTGATCGACATTAAGAGTTATTTGTCAAAGAGTGGCGAAAAAGGAAATAGCCTTACCCCTAAAGAGTTGGAAGTGATTAGGTTGTTTTCAACCGGATACACGCTCTCAGAGATAGCACGGCGTCAGAATAGAACAATTAGTACCATTTCCACCCAGAAGTATAACGCTATGCGGCGTCTTGGCGTCTCTTCTAACGTCGAACTAATACGTTACGCATATGCGCAAGGCTTAATATGAATCCGCTAAATTATGAACAACCCTTCAGTTTACTTGAATACTCAAACCATTAAAAAAATCTCACTGAGATAAAGTCATATTAAAGTTAATAAAAGAGTAGATTCAAAAAACGTCTACGATATCTCTTGTCCGATTCTGCAATCCATATTTATCAATGTGATCAATGTCGTTCTGTAGCTAATATCCTGATTATAATCATATATTTTACGTGTTAAGTCCGGTTTTGGCAGTACTGCCTGTTCCCGGATTAACGCGAGATGTCCATTGCGGCGCTAAAATCATGCCATACATTGGGGGCATGATTTTAGCACTTAGCATAAACAACCGATCGGAAACGGCACCAACGTTACAGTTTCTCCCATGCCTTTTTAAGGCCGGTTTCCTCGTCGGGATCCGCACCTTGCAGGATCGCGGCTTCTTCTTCTTCAGCAACAGGCTCGGTATCAAATGACGGCATGGTTTCCTCAATCATCTGCTCATCAAACGCCGGGTTAAGTGCCGGAGAAAGTGGCGAACTCATCAGGCTGTCTGGCATCGCGATATGAGGAACCGGAGCATCCTCGACAAACTGGGCCTCGTCTTTTTTAACCGCCCGGCTCAGAGCAACAATCAGCAGGCCGCACAGGGCAAAGAACGCATACAGCGTATTTCCTCCGAGAGGCTCAAGCAGCAACCCAACTACCAGTGGGCCAATACTGGCACCTACGCCGAATGCCATCAGTAGACAGGCTGCCAGCGAAACGCGTCGTTCAGGTTCAATCAGGTCATTGGCCAGCGCAACGGCCAGCGGGTAGAGCGAGAACAGCAACATGCTGACGATAAATCCGAGGGCTAGTAACAGTGTGAAGCCAAGCTGTGTCAGTAGCGCCAGCGGAAGGGCGGCAACGGCCAGCATGACCGCATTCAGGCGCAGCAGGCGAGTTCGATTGTAACGGTCGGACAGCCAGCTTAGGGGAAACTGGGCAACCAGCCCGGCGAAAATGGCGATAGCCATAAACAGGCCGGTTTGCCCGGTGGTTAGCGCCTGCTGACTGGCATAGACCGGTGCCAGTCCATAGAAGGAGCCAACCGCCATGCCGATAGCCAATGTGGTCGCCAGAACTTTCGGGATAGCTCCAATAAAGTAGCGTAACTCCATCGGCGCCGGTGAAAGCTGGCGTGCATGGGTACGAGTGGTGAGTGCGATAGGCACCAGACATAGAGCAAAACAGAGCGCAATTAGGAGCAGCGTGCTGAGGCCGAGATCGGTTTGTAGCATGAGCACAACCTGCCCCAGCGACATCCCGAGATAGGTGGCGACCATATAACAGCCAAACACTTTCCCGCGCTGTTCAGACTCAGATTGATCGTTCAGCCAGCTCTCCAGCACCATGTACTGGCACATCATACACATGCCGATGATAAGCCGTAGCCCAATCCACGCGGGTATATATCCGGTCAACCCGTGCCCCAGAACGGCGGCGGTGATTATCCCTGCACAGGAAACATAGGCACGAATATGGCCAACGCGCGCAATCAGAAAGTGGCCGACTTTTCCGCCAATCACCAGGCCGATATAGTTTGCGGCAATAATTGCGCCGATCAAAGCCCCTGACACGTGAGCTGATGTCAGACGCAGGGAAACATAGGTGGTTAGCAACCCGGACCCGAGCAGCATTAACAGCGTAGTGGTATAAAGCGGGAAGAACACACCTAACGTCTTATTCACTCATCCTCCGGTTGTTGAGTCGGTCCGTTGAGCGCCGCACGCCCCTAAAACACAATGCACATGTTTTGTGATACTAGCAGCTATGGTCGGTAGGGCAAATGCTCATGGAAAGCAAGGCGAGAGATAAGAGTGGGATACCAGTAGCACGCTGGCTACTGGAGGGAATCAGTTTTTTTTCACAAATTCAGATTTTAGCTTCATCGGGCCAAAGCCGTCGATTTTGCAATCGATATTGTGGTCGCCTTCTACCAGACGAATGCTTTTGACCTTGGTGCCGATTTTAAGCGGTGTAGAGCTGCCTTTAACTTTCAGATCTTTAATCACCGTCACGCTGTCACCATCTGCCAGCAGATTACCGTTGGCGTCTTTCACTACCAGGCTATCTTCAGCTGCGGCATCAGCACCTTCAGCCCAGACATGGCCACATTCCGGGCAGTTGAGCATGTCGCCATCCTGCCAGCTGTATTCGGAATGGCATTTCGGGCAGGGAGGTAAAGTTTGCATGGGGGGTCCTTGTTTAAAGCCTTAATAAAGTAAGGGGATAGTTTACCCTGTGACGGGTCCGGTGCCTATGATAAAAACGGCGCCTGACGGCCAGCAGGGAAGACGGCTGGCCAGTAGCAGGAAGCTCATTGACCGAGCGAAGCGGGTTGAAGCCTGCACTCTGGGGGGGGGGGATGTCCCGTACGGGGCTGCTTATACGCAAAAAAAATCACGTCGTGCGGCGGGATGTATTGGTTTCTGCTGTTTGCATAGTGAGCAAATCGTTATTTGATATTGAATTTGTTTATTGAGAAAGTGCGTTAATGCCTTTTGGGGCTAGAGAAGGTAGCAGTTTTGAGCGCAGACAGGACACAACGCGGTAACGGTTTAACCGACCGTATCGGAGTAAATATTGGATTTTACCTGCCCAGAATACTGAGTGAAGCACGGTAAATAACGGAAATCTGTCTGGATGAATACCCGACTAATCTGACACTGCAAGGATAACGGCTTATGGCTAAGAAACCGGACATTTTAAAAGGTTGTGGAACTAAAGCTGGGTTATTTAAAATGCTGTGACTTCAGCAGTATGAAAAAACGTCAAGGTTCCCTCTCATTACCTACACAACAAAAAAAACCAGCAGGCAAACCGATACTATTATTTATACGAAATAACCTATTGATAAATTTGGTTAAAATAAAAAGGGAAGCGAATACATGCAAATTGAAATTAGTGCGAACATCACCGATTCCGACAGAGAAGAGCTTTTTTGCGGACTGGATGGTTACAACAGCCAGTTTATTGATACGCGTTTATGGGGACAGTTCGGCGTTTACAGCCGTAACACATCAGGCGCAATGGTAGGCGGTCTGCTTGCATCAAGGGAGGGACTGTGGGTCCGCATCGATTACTTATGGATCAGCGAAGAAGCCAGAGGTTCCGGTCTGGGAAGTATGCTTATGAAAGCGGCAGAGCAGGAAGGAAAACGCACGGGATGCAGGCATGCTCTGGTTGATACTTTCAGCTTTCAGGCGCTGCCATTTTACGTGAAACAGGGCTATCAGCTTCAGATGAGCTTGCCTGATTTTCCGGAGGAAGGGATCCAGAGGCACTACCTGACCAAACAGAATTTAATATAATAATTTTCGGCGCATCGTCTTTCCGCGCCGCTTTCAACTTTCCATAAAAGAGGGGGGAAGCCAGTGTCCAATATGAATTTCAAACACCGCTACCCGCTATTGGAATCGCTGCCGATTTGTCATTCTCCTTAAACTGTCCCGGTGTTTTCCCAAAACGTTCCCGGAATACCTCAATGTAAGAACTGACGTTGCTATAGCCGCTCAGATATGCCACTTCGTTTACGGATAATCCGGTGAAAACCCATTGAAGTGAGGAGAGGACTTTTGCCTGTTGGCGCCATCGGCTAAAAGTAAGCCCGGTTTCCTGATGAAATAAACGGCTAAGATTTCGTACGCTGATACCCCATTTATGGGCGAGCTGCGTCTGATTCAGTACACATCCGGGGTTTTTTAATAGTTCATCGGCAACGTTTCTCGCCCGACGATCTTCTGGCAGCGTCAGCTGAAGGGGAAGTGCAGCGAGCTGATTCAGTTCACAGGTTAATATTTTCAGAAGTTCATCTCTGCAATCGGCAGAGCCGTTCAGGCATAGCCGCTCAAGGAGTGCCAGAATAAAAGCATCCACTCCGTAGACCCCAGAACAGAGGGGAAAAGGCATATTGGATGCGGGTTTGAGGTACAGACATTTGCCTCTTACGGGCCCCGCACTCCGGGCTCTGTGGTACAGATCCGCCGGAAACCACCCCACCGCCCCTGGAGTAACAACCCATTGCGTTAACTCCGTTTCAATGATCATAAGTCCCCGGCTGAGCCAGAATAACTGGCCTGTTCCGTGCTTATGCCATTCTGTGGAATGCGCGGCGTCATATTCTATCTGCGATGCTTTCATCTGGATGCTTTCATCTGTATGGCCGATTAGCCGTATATATTGTCCTGATGCCGTTAATATACCAATCAGATACTGAAGTAGGCTTCCTTTTATCACACAGAAAGGAGAGTCAAAATGCAAAACATTAAGCAGACGGTCATTGCGGCACTAAAAACGCTCATCACCGATCCGTTGCATGAAGAGAGTAAAATTGCCGTATTTTTTTCTGCTGATTACCAACAGCGCGTTGATGGTAAGCTACTGGATTATAATGGGTTTATCAGGCATATGGAGACCCTTAAGCTGTACACAAAACGGATGAGCATTTCTCTTAAAAGTATCGTGGCTGAAAATGATACGGTGTTCACTCACCACTCTGTGAATGTGGAAAAAAAACAGGGTGAAAAGAGTGAGTTTGAAGTTTTTGCCCGCTTTACTGTGTCATCGGGAAAAATTATCCGCTGTGAAGAGCTAACAAGAATGATTAACGGGCTACCCGGAGACAGCGATCTGGGTAGCAGACGTTAGTGAATAGCCACGGATTTAACAGACACCTCAGAGTCATTTAAGATGACTCTGAGGTGTCCATGAGCGGTAAACGTTATCCCGAAGAGTTCAAAATTGAAGCGGTCAAACAGGTTGTTGATCGCGACCATTCCATCGCAAGCGTCGCCACCCGTTTTGATATCACCACGCACAGCCTCTATGCCTGGGTAAAAAAGTATGGCCCTGATTCATCAGCCACTAAAACGCAGTCCGATGCCCAGTCTGAGATCCGGTGACTTCAGAAAGAACTGAAGCGGGTTACCGACGAGAGAGACATACTAAAAAAAACCGCGGCGTACTTCGCAAAACTGTCCGACTGAGGTACGCCTTTATCCGTGGCAACAGCCATTGCTGGCCTGTTCGTCTGCTCTGCCGGGTTCTGGATGTTCATCCGGGTGGAATTGAGCCACATTCACAACGTCACCAGGCAGACCAGATGCTGACCGGGCAGATCAAACAGATCTGGCTTGAGTCAGGCTGTGTCTATGGTTATCGCAAGATCCATTTTGATCTGCGTGATGCCGGGCTACAGTGCGGAGTGAACCGGGTCTGGCCGCTGATGAGGCGTGCCGGAATAAAGGCTCAGGTCGGGTACTGGAGCCCACGGTCACGCAAAGGTGAGGCCAGCATCGTGGCACCCAACAGGCTCCAGCGGCAGTTCAATCCGGACGCACCGGATGCGCGTTGGGTGACGGACATAACCTACATCCGGACCCATGAAGGCTGGCTGTATCTGGCCGTGGTGGTTGATCTGTTCTCACGAAAAGTTATCGGCTGGTCAATGCAACCCCGGATGACAAAAGATATTGTCCTGAACGCATTACTGATGGCGGTATGGCGGCGTAATCCTCATAAACAGGTACTGGTTCACTCTGATCAGGGCAGTTAGTACACAAGCCATGAGTGGCAGTCGTTCCTGAAATCACACGGTCTGGAAGGCAGCATGAGTCGTCGCGGTAACTGCCACGACAACGCGGTTGCGGAAAGCTTTTTCCAGCTACTGAAGCGCGAACGGATAAAGAAAAAGATCTACGGAACGCGGGAAGAAGCCCGCAGCGATGTTTTTGATTATATCGAAATGTTTTATAACTGTAGGCGTCGGCATGGTTCAAGTAATCAGATGCCACCGGCTGAATATGAAAACCAGTATTATTAACGGCTCCAAAGTGTCTAGATTATCCGTGGCGATTCAGTAGCGGTGATTCGGCCCAAGAAAAAAACATCATTCCAGAGGCACTTCACGATGAACCAGGCGGCATTATTGACGATCGCAAACGAACTAAATCACGACCAAATGCGTGTATTGATGGCCCTGTTGGCTGATCTGGATTACGATAACTACATTCAGGTGGCGCAAATGGATATCGCAGATGCATTAAAAATGCAAAAAACAAACGTCAGCCGAGCTATAAAGAATCTAATTGATTTCAGTATCATCTTGAAGGACCCAAGATCGGGCGGAGCAAAACCTACAGACTGAATCCACAACTGAATGTAAAGGAACTATAAGCAACCATAAAAAGCGCTAAAAAATGGAATTATTGTTATCCAATGCGGAAAATTTAATTTAAAAAAATAAGGATGGGGTAAAAATGGGAATAGTCAATAAATTTTTGTTAGGGGTGATTGGATGTGCTCTATTAAGCTCTTGCTCAAATAATCCACCACTACCAAAAACAAAAATTGTAGATACGGAAATAATGGATTATAACAGTGGATCTAGAATAACAATTCTGACGCAGAATGCTATAAATGGCGATGTTGTCGAAGATACAGATAATAGTTTAAATATTGTATCTAAAGCAGAAAACGCAAAACTTATCGGACTAAAAACCCTGCAGATTGCCGCCACTTTACTTGGTGGTGGCAGTTCTAATATTGGTGGGTATAGCAAGGAGCAGTTGAAGGGAAACTATATTACAAATGTTAAAAATAAAACAATGGATTATTTGATTCCTGAGCTTAGAACAACATTGGTAAATATTGATGCGGAGCCAAAAAAAGATTCTAAAATAACAATAGAACCTTACAAATTTAAGCTCATATACGAAGGTCTGGGGAACAATGATTACGAATTTAGATATTCAACTACAATAACTGTAGGCGATTTCCACCACGTTTGCTCCAGTAGCGATCTGCTATCCTCAGAACGAGTTCAACCAATTGACCAGTGGGAAAAAAACAATTACGAGTTGACTCAAGCTTTAACAAAAAAAATCATAAAAAACTGTTTTGTTAAAATAAATGAAGTACAAAACAAAGAAAAGCTAAAAAATGCTCTATTAAAAGCCACTTCAATTAATTAGGGAGATACTTTCAATTAAAATAATCCTAATTTAGTTAAGCAATGTCAAAGCCTTCTTTGGTATAAAAGAGCCTATCTCGAGATAGGCTCTTAGCAAGCGCTTAAAGCAGCCTTAGCGTGATTCAGATGAGCAGGGCCAAAAAAACCTTACCTAAAGCGAAAAAAGTGAATGGGTCGTTTTGGTGGGATACTTACAGTGAGTACGAGCGGTGCACCTAAAGTCGTGTATGGTGAAATCAGGTACATCAGGCAGTTCTGCCCTTACTTTTGACAGCGCCACGGGTAGGGTACTTTCCTGAATATGGGGGATCATCCTGTTTTGCATCCTTCGTGCTGGCAGAACCCATTTACTGTTACAGGAAAAGGTGTGTAGTTCTTCCAGCCATTTAACAGCGGGCGGGGGTAGAGGGATGTCGATAGCATCGCCGTTTTGCTGCGTTCTTCTGGCAAGTGCCATACAGCGCCGTTCAGGTCGAATTCTTCCCCGCGCCACCCGTGCGGATAGCTCTTTTGCTTTTTCTCGGGCTTTCGATAGTGACAGGTCGCCATAAGCTCCGATTACCATCATGCGAGGCTTACCGGACAGCATGTCACGGAAACGCCAAACGGGGGTTTCATAGTTAGCCCTGAAAACTAGGTACAGCCCGTTGCCGTCTGCGCGTCCTTTAAATCGTTCACCTGCTTTTATCCATGCGCAGATCTGCATATTCGTTAGCTTTGCCATTCTGCCGCCTGCCTGATAAAGGGTTGTACCTCTAACAGTTGGATGAAAAGAATAGGGGTACAGGTGGGAGGAACAAATGAAACATGCGTTTTTCGGATAGCTTATGCGTATTAAAAAGCCCGCTATGCGGCGGGCTGTCTGGGTTTCTGCAGTTTGCTGATAGCCAGTAAATCGTTACTCGATATTCTGGATCTGCTCTCTCATCTGCTCAATCAGCACCTTCAGTTCAATGGCTGACGCGGTGATTTCGGCATTGATTGATTTTGAACCCAGGGTGTTCGACTCGCGGTTGAACTCCTGCATCATAAAGTCGAGACGGCGGCCAACGGCTTCCTTCTTCTTCAGGATGTTATAGGTTTCTTTTACGTGCGCTTCCAGGCGGTCCAGCTCTTCCGCCACGTCAACGCGCTGGGCCAGCATCACCAGCTCCTGCTCCAGGCGGTTGTTTTCTAACTGTACCTGGGCGTCTTCCAGCCGCGCTACAAGGCGTTCACGCTGCCATTTCAGCACGTCCGGCATATGGGCGCGTACCTTGGTCACCTCGGCACTCACGCCCTGTAAACGCTGCTCGATAAGCGCTTTAAGCGCTGTACCTTCACTTTCTCGTGCGCTAATGAAGTCGTCGATGGCGGTATCCAGCGCGGTGAGAAGCTGGGCGGAAATCGCGTCCAGGTCCTGCTCCTCTGCGGACATCACGCCGGGCCAGCGCAGAATATCGACCGGGTTGATTTCACCCTCGTCGCTCTGCATCTTCACCCAGTTGGCGGCCTGGACCAGCTGAACCGCCAGCTTTTCATTCAGGACCAGGGCGCTTTGCGCGCGCGGGTCGGCGTCGAAACGCAGGTTAACTTCGATTTTCCCGCGCGTCAGACGGTTGCGGATACGTTCGCGTACCACCGGCTCCAGCCCACGGAACTGCTCCGGTAGACGGATATAGGTTTCAAGATAGCGCTGGTTGACTGAACGCAGCTCCCAGGCTGCGCTGCCCCATTCGCCTTTGGTTTCGCGCCGGGCGTAGGCGGTCATGCTGCGGATCATATTACGTACCGTTTAGGGAAAGATGAGAAGATTATAGCGATGCAGGCGCTGGCTTAACAGGCATTCGCTTAAATGGCGGCGTTTTGCTGACGTTTTAGCCGTCAGAGCTTAAGATACTGGCAGTCAAATTTTAACCCGGAGTTCCGATGACGTTGCGCATAACGATTTCCACCATCCTGCTACTGGCTCTGACGGGGTGCAGCTCCCCGAAGCAACCGGCATCCCAACCTCAGCGTGCGCTTTGCGGCACGGGGGACCCCATGACCCAAACCACGCTTTACTTTGGCCTTAATCGCCCACAGGGGGCGGCAATCACTGAAGCCGAATGGCAGTCGTTTGTTGATGAGCAGGTGACGCCACGTTTTCAGGACGGGCTGACGGTGTTCGCGGCGAAGGGCCAGTGGATGGGCAATGATGGCAGGCTGGCGCGGGAAAACAGCAGGGCATTACTGCTGATCCATGCGCCCAATCAGACGAGTGAGCATAAAATTGAAGCGCTGCGCACCCTGTATAAACAGCATTTTGCTCAGGATGCGGTAATGCGGGTGGATAACCCGGTCTGTGTCGCTTTCTGAAATGACCCGGCGCCTCTGCGCCGGGTGCCATCGTTACAGTTACAGTACCAGTCCGGCGAAAGCGGCTGATAGCAGGCTGACCAGCGTGGAACCATAAATCAGCTTCAGGCCGAAGCGTGATACCACATTGCCCTGCTGTTCATTCAGACCTTTGATTGCTCCGGCAACGATGCCGATTGAGGCAAAGTTAGCGAAAGAAACCAGGAATACTGACAGAATGCCCAGCCCGCGCGGCGACAGTTCTGCCGCGATTTTCTTCAGTTCAATCATGGCGACAAACTCGTTTGTTACCAGCTTGGTGGCCATAATACTGGCGGCTGGCAGGGCATCGGCCGCCGGAATGCCGATAAGCCAGGCAAACGGCCAGAACACATAGCCGAGGATCTGCTGAAAACTGATGCCGAAAAGGCTTGAGAACACGGCATTCACCGCCGCAATCAGCGCAATAAACCCGATCAGCATGGCCAGAATAATCATAGCCACTTTAAAACCGGCCAGAATATATTCGCCGAGCATCTCAAAGAAGCTCTGATCTTCATGCAGCTTTTCAAGGCGAACTTCAGGCTCGTCACCGACAGGCGTTGGGTTGATGATCGACAGAACAATAAAAGTGCTGAACATATTGAGGATCAGCGCGGCCACCACGTAACGCGGCTCTATCATCGACATATAGGCACCGACGATTGAAAGTGACACGGTAGACATGGCCGCCGCCGCCATTGAGTAGAGGCGGCGCGGAGAAATATCAGCCAGAATGCCTTTGTAGGCGATGAAGTTTTCCGACTGGCCGAGGATCAGGGTGCTGACGGCGTTAAACGACTCCAGTTTGCCCATACCGTTGACTTTCGACAGCAGCGTACCAACCACTTTGATCAGTACCGGCAGAATTCTGACGTGCTGCAAAATACCGATCAGTGCAGAAATAAACACGATAGGGCAGAGTACGCCGAGGAAGATAAACGCCAGCCCCTGTGAGCTCATGCCGCCGAAGACAAAATCGGTGCCCTGTGCGGCGTATTTCAGCAAGACTTCAAAGAAGCCGGAAAACGCCGTTATTACCGTCAGTCCGGCAGAAGCATGCAGGAAGAACCAGGCGAGCGCCGCTTCAATAATCACCAGCTGTAGCAGCACGCGCGGGCGGATTTTTTTGCGGTCAGAACTTGCCAGTAACGCCAGGCAGCCGATAACGGCCAAAGCCAGAATAAAATGGAATACAGAGATCATACGCGGGTCCAGCATCAGGAATCGATAATTAGAAGGGCATTTAGCCATATTTCGCTACGGTTTACATCCGGGCAGACGATCTCTGGCCGTTTTATCCTTTAAATAGTCGCCTGGTGCATAACAACTTGCGCCCCGCTTAGCCTGCGATAGGCAATCATCTGCGAAATCCGTATAATGTGCAGCCAATTATAGTTAGCTAGCCGGAGATAAACTATGCGTCCATCAGGCCGTAGCGCACAACAGGTGCGCCCTGTCACCCTGACCCGCCATTACACCAAACATGCAGAGGGCTCTGTGCTGGTTGAATTCGGTGATACCAAAGTGCTGTGCACCGCGACCATTGAAGAGGGCGTGCCGCGTTTTCTGAAGGGTAAGGGCCAGGGTTGGGTCACCGCAGAATATGGCATGTTGCCACGCGCTACCCACAGCCGTAACGCGCGCGAAGCGGCGAAAGGTAAGCAGGGAGGACGCACGCTGGAGATCCAGCGCCTGATCGCCCGTTCGCTGCGCGCGGCCATCGACCTGAAGGTGCTGGGCGAATTCACCATTACGCTCGACTGCGATGTGCTGCAAGCCGACGGCGGAACCCGCACCGCTTCTATTACCGGTGCCTGCGTGGCGCTGGCTGATGCGCTTAACCACCTGGTTTCCACCGGCAAGCTGAAAGCCAACCCGATGAAGGGTATGGTGGCGGCCATTTCGGTGGGCATCGTCAACGGCGAAGCGCTGTGCGATCTGGAGTATGTGGAAGACGCCGCCGCCGAAACGGATATGAACGTGGTGATGACGGAAGATGGTCGCATGATTGAGGTGCAGGGCACCGCAGAAGGCGAACCGTTCAGCCATGAAGAACTGCTGAAGCTGCTGGAGCTGGCGCGAGGTGGTATTGATACGCTGGTTGCCGCGCAGAAAGCCGCGTTGACCGACTGATCCTTCAGGGCGACCTTAGCGTCGCCTTTTTTTGCCTGAAAACCGAGGAACACGATATGAAAGCCTGGCAGCGCCAATTTATCGAATTCGCCATCAACAAGCAGGTGCTGAAGTTTGGGGAGTTCACGCTGAAATCGGGGCGCAAAAGTCCTTATTTCTTTAATGCGGGCCTGTTCAATACCGGACGCGACCTCGCTCTACTGGGCCGCTTCTACGCCCAGGCGCTGGTGGACTCGGGCATTGATTTTGATTTGGTCTTTGGTCCCGCATATAAAGGTATTCCTATTGCGACGACGACGGTGGTGGCGCTGGCCGATCATTACGACCGCGATGTCCCTTATTGCTTCAACCGTAAAGAAGCGAAGGATCATGGTGAAGGTGGAACCCTGGTCGGCAGCCCTCTGCAAGGCAAAATCATGCTGGTGGATGATGTGATCACCGCAGGAACGGCTATTCGCGAATCGATGGAAATTATTGCCGCTCACCGGGCGAAACTGGCCGGCGTACTGATATCCCTCGATCGTCAGGAGCGCGGAAGCGGCGCAATTTCTGCCATTCAGGAGGTCGAGCGCGATTATGGCTGTAAGGTCATTTCGATCATCACGCTGAACGAACTCGTTGCCTATCTGGCAGAGAAGCCTGAAATGGCCGATAGTCTGATAGCGGTGCGCGCCTATCGCGACGAATTCGGTATTTGATGCAATAAGCCATTGCCGGGCTGACGAGAAAACCGCGTCAGCCCGGCTGTGCGCCGATAGCGCTCGATAACCGTCAGATAAGCTGGGCTGCCATCAGTGGCCAGCGCGCGTCGAAGTCCACGGTGGGCCGATAGCGGAATTCTGAACGAACGAAACGTGATAATAAACCTTCACAGAACGCCAGCAGTTGGGTGGCCAGCAGCGCTTCGTCGGTGGCAAAGCCTTCACCTTCACGCATTTTTCTCTCGCGCATCACCTGGCGTATCTGCAATTCAATTCGTTCAAACAGCTGATTAATTCGCCCCTGTAGGCGATCCTGTTCAAACATCAGCGCATGGCCGGTCAGAATACGTGTGAGTCCAGGATTGAGCTCGCCAAAGCCCAGGATCAGCTGAGTGATCAGACGAAGGCGAGGCATCGTCTCTTTTTCGTCTTTCAAAATCAGATTGATGCGCGTGATCAGGCTGTCTTCAATAAACTCGATCAGGCTGTCGAACATCTTGGTTTTGCTGGGAAAATGCCGATAAAGTGCCGCTTCAGAAACGCCGACATTAGCCGCCAGCTTGGCGGTAGTGATACGCTGGCTGCCGTCACTGGACTCCAGCATTTGCGCTAACGCCTGCAGAATTTCTTCGCGACGATTCCTTTTCGCACTCTTTTTTTCAACCATCTCTTAAAAGACCCCTGAAACATCACCATAAACGGGCAAAAGCCCACGCAACGCCCGCGAATTATCATTCACGGAAGAGAAAAACAGGTTATGTCGTTACGAGGGCAGTAGAGTTACTGGCGACCGGAGTGGCCGAAACCACCTTCACCTCTTACGCTGGCATCAAAGTCATTGACCAGATTGAATTCTGCCTGTACTACCGGCACAAAGACCATTTGCGCGATACGCTCCCCCGGCTCGATAGTAAAGGAGTCCTGTCCGCGGTTCCATACGGATACCATCAGCGGCCCCTGATAATCTGAGTCGATGAGCCCCACCAGATTACCCAGCACTACGCCATGTTTGTGGCCCAGCCCGGAGCGCGGCAGGATAACGGCGGCCAGCTGCGGGTCGGCAATATGTATCGCTAAGCCCGTTGGGAGCAGTGTTGTGGCACCCGGCTGTAATACCGTCGCTTCATTCAGGCACGCGCGCAGATCCAGCCCGGCAGAACCGGAAGTGGCGTAGGTGGGCAATGGGAAATCCGTGCCCACTCGGGCATCCAGAATCTTAACGTCGATTTTTTTCATCATATTGGGTGACAATCTCGTCTAATAACAGTTGGCCAAGGAGTTTTTTATCGCTAAGCGGTAAAGTTTTTTCTCCTTTATGCCAAAAAAGATGAAGAGCATTGGAGTCGCTGTTGAAACCTTGCCCATTTTTGGCAACATCGTTGGCGCAGATCAGGTCCAGATTTTTGCGCGCCCGTTTTTGTTGCGCGTATTCTTCCACATTCTGGGTTTCTGCGGCAAATCCTACCACGTAGGGACGATTTTGCTGCATGGCGGCGACTTCGGCGACAATATCCGGATTTTTTATCATCTTCAGGGTCATTTCATCCCCCTGCTTTTTGATTTTTTCTTCAGCAATCTCCGCCGGGCGATAGTCTGCCACCGCCGCGCAGCCGATAAATATCTGCTGGCTGGCCGCCTGGCCCATCACCGCCTGCTGCATTTCCAGCGCCGTGGTGACATCAAGACGATGGACGCCCGCCGGGGTGGGTAATGCCACCGGCCCGGCAACAAGCGTCACGCTGGCACCGCGTTTTGCGGCGGCGGCGGCAATCGCGAAGCCCATTTTCCCCGAGCTATGATTGCTGATGAATCGCACCGGATCGAGTGCTTCCCTGGTTGGGCCGGCGGTAATCATAATATTGAGATGTTGCAGATCGTTGACGGAGGCCGTCCAACCGGCTGCGTGGTCAACGATGGCCAGCGGATCGAGCATACGGCCTGGCCCGATATCACCACAGGCCTGGCTGCCGCTGTCCGGCCCCCATATCATTGCGCCGCGCTGGGCCAGCAGCTGTAAATTGTGTTGGGTGGGCAGGGCACGGTACATCTGCTGGTTCATTGCGGGCACGATAGCAAGCGGGGCCGCCGTGGCAAGGCAAACGGTGGTCAGCAGGTCATTCGCCATTCCGACCGCCACGCGAGCGATCAGGTCGGCGGTAGCGGGCGCGATAATGATCAGATCGGCCCACTTACCCAGTTCGATGTGGCCCATTGCGGCCTCGGCAGCCGGGTCAAGCAGGCTGTCGGAAACCGGATAGCCTGAAACCGCCTGCAGGCTTAACGGGGTGATAAACGCCTTGGCGGACTCCGTCATGATGACCCGCACATCGGCACCGCGATCGCGTAACCGACGCACCAGCTCTGGCGTTTTATACGCCGCGATACCGCCGCTGACGCCGAGAACAATACGCTTTCCGGTCAATTCCCTCATTTTGCTGTACGCCTTTTAGTTAAGCCTGCTGGCATTTTGTTATGCCAAAACAAAACTATTTTACCACACACGGGCAGCCCGTTTATTTCTCGCTCTACCCGCTTTGCGAGTAAGCTCGACAATTCATCACGTCATAATAGAAAAGTACTGTATATAATGCCATGATTTCTTCTCTTCAGGAAGGAGAAGCGCAAGATGGATAAGAACTGGCAGGGGCTACCCCCGCGTGAAAAACTATTGAAATGCGGCGTCTCAACGCTAAGCGATAATGAGCTATTGGCCATTTTCCTACGTACAGGGGGGCGTGGCGTGCATGTGATGTCACTGGCACAGCGGTTGTTGCAAGAGTTTGGGTCTTTGTACCGTTTGATGAACGCTCCGCATAAGGAATTTCAGGCTATCCACGGCGTTGGCATCGCAAAATATACCCAGCTGAATGCGGTGGCAGAACTGGCACGCCGTTGTTTCAGCTGTCAGGACGCGTTTGGGAATCAGGTTGTCGGCGGTGTTCAGCAGATGCTGGATTATTTGAACAGTTCGCTGGCACATCGGGAGCGGGAAATCTTCCAGGTCATCTTTTTCGATAACCAGCATCGGGTGATCCATACCAGTGAGATGTTCAGCGGCACGTTGAACAGTGTGGAAGTTCATCCACGGGAAATCGTGCGCGAGGCGTTAAAACGCAATGCGGCGGCATTGATTCTGGCGCATAATCATCCTTCAGGTTTGGCCGAACCCAGCCGTGCCGATCGCGATATCACGCAACAAATTGTTCATGCCTGCGCCTTAATGAATATTCGGGTGCTTGACCATATGGTGATCGGACGGGGTGAATATGTCTCTTTCGCCGAGCGGGGCTGGATGTGAGAATAAGGCACGACTCACGCCGTTTAGCGCTATAATTTCATTTTGCAGGAATAAATCCGTGCATTTCCCGCGCAAACAGGACGATTGTCAGCGATCCATAGGGATCTTTATCTGTTCGGGACTTGAGCACTCGCTCCTCAGGGCGTATACTACGCCACCTTTGAGAATCTCGGGTTTGGCGTTTGGGCCTGCTCAGCGGGTTCGCATTGAACTCGCCTGGATGGGCTAAAAGCCTGACGAGGCGGCCAGAACCTTATTTTTAAAGCTCGAGCTGATTTGATTTTTGGAGAATAGACATGTCACGAGTCTGCCAAGTAACTGGCAAGCGTCCGGTAACGGGTAACAACCGTTCCCACGCAATGAACGCGACGAAACGCCGTTTCCTGCCGAACCTGCACTCTCACCGTTTTTGGGTTGAGAGCGAAAAGCGTTTCGTTACACTACGTGTATCTGCCAAAGGCATGCGCGTAATCGATAAAAAGGGTATTGAGACGGTTTTGGCCGATCTGCGTACCCGCGGTGAGAAGTACTAAGGTAAGGAACTGAAACATGGCTAAAGGTATTCGTGAGAAGATCAAGCTGGTTTCTTCTGCTGGTACAGGTCACTTCTATACCACCACGAAGAACAAACGTACTAAGCCGGAAAAACTGGAACTGAAGAAATTCGATCCTGTTGTCCGCCAGCACGTGATCTATAAAGAAGCTAAGATTAAGTAATTAATCTCAGTGGATGAAAAAACCCGGCCCCGGCCGGGTTTTTTTGTTTGTGGCAGAGTGACGTCACCCGATCAGGCGTGACGATACGGCAACGGGGGGCGAGGACATGCCAGAGTTACCAGAGGTTGAAACCAGTCGACGCGGGATAGAACCGCATCTTGTTGGCGCTACTATTCTGCACGCGGTGGTGCGCAATGAGCGCCTGCGCTGGCCGGTTTCTCCAGAAATTCATGCGCTAAGTGACCAGCCGGTGCTTAGCGTCCAGCGCCGCGCCAAATATCTGTTGCTGGAGCTACCCGCCGGATGGATTATCATTCATCTGGGGATGTCGGGCAGCCTGCGCGTCCTGCCTGAAGATTTGCCCGCGGCGAAACATGACCACGTCGATCTGGTGATGAGTAATGGCAAAGTGCTGCGCTATACCGATCCGCGTCGTTTTGGTGCCTGGCTATGGTGTACTGACCTTGACGCCAGCTCGGTATTGTCGCATCTGGGCCCAGAGCCTTTAAGCGACAGCTTCTCCGCCTCGTATTTATTTGAGAAATCTCGGGGTAAGCGCACGGCCGTCAAACCCTGGTTAATGGATAACAAAGTCGTGGTGGGTGTGGGTAACATCTATGCCAGCGAATCGCTGTTTGTCGCGGGTATTCTGCCCGACCGTCCGGCGATGGCGCTTAGCGAAGCGGAGGCCGGGCTGCTGGTCAGCACTATCAAAGGCGTGTTGATGCGTTCTATTGAGCAGGGCGGTACCACGCTGCGCGACTTTTTACAAAGCGACGGCAAGCCGGGTTATTTTGCCCAAGAACTTCAGGTATATGGCCGGGCGGGAGAGCCTTGCCGCAAATGTGCGATGCCGATAGAGAGCAGTAAGCACGGGCAGCGCAGCACCTTTTTCTGCCGCCGCTGCCAGAAATAGCATGAGAGGTCAGAGCCGCGCTTTCAACGCCTTGTAAACAGGCGCGGGCAGGAACGTCTCTACATCGCCGCCGTGGCGTGCCACTTCCTTCATTAACGACGAAGAGATAAAGGAATACTGCTCTGAAGGCATCAGGAATACGCTGTCCAGAGTGTCCATCAGGTGGCGGTTCATCTGCGCCAGCTGCATTTCAAATTCAAAATCGGACACCGCCCGCAGACCGCGCACCAGCACATTAGCCTGCTGCGCTTTGGCGAAGTTGGCCAGCAAATCACTGAACCCCACGACGTCCACGTTCGGCAGGTGTGCGACCACTTCCTTTGCCAGCGCGACCCGCTCCTCAAGGGAAAACATCGGCTTTTTGCTCGGGCTGGCTGCGACCGCCAGCACGATGCGATCGAACATCAGCGCGGCGCGTGTCACGATATCAAGGTGCCCGTTAGTCATCGGATCAAAGGTGCCGGGATAGATAGCTTTCGTGCTCATAGTCTGCCGCTCCTCGATGTATGGTTGAGAGCCCACAGGGCCGTATATTTATTGAAAGTATACTGGGCGTTAACCACCGCCAACAGCCAGCCCTGCTTGCCATCCAGAAAGCCGGCACGCAGTACCAGCGTTTTGATAAATGCCCCGGCGGTGTGGCCGAAAATGGCCGCGATGCCGCAACGTTTTCCCTGCTGGTGGCGCTGTTTTGCCCAAGCCTCGGCATAGGCAAACTGTTTCCACTGAAAGGCGGAAAAATCCCTGCAGGTAAGATGCAGCAGGTCGCCGTGGAGTTGCTCGGTTTTCGCCCGTGCCGTTTCCAGCGATTCGTGAACCAGGCTATCGTTATAGCGGAAATGCCGTGGATAAAGGCGGGTGACGCGGTCCGGATACCAGCCGCTGTGGCGCATAAAACGTCCGAGAAACAGATTGCTGCGTGAAAAACTGTACACCACTTCCGCCGGCGGCCGTTGCAGCACCTTCTCGACAGACCGTTTCAACTCCGGCGTGACGCGCTCATCGCTGTCGATCATCAAAATCATCGGGTGGCTGGCATAGCTCTGGGCGAGCTGGCGCTGTTTGCCATAGCCATGCCATTCGCTGGAGTGATAGACCTTTGCCCCATGACGAGCGGCAATGTCCGGCGTGGCGTCGCTGCTGCCGGAATCGAGTACGATAATTTCGTCCGCCCAGCTGACCGACTCCAGGCACTCCGGCAGGATCTCTGCCGCATCTTTGGCGATCATCACCACCGAGAGTTTCTGACCTGTGCTCATTTAATGATTCCGCTGTGGCAGGTGAGGTTCAAGCAACAGAAGCAGGCGTCCCAATGCGCCCTGATTTTGATGCAGTACATCTACCGCGTGGCGGCCATAATAAAGGCGGTAGTCTTCATCGGTTAGCAGCGTATCAATCTCTTTATTCAATGAGTCGGCATCGGTGACGGTGATCAGGCCGTCGGCCTGTTGCAGCCGGGCACAAATATCTTTGAAGTTAAAGGTGTGCGGGCCCATTAACACCGGAATGGCGTGGGCGGCAGGCTCCAATGGATTGTGACCTCCCCGTTCGACCAGGCTTCCACCGACAAAGGCCAGATCGGCAATGCCGTACAGCAGCATCAGCTCACCCATGGTATCGCCAATCACCACCTGGGTGCTGCCGGAGGGGATTTCGCCGCTGCTACGCAGGGTGTAACTTAATCCATTCTTTTGCGTCAACACGCGGGCCGTTTCGAAGCGTTCCGGGTGGCGGGGCACCAGAATCAGTAGCAGACCAGGGAAGCGCTCAAGCAGTTTACGGTGCGCGTCCAGAATAATGCTCTCTTCCCCTTCGTGGGTGCTGGTGGCGATCCATACCGGGCGATGCGGTGCCCACTGTCGGCGCAGCGTTATGGCACGAGCCGCCAGTTCTGGCGTCACCGAAATATCAAACTTGAGGCTGCCGGTTACCTTCAGCTGAGAACGTTTCACCCCCAGAGCAATAAAACGTTCACCGTCTTCTTTATTTTGCGCGGCGATCAGCGTAATGCGTTGCAGCAGACGCTTCATAAATTTACCAATTTTCTGATACCCCCTGGCTGAACGCTCAGACAGGCGGGCGTTGGCAATCACCAGCGGAATTTTGCGCGCGTGCAACTGGGTAATCATGTTGGGCCAAAGCTCGGTTTCCATAATAATCACCAGCCGTGGGCGAACCGTGTCAAAGAAGCGGTTCATGGCACCGGGCAGGTCATACGGCAGGTAAACATGATGCACATCTTTACCAAATGCCGAGCTGGCACGCTCCGATCCGGTTGGCGTCATCGTCGTGACCACAATCGGCAGATCGGGATAGCGGTGGCGCAATGCCCGCACCAGTGGGATGGCGGCCAGCGTTTCGCCGACCGAAACCGAATGCAGCAGAATACCGTCCGGTTTAACTTTGCCCGCGCAGAAGCCATAACGCTCAGCCCAGCGTTTGCGGTAGGCAGGGGCCTTACGACCGCGTAGCCAAAGGCGAAGCCAGATAAAAGGCTGAAGGAGATACAGCAAGGCGGTATAAATGGTCGTCATCACAGTGATTTCAGGTGGGCAAAGACTTACGTCCAGAGAGCCGAAAAACAATACGGCATGTTAGCAGATAAGTGAGCCGGGCTCACACTACTTCATCTTATCGCGTCTGACTCACCTTGTTTATCGCACCAGTACTTGCGTTCAGGATGGCCAGCGGTCAAAAAAGTTTTTTTGCTTTTCGTGTGCAGTTTAGTTATTTGTGCTGTCACAACAGGTAGCATAAATACGCTAACCCTCTGCGCAAGGCGTGCCAATGGTGCTTTTAATGCGTAGGGATGTGTTGTTAAGAATGAGCTGCACTTTAATCCGCCGGGCACTGCTGGCAATTAAGTCTTGAGGCCAGAATAGCAATGAAGAATATTTTGATTATACGGCGTGACAATATTGGCGACCTGGTTTGCACCACGCCATTGATCGAAGGGGCCAAAACCGTTTTTCCTGATGCTAACATCTATCTGTTAATCAACAGCGTGTCTCAGGATGTAGTTAAAAACAATCCGCACATTGAGCATACCTTTATCTACCGCAAGGCAAAACACGTCGCTGGAAAACTTGCGAAGCTGGGGGTTTACTTTGACCGCCTCAAGATGTTTCTGAAGTTACGACGTATCCGTTTTGATGCGGCGATCCTGGCGAATCCGCAACCCTGTAAGTACAGCGTGCGCCTGGCAAAAATGGCGGGCGCGCAGCATATCATCGGTGCTGATACCGGTGACAGGGCGATTACCGTACCGTTTAGCCGCGCTGATTTTCGTGGTGAACATCAGGTTGAACTCACCTTCAGTTATCTTTCCGCCATTTCTGACCGGCAGCCCCCCATCCCGGAAGTCCGTATCTGGCTGTCCGATGGCGAGCGGCAGCAGGCTCTTAGCCGAATCGAGAGTCTGCATCCCGGTGAGCGTCCGGGGCTGGCGGTGCACATCAGTAGCCGTAGTGCAAAACGTCGTTGGCCGCTGGAACGCTACGTCGAAATTATCCGGCGCTATCTGCAGGGAAATAGCCACGGCAGCGTGCTGATATTCTGGTCACCACAGGGCACGCTGGCGCCGGATGATATTGGCGATCTGCATCGGGCCGAACAAGTACATGCAGCCTGTCTTAGCTCACGAGTTTCGCTCTATCCCACATCGTCGGTCCGTGAACTGGTTGCGGCTTATGAATGCTGCGAGCGGGTATTGTGTAGTGACGGCGGGCAAATGCACTTGGCCGCCGCAATGAATAAAAAGCAGGTAGTGCTGTTTGGTGATACTGACCGGAAAGTCTGGCGTCCATGGTCCGGTCAGCATGATATCCTGCAAACGCCATCGGGAGACTGTGTTGACGTCAGCGTGGACGAAGTTTGGCACAGCCTGAACCGTCTTTAGTCTTTCAGCGTTAAATATTGCCGGCAGATGGGCTGCAAATCGTAGCTCATCAGCTGTTGCCGATCGATCTGCGGCGGAGAGCGATAGACTTCCGCCATCTTCTCCGCCAGCGAAGCGCTGTTTAACTCCGCCAGCGCGCCGGGCATTCCGGCTCGTTGCAGTATTTCTTCAGGCCCACCGGGACAGCGCGTACTGACGACCGGAGTGCCGCAGAGCAAGGCTTCCACCAGCACGTTACCGAAACCTTCACTGTCAGAACTGAGCACCAGCATTGCCGCGTGTTTGATCAGGGGATAAGGGTTGCTTTGGAACCCGGCAAAGATGACCCGTTCAGCAATCCCCAGCCGTTCTGCCTGCCGTTTGACGGCATCAATCTGCTGTTTATCCCCGGTTCCCGCCAGCACCAGTTTGGCCTGAATGCCCGATCCCGCATACGCCTGGAGCAGGCGGTCGTGCCGTTTATGCGGGTGAAAACGGCCAACGTGGATCACATAGGGTTCACCTTGCAGGGCAAAAGGTTCAGCCGCTTGAGAAAGAATGTCATCAATATCAAAAGGATTATTGATGACCGCCAGCCGGCCCGGCACGATGGGCAGATTGCGCGTTAAGTCATCCGCCACGGCTTTAGAAACCGCGACAATATTTCTTCCCTGATAAACCCCGGCAATCTTGCGTTGCTTCAGCCAGCGGTCCAGACCGTGGCGATGTCCGAGGTAGGAAGTGGAGAGAATGCCGTGGATGCAGAACCATACCTTTTGCGCCGGCAGACGTTTGGTGCGGGCGACGATGCGGTCAGTTTTGTGCAGATGAGAGAAAATAAGATCGTATGCACCACCCCGTTTTTCGCTTAGCGAAATGGCACGATCCAGCGCGTCGGCGCGGCGCGACAGCTCGGTAAGTTTGCGCCAGGGTGAGCGGCTATGGCTTTCCACTACCTGATAGTCAACGCCCTCAGGCAGTGGATAATTGCAGACATCACGCAGCGAAAACAGGCTGACCTGATGCCCCATTCGCTGCATGCCTTCACACAGCGTCAGCACCACTTTCTCGGCTCCACCGCCGGGTAGTCCGTCGATAATCATCAAGATACGCATGGGTTAATCCAGAATCTGTTGATAAAGGGAATTGAGCTGTTGCGATAAGCGCTGGGGGGTTGATCCCATCACCTGCTCGCGGGCATGGATGGCCATCTGACTGCCGCTGGCCTGTTCGGGGAGCGCCATAATGGCATCACGCAGGGCGGCGATATCCAACGCATTACATATGTAGCCGTTTTCGCCGGGGCGGATAAACTCACTGCCGCCACAGGTGTCTGAGGTAATTACCGGTAAACCGCAGGCCATCGCCTCAAGGATCACATTCGGGAAGGGATCGTATAGTGTAGGCAGCAGCAGGCCGTCTGCTGCCTGATACCATGAGCGCGTATCCGCCTGCATACCGACAAATATCACCCGATCGGCGCAGCCGAGTTCACTGGCTAACGCCCGATACTGCCGTTCCGCCTTGTCTTTACCCACTACCAGCAGATAGCGGTTAGTGCCTGCCAGCGCACGGATCGCCGCGGCCAGCCCTTTACGTTCAAAACCGGAACCGACATAGATTAGCAGGCAGGCGGCAGGCGGCAGGGAGAGCCGCTTTCTTATCTGGCTACGCTGCTGCTCATCCACCGGAACAAACTGGGTGGTGTTAATCGCGTTATAGATGACATGAATTTTTTCGCTGGCCACGCCGAACCGCTCAATGATTTCCTGCCTGACCATCTGCGCGTTGCAAATCACGGCCTTCAGTTCAGGAGCCTGATACATAGCGCGTTCAGCCTCCATCACATAACGATGGTAACGGTTGGTCAGCAGCAGCTTTTGACGCCATGCGGGTAGCAAACGGCAGCGCTGCTCCAGCCAGCGCTGGTGAACACCGTCACCGGCCCGGTAGATATCGCAACCGGCAATGCGTTCGTGGCTCTGAACGATATCGAAATTTTCTCGCCGCCAAAGCGCGCGCGCAGCGCTGGCAAAGCCGCGCTCGCGGCTGATGCGCCCCCATTTAATCGGGTTGCACAGGTGAATATGCCAGTTAGCCTGACGCTCGCCCTGCCACTGGCGGGTAATCACATTCAGGTCCAGGGCCTGCTGATCCAGGGCCTCCAGGGCGCGGGCGATAAAGCGCTCTGCGCCGCCGTCCGGGCGGTATTTCTGACGGACAATAGCCAGTCGAATGGGCTTCATGCTAATAATCTCCTGGCTGCGTTCAGTACGGTTTCCACTGGAATAGCATCAAGATAGCGTTGTTGGGTTTGGGTATCGACGCTGTCCGGGTCTGGCAGCGGCGCGAAATCACCCGCCCAAATTACCTCGCCGTTTACCTGCCATGGACTCCAGAACGTCAGTTTTGACGGGCCAAACAGCGCCAGGCAGGGCGTTTTTAGCGCGGCGGCCATATGCATCGGAACCGAATCTACGCCGATAAACAGGTCGGCTCGGTCGATCAGCGCGGCCAGCTGGTTCAGCGTCAGCTGGCCCGCCAGTGAAATGATATTGTCGTCTGCCGGGAGCAGGGCGACGATGCTTTTGACCATATCCAGCTCTTTGGCAGCGGGACCGGAGGTGAGCACGATGGTATGCCCGTCGTTATGCAGGGCGCGTAACACGGCGGCGAATTTCTCTTCGCTCCAGCATTTAAAAAACCAGCGCGAGGTGGGCTGCACCACGATGTATTTCTCCGTGCCGTTCAGCCGCCGGCGCACGGCCGTGTCGTCCGCCGGCGAATAGTGCATGCCCACCGTGCTGTCGATCGCGGCGAGCTCCAGCGGCTGTAGCAGCGAGAGATTCTGCTCGACGGTATGCATATGCTGATGCCGATCGGTGGCAACCAGGTGCGTATGGCAACGCTGCCAGAGCGCGCCCTGGCGTTTGGGGAAATTGAAGCCCAGCCGAACCGGAGCGGCGGTAAAGCGCGTGATGATTGCGCTTCGCCACTGGTCCGCCAGGTTAACGACCACATCGTAACGCTGCTTTCTCAGCGTTTTTAACAGCCGCCACTCCTGGCCTAGCTGAAAGCGCACGCCCTTTTTCTTCCATGTCCGATCGATGGCATAAATCTGGTGAATGTCCGGATGACAGGCGAGCATGGACCGGGTTTCTTCATACAGCAGCACATCGATTTTTGCTTCAGGCCAGGCCGCTTTCAACGAGCGGATCACCGGAGTGATCAGTAGCATATCGCCGTGGTGACGGAATTTGACAACCAGGATGCGTTCAGGCTGGTGGGGAGAAAGCGGCAGATCCGAATATTTCATGCTATATCGCTGTTCAGTAAACCAGCCTCTGATTCTAAAGCAGTCGTGTTAGCGTGGCTAGCGCCGCATCGGCAGCCTCAACGGATGGCAGAATAATTTTGCGCAATCGACGTTCGCTACGTAACATAACCCGCATCTTAAGGCATATTGCAGGACGGAAAATGGGTAAGCCCGCGTTTATCATCACCATCGATACCGAAGGCGATAACCTTTGGCAAAATCACGATCGGATCATGACGGAAAATACCCGTTTTTTGCCACGTTTCCAGCAGCTGTGTGAGAAATATGCCTTTAAGCCCACCTGGCTGACCAACTACGAGATGGCCGTTGACCCGGCGTATGTTGAGTTCGCCAGGGATGTTATCGCCCGTGACGGCGGTGAGATAGGCATGCATCTGCATGCCTGGAACAGTCCACCGCTGTTTGACCTCACGGGCGATGACTGGCGGCACAAACCTTATCTTATTGAATACCCAGAAGATAATGTCAGGGAAAAGGTCATTTACATGACTCGCCTGCTGGAAGACACCCTACAGGTAAAGATGCGCAGTCACCGCGCCGGGCGTTGGGCGTTTAATGCCTTTTATGCCCAGCTGCTGATCGAACAGGGTTATCAGGTGGATTGCTCCGTTACTCCGCGCGTCAACTGGCAGTTTTCCCCGGGCGATCCCCGGGGCAACGGCGGCACGAATTATCAGCATTTTCCCGATCGCGCCTACTTTATTGATGCCCAGGATATTTCGAAGGCGGGCAACTCTGCGCTGCTCGAAGTGCCGATGAGCATTCTATATAAGCATTCACCGTTAATGAATCAGGTTAAATCGGTCTACGACCGCCTGCGAGGTAAACAGCGTAGCCCTTCAGTGCACTGGTTACGCCCGATGGGGGGTAATGCCGCGCAGATGATCCGGGTTGCGGAGAAGTCGCTGGCAGACGGCAGCGACTACGTCGAATTTATGCTGCACTCCTCAGAGTTTATGCCCGGCGGCAGCCCGACCTTTAAAACCAAAGACGATATTGAAGTGCTGTATCAGGATCTGGAGCAGCTATTTGACTGGCTGCACGTGCGAACGACAGGTATGACATTGTCAGAATATTATCAGCAGAAAGTGAACTAACATGTCGAAGAAATGGAAGATTAATCTCACCAATTGGTTTCTGAAAAAATATACCGCCAAGCATGGACGTCTGGAAAACAAGGAGAACTTCGACGCCGCTCTCCAGTTCGATAATATTGTGATCTATTCAACCACCGCGCTTGGCGACTTTATGTTCAACACGCCGGCGATACGTGCAATACGCGCGAGGTATCCTGATGCACACATCACGCTGGTGGTGCACGAAAAAAACCGTGAGCTGGTTGAAGGGGGAACAGAGTATAACCGTATCGTTTACTGGAACAGTAAAATAAAAACCCTTTCACCCTTGCTGAACGCTTTGCGTGAACATCAGCCGGACTTAGCGGTTATTCTGCATTCACACCTGCCATACGATGTGATCAGCGCGGTGATGGCCGGGGCGAAATACGTGATAAGGGATAACTACAGTTCAGGTATTAGCGGGCTTGAACAATGGCTGACTAACTACATTTTCCATTACTACGGTCATTTCATCCGCCGTAAACTTGAGCTCATTTCCATTCTGGGATGCCGTAGCGACGACCCAACCATGTTTATCCCCGCCCCTTATCAGGCGGGCATCCGAGATCCTCAAAAAACAACGATAGGTTTCCAGCTGGGCGCTTCTACGGGATCCCGCTGTTGGCCGGTCTCACACTACGTCAAACTCGCGGAGCAGCTGGTTGCACGGCATGATGATGTCCAGATAGTGCTGATTGGCGGCGGCGGCGATGAAAATAAAGCCCGGCAGTTTATGGCACAGGTTGATGAAAAAACCCGTGCCCGCGTTGACGATCGCATTGGTAAAACGGGCTTGCAGCAGCTCATCACGCTTATTGACGGTTTTGATGTCTTGGTAACCGGGGATACGGGGCCGTTACATCTTGCGGTGGCTTTGAAAGTCAAAACCATTAGCCTGTTTGTTACCGCCGATCCGCGTACCACCGGGCCGATCCAGGATAATGAGCGTCATTGTATTATTCATGCCTCCCGCAGTGGTTTTACCATGCCGCTGGAAGCAGAAAGCCCCGTAGGGGTTATTCAGCCTCACCGCGTTTACAGCGAGGCCGTCAGGCTGTTAAGGCTCGAACCCCACATATCCTGACGGCGTGAAGCACTATTTTTTGCCTGTCAGGCGGATTTTGGAAAATAACATATCCACCTGGGGGTGGCGCATTTGCCAGACCTTTTTGGCCGGCACCGAGGTGCCAGCGCAAAGGCGCGCCGCCCGCTGCAAGGAGGCAATGGTGCGTTTATTATAATGGTAGTAGCCATATACGGCCTTAGTGAGGCTTTTCACTTCACCAAAACAGTTGACGATCATCCTGGCCGCAAGGTTTTTTAATGCGCTGTTTTCCGTTTTATTTTCCGCGAAGCGCACCATTTTTCCGATCGCAAAAAGCATATCTTCAATATCTTCAGGTTTCACATTTCGCGTAATGCCCAGAGAGTTATCGCGATAGAAATAGAGCGTATGATCGAGATGAGCGATCCTTTCACTCTTAAAGTAAATAAACGGCGTGAAGATGACATCCTCGTAGCGCCGCCCCGGTTCAAAACGCTCATTATTCAACAGTTCGCGCCTATATACCCGGTTCCAGAGGTGCCACATTGACCGGGTAAAAAGAGGTTCAAGACAGGCCACGCCATTGTTTTTAAAGTCATACTCGTGGACGCGAACCTGTTCATCTTTATGAACTTCAGGCAGATCGCGAGTAAAGCGCTGATAATCAAAATCAAGAAGGTCATACTGGCCGGAGAGTAAAACGGGCTTGAGTATTTCAACATAGTGGGGGCTTAACACATCGTCCCCGTCGAGAAAGGTGATATAACGGCCGCTGGCCTGCTGTAAACCGACATTGCGTGTACTGGCAATACCGGAATTCTGTTGTGAAATAAAGTGCACCCGCGCTTCAGGATGGCGGGCGACACACCGTGACGCCAGGTGGGCAGAGTTATCTGACGAGCCATCATTTATAAGGATGACTTCAATATCCTTGTCGATTTGAGCGAAAAGAGATTCAAGGCAGGGTGTTATAAATGCCTCATTATTGAAAAAAGGCACAATGATGCTGAGCAGTGGAACAGGGGCTAGCATGCTGACTGCTCCGTCGCGCTATGGGGTTTTTTCGCGCTAAGAATGCTGGCAATAATGGCTAATAAGAATACTGCCGTTGCCTCCGTACTGAAGAAAATAACGTCACTTAATCCATAGATAACCAGCGCCGAGGTCACTCCGAACAGCATGGAATTACGCGATTGTCTGAATGAAAGTAGTATCAGGCTGCCATAAAATGATAATAGCAGCGTCACCCCCCAGGCACCTTTTAATGACCAGGTTTCGAGGACTTCATTGTGCATATGCACGGTCAGGTAACGTCGGGCGTTATACAGCTGGGGGTCATCTTTAATGACCTCCATTGCTTCATTGGCGCGTTGCTCAACAGACTGACCAAGTGGCGCTTTATTACCGGTGCGTATGGCGACAATCTGCATCCACACGCGTGAGAATACGGAGTTTTCTGACCGGGTATCATTGATTGCCGCGACGTTTCTCTCAAAGTCATCGATCCTGCTCTTAATCATATCTTTAAAGAGCAAGCCTGTTGAGGCAAGAAGAACGGGAACTAATAGAATAATGGCGACTTTATGGCGTATGGGAATAATATTCTTTGTCACAATCACGGTGAGCACAATAAGCGCCGGGTAAGCGATCATCGCAGCTCGAGTGCCGGTGAGAATAATGGTTGAATAGCTGAGGATAAATGCGGCGATATAGAAAATCAGGCGGTAGCGCACTTTAAGCAGCATAATCGACTGCATCATCACCAGGCTAATGGCAGTAAGCAGATAAGCAACTATCGTTGTGCGGTCAAAATTTAATTCTATTCTTGCCTGAAGCAGCCACAGCCCCTGATAGAGCGCGTAGGCGTTGACCAGCAGCCCAACGGCTATACTCACGACGAGCGTGATCTTTTGAATGGCAATACGCTCGTTCAGCGCGACCAGGCTAATCACCGACATGGCGATAACCAGCCGCGCGGTTGACATATAGGAGCGATAAACATCGATATAAGGCCCCGGCTGTTTAAAAGCCACCAGCCAAAATATGGTTCCTAGACCAAACGCAAGAAATAACAACGAGACAATAAAATTTAATTTGTCCTGTGTGTAATATCTTATGTTTAAAACGATCGCGATAAATGAAATATAACTTGCAACGTAAAACAAATCCTTACCGAATTTCAGACCAAAAGGAACGGTAGCAAAGGCAATCGCACAGCATGTATAAATCAAATAGCTAAAGACGGGATGCGGACTTCTTTTTGTCAACATAGTAACGGCGATCCTAAAATGACTGTTCGGTAAAAAGGTTGAGTGTTTTATCAAACTCTTTCTTAAACATATCAAAGTCTAATGATTGTATAGAGTAATTGCGCGCATTACGGCTTAGACGGCAGTACGTCTCCTCCACCATCAATTTCTCTACCGCATCAGCGCATTCAATATGGGATAGCAGTTTCGGTGAAACCAGAGTGTCATTCACCGGATCGTAGACGTCATAGGGAAAATCGACGTGAAATCCTGAAAGTTTGTGGTGTTCTGTTACCGTCACTTTTGGCGAGATCCCTAGCCCGCAGACGCCATCGGTTACCGCTTCTGGCTGACCATCGACAAGCGGAAAAATAACCGGAACGCCGTAGTAGAGTGCCTCCATGCAAGACAGGCCAAAAGGCTCCGTAACCGGGGTGCTCAGGTAGATATCAGTGCGGTTAAAGAAATCTGATACGTTATGCTGAAAACCGCTAAACGTGACGCGATCGCTCAACTGCAGCTTCTGCACCAGCGTTTCAAAGGCCTCCTGGTCCGGGCCTTTTCCGGCAATCTCCATGACAACGTTGTGACCTCGTTGAATTAATTCATGCAGGGTCAGTAGCGACACGCTGATCCCTTTCAGGCTGACTAAACGCGATGCCGTGCCAAGTCTCAGGGGAACGTGCGGTGACTTTGGCTGATGGTTTATGCCGTCTGGGGTTTTAATCCGGTTGAGCACCACAGGGTTAGGGCAGGGCAGATTGAAACGCAATTCCATGACTCTTTTTGAGGCATACGACGCTGAAATTACGCCGTCCAGCATGGCGAAAAAACGGCGTGTTTTTGCGTTGTCGGCATAGCGCCACGAACAGCCGTGATCGTAATAAAGGAGCTTGCCACGTTTAGGTTTGGCCGCCAGCCCTGGGATCAGATCCCAGACGATGATGACATCCGCTGTGGCTCTGGATATTTTCCATTGCAGCAGAAACTTGCGTAAAAACTGCGGACAGCGTAACGGTAACTGATTGAATAATCGGGTAGCAAAAGTCACCTTTTGGTGCGGCATCTGGCGCTTAATTTCTTCACCGATATCGTTGCTGACACAGATTACCGCATTACTGTCGTCCGTGGTTTCATTGACGTATTGCAGAAACAGGCGCTCGACGCCGCCCATTTTTGCCAAATTGATAATATGGAGTTTTTTCATGCGATAACCTGTTGCAGCGCTGCCTGAACTGTCTCAGCGGTGAGTGTCGCCATATTTTTATCCGGTGAGATCAGCGCCTGTTGATTCTGGCCATAGCCGCCAATTAGCCCCGGATCGGTTGGGCCGTACAGGGTAATGTTAGGGCGGTCGAGTGCGGCGGCAAGGTGGCTCAGGCCGGTATCTACCGACACCACGGCGCGTGCACCGGCTAACGTACCAGCCACCTGCTCCAGCGTCAGTTTTGGCAGAACCTCAACAAAGTCAAAGCCTTCTGCCAGCCGCAGCGCACGCTGATATTCATGCCCGGCCCCCCACGGCAGTTTGATTTGCAGACCCGCAGGCTGCATTAAAGCGATTAACTCGCGCCAGTGGCTTTCCGGCCAGTGCTTGTTATCGCGAGTAGTGGCATGCAAAAACACCAGATACGGGTTGGCTGAATCGGGCAACGCCTGCGTAAAATGCTGGGCGATGGCATAGTCACCCATTGTGGCAGGCAGCGGATAGTTCAGGCTTTTGGCAAAAAGCTCGCGGGTACGCTGAACCGCATGCTGCTGTTTGCCAATTTCATGGCGTTTGTCATACCACCAGCTGGCAAAAGGTTCCCGTGCGCTACGGCTATCGGCACCATGTTTGATGCCTTTTGCCAGGCGGGTGACCAGCGCCGCGCTCTTAATCAGGCCCTGGGCGTCGATGACCGCGTCATATTCGCGCGCCTGTAGCTCACGCTTAAAATTCACACGTTCTTCGCGCACCCGGCTGCCAAACCAGTGTTTGCGCCAGCGGCGTATCGCCACCGGCAGCACGCGGTCTACCGCAGGATGCCAGGAAGGGATCTGGGCAAAGCCCTCCTCCACCACCCAGTCAAAACGGATGTCGGGGATCGCCCGCATTGCATCGGTGAGCGCAGGCAGTGAGTGAAGTACGTCCCCCATGGAGGAGGTTTTGATCATCAGAACCCGCATTTAAACTCCTGAGGTAGGGGGGAGCATGCCCAATTCGGCCATGACCCGTTCTGGCGTGATATCAATCAGGCTCTGGTGATAGCCCTCATCAGCATCCCCTTTGCGCAGTTTGTGGTAGCCGGTAATCAGACGGATGACGCGTGCTTTCTCAGACAGTGGCGGGGTGAAGTCAGGGCTGCTCGGCCCATAGAGTGCAATCAGAGGGCGATCCAGCGCGGCCGCAATGTGCATCAGCCCGGAATCATTGCTGACGATAGCGTGGCAGCAGGCAAGGAGGATCACGGCCTGTTCAAGCTGTGTTTCACCGGCGAGATTGCGGCAGTGTGGATACGCGTCTTCCGACAGGCTCGCGAGGATCTGCTGGCCGGTATCATGGTCTTTGGCAGAACCGAACAACAGGACTTGATAACCCTGTGCAATCAGTCGCTGCGCCAGCGTAGCATAGTGATAATGCGGCCACCGTTTGGCTGGGCCAAATTCTGCACCTGGGCAGAAACCGATGATTGGACGCTGATTATCCAGCTTAAAGGTGCTAAGGGTGGTCTGTTTTTCCGCATCCAGAACGGTAAGCCCAGGGCGCAGCAGCGGCTGCGGCAGATCGCTCGCGCTACGGATATTGGCTTTGTCATAGCCCAACGCCACATAGCGCTGCACCATCAGTGGAAAGGCGGTTTTATCCAGTACGCGCAGGTCATTCAACAGGCCGTAGCGCATCTCGCCGCGCCAGCCGGTACGGCGTGGAACGGCGGCAAAAAAGGGCACCAGAGCAGACTTAAATGAGCCAGGCAATACGATGGCACGGTCGTAACCTTTTGACCGTAGCGCTTTGCCGAGGCGATGACGTTCAGCGATCTGGAGCGCACCATGGCCCAGCGGCATCGGCAACGCCTCGTTGACTTCCGGCATGCGTGACAGCAGTGGACGGCACCACGCGGGTGCCATCACATCAATAACCGCTTCAGGATTTTCGGCTTTGAGGGTGCGATAGAGACTCTGTGACATCATCATATCGCCGACCCAGGAAGGGCCGATAACCAGAATTTTCATCTGCGAACCGCCTCTTACGCGTTACGGTTGAGCCACGCCATATAGTCCGCGACACCTTCCGCAACGGTCTTGAAGGGTTTATCGTAGCCTGCCGCACGCAGTTTGGTCAGGTCGGCCAGGGTAAATTCCTGATAGCGGCCTTTTAGTTTGTCCGGGAAAGGGATGTACTCAATGTCACCGCTCTGATGATACTTCAGCGCGGCATCGGCAACTTCCTGGAAGGATTCGGCGCGGCCCGTGCCGCAGTTGAAGATACCGGATACGGCATTTTCCCAGAACCACAGATTCACCGAGGCAACGTCTTCCACATAGATGAAGTCGCGTTTAAAGCCGTCGCTGCCTGCGAAAAGCTTAGGGTTTTCGCCATTCTTCAGTTGGGTATTGAGATGGAACGCCACGCTCGCCATGCTGCCCTTGTGCCCTTCACGAGGCCCGTAGACATTGAAATAGCGGAAGCCACAAACCTGCGACTGTGCTTCCGGCAGAATGTCACGCACGTAGTGGTCAAACAGCATTTTGGAGTAACCATAGACGTTCAGCGGCTGCTCGTACTGGCGCTCTTCGATAAAGTCGGCATTACGGCCACCGTAGGTAGCCGCAGAGGAGGCGTACAGGAAGGGAACCTGATGTTCCAGACACCAGTGCAGCAGCTCTTTTGAATACTGATAGTTATTATCCATCATGTATTTGCCATCCCACTCGGTGGTGGAAGAGCACGCACCCTCATGGAAAACGGCTTCAACGTTGCCGAAGTCTTCATCTGCCAGGATCGCAATCAGAAAGTCTTCTTTATCCATGTAGTCGGCAATATTGAGATCCGCAAGGTTAGCGAACTTAGTGCCATCTTTAAGGTTGTCGACCACCAGAATATCGGTGTGACCCCTGTCGTTGAGCGCTTTAATAATGTTACTGCCAATTAATCCAGCACCGCCGGTAACGATAATCATGAGCTATAACCTTAAACTGGGGGTGAAACAGGACGCTCCACGCGCGAATGGTTCACATCATAACATTTCCACGCGCTGTCGACAGCCGTTGGAGCCTGTAACCTGCCTGCGCGTTGCGGCTGAAAACGGTTCTTCCTGGATGCCAGGCAACGCGTTGTTAGTGCAGGCTCGATCTAAAAATGGAATTTCACCGAAAGCTTTTTGGAGATCTCTTGCACCATTTGGTTGCTCTCAATGCTGTCGGAGATGACTTTCAGCGCCCGCGTGGCCGGAACCGGAACCACTTTTACGCGGCATACCGCACCGCCACGGAATGGATTACGCGGTTTCAGCGGCCGGGTCTTGCCGTCTGAAGGTAAAGGAGCCGGGTTAACGAGCTGGGCTTCATTGAGCAACTGGCTTGGACGCACCAGGGTAATATCCGCCGGCAGGGTTGGCAGCATCTGCTGGAGCACCCTGACCGTGGACGGATGAGGATGTCCTATCGCGATGGCCGAACCGTCGCGCTGGGCGAGGTGCACAGCCCGAGCGAACTGCACGCGAATATCCGCTTCATTCTGACTGTCGTCGAGGAACACCCGACGTTTTACCACCTTCACGCCCGTACCTGCCGCTGCGCGGCTCGCCTGGCTGTTGCCGATAGTCATGCTATCAAGAAAGTAAAAATTATAGTGACTGAGTACCTGCATTACCTTCTGCATCCCCGGCAGACTGGAGGTCATCGCGCTGCCCATATGGTTATTCAGGCCAACGGCATAGGGCACAGCGGCAGCGGCTTCACGTATAATTCGTGCAATTTCTTCAGCAGACATATCCGGGCGCAGCGTGTCTTTTTCCAGCGGCTGCTTGCTCAATGGCGCCATCGGCAGATGGATCAGCACTTCGTGGCCGCTTTGGTGGGCTTTGGTGGCCATTTCGCGCGCGTGTGGCGCGTTGGGCAGCACGGCGACTGAAATTGCGGCAGGCATCTGTAATACCTGCTGCTCCTGCGTCGGCCGATAGCCAAAGTCATCAATGACAATCGAGAGGTTACCCGCCCAGGCCGGACTGGTGATAGCTATGGCCATCAGCGCCTGTGCGAGTTTTTGCAGTTGTGAGATCAACACTTATCTTCCTAACCACGGTAGTGGATTGACGGCCTGCCCCTGGCGGCGGATTTCAAAATAGAGTGACGGCGTGCCACGGCCACCGCTGGTGCCGACCAGGGCGATGGGTTGCCCGGCGTGTACCTGCGTTCCGACATTGACCAGCGCGCTCTGATTGTAGCCGTACAGGCTCATATCGCCTTTACCGTGCTCGACTACCACGACCAGGCCGTAACCTTGCAGCCAGTCGGCCATCAGCACACGACCGTCGGCGATCGCTTTGACTTCGGTTCCTTCCGGTGCGCCAATCACCAGCCCCTTCCAACGCAGTTCTCCCTGGAGCTGCTCACCGAAGCGATGTTCAATGTTACCGCGCACGGGCCAGAGCGCCTGGCCCGCTGGCCGCCCAAGCCCCCCGGTGCGCGAAATCAGCGCACGTTCGTTCTCGGTCGGTTTATAAGTCGAACCTTTACTTCTGGCCTGCGCCTCACGCTTGCGCACTTTTTCGGCTTCACGCGCTTCCTGCTCTGCCCGCGCTTTAGCCTCACGTTCGGCTTTGGCAAGCTTATCGCGCAGGCGCGTTTCGTTGCGCTGTAGTTCAACCAGCTGCGCCTGATCTTTTTCCAGGGAGGACTCAAGGGTTGTCAGCGTGTTCTTACGTGCCCGACGAGCTCCTTCCAGTTTCAGATTCTGTTCCTGCTGCTGCGTGAGCAGGGACTTTTGTTGCGCCTGTTTGTCGACGAGACTGGTTTTCTGCTGCGCCAGATCGCTGCGAGTCCGTTTCAGCGCCTCGATGGCTTTTTGCCGCGCATCGTTCAGGTAGCCAAAGTAAGCCAGTATGCGTTCGCTGCGCTGGCTGGCTTCACCGCTCAGAATGAGCTGCAAACCGTTATGCTGGCCCTGACGGAATGCGGCATCCAGCTGCTCACCCAGACTGGATTCCTGTTGCTTTTGCTGCTGCTGAAGTTGGTTGATCGAGGCGGTCAGGCTGGCAATATCTTTATTAAGCGCGGTGAGATTGTTCTGGGTATCGCGTAGCTGGCGACTGGCCTGCGCAATGCTTTTTTCCTGGCTTTGCAACTGATCAAGCAGTTCGCTGCGCTGCTGTTTTTGCCGCTGTACACTTTTCTCTTTCGCCGCGATATCCTGCTGAATGCTTTGCAGCTGTGATTTTCCGTCTTCGGCGGCCTGCACGGAAAAAGAGAATAGCAGTGCGCCCGTGCAGAATGCACTGGCGGCCAGTTTGGACAAGCTTACACGTCGTGACAGCGCTTTCGACTGCGGGTCACGCGGGGTCCATGAATGTAACACCGTTACTTTTTCCCTCATAGCTACGGATTATTCCACGATGAACAGCCGCTTACCAGCCGTCTTAACGTGGTTTTCTATTACTGGTGGTAACAAATTCAGCGCGGCCTGCACGGTAAAAATGACGCGTGCGTCACTAGGCTGACGGCCAATGTGCGGACAATAATTGGTGAGATTGCGCAACAATTAACCGCCTAAGAACGCGACGATGTCATCACAGGATAGCCGTTTTAACCGGCAGCAACTTTTTTTTGTAATCTGCCGCAGAAAACGTAACTCTGAAGGGCTTCTCGACTGTACATGGCACTCCTGGCAGGTATACTCAGAAGCCTTGTTTTCGCTTATTAACCCTTTCGGGAGTTGTTACCCCTCATGCAAGATATTATGCAGTTCGCAGGCAATCACACCATTTTAGCTTTGGCGTGGGTTGTCCTGCTGGTTTTGGTGATCGTTACCACCGTTAAGGGCATGTTCTCCAAAGTAAAAGTGATTAGTCGTGGTGAAGCGACTCGCTTGATTAACAAAGAAGAGGCCGTGGTGGTAGACGTGCGTGGGCGTGACGATTACCGCAAGGGACATATTTCTAATGCGATTAACGTGCTGGCCGCAGATATCAAGAAAGGTAACTTTGGCGAGCTGGAAAAACATAAAGCCCAGCCGCTGATCGTGGCCTGTGCTACCGGCACCTCTGCCGTTGAGTCTGCAGCGCAACTGAATGCAGCGGGTTATGAGCAGGTATTCGTGCTGAAAGATGGCGTGTCGGGCTGGAGCAGCGAGAACCTGCCGTTGGTTCGCGGGAAATAAGCCGCAGAACCGGGATCAATTCATTGTTGGAGGGCCGAACATGGCTACTGTTGAGATCTACACCAAAGCAACCTGTCCTTTTTGCCATCGGGCGAAAGCGCTGCTGGACCAGAAAGGTGTCAGCTATCAGGAAATCCCGATCGATGGGGATGCCGCATTGCGTGAGGTGATGATAAAACGCAGCGGTCGCACCACGGTTCCTCAGATTTTTATTAATGCGCAGCACGTCGGTGGCTGTGACGACCTGTTCGCTCTTGACGGTCGTAACGGTCTTGAGCCGCTGTTAAAATAGGGAAAGGCTGCGCATTCGGCGCACTGTATTGCCTGTCTATTGTTGCCGCACAGTAACGGATTATTCACTCATAGGGTCAAGTACCATGTCAGAACAAAACAATACCGAGATGTCTTTCCAGATCCAGCGTATTTATACCAAAGACATCTCTTTCGAAGCACCTAATGCACCGCAGGTTTTTCAGAAAGAGTGGGAACCTGAAGTTAAACTGGATCTCGACACCGCCTCGAGCCAGCTGGCTGACGATGTGTATGAGGTGGTACTGCGTGTCACGGTGACAGCCACCGTGGGTGAAGATTCTGCGTTCCTGTGTGAAGTTCAGCAGGCGGGTATTTTCTCCGTTGGCGGCATCGACGGTACTCAGATGGCACATTGCCTGGGCGCATACTGCCCGAATATCCTTTTCCCATATGCTCGTGAATGCATCACCAGCCTGGTCGCGCGTGGTACTTTCCCGCAGCTGAACCTTGCACCGGTTAACTTTGACGCGCTGTTTATGAATTATCTCCAGCAGTCAGAAGGTGCAGCGCAGCAGCAGGACGCGTAATGCGTAGCGCTTATGCTGCGATGAGCGTTATCGGTGCCGGTTCTTACGGCACCGCTTTGGCGATTACGCTGGCCCGTAACGGCCACGAGGTGGTGCTGTGGGGCCATAACCCGCAGCATCAGGCTCAGCTGCAGGCCGATCGTTGCCATCAGGCCTTTCTTCCCGATGTGCCTTTCCCGGATACCTTGATAGTCGAAAGCGACCTTGCCTCAGCAATTACGGCGAGCCGCGATGTGTTGGTGGTGGTGCCGAGCCACGTATTTGGCGATGTCTTACAGCAAATTAAACCTCATCTGCGTGCCGATTCGCGGCTGGTCTGGGCAACCAAAGGTCTTGAAAAAGAGACAGGGCGATTATTGCAGGATGTGGCGCGTGAGACCCTCGGTGAGAGTATCCCGCTTGCGGTGATATCTGGACCAACCTTTGCCAAAGAGCTGGCGGCCGGTTTGCCAACCGCGATTGCGCTGGCGGCAACGGACGGCGTGTTTGCTGAAGATTTACAGCAGCTGCTGCACTGCGGCAAAAGCTTCCGCGTCTATAATAATCCTGATTTTATCGGCGTGCAGCTGGGCGGAGCGGTTAAAAACGTTATCGCTATTGGCGCGGGGATCTCGGACGGTATTGGCTTCGGGGCCAATGCGCGCACCGCATTAATTACCCGTGGCCTGGCGGAAATGAGCCGTCTGGGTGCGGCGCTGGGAGCCGATCCTGCTACTTTTATGGGGATGGCCGGGCTGGGCGATTTGGTACTGACATGTACAGATAACCAGTCACGCAACCGGCGCTTTGGCATGATGCTGGGGCAAGGCTTTGACGTTGAAGGCGCTCAGGATGCCATCGGACAGGTCGTCGAAGGTTTCCGTAATACCAAAGAAGTCAAAGTCCTGGCAGAGCGTTACGCTGTTGAGATGCCGATCACCGAGCAAATTTATCAGGTTCTCTATTGCGGAAAAAATACGCGCGATGCAGCATTGAGTCTGCTCGGACGCTCAAGGAAGGACGAAAACAACGGCGGCTAAGCCGAATCCACTGCGAAGTCGTCTGTGGCGTCTGATCGGACGCCATTTTTTATGGGGAGAGAGTCATGTCGTGCGTAGAACCTGAACAGATCTGGGAAGACATTAAAACAGAAGCGCGCGCGCTGGCTGAGTGTGAGCCGATGCTGGCCAGTTTTTACCACGCCACGTTATTAAAACATGACGACCTGGGAAGCGCATTGAGCTATATGCTGGCGAATAAGTTGGCCAACCCCATTATGCCGGCGATTGCCGTGCGTGAAGTGATTCAGGACGCCTACCGACAAGATCCGTCGATGATCATCTCCGCTGCCTGCGATATCCAGGCGGTGCGTCAGCGCGACCCGGCGGTGGACAAGTACTCCACGCCGCTACTGTATTTAAAAGGCTTCCACGCCTTACAGGCTTATCGTATCGGCCACTGGCTGTGGAACGAAGGCCGGCAGGCGCTCGCGGTTTATTTGCAGAACGAGATTTCCGTTTCTTTTGCCGTGGATATTCACCCTGCGGCGAAAATTGGTCGTGGCATCATGTTGGACCATGCCACCGGCATCGTGATAGGCGAGACGGCAATCATTGAAGATGACGTTTCGATTCTGCAATCCGTCACGCTTGGCGGTACGGGTAAAACCAGCGGCGATCGTCATCCCAAAATCCGCGAAGGTGTTATGATCGGGGCGGGTGCCAAGATCCTCGGTAATATCGAAGTGGGGCGCGGCGCGAAAATCGGTGCGGGTTCGGTGGTGTTACAGCCTGTGCCTGCGCACACTACCGCTGCGGGCGTTCCGGCGCGTATCGTCGGCAAGCCTGACAGCGACAAGCCATCGATGGAAATGGATCAACATTTCAATGGGATGGTGCCAGGTTTTGAATTTGGTGACGGGATCTGAAAGCGACCCATTCGTTTATCGCTTGCGGGTCGGGCAGCGCCCGACCTGCTCAAACATTTGGCGTCTATGACGCCTTGTCTGTGCCAGCAAAACGCGAGCTGGCTGCGACAACATTCAGTCTCTTAATATTGCGCCAGCATAATCCAGCTGTCTCCACGCCTCATAGACCACCACTGAAACCGCGTTAGATAAATTCATGCTGCGGCTGTCCGGCATCATCGGTATGCGAATTTTTTGCTGTGCCGGCAGCGCATCAAGCACCCTGGCAGGCAGCCCCCGCGTTTCTGGCCCAAATAGCAGGTAATCCCCCGCCTGATAGCTTACCGCACTGTGTGCGGGCGTGCCTTTAGTGGTCAGGGCAAACAAACGCCGTGGCGTTTCGGACGCGGCAAAGGCCTCATAGCTGGCATGATGCCTGATGGCGGCGAATTCGTGATAGTCGAGTCCGGCACGGCGCAGTCGTTTGTCATCCCAGGCGAAACCGAGGGGTTCGATCAAATGCAGCTGAAAGCCGGTATTGGCGCAGAGGCGGATGATGTTCCCGGTATTTGGCGGGATTTCGGGTTCAAATAAAACGATATTAAGCATGATGCGGCCCTCAGGAACGAGGGCCGAAGGATAGCAAATTAATCGCTATGAGTGGTATACAGCGGTAGCCATATTGTCAGGCGTAATCCTCCCAGCGGGCTGTTATCGGCTTTGACCGAGCCACGGTGCTGTTGAATGGCGTTATCGACAATCGCCAGCCCCAGACCGGTGCCGCCAGATTCACGATCGCGCGCCTCATCGGTACGGTAGAATGGACGGAAAATCTGTTCGCGGTCTTCCTGGCTGACACCCGGACCATCGTCATCGACATGAACGGTAATGCCCTTTTTATCAACCGCAAAGCTCACCGAGATTTTGCTGTGCGAATAGCGCAGCGCGTTGCGAACAATGTTCTCAAGCGCACTTTCCAGCGAACTGGGGTTACCGTAAAGCGGCCAGGGGCCGGGAGGATAGGGGATCTCAAGTACTTTCCCCATCTGCTCGGCTTCGAAACGCGCATCTTCCAGAACGTCCGACCACAGGTGATTGGCCTTGATCGCCTCACTCACCAGCGCATTTTTGTGCTGGGTGCGCGACAGCACCAGCAGGTCGTTGATCATGCCATCCAGACGTTGCGCTTCCATCTCAATACGACCCAGCTCTTTCCCTTCACCATGGCGACGGCGCATCAGGGCGGTTGCCAGCTGCAGTCGCGTAAGCGGAGTACGCAGCTCGTGGGATATATCGGATAGCAAACGTTGCTGCGCGTTCATCATGCGTTCCAGCGCGCTGACCATTTGGTTAAAGCTGGCACCGGCCGCGAGGAACTCCTGAGGCCCCGACTCCAGTTCAGGACGCTGACGCAGGTTACCCGCCGCAACGTCATCGGCGGCATGCTTCAGTTTCCGCGCGGGTTTTGCCAGGCTCCATGCCAGCCACAGCAATAGCGGTGAGCTAATCAGCATGGTGACAATCAGCAGCAACAGCGGGCGGTCAAACAGCAGGTTGATGAAGTCCAGTTGCGAACTGCCTGCCGGGCGGATCAGGTAGAGCTGATAGTTATCCTCACCATCGCGAATGGAGAACGGCCCCACCATCTCCAGCCGACCATACTTTTTCTTCTGCGGGCGATCGGCGTTGTCCGACTGTCCGATAAAATTACGGATCACCTGCATTTCATTATGCTGTGCGCCAATCACACGCCCTTCACTGGTGACTAAAAGCAGCCGTTGTCCGGGGGGCGCCCATTTGTCGATGGCGCGAAACAGCCTGCGCCACCACATTAAATCGTTGGGCGGGTCCTGACTGAGTTCCGCCTCAACATGTTGCTCAATCATCGTGCCCTGCCGCTGCTCATTGTCCAGCAGCGGCGTCATCTGACGCGAATCAAGTTTGGGCAGCATCAACACCAGCATCAGTACCAGCGCCAAAGTCAGCCAGAAAATGGCAAAGATACGGGTGGTCAGGCTGGATATCATGCTGCGGATACCATCAGGTAACCCCGACCTCGTAGCGTCTTAAACCACGGATGTGCGTCCTGCCGTTCCGGTAATTTGCGCCGTAGGTTAGAGATATGCATATCAATTGCCCGGTCAAATGGTGTCAGGCGCTTGCCCAGCACTTCCTGGCTAAGATGTTCACGCGAGACGACCTGACCAAGATGTTGGGCCAGCAGATAGAGCAGGGTGAATTCGGTCCCCGTTAAGTCGAGCGTTTCACCGTCGAAGCTGGCTTCCTGACGACCGGGATTCAGCCGTAACAGGTCAACTTCCAGTGTAGGTGAGCTGTTGTCGTGTTGATGCTGCTGCTGCTCGCTCCAGTTGGAACGGCGCAAAATAGCGCGAATACGTGCGACCAACTCACGGTCGTTAAAAGGTTTAGGCAGGTAGTCATCCGCCCCCAGTTCAAGCCCAAGTACCCGGTCTAGCTCGCTTCCGCGCGCGGTTAACATAATGACCGGCGTTTGGTGCTGTTGACGCAGTTCCTTCAAGGTATCGATACCGTTTTTCTTTGGCATCATGACATCAAGCAACAACAGATCGACGGTGTTGTCCAATAGCGCCAGCGCCTGCTCGCCGTCACCGGCAACCAGAACGTTAAACCCTTCCATTTCAAGCAATTCTTTCAATAGCGAAGTCAATTCGCGATCGTCGTCAACCAACAGGATCTTATTCATTTTTTATTGCCCTCCGCAGGCAAAATACCGTGAACGAATGCGCTCAATCTATCACTTTACGTAGTTTTACACCCCCTGACGCATGTTTGCAGCGTGCCCCGTAGACTCGATCTTGTTGAATCGAAATTCGGAAACGTACCTGGGAGTGAACGATGCGCAAAGTAACTGCCGTCGTTGTGGTTCCGGCGCTGATATATATCCTCTTCGCCGCCTGGTTTGCAAACGCCGCGACGACTGGAGAGACACATCAGGGTGACGGAGCAAACCGTACACTGAGGCAAGTTCCACAAAGCCACATGTTCGACGGCATCAGCTTGACGGAGCAACAGCGTCAGCAGATGCGTGACCTGATGCAGCAGGGCAGGTACGACCAATCTCAGATAAGTATTAACGATTTAGAGCAGCTGCACGAACTGATTATTGCAGATAAATTCGATCAGGTGGCCTATGAGGCTCAGGCAAAAAAAATTGCGCAGGCTGAAGTTGCTCGCCAGGTCGACATGGCCAGGGTTCGCAACCAGATGTACCATCTTTTAACGCCTCAGCAGCAGGACATCTTGAAAAAGAGACATCAGCAGCGCCTTGATGAGTTGCGCAGGTTGACGAATATGCAGCTATCTTCACCGCTGCAGGCAGCAAGCAGTACCGATAGCACCCCTTAGTACCCACAAAGATAGTACCCCTGTTTTCCTTGCCATAGACGTATCCCTGTCTACCCCGCCATGATGGCGGGTTTTTTTTATCGCAGATCCAGTATACTTAATCGACTAAACCGGATGAGTAGCGCTATGAATGCAAACTATGCGCGGCAGGTCTTTGCAGCGGCTATTGCGGCCACGGTGCTGGCCTCGCTGTTACTGATTATTAAAATTTTTGCCTGGTGGTATACCGGATCGGTCAGCATTCTTGCTGCGCTGGTGGATTCGCTGGTCGATATTGCCGCCTCCTTGACCAATCTTCTGGTGGTGCGCTATTCGCTACAGCCTGCCGATGCCGAACACACTTTTGGCCACGGCAAAGCGGAGTCTCTTGCCGCGCTCGCACAAAGTATGTTCATCTGTGGTTCCGCGCTGTTTCTGTTCCTCACCGGCTTACAACATCTGGTCTCCCCTGAAGAGATGAAAGCGCCTCTGGTGGGCATCGTCGTTACGCTAATCGCGCTGTGTTCCACGCTAATTCTGGTCACATTCCAGCGTAGGGTCGTCCGCCACACTCGCAGTCAGGCCATCCGGGCCGATATGCTGCACTATCAGTCTGACGTGGTGATGAACGGCGCTATTCTGCTGGCGCTGGCCTTGAGCTGGTATGGCTTTCATCGCGCTGATGCGCTGTTTGCCTTAGGCATCGGCGGCTGGATTTTATACAGCGCTGTGCGTATGGGTTACGAGGCTGTGCAGGCACTGCTCGATCGTGCTTTACCCATTGCAGAACATCAGGCGATTGTTGAGATCGTCGAAGCCTGGCCTGGGGTGTGTGGCGCGCATGATATTCGCACCCGGCAGTCGGGCCCAACGCGTTTTATTCAGCTTCATCTGGAAATGGATGACCACCTGCCGCTTTGCGAGGCGCATCGGCTGGCGGACCAGGTTGAGCGGGCGCTGCTGCATAAGTTTCCCGGTTCTGATGTGATTATCCATCAGGACCCCCGCTCCGTGGTGGCGAAAGAACGTCAGGGAAAATTTGGACACTAGGCCGTTTTCATCGCGACTGCGGCGCGAAAACTGCCAGAAAGATGCGAAAGCGCAAAAAAATAGCCGAATACTGCCAGACCCGAATCAATTCATCCCGCAGGGTTTGATATACTGTTGCCATTCATTGAGTCGATTGTCTCTTTCGTGCGCGTCGACCCGCTGCGGCGTCCAGAATTCATCATTTGCATCAACAAGTTCAGAGGTTGTCATGATCAAAAAAATCGGTGTACTGACCAGTGGTGGCGATGCTCCAGGCATGAACGCTGCGATCCGCGGCGTTGTGCGCGCCGCCCTAAGCGAAGGCCTTGAAGTTTGCGGTATTTATGATGGCTATCTGGGATTGTATGAAGACCGCATGATCAATCTCGACCGCTACAGCGTGTCAGATATGATCAATCGCGGGGGTACTTTCCTGGGTTCCGCTCGCTTCCCGGAGTTTCGAAATGAGGATGTGCGCAGCGTCGCTATCGAAAACATGAAGAAACGCGGAATTGATGCGCTGGTGGTGATTGGCGGTGACGGTTCATATATGGGCGCTAAGCGCCTGACCGAAATGGGCTTCCCATGTATCGGTCTGCCGGGCACGATCGATAATGACGTAGCCGGCACGGATTACACCATTGGCTATTTCACCGCGCTGGAAACCGTGGTGGAGGCAATAGACCGTCTGCGTGATACTTCTTCTTCGCACCAGCGTATTTCAATCGTTGAGGTGATGGGGCGTTATTGTGGCGATCTGACGCTGGCAGCGGCGATTGCCGGTGGCTGTGAGTTTATCGTGCTGCCGGAAATTCCCTATACTCGTGAAGAGCTGGTGAATGAGATCAAAGCCGGCATCGCCAAAGGAAAAAAACACGCGATAGTGGCGATCACGGAACATATCTGTGATATCAACGAGCTGGCGAAATACATCGAACAGGAAACCAAACGCGAAACGCGCGCAACGGTGTTGGGCCATATCCAGCGCGGAGGCGCTCCGGTTGCCTACGACCGTATTCTCGCGTCACGTATGGGAGCCTACTCGATTGAGCTGCTGTTACAAGGTTATGGCGGGCGCTGTGTCGGTATTCAGAACGAGAAGATGGTGCATCATGACATCATCGATGCGATTGAAAATATGAAGCGTCCCTTCAAAGGTGACTGGCTGGATACCGCCAAAAAACTTTACTAATAAAAAACAAGGCGCTGGAGGACAGCGCCTTTATTATGCCCAAGCTTATTCCATATGGTTATGACAACTAATTTTTAATTCTTTAATACGTGAAACACTCTGTGTCACGCTCCGTAACAGATAAACCCTTTGGGAGTGCGTACAATGAATAAGTGGAGTGTGGGAGTTACCCTGTTACTGGCCTCAACCAGCGTACTGGCGAAGGACATTCAGCTACTCAATGTCTCATACGATCCAACCCGTGAGCTGTATGAACAGTATAACAAGGCGTTTAGCGCGCACTATAAGCAGGAAACCGGTGACAATGTGATCGTCCGTCAGTCCCATGGCGGCTCCGGTAAGCAGGCAACGTCGGTGATCAACGGCATCAAAGCCGATGTGGTGACCCTGGCGCTGGCGTCAGACGTGGATGCTATTGCCGAACGTGGGCGTATAGATAAAAACTGGATTAAACGCCTGCCCGATAACTCCGCACCTTATACCTCCACTATTGTTTTCCTGGTACGTAAAGACAATCCGAAGCAGATCCACGACTGGCCGGATTTAATCAAGCCTGGCGTGTCGGTCATTACGCCGAATCCCAAAACGTCCGGCGGAGCACGCTGGAACTATCTGGCAGCCTGGGGATGGGCACTGGATCAGAATCACGGCGATCGGGTCAAAGCGCAAGAGTACGTCAAGGCGCTGTTTAAGAATGTTGAAGTTCAGGACTCCGGCGCGCGTGGCGCAACCAATACCTTTGTTGAACGCGGTATAGGCGATGTGCTGATCGCGTGGGAAAATGAAGCCTATCTGGCGGTGAATAAGCTGGGAAAAGACCAGTTTGAAATTGTGACACCGAGTGAATCGATCCTGGCAGAGCCGACCGTTTCCGTGGTCGACAGAGTGGTCGATGAGCGCGGAACACGTAAAGTGGCCGATGAGTATCTCAAGTACCTTTATTCAACCGAAGGGCAGGAAATTGCTGCACAAAACTTCTATCGCCCGCGTGATGCGGCCGTGACCAAAAAGTATGCCAACACCTTTCAGCCGATAAAGCTGTTTACCATTGATGGCAAATTCGGTGGATGGACACAGGCACAAAAAACCCACTTCGCAGAAGGGGGAACGTACGATCAGGTGATGAAGCGTTAATTCGTTCTTTCATTACTCATAAAAAGAGCTGACAACCGTCGGCTCTTTTTTTTTAATGATATTTGCTTTAAGCGGATATCATGGCCATATTATTTCCAGTAATCGCGCTAAAGCTAAGTTGTTCTCCATGGCTTTCTGCCTTGCTTAAAGTATTTTATAAACAACTATCAGCCAGAGGTTTTGCATGATGCAGGAGCGAAAACGGGTCATTGCCATTCTGATAGTTTTCGTTGGGCTGTTGACAATATTTTCCACCAGTATCGTTCTGGTTTTTAACAGTAAATCAGAAAAACTTTGGCAGATTGTCAGTCAGCAATGTCTTCCCGGCCAGCAGCTAAAGAGTGACCCACAGCCCTGCCGTCAGGTCAATATTGCCAACGGCTACGTGGTCATGAAAGATCGAAACGGCCCGCTGCAATTCTTGTTGATTCCGGTTGCCAAAATTACCGGAATTGAGACTCAAAAATTACTGAATCCCGCCACACCAAATTTTTTCGCCGAAGCCTGGCGAGCTCGTCACTTTATGGAGGAGAAATGGGGAAAACGGATTGACGACGGTATCTACTCACTGGCCGTTAATTCACGCTGGGGCCGTACCCAAAACCAGCTTCATATTCATATCTCCTGCCTGCGCCCCGATATTCGTCAGCGGCTGGATGCGCTAAGCTCAACCCTCGATACAACATGGCAAACTCATCGGCTCGGAGAGCATGATTACCAGCTGCGCGTGGTGACGCGTGACGAGTTTAAACGTACCAGCCCGTTTATTCGTCTGGCGCATGAGCTGCCCGGCGCACGCGATCACATGGGACATTATGGCCTTGCCGTGGCGGCATTGGGCGATGGTAAGCGGGTGCTGATGGTGGTGAAACGTAATGTCCTGTTGCTGAACCTGGCTTCTGCCGAGGAGTTGCAGGACCACAGTTGCGCCCTGTTAAAATAAGGTGCGGGGAGGGGGCTGCTGGCGCGCTTGCCGTAGGTCGATCCCCGTTCCGGGATCGACCCGCTGGCCTGTCAGTTTTGCTCCGTGTCCTCCGGATCGTCCTTGTATTGTGCCGTGGCGATCCAGGCGGCACAAAACAGGATTAGCCGCGCAAAGAAGTAGAAAAATGCCATCAGCCCCAGTACTGAACCAAATGCCGCCCCGGAAGGGGACGAAGCCAGCTTAGGCAGCGTCAGAGTCATAATAAATTTGATCGCCTCAAATCCGATTGCCGCCAGCAGTGTGCCGCGGAACAGCGCTTTCTTACGCGGCTTGTGACGTGGCAGTATCCAGAAAATCCACAAAAACAGCAGGTAGTTGGCGAAAATTGAGATCGACAGGGCGATCGTCGTCATGGCCGGACGCAGCCACTCAATGTTCTCCAGACCCAGCGCACGCACGATGCTTGCCTGTGCCGCCCCGGCAATTGAGGTCAGCGAAAGGGTGACAATTAACGCCAGCAGCAGGCCAATAAGCGAAATGAAGTCACGCGTGTATTTAAACCAGACTTTTTCCTGATCCTGTGGGGTACGCTCCCAGACATCACGCGACTGGGCACGAATGGCCTCGCGCAGGTTTCCCATCCAGCTGATCCCGGAATACAGGGCGACCAGCAGCCCCGTCAGCCCAACGGTTGTACGCTGCTGAATGGCGGTATTCACCGTATTTTTCAGCGTAGACGCCAGTGACGGATCGCTGATATTACTGACGATCTTATTGATCAATTCGGTCAGAAGATCCTGATTTGATGCCAGCACGAAGCCAACGGCGGCAAATGAAACCATCAGGATGGGGATCAGTGAAAGAAATGAGAAATAGGTAATCGCTGCGCCAAACTGGCTGCCCAGGCGGTCGTTGAAGCGTTCTCCCGCCCGTAAAAAGTGCGCCACCGGCGGAATAGCCTGGAACCAGCTAACCAGCCGTGAGACGCGAGTGATAGATTTGTCGATGGTATGATTGCCGGTTTTAATCGCAATCAGCGGCTTTTCCGCAGGCCGCTCGCCGTTTTGGGTGTCATATTGTTGATTATCCGTCATGAATCCTTCTTTATTCCTTCTGATAAACCGTCTGCCGACAATTATAGCCTGCCGGGCAGGTAACGGATCGTTTCAGAGCCTGGCGGTACGCATCTTTGGGGTATTTATTCAAAGCCGGACGCTGCCGAAACGGCCATGATGCGCGGCGGGCCAGGCGATGGCCCGTCCTTTATTTATGCCTGGAGAGTGCCGTCGATCACCGTCACCGTCTGCCCGCCAATCCAGATACCGTCACTGGCATAGCCAACGCTAAGACGACCCGCGCGCCCTATCGCCGTACCCTGGTGTACCTGATAATCCAGCTCCACCCCACGCGCCTGGAAGTAACGTGCCAGGCAGGCGTTGGCGCTGCCGGTCACCGGGTCCTCGGTCAGCGCGCCCTGTTCAATCAACAGCGCCCGCACTTCGTACTGCTCACTGGCTCCTTGCAGCGGCGCGAACATCATCACGCCCCCCACCCGTGCTTTTTGTACCAGGCGAGTAAACTCTACCGCATCGGGTTTCACCGCCAAAACGGCCTCCGCAGAGCGCATCGGCACCAGCAGCCAGCGAATACCCATATCAGCGATCATCACCGGAAGCTGTTCTTCCAGCTGCCCGCTGTTAAGCGCGCTGCTAATCGGCGCATCGTTGAACACCGTCAGAATCGCCTCCGGTGCGGCAAAGGCCAGCGCACCGTTCGCGCCGATTTTAACTGTTACCAGGCCCAGCGGGCACTGCTGCACGATCTGGCCAGGCTGTTTAAGCGTATGACCGGCTTCCAGTAGCGCGTGGGCGGTACCAAGCGTTGGATGGCCCGCGAAGGGAAGTTCCAAATCTTTAGTGAAAATACGCACCCGGTAGTCGGCAGCGTTATCGGTTGGCGGCAGCACGAAAGTGGTTTCCGAAAGATTCGTCCAGCTGGCGATAGCCTGCATCTGCGCATCGCTCAGGCCACTGGCATCCATAATGACTGCCAGCGGGTTACCGTTACAGGGGGTGGAGGTAAAAACGTCCACCTGTTTGAAAGGGCGTAGTTGCGTCATGGCTGTACCTGTCAGGGGTTAAGGAAAGGGGGGTTATCAGTATCGATACCTGGTAATAGTACATAGTGGCTAAAAAAGAGATGGAATTAAGCTGGAACATTAATTTACCCCGGCGGCGATACCGCTTATCTCGCAGGCCAGTGCGCCGGTGCGTTTCAGCGCCCAGGTATAGCGTTCATCGAACGGATAGCAGCAGGAGAGTCGTAGCGCATGATTACAGCGATCGCCCAGCGTGTACAGCGCACCCGGCGTAAGACAGATTTTCTCCTGTAACAGCCGATGGAATAACTCAACGCAGTTGATCTCACCCGGTAACTCGACCCAGAAAACAAAGCCCCCGCTTGGGCGTGTCGCACGCGTGCCCTGGGGAAAGTGGCGGGCGATGATCCCTCGGGCCTCTTCGAGCTGGGCGGCGTAACGACGGCGCAATGTGCGCAGATGATGATCGTAGCCTCCTGACTCGAGGAAATGGCCCAGCGTTTCCGACAGAAGGCGCGATTCGGCCAGTGAAGAAACGGCTTTCAGACGCGCAAGCTGCTGGCTGAAGCGCCCGGCGGCAATCCAGCCGATATGGAAATCCGGGGCAACGGTTTTCGTGAAGCTGGCGCAATACAGAACCCAGCCTCCCTGGTCAAAAGCTTTAACCGCTGGCGTCAGCGGCCAGCAGAACTGGAGTTCGGCATATAAACCATCTTCCAATAATGGCACCTGATAGTGATTCACCAGCCGTGCCAGCCGCTTTTTCCCTTCCAGCGTCATGGTGCTGCCCAGCGGGTTCTGCGCGTTCGGCATCGCAATCAGCGCCTGCAGTCGCTTTTCCTGTAACAGCAGCTCCAGCGCATCCAGCGAAAGGCCGGTTTGTGGATCGGTAGGGATCTCAACCACCTTGAGGCCGAGGCTGGAAAGCAGCGGGAAAAGATAAAAATAGGTGGGTGTCTCAATGCCAACGCAGTCGCCGGGTTTCGTCACCGCCCGCAATCCAAGCTGAAGCGCTTCCATACAGCCGTGCGTCAGAGTGACATCATCGGCACCGATAGTCATACCAAGCTCCATAGAGCGGCGTGCAATTTCACGCCGCAGGCGCGGGCTGCCCGGCGGCAGGGCGTAGCGGCCAATCAGTTCAGGCTCGCGGCGCAGCAACGAGGCCATAATACGGCCGATTTTCGCCGTGGGGAAAAACTCTCCGCTCTGGGGGCAGGCAAGGGAGATATTGGTGTATTCATGATGATTCTGGGCAGCAAATACCGTGTCTATCAGATCCAGCTTCTCACTGCCCGGTGAGCGTACGCTGGCACGCTGCAGGGCCGGACGCGTGAGCTGTGGCAGCGCATCGCGCACGTAGTAGCCGGACTGCGGACGGGCCTCAATCAGTCCGCGATCCTCCAGGATGCGGTAGGCGGTGAGAACCGTGTTAATACTGACCTGGTGCATACTGGCACAGCGGCGGATTGCAGGAAGACGGCTACCGGGCATCAATGTACCCTGATGAATGGCCCCTGCGAGGGTTTCTGCCAGCTGGTGGTATAGCGTCATCTGCGGTTCTGTGATGGACACAGTCATCTCCTGAAAGAATGGATACAGTCGTTATTTTTTATGTTTGTACCCATTACAATATATATTTTCTGAATCTGTTACCATTACATTTGAACCATTAAACTGACGTTCTGATTTGGCTTACAGGACTCTCATTTATGCTCGATCCCTCTTTTATTAGTTATATCACCGTGATGTCGATAACCCCTGGGCCAAACAATTTGATGCTGGCCACGTCCGGGGTCAATTTTGGCATACGCCGTACCCTGCCGATGGTAAGCGGTATCGTGATAGGCTGTGGATTACAGATAGCGCTGGCGGGGGTCATGCTTGACGTCTTACTACAGTGGATGGGCGCGGTACGCCTGCCGCTGACGCTGCTTGGTTGCAGCTACCTGCTGTGGTTATCATGGAAAATATTCCGTTCGGACGCGCCCGAACTGCGCGAAAAAGCGCGCCCGATGAGCCTTATCGGCGGTGCCCTGTTCCAGGCGGTAAACCCCAAAGCCTGGCTGATGGCAATCAACGTAGCGTTAATTTATGCCACGAATAGCAATATTCTGACGGTGATGCTGGGCTTTATGCTGCTGAATCTGCCGTGCATTCTGCTGTGGGCATTGATGGGCGACAGAATGGGAAGGCATTTACAGGTGGCATGGAAGCTGCGGCTGTTTAACAGCCTGATGGCGCTGTCACTGTTGATGACCACATTATGGATGTTGATAGAAGCGCTGGCGTAAAGCCGGACGGCGCATCAGTCAGGATAAGGGCAACCCTTGTGCGGCCGCCCTTATTACGATTTATTTGCCGATAACCGAATGGGTTGGTATCGCCGGTTCATCGTTTGCAGCCGGGTCCATGGGTGAGTAGTCCAGTTGCAGGATGCGGCTGGTTTCAGCCAGCTCCTTCTCGGTGGCGGCAACATTACCGTTTAGCTTCTGTCCGTAGAACGGAATAATCGCCTTCAGTTTGCTCTGCCACTTCGGCGAGGCCATCTGCTGTTTAAACACCTTGCTCATCAGTTCCAGCATGATGGGGGCGGCGGTAGAAGCGCCGGGCGAGGCACCGAGCAGTGCCGATATCGTGCCATCCTGTGAGGTAACCACTTCGGTTCCCAACTTCAGCACGCCGCCCTTGTTGGCATCCTTTTGGATGATCTGCACGCGCTGGCCGGCTTTTACTCTGCGCCAGTCGTGCTTCTGCGCCTGTGGGAAATATTCGCGCAATGCGCTGATGCGGTCGTCTTCGCTTAGTATCACCTGTCCGACCAGATATTTCACCAGGTCAAAGTTATCAAGCCCGACGCGCAGCATCGGCATCAGATTCGACGGGGTAATCGAACTGAACATATCCCACAGGGAGCCCTGTTTCAGGAACTTGGTAGAGAAGGTGGCGAAGGGACCAAACAGCAACACCTGTTTGCCATCCAGCACTCTGGAGTCCAGATGAGGAACCGACATCGGCGGCGCGCCGACGGAGGCTTTACCATAAACCTTGGAACGGTGGTGTTTCACCAGCTCCGGGTTGTCGGTGACAAGGAACTCGCCGCCCACCGGGAATCCCGCGTAGTTTTTTGCCTCGGGTATATCCGACTCTTGCAACAGCGTCAGGGCGGCCCCGCCGGCCCCGATAAAGACGTATTTTGCCCTGATGACCGTTTTTTCGTCGTTATTTTTCAGGTCGGATACGGTCACGCTCCAGCCGCCGTCGGTATTGCGTTTTATACTACGCACTTCGTGGCTGGTCTGATGTTCAAACTTTTCGCTTTTCTGCAGCGAGGCCACCAGCTGCCGGGTGATTTCCCCGAAGTTGACGTCCGTTCCGGTTGGAATACGGGTTGCCGCCACCTTCTGCGCGCGGTCACGACCTTCCATCACCAGCGGCACCCATTCGCTAATCTGGTGCGCATCTTCGGAGAATTCCATCCCACGGAACAGCGTGCTCTGCTGTAGCGCGGTAAACCGTTTTTTCAGGAAATTAACGTTGGCCTCGCCCCAGACGAAGCTCATATGCGACACGCTGGTGATAAAGCTTTTCGGGTTGCTCATCACGTTGCGCTGCACCTGATGTGCCCAGAAACGACGTGAAACCTGGAATGCTTCGTTAATCTCTATCGCTTTTTTGATGCTGACAGAGCCGTCCGCATTTTCTGGGGTGTAGTTCAGCTCCATCAGGGCTGAGTGGCCAGTTCCGGCATTATTCCAGCCGTTCGAGCTCTCTTCTGCCACACCGTCCAGGCGTTCTACCATGCTGATGCGCCATTCCGGCTCCAGCTCTTGCAGATAAGTACCGAGTGTGGCGCTCATGACGCCACCCCCGATAAGCAATACATCGACGTGCTTGTCTACTGCCGTTTTGCGCATGAGACAACATCTCCGTGTGTTGAGTAAAATCAACATGTTAACTTAAGAAATAGCGCTGGGGCGTCAGTAACCGCTGTGACTGCCTCGCTCTTTCTGGATTGCGGACAGTGAAAAACCATATGAATTAAGGGGGGTTGATCGCTGTGCGAATGCTTTAGAAATATACCATTGTTACGGGGAAATTAAAAAATTGTTTAAAGATTAAAAGTAAGAATGATAACCAGCATAAAATTAGGAACATTTATAAGAATTGTTGCATGAGCCGTATCGGGCGAGTTCTCCGGCAGGATGACGAACGTGAATTATTTGAACGGGCGGGCGTGGGGGGGCAAACGGGGGGACCAGGGTTTGGCCGGTTCCTGCCCCGTATGGGGCAGGAGGATCGCATCAGGCTTTTTTCGCCGCTGCCGCCGCTTTAACGATCGCAGCGAAAGCATCTGCCTTCAGGGATGCGCCGCCCACCAGGGCGCCGTCGATATCAGGCTGGGCAAACAGCTCTGCCGCGTTTTTATCGTTTACTGAGCCACCGTACTGAATGATGACCTGTGCGGCTACCGTCGCATCTTTCTTGGCAATGTGGTCGCGGATGAATTTGTGTACCGCCTGAGCCTGAGCCGGGGTTGCTGATTTGCCGGTGCCGATTGCCCATACGGGTTCGTAAGCGATAACCACACCCTTGAAAGCGTCAGCGCCCTGGGTATTCAGTACCGCATCGATCTGGCGTGCGCAAACTTCTTCGGTTTTACCCGCTTCGTTTTCCGCTTCGGTTTCACCGATGCACAGCACCGGGATCAGGCCCGTCTGCTTCAGCACGGCAAATTTCTTCGCGATAGCGTCGTCGCTTTCTGCATGCCAGGTACGGCGTTCGGAATGGCCAATAATGATGTACTGCGCGCCGATATCTTTCAGCATGTCGGCAGAGACTTCACCGGTGAACGCGCCGGACAGATTAACGTCAACGTTCTGTGCACCCAGAGCGACAGGGCTGCCGGAAATGGCGTGTTTCGCCTGCTCCAGGTACATGACGGGCGGGGCAATCGCCACACCACAGCCATCAACGCCGCTCAACTCGGTACGCAGACCGGCGATCAGCTCGTTGACCATCTGTTTGTTGCCGTTCAGTTTCCAGTTACCCATAACTAATGGATGTCGCATTATATCCTCCAGGCTTAGAGAGTGTTAAAGCTGCCAGCCGGCAGCATTGTCTGCCGGACAGTATAGAGATTAAACATCGGAAAGGCTTTGCTTTTTGTCATCCTTTGCACCTGCTATTTCAAGGCGTTGCCAGCGCTAGCTTCACCGGCTCCACCGCGAACGTCAGCCCTTTCTCGCCACTATCCGCCACTATATAGCGCAGCGCGCCATCCGTTTTCTGATAAAAACGCGAACCTTTGCCCTCTGCCAGCAGGGTATTGACCCGCTGAAGACTCTTGTCCGCGCTGAGCATCGGCTCGAAAAAGCGGACAAAGGCCGCCATATAAGCCAGGGCCTTTTCGCGCGAGACTTTCTGCTCCGGGCCGGGTATCGGTAGCCAGGTAAGCTGTAATGTTTTGATTTTTCCCGTACCGTGCTCCAGCGCGGTTGAGGAGTAAAGATTTTCATTGATCTTACTGGCCGCACGCGTCAGATTGCTCTTGTCATTCCGGCTGTCAATAGCACGATATTCAATCAGCGGTAATGCTGCGTTGGCTGCATTATACTTCTCGCGAAACTGGGCAATGGTCATATCGAAGGTGGGTGCCCCTGCCTGCAGGTACGGCACTGCCGATATGGCTTCCGCCCGGCTTGCCGGATCGACGGCGGCATGTGTTGGCGAGGTCGTTACGGCGGTAATCAGTGCCATCCATGCCCAAATCGCTTTTTTCATTTTGTCGGCCTTATCTGTCTGTTCAGCTCAAGATTAAAACGGACAATGGTCGTCCAAGTCAAAGGCACCCGAACTCTGAGATAAAAATAATGACCTTACAGCATTGGTGTTTCTCTTTTCGCGGCCGTCTGGGGCGACGCGACTTCTGGATTTGGCAGCTTTGCTGGCTGCTGATGTTGCTGCTGCTGTTTACGCTGGCGGGCAATGGGCTACTCGATACACAAACCGCGGCCTTCTGCGTCGTGGCTTTGCTGTGGCCGGCCAGTGCGGTGCTGGTGAAACGTCTGCACGATCGTAATAAAGGCGGTCAGTGGGCGCTGCTGATGGTGGTCGCCTGGATGCTGATGGCGGGAAACTGGTCGATGCTGCCTAACGAAGCGCAGTGGCTGGTGGGGCGTTTCATTCCTACCCTGATTATGGTCGGCATGGGGATAGAGCTGGGCGGGTTAGCCGGTACGGCCAGCGACAACCGCTTTGGTAAACCGGCGCAGCCGGTGGTGTTCCTGCGCCGGAGAATGGCTGATTACCAGTAGTGCTCGCTGGTCATATGGCCCGGTTTGCGTTTGAGATGCTTACGCATGCCGCGGCTCTCTTTCAGCAACTGTTGCGTATCTCGTACCATCTGCGGGTTGCCGCACAGCATCACATGACTGTTTTCGGCATCCATCTTCAGCCCGGTAACGGCCTCTAACCGCCCGTTTTCAATCAGCGCGGGAACTCTGCCGGTCAGTGAGCCGGCAGTCTCCTCACGACTGACAACGGTGTGGATCTGTAGCTGCCCGCCGTAACGCTGCTGTAGCCGTTCCATCATGGGCAGATAGCTCAGGTCACGCGCGTAGCGCGCCGCATGAACCAGCACGATATTTTTAAAACGCGCCAGGCCTTTTCCTTCCTGGAGGATCGACAGATAGGGGCCGATGGCGGTGCCGGTTGCCAGCATCCACAGCGTTTCGCACGGCGGGACCTCATCGATGACAAAGAATCCCTGGGCGTCTGCGGTGATCATCACCTCATCGCCGGGCTGTAGCCCATGTAGTCTGGGGCTCAGCTTGCCCTGCGGCACGGTGACCAGGTAGAACTCCAGGTCAGCATTGCCCGGTGCATTAACATAGGAGTAAGCGCGCACCACGCGTTCGCCCTCTATTTCCAGCGCCAGTTTGGCGTATTGTCCGGCGGTAAACGGGTCGATGGGGGCGGTTACCGTCAGGCTGAACAGACTGTCTGTCCAGTCGGAGACCTTTTTTACGCGAGCATTAACCCACACGGCCATAAAACACTCCTTAAATTCTCTTGCGGCATGATTGGCATTTCTGCGGATATCTTCACCAGGCATGAGGATTTTTTCCAGCCGGTGACCAGAGCGAAAGCTCATATCGACAAAGTATGCGCACGAATGACGACAGGCGTAAAAAAAAACTTACAGTTGCGCCTTTTTTTAGTGACAGCAGGATCCCTGCTATTTGCGCTATCCCACTCGCTTTGTCTGACAATCCTGATATTTTCTCCGCCATAACGCCGGGATTTCTGGCGGATCCTGCTGGCTGAGCGATTTTTTTCGCTAATTATACTGATGTGAGTCGATGAAAAAGATTGAAAACGGATATCTGCTGGTGATGCTGATTGCTTTACTGGCGGTGGGACAGATGGCGCAGACCATCTACGTTCCGGCAATGCCGACCATTGCTGCGGCGTTTAATGTGGGTGACGGGATGGTGCAGCGTGTGATGGCGGCCTACCTGATGACCTACGGCGCATCGCAGCTGTTTTACGGCCCGCTGTCAGACAGCATCGGCCGTCGTCCGGTGATCCTGCTGGGGATGGCCGTATTTATTGCAGGCTCCGTGACCGCGCTGCTGGCGGACAGCCTGAATGGGCTGGTGCTGGCGGCGGCTATTCAGGGAATGGGCACCGGCGTGGCAGGCGTGATGGCGCGTACCATGCCACGCGATCTCTATTCCGGCAGCGCCCTGCGCCATGCCAACAGCCTGCTGAATATGGGGATTTTAATCAGCCCGCTGGTTGCGCCTGCGATCGGTGCCGGCCTGACGTATCTGTTTGGCTGGCAGGCCTGTTTTGCCTTCTTACTGCTGCTGTGCCTTGCGGTATCGGCGGCCATGCTGCGCTGGCTGCCGGAAACCCGTCCAGCGTGCCAGCCGCAGCGGGCCTTTTTCTCGCGCTATCGACCGCTGCTGGCCGATGGGAATTTTATCCGCTATCTGGTGATCCTGATCGGTGCGCTGGCCGGGATTGCGGTGTTTGAGGCCAGCTGTGGCGTACTGATGGGCGGCGTGCTGGGAATGAGCAGCCTGGCCATCAGCCTGCTGTTTATTCTGCCCCTGCCCGCCGCGTTCTTCGGGGCCTGGTTTGCCGGGCGCAGTAATAAATCCTTTGCCAGCGTAATGTGGTACGCGGTAAACAGCTGCCTGTTGGCCGGCGTGATGATGTGGATCCCCGGCTGGCTGGGAATAATGAACCTGTGGACGCTGATTGTGCCCGCATCGCTGTTCTTTTTTGGTGCCGGAATGCTGTTTCCACTGGCGACCACCGGAGCAATGGAGCCGTGGCCGTATATGGCGGGCACCGCCGGGGCGCTGGTGGGTGGATTACAGAACCTGGGGTCTGGCCTTATCGCGTGGCTGTCTGCCCTGCTGCCGCAGGATGGTCAGTTCAGCCTTGGTATGCTGATGTTTGCCACCGCGCTGCTGATCCTGCTGTGCTGGCTGCCTCTGTCTAAAGGGCCGGAGCCGCATACGGCTTAAGCGCCAGCGGCCGGGCTGCCTTTATGCCCGGCCCGCCAGCGGGTGGATTACAAAATATAGGGATGCAGGCTCTCGTCTTTCAGATCGAGATAATGAGTCGAATGGATACGGCGAATGGTGCGCGATTTGCCGCGGATCAGCAGCGTTTCGCTGGTCGCCATATTGCCCTTGCGCGTGATGCCTTTTAGCAGGTCGCCGCTGGTGATACCGGTGGCGGAGAAAATCACGTTATCGTTGCGCGCCATTTGCTCCAGAGTCAGAACCTGGCCGGCCTCAATGCCCATTTCACGGCAGCGAGCCTGTTCCTGCTCGCCCAGACGCCGATTTTCAGCGCTATCGCCCTTCACCTCGTGCCGTGCCAGCAGGCGGCCCTGCATATCGCCATCCAGCGCGCGGATCGCCGCAGCGGAGATCACCCCCTCCGGCGCACCGCCGATGCCATACATCACATCGACCTCGCTGTCCGGCATACAGGTGAGGATTGAGGCCGCCACATCGCCATCCGGGAAGGTAAACACGCGAACGCCGAGCTGTTGCAGGCGGGCAATCACCTCATCATGACGCGGCTTTGCCAGCAGCGTGATCGTCAGTTCGCTCAGCGGTTTGTTCATGGCGCGCGCCACACGTTGCAGGTTTTCTTCCAGCGGCAGGTTCAGGTCAATCGTGCCTTTCGCTGCGGGGCCGACCACCAGCTTTTCCATATACATATCCGGCGCGTGCAGGAACGTGCCCTTGTCGCCAACGGCCATTACCGTGAGTGCGTTGGCCTGACCCAGGGCGGTCATGCGCGTGCCTTCAATCGGATCGACGGCAATATCCACCGCATCACCGCTGCCGGTACCGACCTTTTCACCGATATACAGCATCGGCGCTTCATCAATTTCCCCTTCGCCAATGACGATTTGTCCGTCGATATCCACCTTATTGAGCATAATACGCATTGCGTGTACCGCCGCGCCGTCCGCCGCATTCTTATCGCCACGGCCCAGCCACTGATAGCCGGCCAGCGCGGCTGCCTCGGTGACGCGGGAAAATTCAATCGCCAGTTCTCGTTTCATGATATGCCTCGGGAAAGTCATCAGTCGGGCAGTTTATCATCGTTACGGCTTTATTCATCCAGGCCCTGACGTTGCATATTTCCTGCGTTCTGGGTGAAACTGGCGGGTAACGCACGCCGGGTAACAAAAGGATAATCAATGTCTGCGTCTGCCGCTCACTTAGCCACTCGTATCAGAAACGGACTTGAACACCATCAGGTCGTGATTTATTTCAGCGCGGTGGCGATCGCAGGTTTAACCGCCTTTGCTCTGCCCGCAACATCCGCTCTGGCCTCTGCCATTAATCCGGCATTAGCATTGATGCTGTTTGTGACTTTTCTACAGGTGCCGGTGGCCGGGCTTGGCAAGGCGTTAACTCGGTTACGTTTTCTGTTACCTCTGCTGGTGGCTAATTTTCTGTTTATTCCGGCCCTGGTCGCCATCCTGATACCGTTTTTACCACAAAATACGCTGTTGCTGCTTGGTGTGCTGCTGGTCCTTCTGACGCCCTGTATCGACTACGTTGTGACGTTTTCCCAGCTTGGGCGCGGTGATTTCCGTCTGCTGCTGGCCTCCACGCCGATATTACTGATCGCGCAGATGCTGCTGCTGCCGCTCTACCTGCATGTTTTCCTCGGGGAGCAGGCTGCCGGGCTGGTGCAGCCCAAACCGTTTATTGATGCTTTTCTCTGGCTGATTGTGGCTCCGCTGTGCCTTGCCGCACTGACGCAGCTGTGGAGCAGGGGCAGCAGGCTGGGCAGCTCAGTCTCTGAAGGGCTTGGCCTGCTCCCCGTGCCGGCGACCGCGCTGGTGCTATTTATCGTGGTGGCGGCCATGCTGCCCCGGCTGGGAGGGGTCTGGCCACTGGCCCTGCAGGCCGTACCTGTCTACGTTGCTTTTGCCGTTCTTGCCCCGCTGGCCGGATGGATAGCCGCCAGAATGTTTCGCCTTGAGCCTGCTGCGGGCAGGGCGGTGGCTTTTAGCGCCGCAACCCGTAACTCTCTGGTGGTGTTGCCGCTGGCGCTTTCCGTGCCGGGCGCCATCCCCGTACTGCCGGCCATTATCGTGACGCAGACTCTGGTTGAGTTGTTAAGTGAGCTGATTTACATCCGCCTGATCCCTAAGCTGGGTCAGGCGCGGCAAAATCAGTAGCTGAACGGGGGCAGGGAGAAGGTTGCCCGTGGTGCGCGACCACGGGCGGATGGAGTTACCTGTCGTCTGCCTCTTCCCACGCCTGGGCGCGGCTAACGGCTTTTTTCCAGCCGGAGTACAGTACGTTACGCTGGGTGGTTTCAATGCCGGGGCGGAATTCGCGTTCGGTGACCGACTTGGCGCGAACTTCATCGAGATCTTTCCAGAAGCCAACGGCCAGGCCTGCCAGATAGGCCGCTCCCAGCGCGGTCACTTCCCGCACCTCAGGGCGCTCCACGCGCGTACCGAGAATATCGGACTGGAACTGCATCAGGAAGTTATTGGCCACGGCACCACCGTCCACGCGCAGCGATTGCAGGCGGGTGTTAGCATCGTTCTGCATCGCTTCCAGTACATCACGGGTTTGGTAGGCGATCGACTCCAGCGTGGCGCGGATAATATGGTTAGCGTTGGCCCCTCGCGTCAGGCCGAAGATGGCACCGCGCGCATACGGGTCCCAGTACGGCGCGCCTAAACCGGTGAAGGCGGGCACCATATACACGCCGTTGGTGTCTTTCACTTTCGTCGCGAAATATTCGGAGTCCGTGGCGTCACTGATGAGCTTCATCTCGTCACGCAGCCACTGAATCGACGCACCGCCGATAAACACCGCCCCTTCCAGCGCGTAGTTTACTTCCCCACGCGGGCCGCAGGCGATGGTGGTCAGCAGGCCATGGGTGGAGGTGACGGCCTCAGTGCCGGTATTCATCAGCATAAAGCAGCCCGTGCCGTAGGTGTTTTTCGCCATACCCGGCTGAACGCACAGCTGGCCGTACAGCGCCGCCTGCTGGTCACCGGCAATGCCCGCGATAGGAATGCGCGTGCCGCCCTTACCGCCAATATTGGTCTGACCATACACCTCAGAAGACGACTTCACTTCAGGCAGCATCTCACGCGGGATATCCAGGATCTCCAGCATGCGCGCATCCCATTCCAGCTGATGAATGTTGAACATCATGGTGCGCGAAGCGTTGGTGTAATCGGTAATGTGAACCCGTCCTTGCGTCATCTTCCACACCAGCCAGCTGTCGACGGTGCCAAACAGCAGCTCGCCACGCCGCGCGCGTTCACGGGAACCTTCCACATGGTCAAGGATCCACTTCACCTTGGTGCCGGAGAAATAAGGGTTAATCACCAGGCCAGTGGTGTGGCGGATATACTCTTCCAGCCCTTCTTTTTTCAGCTTTGCGCAGTAATCGGCCGTGCGCGGGTCCTGCCAGACAATGGCGTTATAGATGGGTTTACCGGTCTGTTTCTCCCAGACAATCGTCGTTTCGCGCTGATTGGTGATACCAATCGCGGCAATTTCGTCGGAGTTGATATCCGCATGCGCCAGCACTTCCACCAGGGTGGAGCTTTGCGAAGCCCAGATGTCCATAGGATCATGTTCCACCCAGCCCGCTTTCGGGTAGATTTGCTGAAACTCACGCTGCGACACCGCGACAATATTGGCATCATGATCGAGGATAACGGCCCGGGAACTGGTGGTTCCCTGATCGAGGGCGACGATGTATTTTTTTTCGACGTTCATAGTCTCTTCCTGATGAGGTAAGCGTTAAGCAGGATGACGCTTTTATTGTTTAGCGCGTGACGCGGATTCTTGGTGTTTTTCCACCGCCTTACCGGGCAGGTTGCTGGCAATCAGAGCGCGATAGCCAAAGGCTCCGAGGCTGGCGCCGAACAGTGGGCCGAAAATCGGCACGAGGAAATAGGGAATATCGCGCGCACCGGTGAAGGCAACGTTACCCCAACCCGCGGCCCAGGCGAACAGCTTGGGTCCGAAATCTCGTGCCGGGTTAAGGGCAAAACCGGTCAGTGGGCCCATCGATGCACCGATGGTGGCAATCAGCAAACCAATCAGCAGAGGGGCTATCGGGCCGCGCGGCAGGCCGTTGCCGTCATCGGTCAGCGCCATGATCAGCGCCATCATAATCGCGGTAATGACTAATTCAACCAGAAACGCCTGGCCCACGCCGATATGCGGATTAGGGTAGGTTGAGAAGACGCCAGCAAGATCGAGACTTGCCGCGCTGCCGCGTACCATTTGATGCGTCTGTTCGTAGTCGAGGAACAGATTATGATACAGGGCATAAACCAGCGCAGCGGAGCAAAAGGCCCCCGCGATCTGCGCGATAGCAAAAGGGATCACCTTACGGCCATCAAAGTTGGCAAACAGCCACATGGCTACGCTGACGGCGGGATTAAGGTGTCCACCAGAAATGCCCGCGGTGAGATACACCGCCATTGCCACGGCAAGACCCCAGATAATACTGATTTCCCACTGCCCGAAGCTGGCTCCCGCCACTTTCATGGCGGCGACACAGCCAGCGCCAAAGAAGATGATGGTGGCCGTACCAAGAAACTCCGCGATGCACTGCCCCTTTAATATACTCGTTGCGTTACTCATCATGTCATTCCTGTCGGCGAGGTTAAGGATTGTTGTTTTTTTGTCTACAGCCCTGAAACACTCGGATCTTATTGTAGGGTGAATGTGAATTTATCGTTAACGAGCATTAACGAGAAATAGCGAAATCGAAAAATGTGTTCCGCGTCATGAAAATGAGCGTTTTCGCGTCTTTTGGCGTTTCGGAAATGTCGCGGCGCGTGTTGGGTTGTTTATAAATCACGCATTTTTTTTACCCTCTCCAGTTAACCGAAGGCGGAGAGAGAAACCTGCACCAGGCGTAGACCGAAAATTATTACAGACTGCGCTCGCTGTGGGGTTAGCTGCTGGACTTGCGCTGCCGCTCTACTTACAATCGAGGCATCGTTGTTATCCGCGGAATGCCGGTTCATTCCTCACCCCTGCGGCTAGCATCATCAATGCCCTGCGATTAGGAGAGGTTAGAGAAATGTCATTTGAAGTGTTTGAGAAACTGGAAGCGAAAGTACAGCAGGCGATTGATACCATCACGCTGTTGCAGATGGAAATCGAAGAGCTAAAAGAACAAAACGGCAGTCTGAACCATCAGGTTCAGCAGGCGTCCGGCAACAGCGAAGCGCTGGTGCGTGAGAATCAGCAGCTGAAGGAAGAGCAGCACGTCTGGCAAGAACGCCTGCGGGCACTGCTGGGAAAAATGGAAGAGGTCTGATGCTTCTCCCTCGTTAAAACAGAGAGCGAAAGCTGAGAACGGGTGCCGAGGCACCCGTTTTACCCTGCGCCCGGCTTATTCGATATCGAGCGGATCTTCAGACAGGATCATGCCGGTATTGTCGGCATAAAGGTGATCGCCAGAGAAGAAGGTGACGCCGCCGAAATTGACCCGGATATCGCTTTCACCAATGCCCTCGCCGGCAGCACCGACTGGGATGGCGGCAATGGCCTGAATACCAATATCCAGCTCTTCCAGGTCATCTACCTGACGCACCGCGCCATAAACCACAATTCCTTCCCACTCATTTTGCAGCGCCAGCCTTGCCAGAGCCGCATCGACCAGCGCGCGCCGCATCGAACCACCGCCATCAACCAGCAGAATGCGGCCACGACCGTTTTCCTCCAGCAAATCAAACAGCAGACCGTTGTCTTCGAAACATTTGACCGTAATGATTTGCCCGCCAAACGAGGTGCGACCACCAAAGTTTGAGAAAAGCGGTTCAACGACGTTCACTTCTTCGTGATAGATGTCGCAAAGTTCTGACGTATCATATTTCATAAGGTTTTCGTCTGTTTGCCAGAGGGAGACTGAGTATATCGCTTAACGATGGCTGTTGGCAAAATCATCAGTTGTGAATCGGTGACGCGACAGCGTAAAGGCGTCATGCGACGGATGGCAGGGGCGCAATAAGGCGGGTAAAAAGAAAAAACCCGGCGGGGTGACGCCGGGTAGAGATAAGGATTACAGAATGAAGCGGCTAAGGTCTTCGTCGGCGACCAGTTCATCCAGATGTTTACTGACATACTCGGCATCGATGGTGATCGACTGACCGTTAAGGTCGCTGGCATCATAGGAGATCTCCTCCATCAGACGCTCAAGCACGGTATGCAGGCGGCGGGCACCGATGTTCTCTGCGGTCTCATTCACCTGCCAGGCGGCGGCGGCAATTTTGCTGATCCCGTCCGGCGTAAAGGTGATATTTACCCCTTCGGTATTCATCAGCGCCTTGTACTGAACGGTTATAGAGGCGCTTGGCTCCGTCAGGATCCGCTCGAAGTCATTGGTGGTCAGCGCCTGTAGCTCGACGCGAATAGGCAGACGACCCTGTAGCTCCGGGATAAGATCTGACGGGCTGGCAACCTGGAAAGCGCCGGAAGCAATAAACAAAATATGGTCAGTTTTTACCATGCCGTGTTTAGTCGATACGGTACAGCCTTCCACCAGCGGCAGCAGATCGCGCTGAACCCCTTCGCGTGAAACGTCCGGACCGGATGATTCGCCGCGCTTGCAGACTTTATCGATCTCATCGATAAACACGATGCCGTGTTGTTCGACCGCGTCGATAGCTTCCTGCTTCAGCTCTTCCTGGTTAACCAGCTTGGCCGCTTCCTCTTCCACCAGCAGCTTCATGGCTTCTTTGATTTTCAGCTTGCGTGGTTTCTGCTTCTGCCCGCCGATGTTCTGGAACATTGACTGCAGCTGGCTGGTCATCTCTTCCATACCCGGAGGTGCCATGATTTCCACCCCGCCGGAAATGGCGGCCAGGTCGATCTCGATTTCTTTATCATCCAGCTGCCCTTCACGCAGTTTTTTGCGGAACGACTGGCGCGCGGAGGAAGGTTCCGCCGGGGTTTCGTTTTGTCCCCAGTTGTTTTTAGCCGGGGGGATCAGCACGTCAAGGATGCGCTCTTCGGCCATTTCTTCGGCGCGATTGCGGTTGCGATCAATCGCCTGGGAACGCACCATTTTGATCGCCGAATCGGTCAGATCGCGGATAATCGAATCCACTTCCTTACCCACATAGCCCACTTCAGTAAACTTGGTTGCTTCGACTTTAATGAAAGGCGCATTCGCCAGTTTGGCCAGACGACGGGCAATTTCAGTTTTACCCACGCCGGTTGGGCCGATCATCAGAATGTTTTTTGGCGTCACTTCATGACGCAGCTCTTCGTCCAGCTGCATACGGCGCCAGCGGTTGCGCAGGGCGATCGCCACCGCTCGCTTGGCGCCATCCTGGCCGATGATAAATCTGTTTAGTTCGCTGACAATCTCGCGCGGAGTCATAGCAGACATAAATTAGGATCCTTACGCTTTGGACGATAATTCTTCGATAGTGAGGTTATGGTTGGTATAGATGCAGATATCACCTGCAATACCCAGCGCTTTTTCCACAATGTCGCGCGCGCCGATGTCGGTGTTTTCCAGCAGCGCACGTGCTGCTGCCTGGGCGTATGGACCGCCTGAACCGATGGCTATCAGATCGTTCTCCGGCTGGATAACGTCACCGTTACCGGTGATGATCAGTGAGGCGTTTTCATCCGCCACGGCCAGCAGGGCTTCCAGCTTGCGCAGCATACGATCGGTACGCCAGTCTTTAGCCAGTTCCACCGCCGCTTTCACCAGGTGTCCTTGGTGCATTTCCAGTTTGCGTTCAAAAAGTTCAAACAGGGTAAATGCGTCCGCGGTGCCGCCAGCAAAACCGGCAATGACCTTGTCGTTGTAAAGACGACGCACTTTTTTAACGTTGCCTTTCATTACCGTATTGCCGAGGGTGGCCTGGCCATCACCGCCAATCACTACCTGGCCGTTACGTCGTACGCTTACTATTGTTGTCACGGGCAGACCCCTTGTTACAGTCAAAAAGACGGCCCCACACGTCAGTGTGGGGCGCTGATGTAACCAGATATGGGGTGGGTTTGAGGGGTTTCAACCCCCGGTTGCGACAGGAATACAATTTGAATGCCCGGAGCCATGCAGGCGTTTCAGAATAGAGTCAGCCGTACTGCGACCGTTATATGGGCCGATAACAACGCGATTCCAGCCGCCGCCGGTGGTGATGCGGCTTTCAAATCCTTCAAACGCCAGCTGGGCGCGGACGGACTCGGCCTGGTCAGTGCCTTTAAATGAACCACACTGTACAACCCAACGCTGGCTGGCCTGTTTTTCAGCTTCTTTGGGTTTGTTTTCAACTTTTTGCTGCGCGGAGGCTTCCGGCTTAGCCTGCCTTACAGGTTCGCGCGCTGGCTGGGTGCTGGTATGGGCAGGCACGGTAGGGGTACGCTGCGGCTGAGTCTGCGGCGGCGGAGTACGCGACTGCTGCTGTAGCTGGTTCTGCTGCTGACGCTGAATGGTCTGCTGGCGCTGCGCGGGGGTTTGCTCATTCCACGGCACTTCGTTGAGCTGGGTTGGCTGCTGGCGCATATCGGCCTGCATCTGATCCAACAGCTGGCGCTGCTCATCGGTGAGCTGCGCCTGAGAATGCGCTTCACCGCCTGACGTCGGTTCCGTCGGCGTTGGCACGCCAATCTGACGATTCTCCAGCTCTTTGATATAGCGCCAGCGCTCTTCGGGCTTGGGTGGCAGCCCGTTACCGATAGCTTTGTGATCGGGGATCGTCGGCGTTTCTTCTTTTTTATGATGTGCAATAAACCACAGGCCGCCGACAAAGGTCACCAGAACGGCAACCGCCAGTACGACCATGATTTTTGATACGCCCGATCCACCGCTGCGTTTTTTGCTGCGACTGTTGGTCTTGTTACGACGCGTCCCTGTCGCCCGCCCGCGGCTTACATAATCTTTTTGTGCCACTATCGTTCCGCTAATATTCGATGAAAAGTCGTGCCGGATAACGTTAACGCTGGTGCCCGGCTATGGCCCGCCATGTTACTCAAGGGGCGGAAGTTTGACCAGCGGCGATATTACTAAGAATGCGCTGATTTTCTCTGCGGCATGAGGGAGACTCGCTACCGCAAAAAGTTTAGTCATGTTCGCGTAGCGAAGGCGCGGTACTGCCTCGGATTTTCAGTTCAAAATCCAACAGCCTGGAGCCGTTACTGACCGCTTTGCCCTGTAGCTGCTCCAGCAAGAGTAGCATCGCTTCGCGACCAATGTTGAATCGCGGCTGGGCAACGGTCGTTAACTGCGGGTCGCTATAGCGTGACAGTTCAATATCATCGAAACCGATAATTGACAGATCCTGGGGGACACGCAGGCCCATATTTTTCGCCTGTGACATGGCGCCCAAAGCGATAATATCGCAGTGGCAGAACAGCGCATCGGGTGGCTTAGGTAGCTTCATCAGCTGTTTCATTGCCTGGCAGCCCGCATCAAATGTAAATTCACCGCGCACAATATACTGCGTCTCTACGGGCACTCCGTGGCGGCGCAGTGCCTGGACATAGCCCTCCAGGCGGTACTGGCACAGCGGCATCTCTTCTGGCCCACAGATACAGGCTATGCGGCGGTGGCCGAGCTTTTGTAGATGGTTAACCGCTTCAAAAGCTGCGGTCAGATTGTCGATATGCACCGTCGGTATTTCGCGCTCCGGGGGAAACTCATTTGCCATGACCATGGGCGGCAAAATACGGGGATCTTCTATGCTGGCGTCAAACGGGATCTGCGAGCCCAGCAGCACTATGCCGTCTATCTGACGCGTCAGGATCATATTCAGGAACGACTTCTCCTGCTGGTTCTGGTGCGCGCAGTCGCCGATCAGGACCAGGTAACCCTGACGGGTGGCCGCGACCTCAATACCACGGATGATTTCACTAAAAAACGGGTCGCAGATATCTGGAACCATCACCAGTATCGTACGTGACTCACTTCGCCTGGCGTGACGGGCTATGGAGTGAGTCGCGTAGCCAACGGCAGCGACCGCCAGTTCAACTTTACTGCGCGTGGCGGCGGAAACTTTTTCGGGATTCATCAGGGCACGGGAGACCGTTGCCGTGGATACGCCTGCTTTTTTCGCTACGTCCTTCATGGTCGCCACGGTACGATCTTGATTGTGCTCCAACGCTGCTCTCCTCACGCCAGCCTGAGACGCTGACCTGACTAACTGATGAAGATGAAATTTTACAGTGATTCAGGTCGGGTGCCTGAGCCGATAAACCCGCATTGTTAACAAATATAGCGGCAAGATGTTACTTAATTTGCATAAAATTTGTGACTTGTGCGACTTTTTTCGATCCGCTGCGCAACTTTGCTGTGCAAACGGCGGCATGTTCAGCTCTCCGTTGGATCGATATCAAGCGTCCATTTGACCTTACGCGACTGGGGTAGGGTGCCAATCAGCGGCAGGCTGGTTTTGATCAGACGCTGAAGATGCGCGCGCGAAGGATGCTGTAGCAGTAGCTGCCAGCGATAACGTCCACCGCGTTTAGCCTGCAATGCCGGCACCGGGCCCATGACCCAGAAGGACGAGTCCTTGAGTGGGCTGGCCTCCAGCAGGTTACGCAGCTGTTGCAGGAACAGACTGGCCTGCTGGTTATCATGATCTTCCGCGCGGAACAGCGCATGGCTGGTGAACGGCGGCAGAAATACGCTGTTACGCTCGCTGAGTGCCTGGCTGGCGAACGCGTCATAGCCCTGATGCAGTAACGTGTGTAGCAGCGGATGTTCGGGATGATGGGTTTGTAGCACGACCTCCCCCTGTTTGCCTGCGCGTCCTGCGCGTCCGGCAACCTGGGTATACAGTTGAGCAAAGCGTTCGGCGGAGCGGAAGTCGGCTGAAAAGAGTGCGCCGTCTACATCCAGCAATGACACCAGCGTGACGTCCGGGAAGTGGTGGCCCTTCGCCAGCATCTGCGTGCCGACAAGAAGACGCGCGCCGCCACGATGCACTTCCGCCAGCTGCTGCTCCAGCGCCCCTTTACGACTGGTGGTATCACGGTCGATACGGGTCAACGGCACGCCGGGAAACAGTTCGCCGAGGTTGAGCTCCAGCTGTTCCGTTCCCAGCCCGACCGGCACCAGGTGGGTGGAGCCGCACTGTGGGCACTGGTGTGGGATCGGCCGCTGGCTGTCGCAGTGGTGGCAGCGTAGCTGTCGCTGATGTTGATGCAGCGTGTAGTAGCGGTCGCAGCGTTGGCATTCGGCAATCCAGCCGCACTCGTGGCACAGCAGGGTTGGGGAGAAACCACGGCGGTTGAGAAACAGCAGTACCTGATTGTCAGCCTTCAGGTGCTGACCGATTTTTTTGATCAGCATCGGCGACAGCCCGCCCTGCAACTTAACGCCCTTCAGGTCGACCAGCAGCTGTGTTGCCCTGGTGGCATTCCCGGCACGTTTGCTCAGGTTCAGCTGGCGATATTTCCCCAGCTGAACGTTATGCAACGTTTCCAGCGCCGGGGTGGCGGAACCCATGACGATGGGGATATTTTCCTGGCGCGCGCGAAATACCGCCAGATCGCGTGCGTGATAGCGCCAGCCTTCCTGCTGTTTGTAAGAATTATCGTGCTCTTCATCAATAATGATGGCCCCCAGACGGGCAAAGGGCGTGAACAGCGCAGAGCGGGTGCCGATGACAATGGCCGTTTCACCGCTGCGGGCGCGCAGCCATACCGCCAGACGTTCGCTGTCATTTAACCCGGAATGCAGGACCTCAACCGGGGCGTTGAAACGCTGCCGGAAACGGGCGATGGTCTGCGGCGTCAGGCCGATTTCAGGCACCAGCACCAGCGCCTGATGGCCGCTGGCGAGAATATTTTCCAGCACGCTCAGGTAAACCTCGGTTTTTCCCGAGCCGGTGATCCCGGCCAGTAGCCAGGCTGCAAACTGGTCGTCGGCGCTGCGGATAGCACCGACAGCGGTGGCCTGTTCCGTGTTCAGCCGCAGGCGATCGCCGTTCACCGCATAGCTTTCGCGCCAGTCTTGTGGCGCGCGCGGCTGCGGTTGCAGTTCACACAGGCCTTTAGCCCGCAGCGCCTGGAGCGTTGCCTCGCTGATATCGTGCTGGTTGACCTCATGGCGATACATCGGCCGGTTGCGTAATGCGGCCAGCGCCTGCTGCTGCTTCGGGGCGCGCTTCAGGCTTTCTGGTGCGGTGGCGCGCCCCTGAACGGTGATCAGCCACTGCCACAGCGGTGCCTCTTCGGCCGCTTTTCCCTGTCGCAACAGCACCGGCATGGCATGAAACAGCACTTCCCCTAACGGAAAGTGATAGTAGTCCGCCGCCCATTGCAGTATGCGCCACAGGGAGGGGGGGTACAGTGAGCAGGTATCCAGTACCTCATGCACGCTTTTCAGCTGGTCGAGCGGCAAATCGCTGCGCTCGCTCATCGCCACCACCACCCCAATCGCCCGGCGCTTGCCAAAAGGCACGCTTACACGGCCACCGATAACCGCATGACTGAGGTGAGGAGGCAACAAATAATCGAAGTTGCGGGCAAGCGGGACGGGTAGCGCGACCTGAACAACGGGCATGAATTCATCCGGGTGAAAAACAGAGCGAGTTAGTGTACACTGTGTCGTCCGGAATGTGCGGATCCGATTGCAGCGGGTGGTTATTTTCTGTATAGTCCGCCGCCGTTGGTACGGCATTTTGGTATCAACTTCACCTAATTATTAATTTTCGTGTGGTGCCGGTGCAGGAGAATTCCTGGCGCGGGAGAGCGACACGGCCTTAACTGAGGTTTTCCCATGAAAAAAGGTATTCACCCAAATTACGCTGAAGTTACTGCTAAATGTTCTTGCGGTAACGAAATCAAAACCCGCTCTACCGTGGGTCACGACCTGAACCTGGACGTGTGCGGCAACTGCCACCCGTTCTACACCGGTAAGCAGCGTGACGTTGCCAGCGGTGGTCGTGTGGATCGCTTCAACAAGCGTTTCAGCATCCCAGGCAGCAAATAAGCAATCCGCCAGAAACGGTTACCGTTTCGGATGCAAGAAAAACCCAGCCTCGGCTGGGTTTTTTTATGGCGCTTATTCAGGAGGCGGTAGCGTATTTCAGAATATTGCCCTGCCAGCCCCGCTGGGCGTAGTTTTGCAAATGATTAATGCGTTTCACCGGCTGGCCGACCGAGAAGTTAATCTCCTTCAACTTCACCATCACGTCTGATGGGGCAAAGACCGATTTAAAACGATACTCGCCGTGGCTGAGATCGGAAAGGGTCGTAAAGTAGGTGGCGGTGCCTTTGTTCTCCTGCGGATATTTTGAGTATTTTTCATAGGATTGGGTGATTGACGTGACCATCGCATCGTCACTGTCCGGGTAGCCGATCGGGAAAGCGACATTGTTTATCACTGACAGTACAAAGCCTTGTGCCTGGGCTTGATTATCGGGATGAGGAAGGTTCTTCAGGTTAATACTGGCGCGGACAAAGCGATCCGTGGAGCTCTGGCTACCCGGAATGCCGTTTGCCTCGACCTTTTTATACTTTTCCCAGTTGGCTAACTGCTGGTCGTAAGAGGGAGGGTTGGTCATAACACGGTAGTCGCGGTTATGGTAGATATTGACCTTGCCGTTATCGATTTCCACGATGGCCGAATCGCCGCCCGCGTCTTCCAGCGCGATATGTTTGGTATCTGACGCATAGTCAATGGGCAATTTTTTGGCGACCAGGCGCATATCCTGCAATCCTTTTACCGCTTCATCAACGGTTGCGAAGTTATCCAGCAGATAGCTCAACCAGGCGCGGCTTTCCAGCTCCGGCTTATCCCTGTTGTCCTGCTGAACCTGCTTGCCGTTAGCGTAATACTGCGTATGACCGGCCAGCCCTTTTTCGTTGATCCCATCCATCGGGAAAACGTCATCCGCGTAAACGACTACACTACCGTAACGTGTTTTCCAGTTTTTTGCGTCCGGTTCGTCGCTGGCCCTATGCTCCACGCCCTGTGGGGTGATCACCAGAGATGGGTCAACCGGGCCGAAGAAGTCGAGATTGCGCGCGCTGACCATATAGCCCGGAAACATATTCATAAACACGCGGCTACAGGCGCCGGCATCGCCCGCGACGATGGTGGTCAGTGAAGCGGTCATGACCAGGGTGGATAACAGATTACGTTTGATCTTCATTATTGAATTCTCCGTGTTGATGTCACACGCACTCTAACCAGAGCGGCATAAAAGGGAGAGTCACTTAGAGGGGGAATATCCCCCGTTTTGAGACAGGGAACGGATGTGGCAATAAATTTTACGCTGGCGCAGATTGAGGCGTTTACCTGCGTCTGTGAGTGCGGCAACCTGACGCGGGCCGCCGTTAAACTCGGCAAAGATCGCACGACCGTCAGCGAGCTGCTGGATTATCTGGAGTTAGACCTCGGCTATTCCCTGTTTGACCGCAGCAGTCGCCCTTTTGGCGTGACGGAACGCGGCAGTTTGCTGTATCGCCAGGCGCGGCTTTTTTTACATGAGGCGCAGGCCTTTAGCCAGATAGCGCAGCAGCAGGAGAAAAATCCGCCGCGCACGATGACCCTAAGCTACGATATTTTTACGCCACGCACGGTGCTAAGTACGCTGGCCAGCCGGCTGTATCAGCAGGGATGCCGGCTCAATTTATGCTATCAGGATCGTCAGCAGGCAGAGGCGGCCCTTGCCGAGGGGAGCGTAGACATTGCGCTGTACCAGGCGGTGAATAAAGCGGTGGGTGAACGTTTTAAATGGCGGGGGGTCGGCAGCGTTGAGCTGGCGGTCTATGCCAGCCCGCAGCTGTTTGAGCAGCAGCCCGTCAGTCTGCTGAAGCTGGCCTCCTGTCACCAAATTATTCCGAATATGGCGCTGGATCTGGCGGTGGCGCAGCGCGTACAGATTGCCGACCGGGTACAGTATGTCAATGATATGGCGATGCTGGAGCTGCTGCTGGCAAACGGGCAGGGTTGGGCATTACTGCCGGTGCACATTATGGCGGGGCAGCGGAGCAACATTATCAGGATTGAAACGGAAATGGGGAGCGGCGGTCTGGTTTGTCCGATGGTGGCTATTTGGGTTCCGGGGCGGGTCGGGCATCCGTTGAGACAACGGCTGCCCGACCTGATAGCGGAATTATTTGCGCGTGCTTAGTATTCCCATGTGTCGGGATCGACGCCCATCGCCCGCATAATCGCTTTTGCCTCTTCGGGTATTTCGTCACTGCGCTCTTTGCGCAGGTCGACATCGTCCGGCAAAGGTTGCCCGGTAAACGCATGCAGAAATGCTTCGCACAACAGTTCGCTGTTGGTGGCATGACGCAGGTTGTTTACCTGACGGCGCGTGCGTTCATCGGTCAAAATTTTCAACACTTTTAACGGTATCGATACCGTAATTTTTTTTACCTGCTCGCTCTTTTTGCCGTGCTCAGCGTAAGGGCTGATATATTCGCCGTTCCATTCAGCCATGAGTTACCTTAGTCATATGTAAAATGAGAAATGCCAAAATTTGGCTAATTATGCCCGAAGTCAGTGGCTATCACATCGGGATGGCACAACTTTCTCTGGGGTATATGGGCGTAATTCTAGCGGTAAATGCGTCATTGCTCAATCTATACGCAAAGACATTTAGATGTCCAGATGTATTGACGTCTATCATTAGGCTGTTTACTCTATATGCCTTCCCTATTTTCCAGCAGGAACTGATGCACCATGACGCGTAAACAGGCAACCATCGCAGTACGTAGCGGCTTGAATGATGACGAGCAGTATGGCTGCGTTGTCCCCCCGATCCATCTGTCCAGCACCTATAACTTTACCGACTTCAATCAGCCACGCGCTCATGACTACTCGCGCCGGGGCAACCCAACGCGCGACGTGGTGCAGCGCGCGCTGGCAGAGCTGGAAGGTGGAGCCGGGGCGGTCATGACCAATACCGGGATGTCTGCGATCCATCTGGTGTGCACGGTATTCCTGCAACCGGGCGACCTGCTGGTGGCGCCGCACGACTGCTATGGCGGCAGCTACCGTCTGTTCGACAGCCTGAGCAAGCGCGGCGCGTACCGCGTGAAGTTTGTCGATCAGGGTGATAAAGCCGCCTTGCAGGACGCGCTGGCGGAGAAGCCGAAACTGGTATTGATTGAAAGCCCGAGCAATCCGCTGCTGCGCGTGGTGGATATCACCGCCATCTGCCAGGCGGCCAGCGCGGCCGGCGCCATTAGCGTGGTGGATAATACCTTCCTGAGTCCGGCATTGCAGAACCCGCTGGAGTTGGGCGCTGACCTGGTTATTCACTCCTGTACCAAATATCTTAACGGCCACTCTGACGTGGTTGCCGGTGCGGTGATCGCCAAAGATCCACAGCACGTTACCGAGCTTGCCTGGTGGGCCAACAACATTGGCGTGACCGGGGCGGCTTTTGACAGCTATCTGCTGCTGCGCGGTTTGCGCACCCTGTCTCCGCGCATGGCGGCGGCCCAGCGCAACGCTCTGGCGATCGTCGATTACCTGAAACAACAACCGCTGGTGAAAAAGCTGTATCATCCTTCCCTGCCGGAAAACGCGGGGCATCAGTTTGCGCTCACCCAGCAAAAAGGCTTTGGCGCGATGCTCAGTTTTGAGCTGGATGGTGATGAGGCAACGCTGCGTCGTTTTCTGAAAGCGCTGCATTTATTTACCCTGGCGGAGTCGCTGGGCGGCGTGGAGAGCCTGATTTCCCATACCGCCACCATGACGCATGCCGGGATGTCGGCAGAGGCGCGTGCCGCTGCGGGTATTTCCGAAACGCTGCTGCGGATTTCGGTGGGAATTGAAGATCACGAAGATTTAATCGCCGATCTGGAGAATGCGTTCCAGGTTGCGACCAAGAGGTAAGCATGAGTTATTCAGCAGTGGCAAAGGCGGGCAGTTCACGGCAATTGCATAAATTTGGGGGCAGCAGCCTGGCCGATGCCAAATGCTACCAGCGCGTAGCCGGAATTATGGCGGAATACAGCCAGCCGGGCGACCTGATGGTGGTATCCGCAGCGGGCAGTACCACCAATCAGCTTATCAGCTGGCTGAAACTGAGCCAGAGCGATCGCCTTTCTGCTCACCAGGTGCAGCAGACGCTGCGTCGTTATCAGAGCGATCTGATCGGCAGCCTGTTGCCGCCGGAGGCGGCCGCATTGCTGATTGCTGAATTTATTTCCGATCTGGAGAAGCTGGCGGCGTTGCTGGACGGCGTGATTTCCGATGCGGTTTACGCTGAGGTGGTTGGGCACGGCGAAATCTGGTCGGCGCGTCTGATGTCCGCGGTGCTGACGCTGCGCGATATCGACGCCGGATGGCTGGATGCCCGCCACTTCTTACGCGCCGAGCGTGCGGTGCAGCCGCAGGTGGATGAAGCAAAATCATTGCCGCTGCTGCAACGGCTGATGGCACAACATCCGTCACGGCGCCTGGTGGTGACCGGCTTTATCTGTGGCAACGATGCCGGTGAAACGGTGCTGTTAGGACGTAACGGCAGCGACTACTCGGCAACGCAAATCGGCGCGCTGGCGGGCGTGTCACGCGTGACCATCTGGAGTGACGTGGCCGGGGTCTACAGCGCCGATCCGCGCAAGGTGAAAGATGCCTGCCTGCTGCCGCTGCTGCGGCTGGATGAAGCCAGCGAGCTGGCGCGTCTTGCGGCCCCGGTGCTGCATACCCGCACCCTACAGCCCGTGTCGGGAAGCGATATCGATTTACAGCTGCGCTGTAGCTATCAGCCTGATCAGGGTTCGACGCGCATTGAGCGCGTTCTGGCCTCGGGAACCGGCGCGCGTATCGTGACCAGCCACGACGATGTCTGTCTGATTGAGTTCCAGGTGCCCGCGCACCATGACTTTGCCAGCCTGCATAAAGAGATTGACCAGCTGCTGCAACGTGCTCAGGTGCGCCCGCTGGCAACCGGCGTTCATCCCGATCGCAATCTGCTACAGCTTTGCTACACCTCGGAAGTGGTGAACAGCGCGCTCACCCTGTTACAGGATGCCGCTCTGCCGGGGCGTTTACAGCTGCGTGAGGGGATGGCGCTGGTGGCGATGGTCGGGGCGGGCGTTTGCCGCAATCCATTGCACAGCCATCGTTTCTGGCAGCAGATGAAAGACCAGCCGGTTGAATTTATCTGGCAATCCCAGGACGGTATCAGCCTGGTGGCGGTGCTGCGCGTTGGGCCAACCGAACATTTGATCCGTGGACTGCATCAGACGCTGTTCCGGGCAGAAAAGCAGATTGGGCTGGTGCTGTTTGGTAAAGGTAACATAGGTTCACGCTGGCTGGAGCTGTTTGCCCGTGAACAGGAAACGATTTCAGCACGTACCGGATTTGAGTATATTCTCGCCGGCGTGGTGGACAGTTCTCGCAGCCTGCTTAGCTATGAAGGGCTGGACGCCAGCCGTGCGCTGGCCTTCTTCGAAGATGAAGCGGTCATGCAGGATGATGAATCGCTGTTTCTGTGGATGCGAGCGCATCCGTTTGACGATTTAGTGGTGCTGGACGTCACCGCCAGTGAAACCCTGGCTGAACAGTATCTGGACTTTGCCAGCTACGGTTTCCACGTTATTGGCGCGAACAAGGTGGCGGGTGCCTCAACCAGCGACAGCTATCGCCAGATCCGCGATGCCTTCGCTAAAACCGGCGGGCACTGGCTGTATAACGCCACCGTCGGAGCCGGGCTGCCGGTGAACCACACGGTGCGCGATCTGCGGGAAAGTGGCGACAGCATCCTGTCGATTAGCGGCATTTTCTCCGGCACGCTGTCATGGCTGTTCTTGCAGTTTGATGGAACGGTGCCGTTTACCGAGCTGGTCGATCAGGCCTGGCAGCAGGGGCTGACCGAGCCGGATCCGCGCGTCGATCTCTCCGGGCAGGACGTGATGCGCAAGCTGGTGATCCTCGCGCGCGAAGCGGGCTACGATATTGAACCGGATCAGGTGCGCGTGGAGTCACTGGTGCCGGCGGACTGCCAGTCGGGTTCAGTCGATCACTTCTTTGATCATGGCGATGCGCTCAACGACCAGATGCTGCAACGCCTTGAGGCGGCGCAGGAGATGGGGCTGGTTCTGCGTTACGTTGCGCGCTTTGACGCCAATGGTAAAGCGCGCGTTGGTGTGGAAGCGGTGCGTCCCGAACATCCTCTGGCTGCGCTGCTGCCGTGTGATAACGTCTTCGCCATTGAAAGCCGCTGGTATCGTGATAATCCGCTGGTGATCCGTGGGCCGGGTGCCGGGCGCGATGTGACCGCCGGAGCGATTCAGTCAGACCTTAATCGTCTGGCGCAGCTGCTGTAAATTCAGTGCAGTCAACGCCCCGGCGCACCCTGTGTGACGCCGGGGCCAGTGCCGTTTTCCCTTACGTTCGTTACCCTATCTGGCCTTAATCCCCGCCATGTTCCCACAGCTGAAATTTCCTCATCTTCGCGTGAGGAGATGTCAAGGCCAATCGCCATTTATCTGTTGACTGAATAACCGATCTTCTCCATTTTGAATGTCTGGACGTCTAAACGGATAGGCGTGTAAAGGCAGCGATCGATGAGGTAAACGGGTATGAGTTTTTTCCACGCCAATCAGCGCGAAGCACTGAACCAGAGCCTGGCTGAGATCAGCGGGCAGATTAATGTCTCCTTCGAGTTTTTTCCGCCGCGCACCGGCGAAATGGAAGACATCCTGTGGAACTCAATCGATCGTCTTAGCAGCCTGAAGCCGAAATTTGTGTCGGTAACCTATGGGGCAAACTCCGGCGAACGCGACCGCACCCACAGTATTATTAAAGGCATTAAGGAGCGTACCGGTCTGGAAGCGGCACCGCACCTGACCTGCATCGATGCCACGCGGGATGAGCTCCGCACCATTGCGGGGGACTACTGGAACAACGGTATTCGTCATATTGTGGCACTGCGCGGCGATCTGCCGCCGGGCGGTGGCCGGCCGGAAATGTACGGGGCCGATCTGGTGGCACTCCTGAAGGAGGTGGGGGACTTTGATATTTCGGTTGCCGCCTATCCTGAAGTACACCCGGAGGCGAAAAGCGCGCAGTCAGACTTGATCAACCTGAAGCGCAAGATAGATGCTGGCGCGAACCGTGCCATTACCCAGTTCTTTTTCGATGTGGAAAGCTACCTGCGCTTTCGCGATCGCTGTGTCTCTACCGGCATCGACGTTGAGATCGTACCGGGCATCCTTCCGGTATCGAACTTTAAGCAGCTACAGCGTTTTGCCACCCTCACCAACGTGCGCGTGCCGGGCTGGATGACCAGCATGTTTGCCGGGCTGGATGATGACCCGGAAACGCGCAAGATGGTGGGTGCGAACGTGGCGATGGACATGGTGAAAATTCTTAGCCGTGAAGGGGTGAGGGACTTCCATTTTTATACGCTGAACCGTGCGGAATTAAGCTATGCCATTTGTCATACGCTGGGCGTGCGTCCGGCTCCGGCGCCGATGCTGGAAGCCTCATAACGAGACGGAAAGAAAGGCGGCTTAGCGCGTGTCGCCGGATCCACGGTTGGTCCAGTCTTCCAGGCGCAGCCCAGGAACGCGCTCAAACTCGCGCAGGTTATTGGTGACCAGGATAAGACCTTGCGAACGCGCATGGCCTGCTATCATCACGTCCCAGGGGCCAATCGGGGTGCCCTTTTTGGCTAACTCGGCGCGGAGCTGCCCGCTATGCGTGGCGGCAGCCTCTGCATAAGGGAGAATGTCCAGCCTTGCGCAGAACCCTTCAACCACATCCAGATTCTACCTGGGGTTGCTTGATTTTTCTGCACCGTAAACCAGCTCCATCAGCGTAATGCTGCTGATGCACAGTTGACCATAGTGCGACACAAATGTTTCCCTGACCGTGGGTGGCTTGTTTTTGATGGTGAAGATGCAGATATTGGTGTCCAACATGAATTTCAGCATCAGAAATGTTCTCGCCTCTGCTCTGAAGGTTGTTCACGGTCGTCCATAAAATCAGCCGTAACATTTTCACCATCAAACCAGTTATCCCAGCTTTCACCTACCGGCGATATAATGCGCGTGCGGCCAATGGCAATAATATCAACGCACTTAACATCTTCCGGTAGTGCCAGGGCTTTGGGCAGGCGCACCGCCTGTGAGCGGTTGTTTTTAAAAACGGTGGTTTTTTCCATTTCAAATCCCCTCTTTCAGTGATTGCACGATCCCAGCATAGCGCATTTCAGGTATATGTTGCAGGGATATACACCGGATGATGTTCACTCATATCCCGTTCTTACGACCGGGATATGATAAGCACCGTGAGGCTAGCGTGCGGGGGCTACGGCAGAGGCAAAAACCGGCGGGGTTAGCCGGTATTACGCATCCCTGCCGCAACGCCAGCAATGGTCACCATCAGCGCCTGCTCGACGCGGGCATCCGGCTCACCGCCGGCTTTTTCCTGCTGGCGTGAACGGTGCAGCAGTTCGGCCTGCAATACGTTAAGCGGGTCGGTATAGACATTACGCAGCGCAATCGACTCGGCAATCCACGGCTGGTCGGCCATCAGATGCGCATCGTTGGCAATGGTCAGCACCGCTTTGATATCGGACTCCAGCTGGTCGCGCAGCTGTTTGCCCAGCGGCCACAGCGATTTATCCACCAGGCGCTGGTCGTAATATTCTGCCAGCCACAGATCGGCCTTCGAGAACACCATTTCCAGCATGCCGAGGCGCGTAGAGAAGAAAGGCCAGTCGCGACACATGGCTTCCAGCTGGTCCTGATGACCATCTTCCATCACCTGCTGGAGTGCAGCCCCGGCCCCCAGCCAGGCTGGCAGCATCAGACGGTTCTGCGTCCAGGCGAAGATCCACGGAATGGCACGCAGGGACTCGACGCCGCCGGTTGGACGACGCTTCGCCGGGCGTGAGCCAAGCGGCAGCTTAGCCAGCTCCTGTTCTGGCGTGGCAGAACGAAAGTACGGCACGAACTCCGCATGCTCACGCACGTAGCCACGGTACATTTTGCAGGAGACGGCCGACAGCCGTTCCATGATGCCGATCCATTCGGTTTTTGGCTCCGGCGGCGGTAGCAGGTTGGCTTCGAGGATCGCTCCGGTATACAGCGACAGGCTGCTGATGGTCACTTCCGGCAGACCGTACTTAAAGCGGATCATCTCGCCCTGTTCAGTCACGCGCAGTCCGCCTTTCAGGCTGCCCGGCGGCTGTGACAGCAGGGCGGCATGCGCCGGAGCGCCGCCGCGACCAATGCTGCCGCCGCGTCCGTGGAACAGCGTCAGGGTGATACCGGCTTTCTCACAGGTTTTGATCAGCGCATCCTGTGCCTGATACTGCGCCCAGCTGGCCGCCATCACACCGGCATCTTTTGCCGAGTCAGAGTAGCCAATCATCACCATTTGTTTGCCCTGAATCAGACCGCGATACCAGTCGATATTCAGCAGCTGGCTCATCACCCCGTTCGCATTATTCAGGTCGTCCAGAGTTTCAAACAGCGGTGCCACCGGCATGGCATAGTCGATCCCAGCCTCTTTTAACAGCAGGTGCACCGCCAGCACGTCAGACGGCGTTTTGGCCATCGAGATGACGTAGGCCGCAATTGACCCCTTGGGCGCCTCGGCGGCCACGCGGCAGGTATCCAGCACCTCTTTCGTGTCGGCGCTCGGCTCCCACTGACGCGGCGTCAGCGGGCGCTTAGAATTCAGTTCGCGGATCAGGAACGCCTGCTTGTCGGCTTCTGACCAGCTTTCATAGTCACCCAGGCCAAGATAACGGGTGATCTCGGCAATCGCTTCGGTGTGACGGGTACTCTCCTGGCGGATATCGATACGCACCAGCGGTACGCCAAAACACTTCACGCGGCGCAGGGTATCGAGCAGCTGCCCGTTAGCAATAATGCCCATGCCGCAGGCCTGTAATGACTGGTAGCAGGTATACAGCGGTTCCCATAGCTGTTCGTTGGCGATCAGTAGATTAGCAGGGCGCGTTAAGCGCTCGCCTTTCAGGCGGCCCGCCAGATAAGCCTGGGTGCTCATCAGCTGGCTACGCAGGTTTTTCATAATCTCACGGTACGGCTCCAGCGCTTCCGGGTTGCCGCACAGCTCGCGCACTTCCGGCGTACATTCAGACATCGACAGCTCGGAAATCAGTACGGCGATATCGCGCAGGAACAGGTCGGTGGCTTTCCAGCGGCTGAGTTGCAGGACGTGGCGAGTGATATCGGCGGTGACGTTCGGGTTGCCGTCACGGTCGCCTCCCATCCAGGAGGTAAACTGCACCGGAACGAAGTCGACCGGCAGGGTATAGCCAAAAGCGGCTTCCACCTGCTCGTTCAGCTCACGCAGAAACTGAGGGACACCTTCCCACAGGCTGTTTTCCACCACCGCAAAGCCCCATTTGGCTTCGTCAACCGGGGAGGGGCGATACTTGCGAATTTCGTCGGTATGCCACGCTTGTGCAACCAGCTGACGCAGGCGGCGCATGATCTGTGCGTGCTCATAGTCAGACAGATCATTGTGATCTAACTGTTTAAGGCAGCTGTTTACTTCCACCAGTTTGTGGATCAGGGTGCGGCGTGTGATTTCAGTCGGGTGCGCGGTCAGTACCAGCTCCAGCGACAGGGAGCCCAGGGCTTCGCATACGGCAGCTTCGGTCAGGTTTGGCTGCTGCTTCAGGCGCTGAAACGTCTGGAGCAGCAGTTCCGGGTTCTTCGCCCCTTCGCCGTTCGGCGAAATGGTGTGGTACTGTTCAGCAACGTTGGTCAGGTTCAGGAACTGGCTGAAAGCGCGTGCAACCGGCAGCAGCTCGTCGTTTGAGAGATTTTGCAGCGTGGAGAGCAGTTCCTGACGGTGGGCGTCATTACCCGCACGAGATGACTTCGAGAGTTTACGAATGGTTTCTACCCGATCGAGAATGTTCTCTCCCAGCGCATCCTTAATCGTATCTCCGAGCAGTTTGCCGAGCATACTGACATTACTTCGCATTGCGGAATATTGTTCGTTCATATAATCCCTGACACCCTTTCTTGTATTTATCGCGCGTTTCACCCTTATGGGCCTGACTGAGTCTATTATCTAGCCACGTTAAGCACGATTCGTCAATTGGCTTATATTCTCTACATAAAGCGGCTAAGCCTTAGAAATTTAAAGAATTTAACACCAAGATGATCCGATAAGTTATTCTCATTATCAGGAATAATCATAATTACGGGCAACCGTCTGTTTTCACAGTGAAATACCCAGAAATTGGCCTAATGATGGCAAAAATGGTGCACGACCTGAGCGATCAGGTCGCGCGTGGGCTTAATAAAGGCGGTATCGATAAACTCATCCGGCTGATGCGCCTGCTCGATCGATCCGGGGCCTAACACCAGCGTTGGACAGACCTGCTGAATAAACGGCGCTTCGGTACAGTAGTTCACGACTTCCGTTTCGCGACCCAACAGCTTTTCAACCACCTGCACCAGCTGATGTTCCCGTGGGCACTCATAGCCCGGAATAGGAGGATGCAGCTCGCCTACGGTCAGACGGCCCGGCCAGCGCGCACTGACAGGAGCCAGCGCCTCATTCAGCAGCCCGTCGAGATCGGAGAGCGTCAGCCCCGGCAGTGGGCGGATGTCCATATGCAGTTCGCAGCAGGCGCAGATACGATTGGCCGCATCGCCGCCGTGAATATGACCAAAGTTCATGGTGGGATAAGGGATAGCAAAACCTGCGTGACGGTAGCGCTCTTTTAGCGTGTTGCGCAGCGCCATCAGCTGGGTGATGGACTCGTGCATCAGTTCAATGGCGTTAACGCCACGGCCCGGATCGCTGGAGTGGCCGGACTGCCCCTGAATGCGGATCGCGTTCGAGATATGGCCTTTATGCGCACGCACCGGCTTCAGCGAAGTTGGCTCGCCGATAATGGCGCAGTCCGGGCGCAGAGCGGTTGATTCAGAAAAGTATTTTGCGCCAGCCATGGTGGTTTCTTCATCGGCGGTGGCAAGGATATACAGCGGTTTTTTCAGCGTTGACAGTTCAACATCGCGCAGGGTATCTAAAATAAAGGCAAAGAAACCTTTCATATCCGCGGTGCCGAGGCCGTAAAGCTTATTATCGTGCTCGGTCAGGGTGAAAGGGTCACGCGTCCAGCGGCCATCGTCAAAGGGAACGGTATCGGTATGACCCGCCAGCAGCAGGCCTCCGGCACCGCTGCCGCTCTTCGCCAGCATATTGAATTTGTTTCGTGTGCCGGGCACCGGCTGCACCTCAACGGTAAAGCCGAGATCGCGGAACCAGCCGCCGAGCAAATTGATTAAAGTTTCATTGCTCTGATCGAGCGCGCTGTCGGTCGCACTGATTGATGGCGTTGCAATCAACTGGCGGTAAATCTCAATAAAATTAGGTAATTTTGTCTTCACTGTTGACAGTCCTTGCGTTAGGATAGTATCAATATTCATGCACTAATAGTGAATAAAAATACAATAGCGGCGGATGAATGGGAATCGATAATTTTCTTTTCCGCGCCGCGGTTGCACCAGCGCCCGCGCAGCCCCAAAGCGCGATGACCGACAGAGAGCGAGCGACGTCATGACCAACCCGTTAATTATCAAGTTAGGTGGTGTTTTACTGGACAGCGAAGAGGCGCTGGAGCGTCTTTTCACGGCCCTGGTAAGCTACCGTACCACGCATCAGCGGCCTTTGCTGATCGTTCACGGTGGCGGTTGCCTGGTCGATGAGCTGATGAGCAAACTGTCACTGCCGGTGAAGAAGAAAAATGGCCTGCGCGTGACGCCCGCCGATCAGATCGATGTCATCACCGGTGCGCTGGCCGGAACGGCCAACAAAACCCTGCTGGCATGGTCAAAAAAACACGGTATTGACGCGGTTGGCCTGTGTCTTGGCGATGGCGGCAGCGTCAACGTTGAGCGCTTCGACGATGAGCTGGGGCACGTTGGCCTGGCCACACCCGGTACGCCGCGCCTGATTAACACCTTATTGGCTGCTGGATTTCTCCCGGTGGTCAGCTCCATCGGGATCACCGATGACGGTCTGCTGATGAACGTCAATGCCGATCAGGCCGCCACGGCGCTGGCTGCTACCCTCGGCGCAGATCTTATCCTGCTCTCTGACGTCAGCGGTATTTTGGATGCCGACAGGCAGCGCATTGCGGAGATAACGGCAGAGAAAGCTGAACAGCTGATCGCCGATGGGGTGATTACTGATGGCATGATTGTTAAAGTGAATGCCGCACTGGATGCCGCCCGCACGCTGGGCCGCCCGGTGGATATTGCCAGCTGGCGCCATGCCGAACAGCTGCCCGACTTGTTTAACGGCGTGTCCATCGGCACCCGTATTCTCGCTTAATAAGTAACGTATTCAATCAAGGAAAAAGACAATGCAAGACAAAAGCATCAAGAAAATCGTACTGGCTTACTCCGGCGGTCTGGATACTTCAGCCATCATTCCATGGCTGAAAGAGAACTATGGCGGCTGTGAAGTGGTGGCCTTCGTGGCGGATATCGGCCAGGAGCGTGGCGATCTGGAAGGCGTAGAGCAGAAAGCCCTGCAGTCCGGTGCCTCAGAATGCCATGTGGTGGATCTGCGTGAAGAGTTCATCAGCGAGTACGTTTATCCGGTGCTGCAGACCGGTGCTCTGTATGAAGGCACCTATTTGCTCGGGACTTCTATGGCGCGCCCAATTATCGCCAAAGCGCAGGTAGAACTGGCGCTGAAAGTCGGAGCGGATGCGCTGTGCCACGGCGCAACCGGTAAAGGTAATGACCAGGTGCGTTTCGAAACCACCTATACCGCGTTGGCACCCCAGCTGAAAGTGGTGGCTCCGTGGCGCGAGTGGGATCTGCGTTCGCGTGAGGCGCTGCTGGACTATCTGAAAGAGCGTAATATTCCGACCACCGCCTCGCTGGAAAAAATCTACAGCCGCGACGAAAACGCCTGGCATATCTCTACCGAAGGCGGCGTGCTGGAAAGCCCGTGGAATGCACCGAATAAAGATTGCTGGGTGTGGACCGTCGATCCGCTGGAAGCGCCGGACCAGCCAGAGCAGGTCACCATTGCCGTTGAGAAAGGTCGCGTTGTGGCCGTTAACGGTGAAGCGTTAAGCCCGTTTGGCTGCCTGGACAAGCTGAATGCGATCGGCGCGCGTCATGGCGTGGGCCGTATCGACATCGTGGAAAACCGTCTGGTGGGCATTAAGTCGCGCGGCTGCTACGAAACCCCCGGCGGCACTATTATGGTGAACGCGCTGCGTGCGGTTGAGCAGCTGGTGCTTGACCGTGACAGCTTCAAGTGGCGTGAGCAGCTGGGCCTGGAAATGTCCTACGTGGTTTACGACGGCCGCTGGTTCGCACCGCTGCGGAAATCCATCCAGGCTTCCGCCGAAGCGCTGGCAGAAGAAGTGAATGGTGAAGTGGTACTGCAACTCTACAAAGGCCAGGTCACCGCTATCCAGAAGAAATCAGCCAACAGCCTGTATTCTGAAGAGTTTGCCACGTTTGGCGAAGACGAAGTGTACGATCATCGTCATGCGGGCGGCTTTATCCGTCTGTTCTCACTCTCTTCACGCATCCGCGCGCTGAACGAAAAGAAGTAAACTTGCACGCAGGGCGAGGGTGACCTCGCCGCTGAATATATCAAGGGGCGGCACAGGTGCCGCCCTTATCAGATAAAAGGAGCACTGAACATGGCACTTTGGGGTGGACGGTTTACGCAGCCAGCAGATCAACGTTTTAAGCAGTTTAATGACTCACTGCGCTTCGACTATCGTCTGGCAGAGCAGGATATTATCGGCTCCGTTGCCTGGTCCAAAGCGCTGGTCACGGTCAACGTATTAACCGCCGCAGAGCAGCAGCAGCTGGAAAGCGCGCTGACTGCGCTGCTGGACGAAGTGCGCGCCGATCCGCAGCAGATTCTGGCCAGCGATGCTGAAGATATTCATAGCTGGGTAGAAGGTAAGCTGATTGATAAAGTCGGGGCGCTGGGGAAAAAACTGCATACCGGACGTAGCCGTAATGACCAGGTCGCGACCGATCTGAAACTGTGGTGCAAAGAGCAGGTCAGCGAGCTGCTGAACGCCACGCGTCAGTTCCAGCAGGCGCTGGTGGCGACCGCAGAAGCTCACCAGGATGCGGTGATGCCGGGTTACACCCACCTGCAACGCGCCCAGCCGGTCACCTTTGCCCACTGGTGCCTGGCCTATGTTGAGATGCTGGCGCGCGATGAAAGCCGTTTGCAGGATACGCTGAAGCGCCTGGACGTCAGCCCGCTGGGCTGCGGTGCGCTGGCGGGAACCGCTTATGACATCGATCGAGAGCAGCTGGCCGGCTGGTTAGGTTTCGCCTCCGCCACCCGCAACAGCCTGGATACCGTATCTGACCGCGACCATGTGCTGGAACTGCTGTCCGATGCTTCCATCGGCATGGTGCACCTGTCGCGCTTCGCGGAAGATCTGATTTTCTTCAATACCGGTGAAGCCGGGTTTGTTGAGCTGTCCGATAAGGTGACTTCTGGCTCCTCGCTGATGCCGCAGAAGAAAAACCCGGACGCGCTGGAGCTGATCCGCGGTAAGGTTGGCCGCGTACAGGGTGCTCTGACGGCGATGAGCATGACGCTGAAAGGTCTGCCGCTGGCGTACAACAAAGATATGCAGGAAGACAAGGAAGGGCTGTTTGACGCGCTCGACACCTGGGCTGACTGCCTGCATATGGCGGCGCTGGTGCTTGACGGCATTCAGGTGAAACGTCCGCGTTGTCAAGAGGCGGCGGAGCAGGGGTATGCCAACTCCACTGAACTGGCGGATTATCTGGTCGCCAAGGGCGTGCCCTTCCGTGAAGCCCATCACATCGTGGGTGAAACGGTCGTGGAAGCGATTAAACAGGGCGTGGCGCTGGAAGCGCTGAAGCTGTCGGATTTGCAGAAGTTCAGTCACGTGATTGGTGACGATGTGTATCCGATCCTGTCACTGCAATCCTGTCTGGATAAGCGTAACGCCAAAGGCGGTGTGTCTTTGCATCAGATCTCGCAGGCGATCACCGAAGCCAAACAGCGTCTGGCATGATCTAAAAAGGCGGGTCATCAGACCCGCCTTAATCAGGACGTCCGTGGAGCATTACGCAGAGAAGTACTGCTCTAAGTCATCGCTGCCGCCGATATGGCGTCCGCCGATAAAGACCTGTGGCACGGTAGCGCGACCGCTGACGGCACGCAGGCTGACGGTGGTGGCATCCTGGCCCAGCACAATCTCTTCAAACGGAATACCACGATCCAGCAGCATCTGCTTGGCTTTCGCACAGAACGGGCAGCCCGGCTTGGTGAACAGGGAAACGGACTCCTGCACCTTATATTCCGGCGCCACGTAACGCAGCATGGTATCGGCATCAGACACTTCAAACGGGTCGCCCGGCTTGTTTGGCTCGACGAACATCTTTTCTACCACGCCGTTACGTACCAGCATTGAATAGCGCCATGAGCGTGGGCCGAAGCCAAGATCGGCTTTCTCTACCAACATCTCCATGCCGCGGGTGAAGTCACCGTTACCATCAGGAATGAAGGTAATGTGTTCAGCACGCTGATCGGCTTTCCAGGCATTCATCACAAAGGTGTCGTTGACGGAGACACACAGGATGCTGTCCACGCCGTGCTGTTTAAAGACGTCCGACAGCTCGTTGTAGCGTGGCAGATGGCTGGAGGAGCAGGTAGGGGTAAACGCGCCCGGTAGAGAAAAAACAATCACCGTCTTGTCTTTGAACAGCTCATCAGTGGTGACATCAATCCAGCTGTCGCCCTGGCGTGTATGAAACGTGACCTGCGGGATGGATTTACCTTCCTGACTTGCAAACATAAAAGACCTCTCGGTTAAATGATTGGAGTAGTATTTATCTTGATGCGTTACATTATCAACATTCTAGCTTGATAGGGATAATCGTTGATTGCTATCCTATCTATCGCCACGGGCTATCGTGGAATGGAGAAATAAGATGAATATTCGTGATCTAGAGTACCTTGTTGCGCTGGCAGAGCACCGCCATTTTCGCCGTGCTGCCGATTCCTGTCACGTCAGTCAGCCTACGCTGAGTGGCCAGATCCGTAAACTGGAAGATGAACTGGGCGTGATGCTGCTGGAACGCACCAGCCGCAAGGTGTTGTTTACTCAGGCGGGTCTGCTGCTGGTGGATCAGGCGCGTACCGTGCTGCGTGAAGTCAAGGTACTGAAAGAAATGGCCAGCCAGCAAGGGGAAGCGATGTCTGGCCCGCTGCATATTGGTCTGATCCCTACCGTTGGTCCTTACCTGCTGCCGCAGATTATTCCCACCCTGCATCAGACTTTCCCAAAGCTGGAGATGTATCTGCATGAAGCGCAGACGCACCAGCTGCTGGCGCAGCTTGACAGCGGTAAGCTGGATTGCGCGATCCTTGGGCTGGTGAAGGAGTCGGAAGCGTTTATTGAAGTACCGCTGTTTGACGAGCCGATGCGCCTGGCAATCTACGCCGATCACCCGTGGCAAGACCGCGATCGTGTGGCGATGTATGAACTGGCGGGAGAAAAGCTCCTGATGCTGGAGGATGGTCATTGTCTGCGCGATCAGGCGATGGGCTTCTGCTTCCAGGCGGGCGCTGACGAAGACACGCACTTCCGCGCCACCAGTCTGGAAACGCTGCGTAATATGGTGGCGGCGGGTAGCGGTATCACTCTTCTGCCTGCACTGGCGGTGCCGAAAGAGAGAGTGCGTGATGGCGTTTGTTATCTGCCGTGCTTCAAACCCGAGCCCCAGCGCACGATTGCGCTGGTGTATCGCCCGGGTTCACCTCTGCGTGGCCGTTATGAACAGCTGGCAGAGGCAATCCGTGAGCATATGCAGGGCGTGATGGAAAACTTAAAACAGCCGGTTCAGACCGTTTAGCGCCGCAACCCGGTAGGCTTCGGCCATTGTCGGGTAGTTAAAGGTGGTATTCACGAAATACTCAATCGTGTTGCCACCGTTTTTCTGTTCCATTATGGCCTGGCCGATATGAATAATTTCGGCGGCCCGTTCGCCAAAGCAGTGAATGCCCAGAATTTCTTTGGTTTCACGGTGGAACAGGATTTTCAGGCTACCGACGTTCATGCCGACGATTTGCGCACGCGCGAGGTGTTTAAACTGCGCCCGGCCCACCTCGTAGGGCACCTTCATTGCCGTCAGCTGCTGCTCGGTTTTTCCAACGGAGCTGATTTCAGGAATGGTATAGATACCGGTAGGAATGTCCTCAATCAGATGGGCCGTTGCTTCCCCTTTGATCATGGCCTGCGCGGCAATTCGCCCCTGATCGTAGGCTGCCGAGGCCAGGCTTGGGTAACCAATCACATCACCCACCGCATAGATATTCGGTTGAGCAGTCTGGTACATGCTGTTCACTTTCAGCAGGCCGCGACCGTCTGCTTCCAGCCCGACATTTTCCAGTGACAATGAATCGGTATTACCGGTGCGGCCATTAGCGTACAGCAGGCAGTCTGCTTTCAGCTTCTTACCCGATTTGAGATGCATGATGACGCCATCAGCCACCCCTTCAACCTTCTCAAACTCTTCGTTGTGGCGGATAACCACGCCGTTATTCCAGAAATGATAAGAAAGCGAGTCTGACATCTCCTGATCGAGGAAGGCCAGCAGGCGATCGCGGGTATTGATTAAATCGACCTTGACGGCCAGCCCACGGAAAATCGAGGCGTACTCGCAACCGATCACCCCAGCACCATAGATAATCACATGGCCCGGCTCATGGTGCAGATTGAGTATGGAGTCGCTGTCATAGATACGCGGGTGGGTAAAGTCGACGTCCGGCGGGTGATAAGGCCGAGAACCGCAGGCGATAACAAATTTTTCTGCCGTCAGCCGTTCAATGCTGCCGTCATGGGTTTCAATTTCAAGGGTGTTGGCATCGATAAAACGCGCATCACCTTGAAAGATTTCACAGTGATTGCGTTCATAGAAGCCCTGGCGCATATGAGTTTGCTGGCTAACAACGTTCTCAGTGTGATTAAGAATGTCGGCGAAAGAAGAACGCAGAAGACGGGTATGGTCGCTATAGAGAGGATTCTGATTGAACTCGATAATACGGCTGACCGCATGACGCAACGCTTTGGAAGGGATGGTTCCCCAATGTGTACAACCGCCGCCGATATTGTGATAGCGCTCAATGACGGCAATGCGCGCTCCCTGTTTCACCAGCCCCATCGCGGCACCCTCACCGCCAGGGCCTGAACCAATAACAATGGCGTCGTAATCATAAGACTTTTGCATACCAACACGTCCTATATTTTATACAAATTTACAACGTGATTCTAACATCTTGCTGGCAACTTCCCAATTCTAACCGTATTTTATGCCATCAATTGACAAATCGCGAATTAACAGGCGCTGACAAAGTTTGCCGGACTGTACGCTGAAATATTTGTTATAGTGCCCCTCAGGCATGCAGAACAGGCTTAAAAATGGGCGTCAGGGCGCAGCAAAAAGAACGTACACGGCGTACACTTATCGAAGCGGCTTTCAGTCAACTTAGCGCCGAGCGAAGTTTTGCCAGCCTCAGTTTACGAGAAGTTTCCCGAGAAGCGGGCATTGCCCCAACCTCATTTTATCGTCATTTCCGCGATGTCGATGAATTAGGGTTGACCATGGTGGATGAAAGCGGGCTGATGTTGCGACAGCTGATGCGTCAGGCGCGCCAGCGTATTGCCAAAGGCGGCAGCGTGATCCGCACATCGGTCTCCACCTTTATGGAGTTTATCGACAATAACCCTAACGCGTTTCGCCTGCTGTTACGTGAGCGTTCCGGTACGTCAGCCGCGTTTCGTGCCGCCGTTGCCCGAGAAATTCAGCATTTCATTGCCGAGCTGGCGGACTATCTCGAAATTGAAAACCGCGTGCCGCGCAGTTTTACTGAAGCGCAGGCGGAAGCGATGGTCATTATCGTCTTTAATGCCGGTGCCGAAGTGCTGGATATTGACGGTGGACAACGTCGTCAGCTGGAAGAACGTCTGGTGCTGCAACTTCGTATGATTTCGAAAGGTTCATACTATTGGTATCGGCGGGAACAGGAAAAGCTGTCGTTAATGCTGCAACCCAAAGATAAAAAGGAGATGAGATGAGTTTAGTGACCGGTCGCGACAAGGGCACCCTGTTATTAACGTTTCTTACCGGCCTGGCGATTAACGGCTCTTTCGCCGCTTTGTTCAGCTCCATCGTACCGTTTTCAGTATTCCCTCTGATTGTTCTGGGGCTTTCTGCCTGGTGCCTGCATGAGCGTTATCTTAATCGAGCGATGCCAGACGGGATGCCCTCTCTGGCTGCGGCATTTTTCCTATTGGGTTTTCTGTTATACAGTGCGATAGTCAGAGCAGAATACCCTGATATAGGGTCTAATTTTGTCCCCGTCATCCTTATGGTGATCGTGGTCTTCTGGATTGGTCTGCGCTTGAAACGGCGCTCTTCAGGTCAGTAGTCGCTTCTCGCAGCCCGTTTTCCGCGAACGGGCTGCCGGCGCAACGCGAAATCCTATTATCACGCCCCTCGCCATGCTGGTAGGAGCGTGATGCTTAGTGACGGCGCGTCAGCAATACGCCGCACTCCATATGATGGGTGTACGGGAACTGGTCAAAAAGCGCCAGGCGCGTGACGTCATGGGTGGTGGAGAGCGCGGTCAAGTTTTCGCACAGCGTCTGCGGGTTGCAGGAGATATAAAGAATACGTGGATAAGCCTGTACCATTTTCACCGTTTCATCATCCAGCCCGCTGCGCGGCGGGTCGACGAAGATCGTTTCACACTGATAGCGGGTCAGATCGATCCCCTCCAGCCTCCTGAAGCTCCTTTCGCCATTCATTGCCTGGGTGAACTCCTCCGCCGCCATGCGGATGATCTGTACATTATCTATCTGGTTAACCGCAATATTGTACTGCGCAGACGCCACCGATGGCTTAGCGATCTCAGTTGCCAGCACGCGATTAAAATTGCGCGCCAGCGCCAGCGAAAAGTTACCATTACCACAGTAGAGCTCCAGCAGGTCGCCTGCGGAATGGCGTGTGCTATCCAGCGCCCATTCGAGCATCTTTACGTTTACGGCGGCATTAGGCTGCGTGAAGCTGTTCTCCACCTGGCGGTAGACCATTTCACGGCCGTCCACGGTCAGGCGTTCATCAACGTAGTCCTGATCCAGGCAGATTTTCGTTTTAGTGGCACGGCCAATCAAATGCAGATCGAAACCTTCCGCCCGCAGGCTATCGCGTAAGGCTGCCGCGGCCTGCTGCCACTCTTCATCCAGCTTACGGTGATAGAGCATGGAAACCACTATCTGGCCGCTTACCGTAGACAGGTAGTCAACCTGGAAAAGTTTAAATCGCAGTAAGCGCTGGTCACGGATTTTTTCAATCAGTCGCGGCATCAGGCGATTAATCAATTCACTGGCAGCCGGGAAGCTGTCGACGCGGATGCGTTCACGCGTCTGCTGATCGAAGATAATGTGATAGAGATCGTCGCCTTCGTGCCAGATGCGAAATTCTGCTCGCATCCGGTAGTGGCTGACCGCTGAACGGAAGACTTCCACTTCAGGGGCGTTAAACGCAGACATCATTGTTGTCAGGCGCGTCACTTTCTCAGCGAGTTGGTCTTCGTAGTGTTCAATTGGCAGCTGTTCGGGCGTCATGTAGTTTCCAAAGTGTTTATCAGTGATAGCCGGCCGATTGTAGGGATTCTGAAACTCATGTCCAGCGTTGTACGTGCTGGCAGGTGGTCACAATGGCAAGAGTCGGCGCGTGCGTTCGAGTAAACCCTATCCAGTGATATCCGGATTGAATGTTCATGGTAGAATTGCCAACCTGTTCGATAAATTTTACGAGACAGCGTATGCCTATGAAACCCCTGGACGGGGAAACCACCTCAACAGAGAAGTTATCACCCGTTCTGCGTCCCACCGTGCTGATCTTCGACTCCGGCGTGGGTGGGCTTTCCGTCTATAATGAAATCCGCACGCTGTTACCGGATCTTCATTACCTTTATGCTTTTGATAATGTCGCCTTTCCTTATGGTGAGAAGTCGGAAGCGTTTATTGTTGAGCGTGTGCTGGACATCGTTACCGCCGTGACCGGCCTTTATCCCCTTGCTCTGGTCGTCATCGCCTGTAACTCAGCCAGTACCGTTACATTGCCGGCCCTGCGCGCGCGCTTTGCCTTTCCGGTCGTCGGCGTGGTGCCGGCAATTAAACCGGCCGCTCGCCTGACCCGAAATGGTATTGTCGGTCTGCTGGCAACGCGCGGCACGGTTAAGCGTCCTTATACACACGAACTGGTTGCCCGCTTTGCCGGAGAATGTAAAACCGAAATGCTGGGCTCCGGCGAGCTGGTAGACATCGCCGAAGCGAAACTGCACGGCCAGCCGGTGGCGATTGAAGAAGTAAGGCGTATCTTGCAGCCGTGGCTGCGTATGGCGGAACCGCCTGATACGGTGGTATTAGGCTGCACGCACTTCCCCCTTATTAGTGAAGAGCTACAGCAGGTACTGCCGCAAGGTACTCGCCTGATTGATTCCGGGGCGGCAATAGCACGTCGTACGGTGTGGTTGTTGGAAAATGAGTCGCCTGAAGTACTTTCCGCCGATGACAACATGGCTTTATGTCTGGAGATCACCGAGCAGACGGTACAATTAATCCCCGTTTTGCAACGCTATGGATTTAAAACGCTTAAAAAACTGGCGCTTTAGCGCGTTAACGTGTGAAAAAACAACACTCGAAAGTTTTTTTGCGATTAACCCTTGTCAGCCATCAGAAACTCCCTATAATGCGCCTCCATCGACACGGAACAACGGCTTACAGGCCGGCGTGTTGAGAGGTTCAGGAAGTTCTGAACCGCCGGAAAAACTTCTCAAAAAGAGGTTGACTCCGAAGGAGGAAAGCGTAGTATACGCCACCTCGCGACAGGAAGCTCCGGCACTGTTCGCACCGCTCTTTAACAATTTATCAGACAATCTGTGTGGGCACTCGCAGGATTGATATCAGACACCTCCGGGTGTCAAAAAAAATATCAAGCCTCATGAGTGAACACATAATGACATTCATTATGACGTTTTACGATTGAGCATCGCTGAACTTGTTTCAGCAAATCGAACTTTTAATTGAAGAGTTTGATCATGGCTCAGATTGAACGCTGGCGGCAGGCCTAACACATGCAAGTCGAACGGTAGCACAGAGAGCTTGCTCTTGGGTGACGAGTGGCGGACGGGTGAGTAATGTCTGGGAAACTGCCCGATGGAGGGGGATAACTACTGGAAACGGTAGCTAATACCGCATAACGTCTACGGACCAAAGTGGGGGACCTTCGGGCCTCACGCCATCGGATGTGCCCAGATGGGATTAGCTAGTAGGTGGGGTAACGGCTCACCTAGGCGACGATCCCTAGCTGGTCTGAGAGGATGACCAGCCACACTGGAACTGAGACACGGTCCAGACTCCTACGGGAGGCAGCAGTGGGGAATATTGCACAATGGGCGCAAGCCTGATGCAGCCATGCCGCGTGTATGAAGAAGGCCTTCGGGTTGTAAAGTACTTTCAGCGGGGAGGAAGGCGATGGGGTTAATAACCCCGTCGATTGACGTTACCCGCAGAAGAAGCACCGGCTAACTCCGTGCCAGCAGCCGCGGTAATACGGAGGGTGCAAGCGTTAATCGGAATTACTGGGCGTAAAGCGCACGCAGGCGGTCTGTCAAGTCGGATGTGAAATCCCCGGGCTCAACCCGGGAACTGCATTCGAAACTGGCAGGCTAGAGTCTTGTAGAGGGGGGTAGAATTCCAGGTGTAGCGGTGAAATGCGTAGAGATCTGGAGGAATACCGGTGGCGAAGGCGGCCCCCTGGACAAAGACTGACGCTCAGGTGCGAAAGCGTGGGGAGCAAACAGGATTAGATACCCTGGTAGTCCACGCCGTAAACGATGTCGACTTGGAGGCTGTTCCCTTGAGGAGTGGCTTCCGGAGCTAACGCGTTAAGTCGACCGCCTGGGGAGTACGGCCGCAAGGTTAAAACTCAAATGAATTGACGGGGGCCCGCACAAGCGGTGGAGCATGTGGTTTAATTCGATGCAACGCGAAGAACCTTACCTGGCCTTGACATCCACGGAATTCGGCAGAGATGCCTTAGTGCCTTCGGGAACCGTGAGACAGGTGCTGCATGGCTGTCGTCAGCTCGTGTTGTGAAATGTTGGGTTAAGTCCCGCAACGAGCGCAACCCTTATCCTTTGTTGCCAGCGATTCGGTCGGGAACTCAAAGGAGACTGCCGGTGATAAACCGGAGGAAGGTGGGGATGACGTCAAGTCATCATGGCCCTTACGGCCAGGGCTACACACGTGCTACAATGGCGCATACAAAGAGAAGCGACCTCGCGAGAGCAAGCGGACCTCATAAAGTGCGTCGTAGTCCGGATCGGAGTCTGCAACTCGACTCCGTGAAGTCGGAATCGCTAGTAATCGTAGATCAGAATGCTACGGTGAATACGTTCCCGGGCCTTGTACACACCGCCCGTCACACCATGGGAGTGGGTTGCAAAAGAAGTAGGTAGCTTAACCTTCGGGAGGGCGCTTACCACTTTGTGATTCATGACTGGGGTGAAGTCGTAACAAGGTAACCGTAGGGGAACCTGCGGTTGGATCACCTCCTTACCTGAAGATACCTTCCGGCGCAGTGTCCACACAGATTGTCTGATGAAAAAGTAACGAGCAGAAAAACCTCTACAGGCTTGTAGCTCAGGTGGTTAGAGCGCACCCCTGATAAGGGTGAGGTCGGTGGTTCAAGTCCACTCAGGCCTACCAAATTCGCACTCATGCGGCGTTATGTACTCGGTCGTTTACTCTAAGTAAACTTCCCTCATACATGCCTTGCCTGAGCACGAATTACATTGTTTTTATTAACGAAAAACAATGTGACTCCTGGTAGAAAAAGGTTTCTGTAAGACCGTATGGGGCTATAGCTCAGCTGGGAGAGCGCCTGCCTTGCACGCAGGAGGTCAGCGGTTCGATCCCGCTTAGCTCCACCATATGGTTTTTCTATTTCAATACTTCAGAGCATACTGTCTAACAGTATGCTGCGAAGTATTATGCTCTTTAATAATCCGGAACAAGCTGAAAATTGAAACGACGTGTCGTATTCATTCTCCGTAATAAGAATGAAATCAACGATACGTTCGAGTCTCTCAAATGCTTACGACCGACACACGTCTTTCGGGACGCTTGTGGGTTGTGAGGTTAAGCGACTAAGCGTACACGGTGGATGCCTAGGCAGTCAGAGGCGATGAAGGGCGTGCTAATCTGCGATAAGCGTCGGTAAGGTGATATGAACCGCAACAACCGACGATACCCGAATGGGGAAACCCAGTGCAATCCGTTGCACTATCATGTCATGAATACATAGTGGCATGAGGCGAACCGGGGGAACTGAAACATCTAAGTACCCCGAGGAAAAGAAATCAACCGAGATTCCCCCAGTAGCGGCGAGCGAACGGGGAACAGCCCAGAACCTGAATCAGTTTGTGCATTAGTGGAAGCGTCTGGAAAGTCGCGCAGTAAAGGGTGACAGCCCCGTACACAAAAATGCACTTGCTGTGAGTTCGATGAGTAGGGCGGGACACGTGACATCCTGTCTGAATATGGGGGGACCATCCTCCAAGGCTAAATACTCCTGACTGACCGATAGTGAACCAGTACCGTGAGGGAAAGGCGAAAAGAACCCCGGCGAGGGGAGTGAAACAGAACCTGAAACCGTGTACGTACAAGCAGTGGGAGCACCTTCGTGGTGTGACTGCGTACCTTTTGTATAATGGGTCAGCGACTTATATTCTGTAGCAAGGTTAACCGTATAGGGGAGCCGCAGGGAAACCGAGTCTTAACTGGGCGTTAAGTTGCAGGGTATAGACCCGAAACCCGGTGATCTAGCCATGGGCAGGTTGAAGGTTGGGTAACACTAACTGGAGGACCGAACCGACTAATGTTGAAAAATTAGCGGATGACCTGTGGCTGGGGGTGAAAGGCCAATCAAACCGGGAGATAGCTGGTTCTCCCCGAAAGCTATTTAGGTAGCGCCTCGTGAACTCATCTCCGGGGGTAGAGCACTGTTTCGGCTAGGGGGCCATCCCGGCTTACCAACCCGATGCAAACTGCGAATACCGGAGAATGTTATCACGGGAGACACACGGCGGGTGCTAACGTCCGTCGTGAAGAGGGAAACAACCCAGACCGCCAGCTAAGGTCCCAAAGTCATGGTTAAGTGGGAAACGATGTGGGAAGGCACAGACAGCCAGGATGTTGGCTTAGAAGCAGCCATCATTTAAAGAAAGCGTAATAGCTCACTGGTCGAGTCGGCCTGCGCGGAAGATGTAACGGGGCTAAACCATGCACCGAAGCTGCGGCAGCGACGCTTATGCGTTGTTGGGTAGGGGAGCGTTCTGTAAGCCGTCGAAGGTGTGCTGTGAGGCATGCTGGAGGTATCAGAAGTGCGAATGCTGACATAAGTAACGATAAAGCGGGTGAAAAGCCCGCTCGCCGGAAGACCAAGGGTTCCTGTCCAACGTTAATCGGGGCAGGGTGAGTCGACCCCTAAGGCGAGGCCGAAAGGCGTAGTCGATGGGAAACGGGTTAATATTCCCGTACTGGGCGTTACTGCGAAGGGGGGACGGAGAAGGCTATGTTAGCCGGGCGACGGTTGTCCCGGTTTAAGCGTGTAGGCTTGAGTTCCAGGCAAATCCGGAACTCTTTAAGGCTGAGGCGTGATGACGAGGCACTACGGTGCTGAAGTAACAAATGCCCTGCTTCCAGGAAAAGCCTCTAAGCATCAGGTAACGACCAATCGTACCCCAAACCGACACAGGTGGTCAGGTAGAGAATACCAAGGCGCTTGAGAGAACTCGGGTGAAGGAACTAGGCAAAATGGTGCCGTAACTTCGGGAGAAGGCACGCTGGCGCGTAGGTGAAGCGACAAGCTCGTGGAGCCGAAGCCAGTCGAAGATACCAGCTGGCTGCAACTGTTTATTAAAAACACAGCACTGTGCAAACACGAAAGTGGACGTATACGGTGTGACGCCTGCCCGGTGCCGGAAGGTTAATTGATGGGGTTATCCGCAAGGAGAAGCTCTTGATCGAAGCCCCGGTAAACGGCGGCCGTAACTATAACGGTCCTAAGGTAGCGAAATTCCTTGTCGGGTAAGTTCCGACCTGCACGAATGGCGTAATGATGGCCAGGCTGTCTCCACCCGAGACTCAGTGAAATTGAACTCGCTGTGAAGATGCAGTGTACCCGCGGCAAGACGGAAAGACCCCGTGAACCTTTACTACAGCTTGACACTGAACATTGAGCCTTGATGTGTAGGATAGGTGGGAGGCTTCGAAGCGTGGACGCCAGTCTGCGTGGAGCCAACCTTGAAATACCACCCTTTAACGTTTGATGTTCTAACCTGGCGCCGTGATCCGGCGTGGGGACAGTGTCTGGTGGGTAGTTTGACTGGGGCGGTCTCCTCCTAAAGAGTAACGGAGGAGCACGAAGGTCAGCTAATCACGGTCGGACATCGTGAGGTTAGTGCAATGGCATAAGCTGGCTTGACTGCGAGAGTGACGGCTCGAGCAGGTGCGAAAGCAGGTCATAGTGATCCGGTGGTTCTGAATGGAAGGGCCATCGCTCAACGGATAAAAGGTACTCCGGGGATAACAGGCTGATACCGCCCAAGAGTTCATATCGACGGCGGTGTTTGGCACCTCGATGTCGGCTCATCACATCCTGGGGCTGAAGTAGGTCCCAAGGGTACGGCTGTTCGCCGTTTAAAGTGGTACGCGAGCTGGGTTTAGAACGTCGTGAGACAGTTCGGTCCCTATCTGCCGTGGGCGCTGGAAGATTGAGAGGGGTTGCTCCTAGTACGAGAGGACCGGAGTGAACGCACCGCTGGTGTTCGGGTTGTCATGCCAATGGCATTGCCCGGTAGCTAAGTGCGGAAAAGATAAGCGCTGAAAGCATCTAAGCGCGAAACTTGCCTCGAGATGAATCTTCCCTGACTCCTTGAGAGTCCTGAAGGGACGTTGAAGACTACGACGTTGATAGGCCGGGTGTGTAAGCGCAGCGATGCGTTGAGCTAACCGGTACTAATGACCCGTGAGGCTTAACCTTACAACGCCAGAAGCGTTCTGGGTTGTGTTGAGAGACGTAAAGATATTTTCAGCTTGTTCACCGGAATCGAGTCCGAAGGATTTTGCGCTGAGGCAAGGCGGCAACCGAGACGGCATGAAGGAGCATACATCAGTATGTGACAGAGTGACGCGAGGGCGGCCAACGCGGCATCAGCGCAAAAGACACAGGACAGAGCACAAAGAATTTGCCTGGCGGCTTTAGCGCGGTGGTCCCACCTGACCCCATGCCGAACTCAGAAGTGAAACGCCGTAGCGCCGATGGTAGTGTGGGGTCTCCCCATGCGAGAGTAGGGAACTGCCAGGCATCAAATAAAGCAAAAGGCCATCCTTCGGGATGGCCTTTTTGCGTTCACAATCAACGCACCCTGTGCGAAAACACAGAGTTGGATTGCTGTTTACCTACCTTGACGTGTTTCTCATTTATCTGCTATTTCCCCCGACGCTAATCAAACGTATTTGCATGATTTGGCCACTATCTCTTATTGAAAGTCCTCAACTCGTTGCATACGGATCGAGTACACTATTCGATAGTTTAATCCGTAAAGGTTGCATTATGTCGCGCCAGCAATATTCACTAAAACCGTGGAATACCTTCGGTATTGATGCTTATGCCAACAGAATTACCGTGGCAGACAGCATAGAAGTCCTTTGTCGATGCTGGCAGCAAAGCGTGCATCAGAAGGAGCCGGTGTTGCTATTAGGCAAAGGAAGTAACGTACTCTTTCTACAGGATTTTGATGGGCAGGTGCTAATTAACCGCATTAAGGGCGTTAGCATTTCAGAAACCACCGACGCGTGGTTGATACATGCAGGAGCCGGGGAGAACTGGCATCAACTGGTGGAAATCACTTTAAGCAAGGGGCTTGCAGGGCTTGAGAACCTGGCGCTTATCCCGGGATGTGTCGGCTCTGCCCCTATCCAAAATATCGGGGCCTATGGTGTTGAGCTGGAGCAGGTCTGTGAATACGTCGATATCGTTTCCCTTGATGACGGTGTATGCCAGCGTTTGAGTGCGGCTGAGTGCCAGTTTGGCTATCGCGACAGCGTGTTCAAGCATCGATACCGTGAAGGCTACGCCATTGTTGCCGTAGGGTTAAAGCTTACGAAGAGCTGGCGGCCGGTGCTTAGCTATGGCGATTTAATCAATTTTGACCCGCAGGTCGTCACCCCTCAACAGATATTTGATGCCGTTTGCCACATGCGCCGCAGCAAACTGCCCGATCCTGACATCACCGGTAATGCGGGTAGCTTCTTCAAAAATCCGCTAGTGAGCGCTGCAGTCGCTGCCGAACTGCAGACCAGATATCCAGACATCCCTCAATACCAACAGGCAGGCGGTGAGGTAAAGTTGGCCGCTGGCTGGCTGATCGAACGTTGTTCCTTGAAAGGGTTTTGCCTGGGGGGTGCGGCAGTTCATGAAAAGCAGGCGCTGGTGCTGATAAACAAAGGTACCGCCAGCGGACAGGATATTGTCGACCTGGCACGCACAGTTCGTCAGCGCGTGGCGGAGAGGTTTAATGTATGGCTTGAACCCGAAGTGCGCTTTATTGCCTCTCGGGGCGAAACAGATGCTGTTGAGGCTATTGCATGAAGGACAATACCGTACCGTTAAAGCTGATCCGCACTCTGGCCGATGGCGAATTCCACTCAGGTGAGCAGCTTGGCGAGCAGCTGGGCATGAGTCGTGCAGCAATAAACAAGCATATTCAGACATTAAAAGAGTGGGGAATTGAAGTTTTTACCGTCACGGGTAAAGGCTATAGCCTGCCCAATGCCATGCAGCTGTTGGATGAGAGGGTGATTAATGCAGGTCTTGAGCAGGGCAGACTTGCAGTGATCCCGGTGATTGACTCCACAAATCAGTATTTGCTGGACAGAATGGCCAGCCTGCAATCCGGTGACGCCTGCGTGGCAGAGTATCAGCAGGCCGGACGTGGCCGGCGCGGCAGGCAGTGGTTCTCTCCTTTTGGCTCGAATCTGTATCTGTCAATGTACTGGCGTCTGGAACAGGGGCCAGCGGCGGCGATGGGGCTGAGCCTGGTTATCGGCATCGTCATCGCCGAAGCGCTTCAGCAGCAGGGTGCGCCCGATATTCGGGTGAAATGGCCTAACGATATTTATTTGAACGATCGTAAGCTGGCGGGTATACTCGTCGAATTGACGGGTAAAACCGGAGATGCTGCGCAAATCGTGATCGGTGCGGGGATCAACCTGGCGATGCGCGCTCCTGCGCATGATGTGATCAACCAGGGGTGGATAAATCTGCACGAAGCGGGATGCAGTGTGGATCGTAATGCCCTTTCTGCGCTGATTATTAACAAAATGCGCACGGCTTTGGCGCAGTTTGAACAGGATGGGCTTGTTCCCTTTATTGAGCGCTGGGCCGCATTAGATAACTTCATTAATCGCCCGGTGAAGCTGCTGATCGGAGATCGGGAAATCAATGGTATTGCCAGAGGGATCGATCAGCAGGGTGGTTTGATACTGGAACAGGACGGCATCACCAAGTCGTGGGTCGGTGGCGAAATTTCGCTGCGGCCACAAAGTTGACAAAGAGGGGCGGTGCCCCTCTCCAGTTATTTTCTTAATCTGACAAGATCAACGGCATGTCCGGAGCTTTTCGTCATAATCAGGCTGGCGCGTTCGCGCGTAGGCAGAATATTTTCTTTCAAATTCCTGTAATTTATCTCATGCCATAGCTGGCTCGCGATACCCACCGCCTCATCTTCAGGCAGCTGCGCATAATGATGGAAGTAGGAATCCGGATCGGTAAAGGCGCCCTGACGGAATTTGAGGAAGCGGTTGATATACCAGTGTTCCAGCAAATCTTCCGGCGCATCGACATAAATCGAAAAATCCACGAAATCAGAAACAAAAACATGATGCGGATCATGGGGATAATCCATTCCGCTTTGTAATACGTTCAGTCCTTCGAGGATCAGGATATCAGGCTGCTGAACGTTTTTGTCCCCGTCAGGAATAACGTCATAAATCAGATGGGAATACACCGGAGCAGTGACGTGATCGGCGCCAGATTTCAGGTCTGAAACGAACTTGACCAGGCGGTGCATATCGTAGGAGAGAGGAAACCCCTTCTTCTTCATCAAGCCGCGTTCTTTGAGTACGGCGTTCGGATGCAGAAAACCGTCGGTGGTGATCAACTCAACGCGCCGATGTTCCGGCCAACGGCTTAGTAATGCCTGTAGGACACGCGCGGTGGTGCTTTTTCCGACGGCAACGCTCCCTGCAATACTGATGATATAGGGAATTTTCTGTCCATTAGTACCAAGAAACTGCTCAAGGACTGCCTGACGCCGTAAATTAGAGCTGATATAAAAATTCAGCAGGCGAGAGAGAGGAAGATATATCTCCGCGACTTCTTCTATCGAGAGATCTTCGTTAATTCCTTTCAGCTGCGCAATTTCGGCCTCAGAAAGGGTCATGGGCACCGAATCACGCAGCGCGGCCCACTGGGTGCGATTGAACTGCAAATAAGGTGTGGTTAACAGGGAGTCTTTTTTGCTCATAAGTCTGCTTCTGTTAGCGGTTTTTACCCTTCCAAAGATAGCCCGTTATGGAGCAGCAGGTTTGATGCCGCAATGTTAAGCGCGAAGGGAATTTGATAAAACAATGGGCGGAGGTTACCACCACACGGGCAGGAAAAAGAAGGAAAAATATGCCTTGCGGTGACAAACGTAAGCACGCCCGCATTAATGCGCATTTTTGCTGGTAATTGAATGGATAAGCTGGTTGGCCGTGATCTCTGCCGAAATGGGTTGATAGAGATAAAATTTATCTAAATAAAGCGCATATTAATAGTGTGCTTCAACCTTGTGCCTCTCGTTATGCTACAGACGCTCGAGCGCCCTCGGCGATTTTTTAAACGTATTTTCCCGTCAGGTGGGGTGTTTTTACACGTTTTGCATAAATATTGAGCGTAAGAACAAATATCGCAATTTTTTTGTTGCATACCAGCTCAGGTCTTTCTAGAATGCGCACCACTTGATGCCGGCTTAGCTCAGTTGGTAGAGCAACTGACTTGTAATCAGTAGGTCACCAGTTCGATTCCGGTAGCCGGCACCATCAAGTACCCCCAGGTGGGATTCCCGAGCGGCCAAAGGGAGCAGACTGTAAATCTGCCGTCATCGACTTCGAAGGTTCGAATCCTTCTCCCACCACCATTTCGACTCAGCGTTTTGAGTTGAAATCAGAAGAGAGAGCAATCTCTTAACTGGAAAAGATGGCAGCCTTCTTAAGGTGTGCCTATCAAGATTTAGACTGAGCTCAAGCACAGTCAGGGTCATCAGGCAAAAGCATGGTGGCTTGAGCAGCGAGGAGGCATCTTCTCTGTTGTTCGCAAGCTACAGATAGAACAGGTAGCCGAGTTCCAGGATGCGGGCATCGTATAATGGCTATTACCTCAGCCTTCCAAGCTGATGATGCGGGTTCGATTCCCGCTGCCCGCTCCAAGCCGTGCTGATATGGCTCAGTTGGTAGAGCGCACCCTTGGTAAGGGTGAGGTCCCCAGTTCGACTCTGGGTATCAGCACCACTTTCAAAATCTCCCTCCCTGCTTCTTCTCTAGTGAAAACAATTCAACTATTCAGGCGATGCCTGGTTGATGTGGTGATATCACCGATTAATCCGTGTCTTAGAGGGACAAGCGATGTCTAAAGAAAAATTTGAACGTTCCAAACCGCACGTCAACGTTGGTACTATCGGCCACGTTGACCACGGTAAAACCACACTGACTGCTGCTATCACCACCGTACTGGCTAAAACCTACGGCGGCGCTGCTCGTGCATTCGACCAGATCGATAACGCACCAGAAGAAAAAGCACGTGGTATCACCATCAACACGTCTCACGTTGAATATGACACCCCGGCTCGCCACTACGCGCACGTTGACTGCCCGGGCCACGCCGACTATGTGAAAAACATGATCACCGGTGCTGCGCAGATGGACGGCGCGATCCTGGTTGTTGCTGCGACTGACGGCCCAATGCCTCAGACCCGTGAGCACATCCTGCTGGGTCGCCAGGTTGGCGTTCCATACATCATCGTGTTCCTGAACAAGTGTGACATGGTTGATGATGAAGAGCTGCTGGAGCTGGTTGAGATGGAAGTACGTGACCTGCTGTCACAGTACGACTTCCCAGGCGACGACACCCCAATCGTTCACGGTTCTGCGCTGAAAGCGCTGGAAGGTGAAGCAGAGTGGGAAGCTAAGATCGTTGAACTGGCTGGTCACCTGGATAACTACATCCCGGAACCAGAGCGTGCGATTGACAAGCCATTCCTGCTGCCAATCGAAGACGTATTCTCCATCTCTGGCCGTGGTACCGTTGTTACCGGTCGTGTAGAGCGCGGTATCGTTAAAGTGGGTGAAGAAGTTGAGATCGTTGGTATCAAAGATACCGTGAAATCAACCTGTACCGGCGTTGAAATGTTCCGTAAGCTGCTGGACGAAGGCCGTGCGGGTGAGAACTGTGGTATCCTGCTGCGCGGTATTAAGCGCGAAGATATCCAGCGTGGTCAGGTTCTGGCTAAGCCAGGCACCATCAAGCCACACACCAAGTTCGAGTCAGAAGTTTATATTCTGTCTAAAGACGAAGGCGGCCGTCATACTCCGTTCTTCAAAGGCTACCGTCCACAGTTCTACTTCCGTACAACTGACGTGACCGGTACCATCGAACTGCCAGAAGGCGTTGAGATGGTGATGCCAGGTGACAACATTCAGATGGTTGTTACCCTGATCCACCCAATCGCGATGGATGACGGCCTGCGTTTCGCCATCCGTGAAGGTGGTCGTACCGTTGGTGCGGGTGTTGTTGCTAAAGTTATCGCTTAATCGCTGATAATATTTGACGCAATGCACACGAAAAGGGCATCATTTGATGCCCTTTTTGCACGCTGTAACATAGAACCTGACTCATCAGTGATTTTTGCAACCATAATCATTGCTGAGGCAGGCTCTGTAGCACGGCGTAAAGCCAATAGTTTTCAAGCTACGGCTTGAAATTAAAGGATATGCCGAGTTAAGCCTAACAGCATCATTCGGTTCGGTGCCTCGTTTTACGGGGCAAACGTGTTTCTGATTTATTGTGGCAGGTTGGTTTATGAGTGCTAATACAGAAGCTCAAGGAAACGGGCGCGGCCTGGAAATATTGAAGTGGGTAGGTGTGGTGGTGCTTCTGGTGGCCGCTATCGCCGGTAACTCCTGGTATCGTGATGTAACATTACCGCTGCGTGCACTGGCCGTCGTGGTTCTGATGGCTGCGGCCGCGGGCCTTGCTCTGCTGACCGTTAAAGGTAAAGCAACGTTGGCTTTCGCCCGTGAAGCACGCACCGAAGTGCGTAAGGTCGTCTGGCCTACTCGTCAGGAAACGTTGCACACCACGCTAATCGTTGCCGCGGTAACCGCCGTGATGTCACTGATTTTGTGGGGGCTGGATGGTATTCTGGTCCGCCTGGTATCGTTTATCACTGGCCTGAGGTTCTGAGATGTCTGAAGCTCCAAAAAAGCGCTGGTACGTCGTTCAGGCGTTTTCCGGTTTTGAAGGCCGCGTAGCGCAGTCGCTGCGCGAGCATATCAAGTTACATAATATGGAAGAGCTGTTTGGCGACGTCATGGTTCCCACCGAAGAAGTGGTTGAGATCCGTGGTGGCCAGCGCCGTAAAAGCGAGCGTAAGTTCTTCCCCGGATACGTGCTGGTCCAGATGGTAATGAACGACGCCAGCTGGCACCTTGTGCGTAGCGTGCCGCGTGTCATGGGCTTTATCGGTGGCACTTCTGACCGCCCGGCTCCGATCAGCGACAAAGAAGTTGATGCCATCATGAACCGTCTGCAGCAGGTTGGGGACAAACCACGTCCGAAAACTCTGTTTGAGCCGGGTGAAATGGTTCGCGTTAACGACGGTCCGTTTGCTGACTTTAACGGCGTGGTTGAGGAAGTCGACTACGAGAAAAGTCGCCTGAAAGTATCTGTCTCCATCTTTGGCCGCGCAACGCCGGTCGAGTTGGACTTCGGTCAGGTGGAAAAGGGCTAACGACCCTTATGTGACCGGCCGCTATACGGTTAGCTGCATAAAAATAACCAACTGCCGTTATCTGGTGGTTGCGAGAGGCGCGAAATTGCACTACAATTTCGCGCCTTTTGTTTTTATGCGCCGTTACGGCGTGTGAATATTAATCACGGGGAGCTCCTCCAGGAGCGTTATCACCCAATAGAGGAATTATCATGGCTAAGAAAGTACAAGCCTACGTTAAGTTGCAGGTTGCAGCTGGTATGGCAAACCCGAGTCCTCCGGTAGGTCCGGCTCTGGGTCAGCAAGGCGTTAACATCATGGAATTCTGTAAAGCGTTCAACGCCAAAACAGAATCCCTTGAGAAAGGTCTGCCGACTCCCGTCGTCATCACCGTTTACTCTGACCGTTCTTTCACCTTCGTTACCAAAACCCCTCCTGCAGCAGTACTGCTGAAGAAAGCGGCTGGTATTAAGTCTGGTTCTGGCAAGCCGAACAAAGACAAAGTAGGTAAAGTATCGCGTGCTCAGGTACGTGAAATCGCAGAAACCAAAGCTGCGGACATGACTGGTGCTGATATTGAAGCGATGACTCGCTCAATTGAAGGTACTGCTCGTTCCATGGGCCTGGTAGTAGAGGACTAAGAAATGGCTAAGCTGACCAAGCGCATGCGCGTGATCCGTGACAAAGTTGATTCAACTAAACAGTATGACATCAACGAAGCTGTTGCTCTGCTGAAGGAACTGGCTACTGCTAAGTTCGTAGAAAGCGTTGACGTAGCGGTAAACCTCGGAATTGATGCACGTAAATCTGACCAGAACGTACGCGGTGCAACTGTACTGCCACACGGTACTGGCCGTTCTGTTCGCGTTGCCGTATTTGCCCAGGGCGCAAACGCTGAAGCTGCTAAAGCAGCTGGCGCAGAGCTGGTAGGTATGGAAGATCTGGCTGACCAGATCAAAAAAGGCGAAATGAACTTCGACGTTGTGATTGCATCTCCAGATGCAATGCGCGTTGTTGGCCAGCTGGGTCAGGTTCTCGGCCCACGCGGTCTGATGCCAAACCCGAAAGTCGGTACTGTAACCCCTAACGTTGCTGAAGCAGTGAAAAATGCTAAAGCCGGTCAGGTCCGTTACCGCAACGACAAAAACGGTATCATCCATACCACTATCGGTAAGGTTGATTTCGACACAGATAAACTGAAAGAAAACCTGGAATCCCTGCTGGTTGCGCTGAAAAAAGCGAAACCTTCTCAGGCGAAAGGCGTTTTCATCAAGAAAGTTAGCCTCTCCACCACGATGGGTGCAGGTGTTGCAGTTGATCAGGCTGGCCTGAACGCTTCTGCTGCTTAATCTGTGCTTTACGCGGGCGTATTTTTCCCCTAGAATCTTACGCCCGTTGTTCTGTAAATATACAGAGCCTCTAATCAAGTCATTCGCATTGCGGCTCAGGCTGCGATAGCTTGAAAGACGACAGATTAGAAAGAATTTTTAGGTTGGAGCCTGGCCTTATCCAGGCCTCCGTCCAAGACCGCAGGTGTTTCTGTCATTAGAGACTTAATTCCCTGCGTAGACGGTGACAGAACCAAAAGAATATTTTTATAGTCTTTGCTGGATTCTGCTCACCGTGTTTTAGCGCCTGTCTCTGGCAACAGGGTTCAGGTGAAGTGAGTTCCGGGGAAATCCATCCCCGGCCAAAAATCCAGGAGCACAAGCTAATGGCCTTAAATCTTCAAGACAAACAAGCGATTGTTGCTGAAGTCAGCGAAGTAGCCAAAGGCGCGCTGTCTGCGGTAGTTGCGGATTCTCGTGGCGTTACCGTAGATAAAATGACCGAACTGCGTAAAGCAGGTCGTGAAGCTGGCGTATACATGCGTGTTGTTCGTAACACCCTGCTGCGCCGCGTCGTTGAAGGTACTCAGTTTGAGTGCCTGAAAGACACGTTAACCGGTCCAACCTTGATTGCATACTCTATGGAACACCCGGGCGCTGCTGCTCGTCTGTTCAAAGAGTTCGCGAAAGCGAATGCAAAATTTGAGGTTAAAGCTGCAGCCTTTGAAGGCGAGCTGATCAGTGCGGCTCAGATCGACCGCCTGGCAACTCTGCCTACTTACGATGAAGCAATCGCACGCCTGATGGCAACCATGAAAGAAGCCGCTGCCGGCAAACTGGTTCGCACTCTGGCTGCTGTACGCGATCAGAAAGAAGCCACCGCTGCTTAATCAGCCGGCCTTTCTTTTCCGTTCATCTGCTTACGTACAAATTACTTTCTGAATTTAGGAACACGAAATGTCAATCACTAAAGACCAAATCATTGAAGGCGTTGCAGCTCTGTCTGTAATGGAAATCGTTGAACTGATCTCCGCTATGGAAGAGAAATTCGGCGTGTCTGCTGCTGCTGCTGTCGCAGGTCCTGCTGCTGCTGCTGAAGCTGTAGAAGAAAAAACCGAGTTCGACGTGGTACTGAAAGCTATCGGCGCTAACAAAGTTGCCGTGATCAAAGCAGTACGTGGCGCAACTGGTCTGGGCCTGAAAGAAGCTAAAGACCTGGTTGAGTCTGCACCTGCTGCCCTGAAAGAAGGCATCAGCAAAGACGACGCAGAAGCACTGAAGAAAGTACTGGAAGAAGCTGGCGCAGAAGTTGAAGTTAAATAAGCCAACCTTTCAGGTTGCAGCCTGGTTGTAGTCTTTACCAGGCTGATGGCTGGTGACTTTTTGGTCACCAGCCTTTTTGCGCTCTACAGCGTCAATGATATTTCACACTGTTTAGTCATTGATTAGCTTAATATCTTTCTCTATCGACGACTTAATATACTGCCCTCCTGCATGGGTTCCCTGCCCAGACAACGGCAATGAAATGATTTAAGCGTGATAGAAAGAGGTATTACGAAAGGCGTCTGCCCTTTCGCACTATACAAAACAGCGTTGCATGAACTGTCCCCGCTGGACGGACAGAAAGGTTCTACTTTTCAGCGAGCTGAGGAACCCCATGGTTTACTCCTATACCGAGAAAAAACGTATTCGTAAGGATTTTGGAAAGCGTCCACAAGTTCTGGACATTCCTTATCTCCTTTCTATCCAGCTTGACTCGTTCCAGAAATTCATCGAGCAAGATCCGGAAGGTCAATATGGTCTGGAAGCTGCATTCCGTTCCGTATTCCCAATCCAAAGCTATAGCGGTAATTCTGAGCTGCAGTACGTCAGCTACCGTTTAGGCGAACCTGTATTTGATGTTAAAGAGTGTCAGATCCGTGGCGTCACGTTTTCTGCTCCTCTGCGCGTTAAACTGCGCCTGGTGATCTACGAGCGCGAAGCGCCGGAAGGCACCGTTAAAGACATCAAAGAACAAGAAGTGTACATGGGTGAAATTCCACTCATGACCGATAACGGTACTTTTGTCATCAATGGTACAGAGCGCGTTATCGTTTCTCAGCTGCATCGTAGTCCTGGTGTGTTCTTCGACAGCGATAAGGGTAAAACCCACTCATCGGGTAAAGTGCTGTATAACGCACGTATCATCCCTTACCGTGGTTCATGGTTGGACTTCGAGTTTGACCCGAAAGACAACCTGTTCGTCCGTATTGACCGTCGCCGTAAACTGCCTGCGACCATCATTCTGCGCGCGTTGAGCTATACCACTGAGCAAATCCTCGATCTGTTCTTTGAAAAAGTGATTTATCAAATTCGCGACAACAAGCTGCAGATGGAGCTGGTTCCAGAGCGCCTGCGTGGTGAAACTGCGTCATTCGACATTGAGTCGAACGGCACCGTTTACGTCGAAAAAGGTCGCCGCATTACCGCGCGCCACATTCGTCAGCTGGAAAAAGACGCTGTTGCTCATATCGAAGTTCCGGTTGAGTACATCGCGGGCAAAGTTGTTGCCAAAGACTACATCGACGAGAGCACCGGTGAGCTGCTGATTGCTGCCAACATGGAGCTGTCGTTAGATTTACTGGCCAAGCTGAGCCAGTCAGGTCACAAGCGTATCGAAACGCTGTTCACCAATGACCTCGATCACGGCCCGTACATCTCTGAAACCGTACGCGTCGACCCAACCAGCGATCGCCTGAGCGCACTGGTTGAAATCTACCGCATGATGCGCCCTGGTGAACCACCAACGCGTGAAGCGGCTGAAAACCTGTTTGAGAACCTGTTCTTCTCTGAAGACCGCTACGATCTGTCTGCGGTTGGCCGCATGAAGTTCAACCGTTCTCTGCTGCGTGACGAGATCGAAGGTTCCGGTATCCTGAGCAAAGACGACATCATTCAGGTGATGAAGAAGCTTATTGGTATCCGTAACGGTATTGGCGAAGTGGATGACATCGATCACCTCGGCAACCGTCGTATCCGTTCCGTTGGCGAAATGGCCGAGAACCAGTTCCGTGTTGGCCTGGTGCGCGTAGAGCGCGCGGTGAAAGAGCGTCTGTCCCTGGGCGATCTGGATACCCTGATGCCTCAGGATATGATCAACGCCAAGCCAATTTCTGCGGCGGTGAAAGAGTTCTTCGGTTCCAGCCAGCTGTCACAGTTTATGGACCAGAACAACCCGTTGTCTGAGATCACGCACAAACGTCGTATCTCTGCATTGGGTCCAGGCGGTCTGACGCGTGAGCGTGCAGGCTTCGAAGTGCGAGACGTACACCCGACTCACTACGGTCGCGTATGTCCAATCGAAACGCCGGAAGGTCCAAACATCGGTCTAATCAACTCCTTGTCTGTCTATGCACAGACCAATGAGTACGGTTTCCTGGAAACTCCATACCGCCGCGTACGCGATGGCGTGGTGACCGACGAAATTCATTACCTCTCTGCTATTGAAGAGGGTAACTACGTTATCGCTCAGGCCAACACCAACCTCGATGACGAAGGTCACTTCGTAGACGATTTGGTGACCTGCCGTAGCAAAGGCGAATCGAGCCTGTTCAGCCGCGATCAGGTTGACTACATGGACGTTTCCACCCAGCAGGTGGTTTCCGTCGGTGCGTCACTGATCCCGTTCCTGGAGCACGATGACGCCAACCGCGCATTGATGGGTGCAAACATGCAACGTCAGGCGGTCCCTACTCTGCGTGCTGATAAGCCGCTGGTAGGAACCGGTATGGAACGCGCGGTCGCGGTCGACTCCGGCGTAACTGCCGTAGCGAAACGTGGCGGTACCGTTCAGTACGTGGACGCATCGCGTATCGTTATTAAAGTTAACGAAGACGAAATGTACCCTGGCGAAGCCGGTATCGACATTTATAACCTGACCAAATACACCCGTTCTAACCAGAACACCTGCATCAACCAGATGCCGTGTGTCAACCTGGGTGAACCGATTGAACGTGGTGACGTGCTGGCTGATGGTCCTTCAACGGATCTCGGCGAACTGGCGCTGGGTCAGAACATGCGCGTGGCGTTCATGCCGTGGAACGGCTACAACTTCGAAGACTCCATCCTAGTCTCCGAGCGCGTGGTTCAGGAAGATCGCTTTACCACTATCCATATTCAGGAACTGGCCTGCGTGTCGCGTGACACCAAGCTGGGGCCGGAAGAGATCACTGCTGATATCCCGAACGTGGGTGAGGCTGCACTCTCCAAACTGGATGAGTCCGGTATCGTGTACATCGGTGCTGAAGTGACCGGTGGTGACATTCTGGTTGGTAAGGTGACGCCGAAAGGTGAAACCCAACTGACGCCAGAAGAGAAACTGCTGCGTGCTATTTTCGGCGAGAAAGCGTCTGACGTTAAAGACTCTTCTCTGCGCGTACCGAACGGCGTTTCAGGTACCGTTATCGACGTTCAGGTCTTCACCCGTGACGGTGTGGAAAAAGACAAACGCGCGCTGGAAATCGAAGAGATGCAGCTGAAGCAGGCGAAGAAAGACCTGTCTGAAGAATTGCAGATCCTCGAAGCTGGCCTGTTCAGCCGTATCAACTACCTGCTGGTTGCTGGCGGTATTGAAGCGGAAAAACTGGACAAGCTGCCACGCGAGCGCTGGCTGGAACTGGGCCTGAGCGACGAAGATAAGCAAAACCAGCTGGAACAGCTGGCCGAGCAGTACGACGAGCTGAAGCACGAGTTTGAGAAAAAACTCGACGCCAAGCGCCGCAAAATCACCCAGGGCGATGACCTGGCACCTGGCGTGCTGAAAATCGTTAAAGTGTACCTGGCGGTGAAACGTCAGATTCAGCCTGGTGACAAAATGGCGGGTCGTCACGGGAACAAAGGTGTTATCTCCAAGATCAACCCGATCGAAGATATGCCTTACGATGAGAACGGCACGCCGGTCGATATCGTACTGAACCCGCTGGGCGTACCATCACGTATGAACATCGGTCAGATCCTCGAAACTCACTTGGGTATGGCTGCGAAGGGCATCGGCGAAAAAATTAACGCCATGCTTAAGAAGCAGGAAGAAGTGTCCAAGCTGCGTGAGTTTATTCAGCGTGCTTACGATCTGGGTACCGATGTGCGCCAGAAAGTTGACCTGAACACCTTCACCGACGACGAAGTGCTGCGTCTGGCAGAAAACCTGAAAAAAGGTATGCCGATCGCCACTCCGGTGTTTGATGGTGCGAAAGAGAGCGAAATCAAAGAGCTGTTGCAGCTTGGCGGCCTGCCTTCTTCCGGTCAGATCACCCTGTTCGATGGTCGTACCGGTGAGCAGTTCGAGCGCCAGGTTACCGTTGGCTACATGTATATGCTGAAACTGAACCACTTGGTTGATGACAAAATGCATGCACGTTCTACCGGTTCCTACAGCCTTGTTACCCAGCAGCCGCTGGGTGGTAAAGCGCAGTTCGGTGGTCAGCGTTTCGGTGAGATGGAAGTATGGGCACTGGAAGCATACGGTGCCGCGTATACCCTGCAGGAAATGTTAACCGTGAAATCTGATGACGTTAATGGCCGTACGAAGATGTATAAAAACATCGTTGACGGTAACCATCAGATGGAACCGGGCATGCCGGAGTCGTTCAACGTACTGTTGAAAGAGATCCGTTCGCTGGGTATCAACATCGAGCTGGAAGACGAGTAATTACTCGCATCTGCTGTACTGGTTACAGGGCGCCCGGGTCACTCCGGGCGTCTCTGAGAAGTCTCACTCCGACGGGAGCTAATCCGTGAAAGACTTACTTAAGTTTCTGAAAGCGCAAACTAAGACAGAAGAGTTTGATGCGATCAAGATCGCTCTGGCATCACCAGATATGATCCGTTCATGGTCTTTTGGTGAAGTTAAAAAGCCGGAAACCATTAACTACCGTACGTTCAAACCTGAACGTGACGGCCTTTTCTGTGCGCGTATTTTCGGGCCGGTAAAAGACTATGAGTGCCTGTGCGGTAAGTACAAGCGCCTGAAGCATCGCGGTGTGATCTGTGAGAAGTGTGGCGTTGAAGTCACGCAGACCAAAGTTCGCCGTGAGCGTATGGGTCACATTGAACTGGCCTCGCCAACTGCGCACATCTGGTTCCTGAAATCGCTGCCTTCGCGCATCGGTTTGCTGCTGGATATGCCACTGCGTGACATCGAACGTGTACTTTACTTCGAGTCTTACGTGGTGATCGAAGGCGGTATGACCAACCTTGAAAAGCGCCAGATCCTGACTGAAGAGCAGTATCTCGACGCGCTAGAAGAGTTTGGTGATGAATTTGACGCTAAAATGGGTGCGGAAGCGATCCAGGCTCTGTTGAAAAACATGGACCTGGAGCAAGAATGTGAAACTCTGCGTGAAGAGTTGAACGAAACGAACTCCGAAACCAAGCGTAAAAAACTGACCAAGCGTATCAAGCTGCTGGAAGCGTTCGTACAGTCTGGTAATAAGCCAGAGTGGATGATCCTGACCGTGCTGCCTGTACTGCCACCGGACCTGCGTCCGCTGGTGCCGCTGGACGGCGGTCGTTTCGCTACTTCAGATCTGAACGATCTGTATCGTCGCGTGATCAACCGTAACAACCGTCTGAAACGCCTGCTGGATCTGGCTGCGCCAGATATCATCGTACGTAACGAAAAACGTATGCTGCAGGAAGCGGTCGATGCGCTGCTGGACAACGGCCGTCGCGGTCGTGCGATCACCGGTTCTAACAAGCGTCCTCTGAAATCTTTGGCCGATATGATCAAAGGTAAGCAGGGTCGTTTCCGTCAGAACCTGCTGGGTAAACGTGTCGACTATTCAGGTCGTTCGGTTATCACCGTAGGTCCATACCTGCGTCTGCATCAGTGTGGTCTGCCGAAGAAAATGGCGCTGGAGCTGTTCAAACCGTTCATCTACGGCAAGCTGGAGCTGCGTGGTCTTGCTACCACCATTAAAGCCGCCAAGAAAATGGTTGAGCGCGAAGAATCCGTCGTCTGGGATATCCTGGATGAAGTGATCCGCGAACACCCGGTACTGCTGAACCGTGCACCAACCCTGCACCGTTTGGGTATCCAGGCGTTTGAACCGGTACTGATCGAAGGTAAAGCGATCCAGCTGCATCCGCTGGTTTGTGCGGCATACAACGCCGACTTCGATGGTGACCAGATGGCTGTTCACGTACCGCTGACGCTGGAAGCCCAGCTGGAAGCACGTGCGCTGATGATGTCTACCAACAACATCCTGTCTCCGGCGAACGGTGAGCCAATCATCGTGCCTTCTCAGGACGTTGTACTGGGTCTGTACTATATGACCCGTGACTGTGTTAACGCCAAAGGCGAAGGCATGGTGCTGACCGGGCCGAAAGAAGCTGAACGAGTTTACCGCGCTGGCCTCGCTTCGCTGCACGCTCGCGTTAAGGTGCGTATCACCGAACACGAGAAAAACGAGCAGGATGAGTGGGTTGCCAAAACCAGCATCATCGACACCACCATTGGCCGCGCTATCCTGTGGATGATCGTGCCAAAAGGTCTGCCTTACTCTATCGTCAACCAGGCGCTGGGTAAGAAAGCTATCTCCAAGATGCTGAACACCTGTTACCGCATCCTGGGTCTGAAGCCGACCGTTATCTTTGCTGACCAGACCATGTACACCGGCTTTGCCTATGCGGCACGCTCGGGCGCGTCTGTTGGTATCGACGACATGGTGATCCCAGAGAAGAAAGTGGAAATCATCACCGAAGCGGAAGCGGAAGTGGCCGAGATCCAGCAGCAGTTCCAGTCTGGTCTGGTGACCGCTGGCGAGCGCTATAACAAAGTGATCGATATCTGGGCTGCGGCCAACGAACGCGTTGCTAAAGCGATGATGGAAAACCTCTCTACCGAAGTCGTGATTAACCGCGATGGCGTGGAAGAGCGTCAGGTTTCCTTCAACAGCATCTTTATGATGGCCGACTCCGGTGCGCGTGGTTCTGCTGCGCAGATCCGTCAGCTGGCAGGTATGCGTGGTCTGATGGCGAAGCCAGATGGCTCCATCATCGAAACGCCAATCACCGCGAACTTCCGTGAAGGTCTGAACGTACTCCAGTACTTCATCTCCACGCACGGTGCGCGTAAAGGTCTGGCGGATACCGCACTGAAAACGGCTAACTCCGGTTATCTGACTCGTCGTCTGGTTGACGTCGCGCAGGACCTGGTGGTGACCGAAGATGACTGTGGTACGCACGAAGGCATCATGATGACGCCTGTTATCGAAGGTGGCGACGTGAAAGAGCCGCTGCGTGAGCGCGTACTGGGTCGTGTGACCGCAGAAGACGTTCTCAAGCCGGGCACTGCTGACATCCTGCTGCCACGCAACACCCTGCTGCACGAACAGCAGTGTGACCTGTTGGAAGAGCACTCTGTTGACAGCCTGAAAGTCCGCTCCGTAGTTAGCTGCGAAACTGACTTCGGCGTGTGCGCGCACTGCTACGGTCGTGACCTGGCGCGTGGCCACATCATCAACAAGGGTGAGGCTATCGGCGTTATTGCAGCACAGTCCATCGGTGAGCCGGGTACACAGCTGACGATGCGTACCTTCCACATCGGTGGTGCGGCATCGCGTGCGGCTGCTGAATCCAGCATTCAGGTGAAGAACAAAGGTACCCTGAAGCTGATCAACGCCAAGTCGGTAACCAACTCCGCTGGCAAGCTGGTGATCACCTCGCGTAACGTTGAACTGAAAATGATCGACGAATTTGGTCGTACCAAAGAGAGCTACAAAGTTCCTTACGGTTCTACCATGGCGAAAGGTGACGGCGAGCAGGTTGCAGCGGGCGAAACCGTCGCAAACTGGGACCCGCACACCATGCCGGTTATCACCGAAGTGAGCGGTTTCATTCGCTTCACCGACATGATTGATGGCCAGACCATTACCCGCCAGACGGATGACCTGACCGGTCTGTCCTCTCTGGTGATCCTGGACAGTGCGGAACGTACTGCCGGTGGTAAAGATCTGCGTCCGGCGCTGAAAATCGTTGATGCTAACGGCAATGATGTGATGATCCCAGGCTCCGATATGCCTGCTCAGTACTTCCTGCCGGGTAAAGCGATTGTCCAGCTGGAAGATGGCATCAAGATCAGTTCGGGTGATACCCTGGCGCGTGTTCCTCAGGAATCAGGCGGTACCAAGGATATTACCGGTGGTCTGCCACGTGTTGCTGACCTGTTCGAAGCCCGTCGTCCGAAAGAGCCGGCAATCCTGGCTGAGATCAGCGGCATCATTTCCTTCGGTAAAGAAACCAAAGGGAAGCGTCGCCTGGTGATCACGCCGATCGACGGTAGCGATCATTACGAAGAGATGATCCCGAAATGGCGTCAGCTGAACGTGTTTGAAGGTGAACGCGTAGAGCGCGGTGACGTGGTTTCCGATGGCCCAGAATCGCCACATGACATTCTGCGTCTGCGTGGCGTGCATGCGGTGACGCGTTATATCACTAACGAAGTGCAGGAAGTTTACCGCCTGCAGGGCGTTAAGATTAACGATAAGCACATCGAAGTTATCGTGCGTCAGATGCTGCGTAAAGCCACTATCGCCAGCGCAGGAAGCACTGACTTCCTCGACGGTGAGCAGGTAGAATTCTCACGCGTTAAGATCGCTAACCGCGAGCTGGAAGCTAACGGCAAAATCTCTGCAACATTTGCACGAGACCTGCTGGGTATCACCAAGGCTTCTCTGGCAACCGAGTCGTTTATCTCTGCGGCCTCGTTCCAGGAAACCACGCGCGTACTGACCGAAGCAGCCGTTGCGGGCAAACGCGACGAACTGCGCGGCCTGAAAGAGAACGTTATCGTTGGCCGTCTGATCCCAGCCGGTACCGGTTACGCTTATCATCAGGATCGTATGCGTCGTAAAGCAGCGGGTGAAGCGCCGGTTGTTCCGCAGGTTACCGCGGATGAAGCTTCTGCCAGCCTGGCTGAGTTGCTGAATGCCGGTCTCGGTGGTCGCGACGACGAGTAATATTTAGCTGCGTTAATGCGCTAATCAGGCCCGGGTTCGGTTTATTGCCGAACCCGGGTTTTTTTTATTTCTCACATCGGCAACTTTTCACTGATATCACTTTTTCATCCCAATTTTCTTGCCGCACGACCGAATCCCACCTCGATATTCAATTCACCGTAATGCCATCCCACGTTAATCAACCAGCTCAATACCCAAGCTTTCTAACAGGGTCACGGCTTCCTCACGGGAAAATTTAGCGCTTTCTACCGTGTTATTGAGCACGTCGATACGAAAATCCCAGGAGCCGGAAAAATCAGCTGCTTTAAGGTTAGTCTGATTAAAAAGACTGCCATACAGATCACACCCCGTTATCTCAGCACCCGCAAGATCGCACTCCCTGAAATCCACTTCATGCAGTTTGCACTCCTCCATTTTCACGCCGGGGAGCTTCAGAGCGAAAAAAGAGGCATCGGTTAAAATACTTTTGCTGAAATGCAGGCCGGGATCGAGGTTGAAAGTGGGCCAGTACGCGCGCGTCCAGTCTACGCCACTCAGTTTACATTCATGGAAACTGACCTGGTGAAAGCGCGATGCGGAGATCTCCATCAGGCTCATATTACAGTGACGAAAGCCGCACTCGGTGAATTTACAGTGCAAAAACTGAGTAGCAGAAAAGTTACAATGGGAAAATTCACACGCTTCGAAAATGCTGTTCTCAATACAGAAGGATGGAAGGTCCCGCTTAGCGAAGGTTTTCGCGAAAAATTCCTTATCACTCATCAGCTGTGTCATTTACGCACCTAAGACGTCGTTGGGGGCACAATAAATAGTCCAGTATAGCGCCATTGACATGTTTTTAAGAATCGTCTTTTTTTAATGTTTAGAGTTTCTTTATAATATTCAACATGCTTACCCATAATTTATTGTTCGGCACCCATCAGTATGTGTTGATTACCCTTTTTATCAAGCTTTGTGTGTCGCTCAATATTGTTTTTCGACATTTTTATCTTTTCATTCCGATGTTTTTATTTTTTAATTTCTTATTGATCTTAGTTTGCGCTTTTTTCATTAAATAGTTTTTCTGTCTTTTTATTTTATGAGGGTTCATGTAGCATTCTTGTGATTTATAAAAGTGGTTTATTTATCATTGTTTCCCAGTTGTTTTACCTTTGGTGTATTGCGGTATTGGTTTTTCCTGATGTGAATAATCGCTGTCTATTCTGGGTATGGTTTTTTGAATCTTAGATCTGTTTATTACGGCGAGATATTTCTTTGGTTACTGTATTTTAAGCTAAATCAGTTGGTTGATTAATTAATGGCAAGGCGTTAATGATTTTTTGACCACTTAATAGTGCCCAATAAAAATATTTTACGGTAAATGACTTTTGGGCTAATGAGTTAATTGTCGGGTGGCAGTCAAGAGTGTAAGAAGTGAAGGGTAATGTCATGGGGTGAGCGGCTATTATACAGTATTGCTATCGGGGGTTTTATTATCGCCGAAGTGACGCCCTACGCTTTGCATTATCTCCCAGGCGACGCTAATCACCGGAAGTTATATTCAGATGTTTAGGGTGGTATATGAAAAAAGTCATCAAGTTTATTTTGCTGCTGGCCAGCGTGGGTGAAGCCTGCGCTATTACGCCTGGCCCAATGGTACAACGTACGCTATTTAGCGCTGACGTTGTGTCTTCCGCCTGTCATGTGGTCGTCGAAGCCGTAGGCGACGGCGGCAGCCGCCTGACGTTTGACACTTACCGCAAATCCACGGCTGCTGCCGTGCCACCACGAGATTTCATCCTGCGTCTGTATGAGTCAGGAGCCACCGTACAGGGCTGCTCGGCCTTCCAGGTTGGACAGGTTGCCTCTTTGGAATTTGGTAACCCGGGGCAGTTAGACGCCGGAGGCGTGGTTACCCGTGGGGCCGGGGACGGGATCCGTGTAGCGGTTAAGGCTCTCGACGCTCAGGCTGATTTCCGCGGGCGGCTAACGGAGGCAAACAGCCACGTTAACTATCCGGTGGATTTTGCCGCAAAGGGACAATTCTCTTTCCGGGCACAACCCGTTATTCCGAGTGGGGTTAAGGCCGGAGAGTACAGCGGCGCTCTTTCCTTTGTCGTGATATATCAATAAGGGATTCAGGGATGGTTTGTAACGCAAACAAGGATAGGCATTTCAAGAAAGCTTTCTGTCGAGCGGGCCTGTCTCTTGCTGTGGCAATGGGAACCGGTGCGGCCCACGCAGGGGATAAGCTGGACATGTCCTTTATTCAGGGTGGCGCCGGAATGAATGCAGAAATGTGGGCGGCGCTAAACGGGAATTATGTACCGGGGCGTTATCTGGTCGATATTTCGGTAAACGATAAGGATGCGGGAAAACAGATCCTGGACGTCACGGCCCAGGATGCTGAAGCGCTGTGCCTGACGGAAAGTTGGCTCAATAAATCCGGCATATACATCAGTCGGGATTTCTTTCGCGAGGAATATGATACCGGTCGACAGTGCTATGTCTTGTCGAAAGCCGCTTCGGTAAAGGTGGACTTTGATATTGCCACCCAAAGTCTGTCGCTGGCTATTCCGCAGAAAGGGCTATCGAAAAAGCCGGAGAGCGTGGAGTGGGACTACGGGTCTTCAGCTTTTCGGGTGAATTACAACGCCAACGCCAACACCGGGCGAAATAATACCTCGGCATTCGGCTCGGCAGACCTGAAGGCCAATGTTGGGCGATGGGTCGTCAATTCCGCTGCCACAGCCAGCGGCAGTCAGGGTGGTGATAGCAGGACATCTGTGGATATGTTCACCGCCACCAGGGCCATCCGAACGCTCAGTGCAGACCTGGCGGTGGGCAAGACGCAAACCGGTAATAGCTTGCTGGGTAGCACAGGGACCTATGGTGTTTCCCTGTCGCGCAACAACAGCATGAAGCCCGGTAATCTCGGGTACACCCCGCTGTTCTCAGGAATTGCCAACGGACCATCACGGGTTACTCTGACCCAAAACGGGCGCACGCTGTACTCGGAAGTGGTGCCGGCGGGGCCGTTCACCATCGCGAATGTGGCGTTATATAACAGTGGGGACGTCACCATGAAGGTGACAGGTGATAATGGCGGCGAACAGACCCAGGTATTCCCCCTCTCGGTGATCGGTGGGCAGCTTAGCCCAGGACAACACGAATTCTCTATTGCTGCCGGATTACCGGACGATGACAGTGATATGGCCGGCGGGGTGCTTGCCGCATCTTACGGTTATGGTTTTAACGGTCTGACGCTACAGGCTGGTGGCGTGTTCAATCAGGATTGGCAGGGGGGAAGTGCCGGTGCGGTGGTCGGACTGGGATCTTTCGGAGCGCTTTCTGCTGAAGGGGCATCCATGGCGGCTAAATATCAAACGCAGCCCAGTCGCCGTGGCAATAAAGTCCAGTTGGCCTGGACAAAATAGCTGGAGGCGACGAATACCGGGCTGCGGCTGAGCTGGTCCAGGCAAGGTGAAAACTTTGAGTCAATGTCTTCTTTCGATCTGTCGAATAGCCCAACGGACCTGTTGCAGAAAGAAAATAAGGGCCGCCGCATCAAGGATGAGTGGAACGGAGGCATCAGTCAGCCGATAGGTAGGTTATTGAGCCTGTCGATATCAGGTTGGCAAAGAAGCTATTACTCGCCAGGCGGTCATTGCAGCAATGCGGGGGATAAGGGCGGGGAAAGGGGCGTGACCGGTGCGCTCAGTACGCAAATGAAAACTGTCAACCTGAACATCGGCGCATCAAGCTCCAGAAACTCACAGGGAGTGAACAACTGGGCGCTTTCCGCTTCGGTTTCGGTGCCATTTACGCTGTTGGAGCGGAAATACAGTAGCAGTACGTCAATAAGCAGCAGTCGTGGGGGCGGAACGGGCCTCAGTAGCGGCGTTTCAGGATCGTTGAGCGATCGACTCAGCTACGGCGCGGGGGGCGGCCGCGACAGTGACGGCGGGGTTAGCAGTTATCTGAATGCTTCGTATGCGGGCGAGCGGGCCTGGGTGAGCGGGGCGCTGAATCAATCCACGTCGGGGGGGACCGGCGGGTCAATGTCAGCCAGTGGTTCTGTGCTGGGAATGCCAGCGGCAGGCGGCATTGTGCTCAGTCGTACCACGGGCGACACGGTGGCGCTAGTCAGCGTGAAGGACACGCCGGGCGTGAAGGTGACTTCTGCTTACGGTGAAACGGATAGCGGCGGCAACCTGGTGGTTGCGCTCAACAGCTATGACTGGAACACGGTGACCGTTGATGCGGGAACTCTGCCGTTGAATACGGAGTTGACTTCAACCAGCCGGAAGGTGGTGCCCTCAGAGAGGGCGGTGGTTTGGATGCCTTTTGAAGCGCTGAAGGTGCGTCGTTACCTGCTACAGGTGAAACAGAAGAACGGGGAGTTCGTCGCGGGCGGGACCTGGGCGCGTGACGGTAAAAATACGCCGCTGGGTTTTGTCGCCAATAACGGTGTACTGATGATTAACGCGGTTGACGTGCTCGGCGATATCACGCTAGGGCAGTGCCGGATAGCGGCAGCGAAGCTGCAAGAGACCGAAAAGTTACAGGAGATGATGTGTGAATAAGCGTGGCGCAGTAAAACAGCTTTTAGGTCATAAGCGGATGAAAGCGTTGGGATTAACGTTGACCCTGGCAATGTTTGCCCAGAGTGCGCTGGCATCCCTGACAACGGACCAGACGCGGTATATCTTCCGCGGAGATAAAGATTCTCTGTCTGTTACGGTCATGAACAACGACAAGGAGCGAACGTTCGGTGGGCAGGCGTGGGTAGAGAATATCGTGGAGAAGGATACACGCCCAACGTTTGTGGCGACGCCCTCGTTTTTTAAGGTGAAAGCAAACGGTCAACAGGCGCTGCGTATCATCATGGCGTCAGACCATCTGCCGAAGGATAAGGAATCTGTGTACTGGCTGAACCTACAGGATATCCCACCCGCTTTGGAAGGGAGCGGGATTGCCATTGCGCTGCGCACCAAGATGAAACTCTTTTATCGCCCGAAAGCCCTGCTGGAAGGCCGTAAGGGGGCGGAAGAGGGTATCAGCTTGCAGCATCGTCCAGACGGTAAAACTGTGCTGGTGAATACCACGGCATACATCTACGCCATCGGCAGCGTGCAGGATGCGGCAGGTAACAAGCTGGATGTCAGTGCCGATACGGCACAGAAGCTGTTGATGTTTATGCCGCAGGACGAGGTGGTGGTAAACAGGAACGTGGTGAAGGTGAGTTCACTGAATGATTACGGCGAGCTGCAGTCCTGGACAATTAACCAGACACAGCCGGTAAAAAAGAGTGGGCAGGTGGAAGAAAAGTCGGCCGAGGCCTGAGGAGTAGATAAATGAACGCCAGGATAACCCGGCCGATGCTGATGCTGCTGGTGGGGATGAGTACAGCCTCGTTACCGGCGCTGGCTGCCCACGACAAAGAAAAGTTGATGTATCTGGGCGTGCTGAATGGCCAGATTCAGGACAACAGTGTGGTCAAGGTGACGCGCACGCTGCCGGAGCCAGTGCTGTTTCGTGCCGAATCAGCAGACGGACTACCGGATAGCCTGATCGTTCGTAATGCTGAAAGTCGACCAGCGTCCGCTGGAGCGGCATGGTTGACCGTGAAGCAGAGACTGCCGGGAGACGGAAAGGAGGCGCGGATCACGCTGAAGACATCGCTCATGGTTGATGGGCAAAAAGTCCCCGTTAGCGTCACGCAGCGGGGAGTGGATGTGCTGATAGCGCTGCCGCCGGTGCTAAAGAGCGTGGAGCTGCGGACTGACACTCCGGCAGAGCTGGAGGTCCCGGCGAATTATCGTGGGCATCTTCAGGTAGCGATGCAGGTGGAGGGCGAAAGGGCCTCTTAAACAGCGTCAGTGGGATAAAATATCCTGAGGTGAAAGGACTCACCGTTATTTACCGGGTATAACGCAAAGTCATTTTTAATACTATGAATAAGCGCATGCAGATATGAGGTAAAGCTGTAGGGGATGGCTTTGCGGTAAATCCGGCGGGACTTACCAGAATAAGACTATATATCTTTTAAAAGGAATATTCGTAATGAAAAAGACACTAATTACATTAGCACTGATAGCAACGGCAGCCTCCGGTTCTGCCACCGCGGGGACATGGACCGCGAGCGGTGCCGGTGGTCTTATTGAACTAAGCGGCACGCTTAGTCCTGTTGTGAAGATAACGCCATGGGAAGTGATGACAGGTTCAGGTGTATCTGACCTGATAGGTGACGTTCAGAATGATCAGAAGGTGACTGAAATAGAGGTTGAAAGTGCTGTCCCGATCCTCGGAATTCGTACTAAAGACAAAAACTTATTTACAGGTCGCTTAGGGTTGAGTCCACAAATCGACTTTAAGGATGCCGTCAATATCGATAAGATGAATGATGGGGTTGGCACACTGACTCTCGCCGTGAAAGCAATGGATGGCAGTGAAATCGGTACTATTACAGCCCCTCTGACCATGATAGGGGTAGGGTATGAGAAATCTGAGACCTCCGGCGAAAAGAGTAAGGTGCTGTTTAGCGCTTCAAGCGGGCAGGGTTTTTTTGGTGGTTTGCCAAAAAAAGCGACAGGTCTGTTTCCTCGTGAGCAGAGTGTGAGCATGGCGGAAACCTTGATACCTGGGGTTAGCGATAACTTTTATGCTTCGGATGCGACCATAGAGTCTTCTGGTGCTGCCGAATTCAAGTTGAGCGACGTTGAGCATAGTGCCTATTATGCGTCCGGCATCACAAGCGGTTCAAAAATCCAGTTCAAGCTGAACTCCCTCTTGTCGGAAACCACTCATTGGAAAGCCTCGCTGCCGATTACCGTGACCTATATTTAATCGTTTCCTGGATAAGAAGATAATGGGAAAAAGGAATTTTTCGTCTGTTAAAATAATAGCAATTTATATTCTGGCGGTCAGTTCTATATAAGAATCCGGCATCACTTCACCGGCGCACAGTTTGATAATATATACGGTTTTCTGACTTGCTTTATTTATTACGTGGTAGCGGCGCATTCTCTTTTTTATGAATAAAAAGAGAATGCGCAAGGGAGTATAATGAATCATTATTAGTTAAAACGCTTCTCGCCTTTTTGTCGGCTGTTACGCAAAGACACTTTTTATATTTTTAATAACAGAGGGTAGATATGAAATAAAACCGCAGGGGATGACGTTACGATAAGTCAGGAAGGACTTACTACGAAAAATTAAACTATTATGGCTTGAAAAAGGAATAGGCGTAATGAAAAAGACACTAATCGTATTGGCACTGGCTGCGGCCTCCGGTTCTGCTATGGCATGGACTGTAAGTGGTTCAGGCGGTGATTTTGATCTGGGTGGTTCGCTGAATCCGGTTGAGAAGGTGACTCCGTGGGAAGTGAAGGTAGGTGATGCGCTAACCGGACTGGATGCGGACATTCAGAAAGGCCAGAAGACGGTTAACGTTAACGTTAGAACAGCCATCCCGGTACTCGGTATTCGCACTAAGGAAAATACGGCATTTAGAGGCCAGCCAGGGATCACCCCACAAATTGGCTTTGATAATGCCGTTGATATAGAGACCTTTACAGGGGGGGTGACCACACTGACTTTGGCCGTTAAGGGGGGGGATAGCGCTGAAATCGGTACCATGAAAGTACCTTTCTCTGCTGCAGCCGTTGTCTCTGTGAAAAGAGTCGATGTAAAGAACTGCAGCCAATTCAATCTGTACGCCGACGAGAGCGGTGGAGCGTTCTTCGGAGGTTTGCCAAAATCATTGGATTCAGTATCAAAGCAGCCCGAGATGCTTGCTAAGGCGATATTGACTAATATCGCAAATAATTTTGATTCACAAAATTCTACTGTCATTGAAGGTACCAGATCTATATCTTTCAGTAGCGGTGCAGCCACCTTTAGTGCCTACTATGCTTCCGGCATTGAAGCGGGTAAGGAAATCAAGATTGCTCTGAACTCCCCGGTATCAGCTGATGCTCCACTTAAATGGAAAGCCTCACTGCCCGTTATTGTGACTTGCATGTGATCCCTTTATAGGTTAATCAACTTTGTGAAAAAAAGTCTTCTCCGGTCAGGGACGGATTATTTGTCCGTGGGAAGATAATCCATATATATAAGCCCGTTATCCCGATGCCTGAGCATATCTCCATCGCAATGGATTTGTCAGAACATCTCGTATCCGGGCTTAATTTATTTATGTATCGGACTGTCGTTGTGTATTTCTAGTTTTTTGTTTTTATAAGAGAAATAATTCGAGAGGATATAATGAGTAATAGAAAATATCTTATTTCTGCCCTATCCATTCTGACCCTGTGTTATTCAGTACTGTCTCAGGCAGAAATTCTCGACGGTGGTGAAATTCAGTTTCAGGGCTTCGTGACTGACGAGGCCCCCAAATGGACGTGGCAGGTGGCCTCACCCGACCAGAGCTGGGCTGTGGACACTGCCGATGCCCGTCATGAGAACGGACAGCTGGTTTTTGACCTTCACAACAAAGGCCCGCTGCCATTCTTGGAAGGTCACCTGCATGAGGTGGTGGAGCGCGGCGGGCCTGGGTTAACGCCGTTTATTACCTTCAGCAGCGGTGGTGCGTCTCTGGCGATCGTCGAAGGCAATAGCACAACCTCGCAACGATTTCGTGCTGCTGTTCCCGTGCACGACCCTGACAGCGGTAAGCCGGTGGGGCAGCTCTTTTTCACCCTTAACCAGGGAATGGCGGTAAGTACAGGTTATCAGGAGGAGGGCGTCATGCTTCCTGCCGGTATGTCACTGGTCAGCGGAGAAAGCGTGACGGCGGTTCAGGCGGAGACTTTACCTCAGGGGATCATAAATCGCCTCCTCTCCCTGCTACTGATGAACGGTGGGTTTGGTCACGGTATGAACGCCGTCAGTCGTGGTCAGGTTATCAGTCAGAGCGTCTTAGCTGATGGGCGGGTAAGGGATCTGGCCGCCGCATACGCCTCGGCCATATCCGGCTTAGAGCTGCGTTTGTCGGAAGACGGTACCCCCGCGCGTTGGCACGCCGGGCTAAATGTGACGGTAACGGTGCACTAACAGCGGAACAGGGAAATAAACTGGATGAAGAAACTCACGTGTATGTTACTGGCAGCCAGTCTGTTGCCGATCGAGGGGCTGGCCTGGAATACGCCAGGGCAGGATTTCAGCGGTGAGCTGAATATGGGCGGTGTAGTGACCAGCACCCGCAACCCCTGGCAATGGCAGTTAGGCGAAGGCGCGGGAAATCTGGATGCGGCGTCACCCGTTTCCCGGGGTAATGAACGGCTCATTAAGGTCGCGGTTCCTGCGCTAAAAATATTACTGGGTAAGACCACGTTGACCACGCCAGCAGGGCGGGAAGGTTTAGCGCCACGGGTGATATTCGGACGGGGTGCGGAAGGATTTTCTCTGACCTGGAAAGAGCCGGGGGTGTCGCAGGTCACGTTGCCCGTGATGGGGGATGAAAATTTGCAGGCAGGCACCTTCAGTTTCCACATGACGGCAGCGGCGCTGCTGCGCAGGACGGCTGATGGGCAGGCGCTGGTTGCCGGTTTGTACGACGATGTGAATGGGAATGGGCTGCCGGAGCAGGCATGGGTAGCTGACCCGGAACAGACGGAAAGGTTACTGTCGAAGATGTTTGCAGGTGAAGGCCCGGTATGGCTTCAGGGCGCATCGGTCAGCGGTACCACCGCACTGAGTCAGTTTGCCAATGCGGATTTTCGTCAGATCGACGGCGTGTACGGCGCACAGATGGTGGCGGGAAGTGGCGAACTGCGCCTGAAAGGAGAGCTCCCTCCACGTTGGCAAGTCTCCCTGCCCGTCAGCGTTGAATATCAGTAAAAGATGAGGTGAACCGTCCTCCGGTGCTGTTCGCGTCCGTCACGGGTTCTTTCGGTCAGTGCCGTAACCTGTTTTATATCCTTACGGGTGTTTCTGTAACCCGGCATTTACAATTCTTGCTATATTTTTTTCCTCGGCATGCTTATCGCGAATACCTGCTATCTTTGTTGTGCAAATCAACAATAAGGAAATTCCTATGAAAATCATTAAGGCGCTGGCCATGGTCGGCCTGCTTGGCTGTAGTTTACCGGTGCTGGCAGCCAGCACTGAGGCAGCAAAAAATCCGCTCAGCGTGCACGTGCTTAATCTGCAAACCGGCGTACCCACTGCCGGGGTTGCCGTTGAACTGGAGCAGCAACAGAAGCAGGGCTGGGTAAAACTGGCTTCGGGCATTACTGACAAAAACGGACGCATTGCCGAGCTGTATCCGGCGGGTCAGAGTATGGCTACCGGTCATTACAAGGTGGTGTTTAAAACCGGCGATTACTTTAAGCAACAACAGCAGCCAACGTTCTTCCCCGAGATCCCGGTGATCTTCCAGGTGGAGAAGAGCGGTGAGCATTATCACATTCCGCTGTTGCTCAGTCAGTATGGCTATTCGACCTATCGCGGTAACTGATAAAAAAAAGCAACGGAGGGAGAACCGCTCCGTTGCCCGGGGCGCAGACTGCAGCGCCCAAGCCACATCACCTATAGACGCCGTACATCTTCGCCGGTCAGTCCGATATCCTTCAGCTGCGAATCGTTCAGCCTTGATAAAACTTTACGGGTGCAGGCGCGAAGACGTCGCGCCTGCCAGCGCCGATAAGGGACGATAAAAAAGGTTCTGATTAACATCCAGCTAACTGGTTTTGCCGCTCTGTTCTGTTCAAACTCCATCGTGACCTCCCGAACACCTCTACTATAAGCATCATTGTGTCGTCAGGACTATTTTTAATACAGATGCAAATATCCGCTTTTATTGACATACAGATTGCAAGATACTGGCTCTGAATGCTGATATTTACAGCAATCTGTACTGGTTTATCGCCTTACTGAGAGTGGAGCTGGATACGATGACGCGCTATCAACGGCTGGCGACCCTGCTGGCACAACGTATTGAACAGGGGTTATATCAGGCTGGCGAGCGGCTGCCTTCGGTAAGATCGTTGAGTGCCGAGCATGGTGTCAGCATCAGTACCGTGCAGCAGGCGTACTCCCTGCTGGAGGAAAAACAGCTGATTGCTGCGCAGCCGCGTTCGGGCTACTTTGTTGCACGGCAGGGCGTCACGCCGCCATTGCCTCCCATTACGCGCCCGGTACAGCGTCCGGTTGAAATCACTCAATGGGATGCGGTGATGGATCTGCTGACTGCCCGGCTGGATGCCGATGTGCTGCCGTTGGGCAGCGGTACGCCAAATATCGATGCTTCAACGCTGAAGCCGCTATGGAAAATTATCGGCAGGCTTGCGCACCAGCAGGACCCACGCCTGCTGAATTATGACAATCTGTATGGCGTACCAGAACTGCGTGAACAGATTGCCCGGCTGATGATCGATAGCGGTTGCCGAACGACCGCAGACGATATTGTTGTCACCACCGGCTGCCATGAAGCGCTGTCGGTTTCGATTCGGGCAACGTGCCAGCCGGGGGATATTATTGCCGTTGAATCACCCGCTTTCCACGGTACGATGCAAATCCTGCGCGGCTTTGGTATCCGCGTCATTGAAATTCCAACGGATCCGCAGAGCGGTATCAGCCTGGAGGCGCTTGAACTGGCCTTCGAACAGTGGCCCATTAAGGCGGTCGTGGTCGTGCCCAACTGTAACAATCCGCTGGGGTTTATCATGCCCGCGGCGCGCAAACAGGCTTTGCTGACGCTGGCCCAGCGCTTCGACGCCGCTATTATTGAAGATGATGTCTACGGCGAGCTGGCTTTTGACTACCCACGTCCGATCACCATCAAGTCGCTGGATATTGATGGCCGCGTGCTGCTATGCAGTTCATTCTCCAAAACCCTGGCGCCAGGGTTACGCGTGGGTTGGGTTGCGCCAGGACGTTATTTTGACCGGGTGCTGCATATGAAATATATCAGTACGGGTTCCACGGCGACCCAGACCCAGATGGCGGTCGCCGCCTTTATTCGTCAGGGGCATTATCAGCCTCATCTGCGGCGTATGCGTCATTACTACCAGCGTAATCTGGAAACATTCACCTGCCGGGTGCGGCATCATTTTCCCTGTGGTATCTGCGTGACGCGCCCACAGGGGGGATTTCTTATTTGGGTGGAGCTGCCGGAACCCTTTGATGCTTACCGACTCAATGAGAACCTGCGCCGGTCCGGCATACAGATCGCCGTGGGGTCACTGTTCTCGGCTGCGGGAAAATACCGCAACTGCCTGCGGCTCAGCTACGCCCATGCGTTTACCGACAAAACGGAGCGCGCGCTGGCGATCCTGGGTACAGCGTTGAAGAAAGCCGTGCTCTCCTGCTCATCGCTGGTGGAGCGGTCGCAGCATCAGGAAAGGGAGGAGGGCAGGGCAAGCCTAAAGGAAAATGACTGACCCTGGCCGGCGGCGTTATTGCCACCGGCAGACCCACTCTATAAGCCTTATGCAGAATGAAAAGCGCGTGACGACAGGGCTGTGCGTGACCTTCACGACTTATTTTATGCGTTACCTGAAATGACATTTATCTGTGCCATATCTTCCAGAGATCGCCTGTGCTTACGCACTGAGCGCGGCTAAACCCTGGACGGACGTGACGCTTCAGCCAGCGCCAGCAGTTGACGCGTTGCCGCCTGCCAGTCGCGCGCTTGCGTGATGGCGCTCACCACGGCAATACTGCCCACGCCGCTAGCCATAACCGCAGGCGCACGCTCCAGGCTGATGCCGCCAATTGCTACGGTAGAGATGCCCGGCAGCCGCTTCACATAGCGCGTCAGCGCCGCCACCCCCTGTGGAGCGGAGGGCATATCTTTGGTCTGGGTGGGAAATACATGACCCAGCGCGACGTACGATGGTCGCTCTGCCAGGGCACGATCCAGCTCGGCGTCATCATGGGTCGACAGCCCAAGACGCAGTCCGGCAGCGTGGATAGCGTCGAGATCGGCACTGTTGAGATCCCCCTGACCCAGATGCACGCCGTATGCCTGATACTTCACGGCCAGCCGCCAGTAGTCGTTGATAAACAGCCGCGCCTGATAGCGTTTGCCGAGGGTTATCGCCTCGGCAACCTGTGCGTCGACCTCTTGCTCTGTCCGGTCCTTGATACGCAGCTGAATGGTGCGAACGCCCGCGTCCAGCAGGCGGGCTATCCATTCCACGCTGTCCACGACCGGATAAAGCCCCAGGCGCGCTGCGGTGGTTGGGAATGCGCCACGGCTCACTCTTTTTCCTCCGTCATCAGGCTATCCGCGCGATGATAAAGCTCGCCTCCCCGGTGACGAAATTCATGCGACATTTGTGCCATGCCAATCTCGACGGGCCTGGCTTCCGCTTCCTGTCGTGCCGCGTATTCCCGCACTTCCTGGGTAATTTTCATGGAACAGAACTTCGGCCCGCACATTGAACAGAAGTGCGCCACTTTGCCGGACTCCTGTGGCAGGGTTTCATCGTGATAGGCGCGGGCGGTATGCGGATCGAGCGCAAGGTTAAACTGATCTTCCCAACGGAATTCAAAACGCGCTTTTGACATGGCGTTATCGCGGATCTGTGCGCCGGGATGACCCTTAGCCAGGTCGGCGGCGTGCGCCGCGATTTTATAGGTGATCAGCCCCTGTTTGACGTCCTCTTTGTTCGGCAGACCAAGGTGTTCCTTAGGCGTCACGTAGCACAGCATGGCGCAGCCAAACCAGCCAATCATCGCGGCCCCAATGCCGGAGGTGAAGTGATCGTAACCCGGGGCGATATCGGTGGTCAGCGGGCCGAGCGTATAGAAAGGCGCTTCGTGGCAGTGTTCCAGCTGTTCGGTCATGTTGGTGCGGATCATCTGCATCGGCACATGGCCCGGGCCTTCAATCATCACCTGCACATCGTATTCCCAGGCGATTTTGGTCAGTTCACCCAAGGTACGCAGCTCGGCGAACTGGGCCTCATCGTTGGCATCCTGAATCGAGCCGGGGCGCAGGCCGTCACCGAGCGACAGGGAGACATCATAAGCGGCGCAGATTTCGCAGATTTCACGGAAATGCAGATAGAGAAAACTCTCCTGATGATGTGACAGGCACCATTTCGCCATAATCGATCCGCCGCGTGACACGATGCCGGTCAGACGTTTAGCGGTCATCGGCACATAGCGCAGCAGCACGCCGGCATGGATGGTGAAGTAGTCGACGCCCTGTTCAGCCTGTTCCAGCAGGGTATCGCGGAAGATTTCCCAGTTGAGGTCTTCCGCCACGCCGTTGACTTTTTCCAGCGCCTGATAGATTGGCACCGTACCAATGGGAACCGGGCTGTTACGCAGTATCCACTCGCGGGTTTCATGAATGTAACGCCCGGTAGACAGGTCCATTACCGTATCCGCACCCCAGCGCGCCGACCAGACCAGCTTCTCAACCTCCTCTTCGATAGAGGAACTGACCGCCGAGTTACCGATATTGGCATTAATTTTCACCAGGAAATTACGGCCAATAATCATCGGCTCTGATTCCGGGTGGTTGATATTGGCGGGAATAATGGCACGCCCTGCGGCGACTTCCTGGCGGACAAATTCAGGAGTGATGTTTTGCGGCAGGCTGGCACCAAAGCTGTTACCCGGATGCTGCTGTAGCAGGACCTCACCGCGAATACGTTCGCGCCCCATATTCTCGCGGATGGCAATAAATTCCATTTCCGGCGTGATCACGCCAAGGCGTGCATAGTGCATTTGGGTCACGCAGTGGCCGGCACGCGCGCGTCGTGGACGCGGCAGATTGTCGAAACGCAGATGGTCCAGCCCTTCATCGGCCAGGCGTTCCTGGGTGTAGGACGAGCTAAGTTCATCGATCTGTTGCGTATCGCCGCGATTAGCGATCCAGTCATGGCGCAGTTTGGCCAGCCCGGCATGAACATCAATGATTGCCTCCGGGTCACCATAGGGGCCCGCGGTGTCATAGACCGGCACCGGCTCATTGTCGACCCGCGTTGGGTTCTCTTTGCTGCCGCCCGTCACGGTAGGGCTAAGCTGGATTTCACGCATCGGCACGCGAATATCCGGCTGTGAGCCGGTCAGCCAAATACGTTTTGAATTGGGAAAAGCGCTGCCCTGCAACGAGTCGATAAACTGCTGCGCCTGGGCGCGTTGCTCACGGCGGGTGGTTTTTTTTTCAACGATAGACATAGCAACTTCCTGATAATGGTGCGGAAATTGGCTTGCCTGGAGGCGGGAGTAATGAAAACGATATGCGAAAACGGCATGTTTCATCGTCAACACTGATTTACTCTTGTTCCCTTCGCAGGTACTAACCTGATCAGGTTCCGCGGATCCCGAATTAACGGTCTCAGCCCCGAAGGGCACTCCGACAAGATATTGACTGATTTCCTGGCTACGACGCCAGAAACCTCAATCTTGAAATTAAGTGAAGGAAGCTCACCTTAACCCCATTCAGCATAAAGGGGCTTTCTGAAAACTACAAGGTATTCGCCGTCAATTCATCCTTCAGGCCGGACGGGCGAGGGAGGCATCGTTAGCCGCGGGCTGTACCCCGGCATTTTTTTTTAGCGCCAGCTGAATAAATTTATCCTCAAGCGTGAAGCGCGACTCAAGGGCTTCACCGACCACGGAGAGCGCCTGCTGAAAGCCGCGATCGCTATTATGGTCGATGGCTGCCTCAAAATGCGTATCGTACAGCTGCATAATCTGCGCGGTATTTTCCTGTAAAGAGGGATAAATCAGCGCCGCCGCTGCCAGCAGCTCAGTCCCTTCCAGCTCCTGAATGAAGCGCTCATACAGGGTGAAATGTCCTTTGGAAAGGTAATCCACCAGATTCTGGCAGAAGGCGTCCAGTGCTTTTTCATCAAGCGGGGTGGAGGATTCCTTGTTAGGCTTTATGCCAGCCATTTGATAATACGTAACCAGTAGCTGCCTGCGGGAACGAAGACAAAAGTCTACCAGGTCACTGCATCCGCCAACGCGCGCGGTGAGGACGTCTAACTGGTTAAGCATGTATAACTCCGTGAATATTATTTTCACCCCTGACCTCAATCCAGTTTTAAGCTGAGGATAATGAGCAAATTATGGAACGTGAAATCGTAAGCATAGACGCTGGCTGGTGGGTTGTCAGCGAGGAACATAAAATTTGGTTGCCCGCAGGGGAGCTGCCGCATGGTGACGCCGCCTCGCTGGGACTGGCGGGATCGTCAGGATCGCGCATTGGCGAGTGGCAGGGGGAAGCGGTGTGGTTGATCCGTGGATCGCGCCCTGATGACATGGGATCTTTACGTCAGCTGCTCGATCGGGATAGCGCTCTTTTTCGCCTTGCCGGACGCGGTATCCAGCTGGCGGAGTTTTTCCGCTCACACCAGTGGTGCGGCTACTGTGGGCATAAAATGCACAACAGCAGAACGGAATGGGCCTGCTTATGTCATCACTGCCGCCAGCGTTACTATCCGCAAATTGCTCCCTGCATTATCGTCGCGATTCGCCGGGGGGCGGAGATCCTGCTGGCGCAGCACACACGCCATCGTAACGGGATCTATACCGTGCTCGCCGGCTTTGTCGAAGTGGGTGAAACCCTGGAGCAGACCGTGGCGCGCGAGGTGATGGAGGAGAGCAGCATTAAAGTTAAAAACCTGCGTTATGTGACCTCCCAGCCCTGGCCTTTTCCCCAGTCGCTGATGGTGGCGTTTATGGCCGACTATGACGATGGCGAAATCAGTATCGATCGGAAAGAGCTGATCGATGCCGGCTGGTATCGCTACGATGCCTTACCGCTATTGCCGCCTGCCGGTACGGTTGCACGCCGCCTTATTGAAGATACGGTGGCGCTATGCCGTGCGCAAGAGGAAAACGGCGAACGTTAGTAGAGACAAATGCATGATTTTTTAGTCGGTTTTCCATTCTTAATGACGAATGTGTGCGGTCAGATAACACGATGTAACAGCGTAACGGTACGGCTATGGGCTGTTACACGGCAGGCATTTTTTTAAGCGCTGAACCACCGCAAATTCCAATGAATGTTACACTACCGGCCTGATTGGAGAGAGAGTCCTGTGATGAGTGAACTGAAGAACGATCGTTATCTGCGCGCCCTGCTGCGTCAGCCAGTTGATGTTACACCGGTATGGATGATGCGCCAGGCCGGGCGTTATCTGCCGGAATACAAAGCCACCCGCGCCGTTGCCGGTGACTTTATGTCGCTGTGCAAAAATGCGGAACTGGCCTGTGAAGTCACGCTGCAACCGCTACGGCGCTACGCGCTGGATGCGGCGATCCTGTTCTCCGATATTCTGACCATCCCCGATGCGATGGGGCTGGGGCTCTATTTCGAAACGGGTGAAGGCCCGCGCTTCTCCTCCCCTGTCACCTGCCGTGCCGATGTCGAAAAGCTGCCGATCCCCGATCCTGAGCAGGAGCTGGGCTACGTGATGAATGCGGTGCGCACCATCCGTAAAAACCTCAACGGCGAAGTGCCGCTGATCGGCTTCTCCGGCAGCCCGTGGACGTTGGCAACCTATATGGTTGAAGGCGGCAGCAGCAAAGCCTTTACCAAACTGAAAAAGATGATGTACGCCGAACCACAAACCCTGCATCTCATGCTGGATAAGCTGGCCGACAGCGTGACGCTCTACCTGAACGCACAAATCCGCGCCGGGGCACAGTCGGTAATGATTTTTGATACCTGGGGCGGCGTGCTGACCGGGCGTGATTACCTAGAATTCTCGCTTAACTACATGCATAAAATCGTCGATGGCCTGCTGCGTGAAAACGATGGGCGCCGTGTGCCCGTTACGCTGTTTACCAAAGGCGGCGGGCAGTGGCTGGAAGCAATGGCCGCCACCGGCTGCGATGCGCTGGGGCTTGACTGGACCACGGATCTCGCCGACGCGCGCCGTCGAGTAGGTGACCGGGTCGCATTGCAGGGCAATATGGACCCGTCCATGCTGTACGCTTCTCCTGCACGTATCGAGCAGGAGGTCGCCGGTATCCTTGAAGGCTATGGCCATGGCAACGGGCATGTCTTTAACCTTGGCCACGGTATTCATCAGGATGTGCCGCCAGAGCATGCGGGGGCATTTGTTGAAGCGGTGCACAGGCTTTCACGTCCTTACCATCTCGGGTAACGCCTCCTGGGATAAAAATAGTTAAGGGGACGCTATGGATCTTGCCGCATTACGCGACCAGCAGAGGCAGCGCGCCGCCGAGGTTGTGACCCAGGATGATTTCGATATTATGCCGCCGCGTTTTATCGGCGGTGCCGACGTCGGGTTCGAACAGGGGGGCGAGGTCACGCGCGCCGCGCTGGTCGTCCTTGAGTACCCCTCCTTACAACTTATCGAACATCAGGTGGCGCGTATTGCCACCGCCATGCCCTATATCCCGGGGTTTCTGTCATTTCGCGAAATGCCCGCGCTTGAAACCGCGTGGTGCCAGCTGGCGCAGCGTCCTGACCTGCTGCTGGTGGATGGTCATGGTATCGCCCACCCGCGCCGTCTTGGCGTTGCCAGCCACTTCGGCCTGCTGGTGGATGTGCCGACTATCGGCGTGGCCAAGAAGCGCTTATGTGGTCAGTTCACGCCGCCCGATGCGGCTCCAGGTAGCTGTCAGCCTCTGATGGATAAGGATCGGCAGCTGGGATGGGTATTGCGCAGCAAGGCACGCTGCAATCCCCTGTTTATCTCCCCAGGCCACCGGGTGAGTCAGGCGACGGCGCTGGACTGGGTGCAAAAATGCCTGCTTGGCTATCGTTTGCCGGAACCCACGCGCTGGGCAGATGCGGTCGCCTCACGACGTCCGGCTTCTGACCCGCTATTGCGCGGTTAGCTACCGTGCTGCCTCGAGGCTTTTCAGGTACACTGCGGCAAGTGCATTCATTCTGAGATCCCGATATGTTACGTAATCCGATTCATTTACGGCTGGAAAAGCTCGAAAGCTGGCAGCACGTTACTTTTATGGCCTGCCTGTGTGAACGTATGGCCCCCAATTATCGCGAATTTTGCCAGCAAACGGGTTTTGGCGACGGCCAGCTGTATCGCCGTATTCTTGACCTTCTGTGGGAAACGCTGGTGGTGAAAGATGCGAAGGTGAACTTCGACAGTCAGCTGGAGAAGCTGGAGGAGGCGATCCCCTCCGCAGAGGATTACGACCTGTACGGCGTTTACCCGGCGATTGATGCCTGTGTGGCGCTGAGCGAACTGCTGCACTCGCGCCTCAGTGGTGAAACCTTGACGCACGCCATTGCCGTTAGTGAGGCGTCGATCACCACCGTTGCCATGCTGGAAATGACCCAGGCCGGTCGCGAAATGACCGAAGAAGAGCTCAAGGTCAACCCCGCCGTAGAAGAGGAATGGGACATCCAATGGGAAATATTCCGGCTTCTCGCTGCCTGTGAAGAGCGTGATATAGAATTGATAAAGGGGCTGCGATCCGACCTGCGAGAATCAGGGATAAGTAACATCGGTATAAATTTTCAGCAGTAAGACGATAAAACGTGACTTCAAGTCTGATTTGTAGCGCCTTTGGGCTTCACATCCGCCCCCTGTCTGGTCTACATTTGTGGGGCTGAAAAATGTTGCTATCGGTGCGTGTATGCAGGAGAGTGCCAGAATCTGGTTTTTCCCTCGCACTCGATGCTTAGCAAGCGATAACTACACTGTAAGGATAACTTATGAACAAGACTCAACTGATTGATGTAATTGCGGACAAAGCGGACCTGTCTAAGACCCAGGCTAAAGCTGCACTGGAATCCACCCTGGCAGCGATTACTGAGTCTCTGAAAGAAGGTGATGCTGTACAACTGGTTGGTTTTGGTACTTTTAAAGTTAATCACCGTGCTGAGCGTACTGGCCGCAACCCACAGACTGGCAAAGAAATCAAAATTGCTGCTGCAAACGTGCCGGCATTCGTATCTGGTAAAGCTCTGAAAGACGCTGTTAAGTAATCGTCTGACGGTGAAAAAAGTTTAAACAAGGGGGCGCTTTTGCCCCCTTTGTTTCGCTCATTTTTCTTACCCTCGCTCCCATGGACTCCGGTACGGCTGCCGCTGACGTGAGGCGACGATGCTGTGATACTTCTATCCTGATGAAACCAATCGTTTTTACCCGATACATCCCCCTTGCCATGCTGATGCTGTTAGCAGGCTGCGGTTCGCATCCCGATCTCCCAGACTTTACTGCCAGCGGATATCTTGCCGATCGCGGTGCCGTGCGCATCTGGCGTAAAAATCAGCAGCAGCAGGTGCGCCTGATGACCGCCTATACGCCATTCAACGGTGCCGCGATGGAAACCAGCGACTACCTCTGGCAACAGGGGAAACTGATCTCGATAGAGCGTCATGTGAGCGGAGGTCAGCCTGATAATGTGACGCTACGTTTCGATCGTGAGGGTCATGTCAGCTTTATGCAGCGCCAGCTTGCTGGAAAGCGCGAAGCGCTCTCGGCTGATGCGGTTGCGCTGTATCAGTTTGATGGTCAGCGTATGCTGCAAATAAGCGATGACCTGCTGTCGGGGCGCGTTTTACTCAAACAGGGCACATGGCAGCCGGATGGTTCAGTTATCAATTGCCAGGGGGTGCGGGTGCGGCCCGAACTGGAAAGCACAGAGCTGGGGCATATCGCCCGCCAGCAGCGCGACGTACCTGGCCTACCTGACATCGCGTGGCTGGAGGCACCCGCCGGCACGGAGCTGCTGACGATCAGCGCTACCAGCCTGTGCCAAAGCGCGCCAAAAGAAGATGATTTTTGAGCGTAAAAAAGGGCGATCGAAGATCGCCCCTGTGCCAGCCCCTTTAATGCAACAACACGGGCTCGCCCGTACTGCTACTGACGATTAATGGCGCGATAGCCGATATCGGAGCGGCAGAAGCTGCCATTCCATGAAATCGGCTTGGTCAGCTGGTAAGCGCGCTGCTGTGCTGCGGCAACGTTTTCACCCAGCGCCGTGACGCACAGCACGCGGCCGCCGTTGGTCACGACCCGATCGCCCTCAAGCGCGGTGCCCGCGTGAAACACTTTCCCGTCTGCCACTTCTTCTACAGGCAGGCCGTGGATCTGTTCGCCGTTAACGTAGTCTCCCGGATAGCCACCGGCTGCCAGTACCACGCCCAGTGCAGGACGCGGATCCCAGACGGAGTCTTTCTGATCCAATTTGCCGTCTACGGCGGCCAGACAGAGATCGACCAGATCGGACTGCAGACGCAGCATGATCGGCTGGGTTTCCGGATCGCCGAAGCGGCAGTTAAATTCGATCACCTTTGGCTGACCGCGTTTATCGATCATCAAACCGGCGTACAGGAACCCGGTATAGACATTGCCTTCGTCAGCCATACCGCGCACGGTTGGCCAGATGACTTCGTCCATGACCCGCTGATGGATTTCGTCAGTGACCACCGGTGCCGGGGAGTAGGCTCCCATCCCGCCGGTGTTCGGGCCGGTATCGCCATCGCCCACGCGCTTATGATCCTGGCTGGTGGCCATTGGCAGCACGTTTTCGCCATCCACCATGACAATAAAGCTGGCCTCTTCGCCGTCAAGGAACTCTTCCACCACGATGCGGTGGCCCGCATCGCCGAAGGCGTTACCTGCCAGCATATCCTCGATGGCGTCTTCCGCTTCCTGCTGCGTCATGGCGACGATCACCCCTTTACCGGCGGCCAGGCCATCGGCCTTAATCACAATCGGTGCGCCTTTCTCACGAACGTAGGCAAGAGCCGGCTCAACCTCGGTGAAATTCTGATATTCAGCCGTTGGGATCTGATGACGGGCGAGGAAGTCTTTGGTAAAGGCTTTAGACCCTTCCAGTTGCGCGGCTGCCTGGGTTGGGCCGAAGATCTTCAGCCCGGCGCTGCGGAATGCGTCCACTACGCCGATAACCAGCGGCGCTTCCGGGCCAACAATCGTCAGGTCGATTTTTTCATTCAGGGCAAAGTTCAGCAGCCCCTGAATATCGGTGGGGGCGATCGCCACGTTCTGTAATGCAGGCTCCAGCGCGGTGCCTGCATTGCCTGGAGCAACAAAGACACGATCCGCCAGCGGAGACTGAGCGGCTTTCCAGGCTAACGCGTGCTCACGGCCACCGTTACCAATCACTAAAATTTTCATTTGGGACTCCGTAATTAATGGCGGAAGTGACGCATGCCGGTGAAGATCATGGCAATGCCGTGCTCATCTGCTGCCGCAATCACTTCATCATCGCGAATCGAACCGCCTGGCTGGATCACGCAGGTAATGCCAACGGCGGCGGCGGCATCAATACCGTCACGGAACGGGAAGAAGGCGTCAGAGGCCATCGACGAACCTGTCACTTCCAGACCTTCATCGGCGGCTTTGATAGCGGCGATTTTAGCAGAATACACGCGGCTCATCTGACCGGCGCCTATGCCGATGGTCATATTGTCACGTGCATAGACAATGGCGTTTGATTTGACAAACTTAGCCACTTTCCAGCAGAACAGCGCGTCACGCAGCTCCTGCTCGCTCGGCTGGCGCTTGCTGACAACACGCAGCTGGCTGTCACTCACCATGCCGAGATCGCGGTCCTGCACCAGTAGGCCACCGTTGACTCGCTTGAAGTCGAGGCCCGTCTGCCGCTGTTGCCACTGGCCGCAGGTCAGCACGCGCACGTTCTGCTTCGCGGCGGTGATCTTTAGCGCAGCATCGCTGGCGGAAGGCGCAATAATCACCTCGACGAACTGGCGGCTGATAATCGCCCGTGCGGTGGCTTCGTCCAGCTCACGGTTAAATGCGATAATGCCGCCGAAAGCAGAAGTCGGGTCGGTTTGATAAGCCCGCTCGTAGGCTTCAATGATGGCGCTGCCGGTGGCCACGCCGCAGGGGTTGGCATGCTTGACGATGACGCAGGCCGGCTGGTCGAACTCTTTGACGCATTCCAGCGCCGCATCGGTATCGGCGATGTTGTTATACGAGAGGGCTTTGCCCTGAACCTGCTGCGCAGTGGCAACGGATGCTTCACCGACATGCTCTTCTATATAGAAGGCAGCCTGCTGATGGCTGTTTTCGCCGTAACGCATATCCTGCTTCTTAATGAAGTTCAGATTCAGCGTGCGCGGGAAGCGACCGGCGGGTTCAGTTGTTTCACCGTGGTAGGCGGGAACCATACTGCCGAAGTAGTTGGCAATCATACTGTCGTAGGCCGCAGTATGTTCAAACGCTTTGATCGCCAGGTCGAAGCGGGTTGCCAGCGTTAGTGAACATTCATTGGCGTCTAGCTCCGCAATGATGGCCTGATAATCGCTGCTCTTCACCACGATAGCCACGTCCTTATGATTCTTGGCAGCAGAGCGCACCATCGTTGGACCACCGATATCGATGTTCTCAACCGCATCTTCCAGCGAGCAGTCCGCGCGGGACACGGTTTGTGCGAAGGGATAAAGGTTAACGACCACCATATCAATCGGCGAGATGCCGTGTTCGGTCATGATGGCATCGTCCTGGCCGCGGCGTCCTAAAATGCCGCCATGCACTTTCGGGTGTAACGTTTTAACGCGTCCATCCATCATTTCCGGAAAACCGGTGTAGTCAGACACTTCAGTAACGGGCAGACCGGCATCAGCCAGCAGGCGGGCAGTCCCTCCGGTGGAGAGCAGCTCGACGCCGCGCTGGGAAAGCGCCTGTGCGAATTCGAGGATACCGGCTTTGTCAGACACGCTGAGCAGCGCGCGGCGTACAGGACGATGTTGTTGCATGAGGTTTATCCCTTGGCTTTGGATCGCATATAAAGAGCGTTATATGAAGCTTAGTTATTTTCTTCTATATATAGGAGAAGATAAGTTTCAGATAACGCCCCTGAAGGGGGCTGATTCTATGCGCGGGCATTGTAGCGAAAACGTTTGCGCGATGCTCGTCAAAATTGCCGCAATGCAAGCAATGTGGATAAGTTTGTGTATAACTGGGTATAAGGTGGGGTTTTGCTGGGGATTGCAGCAGTCAGTCAAATTAGTGTCATTTAACCCTTGTCAGCCGCCGAGAACTCCCTATAATGCGCCTCCATCGACACGGAACAACGGCTTACAGGCCGGCGTGTTGAGAGGTTCAGGAAGTTCTGAACCGCCGGAAAAACTTCTCAAAAAGAGGTTGACTCCGAAGGAGGAAAGCGTAGTATACGCCACCTCGCGACAGGAAGCTCCGGCACTGTTCGCACCGCTCTTTAACAATTTATCAGACAATCTGTGTGGGCACTCGCAGGATTGATATCAGACACCTCCGGGTGTCAAAAAAAATATCAAGCCTCATGAGTGAACACATAATGACATTCATTATGACGTTTTACGATTGAGCATCGCTGAACTTGTTTCAGCAAATCGAACTTTTAATTGAAGAGTTTGATCATGGCTCAGATTGAACGCTGGCGGCAGGCCTAACACATGCAAGTCGAACGGTAGCACAGAGAGCTTGCTCTTGGGTGACGAGTGGCGGACGGGTGAGTAATGTCTGGGAAACTGCCCGATGGAGGGGGATAACTACTGGAAACGGTAGCTAATACCGCATAACGTCTACGGACCAAAGTGGGGGACCTTCGGGCCTCACGCCATCGGATGTGCCCAGATGGGATTAGCTAGTAGGTGGGGTAACGGCTCACCTAGGCGACGATCCCTAGCTGGTCTGAGAGGATGACCAGCCACACTGGAACTGAGACACGGTCCAGACTCCTACGGGAGGCAGCAGTGGGGAATATTGCACAATGGGCGCAAGCCTGATGCAGCCATGCCGCGTGTATGAAGAAGGCCTTCGGGTTGTAAAGTACTTTCAGCGGGGAGGAAGGCGATGGGGTTAATAACCCCGTCGATTGACGTTACCCGCAGAAGAAGCACCGGCTAACTCCGTGCCAGCAGCCGCGGTAATACGGAGGGTGCAAGCGTTAATCGGAATTACTGGGCGTAAAGCGCACGCAGGCGGTCTGTCAAGTCGGATGTGAAATCCCCGGGCTCAACCCGGGAACTGCATTCGAAACTGGCAGGCTAGAGTCTTGTAGAGGGGGGTAGAATTCCAGGTGTAGCGGTGAAATGCGTAGAGATCTGGAGGAATACCGGTGGCGAAGGCGGCCCCCTGGACAAAGACTGACGCTCAGGTGCGAAAGCGTGGGGAGCAAACAGGATTAGATACCCTGGTAGTCCACGCCGTAAACGATGTCGACTTGGAGGCTGTTCCCTTGAGGAGTGGCTTCCGGAGCTAACGCGTTAAGTCGACCGCCTGGGGAGTACGGCCGCAAGGTTAAAACTCAAATGAATTGACGGGGGCCCGCACAAGCGGTGGAGCATGTGGTTTAATTCGATGCAACGCGAAGAACCTTACCTGGCCTTGACATCCACGGAATTCGGCAGAGATGCCTTAGTGCCTTCGGGAACCGTGAGACAGGTGCTGCATGGCTGTCGTCAGCTCGTGTTGTGAAATGTTGGGTTAAGTCCCGCAACGAGCGCAACCCTTATCCTTTGTTGCCAGCGATTCGGTCGGGAACTCAAAGGAGACTGCCGGTGATAAACCGGAGGAAGGTGGGGATGACGTCAAGTCATCATGGCCCTTACGGCCAGGGCTACACACGTGCTACAATGGCGCATACAAAGAGAAGCGACCTCGCGAGAGCAAGCGGACCTCATAAAGTGCGTCGTAGTCCGGATCGGAGTCTGCAACTCGACTCCGTGAAGTCGGAATCGCTAGTAATCGTAGATCAGAATGCTACGGTGAATACGTTCCCGGGCCTTGTACACACCGCCCGTCACACCATGGGAGTGGGTTGCAAAAGAAGTAGGTAGCTTAACCTTCGGGAGGGCGCTTACCACTTTGTGATTCATGACTGGGGTGAAGTCGTAACAAGGTAACCGTAGGGGAACCTGCGGTTGGATCACCTCCTTACCTGAAGATACCTTCCGGCGCAGTGTCCACACAGATTGTCTGATGAAAAAGTAACGAGCAGAAAAACCTCTACAGGCTTGTAGCTCAGGTGGTTAGAGCGCACCCCTGATAAGGGTGAGGTCGGTGGTTCAAGTCCACTCAGGCCTACCAAATTCGCACTCATGCGGCGTTATGTACTCGGTCGTTTACTCTAAGTAAACTTCCCTCATACATGCCTTGCCTGAGCACGAATTACATTGTTTTTATTAACGAAAAACAATGTGACTCCTGGTAGAAAAAGGTTTCTGTAAGACCGTATGGGGCTATAGCTCAGCTGGGAGAGCGCCTGCCTTGCACGCAGGAGGTCAGCGGTTCGATCCCGCTTAGCTCCACCATATGGTTTTTCTATTTCAATACTTCAGAGCATACTGTCTAACAGTATGCTGCGAAGTATTATGCTCTTTAATAATCCGGAACAAGCTGAAAATTGAAACGACGTGTCGTATTCATTCTCCGTAATAAGAATGAAATCAACGATACGTTCGAGTCTCTCAAATGCTTACGACCGACACACGTCTTTCGGGACGCTTGTGGGTTGTGAGGTTAAGCGACTAAGCGTACACGGTGGATGCCTAGGCAGTCAGAGGCGATGAAGGGCGTGCTAATCTGCGATAAGCGTCGGTAAGGTGATATGAACCGCAACAACCGACGATACCCGAATGGGGAAACCCAGTGCAATCCGTTGCACTATCATGTCATGAATACATAGTGGCATGAGGCGAACCGGGGGAACTGAAACATCTAAGTACCCCGAGGAAAAGAAATCAACCGAGATTCCCCCAGTAGCGGCGAGCGAACGGGGAACAGCCCAGAACCTGAATCAGTTTGTGCATTAGTGGAAGCGTCTGGAAAGTCGCGCAGTAAAGGGTGACAGCCCCGTACACAAAAATGCACTTGCTGTGAGTTCGATGAGTAGGGCGGGACACGTGACATCCTGTCTGAATATGGGGGGACCATCCTCCAAGGCTAAATACTCCTGACTGACCGATAGTGAACCAGTACCGTGAGGGAAAGGCGAAAAGAACCCCGGCGAGGGGAGTGAAACAGAACCTGAAACCGTGTACGTACAAGCAGTGGGAGCACCTTCGTGGTGTGACTGCGTACCTTTTGTATAATGGGTCAGCGACTTATATTCTGTAGCAAGGTTAACCGTATAGGGGAGCCGCAGGGAAACCGAGTCTTAACTGGGCGTTAAGTTGCAGGGTATAGACCCGAAACCCGGTGATCTAGCCATGGGCAGGTTGAAGGTTGGGTAACACTAACTGGAGGACCGAACCGACTAATGTTGAAAAATTAGCGGATGACCTGTGGCTGGGGGTGAAAGGCCAATCAAACCGGGAGATAGCTGGTTCTCCCCGAAAGCTATTTAGGTAGCGCCTCGTGAACTCATCTCCGGGGGTAGAGCACTGTTTCGGCTAGGGGGCCATCCCGGCTTACCAACCCGATGCAAACTGCGAATACCGGAGAATGTTATCACGGGAGACACACGGCGGGTGCTAACGTCCGTCGTGAAGAGGGAAACAACCCAGACCGCCAGCTAAGGTCCCAAAGTCATGGTTAAGTGGGAAACGATGTGGGAAGGCACAGACAGCCAGGATGTTGGCTTAGAAGCAGCCATCATTTAAAGAAAGCGTAATAGCTCACTGGTCGAGTCGGCCTGCGCGGAAGATGTAACGGGGCTAAACCATGCACCGAAGCTGCGGCAGCGACGCTTATGCGTTGTTGGGTAGGGGAGCGTTCTGTAAGCCGTCGAAGGTGTGCTGTGAGGCATGCTGGAGGTATCAGAAGTGCGAATGCTGACATAAGTAACGATAAAGCGGGTGAAAAGCCCGCTCGCCGGAAGACCAAGGGTTCCTGTCCAACGTTAATCGGGGCAGGGTGAGTCGACCCCTAAGGCGAGGCCGAAAGGCGTAGTCGATGGGAAACGGGTTAATATTCCCGTACTGGGCGTTACTGCGAAGGGGGGACGGAGAAGGCTATGTTAGCCGGGCGACGGTTGTCCCGGTTTAAGCGTGTAGGCTTGAGTTCCAGGCAAATCCGGAACTCTTTAAGGCTGAGGCGTGATGACGAGGCACTACGGTGCTGAAGTAACAAATGCCCTGCTTCCAGGAAAAGCCTCTAAGCATCAGGTAACGACCAATCGTACCCCAAACCGACACAGGTGGTCAGGTAGAGAATACCAAGGCGCTTGAGAGAACTCGGGTGAAGGAACTAGGCAAAATGGTGCCGTAACTTCGGGAGAAGGCACGCTGGCGCGTAGGTGAAGCGACAAGCTCGTGGAGCCGAAGCCAGTCGAAGATACCAGCTGGCTGCAACTGTTTATTAAAAACACAGCACTGTGCAAACACGAAAGTGGACGTATACGGTGTGACGCCTGCCCGGTGCCGGAAGGTTAATTGATGGGGTTATCCGCAAGGAGAAGCTCTTGATCGAAGCCCCGGTAAACGGCGGCCGTAACTATAACGGTCCTAAGGTAGCGAAATTCCTTGTCGGGTAAGTTCCGACCTGCACGAATGGCGTAATGATGGCCAGGCTGTCTCCACCCGAGACTCAGTGAAATTGAACTCGCTGTGAAGATGCAGTGTACCCGCGGCAAGACGGAAAGACCCCGTGAACCTTTACTACAGCTTGACACTGAACATTGAGCCTTGATGTGTAGGATAGGTGGGAGGCTTCGAAGCGTGGACGCCAGTCTGCGTGGAGCCAACCTTGAAATACCACCCTTTAACGTTTGATGTTCTAACCTGGCGCCGTGATCCGGCGTGGGGACAGTGTCTGGTGGGTAGTTTGACTGGGGCGGTCTCCTCCTAAAGAGTAACGGAGGAGCACGAAGGTCAGCTAATCACGGTCGGACATCGTGAGGTTAGTGCAATGGCATAAGCTGGCTTGACTGCGAGAGTGACGGCTCGAGCAGGTGCGAAAGCAGGTCATAGTGATCCGGTGGTTCTGAATGGAAGGGCCATCGCTCAACGGATAAAAGGTACTCCGGGGATAACAGGCTGATACCGCCCAAGAGTTCATATCGACGGCGGTGTTTGGCACCTCGATGTCGGCTCATCACATCCTGGGGCTGAAGTAGGTCCCAAGGGTACGGCTGTTCGCCGTTTAAAGTGGTACGCGAGCTGGGTTTAGAACGTCGTGAGACAGTTCGGTCCCTATCTGCCGTGGGCGCTGGAAGATTGAGAGGGGTTGCTCCTAGTACGAGAGGACCGGAGTGAACGCACCGCTGGTGTTCGGGTTGTCATGCCAATGGCATTGCCCGGTAGCTAAGTGCGGAAAAGATAAGCGCTGAAAGCATCTAAGCGCGAAACTTGCCTCGAGATGAATCTTCCCTGACTCCTTGAGAGTCCTGAAGGGACGTTGAAGACTACGACGTTGATAGGCCGGGTGTGTAAGCGCAGCGATGCGTTGAGCTAACCGGTACTAATGACCCGTGAGGCTTAACCTTACAACGCCAGAAGCGTTCTGGGTTGTGTTGAGAGACGTAAAGATATTTTCAGCTTGTTCACCGGAATCGAGTCCGAAGGATTTTGCGCTGAGGCAAGGCGGCAACCGAGACGGCATGAAGGAGCATACATCAGTATGTGACAGAGTGACGCGAGGGCGGCCAACGCGGCATCAGCGCAAAAGACACAGGACAGAGCACAAAGAATTTGCCTGGCGGCTTTAGCGCGGTGGTCCCACCTGACCCCATGCCGAACTCAGAAGTGAAACGCCGTAGCGCCGATGGTAGTGTGGGGTCTCCCCATGCGAGAGTAGGGAACTGCCAGGCATCAAATTAAGACCAGTTATCTGGTCGTGACTTTACCCCTGACAAGGTAAAGGTGATACACCTGAAATCAGACGTTTTCTGATATCAGTACAGAATCGGTGGAGCGGTAGTTCAGTTGGTTAGAATACCTGCCTGTCACGCAGGGGGTCGCGGGTTCGAGCCCCGTCCGTTCCGCCACCCTTTTAGGGGCGTAGTTCAATTGGTAGAGCACCGGTCTCCAAAACCGGGTGTTGGGAGTTCGAGTCTCTCCGCCCCTGCCAAAATAAGAAAAACCTTGCTTCGGCAAGGTTTTTTTTTGCCCAAAAATCCACTTTTACCCGCCACGACTCATCATTTCAGACAGTGTTTTGTAAAAAAAGGGCCAGCAATCTGACCCCGATATTCTTTTCCTGCCGTCTATGTGTGAGCATTTACCGGAAACTTAAGCAGCTGACTGATTTGCACTTGCCGATCGCTGCTCTCCAGCCATACTGCATACAGTGGTCTGGAAGCCACAGCCGTATCAGGAATAACCACAAGATCGCTATACTCTTTTCCCCAGAACTCCGGCAAAAATGCGCAGGCTCCTGTGGTGTTAAGCAGCTGGCGGGTTAAATGTGCCGATGTCGTGGTTAGTACCGGCACATCATCAGCCCCAGCAAGAAAGCTTTCGTGCTGGTGAAAATCAGCCCCCCACTCTATTTTAATATATTGATATTTATCTTTTTTATTGAATTTTCGCGACCGAAATAGCGACAGTGAGATATGGCCTATTTGCTGGCTGGCCAGCTCGTCCATTTTTGGCGCTTCAGTCGTAATCAGAAGATCAAGATGACGTTCATGAAGTTGGTTAATCAGCAAATTCCGCTGTGCCACACGCGCCTCAATATGTAAATTCTCGTGCTTTTCATACAGTGTCTGTAGCCAGGGGGTGAGATATGCTTCCCACAGAGAGGCACTGGCCCCTATCGATAGCTCATGATGCTGCTGGGTATGCGCCACCTCTTTTTTTGCCATCAGCCAGGTGTTTATCAATTTTTCCGCATAGGGCAGCAAGCGTTCGCCTGCGGACGTCAGTCTGATGTTGTTACGGTGACGTGTAAACAGATTCACTCCCAGCTGATTTTCAAGCTGCCTGATGCGAAAACTCACAGCTGATTGAGTGAGGTAGAGCGCTTCGGCAGCGCGTCCAAAGTGTCGTGTTCTGCTCACTTCAAGAAAGGTTTTCAGTAATTCTGTATCCACATCCAACTCCTAAAAAACATTTATCGTCATGATTTAAATGTTTTGTTTTACACTCTGTCAAGCCTATCGAATACTCCGCGCCATAAATAGCACGGCCATAGAAGAGTCAGGAGCGTGTAAATGGCGGAAAGCTTCGCAACAACAAATCGTTTTTTTGATAACAAACATTACCCTCGCGGCTTCTCACGTCACGGCGATTTTACTATCAAAGAAGCTCAACTTCTTGAGCGTTATGGTTACGCTTTCAACGAGCTGGATCTCGCAAAGCGTCAACCCACTACGGAAGAAGAGCATCTGTTTATTGAGGTATGCCGTGGTGTACGTGAGCCGCAAACCGAAGCGGAAAAGGTGTGGTCAAAATATATGACCCGGATTAAACGCCCCAAACGTTTTCATACTCTTTCCGGCGGCAAACCGCAGATGGAAGGTGTTGAGGACTATTCGGACAGTGATGATTAGAAATAAAGGGCTTCGGCCCTTTTTTTATTCCTGTCAGTCCAGGCTATTTTGCAAATGGATTAGCAGTCGATCGATAGCCCGATAGCTAACGGCCTCGGTCAGATGATCCCGACTAATAATATGTTCCCCTGCTAAGTCCGCGATCGTGCGGGCAACCTTGAGTATGCGTTGCCAGGCTCGCACTGACAGACCGAGTTGGAGAATGACCTGCTCTAGCCATTCTGCATCCACAGGCGACAGTGTACAGCAAGCCCGTATTTCCTGGTTGTTCATTGCCGAATTCATTTTACTGCAGCGTGCCAGCTGACGCTCCCGAGCCAATACTACGCGCTCACGGACCTGTTGGCTGGACTCGCTTTCGTCGCGTCGATGACTTAGCGCTCCCGGTGCCAGCAGCGGGACTTCAAGAGAAATATCGAATCGATCGAGGAAGGGGCCAGACAGGCGACTGAGATAGCGCAATGTCTGCTGGGGGGATGAGCGATTATGCAGGCCGCGATAGTGGCCGGTAGGACTGGGATTCATTGCTGCAACCAGCTGGAAGCGTGCCGGATAGGTAATCTTTGCTCTGGCGCGTGAAATAGTGATCTCCCCCGACTCAAGCGGTTCGCGTAGCGCATCAAGCGCCCGGCGCTCGAACTCAGGCAACTCATCGAGAAACAGTATCCCGTTATGGGCTAAAGATATTTCGCCAGGCTTAGGCAGCGACCCTCCGCCGACCAGCGCATACAGTGATGCGCTGTGGTGAGGGGCCCGATAGGGCCTCTGGCGCCAATTGCGCTGCAGCTCGCCGCTATTGACCAGACTGGCGACGCTGGCGCTTTCTAACGCCTCGCGATCGCTCAGGGGCGGCATCAGGCCGTTTAGTCGGGAAGCAAGCATTGTCTTTCCGGTCCCCGGCGGGCCAATAAACAACAGATTGTGGCCTCCTGCGGCAGCAATCTCAAGCGCGCGCTTAGCCTGCTGCTGGCCGATGACTTCGTTCAGGTCTCCGGAGGCCGGAGGGCATTCCTGCGGTTCGCCATGAGCCGCTTCCAACTTTGCTTCGTCCTGTAAAAACGCACATACCTCCAGCAGGTGCATGGCTATCAAACTTTCTCCCTGACTTATCAAGCTGACATCATGCTGGTTATCTGCTGACAGGATCAGCTGCCGCTGGGCATTCAGGGCTGCCAGCGCGGCAGGGATAGCGCCCTGTACGCCGCGTAGCGCGCCTGTAAGCGCTAATTCACCGAGGAACTCATACCGCGTCAGTTTTTCAGCAGGAATCTGTTCTGACGCGGCGAGAATGGCGATAGCGATAGGGAGGTCATATCTGCCGCCTTCTTTGGGAAGATCCGCAGGTGCCAGGCTGACGGTGATCCGTTTAGCCGGGAAGTTGAACCCGCTGTTGATGATAGCGCTACGCACTCTGTCACGCGCTTCCTTGACGGTTGTTTCTGGCAATCCGACCAGTGACAGCGCGGGTAGCCCATTGCTGAGATGAACTTCTACAGACACCAACGGTGCCTGAATGCCAATCGCGGCACGGGTAAAAGCAACAGATAACGACATAAACTCTCCTTGTATTCGCCTACTCTGTACTACCTGATCTCATACAGCGAGAAAGAAATTTGTGGATTATGCGCCTCCCCGCAAGGCTTTTTAGCTTTGTGAAATACGTACCTTTTATTTGCGAAGGCGATCGGAGCTGGCTAACTCTGTGGGTAAAAAAAAGTAACCCTTCGTGACTAATGAGGGAAATTCATTTAGGGCTTAGTTATTGAATGGCAGATAAATTTTTAAAATTTGCGTTGACGATCATAAATAAATTTACGAAAAAAGTTGAATTAAAGGCACTTACTGTGATAACTCTGTAGGCATTACTTCGAACAAGTGAACAAAAAGAATTCCAATGAAAGCCCTTCTACGAGTCGTCAGCCTGGTCCTAATTAACGTCGTCGTGATTATTATCACGCCGTGCGGGGCTACGCTCGGAGAAAGAAAGGCTTAAAAATCAAGCCTGATTTCGAAAGAACCCCCGCACCGAAAGGTCCGGGGGTTTTTTTTTATCAGGTCATCAAATACAGAGGTACGGATATCGAATAGCAGCATAATATGCTGCTCTCGCCGGCAAGAGGTGGTGGAATAACTATGAATGGTGCTCAGTGGGTAGTTCAATCTTTGCGTGCACAGGGAGTCGAAACCGTTTTCGGCTACCCGGGCGGTGCAATCATGCCGGTTTATGACGCGCTTTATGACGGCGGGGTCGAACACCTGCTGTGTCGCCACGAGCAGGGTGCGGCTATGGCCGCGATCGGTTATGCCCGTGCTACCGGCAAAGTCGGCGTTTGCATCGCGACTTCGGGGCCGGGTGCGACTAACCTGATCACCGGGTTGGCTGACGCCATGCTTGACTCTGTGCCCATTGTTGCCATCACCGGGCAGGTTTCTTCAGCGGTGATGGGAACCGATGCCTTTCAGGAAATCGACGTTCTGGGCCTGTCGCTGGCCTGTACTAAACACAGCTTCCTTGTTGAATCGCTTGCTGAACTGCCGTCGGTGTTGGCTGAAGCGTTTGCCATCGCTAAATCGGGCCGCCCGGGGCCGGTGCTGGTCGATATCCCTAAAGATATACAGCTGGCTCATGGCGAATTAACCGCGCACCTGATGCCGGTTGAGCCGGAGATGGCGCACCCTGACACAGAATTGCAGCAGGCGCGTGAGCTGCTGGCGCGATCTAAAAAACCCATCCTGTATGTTGGCGGTGGAGTAGGCATGGCGAATGCGGTTGATGCCCTGCGTGCTTTCGCCAGCGCCAGCGGAATTCCTACCGTTGCCACCCTGAAGGGGTTGGGTACGCCGGATGCAGATGATGCCTGTTATCTGGGGATGCTGGGGATGCACGGAACGAAAGCGGCAAACCTTGCGGTCCAGCGCTGTGACCTGCTGATCGCCGTTGGCGCACGTTTCGACGACCGGGTCACCGGGAAACTCGACACCTTTGCACCCCATGCCAGCGTAATCCATCTTGATATCGACCCGGCTGAACTGCATAAGCTGCGCCGGGCGCACGTTGGGCTGCAGGGTGATATCAATAAGCTGTTACCGGATTTACATCAGCCGGCAGACATCAGCGCCTGGCGCGAAGAGGTCATTGCCTTAAAAGCCGGGCACGGCTGGCGTTACGATCATCCGGGTGAAGCCATTTATGCCCCGCTGCTGCTGAAGCAGCTGTCAGACCGCAAACCACAGAGCGCGGTCGTCACCACCGATGTGGGTCAGCACCAGATGTGGACCGCCCAACACATGCGCTTCAACCGCCCGGAAAACTTCATTACCTCGAGCGGGCTGGGCACGATGGGCTTCGGACTGCCTGCCGCCGTTGGAGCACAGGTTGCCCGACCGGATGACACGGTGATCTGCGTCTCCGGCGATGGTTCCTTTATGATGAACGTCCAGGAGCTGGGTACGATTAAGCGCAAACAGCTGCCGGTAAAAATTCTGCTGTTGGATAATCAACGTCTGGGTATGGTACGCCAGTGGCAACAGCTGTTCTTCGAAGAGCGCTACAGTGAAACCAACTTGTCCGATAACCCCGATTTCCTCGTGCTGGCCAGCGCTTTCGGGATTAAAGGCCAGCGTATTACGCGAAAAGATCAGGTCGATGCCGCATTAGATGAGCTGTTGCACAGTGAAGGTCCCTACCTGCTTCATGTGGCGATTGACGAACATGAGAACGTCTGGCCTCTGGTGCCGCCGGGTGCCAGCAATGAAAATATGATGGAGAGAACCGCATGAAACAGCATCAATTGTCTATAGAAGCGCGCTTTCGACCAGAAATACTGGAGCGCATTTTGCGCGTCGTTCGCCACCGTGGTTTTCAGGTGTGCTCAATGAATATGGCATCGCTGACCAATACCTCCAATATTAATATTGAGATGATCGTTGCCAGCCAGCGCTCCGTCGATTTACTGTCAACGCAGCTAAGTAAATTAATGGATGTTGCCTGCGTTCAGATCCAACAACAAACAACACAACAAATCCGCGCATAAGCGCGCAAGGAAACAAGAATGACGAAGAAAGCAGACTTTATCTGGTTCAATGGCGAGATGGTCAAGTGGGAAGAGGCGAAAGTCAGCGTCATGTCTCACGCATTGCACTACGGCACGTCGGTATTTGAAGGCGTCCGCTGCTATGACTCGCACAAAGGGCCGGTGGTCTTCCGCCATCGTGAACATATGCAGCGCCTGCGCGATTCGGCAAAAATCTATCGTTTTCCGGTGAGCCTGAGCGTTGATGAGCTGATGGAAGCCTGCCGTGCCACCTTGCGCAAAAACAACCTGAAAAGTGCTTATATTCGTCCTCTGGTGTTTGTCGGTGATGTCGGCCTGGGCGTCAACCCGCCGGACGGCTATGAAACTGACGTCATTATCGCCGCCTTCCCGTGGGGTGCGTACCTGGGCGCGGAAGCGCTGGAGCAGGGTATCGACGCGATGGTCTCGTCGTGGAACCGCGTTGCGCCAAACACTCTGCCAACGGCAGCAAAAGCCGGCGGCAACTACCTGTCATCGCTGCTGGTCGGTAGTGAAGCTCGCCGCCACGGTTATCAGGAAGGCATCGCGCTGGATACCCAAGGCTATATCTCTGAAGGGGCCGGTGAAAACCTGTTCGAAGTCAAAGACGGCATCCTGTTCACGCCGCCATTTACCTCGTCAGCGCTGCCGGGCATTACCCGCGATGCGATCATCAAACTGGCACAGGATATGGGTATTGAAGTGCGTGAGCAGGTGCTGTCACGCGAATCCCTGTACCTGGCCGACGAAGTCTTTATGTCAGGCACCGCCGCAGAGATCACTCCGGTGCGCAGCGTAGACGGCATTCAGGTTGGCGAAGGCAAGCGTGGCCCGGTCACCGCACGTATTCAGTCTGCGTTCTTTGGCCTGTTCACCGGCGAAACCGAAGATAAATGGGGCTGGTTGGATCCGGTTAACCCATAAAAATTTTTTTTCGCGGTCGTCAACAGACGGCCGCGCACTGTCTGATTTCTGGAGTATAAGAGCATGCCAAAGTACCGTTCTGCCACCACCACCCACGGACGTAACATGGCGGGTGCGCGCGCCCTGTGGCGCGCCACAGGAATGACCGACGATGATTTCGGCAAGCCGATCATTGCGGTAGTTAACTCCTTTACGCAGTTTGTACCGGGTCACGTTCATCTGCGCGATCTGGGTAAGCTGGTGGCAGAGGAGATCGAAGCGTCCGGCGGCGTGGCGAAAGAGTTCAACACTATCGCGGTGGATGATGGCATCGCCATGGGCCACGGCGGCATGCTGTATTCTCTGCCGTCGCGCGAGCTGATCGCCGACTCGGTAGAATACATGGTCAATGCGCACTGTGCTGATGCCATGGTCTGTATCTCCAACTGTGACAAAATCACCCCAGGCATGCTGATGGCGTCACTGCGCCTGAACATTCCGGTGATCTTCGTGTCCGGCGGCCCGATGGAAGCCGGTAAAACCAAGCTGTCTGATAAAATCATCAAGCTGGATCTGGTCGATGCCATGATCCAGGGCGCAAACCCGAACGTTAGCGATGCCGATAGCGATCAAATTGAGCGCTCTGCCTGTCCGACCTGCGGTTCCTGCTCCGGCATGTTTACCGCTAACTCAATGAACTGTCTGACCGAAGCGCTGGGTCTGTCGCAGCCGGGGAACGGCTCGCTGCTGGCCACCCATGCAGATCGCCGCGAACTGTTTCTTAACGCGGGTCGTCGTATCGTTGCACTGACTAAGCGTTACTACGAGCAGGATGACGAAAGCGCGCTGCCGCGCAACATCGCCAGCAAAGCGGCGTTCGAAAACGCCATGACGCTGGATATCGCGATGGGTGGTTCCACTAACACCGTGCTGCACCTGCTGGCGGCGGCACAGGAAGGGGAAATCGACTTCGATATCTCCGACATCGACAGGCTCTCGCGCCTGGTTCCGCATCTGTGCAAAGTGGCTCCCAGCACCCCGAAATATCACATGGAAGATGTCCACCGTGCCGGCGGCGTGCTCGGCATTCTCGGCGAACTGGATCGCGCCGGGCTGATGGACAACAGCGTGCGCAATATTTTGGGCCTGAGCCTGCGTGAAACGCTGGATCGCTACGACATTATGCTGACGCAGGATGACGCGGTGAAAAAGATGTTCCGCGCCGGCCCGGCCGGTATTCGTACCACGCAGGCGTTCTCACAGGACACCCGCTGGGAAACGCTGGACGACGATCGCCAGCACGGCTGTATTCGCGCCCGTGAGTTCGCCTTCAGCCAGGACGGGGGGCTGGCGGTGCTGTACGGCAACCTGGCGGAAAATGGCTGTATCGTGAAGACCGCCGGCGTTGACGAAGGCAGCCTGGTCTTCAGCGGCCCGGCCAAAGTGTACGAAAGCCAGGATGACGCGGTGGCGGCGATCCTCGGCGGCAAAGTGGTGGCAGGTGATGTGGTGGTGATCCGCTACGAAGGTCCGAAAGGCGGGCCGGGCATGCAGGAAATGCTCTATCCCACCACCTATCTGAAATCGATGGGGTTGGGTAAAGCCTGTGCGCTGATCACCGATGGCCGTTTCTCCGGCGGAACCTCCGGGCTGTCGATCGGTCATGCTTCGCCGGAAGCGGCCAGCGGCGGCACCATCGCGCTGGTGAAAGATGGCGACATCATTAATATCGATATCCCACAGCGCGGTATTCAGCTGGACGTGGCGGAAAACGAGCTGGCCGCGCGGCGTCTGGAAGAAGATGCCCGTGGCGAAGCGGCCTATACCCCGCACGGGCGTGAGCGTCAGGTCTCCTTTGCTTTGCGCGCCTACGCAACGTTGGCCACCAGCGCCGACAAAGGTGCCGTACGTGATAAAAGTAAGCTGGGAGGCTAACAAAAATGGCTGAGTCTCAACCGCTGTCCGCACAACCCAGTGGCGCTGAATATCTGCGCGCGGTACTGCGCGCGCCGGTCTATGAAGCTGCACAGGTTACCCCGTTGCAGAAAATGGAAAAGATCTCTGCGCGCCTCGGCAATACGATTTTAGTGAAGCGTGAAGATCGCCAGCCGGTGCACAGCTTCAAGCTGCGCGGTGCCTATGCGATGATCGCCGGGCTGAATGAAGATCAGAAAGCGCAGGGGGTGGTGACCGCGTCGGCGGGTAACCATGCTCAGGGCGTGGCGCTGTCGGCGACTAAGTTAGGCATCAAGTCCCTGATCGTGATGCCGGTTGCCACGGCAGATATCAAAGTCGATGCGGTGCGGGCGTTTGGCGGTGAGGCTTACCTGTTTGGTGCCAACTTTGACGAAGCCAAAGCCAAAGCGCTGGAGCTGGCGCAGCAGCACGGCTACACCTTCGTGCCGCCCTTCGATCATCCGATGGTGATCGCCGGGCAGGGCACGCTGGCGATGGAGCTGCTACAGCAGGATGCTCACCTCGATCGCATATTTGTGCCGGTGGGCGGCGGCGGGCTGGCGGCAGGTGTTGCGGTGCTGATCAAGCAGCTGATGCCGCAGATCAAAGTGATTGCCGTAGAGGCCGCAGATTCAGCCTGCCTGAAGGCGGCGCTGGATGCGGGTCATCCGGTCGATCTGCCGCGCGTTGGGCTGTTTGCCGAAGGCGTAGCGGTAAAACGTATCGGCAGCGAAACCTTCCGTTTGTGCCAGGCGTATCTTGACGACATCGTGACCGTTGACAGCGATGCGATCTGCGCCGCCGTGAAAGATCTGTTTGACGATGTGCGGGCGGTAGCCGAGCCGTCAGGGGCGTTGGCGTTGGCAGGGATGAAAAAGTATATTCAGCAGCACCAGATCAAGGGAGAGCGCCTTGCTCACGTGCTGTCCGGGGCCAACGTTAACTTCCACGGGTTGCGTTACGTTTCCGAGCGCTGCGAACTGGGCGAACAGCGGGAAGCGCTGCTGGCCGTCACCATCCCGGAGCAGAAGGGCAGCTTTCTGCGCTTCTGCCAGCTGCTGGGAGGGCGTGCGGTAACCGAGTTTAACTACCGCTATGCCAATGCTGACGATGCCTGCATTTTCGTCGGCGTGCGCCTGACGCGGGGAGCGGAAGAGCGGCAGGAGATCCTGCAACTGTTGGGCGAAGGCGGCTACAAGGTGGTGGATCTGTCCGACGACGAAATGGCGAAGCTGCACGTGCGCTATATGGTTGGCGGGCGTCCTTCTAAACCGCTGCGCGAGCGCCTGTTCAGCTTTGAGTTCCCGGAAGCGCCGGGAGCGCTGCTGCGTTTCCTACAGACGCTGGGCACCCACTGGAATATCTCGCTGTTCCACTATCGCAGTCATGGCACCGACTACGGTCGCGTGCTGGCGGCCTTTGAGCTGAGCGACAGCGAGCCGCAGTTTGAAGAGCATCTGGCGGCGCTGGGTTATGACTTCCATGATGAAAGTGATAACCCGTCGTTCCGTTTCTTCCTCGCGGGTTAAAGCAGTTTCCAGAAAGCATCAATCAGCGGCTCCAGGAGCCGCTTTTTTTGTACGCATACACCCAGCTCCAGCGGGGCGACCATCTCCACGTCTGCCAGTTCCAAAATGCGGTTGCGCACCGCCTCTGGGCTGTTTTCCAGCACCACGTCCGGCAGCAGGGCGATCCCACAGCCAACCGCCACCATCGAGACAATCGCCTCATGCCCGGACACCGTGGCATAGATCTGTGGGTTGGCGATGCGGCGGTGACGGAACCAAAGGTCGATGCGGCGGCGCGAAGGCCCCTGGTCGGGCAGAATAAAGGGGATCTGCGACCAGTCGGGCTCCGGCTGCGTTGCCAGCGTGCGTACCGGGCAGGGCAGCGCCGGGGCTATCAGCACTAACGGGATCAGCCCCAGCGGGGTAAAGCCTACGCTGGCGGGAAGGGTTTCCGGCCGTCCGGCAATGGCGAGATCCATCTCTCCGGACTGCACTTTTTCCACCGCATCGGCGGCATCACCGGTGGTCAGCTTGATTTCAACCAGAGGGTGCTCGGCGCGAAAACGGTCGAGGATCGGCGGCAGATGGCTGTAGGCGGCCGTTACCGAGCAAAACAGCCTTAACTCTCCGCTGAGTGACGGGCCGTTTTGTCCGAGCGCGTGGCACATTTGTTGATATTGCAACAGTGTCTGCTGAGCGAACTGGCGCAGATGTTCACCGGCATCGGTCAGGGTCACCGTGCGGTTATCGCGTAAAAAAAGCGTCTGGCCGAGGTCGTCTTCCAGCCGCTGGATCTGCCGCGACAGCGTTGACGGACTGACGTGCATGGCGCGTGCGCTGCGCGCGAAATGTCGGCTGTCAGCAAGATGGAGAAACAGTTTCAGGTCACGCAGATCCATGGGATTCAGCCTTTGTATTCACGTTGCAAAAAGTGCAATATCACGTTGTTAATATATCAATTTAAGCAATGTATTTCCTGTCATATGATAAGGTCTATTCAGGGCAGGGGAATCAATGCCCGGACAACAAACAATAATGCGAACACAACCTCATACGGAGTACCCATGGCTAACTATTTCAACACGTTGAATCTGCGCAACCAGCTGGCGCAATTAGGCAAATGCCGTTTTATGGCGCGCGAAGAATTTGCTGATGAAGCCAGCTACCTGAAGGGTAAAAAAGTCGTCATCGTAGGTTGTGGTGCTCAGGGCCTGAATCAGGGTCTGAATATGCGTGATTCCGGTCTGGACATTGCTTACGCACTGCGTGCTGAAGCCATCGCCGAAAAGCGCGCCTCATGGCGTAAAGCGACTGAAAACGGCTTCAAGGTGGGCACCTATGAAGAGCTGATCCCACAGGCTGACCTGGTGGTTAACCTGACGCCGGACAAACAGCACACGTCAGTGGTACAGGCGGTTCAGCCTCTGATGAAAGACGGCGCTGCGCTGGGTTACTCGCACGGTTTTAACATTGTTGAAGTGGGCGAGCAGGTACGCAAAGACGTCACGGTAGTGATGGTTGCGCCAAAATGCCCTGGTACAGAGGTTCGTGAAGAGTACAAACGCGGTTTCGGCGTCCCTACGCTGATCGCCGTTCACCCGGAAAACGATCCGAAAGGCGAAGGCATGGCGATTGCTAAGGCCTGGGCTGCCGCAACGGGCGGCCACCGCGCGGGCGTGCTGGAGTCATCCTTCGTGGCCGAGGTGAAGTCTGACCTGATGGGCGAGCAGACTATTCTGTGCGGCATGTTACAGGCCGGTTCGCTGCTGTGCTTTGATAAGCTGGTAGCAGAAGGTACCGACGCGGCCTATGCGGAAAAACTGATCCAGTTCGGTTGGGAAACCATTACCGAAGCGCTGAAGCAGGGTGGCATTACCCTGATGATGGATCGCCTGTCTAACCCGGCTAAAGTGCGTGCCTATGCGCTGTCTGAGCAGCTGAAAACCATCATGGCTCCGCTGTTCCAGAAGCATATGGATGACATCATCTCCGGTGAATTCTCATCCGGCATGATGGCTGACTGGGCCAACGATGATAAAAAACTGCTGGGCTGGCGTGAAGAGACCGGTAAAACCGCGTTTGAAACCGCCGCACAGTTCGAGGGTAAAATCGGCGAGCAGGATTACTTTGACCAGGGCGTGGTCATGATCGCGATGGTTAAGGCCGGCGTTGAGCTGGCGTTTGAAACCATGGTTGCTGCCGGGATCGTTGAAGAGTCCGCTTACTACGAATCCCTGCACGAGCTGCCGCTGATTGCCAACACCATCGCGCGTAAGCGTCTGTATGAAATGAATGTGGTTATCTCTGATACCGCCGAATACGGTAACTACCTGTTCTCTTACGCGGCGGTACCGCTGTTGCAAGAGTTTATGACCACCCTTCAGGCGGGCGATCTGGGCAAACAGGCGCAGACGTCAACCAGCGTTGATAACGCGCAGCTGCGCGATGTTAACGAAGCGATCCGTCACCACGATATCGAAACCGTTGGCCGCAAACTGCGCGGTTATATGACCGATATGAAGCGTATTGCGGTAGCAGGCTAAGATTGCCGGGCGGATACGTTATCCGCCCCGATAAAAAAAGCGCCTCGCGGCGCTTTTTTTAGTTGCGGTACAGCACCTTAATGATGTGATACCCGAACTGGGTATGCAGCGGCCCCTGTGGCTCGATCAGCGGGCAGGAAAACACCACTTTATCGAATGCCGGCACCATTGCACCCTGTTTAAATTCGCCTAAGTGGCCGCCTTTCTTACCCGACGGGCAGGTCGAGTGTTTCTTCGCCAATTTTTCAAAATCAGCGCCCTGTTTCAGCTGCTCTAACAGGTCAAGCGCCAGTTTCTCTTCCTTTACCAGAATATGCAGTGCTGCTGCGTTTTTTGCCATGATGTTGCCTTGAGTTATGTGGATTGCGCTCGCTATACTACCACGCTGTCATTCCTGTCCCCCCGCAATTTCACTGGGTAACTTATCTATGCGTCTTAATCCTGGTCAGCAACACGCCGTGGAATTTGTTACCGGACCCTGTCTGGTACTGGCCGGAGCCGGGTCGGGTAAAACGCGGGTGATCACCAACAAAATTGCCCATCTGATCCGCGAGTGCGGCTATCAGGCGCGTCATATCGCCGCCGTCACTTTTACCAACAAGGCTTCGCGCGAGATGAAAGAACGCGTGGCGCAAACCCTGGGGCGCAAAGAAGCGCGCGGGCTGATGATCTCAACCTTCCATACTTTAGGCCTGGAAATCATCAAACGTGAATACGTCGCGCTGGGGATGAAATCAAATTTCTCCCTGTTTGACGATCAGGATCAGCTGGCGTTGCTGAAGGACTTAACCGAACGGTGGCTGGAAAACGATAAAAATCTGTTGCAGCAGTTGATCTCTACCATCTCAAACTGGAAGAACGATTTGATGGACCCGCCGCGTGCGGCCGCGGGCGCACTGTCAGAGCGTGACAAGCTGTTTGCCCACTGTTACGCGTTGTACGATAAGCACCTTAAATCCTGTAACGTATTGGATTTCGACGACCTTATCCTGCTGCCCACGCTGCTGTTCCAGCGTAATCTGGAAGTGCGCGAGCGCTGGCAGCAGCGCATTCGCTATCTGCTGGTGGATGAATATCAGGACACCAACACCAGCCAGTATGAGCTGGTCAAACTGTTGGTGGGTGCCAGGGCGCGTTTTACCGTGGTGGGGGATGACGATCAGTCTATTTACTCCTGGCGCGGGGCGCGGCCGCAAAACCTGGTGTTGTTACAGGAGGATTTCCCTGCGTTACAGGTTATTAAACTGGAGCAGAATTACCGTTCTTCAGAGTGTATTCTTAAAGCGGCTAATATCCTGATTGCCAATAATCCCCACGTTTTTGAAAAACGCCTGTTCTCCGAGCTGGGTTATGGTGCCGAGCTGAAAGTGGTGACCGCCAACCATGAAGATCACGAGGCGGAGCGGGTGATCGGTGAGCTGATTGCCCACCACTTCATTAATAAAACGCAGTACGGGGATTACGCCATTCTCTATCGCGGTAACCATCAGTCGCGCGTCTTTGAGAAGATGCTGATGCAGAACCGTATTCCGTATCGCATTTCGGGCGGCACCTCATTTTTCTCGCGCCCGGAAATTAAAGACCTGCTGGCCTATCTGCGGGTGCTGACCAACGCCGACGATGACAGCGCCTTTATGCGTATCGTCAACACGCCGCGCCGCGAAATCGGTTCGGCAACCTTGCAGAAGCTGGGCGAGTGGGCCACGCAGCGTAACAAAAGCCTGTTTAACGCCAGCTTCGACGTGGGTCTGGGGCAAACCCTGACCGGACGCGGGCTGGAGTCGTTACAGCGTTTCACCCACTGGTTACAGGAGATCGCCCGGCTTGCGGAGTGTGAGCCGGTGGCGGCGGTGCGCGATCTGATCCGTGGCGTTGACTATGAAAGCTGGCTGTTTGAAACCTCGGCCAGCCCGAAAGCGGCCGAAATGCGTATGAAAAACGTCAATACGCTGTTCCAGTGGATGACGGAAATGCTGGAAGGCAGCGACATTGATGAACCGATGACGCTAACCCAGGTGGTCACACGCTTTACCCTGCGCGATATGATGGAACGCGGTGAAAGTGATGAAGGATCCGACCAGGTACAGCTAATGACCCTGCATGCCTCAAAAGGTCTGGAGTTCCCGTACGTCTTTCTGGTGGGTATGGAGGAAGGGCTGTTACCGCATCAGAGCAGCATTGACGAAAACAACGTTGAAGAAGAGCGTCGCCTGGCCTATGTGGGGATCACCCGCGCGCAGAAGGAGCTGACGTTTACCCTGTGCCGCGAACGGCGTCAGTATGGCGAGCTGGTTCGTCCGGAACCAAGCCGTTTTCTCCTGGAACTGCCGCAGGACGATTTACAGTGGGAAAGCGAACGCAAGGTGGTGAGTGCAGAAGAGCGGATGCAGACCGGGCAAAGTCGGGTCGCCGGTCTGCGTGCAATGTTGGATAAATCCAGGAAATAACGTCCGCCCTGCATGAGTCAGCGGGATATAAAGCTGCGCTTTCAGGCAATAATTAACGGCCAGTGCACGTAACCCTGCCAGCGAGCCTCTTGCTCCAGCAGTTCAGCACGTAACGGATGTGCTTCCAGCCAGCCGGACGGCAGAGTGACGGTCAGGTTGTCGTCATCGGCCTGTAAACGTACCGCCGGTAACCTGTCATCGCGTCGGCGGCTGGCAAAAATAATCGCCAGGCGCAGCAGGCGAGACAGCCGCTCCGCAATGCGCGGGAGTAGGGCGTTTTGCTGGCTTAGCAGCGGAAGATCGATGTTGCCAACCTGATTTTGTAGCAGCGTGGCCAGCAATTTTTTCTGTGCCGGCGTGAAGCCCGGCAAATCCAGATAGCGAACCAGGTAGGCCGCATGCTGTGGCGCCTGACGGAAATCGACGCTCAGCCCAATTTCGTGCAGCAGACAGGCGCTGCCCAGCAGCTCGCGGCTGCGATCGTCCAACTTCCATTGCAGGCTCACCTGACGGGCGAAACTATCCGCCAGCTGACGCACCCGCTCCGCCTGTTCCGGGTCGACAGAAAAACGGCGTTGCACATCGTGCAGCGTGCGGCTGCGGATGTCGCGATCGACCGGAAGAGGCAGCATGCCGTACAGCAGCCCTTCACGTAGCGCACCGCCCGCCAGCGTCATGCTACTGATATTCAGCTCGCTGAAGATGGCGATAAGGATCGACAGGCCACTCGGAAAGACCAACGCACGCTCAAGGGTAAGCCCTTCAATCTCCAGCTCTTCCAGCTTGCCACACTCGATAGCACGCTGTTTCAGCTGCTGCAGTTTGTTCAGCGTAATGCGTTCGTCCATGCCCTGCGCCATCATGATTTCCTGCAGCGCCTGGACAGTACCGGATGCTCCCACGCACACCTGCCAGCCCTGGGCTTTAAGCGAGTCGGCTATCGGTCGGATCATTGCGCGTGCTGCCTGTTCGGCCTGTTCGAAATTGACCTTGCCGAGTTGCCGATCGCTAAAATAGCGCTCCAGCCATGTGACGCAGCCCATAGAAAGGCTATATAACGTGGTGGGTTGCGAGCCCCTGCCGGTGACCAGTTCGGTACTGCCGCCGCCGATATCGACGACCAGACGTTTATCAGAACCACCGGTGGTATGGGACACTCCCTGATAAATCAGGCGCGCTTCCTCTTCGCCGCTAATGACGTTTACCGGGCAGCCAAGCAGCTTTTGTGCCTGTGCCAGAAAGCTTCCCGCATTGGCGGCAATCCGCAGGGTCGCCGTTGCCACAACGCGGATCTGTTCGGGAGGAATATCCTGCAGCTGTTCAGAAAACAGCCGCAGACACTGCCAGCCACGATCCATAGCCTCGGCCGAGAGGTTATTATCCGCATCGAGTCCGGCAGCAAGGCGCACCTTACGCTTGATGCGGGCGATGGTCTGGATGCTGCCAGCCACCTCACGCACCACCAACATGTGAAAGCTGTTCGACCCTAAATCGATCGCAGCATAGAGTGATGATGCGCTCCGCATAATGACTTAACCTGAACGTTTACGGTTAGGGCTGCGTGATGCACTGCTGCGGCGGTTGTTATTTCCACCACGGCGTGGGCCATTTCCTGAACGGTTGCGGGTCAGGCGTTTAGGCGGCGGAAGGTCAGTCATCAGCGCATCGCTGTTGTAACGGCTGACCGTAATGCTGTGACCAATATACTCTTCAATGGCCGGCAGGTTCAGCGCGTACTCTTCACAGGCCAGGCTGATAGAGTGACCGTTAGCGCCCGCACGCCCGGTGCGACCGATACGATGAACATAATCTTCGCGGTCGTCAGGCAGGTCATAGTTGAACACGTGAGTCACCGCAGGAATATGCAGGCCTCGTGCGGCAACGTCGGTGGCGACAAGGATATCGACATCACCTTTGGTGAAGTCATCAAGGATGCGCAGGCGTTTTTTCTGCGCAACGTCGCCGGTCAGCAGGCCGACGCGATGCCCGTCGGCGGCCAGATGGCCCCAGACGTCTTCACAGCGATGCTTGGTATTGGCGAAAATAATGGTGCGGTCCGGCCACTCTTCTTCGATCAGCGTTTGCAGCAAACGCATTTTTTCTTCATTGGAAGGATAGAAAAGCTCTTCTTTAATACGATGCCCGGTTTTCTGGTCCGGTTCGACCTCAACGTATTCGGCATTGTTCATGTTCTCAAAGGCCAGCTCGCGCACGCGGAACGATAGAGTGGCAGAGAACAGCATATTCAGGCGCTGATTAGCGGCAGGCATGCGGCGGAACAGCCAGCGAATGTCTTTAATAAAGCCAAGATCAAACATACGGTCAGCTTCGTCGAGTACCACTACCTGGATGGCACCCAAATTGACGTGATTTTGTTTAGCGTAATCGATTAAACGACCCGTGGTGCCGATCAGCACATCGACGCCGTTTTCCAGTACTTTTAGCTGCTTATCGTAACCATCGCCACCGTATGCCAGTCCGAGCTTGAGGCCCGTTATCTGCGCAAGCGGCTCGGCGTCTGCATGGATCTGTACCGCCAGTTCGCGCGTTGGAGCCAGAATCAGTGCGCGCGGTTGGTTAGTCTGACGGCCTTCCGGAGCAGGGTGAGAAAGAAGATGATGAAACGTTGACGTCAGGAACGCCATCGTTTTGCCGGTACCTGTTTGCGCCTGACCTGCTACATCACGCCCGGAGAGCGTAAACGGTAATGCCAGCGCCTGAATAGGCGTGCAATTATGAAACCCTTTAGTTTCAAGGGCTTCAATCACCTGAGGGTGCAGGGCGAAGTCGGAAAACTTCTGTTCTGTTAAGTGTGTTTTGCTCATAGTGTGGTAGAATATCAGCTTACTATTGCTTTACGAAAGCATATCCGGTGAAATAAAAGCAGTGATATAAACTCAGCCTGATGCTGCTTAACGCGACATCACAAGGTAAAGATAATCTCCTGGAGTAAACATGAGCGATAAAATTGTTCACCTGACCGATGACAGCTTTGAAAACGACGTCCTTAAAGCGGATGGCTTAACGCTGGTCGATTTCTGGGCAGAATGGTGCGGCCCTTGCAAAATGATCGCCCCGATTCTCGACGAAGTGGCTGCTGAATATGAAGGCAAACTGACTATCGCTAAGCTGAACATCGATGAAAATCCGGCAACGGCACCGAAGTACGGCATTCGTGGTATTCCTACCCTGCTGCTGTTTAAAAATGGTGAAGTGGCTGCGACTAAAGTTGGCGCGCTGTCTAAAGGCCAGCTGAAAGAGTTCCTGAACGCGAATCTGGGCTAACCCTGCCCCGCCGGCGCCTTGCGGTTCGAATTTTTCTTTGACCGCTAGACGCCCGGCATTAAGCGTGCTAACTTAAACCTACTGCACGACGAACTTACCTTTACCTTGTAGTTTGAATCTTTAGAATTACTCCTTGTTGAACAGCTTAATCTATTAAAGTCTTACACACGTTCAGCAATCTGACGGTTAGTACTAACTGATTTCCGGCTTCCTCTCTACCGTCCCTCGTTTCAGATCTGCATTTTCCTTCACGCGATCGTCGAGCGGACTTCCGAATCAGGAACCGATATAAACAGGCATGGATCTTTCGCCATACCATTCACGACAAACAGTTCAAGATATACCCCGAGTTTAAGAACCCACCATTATGAATCTTACCGAATTAAAAAATACGCCGGTTTCTGACCTGATCACTCTCGGCGAAAATATGGGGCTGGAAAACTTGGCCCGCATGCGCAAACAGGATATTATTTTCGCCATCCTTAAGCAGCATGCTAAAAGTGGCGAAGACATCTTCGGCGATGGCGTACTTGAGATATTGCAGGACGGATTTGGTTTCCTCCGTTCAGGAGACAGTTCCTACCTCGCCGGCCCTGATGATATCTACGTTTCCCCCAGCCAAATCCGTCGTTTCAACCTCCGCACCGGCGACACCATCTCTGGCAAGATCCGCCCACCGAAAGAGGGTGAGCGCTATTTTGCACTGCTGAAGGTTAACGAGGTTAACTACGACAAACCGGAAAATGCGCGTAATAAAATCCTGTTTGAAAACTTAACGCCGCTGCATGCCAACTCTCGCCTGCGTATGGAGCGTGGCAACGGTTCTACCGAAGACCTGACCGCACGCGTACTGGATCTGGCTTCGCCGATCGGTCGTGGTCAGCGTGGTTTGATCGTCGCTCCGCCGAAAGCGGGTAAAACCATGCTGCTGCAGAATATTGCGCAGAGCATTGCCTACAACCATCCTGACTGCGTGCTGATGGTGCTGCTGATTGACGAGCGCCCGGAAGAAGTGACAGAGATGCAGCGTCTGGTGAAAGGTGAAGTGATCGCCTCTACCTTCGATGAGCCCGCATCACGTCACGTCCAGGTTGCTGAAATGGTTATTGAGAAAGCCAAACGCCTGGTCGAGCACAAAAAAGATGTTATCATCCTGCTGGACTCGATTACCCGCCTGGCACGCGCCTACAACACCGTGGTTCCTGCCTCTGGCAAGGTACTGACCGGTGGTGTGGATGCTAACGCCCTGCACCGTCCAAAACGTTTCTTCGGCGCGGCACGTAATGTGGAAGAGGGCGGTAGCCTGACCATTATCGCGACCGCACTGGTTGATACCGGTTCGAAGATGGATGAAGTCATCTACGAAGAGTTTAAAGGTACGGGTAACATGGAACTGCATCTGGCACGTAAAATTGCCGAGAAACGCGTGTTCCCTGCGATTGATTACAATCGTTCTGGTACCCGTAAAGAAGAGTTGCTGACTTCGTCGGAAGAGCTACAGAAAATGTGGATCCTGCGCAAGATTATCCATCCAATGGGTGAAATTGATGCGATGGAGTTCCTGATTAACAAGTTGGCGATGACCAAAACCAACGATGAGTTCTTCGATATGATGAAACGTTCGTAACCAGGTCACGGCTGGCGAAGTTTAACGACGAACGCATCGTGACGTTGTACGAAAATCATCAATAAACAGCATAAAACTCGGGTAACGCCACGCTTAGTCGTGGCGTTTTTTGTTTTTGGTCTATAGGCTATTCTCAACAAGCCCAATTACACCATAATATATGGCGCAGGATGAAAGCCACAGGGAGCATTGATTATGCTTGCCCTGGTGAATAGAATCAGAATTAGACGAGTGTCAATGGCATTAATATTGCTTATAACACGACGCAATTCTTAGCAGAGAGCTGGTTAATGTGAATTTACTCAATATGAGTACGGAGCTTGCCCTAACTTTTTTATTTTCTTTGGTGTTTCTTTTTTTTGCGCGTAAAGCGGCCAAGAAAATTGGATTGGTGGATAAACCCAACTATCGCAAGCGTCATCAGGGAGCGATTCCGTTAGTCGGCGGTATTTCAGTCTTTGCCGGGAGTTGCTTCGCCTTTACATTGACGGATTTCTATATCCCTCATATCGGATTGTATATGGGGTGTGCGGGCTGCCTGGTCATGGTTGGCGCACTGGATGACCGCTATGACATCAGCGTGAAGTTCCGCGCGGTTGTTCAGGCTGCCGTTGCCGTCGTCATGATGATGAAAGCCAAGATTTATTTGCTGAGTCTTGGCTATATTTTTGGCCCCTGGGAGCTCATTGTCGGCCCCTTTGGCTATGTTCTGACGCTATTTGCCGTTTGGGCTGCTATCAATGCGTTCAATATGGTTGATGGTATTGACGGGCTGTTGGGAGGGTTGTCCTGCGTAACATTTCTCGCGATGGGCACAATCTTACTGTTTGACGGTCAGCATAGCCTTGCCATGTGGTGTTTCATCATGATTGCCGCCATCATCCCTTATATTTTCTTGAACCTTGGGCTGCTCGGTCGTCGCTACAAAGTTTTTATGGGCGATGCGGGCAGTACGCTGATTGGATTTACCATTATCTGGATACTCCTGGAAACCACGCAGGGCCAGAGTCACCCGATAACACCCGTCACGGCGCTGTGGCTGATCGCTATCCCGCTGATGGACATGGTGGCAATTATGTATCGTCGTCTTAGTAAAGGCATGAGCCCTTTCTCCGCAGACCGCCAACATATACATCATCTGATCATGCGTGCCGGGTTTACCTCACGCCAGGCCTTTGTTCTGATCACCGCCGCGGCGGCTCTACTGGCGTTGATTGGTGGAATTGGGGAATATCTGACGTTCGTCCCTGAGTGGGTCATGCTGGTCCTGTTTTTACTGGCTTTCATGCTTTATGGCTACTGCATAAAGCGGGCATGGCGTGTGGCACGCATGATAAAACGCCTGAAGCGCCGACTGCGTAATAGCAGCAACGGCAAAAAATCCTCTGCTGACAGATAGACGCCCGATCACAAGGAAAATGAAGTATGACATATCCTGATGCTGCTGATAACGAACTGGATATTCGTGGCCTTTGCTGCGCACTATGGTGCGGTAAACGTTGGATTACTGCTGGTGGTGTCCTGTTTGCTTTACTGGCCTGGATCTATTCACTGCTGGTGACGCCGCAATGGAGTACCACTGCCATCGTCGATCGGCCTACGGTGAATGCGTTATCCGGCTTTTATTCTCAACAGCAGTTTTTGAATAACCTGGATATCTCAGTAGGCAGTGCGAATGCGGTGCCAACCCCCGTCATTGATGAGGTGTATCAGGAGTTTGTGATGCAGCTATTTGCCTGGGATACCCGGCGTGATTTCTGGCTACAGTCCAGCTATTACCAGAAGAGAAAGAGCGGTGATGCGCGTCAGGATGCCGCGTTTCTCGACGAGCTGATCGCGGATATTCAGCTGCAGCCCGCCGATAGCGCAAAAAACATTAACGACACCGTCAAGATGGTGGCGGAAACGTCAGCCGATGCGAATATTCTTTTACGCCAGTATGTGGCCTTCGCCAATGAACGTGCTACGACCCATCTTAATCAGGAGTTGAGCGCGGCCTGGGCGGCACGCAGCATACAGTTAAAAGCTCAGGTTAAACGTCAGGAAGACGTCGCCAAAGCGATTTACGATCGCCAGGTTAACAGCGTGCAACAGGCTCTGAAAATTGCGCAGCAGCACGGGTTTGAGCAGGCGAAAACGCAAACGCCTTCCGAACAGCTGCCAGACTCGGAGCTGTTCATGCTTGGGCGCGCTATGCTGCAGGCGCGGCTAGAAAATCTGCTGTCTAGCGGCCCGTCTTACGGTCTTGATTACTACCAGAACCGGGCGATGATGATGACGCTGAACGTAGGGCCAACGCTGGTGAAATCGTTCCAGACCTGGCGTTATCTACGTACCCCGGAAGAGCCGGTGAAGCGAGACAGCCCGCGCCGCGCGCTGCTTATGGTGATGTGGGGCGCAGTGGGTGTGCTGGTCGGTGCCGGTACGGCGCTGGTTCGACGCCCCCGTCGTTAAGCCTGTCGCAGACTCGTGCTGTTAAACAATTTCGGATGAAGAGAGCAACGGTGAAAGTATTAACGGTTTTTGGCACGCGGCCTGAAGCAATAAAAATGGCACCTCTGGTGCATGCGCTGGCGCAGGACGACACAATAGAGTCGCGCCTGTGCGTAACGGCGCAGCATCGTGAAATGCTCGATCAGGTGCTGCATTTGTTCTCCATCGTGCCGGATTACGATCTTAATATCATGCAGCCGGGTCAGGGATTGACCGAGATTACCAGTCGTATTCTTGCCGGGCTGAAGACGGTATTTGCTGATTTTACCCCTGATGTGGTGCTGGTTCACGGTGATACCACCACCACGCTGGCTGCCAGCCTGGCCGCTTTTTATCATCGTATTCCGGTTGGGCATGTGGAAGCAGGGCTGCGCACCGGCGATATCTGGTCTCCGTGGCCTGAAGAAGCAAACCGCACGCTGACCGGGCATCTGGCGAGTTATCACTTTACCCCGACCGCCGGCTCGCAGCAGAACCTGCTGCGTGAGAACCTACCGGCTGAACGGATCTTCGTGACGGGTAATACGGTGATTGACGCGCTGTTCTGGGTGCGTGACCGGGTGCTCAGTGATGATGGCTTAAGAAACGGCCTCGTGGCGCGCTATCCCTTCCTCTCCTCCGATAAAAAAATGATTCTGGTCACCGGACATCGGCGCGAAAGCTTTGGTGAGGGTTTTGAACGCATCTGCAATGCGCTGGCTGAAATTGCGCGCCTGCATCCGCAGGCACAGATCGTCTATCCGGTGCATCTTAATCCCAACGTGAGCGAGCCGGTCAATCGCATTCTGCACGGTATTGATAACGTTATTCTTATTGAGCCGCAGGAGTATCTACCGTTTGTCTGGCTGATGAATCGTGCCTGGCTCATCCTGACTGACTCGGGCGGGATTCAGGAGGAGGCACCCTCATTGGGCAAGCCGGTACTGGTGATGCGGGATGCCACCGAACGCCCTGAAGCGGTGGCTGCCGGTACGGTACGCCTTGTTGGCACTGACGGCGCGAAAATCGTGAGTGAAGTGACCCGCTTACTGACCGACGATGAAGCCTGGCAAACCATGAGCCGCGCCCACAATCCTTACGGCGATGGGCTGGCCTGCCAGCGAATTGTGCAGGCGCTGAAGAATAATTGGACAACACTATGATTTTCAAAACCATTTCAGTGATCGGGCTGGGCTATATTGGCCTGCCCACCGCCGCGGCCTTTGCATCATGTCAAAGGCAGGTTATCGGCATTGATATCAAAGAGCACGCGGTGGCCACCATCAATCGCGGTGAGGTTCATTTTGCCGAACCTGACCTGGATCGCGCGGTAAAAGCGGCGGTAGAGGGCGGTTTCTTACGTGCTGCCACCCGGCCGCAGCCTGCGGATGCCTTTTTGATCGCCGTACCTACGCCGTTCCGGGGCGATCACCTGCCGGATATGGCTTTCGTACAGGAGGCAGCAGAGTCCGTTGCAACGGTACTGAAAAAGGGCGATCTGGTGATCCTTGAGTCCACCTCGCCGGTAGGGTCTACCGAGCAAATGGCGCAGTGGATGGCGGCCGTCCGGCCAGATTTAACCTTCCCTCAGCAGGCGGGGGATGCCGCCGATATCCAGGTGGCCTACTGCCCGGAGCGCGTACTGCCGGGGCAAGTGATGGCCGAACTGCGCAAAAACGATCGGGTGATTGGCGGCATGACCGATACCTGTTCGCAGCGGGCCAGCGAGCTCTACAGACTTTTCGTGGAGGGCGAGTGCGTGGTCACCAATTCGCGCACGGCGGAGATGTGCAAACTCACCGAAAACAGCTTCCGCGATGTGAACATCGCTTTTGCCAATGAGCTGTCGCTGATTTGTACCCAGCAGGGGATCAACGTCTGGGAATTAATCCGGCTGGCAAACCGCCATCCGCGCGTCAATATTCTACAGCCTGGCCCTGGCGTGGGCGGCCACTGTATTGCCGTCGACCCGTGGTTTATCGTGGCCCAGAACCCGGATCTGGCGCGCCTGATCCGCACCGCGCGTGAAGTTAACGATGGTAAGCCGCACTGGGTACTGGAACAGGTGCAGCAGCAGGTTGCCAACTGTCTGATGGCAAGCGACCGTCGCGGCAGCGAGCTGAAAATAGCCTGCCTTGGGCTGGCGTTTAAGCCCGATATCGATGATTTGCGTGAAAGCCCGGCGGTTCAGGTCACCGGAATGATCGCCGCCTGGCATCAGGGCACAACGCTGGTGGTTGAGCCAAACGTGCAGCAACTTCCCGCCGACTTGCAGGAAAAGGTCACGCTGGTCACGCTGGAAGACGCTCTACAGCAGGCTGACGTGCTGGTGATGCTGGTCGATCATCGGCAGTTTAAGGCGGTCGATCCGTCCGTGCTCACCCAGCCGTGGATTGTTGATACTAAAGGGGTGTGGAAGTGAGGCGTATCCTGGTCACCGGCGGTGCCGGATTTATCGGCTCTGCGGTTGTCCGCCACATCCTGTCTTCCACGCAGGATCGGGTTCTGGTGCTGGATAAGCTCAGCTATGCCGGCAACCTTGCCTCTTTAGATCCGGTTGCCGATAACCCGCGTTTCACCTTCAAAAAAGTTGATATCTGTGACCGCGCCGCGTTGGATGCGGAAGTCGCGGCCTTTCAGCCGCAGCTGATCATGCATCTGGCGGCAGAAAGCCACGTTGACCGCTCCATTGATGGCCCGCTGGCGTTTGTTGAAACCAATATTGTCGGCACCTATATGATGCTGGAGTCCGCCAGACATTATTGGGCCTCGTTGCCTGCACCAGAGAAATCGGCCTTCATTTTTCACCATATCTCTACTGATGAAGTTTTTGGCGATCTGGAAAATGACACCGATTTCTTCACCGAAACCACGCCTTATGCTCCCAGCAGCCCCTATTCTGCGACCAAAGCGAGCAGCGATCACTTAGTTCGCGCCTGGTATCGTACCTATGGCCTGCCGGTGATTGTCACCAACTGTTCCAACAATTACGGCCCCTACCATTTCCCGGAAAAACTGATCCCCCTGATGATTATCAATGCGTTAGCGGGTAAGCCGCTGCCGGTTTATGGAGATGGCGGGCAGATCCGTGACTGGCTGTATGTTGATGACCATGCACGTGCGCTTTATCAAGTGGTGACCACCGGCAAGGCGGGAGAAACCTACAATATCGGCGGTCACAATGAACGGCGTAATATTGACGTCATTGAAACGCTGTGCGCCCTGCTGGAAGAGCTGGCGCCGCAGAAGCCGCGCGGTTTACTTTATTATCGCGACCTGATCACCCGCGTTACCGACAGGCCCGGCCACGATCGACGTTATGCTATTGACGCCGGTAAAATTGAGCGCGAACTGGGCTGGCGTCCACAGGAAACGTTTGAAAGCGGCATGCGTAAAACCGTGAGCTGGTTTATCCATAATCCTGCCTGGTGGCAAGGTGTGCTGGATGGCAGCTACCGGGGGGAACGCCTGGGGTTATCTTTATGACCATGACGAGAGGTCACCGATGAAAGGTATCGTTCTTGCCGGGGGATCAGGTACGCGCCTGCACCCCATTACACGGGGGCTGTCCAAGCAGCTGCTGCCCGTTTATGACAAACCGATGATCTATTACCCGCTGTCGGTGCTAATGCTGGCGGGTATTCGTGAGATTTTAATTATCACCACGCCGGAAGATAAGCCGCACTATCAGCGGCTGCTGGGGGACGGGCATGAGTTTGGCGTTCAGCTTACCTATGCCGAGCAGGCGACCCCCGATGGCCTGGCACAGGCTTTTATTCTCGGCGAGGCGTTTATTGGCGAAGACAGCTGCTGCCTGGTGCTGGGCGATAATATCTTCTTCGGCCAGGGGTTTAGCCCCAAGCTGAAGCAGGCGGTAGGAAATCCCTCCGGTGCGACCGTGTTCGCCTACCAGGTGATGGACCCGGAACGTTTTGGCGTCGTGGCGTTCGACGACAACTTCCGCGCCCTGTCGCTGGAAGAAAAACCCAGCCAGCCGATGTCGCGCTGGGCGGTGACGGGCCTCTATTTCTATGACAATCGTGTGGTTGAGTTTGCCAAACGGGTGCGGCCATCGGTACGGGGTGAGTTAGAAATTACCTCCATTAATCAGATGTACCTGGAGTGCGGTGAGCTGAACGTGCAGCTGCTGGGGCGAGGTTTTGCCTGGCTGGATACCGGCACGCACGACAGCCTGATTGAGGCCAGCACCTTTGTGCAGACGGTGGAAAAACGCCAGGGGTTTAAGATCGCCTGTCTGGAGGAGATCGGCTGGCGCAACGGCTGGCTGTCGGACGATGAGGTACGCCGCTCTGCGGCTGCGTTGGCAAAAACCGGCTACGGCCAGTATTTATCTGACTTGCTGCATGTCCATCCACGCCAGTATTAAGCCCCTGGAGTGGGAGAGCGCCTTTTTTGGCCGCCGCTGCGCACTGCTGGAGCTGAAAGGCGACAGCATGCTGGATGCGGCGCGGCTGGACGACTGGGATCTGGTGCAGGTCAAGGTGATGGCACAGCAGAGCGCCGAGCTGGACGCGCTGAACGCGCTGGGTTTCCGTCTGGTCGAAGGGGAAGCGGACTGCGTGCTGGGTATTGCCGCCGTTGAGCGCCCGGCCGGTATCCGAATCGCCCGCGTGGAGCATATCCCGCCGCTTCGCCATGCGGCGGCAGAACTGTTCATCTACAGCCGCTTTCGCTTCCCCTGGTTTGCTGCCGGAGACAGCGGACGCTTCTATGCGCAGTGGATTGAGAACGCCGTGCGCGGCACCTTTGATCACCAGTGCCTGCTGGCGGTAGACGAAAAGGGTGCGATGCAGGGTTTTGTTTCGCTGCGTGAGCTGTCGGATGGCACCGGGCGCATTGGTCTGCTGGCCGTGTTGCCAGAATATCAGGGGCTGGGCATCGGCCAGCGGCTCATGGATGCCGCCAATGACTGGTGCCGGGCTCGTCGCCTCACACGGCTCCACGTTGCAACGCAGCTGGGTAATCTCTCCGCGTTGCGTCTTTATTTGCGCTGCGGTGGCGTCATTGAACGCACCGCCTACTGGCTATACAGGGAAATCATATGATCCCGTTTAACGCTCCACCCGTGGTGGGCACTGAAATCGAATACATGCAGTCGGCGATGAGCAGCGGTAAGCTGTGCGGTGACGGTGGTTTTACCCGCCGTTGCCAGCAGTGGATGGAGCAGCGTTTCGGCAGCCATAAGGTGCTGCTGACCCCATCCTGTACCGCTTCGCTTGAAATGGCGGCGATCCTGCTGGATATTCAGCCCGGCGATGAAGTGATTATGCCGAGCTATACCTTTGTGTCTACCGCCAATGCGTTTGTACTGCGTGGCGCCGTCATCGTGTTTGTCGACGTACGTCCGGACACGATGAACATTGACGAAAACCTGATCGAAGCGGCAATCACAGAAAAAACCAAAGCGATTGTTGCGGTGCATTATGCTGGCGTGGCCTGCGAGATGGACACCATTATGGCGCTGGCGGAAAAGTATCGGCTATGGGTGGTTGAGGATGCCGCTCAGGGGGTGATGTCGACCTATAAAGGACGGGCGCTCGGCACGATTGGCCATATCGGCTGCTTCAGCTTCCATGAAACCAAAAACTATACCGCCGGTGGGGAAGGGGGCGCAACGCTTGTCAATGAGGCGGCGCTGGTCGAGCGGGCGGAGATTATCCGCGAGAAGGGCACGAACCGCAGCCAGTTCTTCCGTGGACAGGTGGATAAGTATACCTGGCGCGATATCGGCTCCAGCTACCTGATGGCCGACCTGCAGGCTGCCTATCTCTGGGCGCAGCTGGAAGTGGCGGAAGCCGTTAACCAGCAGAGGCTGCGCCTGTGGCAAAATTACCATGATGCCCTGCAACCGATTGCCGCACGAGGGCGTATCACGCTGCCTGCCATTCCTGCTGGCTGCGAACACAATGCGCATATGTTCTGGCTGAAACTGCGCGATGGCTGCGATCGCAGCGCGCTGATTGCCTGGCTGAAAGAGGCAGAGATCCTCGCCGTATTCCACTATATTCCACTGCACAGCTCCCCTGCCGGACGGCGCTTCGGCCGTTTCTGCGGTGAGGACCGCTGCACGCAGCAGGAGAGCGATCGACTGCTGCGTCTGCCGCTCTTTTATAACCTCTCTGACAATAATCAGAAAACGGTGATCGGCTCTTTATTGAGTTACTTCTCCTGATATGTCACTGGCGAGAGCATCCATGTGGACGGCGGCCTCCACGCTGATAAAAATTGTTGCCGGACTGCTGGTGGTAAAGATGCTGGCGGTCTCTTACGGACCGGCCGGAGTCGGACAGGCGGGAAACTTCCGTCAGCTGATTACCGTACTGGGAGTACTGGCCGGGGCCGGCATTTTCAACGGCGTCACTAAATACGTGGCGCAGTTTCAGCAGCAGCCCGCGCAGCTGCGTGCGGTTGTTGGCAGCGCATCGTCGATGGTGCTGGGGTTCTCTATCCTGCTGGGGCTGGTCTTCCTGCTGTTTGCCGCGCCAATCAGCCGGGCGCTGTTCGGCCACGATGATTATCAGCAGGTCATCCGCATCGTTGCGTTTCTGCAAATGGGGATTGCCTGGGCTAACCTGGCGCTGGCGCTGATGAAGGGCTTCCGCGATGCCGCCGGCAACGCTATTGCCCTGATTGTCGGCAGCCCGATCGGCGTTGCCGCGTGGTTTGTCTGCTACTGGCTGGGGGGTTACAGCGGCGCGCTGGTTGGACTGGCAATGGTGCCCACGCTGGTGGTGGTGCCCGCTTTTATTTTACTGGCGCGGCGTGACCGCCTGCCGATGAACTATCTGTTACCCCGATGGCAGCCGGAGTATGTTCGTAGCCTGGGGAAGTTTACCCTGATGGCACTCATCACCGCCGTCACGCTGCCGCTGGCCTGGATGATGATGCGTAACCTGCTGGCGCAGCATGCCGGATGGGAGCAGGTGGGGCTGTGGCAGGGGGTTAGCAGCATCTCGGATGCTTACCTGCAGTTTATTACCGCCTCGTTCAGCGTCTGGCTGCTGCCGACCCTGGCGCGTCTGCAAAGAAAAGAGGACATCGCGCGGGAAATCCTGAAGGCCCTGCGCTTCGTATTACCGGCGGTGGCCGCGGCAAGCTTTACCGTCTGGCTGCTGCGCGATGTTGCTATCTGGCTGCTGTTCTCCAGCGAGTTTCACGCCATGCGCGATCTGTTTATTTGGCAGCTGATCGGCGATGTGCTCAAAGTGGGCTGTTACGTTTTTGGCTATCTGGTGATCGCCAAAGCCTCACTGCGCTTTTATCTGCTGACGGAAGTGAGCCAGTTTGTACTGCTTAGCGGATTTTCCCGTTGGCTGATCCCGCTGCACGGTGCGACGGGTGCAGCTCAGGCCTATATGGCGACCTATATCGCTTATTTTGCACTCTGTGCCGGCATTTTTATTATTTACCGTAGAAGAGTATGACCACAGTAATTCATCTTTTAGGCTCGGATATTCCACATCATAACCAGACGGTGCTGAATTTTTTCGATCGCACCTTATCTGCCGAGGCACCCACGGCGGCAGCGCGTCAGTTTTGGCTGGTGAGCGGGCAACCGGAACCGGCGGAGTCGTTTCCCCGGCTGAACGTTCGCGTGTTTGCCGATAAGGCGACACTGGCCAGCGCCGTGATTGACGCGGGTCGTCGGCAGCGTGAGCTGCGCTTCTTCTGTCACGGTCAGTTCAATCTGCGTCTGTGGCTGGCGCTGCTGTCGGGCAAACTCCGGCGCGGCCAGGTTTACTGGCACATCTGGGGGGCCGATTTGTATGAAGATGCGGCCGGGCTGAAATTTCGCCTGTTTTACCTGATGCGACGTCTGGCGCAAAAACGCGTTGCGCATGTGTTCGCCACGCGCGGTGATATCAATCACTTTCACCAGCGCAATCCGCAGATCCCGGCTTCGCTGCTCTATTTTCCCACCCGCCTGGCACAGCACGTCGCGCCCAGCGAGCGGACGAATGGCCCACTGACCATACTGCTCGGGAATTCGGGAGATGCCAGCAATCGCCACATTCAGGCACTGGAGGAGATCCGTCAGCAGTTTGGTGCCGGGACTAAGGTGATCGTGCCGCTGGGATACCCGCCTGACAATGAAGCCTACATCCAGCGCGTGCGTGAAGCCGCTGACGCTTTGTTTGCGCCCGGCATGGTGCAGCTGCTGACCGATAAGCTGGCATTCAGTGACTACCTGCAGCTGCTCAGCCGTTGCCATCTGGGCTACTTTATTTTTCAACGTCAGCAGGGAATTGGCACGCTTTGTCTGCTGATGCAGGCAAATGTGCCTTTTGTACTCAGTCGCCAAAATCCGTTCTGGCAGGATTTGGTCGAACAACAGGTGCCGGTGCTGTTCAATAGCGACCGGCTGGATACGGCAACGATAAATGAGGCCCGGCGTCAGATGCTACAGGTCGATAAGAAACAGGTCGCCTTTTTCGAGCCGGGCTATCTCGCAGGCTGGCGGCAGGCGTTGCGTTTGGTCGAAGGAGATGACGCATGACGTTATTACAGTTCGCCGGCCTGCTGCTGGTCTGGCTGGTGTGCGGTGGGTTTATCCTCACGCTAACCTGGCGTGAATTCCGTCGCGTGCGCTTTAACTTTAACGTGTTCTTCTCCATGCTGTTTTTGCTGACGTTTTTCTTCGGCTTCCCACTGACCTGCATATTGGTATTTGGTTTTGATGTCGAGGTGGTTCCGGCGGAGTATCTGCTGCAGGCGCTGCTGTCGGCAGGCTGCTTTTATGCCATCTACTACGTCACCTACAAAACCCGGCTGCGAACACGCCACCGAGCCCCCTCTCGTCCGGCATTTACCATTAACCGCATTGAGGCGCACCTGAGCTGGATGATCATGGCACTGGTGGCCTTAATCACCGTGAGCGTGTTTTTCCTGCACAATGGCTTCCTGCTGTTTAAGCTGCAAAAATACAGTCAAATCTTTTCGGCCGACGTCTCCGGCGTGGCGCTGAAACGCTTTTTCTATTTCTTTATTCCGGCCATGCTGGTGGTCTATTTTCTCCAGCAGAATATGCGCAGCTGGCTGCTGTTTCTGGTCGGCACCGTGGCGTTTGGCCTGTTAACCTATGCGATCGTTGGCGGCACGCGCGCCAATATTATTATCGCCTTCGCCCTGTTTCTGTTTATCGGCATTATTCGTGGCTGGATAACGCTCTGGATGCTGGCTTTAGCAGGCGTTGGCGCGATTGTCGCGATGTTCTGGCTGGCGCTGAAGCGCTATAACCTTGACGTAAGCGGCTCGCAGGCGTTTTACACCTTCCTCTATCTGACGCGTGACACCTTCTCGCCGTGGGAAAACCTGGGGCTGCTACTGCAAAACTACGACAGGATTGATTTTCAGGGCCTGGCACCAGTCTGGCGTGATTTCTATGTGTTTATTCCAAGCTGGCTATGGCATGAAAGACCTTCTGTGGTTCTCAACAGCGCGAACTACTTTACCTGGGAAGTGCTGGACAACCACTCCGGGCTGGCCATCTCCCCTACGCTGATCGGTTCGCTCGTCGTCATGGGCGGCGCGCTGTTTATTATGCTAGGGGCCGTCATGGTTGGGCTGATTATCAAATGGTTCGACTGGCTGTATGAAAAAGGCCGCCAGGAGGAGAACCCTTATAAGGCGGCTATCCTGCAAAGTTTTTGCTTCGGCGCGGTCTTTAATATGATCGTGCTGGCGCGTGAGGGGTTAGATGCCTTTGTTTCTCGCGTGGTCTTTTTCTGCGTTATTTTTGCTGCCTGTGTGCTGGTGGCAAAACTGCTTTACTGGTTGCTCGACAGCGCCGGGCTTGTGCGTGCGCGCAAAGGCCCGGCGTGCGCTCGCTCCAGCCTTAAACACTGTTTTGTAGGGAATGACTCATGAGTGCCTCCGTCACCGTGCCAAAGTATCAGATACGTGGTTTAACCCTGTCAGGCTTTGCCGACATGGCGCAGTTTGTCGATTACCTCAATCAGCAGGGAGAGCTGAAAAAAGGCACGCTGGTGGCCATCAACGCTGAGAAAGTACTGACCGCTGAGGCCAACCCTGCAATCTACCAACTGCTGACCGAGGCTGAATATAACTATGCCGATGGCATTAGCATCGTGCGTTCCATCCGTAAAAAGTACCCACAGGCTAAGGTGTCGCGTATTGCCGGTGCCGATCTGTGGGAGGCGCTGATGGAGCGGGCCGGACGTGAAGGTACGCCGGTGTTTCTGGTAGGCGGGCGGCCGGAGATCCTCGCGCAGACGGCAGACAAGCTTTGTAAGCAGTGGAATGTCAATATCGTCGGGTCACAGGATGGTTTCTTCACGTCCGGGGAACGCGACGCGCTGTTTGCGCGTATCAAAGCCAGCGGTGCCCGGCTGGTCACGGTTGCCATGGGGTCTCCACGTCAGGAGATACTGATGCAGGCCTGTAAGGCTGTTTATCCCGATGCGCTGTATATGGGAGTGGGGGGAACTTACGACGTGTTCACCGGGCAGGTGAAGAGAGCGCCCAAAATTTGGCAAAATATGGGGCTGGAATGGCTCTATCGCCTGATTTTGCAGCCTTCACGCCTTAAACGTCAGTTTAGTTTGCTGAAATATCTCAACTATCACTGGCGTGGAGACCTTTGAACAGCGGTATATTTGCTCATTCACGTGCGTGTACGCTCTGTTTTTGCAGTAAAATGCACAAAAAGCGCTGCGACTTTAGACGGAATGCACAAAGCGTAAGCAAACGCGTTTTTTTTGTGAAAAAAGCACTGGACAGGTAGGGCTCTCGCCCGTAGTATGCACATCCGCAACGGCGCTACGCGCCCGTAGCTCAGCTGGATAGAGCGCTGCCCTCCGGAGGCAGAGGTCTCAGGTTCGAATCCTGTCGGGCGCGCCATTAACTTTGTGCGCAAGAGCTGCGGTGGTAACATTTACCGCGTTAGTAAGAAGTAAAGTTGTTCTGGTAGTAGGTGTGGTGGCTATAGCTCAGTTGGTAGAGCCCTGGATTGTGATTCCAGTTGTCGTGGGTTCGAGTCCCATTAGCCACCCCAGATTTTGTAGTATGCGAAGGTGGCGGAATTGGTAGACGCGCTAGCTTCAGGTGTTAGTGTCTTAACGGACGTGAGGGTTCAAGTCCCTCTCTTCGCACCACAAAATCGACAGCAGTAAATGCAGTTTTCGGCGAGTAGCGCAGCTTGGTAGCGCAACTGGTTTGGGACCAGTGGGTCGGAGGTTCGAATCCTCTCTCGCCGACCAATTTTAAAAACCTGCTATTGCGGGTTTTTTGCTAAAACCTTCGGGTTTAGTATAAAAAAGAAAAGTAGTGGCAATAAAGAAGTATTCGGCGAGTAGCGCAGCTTGGTAGCGCAACTGGTTTGGGACCAGTGGGTCGGAGGTTCGAATCCTCTCTCGCCGACCAATTTAGAAACCTGCTTGAAAAAGCAGGTTTTTTTTCGTCCGTAGCTAACAGGATGAGAACCTCCGAAGGAGGTTTGAGCCGAGCGAAGCGAGAGCACATCTTTAAGCCAGAAACGAATAAAGGCGGGGTGGTCAATCCCCCGCCTTTAATCAAGTTCCTTCAGTCCTCACGGGCATCCGGTCAGCTGCTTGATGGCAACGATAATCTGCAATGTAACGAGGATAATCTCCAGCGCTACAAGGATAGTAGCCGGGCTTATCACTTGGGCAATCTCCTTTCAAAGAGAGCGCCACACGCCGGTTATGCCTTTGGGCTTCCCTCCCGGTGCGTATCCTGTTGACAGACACAAGCAGCACTCTTTTGAGTGGAGGCAGACCAGGCAGCACCACCTGTTTCCGGTCGGGAAAACTCGAAACGGCTGCATTCAGTCACCTGAAAAGTGCCACTCTGAGTATCTGTCAGCCTGCTGATTATATGCACGGGATCATGATACAGACAAATCAAGTTTGGTTGACGCTACAACGAAAAGTGCTAGACTCTACCCTTGTTGACAGATACAAGCAGCATTGTTCCTGAAAGCGACTACCCATCGCCCTGGAACAAAAAATAACCGGCTCATAAGGCCGGTTTTTTTATGCCTGTTTAAGATTTTCGGCACCCGAGCCTCCAGTTTAACAAGGTGGACAGGTCATAATAGCGAGATTGCATTCGCTATCAATAAGTCGTTGGCACGCGCTGTCGCTATTAGAAGACGTATAATCCTCTGTATTATCACCTTTTTTCTAAATATTCTGCAAGTTGTCTTTCGCTGGCGACGTTTACGCCACCGTTCCGTTTGCGTCTGGCTTCTGTCCAGTTAACTCATGGCGTACATTATAAAAAAATCATATTAAAATCAGTAAGATATAAATTTATTTCTGGTATCATTCCCATTTTGGCATGCAGTGTGCAAGAATAGTCGCGTAGATGCTCATTCCACCTCTTATGTTTGCGCAAGCTTCATAAACCTGGGAATGATGCAGAGCCATTTACGGTACCTGTTGCCCAACCCGCCAATATCGTTCAGGCCTTATTGGATCTCGGGCACACCGTTGAGTCGGGTACCAATCGGTTGTCTTACCGACCTGATATTTATACCTGCCGACCGGCAGGTTTTTTTTTTATCACCACCTTATCGTCGGCCGTGTTACAGGCATAAAAAAGCCGGGCTGTGTGCCCGGCTGGTTATATCTGGATGATTCAGGGATTGTTTTTTAGCGTCAGCATCAGGCCGTCACGACGCATGGTTGCGGCCTCCTCCGTCTTATGCTGGCGGTCGAGCGTATCGGCCAGCCACGCATAATCGAAGGCATCCGGGCGCTGTTGCAGTGCGGCCCTGAAAGCTTCACTTGCCTGCTCCCACTCGCCGTGTTTCATCAGCAGCTGACCCAGCGTACTATGTAGCAACGGTGTGGCACCGTGTTGCTTAATCTGCTGGCGCAGCATTTTTTCCAGCTGTTCCGGGTTACCGGTTTTCAGACGCGGCATCAGCAGCACCAGACGCTCATCATAATGACGTTTCAGACCTTCCAGCACAATTTTCTGCGCGGTATCGTGATCGTCACAGACGATAAGATGATCTGCCATTGCCACCTGTAGCGTTGTCTCATGGCGCGTTTTGCGGCTTTGATTTTGCCACCAGCGTTTCAGACCCTCGCTGCCCTGGTCGGCCATCGCCTGGCTCATCAGGCCAAGCCAGCACTGCTGTTGCAGTTCAAGCCTGTGTGCTGCATCACCTAACTGAATTTTCTCCATAGCGGGCAGAACATTCAGCAGCGCGCCCCAGGCTTGAGTGCGTATATAAGCCTGTTCCGCCAGCCGCAGCACTTCAGGATGACGCGGTGCGATCTCCAGCAGGCGGTCAATACCGTGGCGTGCCGCATGATCTTCATTACGTGCCAGCTGAATGCGCACGCGGGTGATCTCCACCGGCAGCGGGTCACCGTCATTGAGTTCGCTGGCGCGTTCCATATGCTGATTGGCGCGCTTCTCGTCACCGCGCTGCTGGGCAGCTTCAGCCGCCAGCAGGTAGTTGACCATAGGCTGTTCGGCATGGTCTGCGTGATGAGACAGCAGTTTCTCAACCTGCTTGTAATCGCCTTCCGCGAGCTTTATCAGCGCGGCGTTAGTCTGCTTACGTGCACTGCGTCTTTTGCGGCCGGTAAACCAGCCACGGGTCCGGGCACCGGTACGAAGCATCCGGCGCAGCAGCCACTCAACCGACAAAATGACGACCAGGGATAATAGCAGGATGATGACCAGACCTGTGACGCTGGTTTCGATATTCCAGTTATCGGTCTGGATCAGCACGTAGCCCTGGTGGCCGGCAATGATTGGCCCTACGACCACACCAGCAATCAACAGCAGGAATAACAGCAGAACTTTTAACATAATTATTCTCCCTGTTTCGGCTGCGGAGCCGCTGCAGCGGAAGGCTGTGCAAGGAGATTGCGCACGCGAGTCTGCATCAGTTTATCGATAACGGGCTGGCTGAGTAATGTTTCCGGCACATCCATTGAGATACTCTGTTCGCTCAAGTCATCCAGCTGGCTAAGATAAGCTTTGGTGTTCGCGTCGCTGGTATCGTACCAGGCACGTATCCACGCGGAAACGGTGTCGATCGACTGTTTGTAAATTTCGTCCTGATGACGAGGAACGGCCTGGGCCGCAATCAGCAGGCGTGAACGGATGTTCTCGCGCAGGTAAACGTCCTGATTCGGCGCCAGCAGAGGTTCCGCCGTGGCATCGCGGCGGCGGATGGTGATGAAGTCATCCATAAAGTTATGCCAGCTTTTTACCAGATTTTGCCGCCACTCACGCAGTGAGGAGGAGAGGGCACCGCTGTCGGCATCCATCGGCTCGTCGTCGCTGGTGTTATCAGCAAGACGCAGATTATCGATGCCGTTAGATAGCTGATTCAGCTTAAGAATGACGCCGTCATAGTCAACCTGGCTTAGCGCGGAAAGCGTGCTGATATCCTGGGCAAGCGCACGGCGTGCGCCGATAAGGCTGGGATCGTTCATATCCGCCAGGCTGGCATCTGCGCTTTTCAGCAGGGCGGCGGCGCTGGTGACATCGCGATCGTTCCACAGTTTGCGTCCGGCCATTTTTACCAGATAGTCCGCCTGGGCCAACATCCAGGTTTGGGCATCGCTGCCTGAAATGGTGGCCACTTTTTGCTTCAGCTCGTCCAGCTGCTGGTTCAGTACGGCCTGCTGCTGGCGCGCGGTGTCCAGCGCGCCGGTTTGCGCCGTCAGCTTCTCAACCAGAGATTGCTTATCGTTCGCGGACTGCTTCTGTAGCCCGGAAAGCTGTGCCGCCAGGCTTTGATTGGTCTCGGCCTGAAGTTGCGCCTGATGTTTTCCATACATATAGAGACCCGCACCTACCGCCAGAGCGATAGCAATAGCGACTGCACCGAGCACGGTTCCGCTACGCCCACCTTGTGACGGCTGCTGAGGTTCAGCAGCTGAGGTTTCAACCGCTGGGGTGGTCTCTTCAACCATGGCGGAGGAATCTTTGTGTTCCGTCATAATGGCTCATCCCATTTTTAAGTGACAAAGTCTTAATCTTTCGCATTGCAGGCGTAGTGACTGCCTTCCTGTTACGCGAAGTCTTTAAGGATATAATTATATCGCACGCAATAGTGCATCATTATCCGCACCGTCGGCGACATCAATGTTCGCCCATCCGAGTTTTCGCGCCAGAGTGGCCAGGCGCTCACTGACGATCACCAGTCGACAGTGCAACAGCCATTCATCACGATCGATATCGGTGAAAAGCGAGTAGAGCTGCTGCAACATTTCACCGCTGGTCACCACCAGCGTGTCGATGCCCTGGTTGCGCCAGCGTCGGCCCTCTTCTGCGCCGTGATAGTGCTTGTTGCAGCGTTGATAACACTCAATAAATTCTACTTTAGCGCCGCGATTAAGCAGTGTTTCCGCCAATAATTCACGCCCCCCGTTGCCGCGCAGAATCAACGCACGTTTACCCGTTACGACTTGCAAATCGGGCAGCTGGATCAGTATTTCACTGGTTTCCTGCTCGTGTGGCCACGAAACCTGACGCCCGCTGGCCGCATGAAATGCCAGTGCGGTACTGCGCCCTATTGCATAATAGTTCAGGCTGGCGGGCCATGTTGACTCTAAACGGTTAAATGTGGGTTGAGCATAGTGGATGACGTGTTGCGACAGAATAAAAACCAGGTCTCCTGCCTCCAGCGCCTCAAGGCGATCGGGCAGTCTGTCCAGCTGGGTTCCTGGGGTAAATTCTATCAGCGGGAACGACCAGGCAACTCTCCCCTGAAGACGCAGACGGCTAACCAGCTCATCTGCTGCCGGCGCAGGGCGAGTGACCAGAATGCTCATGCCGGTGGGTTCCCCTGATATACCGCCGCGAGAATATCGCGCGCGCCATTCTCCAGGAGTTCTTCAGCCAGTGAGATGCCCATTTTTTCGGCATCCGCTCGCGGGCCGCGGCGTTCGCCACGTACCATCTCGTTGCCATCCGGTGAGCCAACCAGCCCGCGAAGCCACAGCTGGTCGTCTTCCAGCAGCGCATAACTGCCAATCGGCACCTGGCAACCGCCTTCCAGCCGGGTATTCATGGCCCGTTCGGCGCTCACCCGGCATGCGGTCTCACTATGGTTTAACGCAGCGAGCAAAGCGATAGTCTGTATATCGTCGAGGCGGCATTCAATACCGACCGCGCCCTGGCCAACGGCAGGCAGCGACTCTTCAGCGGGCATCACCTGACGGATACGATCGCCCAGGCCCAGTCGTTTCAATCCGGCAACGGCCAGAATAATGGCGTCATATTCTCCCGCATCCAGTTTCCCGAGGCGAGTGCCGACGTTACCACGCAGTGAACGGATCACCAGGTCTGGGCGGCGGGCGCTGAGCTGGCACTGCCGGCGCAGGCTGGATGTGCCGACAATGGCACCCTGGGGCAATGAGTCCACCGATGTATAATGATGTGACACAAACGCGTCATGGGGGTCTTCGCGCTCACAGATAGCCACTAACCCCAGCCCTGGCGGAAAGGCAACCGGCACATCTTTCATTGAGTGTACGGCAATATCCGCGCTGCCTGACAGCATGGCCTGCTCCAGTTCTTTCACGAATAACCCCTTACCTCCCACCTTCGCCAGCGGGGTATCGAGGATCACATCTCCACGCGTCACCATCGGCAGCAGCTCTACGCGCAGCCCCGGATGACAGGCGATTAAACGTCGTTGTACATACTCCGCCTGCCATAAGGCAAGAGGACTTCTCCTGGTGGCAATTCTTAAAATTTTGTCTGACATGCTTGATACCGTTTTGATCGTTCACTGATTATCCTATCATTGAACCGGGAAGGCTGTCAGTTAAACGGCGGTGAAGGGTGGTATTACGGTAGTTTGACAGTAAAATGTGCTAGACTAGCAGGTAGCGCAAATTTCTTTATGGTCAATCTGGCGGGTGTTAGATTGGTCACGTTTCCAGCCATAATGTGTACCCTTATATTTTTAAAGCAAACGGCAGATTTCGGAAACCGAACTTTTTTATACCCTTGTCGGTCATCAACGGGGTATAGGCACTGGGATAATCAGGTGAAACGTCTTGTACCTCTACATAGAGACACTGAAACAGAGACTGGATGCCATCAATCAGCTGCGCGTTGACCGCGCTCTGGCTGCGATGGGGCCTGAATTCCAACAGGTTTACAGTCTTCTGCCAACCTTATTACATTATCACCATCCACTGATGCCAGGTTACCTGGAAGGTAACGTCCCACATGGCATCAGCTTTTACACGCCCGATGAAAGTCAACTCACCTATCTGCGCGCGCTGGAAGGAAAATCCGGCTCCGATGTCGCTACGCCTCCGCATGGCGAAATGCCTGTTACCGGGGTGTATTCAATGGGCAGCACCTCTTCCGTTGGGCAGAACGCCACCTCCGATCTGGATATCTGGGTCTGCCACCAGTCATGGCTGGATAATGACGAACGCCTCAGCCTGCAGAAGAAATGTATTCTGCTGCAAAACTGGTGTAAGGAAATGGGCGTTGAGGTCAGTTTCTTCCTGATCGATGAAAATCGCTTCCGTCATAATGAAAGTGGCAGCCTCGGTGGCGAGGATTGCGGTTCAACCCAACATATTCTGCTGCTTGACGAATTTTACCGCACGGCCGTCCGCATGGCGGGTAAACGCATCCTGTGGAATATGGTGCCGCGTGAGGAAGAAGATCAGTACGACGACTATGTTATGTCGCTGTACCAACGCGGGGTGTTGACGCCCAACGAATGGCTGGATCTTGGCGGGCTGGGTACGCTATCGGCAGAAGAGTATTTTGGTGCCAGCCTGTGGCAGCTGTATAAAAGTATCGACTCGCCGTATAAAGCCGTGCTGAAAACCCTGCTGCTTGAAGCTTACTCTTGGGAATACCCGGATACGCGCCTGCTGGCGATGGACATTAAACAGCGCCTGCACGACGGAGAGATTGTTTCTTACGGCCTTGATCCCTATTGCATGATGCTTGAGCGCGTTACCCGGTATCTCACCGGCATTAACGATCATGCCCGCCTCGATCTGGTACGCCGCTGCTTCTACCTGAAGGTGTGTGAGAAGCTGTCGCTGGCATCAGAGAACGGTGGCTGGCGGCGTGAAATCCTCAGCCAGCTGGTGCGGGAATGGGGCTGGGATAAGCAGCGACTGGCCATGCTCGACAGCCGTGCGGACTGGAAAATCGCGCAGGTACGTGAAGCGCACAATGAGCTGCTGGACGCGATGATGCAGAGCTACCGCAACCTGATCCGCTTTGCACGGCGTAATAATTTGAGCGTGAGCGCCAGCCCGCAGGATATTGGCGTACTGACGCGCAAACTCTACGCCGCGTTTGAAGCGTTACCGGGCAAAGTGACGCTGCTTAATCCGCAGATATCGCCCGATCTCTCCGAGCCGCATCTGACGTTTATCCATGTGCCCAATGGCCGCGCAAACCGGGCGGGCTGGTATCTGTATAATCAGGCACCGGATATGGATTCGATTATCAGCCATCAGCCACTTGAATATAACCGCTACCTGAATAAGCTGGTGGCATGGGCGTGGTTTAACGGTTTACTGACCCGCAAAACGCACCTGCATATCAAAGGTAACGAGAGCTTTGAGCTGTCTCGCCTGCAGGAGCTGGTGGCGGATGTGACGCACCATTTCCCCGTCAGGCTACCGACGCCCACGCCGAAAGCGCTTTACAGCCCGTGTGAAATTCGCCATCTGGCCATTATCATTAATTTGGAAGCCGATCCGACGGCAGCCTTCCGCAACCAGGTGGTACATTTTGATTTCCGCAAGCTGGACATTTTCAGTTTTGGTCAGCAACAGCAGTGTCTGGTAGGCAGCGTTGACCTGCTCTATCGCAATTCGTGGAATGAGGTGCGTACTCTGCATTTCAGCGGCGAGCAGTCGATGATTGAAGCGCTGAAAACGATCCTGGGCAAAATGCATCAGGATGCCTCGCCGCCGGATTCAGTCGACGTGTTTTGCTACAGTCAGCATTTACGTGGGCTCATCCGCACCCGCGTACAGCAGCTGATATCTGAATGTATTGAGCTGCGTCTTTCGAGCACGCGGCAGGAGCCGGGCCGTTTTAAAGCGTTGCGCGTGGCCGGTCAAACCTGGGGGCTGTTCTTCGAGCGTCTTAGCGTTTCGGTGCAAAAGCTGGAGAACGCGGTGGAGTTCTACGGGGCAATCTCAAATAACAAACTGCACGGCCTGTCGCTCAAGGTTGAAAGCGACCAGACCCGGCTGCCAACGGTGGTCAATGGCTATGCCAGTGAAGGAATTATCCAGTTTTTCTTTGAAGATACCCGTGACGATCACGGTTTTAATATCTATATCCTCGATGAAACAAACCGCGTTGAGATCTATCATCATTGTGAGGGCAGTAAAGAGGAGCTGGTGCGCGACGTCAGCCGCTTTTACTCGTCTTCTCACGACCGCTTTACCTATGGGTCAAGCTTTATCAATTTCAACCTGCCGCAGTTCTATCAGATTGTGCAGGTCGGTGACCGCAGTCAGGTGATCCCTTTTCGCAGCCAGGTGATGACGCCGCCGAGCGCCAACTCGCCGGATGCGGCTGCGGGTGAAGACGGCGATCGTTGCTACCAGATGCATTAACATCAGTATTTTCCGCTGGGCCAGATTCGCTTTTCCTGTTGCTTTTCGGACTTCAACTGCGATGATAGGCGGCATATAAAGATTGAAGATGAGCAGAATGAGAATGAAAAAACGAATTTGCCAGCTGGCTTTGGTAATCACCGCCGCCAGCCTGACGGGATGTGGTCTGAAGGGGCCGCTTTATTTTCCAAATCATGAGCAGGACAGGCCGAAAACCACTCATACAGCCCCATCGACCCAATCCGGCAGCAATGCACAACCGTCTGCCACTGTGAAAGAGCAGAGTGCGCAACCGACTCAGTAAACTATGACGCACTCGGCGGAGCAGAAAATGCAGTTCTCGAAAATGCACGGTCTCGGCAACGACTTCATGGTGGTTGATGCCGTCACGCAAAATGTCTATTTCTCTCCGGAGCTGATCCGGCGTCTGGCCGATCGTCATCTGGGGATCGGTTTCGATCAGCTACTGATCGTCGAACCGCCTTACGATCCTGACCTCGATTTTCACTACCGTATTTTTAATGCTGACGGCAGCGAAGTGGCGCAGTGCGGCAACGGCGCGCGCTGCTTTGCCCGCTTTGTCAGGCTTAAAGGGCTGACAAATAAGAATGAGATCCGCGTCAGCACCCAGTCGGGTCGAATGGTATTGAGCATCACTCAGGATGAGCTGGTCTGCGTGAATATGGGCGAGCCTAATTTTGAACCGCAACAGATTCCGTTCCGGGCCAACAAAGCGGAAAACATCTATCTGATGCGTGCCGCTGAACAAACCGTCATGTGTGGCGTGGTATCAATGGGTAATCCGCACTGCGTGTTACAGGTTGATAACGTCAAAACGGCGGCTGTTGAAACGCTCGGCCCGGTGCTGGAAAGCCATGAGCGCTTCCCGGAGCGGGTTAACGTTGGCTTTATGGAAGTGGTTCATCGTGAGCATATCCGGCTGCGCGTTTATGAACGTGGCGCGGGTGAAACCCAGGCCTGCGGCAGCGGAGCCTGTGCGGCGGTGGCGGTGGGTATCCAGCAGGCGTCGCTGGCAGAAAAAGTGCGGGTCGACTTGCCCGGCGGCTCGCTGCATATTGCCTGGAAAGGGCCGGGGCATCCCCTGTATATGACCGGGCCCGCTACTCATGTTTACGACGGATTTATTCATTTATGAAACAGGTTGGAGAACACGCGCAGAACGCCGAAGCCACTCTGCTGGACGATGACACCGTCAGTGATTTTCTGCGGCAAAATCCGGACTTCTTTATGCGCAATGCGCGCCAGGTCGAGCAGATGATGATCCCTCACCCGGTGCGGGGCTCGGTGTCGCTGGTCGAGTGGCAGCTAAAACGTCAGCGCCATCATATTCAGCAGCTGGAAGAAGAGATCACGCTGTTGATGGAGCAGGCCAGCGCTAACCAACTGCTGTTTGAACGTCTGCTAGCCCTACAGGGCCGGCTGTCTTCGGCTTCCAGCCTGCATGATATGCTTAATCGTTTGCATCGCTGGGCGCGTGAGTTTGGCCTGGCGGGAGCCAATATCCGCTTATTTAGCGAGAAGTGGCGTATCGGTGCCCCATCTGATTTTACCCAGCTCGCCTTGTCTCGGCAGGCCTTTGAGCCAGTACGTATTCAGCGGATGGGTAAGCACAATCATTACCTCGGTAGCCTCAACGGCCCCGAATTACTGCTGCTGTTGCCACAGGCAAAAGCGATCGGTTCGGTGGCCGTGTCGCTATTGGGCGAAGAAGGCGATCTTGGCGTGCTAATTTTCAGCAGCCGTGACGGCCAGCATTATCAGTCCGGTATGGGAACGGTGCTGTTACAGCATCTGTCAGTGATGCTGCCGCAGCTGCTGTCGCGTTGGATTGAGCGCGTGTGAACGGCGTATCCCCTCTGCTGGCTGCCGTAGAGGGTTTTCTGCGCTTTTTAAAGGTCGAGCGTCAGCTGAGTCCGCTCACCCAGATCAACTACCGTCGTCAGCTTAGCGCCCTTATTGTCCTGCTCGACGAACTAAAAGTGGTTGATTGGGCGCGACTGGATGCGGCGCTGGTACGCTCTCTTGCCGCCCGCAGTACCCGCAGCGGGTTAAAGCCTGCCAGCCTTGCTCTGCGCCTTTCGGCACTACGCAGTTTCCTTGACTGGCTGATGAGCCAAGGCATGATTAAAGCCAACCCGGCAAAAGGCGTGGCAACGCCGCGTGCGGGCCGCCATCTGCCGAAAAACATTGATGTTGATGAAGTGAACCGCCTGCTGGAGATCGACCTTAACGATCCGCTGGCGGTGCGCGATCGCGCCATGTTGGAGGTGATGTACGGCGCCGGGTTACGCTTGTCGGAACTGGTGGGAATTGATCTCGGGCATCTCGACCTGGCATCCGGCGAGGTATGGGTCGTGGGCAAAGGGAGCAAAGAGCGCCGCCTGCCGATGGGGCGTACCGCCGTGCACTGGATCGAAAACTGGCTGGAAATGCGCGAGCTGTTTGACCCGGAAGACAATGCTTTGTTTCTGTCGAATAAAGGGAAGCGCATCTCGACGCGCAATGTGCAAAAGCGCTTTGCCGAATGGGGCGTGAAACAGGGCATATCCAGCCATATCCACCCGCATAAACTGCGCCATTCCTTCGCCACACATATGCTGGAATCCAGTGGCGATCTGCGTGCGGTGCAGGAGCTGCTGGGCCATGCCAACCTGACCACCACGCAGATCTATACTCATCTCGACTTTCAACATCTGGCATCGGTTTATGATGCCGCCCATCCCCGTGCGAAACGAGGAAAATCCTGATGCACTTTTACCGCTCGCTGCGTCCTATCGCGGCCATGACCTTCGACCTCGACGATACCCTGTATGACAATCATCCGGTGATCCGCCGCACCACGCAGGCCTCTCACGCCGCGTTGCAGGCATATCATCCGGCGCTACAGGGCTTCAGCGTGCAGCAGTATCAGCAGGTGCGTGACCGGCTGCTGATCGCCGATCCGGAAATGTATCACGACGTGACGGAATGGCGGCGTCGCGCCGTCGAACAATCGATTCTGGACGTCGGTATCCCGGCCGCGCAGGCCGCCAGCGGGGCGCGTGAAATTATGAACGTATTCGCTCACTGGCGTAGCCAGATTGACGTCCCCTCTGAAACGCACGCTACGTTGGCCGCCCTGGCCGCGCGTATACCGCTGGTGGCGATCACCAATGGTAACGCAGAACCTCATCTGTGCGGACTGGGTAAATACTTCCAGTTTATTTTACGGGCCGGGCCGGATGGCCGCGCCAAGCCTTATCAGGATATGTACCACCGCAGCGCCCAACGCCTTAATCTGCGCCCGGAGCAAATCCTGCATATTGGCGACGATCTGACCACCGATGTGGCTGGCGCGGTGCGCTCCGGGATGCAGGCGTGCTGGATTAACCTGTGTGAAGGGGATCTGATGCGTATCGATGATTCCCGTCTGCTCCCCACGTTGGAAATTTCGCAGTTGGCATCGCTGACTGCGCTGATATAATAACCTGGTTATTTAACCAGTGGAGCGGCTCGCCGCTCCCGATCCCTGATGGTGCCTATGGACGTTTCTGACCTGCTCGATAGCTTGAATGACAAACAACGTGAAGCCGTAGCCGCGCCGCGCAGCAATCTGCTGGTGCTGGCCGGAGCGGGCAGTGGCAAAACGCGCGTGCTGGTGCATCGCATCGCCTGGCTGATGGCGGTAGAAAACTGTTCTCCTCATTCGATTATGGCGGTGACGTTTACCAACAAGGCGGCGGCAGAAATGCGCCATCGTATTGAACAGCTGATCGGCACCAGCCAGGGCGGCATGTGGATCGGCACCTTCCACGGCCTTGCGCACCGTCTGCTGCGTGCGCACCATCTTGATGCCAACCTGCCGCAGGACTTTCAGATCCTCGACAGCGAAGATCAGCTGCGCCTGCTGAAACGCCTGATCAAGGCGATGAATCTGGATGAGAAGCAGTGGCCTGCCCGCCAGGGAATGTGGTACATCAACGGCAAGAAAGACGAAGGGTTGCGCCCGAAGCATATCGAAAGCTACGGCAACCCGATTGAGCAAACCTGGCTGCGTATTTATCAAGCGTATCAGGAGGCCTGCGATCGCGCCGGACTGGTGGATTTCGCCGAGCTGCTGCTTCGTGCACATGAGCTGTGGCTGAATAAACCTCATATCCTTAATCATTATCGAGAAAGGTTCACCAACATTCTGGTGGACGAGTTCCAGGACACCAACAATATCCAGTACGCCTGGATCCGTATGCTGGCCGGCGACACGGGGAAAGTGATTATCGTCGGTGATGATGACCAGTCGATCTACGGCTGGCGCGGGGCGCAGGTGGAAAATATCCAGCGTTTCCTGAACGATTTTCCGGCGGCAGGAACCATTCGTCTGGAGCAAAATTATCGTTCGACTAACAATATTCTGAAAGCCGCCAACACCCTGATTGCCAACAACAATGGTCGCCTGGGTAAAGAGCTGTGGACTGAAGACAGCGACGGTGAGCCCATCGCAATTTACTGCGCCTTTAACGAGCTGGATGAAGCGCGCTTTGTGGTTAATCGTATTAAGGTATGGATGGAGAAGGGCGGCGCGCTGAACGACTGCGCCATCCTGTACCGCAGTAACGCCCAGTCGCGCGTGCTGGAAGAAGCGCTGTTACAAACCAGCATGCCGTACCGTATTTATGGCGGCATGCGCTTCTTCGAACGCCAGGAAATCAAGGATTCTCTCGCCTATCTGCGCCTGATCTCCAACCGTAATGACGATGCGGCTTTCGAGCGGGTGGTCAACACCCCAACGCGCGGTATTGGCGATCGCACGCTTGATGTGGTTCGCCAGACGGCGCGTGAGCGCCAGCTAACATTATGGCAAACCGCCCGCGCGCTGTTGCAGGAAAAAGCGCTGGCCGGGCGTGCGGCCTCCGCGTTGCAACGTTTCACCGAACTGGTGGACTCGCTGGCGCATGAAACCAGCGAAATGCCGCTGCACGTTCAAACGGATCGGGTGATCAAAGACTCCGGCCTGTGGCTGATGTATGAGCAGGAGAAAGGTGAGAAGGGCCAGGCGCGTATCGAAAACCTTGAAGAACTGGTCAACGCCACCCGCCAGTACAGCTATCAGGATGAGGATGAAGACCTGATGCCGCTGCAGGCATTTTTATCTCATGCCGCGCTGGAAGCCGGGGAAGGTCAGGCCGATAAGTGGCAGGATGCCGTGCAGCTGATGACCATGCACGCCGCGAAAGGTCTTGAATTTATGCAGGTCTTCATCGTTGGCATGGAGGAGGGCATGTTCCCCAGCCAGATGTCGCTTGAAGAGGGGGGACGGCTGGAAGAAGAACGCCGTCTTGCCTATGTCGGCGTGACGCGTGCGATGCAGAAACTGACCCTGACCTACGCTGAAACCCGGCGGCTTTACGGTAAGGAGGTCTATCATCGCCCTTCGCGCTTTATCGGAGAGCTGCCGGAGGAGTGCGTAGAGGAAGTGCGGCTGCGCGCCAGCGTCAGTCGGCCGGTCAGCCATCAGCGTATGGGCACGCCGGTGACGAAAAATGACAGCGGGTTTACCCTCGGCCAGCGGGTGCATCATGCGAAATTTGGCGAAGGAACGATCGTCAACCTTGAGGGTAGCGGTGAACACAGCCGCCTGCAGGTGGCGTTTCAGGGCCAGGGGATTAAATGGCTGGTCGCCGCGTATGCCAAACTGGAAGCGATGTGATGCAGGCAGGTCGTCAAGGCTTATTGCCTGGCTTGACGACTTTTTCCTCTCGGCGTAACATGCGCCCATTATTATCCTTAGAGGACATTCGCCTTGGACACACCCAGTAGAGACTGGCTCACTGACCTGGACAACAGGTACAACTCCTAAGGCTATCCTCCTTTGCCGATAGCCTTCGTGGTTGTTGGCGATGCTATTTCCCCGTCGCTGTGAGTCCTCTCCTATCGCTGACTGAAACGTGTGTTTCCGGTGTTCAAGCGCTTTGTCCCAATCATCACCGCGAATTGGGAAGATAGCTATGCTGAGTGCATTTAAACTGGATAAAAACCGTCTGACTCGTCTTGAACTGGATGATGCGGGCGGCAGAGATGACCTGAGCGATTCCGTTTGGGTGGACCTGATTGAACCTGAAGAAGCCGAGCGCGCACGCGTTCAGGATGAACTGGGCCAGGTCCTGGCGACCAGCCCTGAGCTGGAAGATATCGAAGCCTCAGCGCGTTTCTTTGAAGATGAAGACGGTCTGCATATCCACTCCTTCTTCTTTTATGAAGATGCAGAAGATCATGCCGGTAACTCCACGGTGGCTTTCACCATCCGCGAAGGGCGCCTGTACACCCTGCGCGAGCGTGAGCTGCCGGCGTTTCGCCTCTACCGCATGCGTGCGCGTAGTCAAACCCTGATCGACGGCAATGCCTATGAGCTGCTGCTGGATCTGTTTGAAACCAAAATAGAGCAGCTGGCGGATGAGATCGAAACCGTCTACAGCGACCTGGAAAAACTCAGCCGGGTGATTATGGAAGGGAAGCAGGGCGATGAATTTGATGACGCCCTGTCGACGCTGGCCGGGCAGGAGGATGTTGGCTGGAAGGTGCGTCTGTGCCTGATGGATACCCAGCGAGCGCTGAATTTCCTGGTACGCAAAGCGCGACTGCCGGCCAATCAGCTGGAGCAGGCGCGTGAGGTTCTGCGTGATATCGAATCCCTGCTGCCGCACAATGAGTCGCTGTTTCAGAAGGTCAACTTCCTGATGCAGGCGGCGATGGGCTTTATCAATATTGAGCAAAGCCGCATCATCAAGATCTTCTCGGTCGTTTCGGTGGTGTTCCTGCCGCCTACGCTGGTGGCATCAAGCTACGGCATGAACTTTGAATTTATGCCGGAGCTGAAGTGGAGCCTGGGTTATCCGGGGGCGATTGTCCTGATGATCCTCGCCGGGCTGGCACCTTATGCTTACTTCAAGCGCAAAAACTGGCTGTAGGCTGACTGCCGTTCCCTGGTTAACCGACCAGATAAGTGGCGCTGGCGCTGGCAATATGTACGCCAGCGTCGTTATGCAGCTCTACCCTGGCAACGGAGATCTTGTTACCCCCGCGCAGCAGGCTGCTGCTGGCAATAAAGCGATCTCCGCGTCCTGGCCGCAGATAATCCACCCGCAGGTCGATGGTGCCCATACGCGAGAGGCGCTGGCGCAGTTCGTCTTCGTGAATGCTTTGCTGGCGGGTCAGCGCGCCACTGACACACACCAGCCCGGCGGCCACATCCAGCACTGAGGCGATGACGCCACCGTGCAAAATGGCCTGGGCGGCATTGCCGACCAGCGGAGGCTGATTAGTCAGACTCAGCTGCGCGGAGTCGGATTCAAGATTGTCCAGTTCCAGACCGAGAGCACGGTTAAACGGCATGTCATAAACAAAAATCTGGCCAATCAGACGGCGCGCGGCCGCCGGGTCTAAAGTGAGCACGGACATGATAACGAAGTTCCTTCTGACGCAGTCGACCTGACGCAGTGAATAAGGAGGGTATTTTATGCTTAATATTCAGCAGTTTCTAGATTCGGAAATCTGCACTCTTGCACTAAGAATTTTCTGTGTAGAATGACGTGCTTTAACCCACCTTATCCGTCTCTCCCTGGAGAATATTATGGCTCTGCTGAAAGGATTGCTGGCAACGGCTCTGCTGTTTCCGACGTTAGTAGTGGCACAGGAAGCCACGATTAAAGAGGTGCATGACCAGCCTGCGGTGCCTGGCAGTATTATCGCCAATCTGCTGGAAAAGCATGATAACCCCTTCGTGATGTATCCTTACGAAAGTAATTATCTGCTGTATACCGACACCAGCAACCTGAATAAAGAAGCGATCCAGAGTTACAGCTGGAGCGATAAAGCTAAGCATGATGAGGTGAAGTTCCAGCTCAGCCTGGCTTTCCCGCTGTGGCGCGGTATTGTTGGCGACAACTCGGTTCTGGCCGCTTCCTATACGCAGAAATCCTGGTGGCAGCTCTCCAACCGCAGCGAATCTTCACCCTTCCGTGAAACCGATTATGAGCCGCAAATCTTTCTCGGCTGGGCTACCGACTACAGCTTTGCCGGATGGACATTGCGCGATGTTGAAACCGGCTTTAATCATCAGTCTAACGGCCGTTCTGAACCTACCTCCCGCAGCTGGAACCGGGTCTATGCGCGCCTGATGGCAGAAAACGGTAACTGGCTGGTGGAAGTCAAACCCTGGTACCGTCTTCCAGAAAGTGAAAATAATGACGATAACCCGGATATCACCAAATACATGGGGTATTATCGCCTGACGGTCGGCTACCAGTTGGGTGACAGCATCTTTAGCCTGAAGAGCAACTACAACTGGAATAGTGGCTACGGCGGTGCCGAGCTGGGCTGGAGTTACCCTCTGACGGAACATGTGCGTTTTTACACCCAGGTGTTCAGCGGGTACGGGGAATCCCTGATCGACTATAACCATCGCCAAACGCGCGTGGGTGTCGGCGTAACGCTTAACGACCTGTTCTAACGTTACAGCAACCGGGTGGTACTGCCCGGTTGAAATTTATGTCATTGCAGATATGGGGACAATGTGTCTACGGCAGCAGTCATCAATAACGAAGCGCTGGCGGACCAGGTATTGCGTGATACCTTCGGCTATCAGCAGTTTCGCCCGGGACAACAAACCATCATCCAGGAATCGCTGAACGGGCGTGACTGCCTGGTGGTGATGCCAACCGGTGGGGGTAAATCGCTCTGCTATCAAATTCCGGCGCTGGTGCGTCAGGGGCTGACGCTGGTGGTGTCCCCGCTGATCTCGCTAATGAAAGATCAGGTCGATCAGCTGTTGGCCAATGGGGTCGCCGCAGCCTGCCTCAACTCGACGCAAAATCGTGAAGAGCAGCAGAATGTGATGGCAGGCTGTCGCAGCGGAAAAGTGCGGTTGCTCTACATCGCCCCTGAACGCCTGATGATGGACAACTTCCTTGAGCAGCTGACGCACTGTAACCCGGCGATGCTTGCCGTGGATGAAGCGCACTGTATCTCGCAGTGGGGGCACGACTTCCGCCCGGAATATGGTGCTCTGGGCCAGCTGCGTCAGCGGCTGCCCGATGTGCCGGTCATGGCATTGACGGCCACGGCCGATGACACCACCCGTAACGATATTGCTCGCCTGCTTCAGCTCGACGACCCGCTGATCCAGGTCAGCAGCTTCGATCGGCCTAATATTCGCTATACGCTGGTGGAAAAATTTAAGCCAACCGAACAGCTGCTGCGCTACGTTCAGGATCAGCGCGGCAAATGCGGCATTATTTACTGTAATAGCCGGGCGAAAGTCGAAGATACTGCCGCCCGGCTGCAAAGCCGTGGTTTGAGCGTTGGGGCTTACCATGCCGGAATGGATAACGTACACCGCGCCCGGGTGCAGGAAGCATTTCAGCGCGATGACCTGCAAATCGTGGTGGCAACGGTAGCGTTCGGAATGGGCATCAATAAGCCCAACGTGCGCTTTGTGGTTCACTTTGATATCCCGCGTAACATTGAGTCCTACTATCAGGAAACCGGGCGCGCCGGGCGTGATGGCCTGCCCGCGGAGGCGCTGCTGCTGTACGATCCGGCGGATATGGCCTGGCTGCGCCGCTGTCTGGAAGAGAAGGTTCAGGGGCCGCTGCTGGACATTGAACGCCATAAGCTGAACGCGATGGGCGCCTTTGCCGAGGCGCAGACCTGCCGCCGCCTGGTGCTGTTGAACTATTTCGGCGAAGGGCGTCAGCAGGCGTGCGATAACTGTGATATCTGCCTCGACCCGCCCCGGCGGTACGATGGGCTGGTCGAAGCACAAAAAGCGCTTTCCTGCATCTATCGCGTTGGCCAGCGCTTTGGCATGGGATATATCGTTGAGATCCTACGCGGTGCCAATAACCAGCGTATTCGCGATATGCAGCACGATAAGCTGCCGGTATATGGCATTGGCCGCGATCAAAGCCATGAACACTGGACCAGCGTGCTGCGCCAGCTGATCCACCTCGGTTTGGTGACGCAGAATATCGCTATGCACTCTGCCCTGCAATTGACTGAAGCGGCTCGTCCGGTGCTGCGCGGTGAGGTTTCCCTGCAGCTGGCCGTGCCACGTCTGGTCAGCGTAAAACCACGCGGCGGCGGCCAGAAATCTTTCGGCGGCAATTATGACCGCAAGCTGTTTGCGAAGTTGCGTAAACTGCGCAAGGCGATTGCTGATGACGATAATCTACCGCCGTACGTGGTGTTTAACGACGCAACGCTGATTGAAATGGCGGAGCAGATGCCGATCACGGCGTCAGAGATGTTGAGTGTTAACGGCGTGGGGCACAAAAAGCTGGAACGCTTTGGCAAACCGTTCCTGTTGATGATTAAAGAACATGTTGATGGCGGTGACGACGAGTAAACTTTGCGCCGCACGTCATATCAAAGCAGGCTCCGGGCGCGGGGCCTGCTTTTTTTATTCAGGCAATTCGCCTCGCTGAGGCCAGTAAAGCGCCCACTGCAATAAACAGGCTGCCGAAGATGCGGTTCAGTAACCTCATCTGACGTGGGCCTTTAATCCACGTTGAAATACGGCTCGCCAACGTGGCGTAACCTATCATAACGAGAATATCGACCACTACGGTTGTCGTCCCCAGCACCAGATACTGCATGGCCTGCGGCTGATCCGGCATGATAAACTGCGGGAAAAGCGCCGCCAGAAAGATAATACTTTTGGGATTGGTCAGGTTCACCATGACCGCACGCTTAAACAGCTTACGGCGCGGCATTGCTGCGGCAAGCGCATTTAAGTTTATCGCACCGGCAGAGCGCCACTGCTGAATGCCCAGCCACACGAGGTAACCCGCACCGCCCCACTTCAGGATCTCAAAAGCCAGCAGTGATTGGGAAAACAGCGCGCCCAGCCCAAAACCGACCAGCGCAATATGGAGCGACAATCCCACCTGCAGACCGGAAATTGAGGCTACCGCACCGCGATAACCGTGGCTGATGCCGGTACTCATGGTATTAATGGCACCAGAACCCGGTGACAGGCTTAAGACGATAGTTGTTAACAGATAAGTCAGCCACCATTCGGTAGTCATGGTAACACTCCCGGAAAACGTTCAATTGTGACACAATACGTTATTGCTGAACGCCTTGCTACGGGTAACTCTGTTCATGTTAAATGAAGTGCCCCGAGTGGAAAACGTCTGATGAAACTGCGCCAAAAAAGCTGGTTAACGCGTGAAAAAGCCTTTGCGGCGTTTGCCACCGGCCCGCTGCTGGATTTCTGGAGGCAGCGCGAAGAGGACGAGTTTGTCGGGGTGGAAAACGTTCCAATCCGCTACGTCCGCTTCATCTCACCGCAACATGACAAGGTTATTTTATTGTGTCCGGGGCGCATTGAAAGTTATGTCAAATACCCGGAGCTGGCCTACGATCTGTTCCATAGCGGATATGACGTTTTCATTATCGATCATCGCGGGCAGGGGCGATCGGGCAGGCTGCTGAAGGATTCACATCGTGGGCACGTTGCGGCGTTCGAAGACTACGTTGACGATTTGGAAACGCTGTATTTGCAACAAATCGTAACGCGTCACTATCGGCATCGCTACGCGCTGGCGCATTCGATGGGGGGAGCGATCCTCGCCCTGATGTTGCTAAGACAGCCGGCGGCCTTTGACGCGGTGGCGCTGGCTGCGCCGATGTTTGGCATTTTTCTGCCGATGCCGTTATGGATGGCGCGGCGCATTCTCAACTGGGCGGAAAAACGCCCGTTGGTGCGCGATGATTATGCGTTGGGCACCGGCAAATGGCGCGCGCGCCCCTTTGCGATAAACGATTTAACCCATAGCCGCGAACGCTATCGCCGCAACGTGCGTTTTTACGCTGACGATCCCGGCATACGCGTCGGCGGCCCAACGTATCATTGGGTGAGAGAAGCCGTGCGCGCCGGGCAAAGCGTTTTGCATCAGGCAGCGCAGATTTCCACCCCGCTGCTGCTGCTACAGGCCGCCGACGATAAGGTGGTCGACAACCGTGCACAGGATCTGTTTTGCCAGGCGATGGTGGCCGCAGGTCAGCCCTGTGAGGGCGATAAGCCGCTGGTTATCGAGGGTGCCCGTCACGAGATCCTGTTTGAGAGAGACCGGATGCGCACAGCGGCGCTCGAAGCCGTCCTCACCTTTTTTGCCCGGCATACTTGAGTCGACAGAATGACATTACCGGTGGGCGCTTCCCACCAGGAAAAATTAACCAGAGGTGTTATGTACCGTATTGTTGCTTCAGACCTGGACGGCACGCTGCTGCTGCCAAACCATACGCTTTCCCCCTTTGCCCGTGAAACGCTACAGCTTCTGGCCCGTAAAGGTGTGCATTTCATCTTCGCCACCGGCCGCCACTATATTGACGTGTCGCAGATGCGTGACAGCCTCGGCATTGACGCCTGGATGATCACCTCCAACGGCGCGCGCGTGCACAACACCGCGGGTGAGCTGGTATTCAGCCACAACCTTGAAGAAGATATCGCGCGCGAACTGTTCACCATGCAGCACACTCATACGGATATTTACACCAACGTCTACCGTGATGAAGAGTGGTTCCTCAACCGCCATCGCCCCGATGAAATGGATTTCTTCCAGGAATCTGACTTTGGTTACCAGATCTACCAGCCGGGGCAGCTGGCAGCCGATGGCATCAGCAAAGTCTTTTTCACCTGTGCTATTCCCGAACTGCTTATCCCGCTGGAGCAGGCGTTGGTAGCACGCTGGGGGGATCGGGTAAACGTTAGCTTCTCGCTGCCAACCTGCCTGGAAGTGATGGCCGGCGGCGTATCGAAAGGTCACGCTCTGGACGCGGTGGCAAAATCGCTTGGCTCCTCGCTGAAGGAGTGCGTGACTTTCGGTGACGGCATGAACGACAAAGAGATGCTGGGTATGGCCGGGAAAGGTTACATCATGAGCAATGCTCATCAGCGCCTGAAGGACTTATTACCAGAGCTGGAAGTGATCGGCTCAAATGGCGATCAGGCCGTACCGCACACGCTGCGCAGGCTGTTTGACGTATAGGAAAATCGGCACGCGCGCTGTACCGACGCGTAACGTCTTCTGCCGCCACACCAGCCGTATTTAACGGGCAGAGAGTATTTCACTCCCTGCCCGTTGTGGCGTTAAGCCGCGCGGAGCTGCTCCTTGTGTTTCTTTTCACTGAGCATGGTGAGAATGAGCAAAATAACCGCCAGCACGCAGCCGCCGACCATGATGATAAAGCCGCCGTTCCAGCCGAAGTAGTCGACGGTGTAGCCGACGATAGCGCTGGCGGCAACCGATCCCCCCAGATAGCCAAACAGCCCGGTAAACCCTGCCGCCGTTCCCGCCGCCTTCTTAGGCGCCAGTTCCAGCGCATGCAGACCAATCAGCATCACCGGTCCGTAAATCAGGAAGCCGATGATCATCATACAGGCCATGTCCACGCCCGGATTTCCGGCCGGATTCATCCAGTACACCACGGTGGCAATGGTCACCAGCACCATAAAGAACACCCCGGTCGCGCCGCGATTGCCCTTGAATACCCTGTCCGACATCCAGCCGCACAGCAGGGTGCCGGGGATACCGGCGTATTCATAGAAAAAGTAAGCCCATGAGGATTTATCAAGGGTGAAGTGTTTCACCTCTTTCAGGTAGGTCGGCGACCAGTCGAGGATGCCGTAACGCAACAGATAGATAAACACATTGGCCAGCGCGATATACCACAGCAGCTTGTTGGGCAGAATGTACTGCTTAAAAATCTGCTTAGCGGTCAGCTCTTCTTCATGTTTTTCATCGTAATCAGGCGGATAGTCATTTTTGTACTCCTCAATCGGCGGCAGGCCGCAGGATTGCGGGGTATCACGCATCAGCGCAAAGGCGAAAATGGCCACCACGATAGCGCCAAAGGCGGGCATATATAGCGCCGCCTTCCAGTCGTTGAACCAGGCCATGCCCAGCAGGAACAGCAACGGAGGGATACCGCCGCCGACGTTATGCGCGCAGTTCCACACCGACACGATGCGGCCGCGCTCCTTCTGTGACCACCAGTGCACCATCGTGCGTCCGCAGGGGGGCCAACCCATGCCCTGAAACCAGCCGCACAGAAACAGCAGCACGAACATCACCATAATGCTCGATGTTGCCCAGGGGACGAAGCCCATAAACAGCATGACCACCGCGGCAAGGATCAGTCCGGCAGGTAAAAATACGCGTGGATTGGAGCGGTCAGAAACCGAGCCCATAATAAATTTAGAGAATCCGTAGGCGATCGAAATACCGGAAAGCGCAAAGCCGAGGTCACCGCGCGAAAAGCCCTGTTCAACCAGGTAAGGCATCGCCAGCGCGAAGTTTTTACGCACCAGATAATAGGCGGCATAACCGAAGAAGATGCCCAGAAAGATCTGCCAGCGCAGCTTGCGGTAGAGCGGGTCGACGCGGGTGCCATCAACGCGGGGTTGATGCGCGGCGGGTTTGAAAATACTTAACATTTAAGCCTCCCTGGGCTCAGAGACTGACATTCCTGGTGAAATGTGGCGGAGAGGAACAAAATGCTGCCGGATAGGGCCATAATGTTCTATTTCGCGCACAGAATAGGGGGTATCAGAGCATTTGACTGTGAAGAAGGGCGCAAATGTTACATTTTTATGACCATATGGCACGACATGTGTGATTAAAAGGCTGCATATCATCGTACTTGAATGCTGTTTTGTGATTTTCATCACGATTATGGCGCGAAGGAACCGGGAGGTTTCGTTTGATGAGTGGTTGTGTTCTAAAAGGAACGCGTGCAGGCAGGTCGTTGTGGCGGAAAAGCGAAATGGATTAACGCCACACGATGGCGTTAATCAGAGACAAGTCATTACGTCTATTTTTTAGCCGGACGAATCTTCATTGTCAGGCCTTTAAGGAAATTACGCAGGATCTGATCGCCGCATTCACGGTAGTTTTTATGTCCAGGCTTGCGGAAGATCGCCCCAATTTCCGACTGGCCTACCGCAAAATCAGCACTTTTTAACAGCTCGAGGATATCCGTGGTTTTCAGATCGAACGCCACGCGCAGTTTTTTCATCATGACGTTATTCGTCATTTTGCGCTCAATCGAGGGCGCTGGCGCATCTTCGCTTCTGCCACGGCGTTCAAAGATCAGGCCGTTAAGAAAGTAACCCATGATGACATCGGGGCAGGGGCGATAACCGGGCTCATCCTCTTTTTTCAGGAAGCTGTGCACTTCGGCTTCGGTGACTTCGCTCTCTGCCAGCGCCAGAATGCTCACAACTTTAGCATCGCTTAAATTCAGCATATATCGCACGCTGCGCAGGACGTCATTATTGGTCATAAAAACTCTCTTCAGTGAAACTGTTGCAGTGGGCGCAGTATACCCCTTCATCCCCCGGCCTGCATCCCGGTAAACAACCGTCGGCGATATAGCTGTTGGTCAACTCAGGCGCCGTCGGCAGAAGGGAGCGGCGTACCGGGACGTGACGCATCGCGTACCCGCGGTAAATGATCGCAGGCGTGCTGGCGCGCGGAGCGGGTAAACGCCTCAATGACCGGCTGACGCTGTTCACCGTCACGCACTGCGGCGTACAGCCTGCTCCACAACCCCGTACCCAGCGCTTTAGTGACGACTAAGCCCTGGTGTTCAAAACTTTCCACCACCCAGTGCGGCAGGGCGGCGATGCCCATTCCGGCTGAAACCATCTGAATCAACAGCAGGGTATTATCCACGTTTTTCAGCGCCGGACTGACGCCCGCAGGCTGTAGGAAATGACGCCAGATATCCAGGCGCTGGCGCTGCACCGGGTAGATCATCAGCACTTCGCTGGCTAAATCCTCTGGGGAGATCGTCGCCTTTTGTGCCAGAGGATGGTCGGGAGCCAGTACCAGACGCACTTCAAAATCAAACATCGGCGAATAAAACAGCCCGCTACGCGGCAGGATATCGGATGTCAGCACGACGTCCAGCTCGCCCTGTTGCAGGGCGGGCTGCGGGTCAAACGTGACGCCGGATTTAAAATCCATCATCACCTGTGGCCAGCCTTGGCGGAACTCATTGAGCGCTGGAGTCAGCCACTGAATACAGCTGTGGCATTCAATGGCGATACGCAGCGTGGTTTGATGAGGTTCGTGGCAGTCCTGTAGAGCCTGCTGTATTTGCGGTAATACCTGTTCAGCCAGCTGGAGCAGGATCTCCCCCTGCGGCGTGAAGCGCAGCGGCTGGCTTTTGCGTACAAAGAGCCGGAAGCCGAGCCGTTGCTCCAGGTCACTAAACTGGTGTGACAATGCTGACTGCGTTTGATGAAGCTGGGCGGCAGCGGCGGCCAGCGAGCCGGTATTTTGCAGCGCCTGGAGCGTTCGCAGGTGTTTAAGTTCGATCATGAGAGTCCTTCACATCGACGGTGAATATTTTGCGCTTGTGGTGAATACAGTACCTGCGGATTATAGCGGTGTAAACATCTGGACGTCCAAATGAATATCAAAGAGGATCGGGACCTGTTCAGCTAACGATTATTTAAGAGAGGCACAACTGATGACTATTCTGAACCATACTCTCGGATTTCCCCGTGTCGGCCTGCAGCGTGAACTGAAGAAAGCGCAGGAAAGCTACTGGGCTGGCAACAGTACTCAGGAAGAACTGCTGACGGTGGGACGCGAACTGCGTGCCCGTCACTGGCAGCAGCAGAAAGACGCTGGCGTAAATCTGCTGCCGGTAGGTGATTTTGCCTGGTACGACCACGTGCTGACCACCAGCCTGATGCTGGGTAACGTTCCGGCCCGTCACCAGAATAAAGATGGCTCAGTTGACCTTGATACCCTTTTCCGTTTAGGACGTGGCCGCGCACCGAGCGGAGAGCCCGCCGCCGCGGCAGAAATGACCAAATGGTTTAACACCAACTATCACTATATGGTGCCAGAGTTCGTGCAGGGCCAGCAGTTCAAACTGACCTGGACTCAGTTACTGGATGAAGTCGACGAAGCGCTGGCGCTGGGCCATAAGGTGAAACCTGTACTGCTCGGCCCGGTAACCTACCTGTGGCTGGGTAAAGTGAAGGGCGACCCGTTTGACCGCCTTAACCTGTTGCAAGATATTCTGCCGGTGTACCGGCAGGTGCTGGCTGAACTGGCTAAGCGTGATATCGAATGGGTGCAGATTGATGAACCGGCGCTGGCACTGGAACTGCCTGCCGAATGGCTGGCGGCGTTTAAACCCGCATACGACGCGCTTCAGGGGCAGACGAAACTGCTGTTAACCACCTATTTCGACAGTATCGGCCAGAACCTTGATACCATCAGCGCGCTGCCGGTGCAGGGGCTGCACGTTGACCTGGTGCATGGTAAAGACGCGATCACTCTGCTGAACAGCAAAGTGCCGGCAGACTGGCTGCTGTCCGTTGGTGTGATCAACGGTCGTAACGTCTGGCGCGCGGATCTCAGCAGCTGGTTTGAGCGCCTGCAGCCGCTGGTTGCACGGCGTAAACGGCTGTGGATTGGTTCTTCCTGCTCGCTGCTACACAGCCCGATCGACCTGAGCGTAGAAACTCGCCTGGATGAGGAAGTGAAAAGCTGGTTTGCCTTCGCCCTGCAGAAGTGCTCGGAGCTGGCACTGTTGAGCAGCGCGCTGAACAACAATGACCCGGCTTCACTGGAGGCATGGAGTGCGCCCATCCGTTCCCGTAAGCACTCTACCCGCGTGCACAATGCCGCCGTGGGTCAGCGTCTGGCAGCGATTTCACCGCAGGACAGTCTGCGTAAGAACCGCTATCCGGTACGTGCGAAAGCCCAGCGTCAGCGCTTCCAGCTGCCGGCGTGGCCCACCACAACCATCGGCTCATTCCCGCAAACCACTGAAATTCGTGGGCTGCGCCTCGACTTCAAACAGGGGCGTCTGGACGGCACCCACTATCGTACCGGCATCGCCGAGCACATCAAACAGGCTATCGTCGAGCAGGAGCGCTTAGGGCTGGACGTGCTGGTGCACGGGGAAGCTGAGCGTAACGACATGGTGGAATACTTCGGTGAACACCTTGACGGCTTCATCTTTACGCAGAATGGCTGGGTGCAGAGCTACGGTTCACGCTGCGTGAAACCCCCCGTTATCATCGGTGACGTCAGCCGCCCGGAGGCGATTACCGTTAACTGGGCAAAATATGCCCAGTCACTGACCGACAAGCCGGTTAAAGGCATGTTGACAGGCCCGGTCACTATCTTGTGCTGGTCGTTCCCGCGTGAAGATGTTTCGCGTGAAACCATTGCCAAACAGATTGCGCTGGCGCTGCGTGATGAAGTTGAAGACCTGGAAAAAGCGGGCATCGGCATCATTCAGATTGATGAACCTGCCCTGCGTGAGGGGTTGCCGCTGCATCAGTCCGACTGGGGGGCTTATCTGGAGTGGGCGGTCGACGCCTTCCGCCTGAATGCCGCAGTCGCGCAGGACGACACCCAGATCCACACCCACATGTGTTACTGCGAGTTCAACGACATCATGGATTCGATTGCCGCGCTGGATGCGGATGTTATTACCATCGAAACCTCTCGTTCTGATATGGAACTGCTGGAGTCGTTTGAAGAATTCGAATACCCGAACGAAATCGGTCCCGGCGTTTACGATATTCACTCGCCGAACGTACCGAGCGTAGAGTGGGTGGAAGCCCTGCTGCTTAAAGCGGCGCAGCGTATCCCGACAGAACGTCTGTGGGTGAACCCGGACTGTGGCCTGAAAACGCGCGGCTGGACGGAAACTCGCCAGGCGCTGGCAAACATGGTGAAAGCGGCGCAAAACCTGCGTCAGGCACAAAAAGCGTAATTATCTGTGTTGTTGTGCTTTGTTGTAACGATTAACTTGGGGCGCTGAGCGCCCCCTTTTTTATGCTTCAGGCGTTACGCCATACTGTCTGAACCAGGCCAGCATGCGTTGCCAGCCGTCTTGGGCGGCTTCGGCATCATAGCCTGGTCTGTAGTCCGCGTTAAAAGCGTGCCCGGCATCGGGATAAACAACAATTTCGGCGTTGGCATTGGCGGCACGCAGCGCATGACGCATGGTTTCAATGCTGTCGAGAGGAATACTGTCATCCTTACCGCCATAAAGTCCTAAAACAGGCGCATTCAGATCCACCGCAATATCCACCGGGTGCTTCTGCTGCTTCATTGTCTTTTCTCCCACCAGCTTGCCATACCAGGCGACGGCCACCTTCAGCTGCGGATTGTGCGCGGCATAAAGCCAGGCAATACGTCCACCCCAGCAAAAACCGGTCATGGCTAAACGTCGCATATCACCGCCGTGACGTGATGCCCAGTTCGCCACATGGTCAAGATCGGCCAGCACCTGACTGTCAGGCACCTTGCTGACCAGTTCTTCAAGCAATGTGGGAATATCGCGGTAATCAGCCGGGTCACCCTGACGAAAATAAAGTTCAGGGGCCACCGCCAGATAGCCTTCCAGCGCCAGTCGGCGGCAGATATCGCGGATATGTTCGTGAACGCCAAAAATCTCCTGCACCACCAATACCACCGGCAAGGGGCCTTGCGCATGGCGTGGTTTAGCGTGGAACGCGGGCATATTCTCGCCCTGAGTTGGGATGGATGTCTCACCACTGAGAATGTCGGCGCTTTGGGTCGTTATCATGGTGGCAGCGGCAGGCAAGGCCGCTGGTGCAAAGCCGTTGTTGCTCGATTCTTGCGTCATGTTATCTTCGGGTTTCATGGTCATCTCCGTGCAGGCGCTACGTGCTGTCAGCTAACTATAGTCGGGAATGTGATGGGATTAGCGATCGAATCAGGGTAACTCCTTATCATCAGATAAAGCCGAACCACAGTACCAAACGTGGGAAAATGACCATGGGTGATGGTTAAATGTGACATTTATCGCATTTTTATGTATTTACGATGTGGTTTTCATTTTGATAAATGATGTCTATCACATAAATTTTGCCGCGATTTACCTACATTGGCATTTTCTATACCCCCCTATGTTTCGTATCAGGAGTTTTTAATGGCACAGTCTGACGTCTTCCATCTTGGCCTTACCCATGCCGATCTTCAGGGCGCTACGCTGGCCATTGTGCCCGGCGACCCGGAGCGGGTGAAAAAAATAGCGGCCCTGATGGATAACCCTGTTCATCTGGCTTCGCACCGCGAATTTACCACCTGGCGCGCCGAGCTTGGCGGCAAGGCGGTTATTGTGTGTTCAACCGGGATCGGCGGGCCTTCTACCTCCATCGCGGTGGAAGAGCTGGCACAGCTTGGCGTACGCACTTTTCTGCGCGTTGGCACGACCGGCGCTATCCAACCTGACATCAACGTGGGCGATGTGCTCGTTACCACGGGTTCAGTCAGACTGGATGGGGCCAGCCTGCACTTTGCACCGCTGGAGTTTCCGGCGGTGGCGGACTTTACCTGTACCACCGCGTTAGTGGATGCGGCAAAGGCACAGGGGGCAAAAACGCATATCGGCATTACGGCGTCCTCCGACACCTTCTATCCTGGCCAGGAGCGTTATGACACCTTCTCTGGTCGAGTGGTGAGCCGCTTCCAACATTCAATGAAAGAGTGGCAGCAGATGGGCGTGCTGAACTATGAAATGGAATCGGCAACGTTGCTCACCATGTGCGCCAGTCAGGGACTGCGCGCCGGAATGGTCGCCGGGGTGATTGTCAACCGAACCCAGCAAGAAATCCCGGATGCGGAAACCATGAAAAGAACCGAGAGTGACGCGGTGAAAATCGTGGTTGAAGCGGCGCGTCTTCTGCTTAAGTAATCCCTGATGCGGGCCACGCCGGTTTGTGGCCTGCAAATATCGCTTCCTTGCAATATATCCTGGAGCCGCCTCGCTTTTTGACTTTGACGGCGCGCGCTCTGCTGCATTTTGTCTGGACATTTATACAGTGTGCCTCTATTTTTCCCCAGTCAGGGCTTAGCAGGAGAAAGAGGGTGGACGTCACAATTATGTACGGAGCAGGCTTTGCTCTGATCGGAATCCTGGCAGGCTGGCTGTTTGCCTCGCTGCGCGGCCAGCAGCAGCTGGCGAAGGGCGAAACTGAACGGCTACTGCTGCTCCAGTCGGCTGACCAGATGCAGGATGAACGCCAGCGCTTGCAGCAGCAGCTGGACGGCCATCTGCTGCGGCAAACGCAGAGTGAACAGGAGCAGCGCCAGCTGTATGGTTCTCTGGCGGCCGCCGAGGAGAAACTTCACCACCTTGAGCACTGGCGCAGTGAAACCGAACGGCTGGCGCGAGAACTGCGCGCGCAGCTGGAGATTAACAGCGCCCAGGAAGCGGAGCTGCGCGAAGTCACCATTCGGCTGGAAGAGACCCGTATCGCCGCTGAAGAGAAACAGCGGCTTCTGGTCAACAGCGAACAGCGCCTTAATGCCCAGTTTGAAAATCTGGCGAACCGCATTTTTGAAAATAGCGGACGCCGGGTTGATGAACAAAATCGTCAGAGTTTGCATGGTTTAATCACCCCCCTGCGTGAACAGCTTGAGGGCTTTCGCCGACAGGTGCAGGAAGGGTTCGGCCAGGAAGCGCGCGAACGCCATACGCTTGCCCACGAAATTCGCAACCTGCAACAGCTGAATGCCCAGATGGCTCAGGAAGCGGTTAACCTGACAAAGGCGCTGAAAGGGGATAACAAAACCCAGGGCAACTGGGGGGAAGTGGTTCTCAGTCGGGTTCTGGAAGCATCCGGCCTGCGCGAAGGGCACGAATACGAAACCCAGGTCAACATTCAGCTGGAGCAGGCTGGGCGCATGCAGCCCGACGTCATCGTCCGTTTACCGCAGGGCAAGGATGTGGTTATCGATGCGAAGATGACGTTGGTCGCCTATGAGCGCTACTTCAACGGCGAGGATGAAGCACGGCGTGAGGCGGCGGTCAGCGAGCACATCGCCGCTATTCGTGGACACCTGCGGCAACTAAGCCGAAAAGATTATCAACAATTACCGGGTTTACGCTCGCTGGATTATGTGTTGATGTTTATTCCGGTGGAGCCGGCCTTCCTGCTGGCTATCGACCGGCAGCCGGAGCTGATTAACGAAGCGCTGAACCAAAATATCATGCTGGTCAGTCCGACCACGCTGCTGGTGGCGCTGCGCACCATCAGCAATCTGTGGCGTTATGAGCATCAGAGCCGCCATGCACAGCGCATTGCCGAGCGCGCTACCCGCCTGTACGACAAAATGCGTCTTTTTGTCGATGATATGAGCGGTATCGGGCAAAGCCTTGATAAGGCACAGGACAGCTATCGCCAGGCAATGAAAAAACTGTCGGAAGGACGGGGTAATCTCATTGCCCAGACCGAAGGTTTTCGCCAAATGGGCGTTGAGATAAAACGGCCGATTAATCCGCGCCTGGTGGAACAGGCGCTGCCGGAGGAGGCTGAAGAGGGGCATGACGACCTGTGCGAACATGGGTCTGAGAACGGCGATTTTTCTCACCAGAGAATGCCTCACGGCGTCAATGAATAAGCGCAGGGTCAGTGTTTGCATTGTCTGACTCTGATACACTTGACCAATATATTTGATTGTAGAGCAGGCAAAACAAATGGCAGATGAATCAAAGGATACCACCCACTTCGGCTATCGTACCGTTGCGAAAGATGAAAAAGCCGACATGGTTGCTGATGTTTTCCATTCAGTTGCGGCCAAATATGACCTGATGAACGACCTGATGTCATTCGGTATTCACCGCGTCTGGAAGCGTTTCACCATCGACTGCAGCGGCGTGCGTCGCGGGCAACGAGTTCTTGACCTGGCGGGCGGTACTGGCGACCTCACGGCGAAGTTCTCACGTCTGGTGGGAGAAACCGGTGAGGTGGTACTGGCGGACATCAATAGCTCAATGTTAAAAGTGGGCCGTGAAAAGCTGCGTAACAAAGGGATTATTGGCAACGTCAATTACGTGCAGGCGAATGCCGAAGCTCTGCCATTCCCAGACAACTATTTCGACTGCATCACCATCGCTTTTGGCCTGCGTAACGTTACCGAGAAAGAGAACGCGCTGGCGTCAATGTTCCGGGTGCTTAAACCGGGTGGGCGTCTGCTGGTGCTGGAGTTTTCTAAACCGCAGTTTGAGCCATTAAGCAAAGCTTACGATGCCTACTCATTCCATATCCTGCCGCGCATTGGTGAAGTTGTGGCTAAAGACGCCGGCAGCTATCGCTACCTGGCCGAATCCATCCGTATGCATCCCGATCAGGAAACTCTGAAGCAAATGATGGCGGATGTTGGCTTTGAAAACACCACGTACCACAACCTGACGGGCGGCATTGTTGCCTTGCACCGCGGATTTAAGTTTTAAACAGGGATACGCATGACATTAATGCCGCTGTTAACTGCGAGTCTGGAAACCGCGCTAAACCAGATTTTATATCGCGACCGTGGGCTGAAGTCGGCCCGTCAGCGTCTTAACGGTCGCAGCCTGGCGATTGTCCTGGCCGAGCTGAAGCAGCCGATAACCTTTATCTTCAGTGAACAGCAGGTTGATGTGATTGGCCACTGGGATGATATCCCGGACTGTACGGTGAAGACCCGTGTCGCCACGTTGTCAAAATTGCGCGATCGACAGCAGCTGACCGCGCTTATCCGCAGCGGCGAACTTGAGGTAGAGGGTGACCTCCAGGTCGTGCAGCAATTTTCAGCTCTGTTGGATTTGGCTGAAATGGACCCGGCTGAATACCTCTCACCCTGGATCGGCGATATTGCCGCCCAGGGGGTCACGCAATTCGTCCGCCGTGGTTTGAGTACTGTGCGTAACAACGTGCAACGTAAACAGGGTGACCTGGCGCAGACGCTCACCGAAGAGTGGCGTCTGGCCCCTGGGCCGCTTGAACTTGCGTGGTTTGCAGAAGAAGTTGATGCGCTAACGCATTCGCTGAATTCTCTTGATGCCCGTATTCATCATCAGGAGGAAAAATGATCTTCGGTGAACTGCGACGTCTTTATCTGATTATCCGCGTTTTTCTCAGTTACGGCCTTGACGAGCTGATCCCTAAAACGCGTCTTGCTTTGCCACTGCGGCTCTGGCGTAAGTGCCTGTTCTGGATGCCAAACTGCCATAAAGACGAGCCTCTGGGCGCGCGTTTACGCCTGGCGTTGGAGCAGCTGGGGCCGGTATGGATCAAGTTTGGCCAGATGATGTCCACCCGCCGTGACCTGTTCCCCCCTCATATTGCCGATCAGCTGGCAATGTTGCAGGACAAGGTGGCTCCTTTCGACGGCGCACAGGCGAAAAAGCTGATTGAGCATTCGTTGGGCGCACCGGTCGAAAGCCAGTTTGACGACTTCGATATTGTTCCTTTAGCCTCAGCCTCAATCGCACAGGTGCATACGGCAACGTTGAAAGAGAACGGCCGTGAAGTAGTAATAAAAGTGATTCGGCCCGATATCCTGCCGGTGATCAAAGCGGACATGAAGCTGATTTACCGACTGGCGCGCTGGGTTCCGCGCTTGCTGCCTGATGGTCGTCGTCTGCGACCGCAGGAAGTGGTTGCTGACTATGAAAAGACGCTGCTTGATGAGCTAAATCTGTTGCGTGAAGCCGCCAATGCTATTCAGCTACGGCGTAACTTTGCCGATGGCCAGATGCTGTATGTTCCGGAAATTTACTCGGACTACTGTAGCGAGAACATGCTGGTGATGGAGCGTATTTACGGTATTCCGATCTCCGACGTGGCCACGCTGGAACAGCACGGTGTTAACATGAAGCTGCTGGCCGAACGTGGCGTTCAGGTGTTCTTTACCCAGGTCTTCCGCGACAGCTTCTTCCATGCGGACATGCACCCAGGCAATATCTTTGTCAGCTACGAACATCCTGAAGATCCGCAGTACATCGGCATTGACTGCGGTATTGTCGGTTCTTTAAACAAGGAGGATAAACGCTATCTGGCAGAAAATTTTATCGCCTTCTTTAATCGTGACTACCGCAAGGTTGCGGAGCTGCACGTCGATTCCGGCTGGGTTCCGGCAGATACTAATGTGGAAGATTTCGAGTTTGCTATCCGCACCGTATGTGAGCCGATTTTTGAAAAGCCTCTGGCAGAAATATCCTTCGGCCACGTGCTGCTGAACCTGTTTAATACCGCGCGTCGTTTCAATATGGAAGTCCAACCGCAGCTTGTCCTGCTGCAGAAGACGCTGCTGTATGTGGAAGGGGTGGGTCGCCAGCTCTATCCGCAGCTGGATTTGTGGAAAACCGCTAAGCCGTTCCTTGAAAACTGGATCAAAGACCAGATAGGCATTCCAGCTATCGTGCGTGCGCTAAAAGAGAAAGCGCCGTATTGGGCGGAGAAACTGCCGGAGTTACCGGAGCTGTTCTATGATAGCCTGCGTCAGCATAAGCATTTGCAGCATAGCGTTGACCGACTGACTACCGACTTAAGAGGTGAGCGTGTCAGGCAACATCAGTCGCATTATCTGTTTGGTGTCGGTGCCACTCTGCTGCTGAGCGGCACCGCGGTCGTGCTGTCGCGTCCGGAATGGGATGGGCTCGCTGCCGGGCTGATAGCCGCAGGCGTTGTTGCCTGGCTGGTGGGCTGGCGCAAGACAAGCTGACTGTCATGAAAGGTAAATAGGCAGCTTATTGCGCGCGTAGAAGACTTTGCGCATCGTCAGTAAGACATAAGCTGTTATATACTGAAAACTCGCATCAATTATTGATATCAGAGGTAATAATGGGTGGCATTACACTTCCGCATTTATTGATTATAGCCGTACTGGTGGTACTGCTGTTTGGTACTAAAAAACTGCGTTCGCTGGGTTCCGACCTCGGTTCTTCTATCAAGGGCTTCAAAAAAGCCATGAGCGATGAAGACGATAAGGAAAAAGAGAAAGCAAATGCCGACGATGCTGATTTTAACGCCAAACTGGCCGATAAACAGCATGCTGAAGTGAAGAAAGAAGACGTCAAGAACGACAAGGTATAAACCGTGTTCGACATAGGCTTTAGTGAACTGGTACTGGTTTTCGTTATTGGTCTGGTCGTTCTCGGCCCGCAGCGGTTACCGGTCGCGGTCAGGACGGTGATGGGCTGGATCCGAGCGCTGCGTTCGCTGGCAACCAGCGTACAAAACGAGCTTGCCCAAGAGTTGAAGCTTCAGGAACTGCAGGATGGCCTGAAGAAAATTGAGCAGGCCAGCAAAGACAACCTGTCTCCTGAGCTCAAGGCCTCGGTTGAAGAACTGAAGCAAACTGCTAATTCGATGAAGCGCTCGTATCTGGGTGAAAACGAAAAAGCAGATGACGAAGCTCATACCATTCACAATCCGCTGCAGAAACGCCCACAGGAAGCCCATGATGGCGTCACTCCCGCGCAGGCGGAGCATCAGGCTGATGCTCCGGCGCAGGCACCTGTTACGGTGACCCAGAAGGCTTCATCGGGATCACAGGCTGAATCACAGGCTGATAGTAAACAAGAGCCGCCAGCATCCGTTGCTCCGCGTGCACCCGTGACCTCTACTCCACCGAGCGATGAGCGTTAAACATGGCCGTTGAAGATACCCAACCGCTTATCAGTCATCTGATTGAGCTACGCAAGCGCCTGTTGAACTGCATTATTGCCGTTCTGGCCATTTTTCTGTGCCTGGCGTATTTTTCGAACGACATCTACCAACTGGTCTCTGCTCCGCTGATTAAGCAGATGCCTGCCGGGGCCAGCATGATTGCCACCGATGTGGCATCACCGTTCTTTACGCCGATTAAACTCACCATCATCGTTTCGCTATTCCTTGCCGTGCCGGTGATCCTTTATCAGGTTTGGGCCTTTGTGGCCCCGGCTCTCTATCGGCACGAGCGCAAGCTGGTCATGCCGCTGCTGTTTTCCAGTTCATTCCTATTCTATCTGGGGATGGCTTTCGCCTACTTTGTTGTCTTCCCGTTGGCGTTTGGCTTTTTTGCGAAAACCGCGCCGCAGGGCGTACAGATTGCCACCGACATTAATAACTATCTCGATTTCGTGATGACGTTATTTATGGCGTTTGGCGTGTCGTTTGAAGTACCGATTGCTATCGTACTGCTGTGCTGGACCGGTGTGACTACACCGGAAGATCTCAAGGTGAAGCGTCCCTACGTGTTGGTTGGGGCGTTTGTCGTCGGCATGCTGCTGACGCCACCGGATATATTCTCCCAGACGCTGTTGGCTATTCCGATGTACTGCCTGTTTGAAGTTGGCGTATTTGTCTCGCGTTTCTACGTAGGCAAAAATCGCCGTGATGAGGAACAGGACGAAGGATTGGATTAAGGCAGGGCGAACGGCCGCTGGCAGTACATCTTGAATCTACTAACCGCCCGTCAGGGCGGTTACCGTTTGGAAGAGACTATGTTTGATATTGGGGTAAACCTGACCAGCACCCAGTTTGCGAAAGATCGTGATAAGGTGATAAAACGTGCGCGTGAGGCGGGCGTCAGCGGCATGCTTATCACCGGCACTAATGCGCTAGAAAGTCAGCAGGCACTCAGTCTGGCGCGCCAGCATCCGGACTACTGCTGGTCAACGGCGGGAGTGCATCCTCATCATGCCAGCGAGTGGTCGGGAGAGACCGCAGCGACCCTGCGGCGGCTGGCGGAGAGTCCCCAAATGGTGGCCATCGGCGAGTGCGGCCTTGATTTTAACCGCAATTTTTCAGATCCAGAACAGCAGGCCTACGCCTTTAATGCTCAGCTGGCGCTGGCTGCGGAGCTGTCCCTGCCGGTATTCCTGCACTGCCGTGAAGCCCATGAGCGCTTTATCTCAATCCTCAAACCCTGGCTGCCCAAGCTTAAGGCGGCGGTATTGCACTGCTTTACCGGCACGCGCCCGGAGCTGGAGTCCTGTCTGGCAGAAGGCTTATTCATTGGTATTACAGGCTGGATATGTGATGAGCGGCGCGGACAAGAGCTGCGTGAATTGATGCCGTTGATCCCCGCAGACCGACTGCTGTTGGAAACGGATGCCCCCTGGCTACTGCCGCGAGATATGCGTCCGCGGCCACCCTCAAGGCGCAATGAGCCCTGCTTCTTACCGCATATTGTGCAGCAGGTGGCGTTATTACGTGGGGATGATGCTGGTGAACTCGCGGCGCAAACGGCGTTAAATGCGCGCAGGCTGTTCAATCTTTAGTGTGGTGAGGCACAGGATATGTGCCTTTGACTAAAGGGCTGGCTTACAGCATCTGAACTGTTGATTGGCGACACTGCGCACGACCTGCTTATTTAGCAGGTTTAGCAGTAGCATCGATCGTGCTTCCCCATCCGGTTCGGTGAATATCGCTTTCAGCCCCTCAAATGCCCCTTCAGTGATAATCACGGTATCGCCTACCTGCGGCAATTCAGCGTCGTCAATCGACAGCGCGGGATGTGTTTGCAAAGCGTTGATGACATCCAGCGGTACCGTTGCGGGCTGATTGCCGAAACGCACAAAATGGCTTACGCCACGCGTTGCGCTGATGGTAGTGGTATGGATCGATTCCGGGTCGAATTCAACAAACAGATAATTGGGGAACAGCGGTTCGCTGACCCGCGTAGGTTTACCACGCACCGTTTTCTCTATTGAAACCATTGGGCTTAAACAGTGCACTGCCTGGCGTCCAAGGTGTTCTTGCGCACGCAGCAGCTGGCCTCTTTTGCAGTAAAGTAAATACCAGGATTCCATAACATCACTTCCCAATTATCATGCTCATAAGAATAGCAAAAGCGTTGTCATAGTTATAGCGAGATTGAAGGCAACAGGGGATCGCAAAGCGTGGTAGTTTGTGTTTGCCGGAACGCAAAATTTTTTCAAATTAGCGAAATGCTCATGCCTACACGGCCCTGGAGCGCCTAAACTTACCAACAAAATTAGCCTCTGTCGGTGGATCGGCACTATAATGGCTGACTCACTGGCCGTACTGATGGAAAGTCATGAAATACCACGACTTACGCGACTTCATTTCTCTGCTTGAACAGCGTGGGGAATTAAAACGTATTAAACAAGAGATCGATCCCGATCTGGAAATGACCGAAATTGCCGACCGTACGCTGCGTGCCGGTGGTCCGGCGCTGCTGTTTGAAAACCCGAAAGGTTACAGTATGCCGGTGCTTTGCAATCTGTTTGGCACCCCGGATCGCGTGGCGCTGGGGATGGGCCAGGAAGATGTAAAGGCACTGCGTGACGTGGGAAAACTGCTGGCCTTCTTAAAAGAGCCCGAGCCGCCGCGTGGCTTTCGCGACTTTTTTGATAAAATGCCGCAGTGGAAGCAGGTTTTAAATATGCCGACGAAACGGCTGCGTAATGCCCCCTGCCAACAGCAGATCTGGCAGGGCGATGATGTCGATTTAACCCGTATCCCGGTGATGAAGTGTTGGCCGGGGGATGCTGCTCCGCTGGTAACCTGGGGACTGACCGTAACGCGAGGTCCGTCAAAAGAGCGGCAGAATTTGGGCATCTATCGTCAGCAGGTTATCGGTAAAAACAAACTGATTATGCGCTGGCTTTCCCACCGTGGCGGCGCGCTGGACTTCCAGGAGTGGTGCCAGCAGCATCCGGGGGAACGCTTCCCGGTTTCAGTGGCGCTCGGAGCCGATCCGGCGACCATCCTCGGTGCGGTAACGCCGGTGCCGGATACGCTGTCAGAATATGCCTTTGCCGGGCTGTTACGCGGCACGAAAACCGAAGTGGTAAAGTGCGTCTCAAACGATCTTGAAGTGCCGGCCAGTGCGGAGATTGTGCTGGAAGGCTATATTGAGCCGGGTGAAGTGGCCCCGGAAGGCCCCTACGGTGATCATACCGGCTACTATAATGAAGTAGATGACTTCCCGGTATTTACCGTTACCCATATCACTCAGCGGCGTGATGCGATTTATCATTCGACCTATACCGGGCGTCCGCCGGATGAACCCGCCGTGCTTGGCGTAGCGTTGAATGAGGTCTTTGTACCCATTTTACAAAAACAGTTTCCGGAGATCGTCGACTTCTATCTGCCGCCGGAAGGATGCTCCTATCGCCTGGCGGTAGTGACGATTAAGAAGCAATATGCGGGTCACGCCAAACGCGTCATGATGGGCGTCTGGTCTTTCCTGCGACAGTTTATGTACACCAAATTTGTTATCGTTTGCGATGACGACGTCAATGCGCGTGACTGGAATGATGTCATCTGGGCCATTACTACGCGTATGGATCCGGCTCGTGATACGGTTCTGGTAGAAAACACGCCGATTGACTATCTTGATTTTGCCTCGCCGGTTTCCGGTCTTGGGTCAAAAATGGGTATGGATGCGACGAATAAATGGCCTGGTGAAACGCAACGTGAGTGGGGAACGCCTATCCGTAAGGATCCCGCCGTTGTTGCCCGCATTGATGCAATATGGGATGAGTTAGGCATCTTGAGTGATACACCGGCGCGCTGACGCGCTGATGGTCAAATGATAATGACGACCCGACAGGGGAACGCATGACAACCTTAAGCTGTAAAGTGACCTCAGTAGAGGCTATTACCGATACCGTATACCGTGTCCGCCTGATCCCGGAGGCTGATTTCAGTTTTCGTGCGGGTCAGTATTTGATGGTCGTGATGGACGAAAATGATAAACGTCCGTTTTCGCTGGCCTCCACGCCGATGGAAAAAGACATCATCGAACTGCACATTGGTGCTTCCGATCTGAACCTCTACGCCATGGCGGTGATGGAGCGGATTCAACAGCAGCGCCAGATCACCGTGGATATTCCTCATGGGGATGCGTGGTTACGTGATGAGGGCGATCGTCCTCTGATCCTGATTGCGGGCGGCACCGGTTTTTCCTACGCACGTTCCATTCTTCTGACGGCACTCGCACAACAGCCGGATCGCCACATTGCGATTTACTGGGGCGGACGTGAGCTGAAGCACCTGTATGATTTGGATGAACTGAATGCGTTGGCGATCAAGCATCCGAATCTGAAGGTTGTTCCGGTGGTTGAACAGCCTGAAGAGGGTTTTACGGGTCGAAATGGTACTGTGTTGACGGCGGTAATGCAGGATTATGGCAGTCTTTCCGAGCACGATATTTATATCGCCGGCCGTTTTGAAATGGCAAAAATTGCCCGTGAGCGTTTCTGCGCCGAGCGTGGCGCGCAGGAAGCGCATATGTTTGGTGATGCCTTTGCCTTTATCTGACGGGCAGGGGTAGCCTGGCTGCCCCTGTTTTATTTACGCAGTGATAAAAACCGCCCCTGCCTGAAAGGCGGTAAAAATGTGCGGTTGGACGGTATCAAATTCGTTCAAACACGGTAGCTATCCCCTGACCCAGCCCGATACACATGGTGGCCAGGCCAAACTGTGCGTCGCGCCGTTCCATCAGGTTCAGCAGCGTGGTGCTAATTCGAGCGCCAGAGCAGCCCAGCGGGTGCCCGAGTGCAATGGCACCGCCGTTCAGATTGACCTTCTCGTCAAGTTTATCCATTAATCCCAAATCTTTAATGCACGGCAGCGTCTGTGCGGCAAAAGCTTCATTCAGTTCGAACACGCCGATATCTGCGATGCTTAGCCCGGCGCGTTTTAAAGCCAGCTGAGAGGCGGGAACCGGGCCGTAACCCATAATCGACGGATCGCAGCCAACCACCGCCATGGAGCGGATGCGGGCGCGTGCTTTCAGGCCCTGCTGCCTGGCCTGTGATCCGCTCATTATCAGCATGGCTGCCGCACCGTCGGACAGCGCCGAGCTGCTGCCAGCGGTCACCGTACCGTCAACCGGATCGAAAGCCGGGCGTAATGCCATCAGGCTTTCCACCGTGGTTTCGGGGCGGATCACTTCATCGGCGTCATAGCGCTTAAGCACCCCATCGGCATCATGGCCACAAACGGCGACAATCTCGGCGGCAAAGTGCCCGGCCTGGGTCGCTGCCGCTGCGCGCTGATGGGAGCGGGCGGCAAACCGATCCTGCATTTCACGGCTGATGCCGTGCATCCGCGCCAGCATTTCAGCAGTCAGTCCCATCATTCCGGCAGCTTTGGCAACGTTACGGCTCAGGCCGGGATGAAAATCAACGCCGTGACTCATCGGCACGTGGCCCATATGCTCCACGCCGCCGATCAGACAGGTACGCGCATCACCGACCATAATGGCGCGTGCGGCATCATGCAGCGCCTGCATGGAAGAGCCGCACAAACGATTGACGGTAGTGGCGGGCACAGAATGCGGAATTTCCGCCAGCAGTGCGGCATTACGGGCAATGTTAAACCCCTGTTCCAACGTCTGCTGCACGCAGCCCCAGTAAATATCATCCAGCGTGGCGGGATCGACGGACGGATTGCGGCTCAGCAGGCTGCGCATCAGATGAGCGGAGAGATCTTCAGCCCGCACATGGCGAAATGCGCCGCCTTTCGACCGCCCCATCGGGGTGCGGATGGCATCAACAATGACAACTTTTTCCATTTTGCTTTCCTCACGCGGTTCTTAATAGTGTGTTGTCCAGCGGGGCTGCCGCGGAGTACCAGCTCGCGCCTGCGGCGGCCTTTTCACGTATACTTTCCGGCACCTGATAGAGCGGGCCGAGCGCGGTGAAAGGTTCTGCAAGCGCGAGGTAATTCCCGCTGCCTTGGGTATCCAGATAGCGGAAAGCACCGCCGCGAAAGGGGGGGAAGCCAAGACCATACACCAGCGCCATATCGGCCTCTGCCGGGCTGGCGATCACGCCTTCATCCAGGCATCGCACCACTTCGTTGATCATCGGTATCATCATGCGGGCCACGATATCCTCATCGCTGAACGCACGTTTGGGGCGGCAGACGCTTTGCAGCAGACCATCGATTTCATCGTCGGCGACTTTCTTCAGCTTTCCTTTGCTATCGGTTTCCCAGCGCCAGAATCCCCGCTGATTTTTCTGCCCGTAACGTTTTGCCGCAAACAGGACGTCAACGGCATCGCGGTACTCTTTCTTCATCCGTGCCGGGAATCCTTCTGCCATCACGTTCTGCGCATGATGCGCGGTATCAATGCCCACCACGTCCAGCAACCACGAAGGCCCCATTGGCCAGCCAAACTGTTTTTCCATCACTTTGTCGATCTGGCGGAAGTCAGCCCCATCGCGCAGTAACAGGCTAAAACCAGCAAAGTAGGGGAACAGTACGCGGTTAACAAAGAAGCCGGGACAGTCGTTAACCACAATGGGCGTTTTGCCCATTTTGCTGGCCCAGGCGATCGCTTTGGCGATGGTGGCATCCGCCGTTTTGGCACCACGGATCACTTCAACCAGCGGCATACGTGGTACGGGATTAAAAAAGTGCATGCCGCAGAAATTTTCCGGGCGGGTTAACGTTTCAGCCAGCCTGTCGATCGGAATTGTCGAAGTATTCGAGGCGAGGATGGCATCCGGGCGGATATGACGCTCTGTTTCTGCCAGCACGGTGGCCTTCACCTGCGGATTTTCCACCACCGCTTCGACCACCATATCGACCTGCTCAAAACTGGCATAGTGAAGCGCTGGCTGAATCGTACTCATGATGCTGGCCAGCTCCAGGCCATCAATCTTGCCGCGCGCCAACTGCTTATTGAGCAGCTTTGCGGCTTCGCTCATCCCGAGCATCAGCGCGTTTTCGTTAATGTCTTTCATGATGATGGGGGTGCCTTTGCAGGCAGATTGATAGGCAATGCCGCCGCCCATAATGCCTGCACCCAGCACGGCGGCACGCTCGGGTGCTGCGACGCCTTGCGTCAGTTTTTTTGCTTTGGCCTTCACGGCCTGGTCATTCAGGAAGATGCCAACCAGAGCACGGGCCTCATCAGAGCGCGCCAGCGGCACAAAAGCCGCCGTTTCCAGCTTCAGGGCTTCGTCGCGCCTCAAGCCGGCCGCCGCCTCAATGGTTTTCACGGCGGTAAGCGGGGCCGGATAGTGCTTACCGGCGGTGTGCAGCACCAGCGCTTTGGCGGTGCTGAAACTCATGGCTGCCTCAATTTTGCTTAGTTTCAACGGCTCCAGCTTGAGCTGCCGACGTTCACGCCAGGATAATTTGCCCGCAATGGCTTCTTTCAGCATGGAAACCGCCGCCGCGTGAAGTTTATCCACGCTGACGACGGCATCCACCAGACCCACCTTTAAAGCCTGCATGGCATCAATATCTTTTCCGGCGGCAATAATTTCCAGCGCGCTGTCAGCGCCCAGCAGGCGTGGCAGGCGTACCGAGCCGCCAAAACCCGGCATAATGCCTAATCTGGTTTCCGGCAGGCCAATGCGTGTATCGGTGCTGGCAATACGAAAATCGGTAGCAAGCACACACTCACAACCGCCGCCCAACGCGTAGCCACTGATGGCGGATACCGTTGGCACAGGCAGATCCTCAAGTCGGTTAAAGATGCCGTTAGCAAACGCCAGCCACTGGGTGAGTCGTTCCGCCGGCGCGGCGAAAAGCGACAGAAATTCCATAATATCGGCACCGACGATAAACGCCGATTTGCGCGAGCTGAGCAGCACGCCGCGCAGCCCTGGCTGCTGCTCCAGCACGGAGATGGCTTCGCCCAGGCTGGCAACGGTCTGCGTATCGAGCTTATTCACCGAGCCGGGGGCATCAAAGACCAGCTCGGCTATGCCGTCTTCCAGCCAGTCGAGGGAAAGGGTTTCGCCTTGGTAGAGCATATCTGTCTCCTGAACCGCGATAAGGGGATCTGGTCATACCAGATGATCTGGAGTGTGGGATTGGTGTTAATGATTTGCAAATATTAAGTTGCGTATTTGCCAGCAGGATCACAGCTGCGGCAAAACGGCATACCCCGGCAGGCTGTGGTAAGATGACGGCAATTTCGTAATCACGGAGAGGGATCATGGAGTCGTTAGTAACGCTCTATCAGGAGCATATCAAAACTCTGCAACAGCGGGCCCAGCAGGTCTTGGCGCGCCACAGTCTTGATGCAATGTTGATTCATTCCGGGGAATTACTCACGGTATTCCTTGATGATCACACCTATCCGTTTAAAGTGAATCCACAGTTCAAAGCCTGGGTTCCCGTCACCCAGGTGCCAAACTGCTGGCTGTGGATTGATGGCGTCAACAAGCCTAAGCTGTGGTTCTATTCTCCTGTTGATTACTGGCATGACGTGGAGCCGCTGCCGCAAAGCTTCTGGACGGGCGAAATCGATATTGTCCCGCTGAAAAACGCCGATGATATCGCCCGGCTGTTGCCTACACAGCGCCAGAACGTGGCCTATATTGGCCCGGTGCCCGCGCGTGCTACCCAACTGGGTTTCAACACCGAGGCGATTAATCCTCCGGGCGTCATCGACTTCCTACATTATCATCGTGCGTATAAAACCGGCTATGAACTCTACTGCCTGCGCCAGGCGCAGGTGATCGCAGTCACCGGCCACCGTGCGGCGAAAGAAGCCTTTAAGTCGCGGTTGAGCGAGTTTGACATCAACGTGGCCTACCTTAGCGCCACCGGCCACCGGGATACCGACGTGCCCTACGGCAACATCATCGCGTTAAACGAACACGCGGCGGTGTTACATTACACAAAACTCGACCAGCAGCCGCCCGAAAAGCGCCGCAGTTTCCTGATTGACGCAGGGGCGGAATACCAAGGTTACGCCGCCGATCTCACCCGCAGCTATGCGGCAAGTGAAGGCAGCGATTATGCCCAGCTGATTAAAGATATGAATAAGGAAGAGCTGGAGCTGATAGCCACGATGAAAACGGGCGTACGCTACACTGAATATCATCAGCAGATGCATTACCGCATCGCCAGCCTGCTGCTTAAACATCAGCTGGTCAACGGACTTACTGCGGAAGCAATGGTGAAAGAAAACCTCACCGGGCCATTTATGCCGCATGGTATTGGGCACTCGCTGGGCCTACAGGTGCATGATGTTGCAGGCTTTATGCAGGACGACCGCGGTACGCATCTCGCTGCGCCACAGCAGTATCCTTATCTGCGCTGCACCCGCGTGCTGGAGCCGGGAATGGTGCTGACCATTGAACCGGGGATCTACTTTATCGATTCTCTGCTGGCTCCTTGGCGTGCGGGGAAATTCAGCCAGTATTTTGACTGGGCGAAAATCGATGAGTTGAAGGCTTATGGCGGTATTCGTATCGAAGATAACGTGGTTATCCACAAAAATAGCGTGGAAAACATGACGCGCGATCTTCATCTGGCCTGATGAACGCTTACGATATTCCGGCGGAGCCGTTTAGCCTTAGCGAAGAGATCAAAAAAAGCCGTTTTATCACGCTGCTGGCTCATACTGATGGCCTCGATGAGGCCCGCGCCTTTGTCCAGCAGATCAAGCGGCAGCATCCGGCAGCGCGGCATCACTGCTGGGCATTTGTCGCCGGTGCGCCTGATGATTCGCAGCAGCTGGGCTTCTCCGATGACGGTGAACCGTCCGGTACCGCCGGTAAACCGATACTGGCTCAGCTGATGGGAAGCCATATTGGCGAGATCACGGCGGTGGTCGTGCGTTATTACGGCGGCATTATGCTGGGAACCGGCGGGCTGGTTAAAGCTTACGGCGGCGGTGTCCAGCAGGCGCTGCGCCTGCTGCCTCGCCGGGTCAAAGTTCCCATGCTCACCTTCAGCCTTATCTGCGACTATGGGCAACTGGGTGAAATTGAGCGCCTGGTGGCCCGCTTCGATGGGCAGGTGCTCAACAGTGAGTTTCTGGAAAACATTACTCTCACCCTGGCGCTGCCGCATGCGCAGGTGGCGGGCTTCAGGAAAAATCTGTCCGACTTCAGCCGGGGCGCTCTGCAATTAGTCTCGTTTAAATAATACTTCACGTCAGGAAAGGAACGGCAGAATGCATTTTCGCGCCATTACCCGCATAGTGGGTTTACTGGTCATTTTGTTTTCGGGCACCATGATCGTGCCTGGGCTGGTGGCATTGATTTATCGCGACGGCGCAGGGCGTGCATTCACCCAGACGTTTTTTATGGCGCTGATGATCGGCACATTACTCTGGTGGCCGAACCGTAAAAAGAAGAGTGAGCTGAAGCCGCGCGAAGGGTTTCTTATCGTCGTGCTGTTCTGGACGGTGTTGGGTAGCGTGGGGGCCATGCCGTTTATCTTTACAGAGCAGCCGCACCTCAAGTTGACCGATGCTTTTTTTGAGTCATTTTCCGCTCTGACAACGACGGGGGCGACGACCCTCACAGGGCTGGATACACTGCCGAAAGCGATTCTGTTTTACCGCCAGATGCTGCAATGGCTGGGGGGGATGGGGATTATCGTGCTTGCCGTGGCGATCCTGCCTATCCTCGGCGTTGGGGGAATGCAGCTTTACCGCGCCGAGATGCCCGGCCCACTGAAAGACAACAAGATGCGTCCGCGCATTGCTGAAACGGCGAAAACGTTGTGGCTCATTTATGTTTTGCTGACCGTAGCCTGCGCGCTCGCCCTGTGGCTGGCGGGCATGTCGGCGTTCGATGCGATTGGCCACAGCTTCTCCACTATCGCCATTGGTGGCTTTTCCACCCACGATGCCAGCATTGGCTACTTTAATAGCCCAACCATAAATACCATTATCGCCGTTTTTCTGCTGATCTCCGGCTGCAACTATGGTCTGCACTTCTCATTACTCAGTGGGCGCAATCTGCGCGTTTACTGGCGTGATCCGGAATTCCGCATGTTCATTGGCGTACAGATTACGCTGGTGATAATTTGTACCCTGGTACTGTGGTTCCACGACGTTTATCAAAGCGGTATGCAGACGCTCAACCAGGCTTTTTTCCAGGTGGTTTCAATGGCGACTACCGCCGGATTTACCACTGACAGCATCGCCCGTTGGCCATTATTCCTGCCGGTGTTACTGCTGTGCTCCGCGTTTATCGGCGGCTGTGCTGGTTCTACCGGCGGGGGGCTGAAGGTTATCCGCATTCTGCTATTGTTTAAGCAGGGATCGCGCGAGTTGAAGAGGCTTGTGCACCCCAATGCGGTTTATACCATTAAGCTGGGCAATCGTGCGTTGCCTGAACGTATCCTTGAAGCGGTGTGGGGATTTTTCTCTGCCTATGCGTTGGTCTTTATCCTCAGCATGCTGGCGATTATTGCGACCGGCGTTGATGACTTCTCGGCTTTTGCGGCTGTTGCCGCGACGTTGAATAACCTGGGCCCAGGCTTAGGGGTCGTGGCGGATAACTTCACTTCAATGAATGACACTGCTAAGTGGATCCTGATTTTGACGATGCTGTTCGGGCGTCTTGAAGTCTTTACTTTATTAGTTCTGTTTACGCCAACATTCTGGCGTGAGTAAGCGAGAGTTTAATAATGAAAGCGCTAATTCTATTTTCCAGCCGTGATGGCCAAACCCGCCAGATTGCCTTTTATATTGCTAACCTCCTTAAAGAGCAGCGTGAATGCGATGTTTTCAACATCCAACACGTTGACGATATTGACTGGGCGCAATATGACAGGGTACTGATTGGTGCATCGATCCGTTACGGCCATTTCCAGCCGGTCGTGGCGAAATTTGTCAAACGACATCTCAACGCATTGCAGCAGCGCGCGAGCGGTTTTTTCTCTGTGAACCTGACGGCACGTAAGCCGGAGAAGCGTACGCCGCAGACCAACGCCTATACCCGTAAGTTCCTGCTTCAGTCACCGTGGGAACCTGACTGCTGTGCGGTTTTTGCCGGTGCACTGCGCTATCCGCTATATGGCTTCTTCGATCGCACGATGATTCAGCTGATTATGCGCATGACGAAGGGTGAAACGGATACAAGTAAGGAAATCGAGTACACCGACTGGCAGCAGGTAAGCCGTTTTGCTCATGAATTTGCTGAATTACCCAGCAAACTGTAGTAAAAAAACGCGTTTCGCTGAAAAATAACGCGCACGGTCATTTTTTTGCAATAAACACTTGTCAGCCGTTGAGAACTCCCTATAATGCGCCTCCATCGACACGGAACAACGGCTTACAGGCCAGCGTGTTGAGAGGTTCAGGAAGTTCTGAATCGCCGGAAAAACTTCTCAAAAAGAGGTTGACTCCGAAGGAGGAAAGCGTAGTATACGCCACCTCGCGACAGGAAGCTCCGGCACTGTTCGCACCGCTCTTTAACAATTTATCAGACAATCTGTGTGGGCACTCGCAGGATTGATATCAGACACCTCCGGGTGTCAAAAAAAATATCAAGCCTCATGAGTGAACACATAATGACATTCATTATGACGTTTTACGATTGAGCATCGCTGAACTTGTTTCAGCAAATCGAACTTTTAATTGAAGAGTTTGATCATGGCTCAGATTGAACGCTGGCGGCAGGCCTAACACATGCAAGTCGAACGGTAGCACAGAGAGCTTGCTCTTGGGTGACGAGTGGCGGACGGGTGAGTAATGTCTGGGAAACTGCCCGATGGAGGGGGATAACTACTGGAAACGGTAGCTAATACCGCATAACGTCTACGGACCAAAGTGGGGGACCTTCGGGCCTCACGCCATCGGATGTGCCCAGATGGGATTAGCTAGTAGGTGGGGTAACGGCTCACCTAGGCGACGATCCCTAGCTGGTCTGAGAGGATGACCAGCCACACTGGAACTGAGACACGGTCCAGACTCCTACGGGAGGCAGCAGTGGGGAATATTGCACAATGGGCGCAAGCCTGATGCAGCCATGCCGCGTGTATGAAGAAGGCCTTCGGGTTGTAAAGTACTTTCAGCGGGGAGGAAGGCGATGGGGTTAATAACCCCGTCGATTGACGTTACCCGCAGAAGAAGCACCGGCTAACTCCGTGCCAGCAGCCGCGGTAATACGGAGGGTGCAAGCGTTAATCGGAATTACTGGGCGTAAAGCGCACGCAGGCGGTCTGTCAAGTCGGATGTGAAATCCCCGGGCTCAACCCGGGAACTGCATTCGAAACTGGCAGGCTAGAGTCTTGTAGAGGGGGGTAGAATTCCAGGTGTAGCGGTGAAATGCGTAGAGATCTGGAGGAATACCGGTGGCGAAGGCGGCCCCCTGGACAAAGACTGACGCTCAGGTGCGAAAGCGTGGGGAGCAAACAGGATTAGATACCCTGGTAGTCCACGCCGTAAACGATGTCGACTTGGAGGCTGTTCCCTTGAGGAGTGGCTTCCGGAGCTAACGCGTTAAGTCGACCGCCTGGGGAGTACGGCCGCAAGGTTAAAACTCAAATGAATTGACGGGGGCCCGCACAAGCGGTGGAGCATGTGGTTTAATTCGATGCAACGCGAAGAACCTTACCTGGCCTTGACATCCACGGAATTCGGCAGAGATGCCTTAGTGCCTTCGGGAACCGTGAGACAGGTGCTGCATGGCTGTCGTCAGCTCGTGTTGTGAAATGTTGGGTTAAGTCCCGCAACGAGCGCAACCCTTATCCTTTGTTGCCAGCGATTCGGTCGGGAACTCAAAGGAGACTGCCGGTGATAAACCGGAGGAAGGTGGGGATGACGTCAAGTCATCATGGCCCTTACGGCCAGGGCTACACACGTGCTACAATGGCGCATACAAAGAGAAGCGACCTCGCGAGAGCAAGCGGACCTCATAAAGTGCGTCGTAGTCCGGATCGGAGTCTGCAACTCGACTCCGTGAAGTCGGAATCGCTAGTAATCGTAGATCAGAATGCTACGGTGAATACGTTCCCGGGCCTTGTACACACCGCCCGTCACACCATGGGAGTGGGTTGCAAAAGAAGTAGGTAGCTTAACCTTCGGGAGGGCGCTTACCACTTTGTGATTCATGACTGGGGTGAAGTCGTAACAAGGTAACCGTAGGGGAACCTGCGGTTGGATCACCTCCTTACCTGAAGATACCTTCCGGCGCAGTGTCCACACAGATTGTCTGATGAAAAAGTAACGAGCAGAAAAACCTCTACAGGCTTGTAGCTCAGGTGGTTAGAGCGCACCCCTGATAAGGGTGAGGTCGGTGGTTCAAGTCCACTCAGGCCTACCAAATTCGCACTCATGCGGCGTTATGTACTCGGTCGTTTACTCTAAGTAAACTTCCCTCATACATGCCTTGCCTGAGCACGAATTACATTGTTTTTATTAACGAAAAACAATGTGACTCCTGGTAGAAAAAGGTTTCTGTAAGACCGTATGGGGCTATAGCTCAGCTGGGAGAGCGCCTGCCTTGCACGCAGGAGGTCAGCGGTTCGATCCCGCTTAGCTCCACCATATGGTTTTTCTATTTCAATACTTCAGAGCATACTGTCTAACAGTATGCTGCGAAGTATTATGCTCTTTAATAATCCGGAACAAGCTGAAAATTGAAACGACGTGTCGTATTCATTCTCCGTAATAAGAATGAAATCAACGATACGTTCGAGTCTCTCAAATGCTTACGACCGACACACGTCTTTCGGGACGCTTGTGGGTTGTGAGGTTAAGCGACTAAGCGTACACGGTGGATGCCTAGGCAGTCAGAGGCGATGAAGGGCGTGCTAATCTGCGATAAGCGTCGGTAAGGTGATATGAACCGCAACAACCGACGATACCCGAATGGGGAAACCCAGTGCAATCCGTTGCACTATCATGTCATGAATACATAGTGGCATGAGGCGAACCGGGGGAACTGAAACATCTAAGTACCCCGAGGAAAAGAAATCAACCGAGATTCCCCCAGTAGCGGCGAGCGAACGGGGAACAGCCCAGAACCTGAATCAGTTTGTGCATTAGTGGAAGCGTCTGGAAAGTCGCGCAGTAAAGGGTGACAGCCCCGTACACAAAAATGCACTTGCTGTGAGTTCGATGAGTAGGGCGGGACACGTGACATCCTGTCTGAATATGGGGGGACCATCCTCCAAGGCTAAATACTCCTGACTGACCGATAGTGAACCAGTACCGTGAGGGAAAGGCGAAAAGAACCCCGGCGAGGGGAGTGAAACAGAACCTGAAACCGTGTACGTACAAGCAGTGGGAGCACCTTCGTGGTGTGACTGCGTACCTTTTGTATAATGGGTCAGCGACTTATATTCTGTAGCAAGGTTAACCGTATAGGGGAGCCGCAGGGAAACCGAGTCTTAACTGGGCGTTAAGTTGCAGGGTATAGACCCGAAACCCGGTGATCTAGCCATGGGCAGGTTGAAGGTTGGGTAACACTAACTGGAGGACCGAACCGACTAATGTTGAAAAATTAGCGGATGACCTGTGGCTGGGGGTGAAAGGCCAATCAAACCGGGAGATAGCTGGTTCTCCCCGAAAGCTATTTAGGTAGCGCCTCGTGAACTCATCTCCGGGGGTAGAGCACTGTTTCGGCTAGGGGGCCATCCCGGCTTACCAACCCGATGCAAACTGCGAATACCGGAGAATGTTATCACGGGAGACACACGGCGGGTGCTAACGTCCGTCGTGAAGAGGGAAACAACCCAGACCGCCAGCTAAGGTCCCAAAGTCATGGTTAAGTGGGAAACGATGTGGGAAGGCACAGACAGCCAGGATGTTGGCTTAGAAGCAGCCATCATTTAAAGAAAGCGTAATAGCTCACTGGTCGAGTCGGCCTGCGCGGAAGATGTAACGGGGCTAAACCATGCACCGAAGCTGCGGCAGCGACGCTTATGCGTTGTTGGGTAGGGGAGCGTTCTGTAAGCCGTCGAAGGTGTGCTGTGAGGCATGCTGGAGGTATCAGAAGTGCGAATGCTGACATAAGTAACGATAAAGCGGGTGAAAAGCCCGCTCGCCGGAAGACCAAGGGTTCCTGTCCAACGTTAATCGGGGCAGGGTGAGTCGACCCCTAAGGCGAGGCCGAAAGGCGTAGTCGATGGGAAACGGGTTAATATTCCCGTACTGGGCGTTACTGCGAAGGGGGGACGGAGAAGGCTATGTTAGCCGGGCGACGGTTGTCCCGGTTTAAGCGTGTAGGCTTGAGTTCCAGGCAAATCCGGAACTCTTTAAGGCTGAGGCGTGATGACGAGGCACTACGGTGCTGAAGTAACAAATGCCCTGCTTCCAGGAAAAGCCTCTAAGCATCAGGTAACGACCAATCGTACCCCAAACCGACACAGGTGGTCAGGTAGAGAATACCAAGGCGCTTGAGAGAACTCGGGTGAAGGAACTAGGCAAAATGGTGCCGTAACTTCGGGAGAAGGCACGCTGGCGCGTAGGTGAAGCGACAAGCTCGTGGAGCCGAAGCCAGTCGAAGATACCAGCTGGCTGCAACTGTTTATTAAAAACACAGCACTGTGCAAACACGAAAGTGGACGTATACGGTGTGACGCCTGCCCGGTGCCGGAAGGTTAATTGATGGGGTTATCCGCAAGGAGAAGCTCTTGATCGAAGCCCCGGTAAACGGCGGCCGTAACTATAACGGTCCTAAGGTAGCGAAATTCCTTGTCGGGTAAGTTCCGACCTGCACGAATGGCGTAATGATGGCCAGGCTGTCTCCACCCGAGACTCAGTGAAATTGAACTCGCTGTGAAGATGCAGTGTACCCGCGGCAAGACGGAAAGACCCCGTGAACCTTTACTACAGCTTGACACTGAACATTGAGCCTTGATGTGTAGGATAGGTGGGAGGCTTCGAAGCGTGGACGCCAGTCTGCGTGGAGCCAACCTTGAAATACCACCCTTTAACGTTTGATGTTCTAACCTGGCGCCGTGATCCGGCGTGGGGACAGTGTCTGGTGGGTAGTTTGACTGGGGCGGTCTCCTCCTAAAGAGTAACGGAGGAGCACGAAGGTCAGCTAATCACGGTCGGACATCGTGAGGTTAGTGCAATGGCATAAGCTGGCTTGACTGCGAGAGTGACGGCTCGAGCAGGTGCGAAAGCAGGTCATAGTGATCCGGTGGTTCTGAATGGAAGGGCCATCGCTCAACGGATAAAAGGTACTCCGGGGATAACAGGCTGATACCGCCCAAGAGTTCATATCGACGGCGGTGTTTGGCACCTCGATGTCGGCTCATCACATCCTGGGGCTGAAGTAGGTCCCAAGGGTACGGCTGTTCGCCGTTTAAAGTGGTACGCGAGCTGGGTTTAGAACGTCGTGAGACAGTTCGGTCCCTATCTGCCGTGGGCGCTGGAAGATTGAGAGGGGTTGCTCCTAGTACGAGAGGACCGGAGTGAACGCACCGCTGGTGTTCGGGTTGTCATGCCAATGGCATTGCCCGGTAGCTAAGTGCGGAAAAGATAAGCGCTGAAAGCATCTAAGCGCGAAACTTGCCTCGAGATGAATCTTCCCTGACTCCTTGAGAGTCCTGAAGGGACGTTGAAGACTACGACGTTGATAGGCCGGGTGTGTAAGCGCAGCGATGCGTTGAGCTAACCGGTACTAATGACCCGTGAGGCTTAACCTTACAACGCCAGAAGCGTTCTGGGTTGTGTTGAGAGACGCAAAGATATTTTCAGCTTGTACCGGATAAAAGAATTAGCGGAAACGAAAGATTTTGCGCTGGGCCAACGCGGCACCAGTGAAAAAGATTCGTTTCGTGCACAAAGAATTTGCCTGGCGGCTGTAGCGCGGTGGTCCCACCTGACCCCATGCCGAACTCAGAAGTGAAACGCCGTAGCGCCGATGGTAGTGTGGGGTCTCCCCATGCGAGAGTAGGGAACTGCCAGGCATCAAATATATAAGGGCGATATCAATGTCGCCTTTTAAAATTAAGTGTGCTGATATGGCTCAGTTGGTAGAGCGCACCCTTGGTAAGGGTGAGGTCCCCAGTTCGACTCTGGGTATCAGCACCAGTAAAATTAAATGAGTTCGGTAAATAAAGAATTTGCCTGGCGGCTGTAGCGCGGTGGTCCCACCTGACCCCATGCCGAACTCAGAAGTGAAACGCCGTAGCGCCGATGGTAGTGTGGGGTCTCCCCATGCGAGAGTAGGGAACTGCCAAGCATCAAATAAAGCAAAAGGCCATCCTTCGGGGTGGCCTTTTTGCGTTATTTAACCCGAAAACTCCGCCAAAGCCCTGCCTGTTTCCGGGAAAAGCCGCACTCAATGAGCGGCAAATAAAACTTCCGCCATTTCTGACGGAAGTTTTGTAAGCTACGGGAGAATGAGAGAGGGAGTTAGTGAATAACTTGCGAGAGGAAAGCGCGAGTACGTTCGGACTCAGGGTTGGCAAAAAACCGCTCTGGCGGAGCCTGTTCAACGATTTCACCGCGATCCATAAAGATCACACGGTCGGCGACGGTGCGGGCAAAGCCCATTTCATGGGTAACACACAGCATTGTCATACCGTCTTCCGCAAGGCCAATCATGGTATCCAGCACTTCTTTAACCATCTCTGGATCCAGCGCGGAGGTGGGTTCATCAAACAGCATGATTTTTGGTTTCATACACAGAGAGCGAGCGATTGCTACGCGCTGCTGCTGTCCACCCGATAGCTGACCGGGAAACTTATGCGCGTGTTCAGCAATACGTACGCGTTCCAGATAATGCATTGCCAGCTCTTCAGCTTCCTTCTTCGGCGTTTTGCGCACCCAAATGGGGGCAAGCGTACAGTTCTGTAATACGCTCAAGTGCGGGAACAGGTTGAAATGTTGGAACACCATCCCGACTTCAGTACGCACACGTTCGATGTTGCGTAGATCGTTATTCAGCAGGGTTCCGTCGACAACAATACGCCCCTGTTGATGCTCTTCCAAATGATTGATACAGCGTATCGTGGTCGATTTTCCAGAACCGGAAGGCCCGCAGAGAACGATACGTTCACGAGGCTTAACCTGCAGGTTTATATCCTTCAGAACGTGGAACTGGCCATACCATTTGTTAACGTTCTCAAGCGTTATCATCATCGCGTTGTCATTTTTCATATTATTAACCTTAGTGCGGTGTACGCCCGGTGTGGAAGCGCTGCTCCAGATGCTGGCTGTAGCGCGACATACTAAAACAGAAGATCCAATAGATAAGGGCTGCGAAAACATAGCCTTCGGTGGACATGCCCAGCCAGGCCGGGTCAACGGTAGCCTGCTGCACGCTGCTGAACAGATCGAACAGACCGATAATGATCACCAGACTGGTATCTTTAAACAGGGCAATAATAGTATTCACCAGCCCCGGTATCACCAGCTTCAATGCCTGAGGCAGGATCACCAGCCCCTGTGTTTTCCAGTAACCTAACGCCAGCGATTCAGCGGCCTCGTACTGACCTTTCGGCAGCGCCTGCAGCCCACCACGTACCACTTCCGCTACATAGGCAGACTGAAACAGGATCACGCCAACCAAAGCACGTATTAGCTTATCAATGGAGCTGCCTTCTGCCATAAATAGCGGTAGCATCACCGAGGACATAAACAGGACGGTGATAAGCGGAACCCCACGCCAGAACTCAATGAATAATACGCACAGGGTACGCACAACCGGCATTTGCGATCGTCTGCCCAGAGCCAGCAGAACGCCGGTGGGCAATGCACCAGCAATACCCACCGCAGCAATAATCAGCGTCAGGGTCAGACCGCCCCACTGGCGGGTTTCCACGCGCTCCAGCCCCAGTAAGCCGCCGTACATCAGCAGCCATACCAGCAGGGGATAAACCACCGCCCAGCCAATAATATAACTGCCACGGCGCGGTAGATTTTTCAGGAACATCGGAACAATTGACAGCAGGCCGACGATTAGAGCCAGATTGATGCGCCAACGCAGCTCATGTGGATAAAGCCCATACATCAGCTGACCAAAGCGCGCATGGATAAACACCCAGCATGCCCCCTCTTTGCTACAGTCTGTGCGCGTATCGCCTGTCCAGTTGGCCTGAAATACCAACCAGTTAAGTGCAGGGGGAAGTGCTTCCCACATAATCCAAAGGCATAACAGCGTCAGCAAAGAATTACCGATGCTTGAGAAGAGATTTTTTCTGGCCCATGCGATAGAACGTGAAAGCGTATTGTGATTAGCGGTTGACGTTTCATGAGTGATAAAAGTCATAATATTCTCTTCTCTAGCGCTCAATCAGGGCGATTTTGCGGTTGTAGATGTTCATTAACAGCGAAATCGACAGGCTAATGATGAGATAAACCCCCATAGTGATAGCGATGGTTTCAATCGCCTGTCCCGTCTGGTTGAGCACCGTACCGGCAAACAGCGACACCATATCGGGATAGCCGATTGCCGCAGCCAATGAGGAATTTTTGACAACATTGAGATACTGACTGGTTAGCGGGGGAATAATGACGCGCATCGCCTGCGGAATAATTACCTGACGCAGCGTGGCCGCATGCGGTAAGCCGAGAGAAGATGCTGCTTCATGCTGACCGTGTGGTACTGACTGGATCCCAGAGCGTATGACCTCGGCAATAAACGTAGAGGTATAGATCGACAACGCCAGCGTCAGCGCAGCCAGCTCCGGGATTAGGACAAATCCGCCACGGAAATTAAATCCGCGCAGCTGCGGGACATCCCAGTGCATCGGGCTGCCTGCCAGCAGAAAAGCCACTAGCGGAAACATAACCAGCGTGGCAACGGCGGCGGGCCAAGTCCTGCGCTGTCGCCCGGTTTTCAGCTGATACTGCTTGTTATAACGAAACAGCACGGTCGTGACAGCTATTGCCAGCAGCAGGGCAAGCAGGAAGGGCACGGTTCCAGCGGCATATTCAGGCCACGGAACGTATAGTCCACGATTACTGACAAAAGCCAGGTCGAAGGCATTCAGCGCCTGGCGTGGTCCCGGAAGATTGCGCAGCACCGCAAAGTACCAGAAGAAGATCTGCAAAAGCGGTGGAATATTGCGGAAAGTCTCGACGTAGACAGTGGACAGTTTACGCAATAGCCAGTTGTCTGACAGGCGCGCCAGGCCGACAAAAAAGCCCAGTAATGAAGCGAAAAAGATACAGAGCGCGGAGACCAGCAGGGTGTTGGTTAACCCAACCAGAAATACGCGCGCATAGCTATCTCCTTCCGTGTAATCAATGAGATGCTGGACGATGCCGAAGCCAGCGCTACGTTCAAGGAAACCAAATCCGGAGGTAATGCCACGGCTGGCAAGATTATTGATGGTGTTGTGGATCAGATAACCAGCCACCATAAGGACCGCGACGACCGCCACAATCTGGAAAAGCCAGGCGCGCACCGCAGGATGACCAAGGGAAAATTCCCTTTTTACGGCTGGGCGTGGAGACATGATAAAACCTCAGTGACGAATATTCGGGGGTGGGCACCGGGATCCCGGTGCCCGCTAATCGGAGGTGTTAGCGTACTGGCGGTGCGTACTGAATACCGCCATTGTTCCACAGTGCATTCTGGCCGCGGGCAATTTTCAGCTGACTGTCTTTTCCGACGTTACGGTCAAAGACTTCCTGATAGTTACCCACTTGCTTAATGATGTTATAAGCCCATTTGTTATCCAGCTTCAGATCTTTACCGAAATCACCTTCAGCACCGAGCAGATGTGACATATCCGGGTTGGATGGTTTCGCCGACAGGCTATCGACATTTTTCGAGGTGATCCCCATCTCTTCGGCATTCAGCATGGCGTACAGTGACCATTTGACGATGGTAAACCAGTCATTATCATCGCGGCGCACCACCGGGCCCAGTGGCTCTTTCGAAATCACCTCCGGCAGCACGATAAAGTCGTCTGGTTTGCCCAGTTTGATACGCAACGCATACAGCTGGGACTGGTCGGAAGCCAGGGTATCGCAGCGACCGCTGTCCAGCGCTTTTGCCGATTCGTCAGAACGGTCGAAGGTTACCGGGGTGTACTGCATTTTGTTTGCTTTGAAATAGTCGGCGACGTTCAGTTCGGTATCAGTACCGGCCTGAATACAGACGGTTGCGCCGTCCAGCTCTTTCGCGCTTTTCAGTCCTGCTTTCTGGTGGGTTAAGAAGCCGATGCCGTCGTAGTAGTTCACGCCAGCGAAAATAAAGCCCATACCGCCGTCACGCGAGGAGGTCCAGGTGGTGTTACGCGAAAGAATGTCCACTTCACCGGACTGCAAAGCGGTAAAGCGTTCTTTGGCCGTTAGCGGGGTATATTTCACTTTCCCTGCATCACCCAGCACTGCCGCAGCGGCAGCGCGGCAGACGTCGACATCGATGCCGCTAAATTTACCGCTGGCATCGGCGTAGGAAAAGCCTGGCAGTCCGTCACTGATACCGCACTGGACGAAGCCTTTCTTTTTTATCGCATCCAGCGTAGTGCCGGCATGTGCCTGATTAGCAATCGAAAACAGTGCTGCGGCGCTAACCAGCGTGGAGAGCATCATCTTTTTCATAAAGCATCCTGTGTGGCAATTTCATTTATTATTTTTGGCGTACGCTTTGGTGCGCTTTGCCTGTCTGTAGCCGAAGCCATTTACAACAGTGCAAGGAGGATGCCAGAGTTGCAGTACCCTGAACTTATTAGAAACTTTAGATGTTTAATGAAGATGGTTTGAAGCCTGGCCTGATGGCTTGCACCAATAAAGGGCGAAATCAGTGGGAAAGAGCAGAAGCAGTGCGAATCGTTTCAGCTGCGGCAAGTCACGCGCAACATGGCATAACAGAAGAGTAAAAATGGGGAGCTTTGGGGGGCAGCGCCCGCAGGCGCTGAAGGGAAAGCAGGGTTGGTTAATATAATGAGCTGGCGCCGGCCGGGCGTGTTTTAAAGCGGCGATGGAGCCACATATATTGATTCGGTGCGCGCATAATTTCGCGCTCAATGACCCGGTTCATATACTCAGCAGCCTGCTGCTCGCTTTCGATAGGGTAATCCTTCAGCTCTGGCTGGATCACCAGCTCATACCCGCTTCCGTCCTCATTACGCACCAAAACGACGGTGATCAGCGCGGGTTTGGCCATTCGTGCCAGCATCCAGGTTCCACTGGTGGTAGCCGCTTCTGGAACGGCAAACAGCGGGGCAAAGACGCTGCCTTTCGGGCCGTAATCCTGATCAGGAGCAAACCAGACGGCTTCACCCTGCTTCAGCGCTTGTACCATGCCACGAAGGTCACGCCGGTTGATCATGGCCTTATTGGAACGCATGCGACCTTTTGTCTGCACCCATTCCATCAGTTTATTATTGTGCGGGCGATACATCGCCATCATTGGCTGGCACATGCCCATCGTGCGGCCGCCCAGCTCAAGTGACATGAAGTGCACGCCGATAATCAATGCCCCACGGCCGTTCGCCTGTGCAGCCTGTAGGTTATGGAGACCCTTAACGCTAAACCAGCGCTTTACCCGGCGGTCTGACCAGAACCAGGCCATGCCGGTTTCCAGTAATCCCATACCAAGTGATTCGAAATTACCGATAATGCGGCGTTCCAGATGCTCTCTATCCATCTCGGGGAAACAGAGCTCAAGATTACGGCGTGCAATAGAAACGCGGCGTTTCATAAAACGCATGGAGGTGCGTCCCATCCAGGTGCCCAGCTTGTGCAACAGCGGGTAGGGTAGCTGAACCAGCAGAAATAAGACGCCCACGCCAAACCAGGTTAACCAGTAGCGCGGATGCAGAAAGCTTCTGTGGAAATTCTGTGACTGCTTCATAAATACTCATTCAGACGTTGAGAGTTAGAGAACCTGTAACGCATCATGAAGCCAATCAGTTGCGGTACAATGACTCAGACACCCGTTCAGGACTATGGTTTAGCCGCTTTCTACTCTTGACGAAAAATTTACACTCGCGGGAGGTACGTGCAGCGTAGTAGAGATGGTGAGGGCTCTGCGAAGAGATGTCCATAACGGGCTATTTTATACATAAGATACCGATTCTGCTTTACGAGATTAACAGGTATTTTCTTAAAACAGCGTTTTGTAGTATTGATGTATTTTTGCCGCCAGCTTCATCCACTTTCTGTACGGATAATAAAAAAGCGCCTGTCCGAAGGAATAAGCGCTTTAAAACAACTTGATAGTCGGGATGGAACCAGCCCATATATTGCACCATGATAGCACGGTACAGGCTTAAAGTTGTTGCAGGTATTTGTTTTAAAATCAAACCATTGATAAAAAATCGCAGCTCCTTTGGACAGACATCAGACATCAGACATCAGACATCAGACATCAGACATCAGACATCAGACATCAGGCATCAGGCATCAGGCATCAGGCATCAGACATCAGACATCAGACATCAGACATCAGACATCAGACATCAGGTTCAGCGTTCAGGCGCATATGACCGCCAGCCGGGGTTGCCGGAATTTTTTTCGTTGAACTGTTTTGACCTATCCCTCCAGCGGGGCGCTGGCTCTATGATTGGGTGGATGGTAAGCGAGATTGTGTCATTGCCGGTTGTTGATACCTTCACTCCAATAACGGAGACAGGTAAAATCTGGACGGAAAGAGACTCCGGGCGCTCGTTGCTGAACTGGCTACAGGACTTAAAGCTGGAGGAGATCTCAATCAGTTATTCCCCGAGCTGACGAGGGACATGGCGTCGAACACACCTTTGAAACGAAGCTGATAAAGAAAAACCAGGCGCGTATCACACAGATGGACAACCAGATTTTATCCCTGTAGGCCAAAGGTATGAGCCCGCAGGAAAGCTTTGCCGCTCTCAAGAATAATCCGTGGCTACGTTGTCCCTGATGCCTGGCATATTAAAATGACTCTCATCATAGATGGCCCCGTCGCTTTTTCCTGGCATCCACGAGATTTAGCCTTTGTACGCAGTCAATCTAGCAATAACAGATACATTACTTAACTTTTTTTGAGCATACATAAAGAGGGGCTCCTTTTTCGGTAATAATAATGTCATCGTTTTTTGTCTTGAGTATTAATGGATAGTATCTTAAACCAGATGAAAACTGTTTATTCCACATAGCCTCATCAGGAACGTTATCGCCAGGTTTTTTTACCATATCAAGTAGCTCCACTGTCATTATTCCATCCTTGTTATCATCATATACGGAAAACGTGATATCTCTGTCAATGTGATATTTTTTTTTGGCCGGCAAGCATGGCACCCCTATACGCTATAGAACCGATATTATCATTGTCGATAAAAAGCTGAAGACTGGTATGAATAGAGCTTGATGGATAAAAACTATCGATATGTGAAATACAGTAGAAAGCGTTTGAACGCTTAGTGCTATAGATAATGGCAGCACAAGAAAAAACAATCGATGCAATTAGTAGAAGGCTAGATTTTTTGATTATCATATTTTACTCAAGTGTTTCATTAATAGTTTCACATTTTTTTACTTCAGAGTTTTTTATCACGCTACAAACACCTATGAAATAACTTCTGACATCACCCGATCTTTTTAGTGTAGTTTGAAAATAGATATTTTTTTTCACATTATCACAATTTATATTATGTTCATTTAGTTTATTTATTATGCTTTTCTGAAAGCTATCATTATTTGATGCGACCCCTAATGAAAGAGTGTGGCTAAATATCGCACAGGTTCCATAATTGAAAACAGGGTCGTCTACAGAATTTTTATGGGCACGTTTTCTTCTAAGTTAAAAAGAAATATTGCCAAAGATGAGAGTATTAATGCCAATGAAATTTTTACTTTCACGCCAGTGTTAGACTTTAATCGGTAAATAGAGCTGATTTTTTTTTCTTCCTCTTCCCCCGGCTTTTCTTCTGCTAATGGTTCTATTTCAGTCTCCGTACGTGTTTCTTTTTTTTCTTCGGCATTACCTCCTTTTTCTAAAGCATCAACCAGCGCTTCCAGCCTGAGTCCAACTTTAGGGACTGTCACCAGAATAGATTCACCACCATTTAAAGATGAAAAGGATTTTCTGAGTTCGCTTATCGCCATATAGAGATTGTTATTGGAAGGGGTGTAGCCGTAATCCTCCCATACCGTTTTGAGTAAATAGTCTCTGGTTACAACAACGTTAAGATGATTGATAAGCGTCAATAACAGCCTGCTGGCAGGTTTTGAAAGTACTATGCTGTTGTCCTGCTCATTGATGATTGCAAGCTCATTGGTGTCAGGATAAAACTTTATAGTCTTATTCAAAATGAAATACATGCGAATCTTCCTGTTCATTTTTTTGTGGTTTTTCCCGATTTTTATCCCTCATAAGCCTATCCTGTCAAGTTTCATCGAAAATAGATAATTTTTTTAAGATATGGCTACAGGTTTTCCATCTTTCTAGTTTTGCTTTATTCTGTTCTTTTGGTTTTTAATTTCTTTATTTCTACTTATATCAGAATAAAAATCTATATTAATTTGTTTTTTAAAAACAAATGACTGTCTTGGTTTTTTCCGAGTAAAGTGTCTCTCATCGCAACAACGGGGCAGATATGTATGTTGAAGCTTCACATAGTTGTTGTGTGCACTACGTAAAAAATTACTACGTAAACATTACTGGGACGTAGGAAATCAGACCTCAACTAAATTAGGGATAAAATTATGAAACTGAATAAAATTATGATGGTTGCTGCAATCGCTTTCGGTGCTTCTTCTATTGCTCACGCTGCAAACCAGGGTCAGGGCGTAGTTAAATTTGAAGGTTCAATCATCGATGCACCTTGCTCTATTAACCCAGATACAGTTGACCAGACCGTAAACCTTGGTCAGGTGTCAAAGATTGCACTGAAAGATGGCGGCCAGTCTACGCCGAAAGAGTTCCAGATCCTGTTGGAAAACTGTGAAATTGAAGAAGGTAAACAAAATGTTTCCCTAACCTTTACCGGTGTAAAGGCAGCTTCAGGCAACTTGGCTATCAACGGCGAAGCGAAAGGTGCAAGCATCCTGTTAAGCGATACCAGTGGTAAACCAATTAAGCTGGGTACCGCAACTGCTGCACATAAAATTACCGAAGGTAAAAATATCCTGCGCTTCAATGCTGCTCTGCAGGGCGACGGTAAGGACGTTGCAGTAACTCCTGGTAATTTCACCAGCGTTGCCGACTTCACTATGGCTTATGAGTGATATCCTGTTAGATAACTAATATCCGGGCATGCGGAGTCATCCGCATGCTCTATCAATGACTCTACTGGTTATCAGGGTTATGACTCAAAAACATTATCGTGTAGTGTCTCTTTCCTTATTGATAATATCGGCCGCGATTTTTTTTGTGCCGCAGGCCTTAGCGACTCTTTCGGGGAAGGGGATTGTCAATATGGAAGGGGCTATTATGGATAGCGCCTGTGCTATTGCCGCAGAAAGCCGGGATCAGACGATTGATATGGATACGGTGCCCGTCGGTAATATTGTTCGCGAAGGGTATGGTCCCGCCAAATCATTCAGTTTGAAATTAATTCACTGTGAGCTTGATAAGTCTCATCCAAAATCACCGCAATGGCGAAATTTTCAGGTGATGTTTGACGGTGAAGTTGATGGAAATCTCTTCGGCATTAATGGTGAAGCCGCAGGGATTGCGCTGGAGATAAAAGATACCCTTGGAAATATTGCGAAGCCGGGCGAGGCAATGCCGCTACGAGAAATTATTCCAGGAAGTCTGAAGCTCGATTATATGCTGAGGCTTGTTTCCAATAATAAGGTATTAAAGCCCGGTCCGTTTAACTCCTCTGTTCGGTTTAAAATGGATTATTACTAAACTCAGTGAGTTCTTCCGATTTTTATATATTGGGTCTGTTTATATGGTTATTTTACCTCCATTAGTTGAGCGTTTTTTTCGCCTCAAAATATTGCATCTGAGTGTTTCTCTGGCGTTGGGTAGTGCTCCTTTATATGCCGCAGAGACAATTGAATTCAATATGGATGTGCTGGATGTCAACGACAGAACAAATATCGACCTGAGTCAGTTTTCCCGTGGCGGTTACATCATGCCGGGAACCTACAATATGGTCGTGCACATTAATAAAGACGATATTCCTGAGCAGGCCGTTAATTTCTATCCACCCGACGACGATGTAAAGGACAGTCAGCCTTGTCTTTCACCAGAGCTGATTGCGCTGCTGGGATTAAAACCCGAAGCGATGAAAGGACTCACCTGGTGGCATCAAGGGGCTTGTTTAAATACCGATAGCCTCAAGGGGATGGAGACTCGTCCGGACCTGGCTACGTCCTCACTCTATTTGAGCATCCCACAGGCCTATCTGGAGTATTCCTCGCCTGACTGGGATCCTCCGTCGCGTTGGGATGAAGGTATTCCGGGGATCTTATTTGATTATAACCTGAGTGCCCAGGCGCAGCGCCAACAGCGTACCGGCAACCAGAATTATAGCGTCAGCGGCGCCGGAACGGCGGGGGTTAATATGGGTGCCTGGCGGCTGCGTGCAGACTGGCAGGGTAACCTGGAACAGCAAAACGGCAGCGCGCAGGGCTCATCAAAGAGATTAGACTGGAGCCGCTATTACGCCTATCGCGCCCTGCCCGCGATACGCTCCAAACTGACGCTGGGCGAGAGTTATCTCGACTCCGGCATGTTTGACAGTTTTCGCTTTACCGGGGCAAGCATAGTATCAGACGACAATATGCTGCCGCCGAACCTGCGCGGTTACGCCCCGGAAGTGGTGGGTATGGCGAAGACCAATGCTAAAGTGATCATCAGCCAGCTGGGAAGGGTGTTGTACGAAACCCAAGTCGCATCCGGACCATTCCGCATCCAGGATATTAACGATGCCGTATCCGGTGAGCTCAAGGTTCGGGTGGAAGAGCAGGATGGCAGCGTACAGGAATTTACTGTGAACACGGCCAATATCCCTTACCTGACGAGACCGGGTTCGCTGCGTTTTAAGTTCGCAGCGGGCAGACCGTCTGACTGGGATCATCGCTCAAACGGCCCGCTCTTCGGCACCGGTGAGTTTTCCTGGGGGGTAAGTAACGGCTGGTCACTGTATGGGGGGGCACTGGCAGGTGGCGATTATAATGCGCTGTCGATCGGTATCGGCCGCGATCTGATGGCTTTAGGGGCGTTGTCCTTTGATGCCACCCAGTCGCGGGCAACTCTTCCTTCAGAGAAGGAAACCCTTAGCGGCGGTTCTTACCGGGTCAGTTACTCTAAGACCTTTGAAGAGATTGACAGTCAGGTGACCTTTGCAGGCTACCGCTTCTCGGAAGAGAACTTTATGAGCATGAGTGAATATCTCGATGCGCGTCATAATGGCAACCGGGTTGGTGGTAGCAAGGAGATGTATACCCTCTCCTTCAGCAAGCAGTTCCGCGATCTTGGCCTGAGTACGTATCTGAACTACAGCCATCAGACCTACTGGGATCGCCCGGCGAACGATCGTTACAATCTGACGATGTCACGCTACTTCGATATCGGCCGCTTCAAAAATCTGAGCGTGTCGCTATCGGCTTACCGTAATCGCTACAACGAGACTAATGACGACGGCGTGTATCTGTCGCTGGCGATGCCATGGGGCAGAAGTGGCAACCTGAGTTATACCACCACGGCGGACAAAAAAGACATTACCCACCGGGTGGGCTATTACGACAGGATTGATGAGAACAACAGCTACCAGATGACGACGGGAGCTTCGCGTAGGGGAGCCAACGTGAGTGGTTACTATAACCACGAGGGAGATTTGGCAAGGATGAGCGCCAACGCCAGCTTCCAGCAGGGAGGCTATAGCGCGGTCGGTTTAACGGCCCAGGGCGGTGCGACCCTGACGGCGGAAGGCGGTGCGCTGCACCGTGGTGGCATGATGGGGGGCTCACGTATGCTGCTCGATACCGATGGCGTGGCGGGTGTACCGGTGCGCGGCTACGGTCCAACATCAAAGACCAACCTATGGGGTAAGGCCGTTGTCGCGGACGTCAATAGCTACTACCGCAATAAGGCCAGCATCGACCTGAACAAGCTTGGCGATAAGGTTGAGGCTACCCGGTCGGTGGTACAGGCCACCCTGACCGAAGGAGCAATTGGTTACCGTAAGTTTGAGGTGATCGCCGGTGAAAAAGCGATGGCCATCATTAAGCTGGCTGACGGCAGTACGCCACCTTTTGGTGCCTCGGTAAGAAATCGCCGTGAGCAGGATACAGGGATCGTTAATGACGGTGGTGTTGTGTACCTCAGCGGAATTAACGCCGGCGATCGTATGACGGTACATTGGGATGGCAAGGCGCAGTGTGAAGTGCAGCTGCCTGCTCCGTTGAAGATTGACCTGACGAATAACCTGTTGTTGCCTTGTCAGCCGATGGCAACGGTTAGCCGTGGCTCCGCTAGCGGTAACCCGGACAAGATTGAAGCAACTAAGCCGACGAACAATATTACAACGCCGGAGTCTGGCCCGATCGGCTCCATGAAAAAGTGATGAGAAACTAGCGATGAAACGGAAAAATATTTTACTTACCTCCAGCCTGTCAGCTTGCCTGCTGTGCGTGATGGTGGCCCAACAGGCTCAGGCCGCGATTGCGCTGGATCGTACCAGAGTCATTTTTAACGGTGACCAGACATCGGTCAGTCTGAATATCAGCAATCAGAATAAACAGCTGCCTTACCTTGCGCAGGGCTGGCTGGAAGATGATAAAGGCAACAAAATCCAGACTCCAATGACGGTGCTGCCACCGGTACAGCGTATTGAGCCGAACAAGCCAAGCCAGATAAAAATTCAGGCGTTGCCACAGGCCGCGCAGCTGGCGCAGGACAGGGAGACGCTGTTCTACTTCAATCTGCGTGAAATCCCGCCGAAGAGTGACAAGGCAAATACCCTGCAGATAGCGCTGCAGACCCGCATCAAGCTGTTCTTCCGTCCGGCAGCGATTGCCGTGCAGAAAAATAGCGCACCAGCGCAGGAGCAGATGACGTTGAGTCGGCAGGGCGACAGCTTTGTGGTGAACAATCCGACCCCTTACTACGTGACCATTATCGATGCGAGCAACATGAAAAACGGCACCGGAGCAAAAGGCTTTCAACCCTTTATGGTCGCACCAAAAAGCAGTGTACCGCTGACGGTGAGTGCCTCCAGCGTAGGCAGTGCCCCGGTACTGACCTATATCAACGACTACGGCGGCCGTCCTCAGCTGAGCTTCAGCTGCAACGGCAGTAGCTGCAAGGTGGTACCAGATAAGACGACGTCTTAAGCGAGAGATTGCGTTTGGCACTACGCGTAGCACTATGAGCGGATCGTGGGGGAGTGGAAATGGCAGAAAATAAAGAAAAAAAACGGCAGTGGGTATACCTGTCCAGTGATTTGCACGGTGATAGCACCCTCAGAGCGTCGGCGATGATGATGCCGCTGACGCTGTGCGCGATCCTGCTTTGGTTACCATCGTCACACGCATCGGACAACTGGGAAATCGAGGGTTCTCACGGCACGTTGCAGGTGCAGGGCAATCTGACCGAGAGCGCCTGCCGTCTGGATATGAGCAGCGCACGGCAGGACGTCTGGATGAAGGATACCGGCACGGCTCGCCTTGCTGTGCCCGGCGACAGGGCTGCGCCCGTTGCCTTTGAGATGCGCCTGACTGACTGTCTGCGTACTCAGGCTGGTCAGCGCGACGGTCGAACGGGAGCCTTGTCCTGGTCTAGCGTGCAGCCCACGGTCAGCGTCAGTTTTCATGCGCCGGCTGATATGGACAATCCGCAGTTAGTGAAAGCACAGGGAGTGTCCGGGCTGGGGCTGCGCCTGCTCGACAGCCGTGGCGAAGATGTGCGGTTGGGAAGTCGTGGCAAGCCGCTGTTTCTAACGCCGGGGCACAGCAGCCTTTATTACACGGTGATCCCGGAGAGAACCTCAGCGCCTCTGTTGGCGGGTGCTTACCGCGCGGCGGTTGACTTCCAGCTGAGCTATGACTGAGGTAAATCCTGTGAAAATAAAAGAGACGTGGGCGGTTGCGCCACGGGTGACGTTGGCTGCGGTAGTGCTTTTCTTGGCTTTCAGCGCCAGTGCAGTCACTTCAACGGTTGAGGTTAAAGTCACCGTGGTTGCGCCGCCTCCCTGCACAATCAATGATAACCAGTCGATCGACGTCGACTTCGGTAGCAATATCATTGCCAACAAGGTAGACGGCAGCGAGTATCTCAAAACGGTGGAGTACAACCTGGATTGTCAGAATGGTCCTTCTAATGCCATGAAACTGAGTATACGGGGTAATAGCACCACTTTTAATACCAGCGCACTGCAAACGAATATCAATGATTTCGGTATTGCGCTGCGCGCCAATGGCCAGCCGTTGGTCATCAATGACTGGATTAAATTCACCTATCCGGATAAACCCGTGCTGCAGGCTGTGCCGGTAAAAAAAGCGGGAGCCACACTGACGGGGGGAGATTTTAGCGCGGGCGCTACCCTGATGGTGTACTACCAGTGAAAGGGGGAGAAAAGATGAAAACCAGGCTTCAGGTACTTTCGCTGGTGCTAAGCATGATAAGTCCATGGCTGGCGGCACCCGTGGGTGCCGCTGATAATATGATATTTCATGGCACGCTAAGGGAACACCCCCCCTGTGAAATCAACAGCGGGCAACCAATCAATATTTCTTTTGGTGAAGTGGGTGTTAATAAGGTTGACGGTAAAAACTACGAGCAGGTGTTCACCATTACCTACGACTGTGCGGAAAGAGATAGCAATATCATCGTGCGTTACCTGGGAGTAGCGACGGCATTTGATAACGCCGCGGTGGAAAGCAATATCAAAGATTTTGGTATTCAGCTACGCAGCAAGTCAGTAGATGGCGCTCTTACGGCTTTTGTGGTGGGAACCGCGCTCACCGTTGCGTCTAATCAGAGCTCGTCAACCTTTGTGGCCACGCCGGTGAAGAAGCCAGGGAGTGAGTTACCCGCAGAGGCTTTTACTTCGTCGGCAATGCTGCAGCTGGAATACCCGTAGGAGACAACAATGTTAATGAAAAATCCAGGTAGCGGGCTGATGCTAATACTGATGCTGGCCGGCGGCCTTAATGTGGCGCAGGCTGCATCAGCGCCCTCGGTCAATATATCCTACGACGGTAATTTGGTGGCAGATCCCTGTACGCTGCTGCCAGAGGATGAAAGTATCGTCCTGGATTTTGGCTCGGTGATAGATAAATACCTGTACCTGAATACCCGTACTCACGGCAAGCTGTTCCAGCTGCATCTGATGGATTGTGATATATCACTGGGCAATAGCCTGAAAATAACCTTCCGCGGCACGGAGAGCATCGCGCTTCCTGGGCTGCTGGCACCTGATGGTGGCAGCGAGGGCAGCGGTATTGCTATCGGTCTGGAAACTCATAAAGGTGAAGCGCTGGCGTTAAACCAGCCGGGTAGCGCTCAGGATATTACTAATGGCAGCAATGTGATCGCCCTCAAGGCCTATATCAAAGGTGAACCAGAGGCAATTAAAGACAAGAAAATCAGAATAGGGGCGTTTAGCGCAGTGGCGACCTTCCATCTGGAGTATGAGTAAGATCGGAATATTGCAGCTCTTAAACTTGGCGATGAGTGTAAATCCCCACGGGGAAAAACGGTTTACTTTAAATCCGCTTTGGTACTGTTATATCTATAAATTTCGGTTAGTCCCGATTGAAAATAAGGCAAGTAGAATTTTATCAGTAAACGCCGGGTGAAATATTCTCTGATTAAATTATCGGAAATGCGTACGTTAGTTAACCGTAGTCTACGTAATTAATAGATATAATCAGAGTGAGAATGAGATAAGGAAGTTTTCTTCTAACATGATGACGTTCTATATAATAAGGTAACTATAATGCGTCTACTGGCTATGCTAATGCTGTTAATTATTTCAACACCATCCTTTTCGATCCGATTTCCTGTGTTGACCCATGTGGAAATTAGGAGTTGTTCCGACGCTTTGTGCTCGGACCTCGTGTGGTAAAGAGGTAAAGCGGAGGTGTTGTTGGGAATTGTGGACGCCTCTAATGTTGAACTTGCGCCGGGCGTCCGGACAAAACTAAAAACGACTCTTCTGTCAGGAGATAAAATACAGTTTGAATCTGATTTGTCTGTAGAAAAATCGGCCAAGCCGGGTGAATACGCAAGAGCCGTTATTGTGTCCGTATCACCATACTGAGCAAGCGAATAAAGAAGTTTGTGTGGCTTTTATCTCTGTAAGGATAAATGAATAAGGCTGTATCAATATTACCCTACAGAGGTAAAGAGGTTTTTCTTAAAACGAAATTCCCTTCTACATAAAAAGGAAAAATAATGCGTTTATTTACTATACTAATGTTGTTCACTATTTCAACACCCTGCATGTCGATCATGTATCCCGCTATGACCGATGTAACAATCACTGACTGTGATAATAGCGCGGAGGGAGAGTGCTCACAGTTGGTGTATTATAGAGGTACGATGGAACTGCTAGAGTCTGGAGAGCCAGTAGTACCGTTCCCTTACACGGCCTCTGCGGTGGTAGGTTCTTATGGCGTCCATTGCCAATTCGGGGATAAATCTCGCGGTATACCCTTTTCCCAATGCAACTGGACGCCTCGCGATCACTCACCGTCCCTATCTGGCTGTCGTTACAAGAAACCTGGGGAGTGGGACGTTTCTCAACCTTGCAGTGCATCGCCAACGTGGGGAGGCCACACCGGCGCTGCACCGGGAGGTGAATGTGTCATGTTTGGACACCTCGTGGCTAGCGAATTGCACACTCCCTTTGCGATTGTAAATGCAACGCAGGCAGCGAACTCTGGCAACCGATTCTGTATCAAGCCATTACCTCCTGGGGTGACCTGTACGGTGACTTTGCCACCGAAGATCGATCACGGGGAAATGATGGCGCCGTCGAGGGACAAAAAGACCCTCTATGGATCGCTCTCATGTGGGAATTCACCCGTTTTGGAAATTGTGGGCGCCTCTGATGTTGAACTTGCGCCGGGCGTACGGACGCAACTGAAAGCGACGCTTCTGTCAAACAATCAAATTCAGTTTGAATCTGATTTGTCTGTAGAAAAATCGGCCAAACCGGGTGAATACTCAAAAGCCATCGTTGTGTCCGTATCACCATACTGAACCAGAATAAAGAAGTTCGTGCAGGGTTTTATCCCTGTGTGTTGATGGGAACAATCGCACGGATCCGGGATATGCTGCTTTCTGACGGGGGGCTGAATTTTTACCCCCGTTTAGCACACTATTTGAATAATGAATTTTTTATCGGCAGCTTGTCTGCATTTTAACGTAAGCGATAAGCGATTTGTTGCACTAATTTCCGCTTGATATTTAATTATTTATATAACTAATGTTATTCGCTGGCTAAAACTATCCTTATTTTCCCTGTGTGATTAATGATGCTGGGTATGTACGACTATATTCAAAACCAGTCAGGGGCGGGAGTGTTGCTCCCTGTGAATGTTATTATATGGATATGTAAGGCGCTGATTGTATTATTTCTCGCTGTCATGTTAATAGAAAAAATGACTATATTACCACCGCTGCACTGCCATTTTTCTTTATTGACGTGATTCTGCTTAGCCTTCCGCTGTGGTGTGCCAGCCCGGCAGGTATTTCAGACCCGGGATGGCGGGTAGCGTCTCTCAGTGGTAAACCATGCCATCCCTCGCACGCTGGGTGCAGGACTATTTGCAGCGTCGCATCGATACCGGTGTTTACGTCAATTTGATCGCGATTTTACAGCATCAGGAACAAGAGGTGCCGGCCAAACATTTTTTCGTCAGGCGGGTCTTTTATTTCCGGCCGATGTCCGTTTTCAGACCGCATTGTCCCCTGGCTAAACTGACCAGAGAAACCGATGAAAAAAATCATGGGCGTGTGCATTCTCGATACCGATCGGTTCTTTATTCTGGGTATTAAGTTCATTTTATTGCGTCATTTTAAAAGCATCGGGCAGGAGATATTTTTTGTCGGTGAGGAGAGCATTAAGCATGCTGACCTGGTGTTCTGGTCTGCCCTTAGCCGTCTGCCGGGGCGATTGTGCCGGCGGGCGGTTAAGAGCCAGACAAGGCCACCGGTGTACATCCAGCTGTGCAGCAGACAGCGGGACGATCTCCGCTGCACTTGTGAGCAGGGCATGCTGTGGCGGGGCGCATCCCCCGGGGATCTTCTTACCTTGGTCGAAAAAAGACTAGGGGTGCGGGAGACGTTGACATTGCCTGTCACCGCATGCGGCAGCTGTGCGCTGCTGAAGCTGACGAGAAGTGAAGTACGTGTAATAAGCTGTATGGCGCAGGAAATGTCGCCTGTAAGCCTGCCTCAGTATTTGAAAATCAGCCCCAAAACCATCAGTGCACACAAGCGCTCAGTGATGCGCAAGCTGGGATTTAAACGTAATGAAGAACTGTACCACTGGCTTCGCAGTGGTGGACTTGAACAAATAGAGAGACCTTTACCGTGAGAAACATGCACCTTCTGTATTGCCGTACTCTGTCACTGAGCCTGTTGCTCGGCGGTAGCCTGCTGTTAAGCGGCTGTGAAATGGCTAAACCGTCAGTGGGTAAAAGAGACGCTTCAGCATCTTCACCCGCGAAGCAACAGCCCGGCGTGCAGCAATCTGAAACTATCGAGGCACCGGAGCCAAGCGCAGAGCCTGAGCACGGATCGGCAAAAATGATGCTCTGTCAAAAAGAGATGGAGGCGCTGAAGCAGATATCCACCAGACAATATAACTTATACCAGAACGAGTTCAGCAAGCTGATGCGTAGCACCGCTAAATATGCTGTGGTGCGCACACAGGTGAATGGCAATACTCAGGAAGCCGTGGATGCGCTTTACAGCTATAAAGCTAAGCGTCTGTGCGCAAATATTAGCCAGGCACTGATGAACGGGCTGTCTGAGATGGCGGAGTCGGCTAAATGATGTTGAGTACCCGGTTACGCCGTCTGGCCGTTGTGTTACCTCTGCTGTGGGGCGCGGAGAGCGTCCGCGCAGATGACGGTATTCCGGCCTTATTACAGTTTGCCGAAAAATATAGCAGCAGGCACAAGGAAGCGTTCGCCCCCCTCCTTTCTCAAGAGCAGGTCAACCAGCCAGCGGCGGGCAGGCAGTCGGAGAGTCATGCGCTGCAGCGCACGCTGAAGGAGCGGGAGCTGCAACTGACCAGACTGCAGACCACCCTTCAACAGCAGGAGGAGGCGCTGGTGGCAGAAACTGCACGTCGCGTCCGGGCGGAAGAGGCGCTACAGGGGCAGAGCAAGATGGCTGACTGGACGCCGCTACGTAAGCTGCTCAGCGAGCTACACCATAGCGTAACGGGAATGTTTGATCAGAAGCGCGCTAATGCAACGATCGCCCGGGCGAAGGAGAGCGCCAGGCGTGAGCAGGCAGCCGTGCGCAAGGCAGATGAACAAATCGTTACTCTTAAAGAGCAGATTAGCCTCCTGACACAGCAGTTGCAGGAGGGGGAGGCAAAAAATAACCCCGAGCAGTCGCCGATGGTGGCACAGTTGCAGACGCTGAAGCAGCAGCTGGAGGCGGAACAGGCTCAACAGAATGCCCTTAAACTTGAACTCAAAAAATTGCAGGAGGAACAGAAAGGCCTGCATACGGCGCTGGTCACGCCTCTGCAAGAAGAGAAGATCGCGCTGGGCCAACGGTTGGCACAGCGCGATCAGCAGCTGACGGAACTGGAAAAACAGGTACAGGAGTTGCAGCAGGTTAAGCAGCAAAAAGAGGCGTCGCTGCTGGCGTTACAGCAGGAGAATAAAACGTATAAAGACCAAAAAGATAAGCTGACCAGGCAGCTGAGCGGGGGGGAGGCCGAGCTGGCCAGGCAGTCGCAGAAACTGCATCAGGCGCAGTCCGATGCAGACGGCCTGCGCTCACGGGCGACATTGCTGGCAAAGCCGCAGATGCTGAAAGAGCCCGAGCAAAAACAGGCCTATGCTGCGGGTGATGCGCTGGGGCGTGATATTCTGACACTGCTCAACCAGCGCAAGGGATGGGGTGTGAACGCTGACCGGCAGGTTGTCCTCGCCGGGGTGGTGGATGCATTTGCCGGGAAGTATCAGCTGTCCGCTGATGAACTGAGCCGTGCTCTGGCTGACTCGGAGCAGGCGGTCGACGCCGCGCGTAAGAAGATGACAATCAGTCAGCAAAAAAGCGGTGAGGATTTTCTCGCACAGTTTAAAAAGCAAAAGGGCGTCAAACAATCGCCGTCCGGTTTTTTGTATCGAGTAGATTATGCAGGTGACACGCCGTTGCAGGAAAACGATATTGTCGATGTGGTGGTCAAAGAGACGTTAACGGACGGGACCGTTATTCAGGATATGTCACTTACCAGCAACGTATTATCTCAACCCCTGAAGGCATATCCGCCCCTGTTCCGCGATGCGATGAGCTATATAAAGAATCATGGCTCGCTGACCATGGTGGTGCCGGCGGGTCTGGCCTATGGCGCTGAAGGTTATCCACCGAAAGTACCACCAAACGCAACGATGGTTTATGAGCTCAGGATAGACAACAGCCACTCAACGCATGTCGCCCAGGGGCATTAATTGCTCTTGGCGACCCGGCCCGGTTGCAGGGGCAGTACTCCTGCTCACGCAGCTGTCTTACGCTTATGACAGGATATGCAGAAAGGTCGTGACCCGAGCCTTTGCGGGGATGATGACCTTCTGGACAGATCATTATGATGGTGAAGGGCACTTTTATAATGAATTCTTTGCCACAAACGTGAACGGCCCGACGCACAGATTGCACATCTTCAGCAGTAACGACACAAACTGCCCGATTGGGTTTACGTTAAAGGCCGGAATAATAGCAAGGAACACGTATAGACACGATGAAGAACTAAACGGGACGTACTTTTACCAAGATATTTCCAGCCTTTCGGCCGGTTCGCATGCAGCACAATGACTGCATATAATCGCATAGCTGGTGGTGGTGACAAGGTATGGTAACTGAAACGATGCCCTCATTTTTAGGACCTGTTACCAATATCAGGCTTGCTTTCAACCGCTAATTTGTTCTTACGCTTCCAGTAGTCGCCCCCCTCGGATGTACAGCCTTTTGTATAAAAATAAATAAAAAAGGCGTAATACCATGAGGTAAAACGCCTTTTAAAACACCATGATAGCCAAAGGCTATTAGTTCATGCCGTATTTTTTCAGCTTCTTACGCAGCGTACCGCGGTTGATGCCCATCATCAGGGCTGCACGGGTCTGGTTGCCACGGGTGTATTGCATCACCATGTCCAACAGAGGCTGTTCTACTTCAGCCAGTACCAGCTCATACAGATCATTAACATCCTGACCATTCAGTTGAGCAAAATAGTTCTTCAGTGCCTGTTTGACCGAATCACGCAGTGGCTTTTGGGTCACCTGATCCTGTGAGTTCACGGTAGATACGGTCAGTACGTCAGAATTTACGCGTTGTTCGAACATAGTTCTGTCAGCTCTTTATTTCTAATTACGCAAGATTTTCGAAGTATGCCTCCAACGCCTCCAGCTGTTCGCTGGCATCCTCAATGGCGTTGAATGTGCGCCGAAACTGGTCGTTTGGGGCGTGCTCCTGGAGATACCAGGAGACGTGCTTCCGGGCAATACGGTATCCCTTGCGCTGACCATAAAAGTCGTGCAGTTCCCGTAAGTGCCCGATGAGCAAGCGCTTTACTTCAGCCAGTGGCATCGGTGCCAGCAGCTCCCCAGTGTCCAGATAATGCTGGATTTCCCGGAAGATCCACGGTCTTCCCTGAGCAGCCCGTCCTATCATCAGGGCATCAGCCCCCGTATAGTCAAGCACCGCTCTGGCTTTATGCGGGTCAGTAATGTCTCCATTCGCGATAACCGGAATGGATACGTTCTGCTTAACTGTCCGAATGCTGTCATATTCAGCTTCACCGTTGAACAAACAGGCGCGGGTGCGTCCATGAATTGTCAGGGCCTGAATACCACAGCGTTCAGCCAATTGGGCAATCTCTACGCAGTTGCGGTTGTCGCTGTCCCAGCCGGTGCGGATCTTTAAGGTCACGGGCACGTCAACTGCATTCACCACGGCTGAAAGGATAGACTTCACCAATTCAGGGTGTTGAAGCAGTGCCGAACCTGCCATCTTACGATTCACCTTTTTGGCAGGACATCCCATATTGATGTCGATCACCTGCGCGCCTGATGCAGCGTTAATGCGCGCGGCTCCCGCCATCTCTGTCGGGTCACAACCGGCAATTTGCACGGTACGAATACCCGGTTCGTCACTGTGTACCATACGCAGCCGAGATTTATCGCTGGCCCAGACTTCGGGGTTCGACGACAGCATCTCGGAGACGGTCATACCAGCGCCCATCGCATAGCAAAGGGTTCTGAATGGCCTGTCAGTGATCCCGGCCATTGGTGCCGCAATCAAACGATTACGAAGCTGGTGATTTCCTATGCGCATGAAAAAAAAGTGACCATAGTGTGTCCGCAAGGCGGCGTATATTACGCATTTTTGCAGGAAGATGAAAGGCCAAACTTTGAACAATACGCCGTTACAGATTAAGGGAATACGGAATCAGCCCCTGCTTCATGCAATATTTATTTATTTAACAGTGGCTTAGTAAAATATGATGATTTTGCATACAAAGAATTTTCTTTTATTGTCAGCAAGATATCGACATAAACCCCGTTATTTCGCCTGTTAAACAAAACATGTGACGTGAAAGAAAGCACCGGCAAAGCGGTTATGGACTTTGCCAGTGCCCTTGCTTAACGCCGTACGCCGGTAATCCGGCACCATTCTTCTTTCTCGGCTACTGCATCAAGTTCAAAGAGGTCGGCGTATGCTTCACAAACGCCCGAAGCCTGGCTGGCCAGCACGCCCGACAGGCCCAGATGCCCGCCCCGTTTTGGCAGCACGCTGATTAATGGTGCCAGCTCACGCAGCGGGCCGGCCAGAATATTCGCCACAACGACATCAGCAATCAGGTTATCCGGCTGCTGATGCGGCAGATAGAGCGACAGGCGGTCTGAAACCCCATTGCGTTCGGCATTGTCCCGGCTTGCCTGGATGGCCTGGGGATCGATATCAATACCGATAGCGGCGGCGGCTCCCAGTTTCAGCGCGGCGATGGCCAGAATGCCGGAACCACAGCCGAAATCGATAATCGTCTTACCGGCCAGGTCAAGCCCATCGAGCCATGTCAGGCACAGGGCCGTCGTGGGATGGGTGCCGGTGCCAAATGCCAGCCCCGGATCGAGCATCACGTTTACCGCATTCGGGTCTGGCACATCGCGCCAGCTTGGGCAGATCCACAGACGTTGGCCGAAACGCATCGGATGGAAGTTGGTCATCCACTCACGCTCCCAGTCCTTGTCTTCAATCTGCTCAATCTTATGGTGAAAACCGCTGCCCAGCAGGGGATGGTGTTCCAGTCCGGCAATCACGTCGGCCATATCCGTTTCGGCGTCAAACAGGCCAATGACATCGGTATCGCCCCACAGGCGCGTTTCGCCCGGCAGCGGTTCAAACACCGGGTTGTCATGGGTATCCTGGAAGGTGACCGACACGGCACCGTTCTCAATCAGCGCGTCGCCCAGCTCTTCAGCCTGAGCGCCGCTGGTATTCATCTTCATCTGTATCCAGGGCATAACGAGTCTCTTCTATTCAAACAGGGTAGGGGCAGACGTTGTGGCGAGCGCCGGGCGGCCAAAACGGTTGCCAATCATAAATGCCAGCAGGCTGAGCAGCAGCGCTGGCACAATCGGGTGGAATCCCCAGGGCTGTAGTGACAGGCTGGCCAGCAGGGTATAGCAGGCAGCGCCGCAGATCATGCTGCTCAGGGCACCGGCGGCATTGGCTTTCTCCCAATACAGGCCGAGCACCAGCGGCCACAGGAATACCGCCTCCAGCCCGCCAAAGGCCAGCAGGTTGAGCCAGATAATCATCTGCGGCGGGTGCCATGCCGCCAGCAGCAGCAGCAGGCCCAGCACCAGGGTAACCAGCGAAGAGAGCCGCTTCAGACGGGGCTCATTGTTTATCTGGTGTGGGTATATCCGCAGATAGAGATCTTTCACGATGGTTGCCGACGATTGTAGCAGCTGGGCATTGATCGTCGACATGATCGCCGCCATCGGTGCCGCCAGAAAGATCCCGGCTGCCAGCGGCGGCAGCACCGCGATCATTAGCGTCGGGATCACGCTATCCGGGATCTGGAGATCGGGGATCACCGCTCGCCCCAACGCGCCCGCCAGGTGCATGCCCAGCATCAGTACGGCCACCACGATGGTGCCAAGCAGAATGGCAAGATGGACCGCCTTGCTGTCCTTGTAGGAGATGCAGCGCACCGCCGTATGCGGCAGGCCAATCACGCCAAAGCAGACTAATACCGAGAACGATGCAAGGAAGGTCGGTGTCAGAATATCGCCTACGCCAGCGGGAGAAACCAGTTGGGGATCGATGCGTTGCAGGGTATGCACCGCGTTATGCAGTCCGCCCGCTGCGTGTATCACGGCAACCAGCAGCAGGACGGTGCCGGCCAGCATCACCAGCCCCTGCATCGCATCGTTGAGCACGCTGGCGCGGAAACCGCCAAAGGCGGTATACAGCGCGATGGTACCGCCAAAGATCAGCAGCCCGCTGTCGTAGGGAATGCCGGCCGCCGTTTCCAGCAGGCGCGCCCCGCCAACGAACTGCACGGTCATTGCACCAATAAAGGCGATCAGCAGGCTGAGGCTGGCCAGCCACACCAGCAGCGTACTGCGATAGCGTGCATACAGCATATCGTTCAGCGTCACGGCATGATAACGCCGCGCCAGGATGGCGAACTTCTTGCCGAGTACGCCCAGTGAAAGCCAGACCGCCGGGACCTGTACCATCGACAGCAACACCCAGCCCAGCCCGTATTTATACGCTGCGCCGGGGCCGCCAATAAACGAACTGGCGCTGATATAGGTGGTCGTCAGCGTCATTGCCAGCACGAAGCCGCCCATTGAGCGGCTGCCGAGGAAATATTCCGTAAGGAAGCTCCCTTCGCGCCGCTTGCGCATCGCCCAGACCGACAGGCCCGCGACCAGCAGCAGATAACCCGCCAGCGGCAAAATTATTTCAAGCTTCACCTTTATCCTCCAGAGAGATATTGCGGAAGATAACGCGCACCATTAACCAGCAGAGAAAAATAAACAGCAGCGGCACCAGCAGGCAGGCCATTTCAAACCAGTGGGGCAAACCGGTCAGCCCCTGCTGGTCATCCAGTAGCCAGGCGGCCAGCGCCCAGCAGGCGAGATAAGCCACCGCGAGCGCAAATGACCAGCGCGCCTCGCGATGGGCCTGTACAAAACGTTTTTCCATGCGCTTCCCCAATAAGAAGGGGCCGATTAATCGGCCCCTGCATCTGTCGATCTCAGCCCGGTGAACCGGGCATCTGGCGCGCTTACTTCTCTTGCAGGCCGAGTTTTTTCTCCAGATAGTGGATGTTTGTTCCACCGTGCTGGAAGTTCTCGTCCGACATGATTTTCATCTGCAGTTCGACGTTGGTCTTGATCCCGTCGATGATCAGTTCAGCCAGCGCATTTTTCATGCGTGAAATCGCCACATCACGGTTTTCACCAAAGGTAATCAGTTTGCCAATCATTGAGTCATAGTACGGCGGCACGCTGTAACCGGCGTAGATATGGGATTCCCAACGCACGCCAAAACCACCCGGCGCGTGGAAGCGGGTAATTTTGCCCGGGCTTGGCAGGAAAGTATTCGCATCTTCGGCGTTGATACGGCATTCCACCGCGTGACCACGAATAATGACCTCTTCCTGTTTGATCGACAGCGGCTGACCGGCAGCGATGCGCAGCTGCTCTTTGATCAGGTCAACGCCGGTGATCATCTCGGTGACCGGATGCTCAACCTGAATACGGGTGTTCATCTCAATGAAGTAGAACTCACCGTTTTCATACAGGAACTCGAAGGTGCCCGCGCCGCGATAGCTGATATCGATACAGGCTTTCGAGCAGCGTTCGCCAATGTAGCGACGCATCTCTTCGGTGATGCCCGGTGCCGGCGCTTCTTCCACCACTTTCTGGTGACGGCGCTGCATGGAGCAGTCGCGTTCGGCCAGATATATCGCGTTGCCCTGGCCGTCTGCCAATACCTGAATTTCGATATGACGCGGGTTTTCCAGGTATTTTTCCATATAAACCATGTCGTTGTTGAAAGCCGCTTTGGCTTCCGCTTTCGTCATGTTGATGGATTGTTCCAGGTCTTTGTCGCTGCGCACGACGCGCATACCGCGACCGCCGCCGCCGCCGGAGGCTTTGATAATCACCGGGTAGCCGATGCGTTTCGCAAAGGCGCGGTTCTTATCCATATCCTCGGTCAGTGGGCCGTCAGAGCCCGGAACCGTCGGAACGCCCGCTTTTTTCATTGCGGTGATCGCCGACACTTTATCGCCCATCAGACGGATAGTATCCGCTTTGGGGCCGATAAAGATAAAGCCCGAACGCTCAACCTGCTCAGCGAAGTCTGCATTTTCAGAGAGGAAGCCGTAGCCAGGGTGAATAGCCACCGCACCGGTGATCTCGGCGGCAGAAATCAGCGCCGGGATATTCAGATAGCTTTTCACTGACGGAGGGGGGCCAATACAGACGGTTTCATCTGCCAGCAGCACGTGCTTCAGGTCGCGATCGGCCGTGGAGTGCACCGCAACCGTTTTAATGCCCAGCTCTTTACAGGCACGCAGAATACGCAGCGCAATTTCACCACGGTTAGCAATTACAATTTTATCCAGCATGGGTAGCCTCGTTATTCGATGACGACCAGCGGCTCGTCAAATTCAACAGGCTGACCGCTTTCGAGCAGAATCGCTTTCACGACGCCAGACTTATCGGCTTCGATCTGGTTCATCATTTTCATTGCTTCAACGATGCACAGGGTGTCACCGGCGTTAACTTTCTGACCGACTTCCACAAACGCTTTTGCGTCTGGGCTTGGGGTGCGGTAGAAAGTACCGACCATAGGAGAACGCACGATATGGCCACTGATCTCAGCAGCAGCGGGCGCTTCCATTGCCGGAGCGGCAGCCGGAGCCACTGCGGTTGCCAGCGCGGGTTGCTGCATCATTGGTGCGGCATAAGCCTGCTGCATCATTGGGTAGCCGGTATTGACCGGGGCACGGCTGATGCGAACGGACTCTTCGCCTTCAGAGATTTCCAGTTCAGCAATGCCTGATTCTTCAACCAGTTCGATCAGTTTTTTAATCTTACGAATATCCATGAGTGTGGTTCCGTACTCTGTTTAATGAGATAGTGACAGGCGTTTAACCGCCGTCTGTAAAGCCCAGGAATAACCGTCGACGCCAAGTCCACAGATCACGCCGGTAGAAATATCAGAAAGATACGAATGATGGCGAAAAGGCTCGCGAGCATGCACGTTTGAAAGATGAACTTCAATAAACGGTATGCTGACGGCCAGTAGCGCATCACGCAGCGCCACGCTGGTGTGGGTAAATGCTGCCGGGTTAATGACGATATAATCGACATTGCCTTTCGCCTGATGAATGCGGTCGATTAACGCATGTTCCGCATTGGACTGGAGATGGCTAAGCGTGACGCCCAGCGCACTGGCCTGCAATGTCAGCTCACTGACAATCTCGTCCAGCGAGGTGTGGCCGTATTTTTCCGGCTCACGCGTACCCAGCAGGTTCAGATTGGGGCCGTTCAAAAGCAGTACATGCAACTTGTCGCTCATTTTGCTGCCATCTCCCGCGATAATTTAGGCATCGCACAAAATACATGGCTAAAGCCGGTTTGTCACCTTTTCAGATGAAAATTGGTGACAGGCTGCCGAAAAAGGCAGTCATTGTCACCATATCAATGCATTTAGCCTATAAGTCGGGGGCGTATCAGCGAAGTTGATCTTTGACGGCGACAGGGCTGGCAGCAAGAAGCCCGTGGTCAGTCGCCATTGTGAATTAGCGTGCCAGCCACTTGCTTAGCTTTTTATAGCGCCATGCCAGTAGGATCGCGGCGATGAGCGCGTAAATCCACGGCTGGGGCGAATAGGTTTTTACTGACCACAAATAGTGAACCGGCGCGAGTATCGCCACCAGATAGACGGCGTTATGCAGCGTTTGCCAGCGCTTGCCGAGCTTGCGTTGCGCGCGCTGGAACGACGTCAGCGCCAGTGACAGTAAAATCACCCAACTGACGATGCCCAGCGTCAGATAAGGACGCGAAATCAGCTCAGATCCCAGCAGGCCCAGATGATTGATGCCGAGCTCAAGCAGAGAGTAGCTCACCAGATGCAGCGATGCCCAGGCAAAACACCAGAGTCCAAGCAGGCGGCGTACGCGGATCAATAACGGCTGTTTAGCGTAACGCGCCAGCGGCGTGACCGCGAGCGTGGCAAGCAGGAACTTGAGCGCCATTCTGCCGGTAAAATGCTGGATATCCTTCGCCGGATCGGCGCTGAACCCGCCCTGATTGAGGGTCAGCAGCAGCCACACCAGCGGCAGAAAGCCCGCCAGATGCAGCAGCACTTTCAGCCAGCGTATCTGGGGTAACGTCAGGCGCACCATCTCAGAAGTTCTCCCGCAGATCGAGACCACGATACAGTGACGCCACTTGGTCGGCATAACCATTGAACAGCAACGTTGGCTGGCGCTGCACATCAAGAATACCGCCGGAACCAATAAAGCGTTCGGTCGCCTGCGACCAGCGCGGATGGTCAACATGGGGATTGACGTTAGCGTAGAACCCATACTCATTCGGCGCTAACTGGTTCCATGTTGTCGGCGGCATCGCCTTGACCAGGCTAATTTTTACAATGGACTTGATGCCTTTAAATCCGTATTTCCACGGCACGGTCAGGCGGATCGGCGCCCCGTTCTGCGGCGGCAATGCCTTGCCATACACGCCGGTGGTTAACAGGGTCAGGGGGTGCATGGCTTCATCCAGCCGTAGTCCTTCCACGTAAGGATAATCCAGCCCGCCGCCAATAAAGCGATCCTGTTGGCCCGGCATCTGGTCCGGCGCGTACAGGGTATGGAAAGCCACAAAGCGGGCGTTGCTGGTGGGCTCGGCGGCCTGGAGCAGTTTGCCCAGTTCAAAGCCAACCCAGGGAACCACCATGGACCAGCCTTCCACGCAGCGCATGCGGTAAATCCGTTGCTCCTGCGCAAAGCGTTTAAATATGTCATCCATGCTTAGCGTCAGGGGTTTTGCCACCTCGCCATCTATCTCAATCTTCCAGTCGGCGGTTTTCAACGTTCCGGCGTGGGCGGCGGGGTCGGCTTTATCCAGCCCGAATTCATAAAAGTTGTTATAACCCGTCACCTTATCTTCCGGCGTCAGCGGAAGATTGGCCTGAAACTGCTGTGGCTGACTGAAATCAAGCGGGCGGCCCGAGGCGGCGCGTGGGCGGTCGCCGCCTTTGAACCAAGAAAGAAGGTCGGCGCGCGCAGCACCGGGCAGAGATAGCGCCGCCGCGCTCATGCCCAGCATTTTTAGCACCGTACGGCGACGAGCATTAAACAGGCTCTCTGGCGTGACGTCATTTTCTGTCAGTGGGTTAACGGCTTTCATCTTTGGCCCTGCCTGTGATAATGGATCGTTGCGTGTTTTACCAGCAAACGGTTAGCGGATACGCACCAACGTGCGCCCGGTTAGTTGATTATTGAGCAATTTTTCCGCCGCGTCCGCCGCCTCAGCCAGCGAGATTTCAGTGGTAGCCTGCTGATAAAATGTCGCGGGCAACGCCTGCTGCAAACGCTTCCAGGCAAGATGACGGCGCGCAACCGGAGTCATTACCGAATCGATGCCCTGCAGGCGCACGTTACGCAGGATAAATGGCATCACGCTGGTGGGCAGGTCGGTTCCCCCCGCCAGCCCACAGGCGGCGACCACACCATTATAACGGGTTTGCGCCAGCACGCTTGCCAGCACCTCTCCGCCGACAGTATCTATCGCTGCGGCCCAGCGCTGTTTCTCAAGCGGGCGAGATCGTTCGCTGAACGCGCTGCGCGGCAGCACCTCGCTGGCTCCCAGCTGGTGCAGATAGTCGTGGGTCGATGCGCGACCGCTAACGGCAACGACTCGGTAACCGAGCGCGTTGAGCAGCGCCACGGCGGTACTGCCGACTCCGCCGCTGGCACCTGTCACCAGCACTTCACCGTCTTCTGGCGTCACGCCACCTTCCTCCAGCGCCATTACGCAGAGCATAGCGGTGAAACCCGCCGTGCCGACGATCATCGCCTTCCTGGCATCCAGGCCCTGTAGCATCGGCACCAGCCAGTCTGCTTTTACCCGTGCCCGTTCTGCCAGACCACCCCAATGGTTTTCGCCAACGCCCCAACCGGTCAGCAATACCGACTGGCCACGCTGAAAACGCGCATCGCTGCTACTCTCTACCCTGCCGGCGAAATCGATGCCGGGCACCATAGGGAACTGGCGAATAATTTTGCCCTTACCGGCGATCGCCAGCGCGTCTTTGTAATTAATACCCGACCAGTCAATGTCGACCGTGACATCGCCCGGTGGGAGGCTGTCATCAGGCAGGTGTTTGACGGTGGCGATAGTTTCACCTGAGGACTGTTCAAGAACCAGTGCTTGCATAAGGATCTCCTGAAAACGGGATAATCATTCTCTAAAAACGGTCAGCTATGACTATACTCGCCAAAATGGATATTGATCTGATTCGAAGCAAGCATTTATTGGACACGATGTGTTATTTTCATCTGCCGCTACAGTCTGACATCCTGTTGCCTACGATCGTTAACAAACAGTTCGCGGTACTGTGTTGATGACATTTCGCCCACCGCATTTAACTGGCATAAGAATGCGATTAACCACCAAACTCTCTGCAATCATTACCCTGCTGTGTTCACTGGCCATGCTGTTAATGCTGGTCGGCTGTGTGCTGAGCTTCTTTTATCTTAGCAACCAGCGAGCAGAGTACCGGGTTCAGCTTATAGCCGATGAAGTGGATAGCGCATTATCAACGCAGACGGCCCAGCAGATCGCATCCTGGCTGCGTCCGGTCATGAGCCCCTTGCGTATAGAACGCATCGCGCTGATTCAAGACAACAGGCCGCTGTTTGAGGTGATACGCCCTCAGCGGCCGCTGTTGGAAGATGAGCCAAACCGCTATCGTCAAACCGTGCTGCCGCTGACGCAACACAAGGATATGACGTTACATATCCAGTGGGTCGACTCTACCCTCACCTGGTTTACCTCATTAATTGGTGCTTCAAGCCTGTCGGCGATTATCGGCGTGGTGGTGATTATGCTGCTGCTGCTGCTACAGGCGCATCGCTGGCTATACCGGCAGTTACAGGGAATGGAGCGGCTGGAGGCGCGTGCCGGGGCGGTGATTAAAGGAAACAGGGGCGACGTGAGATCGGGATCGGTTCATGAATGGCCGCCGATGGCCAGCAGCGCCATCGATCTGCTTTTGTCCGATCTTAAAGAAGCGGGGGAGCAGCATAATCGTATCGATACGCTAATCCGCACTTTTGCCGCGCAGGATGTGCGCACAGGCCTCAATAATCGTCTGTTTTTCGATAATCAGCTGACCACATTGCTGGAAGATCCCGAAGCGGTGGGCACGCACGGCATGGTGATGATGATCCGCCTGCCGGATTTTGACACCCTGTGCGAACGCTGGGGGCATGCCGAGGTACAGGAGTATTTTTTTGCTTTGACCAATATGCTGTCAACGTTCGTTTTGCGTTATCCTGGTGCATTACTGGCGCGATATTTTCGCAGCGACTTTGCCGTCTTGCTACCGCACCGTAGCGTAAAAGATGCGGATGGCATCGCCTCACAGCTGATTAAAGCGGTAGACAGCCTGCCACCGACGCGCATGGTCGATCGCGATGATATGATCCATATCGGTATCAGCGGCTGGCACAGCGGGCAGAGCGCTCAGCAGGTCATGGATAACGCCGAACGGGCAACGCGGCATGCCGTGCTACAGGGTGGTAACAGCTGGTCAGTCGGCGAAGGCGCGCAGCAGTCTCTGGCACGCGGTAGCGTTAAGTGGCGCACCCTGCTGGAGAATACCGTCAATCAGGGCGGGCCGCGTCTGTATCAGAAGCCCGCCGTAAACAGGCTGGGGCAGGTGCACCACCGCGAAATCATGCCGCGCATTTTTGACGGTGAGAAAGAGCTGCTGTCGGCCGAATACCTGCCCATGTTGCAGCAGCTGGGGCTGGCAGAACGCTACGATCGCCTGCTGGTGAAGCGCATCGTGACGCTGGCGGAATGGTGGCCTGAAGAGACGCTGACTGTCCCCCTGACGCTCGACTCACTGCTGCACCGTCCGTTTATGCGCTGGCTCCGTGATACCCTGCTGCAATGCGCCAAATCGCAAAGAAAACGTATTTTATTTGAACTTGCTGAAGCAGATGTGTGTCAACACATTAATCGTCTGGAACCTGTCTTCCGCCTGCTTTATGGTTTTGGTTGCAGCGTTGCGGTGAATCAGGCGGGATTAAAGGTGGTGAGTACGGCCTACATCAAACAGTTCCAGATTCGGCTGATTAAACTGCATCCGGGACTGGTGCGTAATATCGACAGGCGCACCGAAAATCAGCTGTTTGTGCAGAGTCTTCTTGAGAGTTGTAAGCAAACCTCCGCCCAGGTTTTTGCGGCAGGCGTGCACTCCAGGGAAGAGTGGCAAACGCTGGTGGAGCTGGGCGTAACCGGGGGGCAGGGAGACTTTTTCGCCGCTTCCCAATTGGTTAACACCAGCGTAAAAAAATATTCGCAAAGATATCGAGTTTAGTCTCACGTTCGCCGGGTTTTCACGTAGAATACTTGCGCGGTCGTGGTCAAGAGCGGCGTTATCGCCGACCGAGGCAAAACTAAAAATGTTAATTTTTATGTATGTTATGTCCGTTTATCCGTCTCGAAACCAAGTCTGAATGCCGTAATGACGGGCTCAGTTGCGCTTGATAGCGTACAGGTTGTGTTGTCGGCACGAAATAGCATGATTTTTCACCGGAGCAGGACATTTTTGCGCCTTGTCGCTGCTTCGTGTGGTTGGTAGAGTAAGCGGATTTTATTTTTCGCCCCCAGCTTGCAGGATTATCCTTTAGTATGTTTAAAAAATTCCGTGGCATGTTTTCCAACGACTTGTCCATCGACCTGGGTACTGCCAATACCCTGATTTACGTGAAAGGGCAGGGTATCGTGCTGAACGAGCCTTCCGTTGTTGCTATCCGACAGGATCGCGCCGGTTCTCCCAAAAGCGTAGCGGCAGTCGGTCATGATGCAAAGCAGATGCTGGGGCGCACCCCTGGCAATATTGCCGCTATTCGCCCGATGAAAGATGGCGTGATTGCCGATTTCTTCGTGACTGAAAAGATGTTGCAGCACTTTATCAAACAGGTGCACAGCAACAGCTTTATGCGCCCAAGCCCGCGCGTGTTGGTCTGCGTGCCGGTGGGTGCGACTCAGGTAGAACGCCGCGCCATCCGTGAATCCGCCCAGGGTGCGGGGGCACGTGAGGTGTTCCTGATCGAAGAGCCCATGGCGGCGGCTATCGGTGCCGGTCTGCCGGTTTCCGAAGCAACCGGCTCTATGGTGGTGGATATCGGTGGAGGCACCACTGAAGTGGCGGTGATCTCGCTGAACGGCGTGGTCTACTCCTCTTCTGTCCGCATCGGTGGTGACCGCTTCGATGAAGCGATTATTAACTATGTTCGTCGTAACTACGGCTCATTGATTGGTGAAGCTACCGCTGAACGCATCAAGCACGGCATCGGTTCTGCCTATCCGGGCGACGAAGTGCGCGAGATTGAAGTACGTGGCCGTAACCTGGCCGAAGGGGTTCCGCGTGGCTTTACCCTTAACTCTAACGAGATCCTGGAAGCGTTGCAGGAGCCGTTAACCGGTATCGTCAGTGCCGTGATGGTTGCCCTTGAGCAGTGCCCGCCTGAGCTGGCATCTGATATCTCCGAGCGTGGCATGGTGCTGACCGGCGGTGGTGCGCTATTGCGTAACCTCGATCGCCTGCTGATGGAAGAGACCGGTATTCCCGTCGTCGTGGCAGAAGATCCGCTGACCTGTGTGGCGCGCGGTGGCGGCAAAGCGTTGGAAATGATCGACATGCACGGCGGCGATTTGTTCAGCGAAGAATAATCTGCCTGAAGGAGCGGTGGGCCGTTGCCCGCGCTCCTTTTTTATGTTGTCGAGGAATGCGCCGAGTTTATGAAGCCGATGTTCAGCAGGAAATCTTCCCTGCAGTTACGCTTAATTTTAGCGATTATTGTGGCAATAGGCGTAATTGTTGCCGACAGTCGCCTGGGAGCCTTCTCCCGTATCCGCACCTATATGGACACGGCCGTCAGTCCGTTCTATTTCCTGGCCAACGGCCCCCGTCAGATTTTGGACAATGTTTCTGAAACATTGGCCTCGCGCCAGCAGCTCGAGTTGGAAAACAAAGCGTTACAACGCGAACTGATGCTAAAGAACAGCGAATTGCTGATGCTGGGACAGTTCAGGCAGGAGAATGCTCGCCTGAGAGAATTGCTGGGATCACCGCTGCGTCAGGACGAGCATAAAATGGTGACGCAGGTGATCTCCACCGGCACCGATCCTTACACCGACCAGGTGGTGATCGACAAAGGTAGCATCAGTGGCGTGTATGAAGGGCAGCCGGTGATCAGCGATAAAGGCGTTGTCGGCCAGGTGATCGCGGTGGGTAAAATTACCAGCCGCGTACTGCTGATTTGCGACGCGTCGCACGCGCTGCCTATCCAGGTACTGCGTAACGATATTCGTGTGATAGCCGCCGGAAATGGCTGTACCGAAGATCTGCAGCTTGAACACCTGCCGGCCAACACCGATATTCGCGTTGGCGATGTGTTGGTGACATCCGGTCTCGGCGGGCGTTTCCCTGAAGGCTACCCCGTTGGCGTTGTCTCCTCGGTAAAACTGGATACCCAGCGCGCCTATACCGTGATTAAGGCGCGTCCAACGGCGGGTCTGCAACGTCTGCGCTATCTGCTGCTGCTGTGGGGGGCCGATCGTAACGGCACCATGCCAATGGCCCCGGATGAGGTGCATCGCGTAGCCAATGAGCGTTTGATGCAGATGATGCCGCAGGTGCTGCCACAGACCAGCGAAATGGCAGGCCCCCCGGCCCCATCGGTACCCGCGGCCACCCCCTCCGGTAATGACCCCGTGCCAGCGGTGCAGGGAGCCCGGCCTTGAGCAGCTACCGCAGCCACGGCCGTTGGGTGATATGGCTTTCTTTCCTCGTCGCGCTAATGCTGCAAATCATGCCGTGGCCGGAGCAGCTGCTATACTTCCGGCCATCGTGGTTATTGTTGATCATCATTTACTGGGTGCTGGCGCTGCCGCATCGGGTGAATGTCGGTACGGGATTTGTGATGGGATCTATCATGGATCTTATTTCAGGTTCGACCCTCGGCGTGCGTGCGCTGGCTTTGAGTCTTGTTGCCTACCTGGTCGCCTTTAAATTCCAGCTATTCCGCAATCTCGCACTCTGGCAGCAGGCGCTGATGGTGACGGTGTTGTCGCTGACGATGGATATCATCGTCTTCTGGTCAGAATTTATTGTGGTTAATGTCTCTTTCCGCCCGGAAATATTCTGGAGTAGCGTTATCGACGGTGTTCTCTGGCCGTGGCTATTCCTGCTGATGAGAAAGATCCGCCGCCAGTTTGCCGTACAATAAAGGACTTATATGCTATCCCTGTATCTGGCTTCCGCTTCTCCGCGCCGCCGTGAGTTGCTGGCCCAACTGGGCCTGTCATTCGAACGCCTGACTTTGGATGTTGCAGAGCAACGGAACGAAGGTGAAACGGCAGAACACTATGTTAAGCGCCTGGCGCGGGATAAAGCGCAGGCTGGCGTGGCCGTTGCCCCGTGCGATCTGCCGGTACTGGGTGCGGATACGATCGTTGTGCTTAATCATGACGTGTTGGAAAAACCTGCTGATGCCGTGGCGGCCGCCACCATGCTGGCCAAACTCTCCGGGCAGACCCATCATGTTATGACGGCGGTAGCGCTGGCCGATCGCCAACAGATACGTGATTGTCTGGTGGTGACCGAGGTGACCTTCCGCCAGCTTACGCCTGAAGATATCGAACAGTATATCGCCAGCGGAGAGCCGATGGACAAAGCCGGGAGTTACGGCATTCAGGGGCTGGGCGGCAATTTTGTCAGAAAAATCAATGGAAGTTACCACGCGGTGGTTGGGTTGCCCTTAGTGGAAACGGCGGAGCTGTGGCGTCATTTCCAGGCGTTGCGTGAAGTGAGAGGTTGAAATGACAGCGGAACTACTGGTCAATATTACTCCGTCCGAAACGCGTGTTGCCTATATAGACGGCGGCATCCTGCAGGAAATCCATATTGAACGCGAAGCGCGTCGCGGTATCGTTGGCAACATTTACAAGGGACGCGTCAGCCGTGTTTTACCCGGGATGCAGGCGGCATTTGTCGATATTGGTCTGGAAAAAGCGGCGTTTCTGCATGCTTCCGATATTATGCCGCACACCGAGTGCGTGGCCGGTGACGAAAAGAAAAACTTCATCGTGCGTGATATATCCGAGCTGGTGCGCCAGGGGCAGGATCTGATGGTGCAGGTGGTGAAAGATCCGCTGGGCACCAAAGGCGCACGTCTTACGACCGACATTACCTTACCGTCACGCTATCTGGTCTTTATGCCGGGTGCCTCACACGTTGGCGTATCGCAGCGTATTGAGAGCGAAGCGGAACGTAACCGCCTGAAAGCCGTGGTAGCGGCCTACTGTGATGAGCTGGGCGGCTACATTATTCGCACCGCCGCCGAAGGCGTGGGTGAAGACGAGTTGGCCTCCGACGCTGCGTTCCTGAAACGTCTGTGGACCAAGGTCATTGAACGTAAAAAACGCAATAAGACGCGCTGTCGCCTGTATGGCGAGGTTGCGCTGTCGCAACGCATTCTGCGTGATTTTGCCGGGGCCGCGTTGGATCGCATTCGTATCGATTCCCGGCTAAGCTTCGAGCATCTGCTGGAGTTCACCGGTGAATACATTCCGGAAATGACGGCGAAGTTGGAGCTGTACACCGGCAAACAGCCGATATTTGACCTGTTTGATGTCGAAAATGAAATTCAGCGATCGCTCGATCGTAAAGTTGAGCTGAAGTCCGGCGGCTACCTGATTATCGATCAGACGGAAGCGATGACAACGGTTGACATTAATACCGGGGCGTTTGTCGGGCATCGCAATCTGGAAGAAACTATTTTCAATACCAATATTGAAGCAACGCAGGCGATTGCCCGTCAGCTGCGCTTGCGCAATCTGGGGGGCATTATCATTATCGATTTTATCGATATGAATAATGAAGACCATCGCCGCCGCGTGCTGCACTCGCTTGAACAGGCGCTAAGCAAAGACCGGGTGAAGACCGGCGTTAACGGCTTCTCGCAGCTGGGGCTGGTTGAGATGACGCGCAAGCGTACGCGCGAAAGTATTGAGCACGTGCTTTGCCAGGATTGCCGGGTATGCAAAGGGCGCGGCACGTTGAAAACCGTTGAAACGGTATGCTACGAAATTATGCGTGAGATCGTGCGAGTGCATCATGCCTATGACTCCGACCGTTTCCTGGTCTACGCCTCGCCGTCAGTGGGAGAGGCGCTGAAAAGCGACGAATCACACGCGCTGGCCGAAGTGGAAATCTTCGTCGGTAAACAGGTTAAAGTCCAGGTTGAACCGCTCTATACTCAGGAGCAATTTGACGTGGTGATGATGTAAATCTGTCGCCGGTGGCCTTTGACGGTGGCCGGCCGCAAGCGCGTTTTCGTAGCGGACAAGGAGAGGTGAGTGAGGCAACTGCCGAGGATTTTGTTACTGGCCTGTGCAACATTAGTGGTTGTTATTGCGCTAGTGGTCAGTGGCCTGCGCCTGCTGATGCCGCATATGGACAGCTGGCGTGCGCCGATCCTTGAGCGTGTCTCTGCGACCACGGGTGTGAAGGTGCAGGCCAGTGCGTTACAGGGAAGCTGGGAAAACTTTGGCCCGCGCCTTGAGATTGGCAATATTGAGGCCGATCTTCCTGACGGCGGGAAGCTGGAGATCCAGCGCGTTACGCTGGCCCTGGATATCTGGCAGTCATTACTTCATCTGCGTTGGCAATTCCGCGATCTCACCTTCTGGCAATTACGCCTTTCGACCAATACCGCGCTGTCTTTTGGCGACGGCGGTAAGTCAAATCTCACTACCAAAAGCCTGGACGATCTCTTCCTGCGCCAGTTTGACCATTTTGACCTGCGTGATAGTGAAGTCAGCTTTTTGACGCTTTCGGGCCAGCGTGCCAAATTGGCGATCCCACAGCTGACCTGGATGAATGAAAAGGCTCGCCATCGTGCCGAAGGGCTGGTCAGCCTTTCCAGTATCACCGGGCAGCACGGCGTGGTACAGGTGCGGCTCGATCTGAGCGACAGCAATGGCTATCTCGACACCGGGCGCGTATGGATGCAGGCCGATGACGTAGACGTTAAACCCTGGCTCGGACAGTGGATGCGTGACAATACTAGCCTGGAAAGCGCACGTTTCAGCCTTGCCGCCTGGATGGAGGTCAAAAACGGTAACGTTCATGCCGGGGATGTCTGGCTGAAAAAGGGCGGCGCCAACTGGCAGGGTGATGCGCGGTCACATCATCTTAGCGTTGATAATCTCACTGCTCATATCAGCCGCTTCAAGGGTGGCTGGGATCTGAATGTGCCACAGACCCGGTTTATACTGGACGATCGGCCCTGGCCCCAGGGACAGCTCTCATTGCTGTGGCTGCCAGAGAATGACCAGCTGCCCGCAACGGAGGCGCAACAAGAGCTCCGGATACGTGCTAACCATCTCGATTTGCAACATCTTGAACCGCTGATCCCGCTGTTTGCCAGACTATCGCCGGAGATGCTGGAAAACTGGCGTACGCTACAGCCGCGCGGCCAGGTGAGCGCGCTGGCGGTAGATATTCCGCTGCAACAGCCGGAGTTGACGCGCTTTCAGGCCAAATGGCACGATTTAAGCTGGCGGCAGTGGCAGCTACTGCCCGGCATGGAAAACCTGGATGGCACCCTGGCCGGAGGCGTGGCCGACGGGCGCATCACCTTTGATCTTCAGAAAGCGTCGCTGCCTTATGGAGATATGTTCCGCGCGCCGCTGGAAATCAAACGGGCCAGTGGCGCACTGCGCTGGCAGTATGGACAGGATGGACTGACGCTCTCCGGTCGACAGCTGGATATTCAGGCGCGCTCTCTTTGGGCGCGCGGCGATTTTCGCTATCAGCAGCAGAAGGATAGCGCCCCGCACCTCGCCATTCTCGGCGGCATCAATCTGACCAACGCGGGTGACGCCTGGCGCTATTTCCCCGAACCGCTGATGGGCAAATCCCTTACCGACTACCTCAGCGGGGCGATTAAAGGGGGCGAGGTGAAGAACGCTACGCTGCTCTTTTCCGGCAATCCCCATCAGTTCCCGTTTACCCAGCACGAAGGGATGTTCGAGGTGGCGGTACCGCTGCGTAAGGCGACCTTTGCGTTTCAGCCCGGATGGCCAGCGCTGGAAAACCTGGATATCGACCTCGATTTTGCCAACAACGGGCTGTGGATGCAGGCGCCGGACGTGAAGCTGGGTGAGGTTGACGGACGCAATATTTCGGCAGTCATTCCGGATTATATGCAGCAGAAGCTGATTATTAACGGCGATATTAAGGGTGAAGGCCCGCAGATCCGCGACTATTTTAACCACTCGCCGCTGAAATCCTCGCTGGGTGCCGCGCTGGATGAGCTACAGATTGGTGGAGATGTAAGTGGTCGCTTACATCTTGATATACCGCTGGACGGGCAGGAGGTTCGGGCCACGGGGGATGTAAATCTGAAGCAAAATTCGCTGTTGATTAAGCCGCTTGAAACGCGCTTCGAGCAGCTTAGCGGGCGTTTTGTTTATGATAACGGCAATCTGAAAAGCGATGCCATGAGCGCCCGCTGGTTCGGGCAGCCGCTTGGCGTACGCTTTACAACCCAGGAAGGCGATAAAGATTACCGCATTGGCGTGGATCTTAATGCGGACTGGCAGCCGGGCAAGATGAAGTCCTTACCGCCCGCGGTACTCCAGCAGCTGAGCGGCAATCTGCCGTGGCGCGGTAAGGTACAGATTGCCTTGCCGCACCGGGGGGGAGCCAACTACCAGATCGATATCGACGGCGATCTGAAGGATGTAAGTAGTCACTTACCTTCTCCTCTTGAGAAAGCATCGGGCAGTACGCTACCGGTAAAACTGGCGGCTAAAGGTGACCTGAAAAGTTTTGAGCTGAGCGGTGCGCTTGGCGACAGACAGCGTTTTAACAGTCGCTGGCTGCTGGGTAACCCGCTGCGGGTAGAGCGCGGCATCTGGGAAAACGATACGCAACGCATCCCTGCGCTGCCGGACGGCCGCGGCATGATGTTAAATCTGCCGGCGCTGGACGGCGAAGCCTGGCTGGGGCTGTTAGGGGCCGGCATGGGTACTGGCGGTAAAGCCGACCGGACGCTGCTTCCGGGGGATATTCACCTGCATACCCCGGCCCTGTCGCTGGCGGGCCAGCAGTGGCGGGATCTTACCGCCACGCTGCGCCAGGGGACGACGGGTGAAATGACGGTGGATGCCAACGGCAAGGATATCAAAGGCTCGTTGGCTATCAGGCAGGGTGCCCCGTGGGCGGTTAACCTGAAATACCTCTATTATAATCCGCAGTGGAGCAGCAAAGAGAGCGCTTCTCCGCTGCCCGACCACGCCAACACGGTGAACTTCAGCAGTTGGCCAGCGTTGCGCCTTAGCTGCGATGAGTGCTGGCTGCGTGGGCAGAATTTTGGCCGCATCCAGGCTGAACTGACCCCGTCCGGCGATACGCTGAAATTGCAAAATGGGCTGATAGACAGCGGGAACGCTCGGCTTACGGCCAGCGGTGAGTGGGTAAACCGTACCGGTGGGCAGCGCACATCGCTAAAAGGCTCACTGAGCGGCAGGAAAATCGATCGGGCGACCAGCTGGTTTGGCATGACTTCGCCGCTGCGCGACTCGCCGTTTGATTTTGAATACGATCTGCACTGGCGCTCAACGCCGTGGCAGCCGTCCATTGAGACCTTGAGCGGCGTGCTGAAATCGCATCTCGGCGCGGGTCAGATTGCCGACGTGTCCACCGGACGGGCCGGACAGCTGCTGCGGCTGGTCAGCTTTGACGCCCTGCTGCGCAAGCTGCGCCTCGACTTCAGCGATACCTTCAGCCAGGGTTTCTACTTTGATGCGGTTAATGCCACGGCCTGGATTGAGAATGGCGTGATGCATACCGATAATCTGCTGGTAGACGGTCTGGAGGCGGATATTGCGATAAATGGTGATGTCGACCTGGTGCGGAGTCAAATCAACCTACAGGCCACGGTGGCTCCGGAAATTTCAGCATCGGTGGGCGTTGCTACGGCATTCGTGGTGAACCCGGTGATCGGTGCTGCCGTATTCGCCGCCAGCAAGGTGCTTGGGCCATTGTGGAATAAGATTTCCGTCTTGCGCTATCACATCAGTGGCCCCATCGATAAACCGCAAATTGACGAAGTGATGCGTAAACCGCGTGAGGACAGCGGGAAGTGAATTTGACGTAGCTGGGGAATTGCCTCAGGCTACCCCCGTTGCCATTAATCCAAACCCAGTTAAGTGATGAAGCCAGCAGCAATGACAGGCTTATCCATATAAAGCGAGAGTTCATGAGTCTGAATCTGGTAAGTGAGCAGTTACTAACTGCAAACAATGTGAGTCAAAGCGACCTCTTTTCCATTCTCGGCCAGCTGTCTGAACGCAAGCTGGATTACGCCGACCTCTATTTCCAGTCCAGCTTTCATGAGTCATGGGTGCTGGAAGACAGGATTATCAAAGACGGTTCTTACAATATTGACCAGGGCGTGGGCGTTCGTGCCATCAGTGGCGAAAAAACCGGTTTTGCTTATGCCGATCAGATCACGCTAAATGCGCTGCACCAGAGCGCAACGGCGGCGCGCAGCATCGTACGTGAGCAGGGCAATGGCCAGTCACGTACCCTGGGGGCCGTAGCCCATCGAGCACTGTATCCGGCGCTCGATCCGTTACAGAGCCTGACGCGCGAAGAGAAAATTGCGCTCCTGCACCGCGTCGACAGCGCCGCACGCGCCGCAGATAAACGCGTGCAGGAGGTTTCTGCCAGCCTGACCGGCGTCTATGAGCAGGTGCTGGTTGCCGCCACCGACGGCACGCTGGCTGCCGACGTGCGCCCTCTGGTACGCCTTTCGGTAAGTGTTCAGGTAGAAGAAAACGGCAAGCGTGAGCGCGGCTCCAGCGGCGGCGGCGGGCGCTTTGGCTATGAGTTTTTCCTCGCCAATGAGGCGGGTGAAGTACGTGCGGAGGCCTGGGCGCGTGAAGCGGTGCGCATGGCGCTGGTTAATCTGGACGCGGTGGCGGCCCCGGCGGGCACGATCCCCGTTGTGCTGGGTGCGGGCTGGCCGGGCGTGCTGCTGCACGAAGCGGTCGGTCACGGCCTGGAGGGCGACTTTAATCGTCGCGGCACCTCGATGTTCAGTGGGCAGATGGGCCAGCGGGTGGCTTCTGAACTCTGTACCGTGGTGGATGATGGCACCATTGATGGCCTGCGCGGGTCGCTTGCCATCGACGATGAGGGCGTGCCGGGCCAGTATAACGTACTGATTGAAAATGGCATTTTGAAAGGCTACATGCAGGATAAGCTCAACGCGCGGCTGATGGGCGTTGCGCCAACCGGCAACGGTCGCCGCGAGTCTTACGCGCATTTGCCGATGCCACGTATGACTAACACCTATATGCTGGCGGGTCAGTCCACGCCGCAGGAGATCATCGAAAGCGTGGAGTACGGCCTGTACGCGCCTAACTTTGGCGGCGGTCAGGTGGATATTACCTCCGGTAAATTTGTCTTCTCTACTTCAGAAGCCTATCTGATTGAAAACGGCAAGGTGACCAGGCCGGTGAAAGGGGCAACGCTCATCGGGTCGGGTATTGAGGCGATGCAGCAAATTTCGATGGTGGGTAATGACCTTGCGCTGGATAAAGGCGTTGGCGTGTGCGGCAAAGAGGGGCAGAGCCTGCCTGTCGGCGTGGGGCAGCCTACTCTGAAGCTCGACAGGCTGACCGTGGGCGGTACGGCTTAACTATCGAGTGATGCTCCTGTTGAGGGGCTTGCGGTCATGGGCGGATGCAGACAGCGTCTGCCCAGGCCGTTATCCGCATGTCTTCCCTCGTTAACCCTTGCGAAATTCGCGGTAGATGTCCGCCACCCTGTTGAAATAGTCGGTCAGGTAATTGATACACACCTGAACCCTCAGCGGCAGCCTGTCTTTTTGGCTATGGAGCGCATAGACCGGGCGTGGTACCGACTGGTAATGCGCAAACAGGATCTCCACCTCTCCGGCGTTAATTTCATCGATTATCCACATCAGCGGCACGTAGGCGATACCGGTTCCGGCCTTGAGCCAGCGGATAAGCGTCTGCGCATCATTGGTAGCAAATCGTCCCTGTGGCGACAGGCGGATGGCGGTGCCTTCGGGCGAGATCAGCTCAAAATCGTTGTCCGGCCGTACGCTGTATTCCAGCCAGGAGTGATTGCCGATATCCGACGGTTTTTCCGGCGTGCCGAACTGCACCAGATAGTGCTTTGCTGCACAGACAACCATCGGCATTACTCCCAGGCGTCTGGAGTACAGGCTGGAATCCTGTAAATCCCCGACGCGGATGACTAAATCCAGCCCGTCAGCGATCAGGTCCGGTGCCGGGATGCCGGTCACCAGGTTGACCTTCAGGCCTGGATACTGCTGCAAAATCTCTTTGGCCATGGGAGCCAGCAGATTTTGCGACATGGTTGACGAGCTGCCAATGCGCAGCGTGCCAACGGGCGTATTGTTAAAGGCCCACAGCTGTTCATGCACCTGCTGCGCCTCCGCCATCATGCGGCGGCAGCCCTGAAAGTAGATTTTACCGGCTTCGGTCAGCCCGAGATTGCGGGTGCTGCGGTTAAGCAGTTTCACCTGCAGCTCATTTTCCAGCCTTGCGACGATTTGACTGACCGCCGATACGCTCAGCTGCATCTGCTGTGCCGCCGCGGTGAATGAGCCCAGTTCGACCACTTTGGTAAAAACGGACATCCCCTTGAGTCTTTCCATTATTCACTCTGGCTTAAAAGTGATTTAGATCACATTTGGTAGATAACTTATAGTCAACCGCGTTACTATAGCAGAAACGGGTTACCATCATGTTGTCCCACTTCGGTTCTATACTGGTTTCGGCTTAAGCTATCATTAAAAAGCCGCGCTCCCGATCGGCATCTGAATCATGTTCCGTCGATCGCTTATCGTTATCAGCAGGCGCACTACCCTGAACCAGGAGAGGAGCCAGTGACGAGAATCAGACGGCCCGGTAGCGTGTTTACAAGGATATAAGATGAGTGTACTTCCGGTTGTTGTCGTCTTTGGGATGTCATTCCCCCCCATTTTTATTGAAATTATTGTGTCACTGATGCTGTTCTGGCTGATACGGCGTGCGATAACGCCAACCGGACTTTATGACCTGGTCTGGCATCCGGCCCTGTTCAATACCGCGCTTTACTGCTGTCTGTTCTACGTTGTATCCCGATTGTTCGTCTGAGGTCATAGTGAAAACGCTAACAAGAAAAATTTCCCGTACTGTCATTACTTTGCTGCTGGTGATTATCGCGATCGTGTTGATCTTCCGCATCTGGGTGTTTTACACCGAATCCCCGTGGACGCGTGATGCCAAATTTACCGCCGATGTGGTCGCGATTGCCCCCGATGTCAGCGGCCTGATTTCCGAAGTGCGCGTGCGCGACAACCAGCTGGTGCAGAAAGATCAGGTGCTGTTTACCATCGACCCGCCGCGCTATCAGAAAGCACTGGATGAGGCACAGGCCGATGTGGCCTATTACCAGGCGGTAATGGGCGAGAAACGCCGCGAGGCGGCCCGCCGCAATCAGCTTGGGGTCTCTGCCATGTCGCGTGAGGCTATCGAGCAGGCCAATAACGACTACCAAACCACGGAGCACCAGCTGGCCAAAGCCGTGGCTTCACGCGATCTGGCTCAGCTGGATCTGGAACGCACCGTGGTTAAAGCGCCGTCAGCAGGTTGGGTTACCAATCTGAATGTCTATACCGGCGAATTTATTACCCGCGGGTCAACGTCGGTGGCGCTGGTAAAACAGAATTCATTTTACGTGCTGGCCTATCTGGAAGAAACCAAGCTGGAGGGGATCCGTCCTGGCTATCGCGTCGAGATTACCCCATTGGGCAGCAATCAGGTGCTGCGCGGTTCAGTTGACAGCATTGCCGCCGGAGTCACCAACAGCAGCAGTACCGTTGACAGCAAAGGTATGGCGACCATTGATTCGAATCTGGAGTGGGTACGGCTGGCGCAACGCGTGCCGGTTCGCATTCATCTCGACAGCCAGCCGGGCAATCAGTATCCCTCGGGAACCACGGCAACCGTGGTAGTGACCGGTGCCCAGGATCGCAAGGATAACGATATGCCGCCGCTGATGAAGCTGATACATCGTCTGCGTGAGTTTGGTTGAGGCGGGGGAGATCATGCCGTTTTATCGTCTGCGCTTTCCGGTCAAACTCACCTTCGCTATTTTGCTGGCACTGTTTATCGGTTTTGAATTCAACCTGGAAACTCCGCGCTGGGCGGTGATGACCGCCGCGATTGTGGCGGGCGGTACCGCGTTTGCTGCCGGGGGCGATCCGTTCTCCGGCGCCCTGCGTCACCGTGGGATGTTACGTATCATCGGCACCTTTATTGGCTGTATCGCCGCGCTGGCGATCATGATTGCCACCATTCGTGCGCCGGTGGTCATGCTATTGCTGTGCTGCATCTGGGCCGGGATCTGCGTGTGGGTTTCTTCGCTGATCAAAGTTGAAAACGCCTATGCTCTCGGACTGGCTGGCTATACCGCTTTGATTATTGTGGTCAGCCTCAATGCCAGTGGCTCAGTGCTGCTGGCGCCACAGTTTGCCGTAGAGCGCTGTAGTGAAATCATCATCGGGATTGTTTGTGCGATCCTCGCCGATATGCTGTTTTCACCCCGTTCAATCAAGCTGGATATCGATCGCGAAATTGATTCGCTGCTGGTGGATCAGTACCGGCTGATGCAGCTGTGTGTGGCGCATGTCGATAAAGACGAGGTCGATAAATGCTGGGCCGGCCTGGTGCGTCGTACTAACGCACTCAGCGGAATGCGTACTCATTTGATGATGGAGGCTGGCCGCTGGCACAAAATCGATCCGCGTCTGCGGGTGCTCCATACTCTGTCACTGACGCTGATCACCCAGGCCTGTGAAACGTTTCTGATCCAGAATAACCATTCTGATTACGTTCCTCCCCAGTTCCAGCTGTTCTTTGAAAAGCCGGTAAATAACGTTGCCGATATTCATAAACGCATGAAAATCATGCGCCGGGTCATCTCCGTCAGCGGCAGCAGAAATACCCCAAACACCCTCAGTAGTTGGGTCGTCGCGGCCAGCCATTATCTGCTGTTGATGAAGGGTATCCACAGTAACAGCCGTATCAGCCGCCTGGAGGAAGAGGTGCTGAATGCCGATCCGGTGGTGAAGATGCGCCCGGCGGAAACACGGCATGCGCTGGTGAACGGCGTGCGTACCTTTGTGGCCACCGCGGTGGGATCGCTGTTCTGGCTGTGGACCGGATGGACGTCAGGCAGTGGGGCGATGGTGATGCTGGCCGTCATTACGTCACTGGCTATGCGTATGCCTAATCCGCTTATGGTTGCTAAAGATTTTCTCTACGGGATGATCGTCGCCATACCGCTAGGTTCGCTCTATTACATGGTAGTGATGCCCAATACCCAGCAAAGCATGCTGCTGTTATGTCTTGCCCTGGGGGCGATGGCATTTATCAGCGGGATACTGATCCAGCGGCGTCAAATCGGTACGTTAGGCGCGCTGGTTGGCACCATTAACATCCTGACGCTGGATAATCCGATGAAGTTCGAAGTCAGCGCGTTTCTGGATAATGCACTTGGCCAGGCGATAGGCTGTTTTGTTGCTTTGCTGGTCATTCTGCTGATCCGCGACACGTCTAAGGCGCGCGTTGGGCGCACCGTGCTCAATCGCTTTATGTATGCCGCCGTGTCGGCGATGACCACCAATACCGTGCGCCGCAAAGAGAATCACCTGCCCGCGCTCTATCAACAGCTGTTTATGCTGATGAACAGCTTTCCTGGCGATATTGAGAAGTACCGGCTGGCGCTGACGCTGATTATTGCACACCAGCGGCTGCGTGCCGCAGATGTGCCGATCAATTCCGATCTGTCTGCTTTCCATCAGCAGCTGCGCCACACCGCTGACCGCGTTATCTCTGCCAGCAGCGATGAGAAAAGGCGTGACTATTTTGCGCGTTTACTTGCCGAGTTCGACGTATATCAGCAGAAGCTGCAACAGTATCAGGCGGCGCAAAGCGTGACTGAACCCGTTGCGCGTTTGGCGATGGTGTTGAAGAAATATCAGCAAACGCTGATCCGGGTTTGAGTTTGTTTGCGCAGATCGGAACCGCGGTAGCAGGGCGGGTGCCGTTTTTAGTCCGTGCCCTCTGGTTTTCGCTACCAGGGGATGGCCTGATGTTGGCACAAAAAAAGCCCCGGCGATCGGGGCTAAGGCATTGTCGGCAGGTTTATAGCAAAAGCTGGACGGGCGGTGGCTTCAGGATTGCGGCGCTAGTGTGTCGGACGGACGTTGGTTATTTATAAAGCTCAGCCGTAGCGTGGTAGTTGCCATCGTTACGCGCTTCAATGATTCGATACGCCGATGCGCCCTGCTCGTCGGCTTTTTGCGAAAGCTGATGACGGATATCTGAAGGGACTCCGAGGATGCCGCTTACGCTCACGCTGCCAATCGGCTGTAGGTTCTGACTGTTAACCTGATCATTATTGACCAGATTAGCCGCACTAGCGGCGAACGACAGCACGGAGGCAAGAGTTAAGGTCGCGATAGTGAATGTTGTTTTCATGATGATAGCTCCAGAATAGTATTGATACGGTAATCGAAAGGTTTGAAAAACTTTTTTTATTCTTGGGATTACCGGCCTGATTGATACGTGATTTGAATTTAGCGCTTCAATTATTTATAAAGCTCGGCCGTGGCGTGCCAGTTTCCGTTTTGATAGTTTTCGATAACACGGTAGGCGTTTGCGCCTTTCTCGCGAGCTTTATCATTCAGCGCCTCGCGGATATCCATCGGTGCCCCCGCAACGCCACTCACACTGACGATACCCATCGATTGAAGATCCTTTGCCTGATCCGCGTTGACCAATTGAGCGGCAGAAGCGCCAAATGTCAGGGTAGAAAGCACGCCTAAGGCAGCAATAGTCGTTTTGATGTTCATGATATTTCCTCGTTATTCGTTCTTAACTTTTGAATGTTTTGATTTGCATCACGGAAAGAATTATAGATCTAATAACGTAAAAAATTAATAGCACGCTAATAATATTAATGTGAGCATAAGGCAATAAATGGGCACTTTTAAGAACGTTAAGTGATAAAAAACGCTCATTTTTTGTGCGTGAGAAGTAAATTCTACGATTAAACAAGGGGATGAGTGAAATTACCTATTCGTGCTTTTATTTGCGGTAGATCACATTGTTACGTGGAGGATTTGCAGCTTTTAGATGAGGTTCCTTCCTTTTCAGCGAGTGAACTATGCTGGAAACCACAGTAGCCCCGCGACAAAGAAAGCGGGGTCGATGATGTATTGACCCTGTGAAAAGCGACCCGGTAATGGAAAATGCCTCACGGCTGATGCTGACGGCGGTAGGGAGCTATCCTCCGTCGCGCGAGGGAGGGAAGGGGCGGTACGCTATCTTTTGGCGGCGACGCTACAGTTCCTGTTCGAACAGCACCAGGATGGCATCATGCAGTTGCTTAACGGTGAATGAACGCGCCGGGGTGATAAAGATGGTGTCATCCCCGGCAATGGTGCCAAGTATCCCTTCCGCTTTACCCAGTGAGTCCAGCAGGCGAGCAATCAACTGCGCTGCGCCAGGGCTGGTATGGATAACCACCAGTGCGTCATTAAAGTCGATATCTAACACCAGGTTCTTCAGCGGGCTGGTCGTGGTGGGCACGCCGAGTTCGGCTGGCAGGCAGTAAACCATTTCCATTTTTGCGTTGCGCGTACGCACGGCGCCGAATTTTGTCAGCATACGTGACACTTTCGACTGATTGATATTTTCAAAACCCTCTTCCTGCAGGGCGTTGACAATTTCTCCCTGAGAGCTGAATTTTTCTTCTTTCAGCAAGGCTTTAAAAGCCTTAATCAAGTCTTCTTGTTTTGATGAATTACGCATAGGTTACCGATAAAAGGGGTTATTAAGGGATACCCGCAGCGGGATATTACATTATTATGCAATTAAATGAATTTTTATGCAAATGGCAAATGATGCGTTGAATGTAAACTCACCGCAAGGCGGCGGAGTCTAACAAATTTTAGCGAAAAAAAGAATTGACCGACTCTGTCGTGCTACGCGCAAAAAGTGAACGAATTGTTATAATGTGGAGGTTGTTCAGGTTAGTATTAAGGGTGTAATGTATCGCAAAATCACGGTAATACCCTGAATATTTGAAGTTGTCGCTCTGTTTGCTGCCTTTGTTCATTCCCGGTTACCTTGCGTTAACAAAGTCCGGTGATCCTTGCATTCGCCGCTATGCGCCACTCCCGTTATTTCAGAAAGGTATTTCCGGGTTGCCCGGCACACAAAATGCGCAAAATATAATAAGGAGTATAGGATGAAAGTTACAGTTCTCGGTGCAGCAGGTGGTATTGGCCAGGCGCTTGCCCTGCTGCTAAAGACCCAGCTCCCGGCAGGTTCAGAACTCTCACTGTACGACATCGCACCCGTTACGCCAGGCGTCGCGGTTGACTTAAGCCACATACCGACCTCTGTCAAAATTGCAGGCTTCAGCGGTGAAGATGCCACCCCGGCGCTGAAAGGTGCTGACGTCGTACTGATTTCGGCCGGCGTGGCGCGTAAACCCGGCATGGATCGTTCCGATCTGTTTAACGTGAACGCCGGCATAGTGCGCAATCTGATTGAGCAGGTCGCTGCCACCTGCCCGAAAGCGCTGATCGGTATCATCACAAACCCGGTTAATACAACGGTGGCAATTGCTGCGGAAGTGCTTAAAAAAGCGGGAGTTTACGATAAAAACAGGCTGTTTGGCATTACCACCCTCGATATTATCCGCGCCAATGCGTTCGTCGCTGAATTGAAAGGTAAGCAGCCTGAAGAGGTCAACGTTCCGGTTATTGGCGGCCATTCTGGCGTGACGATCCTGCCGCTACTGTCCCAGGTTCCGGGGGTTAGCTTTAATGAGCAGGAAACGGCCAGCCTGACTAAACGTATTCAGAATGCGGGCACCGAAGTGGTGGAGGCGAAGGCCGGTGGCGGCTCAGCAACGCTGTCAATGGGCCAGGCGGCGGCTCGTTTTGGGCTGGCGCTGGTGCGTGCGCTCAAAGGTGAAAGCAATGTTATTGAATGTGCCTATGTTGAAGGCGAGGGAGAATATGCGCGTTTCTTCTCGCAGCCGCTGCTGTTGGGTAAGAACGGCATCGTTGAGCGTCGGCCTGTCGGCGAACTCAGCGCGTTTGAACAGCATGCGCTTTCCAGCATGTTGGATACGTTGAAAAAAGATATTACGCAGGGTGAAGAGTTCGTTAAATAACGTCTTTGCGTGAGTGGCCCCATCGCCCGATGGGGCCAACCCGATCGGCTACTGACTCGGTTCCTCTTCGGGATACTCCTGCACCGTGACGGGAAGCGTTAGCTTTTTCTCATTACGACTGATTTCAACGGTGATCACCGTTCCCGGGCGTATTTCTGCCACCTGATCCATCGTTTCCTGCGGAGACTGAGCCACGACGTCATTCAGGCGCGTGATAACATCGTTGACCTGTATACCGGCTGTATAGGCCGGGCTGCCAGGCTTGACCTCCGTCACCGCAATACCCTGACCCTGCATGTTTTCCATATTGTTATTGGGGTCGCTAAAGTGCTGGATCGCCTGTCCGGTAATACCGATATATCCACGGATCACCCGACCATCACGGATCAATTTTTCCATGACTTTGGTCGCCAGCTTGGTAGGGATGGCAAAGCCCAGCCCTTCAGGCGTTTCACCATTGCTGCTTTTATCAAATGACAGCGTATTAATCCCCACCAGTTCACCCAGCGAGTTAATCAGCGCGCCGCCCGAGTTACCACGATTGATCGAGGCATCGGTTTGCAGAAAATCCTGGCGGCGTGAGGGGCTAAGGCCGACACGTCCGGTTGCCCCAATAATCCCCTGGGTTACCGTCTGGCCAATGTTATAGGGGTTACCAATTGCCATCACCAGGTCGCCGATATGCGCAATACGGCTCGGATTGATGGGGATCACTGGCAGATTCGTCGCATTAATCTTCAGCACCGCCAAATCGGTCACGTAGTCAGAACCGGCTAAAAGCGCTTCAAAGGAGCGCCCGTCCTGAAGATTAACAATAATCTGGCTGGCCGCGTTGATCACATGCTTATTGGTCAGAATATAGCCGCGTGGGTCCATAATCACGCCAGAGCCAAGGATATCGCTGGCACCGTTAGCGTTGTGATTATAGACATAAACCACTGCTGGCGCGGCGCGGCGTACCCCCGGATTATAGCTGATCGGCTGCTGGCTGCTGCTGTCCTCCGTTTGCGAAAACAGGCCGCTGCCGAGTCTGAGACCCGGTATCGCTAACAAAAGTATGCCGGCTATTATTAGCCCGAAGATCGCTGAACGTAAGAGTTTGGGTATCATGCCTAATAACGATGAATGGAGAAACGACTGGCAGGATAGCATGAGTTACGCGGACACAGTACCCCGTGTCCGCGCTTGAGTTACTGCAACAGCAGGTAGATATTCTCATCGCCACGCATAACGTTAAGCACCAGCAGCAGAGGTTTTGTCGCCAGTATTTTGCGCAATTCGACCAGGTTTTTCACCGGGGCGCGGTTAATCCCTGTGATGACATCGCCTTTTTGCAGGCCGACCTGGGCTGCCGCCGCGTTTTTCTCGACGTTATCCACCACGACACCTTTAGCGCCATTTTTCGCCGCGCCATCGCTCAGGATGACCCCCTGTAACGCTGGCGTCGCCAGCTCAATGTTGACGCTAGTCTGAATGCTGTTATCCAGCTTCACGCTCAGGGTCAGTGGTTTACCTTCGCGCACCAGCCCCACCTTCACTTCCTGACCTGGTGGAGTGATACCAATCTTGACCCGCAGTTCGGCAAAGTTGGTAATCTGCTTATCATCTACGGTGGTAATGATATCTCCGGCTTTTATTCCGGCCTTAGCGGCGGCTGACTGGGGCAAGACTTCATTGACGAAAGCCCCCTGCCGGACATCAATGTTAAAGGCTTTGGCCATATCGGCGGTCATCGCGGTGCCCTTAATGCCCAGCTGGCCGCGTTTGATTTCGCCAAACTGGATCAGCTGCTGCGCCAGGCTCATCGCCATATTGCTCGGAATGGCAAAGCCAATGCCGATATTGCCGCCGCTCGAGGCCAAAATCGCCGTATTTAATCCGATAAGCCTACCCTTCAGATCTACCAGCGCGCCGCCGGAGTTACCCCGATTGATCGCCGCATCGGTCTGGATAAAGTTTTCCAGCCCTTCCAGATTTAAACCGCTGCGCCCCAGCGCCGAAACGATACCCGACGTCGCGGTTTGCCCCAGACCAAAAGGATTGCCAATGGCAACGGTAAAATCCCCGACCTTCAGCTGGTCGGAATCGGCGATGGTCACCTGGGCCAGATTGTTCGCCCCGTTCAGCTGGATAAGTGCGATATCGGTTTGTTCATCGCGGCCGACAAGCCTTGCGCTAAACTCGCGACCGTCGCTTAGCTGCACGCTGATTTTATCCGCACCTTTGACGACATGGTTATTGGTCAGCACGTAGCCTTTTGCCGCATCGATGATCACGCCGGAAGCCAGCCCCTCAAAAACGGGGGATCTGCCGTTGCCGGGCGTATCTCCCTGACCCTTCTGGTCGAAATAGCGTTTCAGCGGAGCGGGTATCTCCTGCTGCTGGCTGGGGCCTGGCGTTCCCTCGACATGCACGCTAACCACGGCAGGTAACACTTTTTCCAACATCGGTGCCAGGCTGGGCAACTGTTGCCCCTGAACCTGCGTGGGAAGCGGTGCGCTGGCGTTAGCCGTCACGTTGAGCTGCAGACTGAGACTTAATGCTAATGCGCTTAACAGATATGATTTTTTCTTCATCGGGCTCAGCTCTCGCTAGCAGAAGTGGAATAGGTAAAAAGTATGGCAGGAAGTGTGTTGACGGGCAGGTGAGATCGTCAGGAAAAAAAGGGGTGGCGGGCACCCCGATTCATTTACTTAACGGCGCGGTCGCCACGAAGCAGGCCAGAGGCGCTGTCGGGGTAATCACGCGGCATCTGCACCGGCACCTGATCGTTATCCGCTTCAGACTCGGTTAACTGGTAAGCAAACGGGTTCTTCTCCCCCGGCAGGTTAGGCAGCAGATCATGGGATCCCTTTGCCATATGCTGGTACAGCTGGCGATAGTCGCGTGCCATATTATCCAACAGCTCGGCGCTGTGGGCAAAATGGTTGCTCAGCTCCTGATGATAGTCCGCCAGTTCTGCTTTGCTTTTCTCCAGCTCATACTGAAGGCTGTGTTGCTCGCGCAGTTTTCGATTACCAAAACGCATTGCTACTGCGCCGATAATAATCCCAACGACTAATCCAATGAGCGCGTATTCCCAGGTCATAATGACTCCCGTTTTGTCTTCGTTGTTACGTAGGGCTGTTCCATTTAATACCCGTCACTATAACCGCTAATCTGATGGAAGTGGAATCCTGCGGCAGCTTCGCTTAGTGTAGAACGACTTTTTTTTCGACGATCGGCCGTCTGGGCGGGTAATATTTCAGGGAATGTAACTAAATTATGCAAACGATGTCTCCACTGGCGCTGTATCAACAGGCGCTGGACAACGGTGAGTATCAGCCCGATGAGGTACAGCATGCCGCCGTCACGCGTTTAGACGGTATTTATCAGGCATTAAGTCATTCCAGCTCGCCGCCAGCTCCCGCCAGCGTCGGTCTGTTTGGCAAGCTGCATAAGCTGCTGGGAAAACCGAAAACCGATGTTCAGGCACCGGTACGCGGCCTGTATATGTGGGGTGGGGTGGGGCGCGGCAAGACCTGGCTTATGGATATGTTTTTCCGGGCGATACCCGGTGAGCGTAAACAGCGCCTGCACTTTCACCGTTTTATGCTGCGCGTGCATCAGGAGCTCACCGAGTTGCAGGGGCACAGCGATCCGCTACAAATTGTTGCCGATCGTTTTAAAGCCGAAACCGATCTGCTGTGCTTCGACGAGTTTTTTGTTTCTGACATCACCGATGCCATGCTGCTGGGGACCCTAATGGAAGCGTTGTTCAGTCGCGGCATTACGCTCGTGGCGACCTCAAATATTCCACCTGACAATCTTTATCGTAATGGCTTGCAGCGTGCGCGTTTTATCCCGGCGATAGAGATGATCAAGCAGCACTGCGAAGTGATGAATGTGGATGCCGGTATTGATTATCGTCTGCGCACGCTGACCGCCGCACATCTTTGGATCGCCCCGCTGGGTGCTGAAACGTCTGAAGAGATGGAAAGGATGTTTGTTGCGCTGGCGGGCAGGTCCCCTCAGGCGCATGAAGCGCTGGAGATCAATCATCGCCAGCTGCCCACGCTCGGTGTGGCTGAAGGGGTCGTGGCAATGAGCTTTACTGCTCTTTGTGGTGAAGGACGTAGCCAGCATGACTATATTGAGCTATCTCGCCGCTTTCATAGCGTATTGCTGTATGATGTGCCGGTGATGATTTACAACACCGAAGACCAGGCCCGGCGTTTTCTGGCGTTGGTAGATGAATTCTACGAGCGTCACGTTAAGCTGGTGGTCTCGGCGGAAACCTCACTTTTCGAAATTTATCAGGGCACGCGCCTGAAATTTGAATACCAGCGCTGCGTTTCGCGCCTGCAGGAGATGCAGAGCGAAGAGTATCTGCGCCTGGCGCATTTGCCCTGAAATGAAGGCCTGGCGGAATTGCAATTTTATCGTAGAAAACGTTCGATTTTTACGGACGACTTCTCTATAATCTTGCGACCCCACGTTACAGCAAAGGTTTTTTTCCCAAAACTCTTTGTGTTCCAGTAACTCTATCCGAAGGGGTGGGCTTGCTGGTCAAGATGGTCGTGTGAGCTCCAACCGTTTATTCAAGCGTTTGGGATTTCACCAACGTGTAACTTAATTTGGGTAAGCTTTTAGATGAAAACTTTTACAGCTAAGCCAGAATCGGTCCAACGTGACTGGTATGTTGTTGACGCAACAGGCAAAACATTAGGTCGTTTAGCGACTGAACTGGCTCGTCGCCTGCGCGGTAAGCACAAAGCGGAATACACTCCGCACGTCGATACTGGTGATTACATTATCGTTCTTAACGCTGAAAAAGTTGCCGTAACCGGTAACAAGCGTAGCGATAAGATCTATTACCATCACACCGGCCACATCGGTGGTATCAAGCAAGCGACCTTCGAAGAGATGATTGCTCGCCGTCCTGAACGCGTGATTGAAATCGCGGTTAAAGGCATGCTGCCAAAGGGCCCGCTGGGCCGTGCTATGTACCGTAAACTGAAAGTTTACGCGGGCAACGAGCACAACCATGCGGCACAGCAACCGCAAGTTCTTGACATTTAATCGGGATTACAGGCAATGGCTGAGAATCAAAACTACGGCACTGGTCGCCGCAAAAGCTCTTCCGCACGCGTCTTTATTAAGCCGGGTAGCGGTAACATCGTTATCAACCAGCGTTCATTAGAACAGTACTTCGGTCGCGAAACTGCCCGCATGGTAGTTCGTCAGCCGCTGGAACTGCTGGACATGGTTGGTAAATTCGATCTGTACATCACCGTTAAAGGTGGTGGTATCTCTGGTCAGGCTGGTGCGATCCGTCACGGTATCACACGTGCTCTGATGGAGTATGACGAGTCACTGCGTGGCGAACTGCGTAAAGCAGGCTTCGTTACTCGCGATGCGCGTCAGGTTGAACGTAAGAAAGTCGGCCTGCGTAAAGCACGTCGTCGTCCACAGTTCTCCAAACGTTAATTTTTTCTGCTGCGGCAGATTCAATTATCGGAAAACCCGGTGCCTGGCACCGGGTTTTTTATTTTTACCCCGCAACAAAATGCGCCAAAGACACGGGCCTTTACCATTTTCCCCGCAATTGCGTGTTCCCATCCCCACAAGCAGGCTAAAATCTGGTAAACTATGTGTCACTTTGTGCCCATTAGTCGGGCAAAGATGCGTGTATCCTGCATGGTTTGGGAGCGGTCTTCAGGCTAATGGCAATGATGAGTCGCCGCGTGATGGCTATTCGCAGTAATTTTCTCGATAAACTTGGAGGTTTACATGGCTGTCGCTGCCAACAAACGTTCGGTAATGACGCTGTTTTCTGGTCCGACTGACATTTTTAGCCATCAGGTGCGCATTGTGCTGGCTGAGAAAGGTGTGAGTGTCGAGATCGAGCAGGTTGAAACGGATAATCTGCCACAGGATCTGATTGACCTCAACCCATACCGTACCGTACCCACCCTCGTCGATCGCGAGCTGACGCTGTATGAATCGCGCATCATCATGGAATATCTGGACGAACGTTTTCCACACCCACCGTTGATGCCGGTCTACCCGGTTGCGCGTGGTGAAAGCCGCCTGATGATGCACCGCGTTGAGCAGGACTGGTACAGCCTGATGCGTAAAGTTGAAAACGGTACGGCACAGGAAGCGGAAGCCGCACGTAAGCAGCTGCGTGAAGAGCTGCTGGCAATTGCTCCGCTGTTTTCGCGTACGCCGTTCTTTATGAGCGAAGAGTTTAGCCTGGTTGATTGCTATCTGGCTCCGCTGCTGTGGCGCTTACCGCAAATGGGTATTGAGCTATTGGGTGCAGGCTCTAAAGAGCTGAAAGGCTATATGACTCGTGTCTTCGAGCGTGATTCCTTCCTTGCTTCCCTGACGGAAGCGGAACGTGAAATGCGCCTGCACACGCGGGGCTGATACGATGGAAATGTCTCAACTGACCGCACGTCGCCCCTATCTGCTGCGCGCTTTTTATGAGTGGTTGCTGGACAACGATCTCACGCCGCATCTGGTCGTCGACATTAATTTGCCCGACGTGATGGTTCCGCTGGAGTATGCGCGTGATGGGCAGATCGTGCTGAACATCGCACCTCGCGCGGTGGGCGATCTGGAGTTGGGCAATGATGAAGTCCGCTTCAGCGCACGCTTTGGTGGCGTTCCGCGCCAGGTTTCAGTTCCGCTAGCAGCCGTACTGGCGATTTATGCCCGTGAAAACGGTGCCGGCACGATGTTTGAACCTGAGCCAGAGTACGATGGGGTCGACGAAAGCGAGGCCTCAAACGGCGAAGATCAAGCCCCGGAAACGGTCATGTCGGTCATTGACGGCGATCGTCCTGATGACAGCGTGACCGGTGACGATGGCCCCGATGACGAACCGCCTCCGCGCGGTGGGCGTCCGGCGCTGCGCGTGGTGAAATAAATCACCTTTCCAGGTGGCTAAAACGACCTGATGAAAACGGTGGTGGAATAGATATCCGGTGGCCTGATGGCTGCCGGATTTTTTTTTGCTGCATCCGGGCGCGTTTTCCGTCGGCCAATAAAGCACATGGCCGACGGAGGACGTCATTGGGGTTTAGTACACATCGCGCAGATAGCGCTTCTCTTTCTTCAGCTGGTCCACATAATCCGCCGCGCGTTCTGACGACATGCCGCCAAACTGACTGATAATGGCGTACAGCGCTTTGTCCACGTCTTTCGCCATGCGTGACGCATCGCCGCAGACGTAGAAACAGCCGCCTTCCTGTAGCCAGGCAAACAGCTCTGCCCCCTGTTCCAGCATACGATCCTGCACGTAAATTTTATCCGCCTGATCGCGTGAGAAGGCCAGGTCGAGGCGGGTCAGCAGTCCGCTTTCCTGCCAGGCTGACAGCTCATCGCGATAGATATAATCGTGCTCCTGATGCTGGTCGCCAAAGAACAGCCAGTTTTTACCTTTTGCGCCCAGCGCTTCGCGCTCCTCAAGGAAAGCGCGGAACGGCGCGATGCCAGTACCTGGCCCGATCATGATCAGCGGCGCATCGTTGTTCACCGGCAGGCGGAAGGCCTTATTTGGCGAGATAAAGATAGCCGGCTTTTCACCGCGCTTCACGCGTTCCGCAAGGTAAGTCGAGCAGACGCCGCCGCGTGCCCGCCCGCCGCTGTGATAGCGCACGGAAGCAATGGTCAGATGCACCTGGTTTGGATGGGCTTTCTGGCTGGAAGAAATAGAGTAGGCGCGGTGCTGTAGCGGTCGCAGCAGGGCCATAAATTCGGGAATGCTGAGCGAGCGGGTGGCATCGAGCTGTAGCAGGTCGAGAGTGTCTTTCCCCCATAGCCATACGCCTAGCGCATCCCTGTCATCGTGCTGTAGCACATGACGCAATTCCTGATTGCCGGTGTTCTGTCCTACCCATTCGATCAGCTTGCGCGAAGGTTCTGAAATCTCGAACTGGTAGGTCAACAGGTCGCCCAGGCTTCTCTCAAAGCCCGGCACCGGCGTATCGTAGTCGGATTTCAGCTGGGCCAGCAGCAGGTTAACCAGTGCCGGTTCGTTTACCGGAATAACGCCCAGCGCATCGCCAGCCTCATACTTCAGGCCGCTGTCGCTCAGGTCAAACTCAAAGTGGCGGATGTCCTTGCCGGAATCTTCGCCGGAAAGACGTTTGTTGGTGACCAGCGTTGCCGCGTACGGATTATTTCGGTTACCGCCGGGGATAGCCGGTGCCTCCGGCGCGCTGTCCAGCACGTTGCCGCTGCTGCCGGCGCTGGCGGCGAACTGTGGCATCGACTGGCCAAGCCACGCGTTGGACGGCTCCTCATAGTCGATATCGCAGTCAATACGTTCATAGACCCGTTTAGCGCCCAGCTGCTCAAGACGCATATCGATAAATTTACCCGCCTGGCAGAAGCCGTCATAGCCGGTATCGCCAATCGCCAGCACCGCAAAGTGCATTTGTTCAAGGCGTGGTGCGGTGCTGGCAGAGATGGCCTGCCAGAACAGCTGGGCATTGTCCGGCATTTCACCTTCGCCGTAGGTCGACGTGATCACCAGGACGTGGCGCATGGTGGCGAAGACGTCGATATCCACTTCATCAAGGCTCTGAACGACCGGGACCAGGCCTTTCGCACGCGCGGCCCTGGCGGCGCTTTGCGCCAGCGCTTCGGCATTGCCCGTCTGCGAACCAAACAGGATATGCAGCTGGGTAGTGGTGGCCGATGCCGATGCCCCGGCTGCCTGGGGCTGATTTTCCAGTACCAGCAGGCGTGAGTGTAACCCGGCAAGAAAACCTGCCAGCCAAAACTTCTGCTCGCCATTAAATGGCGCATCTTCAGGAATATAAGGAATTTTCATCGCGTTTATCTACTCAATCCCGTTTCTGAGTCACTGTTGATATTCAGTGCGTTATCCGGCTAATTTCCCGACCGCTGCCGCTAATTCAGGCAGTGCCGCGCGGGCAAACAGCTCTTCAAAGTCAGGCAGTCGTCCCAGTACATCTCTGTTGCACGCATCCTGATACAGGATCCAGCCATAGGTGGCCAGACTATCCATTGAACGAATATTACGTTGCGTCAGAGCCGCTTTGTAATCCGCCATGCGTTTGGCGCCGATCAGGCAGGCCAGCTGCTCATCGCTGTAGCTTTCAATCGCGGCGCGGCCGTGACGCTGTAATTTGCTAATCAGAGTAAAGTCCTCCGTCATCAGCAGATTGCGCACCGCTTTTTCCACCGCCGGGTCCTGCACCGCGGTGCCTTTCGGCAGGCGGGACAGCGCCAGCTGCTGGGCGCAGCTCAAAACGGTGTAGTTGTTCAGCAGCACCAGCATTTCAGGGGTGTCCATTGCGCCGTAGGCCGGAACCGATCCGTTAGCGATAGGTTTGCCAGCACGCCATGCCGCTTTGAATTTCGCCACCTGGTGACCCGCGAGGGCGGTGGAAAGCTCTTCCAGCAGGTCCTTACGCGCTTTTGCCTTAAGGATTTCCGCACCGTCCTGATACAGCAGCAGGGAACGGGGCATCACGTAAACAAAATGCTGGCTTTCCGTTTCCCAGTGGTCGAGTAACCAACGGGCGCGTGGCGAGCCGGTGGCCTCGAGATGCCAGTTCAGCATCGTCAATACCGCCTGCTGATGCACGCGAGCCATCTCATTGTCATCACTGATGGCGGCGATCATCACCGAGTCAGCGGCCGCGGACCCTGCCAGCGTGCCATAGGGGTCGTACTGGTAGGCGAAACCGCCGCTCATACCGTTGCCGAAACCCGTTCCGTAGGTGCCGAGGTTCAGCACCGCGCCGTTGGTCATATACTCACAGCAGAAATCACCGACGCCTTCGACCACCGCCGTGGCCCCCGAGTTACGCACGGCAAAGCGGTCGCCCGCCTGGCCTTGGGCAAACAGACGCCCGCCGGTGGCCCCAAACAGGGCAAAGTTGCCGATCAGCACGTTGCCTTCCGCATCCTGCGAGCCGCCGCCCGGCGACATCACGATAATCTCGCCGCCGCACTGGCCTTTACCTACGCCATCGTTGCAGGTGCCCTGGTGCTGTAACCGCATGCCGTCATTACAGAACACACCATAAGACTGGCCGGCCGAACCGGCGGTGACGATCGTCACCGTGGCCGGAGCAAGGTAGCGACGACCGCGATCGTCCTGTAGTGCCGCCGGGATGCGGGCCACATGTTCGGCGTTCAGCTGATGGTTGAGCAGGCGTTCGATATCGATAGCCAGCAGCCCACCGACGCTTTTATGACGGTTGTTGAGGGTGATGCCATCCCCCAGGAGGATCTCGCGCGATCCTTTGGTGACCAGCTGTTCCTGTAAGCGATCGATCCAGTCGTTATCCAGCGTGAAATCTTTTTCCAGATACACCGGATGGCTGATTTTTACTTCGGGAACCACGGTCAGCATGGCGCGCAGATCCAGCTTACCTACTTCCAGCGGATGATCCATCAGGTGCAGCAGGTCGGATCGGCCGCGGGCTTCGCGCAGTGAACGCAGGCCGAGCCGCGCCAGCATTTCACGTACTTCGTGTGCCACGTTGATAAAATACTGCGCCAGCTGGCGCGGATCGCCGTCAAACGCCTCGGCGTTGGTGGTCAGACCCGCCGGGCATTTCACATTGCAGTTTTTTGCCATCACGCATTTCAGCATCATCAGCGCCGTGGTACCGAACTCAAAGCTGTCACCGCCCAACAGCGCAGATTTCACCACATCGCTGCCGGTCTGCTGTGCGCCGGAGCAGCGCAGCAGGACTTTCTCACGCAGGCCGTTGGCGCAGAGCGCCTGATGGACCTCAGCGATGCCGATTTCCGCCACGCGTCCGGTGTATTTCAGGCTGGTGACGGAAGCTGCCCCGGTGCCGCCGGTATTTCCGGCCACGTTGATCACATCAGCACCGGCTTTTGCCACGCCCACCGCAATGGTGCCAATCCCTTCCGAGGAAACCAGCTTGACGATGACGCGTACGCGGGCGGCTTTACAGTCGTGGATCAGCTGCGCCAGATCCTCGATTGAGTAGGTATCGTGGTGCGGAGGAGGGGAGACCAGCTCTACGCCTGGCGTACCGCCACGGGCTGCGGCGATTTCTACCGTCACTTTGGCCGACGGCAGCTGGCCGCCTTCGCCGGGCTTCGCCCCCTGACCAATTTTAATTTCCAGCTCTTCCAGCATCGGATCGGCCAGATAGGCTGCCCAGACGCCGAAACGGCCGGACGCCAGCTGCTTAATGCGTGATGCACGGAGGGTACCGTGACGCGAATAGTGCTCGCCGCCTTCACCACAGTTGCTCATGCCGCCGACCATATTGGTGCCGTGCGCCACCGCTTCGTGCGCTGGAGCGACCAGCGCGCCGTGGCTCATCGCCCCGGAGGCAAAGGTGCGGGTGATTTCGTGCGCCGGCTGAACCTCGCTTAACGGCAACGCCGGAGCGATAGTGAAGATGCGCGCCAGATACTCCGCCGCTTTGCCGCTTGCCGTCAGCAGCAGCGCATCCGCCGTTACCTCGGCCCGTGAAATTTCTTCACCGAAGCGTTTAGCCAGCACGCCGCACAGGGTGGTCAGGCGTTCCTGCTCGCTTTTCAGTCCGCTTACCGCATCGCTCAGGCGCAGCCTGAACTGGCCTTCGCATTCTGCTATGGCCTCGCATACCAGGCCGCGCACCGCAAAGCCGTTGTTAACCAGCGAATAACGGCCCAGTTTGCGGGTGAATTCCGCTTCGCTGTCGACATGGGTTAAATCTGCCGGGAAGGCAAGAATATCGCGTAGTGCCGCCGGACGGCGTTTGCGTTCTTCCAACATCAGGCTGGAGAACTGGCGGTAGTCAGTGGTAATAGAAAAGTTATCGATGACCTCGTCAGGAATACGTTCAAAGCTGCTGTCGGCGAAGGATTTTGTTTTGATATTAAAAGCATTATCCAGTTTTGCCAGCGTCATCAGGCGGATAAAGTTATCCTCCTCACGCGGTGTATCGGCAAAGCGAATAGGCTGCTCCGTCATATCAATGAAGGTACGCACCGCAATGGTGCCGTAGGAGTGGCCTGCGCCTTCCGCCCGTTCTTTGAACAGGCCGAGCAGCGGAACGTCACTTTCACCCTGCACGCGCAGCGCGCTCTGATGCCAGTCAACCGCCATCTGCGCGATAGAGGCAAAGCCCGCACCGCCCACCGGGGTTTTGATGTTAGGGAAATACTTTTTCAGCACGCGATCTTCAGTATCCAGGAAGTTCGGCTCAAAGAATTCGCCGCAGCTGTAGCTCTCCACGGTACACAGGCCCACTTTGCCCATGGTTTTCATCAGGGCTTTCTCAGCGGCTTTAGCGTAACGCTTAAAGGCTTTATTGCCGCCTTCACCCTCGCCATACTTCTCTTCGGCGCGCATCTGCACGCCCAGGGGATAGATAGCGGAAGCGCCAAAGCCCAGCGCCGCCGCGATATGGTGGGAGGAGATGCTCTGGCCGCTTTCAACCACCAGCGACACGTCCAGACGCAGACCTTCCTGCACCAGGCGCTGGTTAATGGCGGACACCACCAGCAGCATCGGGATAGCGGCGCGCGTGCTGGAGAGATGCCGGTCGGTGATCACCGCGATGCCGCCCTGTTCACGGGCGAAGTCGACAACCTGCTGCGCCAGGTCATCAATGGCGTGCTCCAGTGCATCCGCATTGGCCGCGCGGCTTGCGGCATCGCTGCCGATCGCCGGCGTATAGAGCATGTCAAAGCGAGCATATGGCGCCACGGTCTGCTCACGCAGTTGCAGCATATCAAGGTGCGTCAGGATCGGCGTGGGAACGACGATCTGTTGGCCCTTGCTGCGACCTAAATGCGGCTTGGCACCAAGAGCAACTCGCAGGGTCATGCCGTCAACCTCACGGATGGAATCCAGCGGGGGATTGGTCACCTGGGCAAAACGCTGGGAGAAATAGTGCGCCATGCCGCCTTCATGGTCGGACAGGGCGTTGATGGCGTTGCCGTAACCCATTGCGGAGATTTTCTCTGCGCCAGTGGTCAGCATCGGGTCCATCATAAACTTGAAGCTTTCCTGATTGTAGTAGTACGCCACGAATCGCTGCCAGGTTTTGAGATCGCCGCCGTAACGCAACGGCGATCCCTGCTGCTCAGCCGGCACCACCGGCAGATCCTGCAACAGCACGCGGGACTGCGCCAGCAGGGCAGGATAGTCTGCCACCGCCGCCAGTTTTTCCAGCGCTTCAATCGTGGTGTAGCTGCGCTTCTCGCGGTGATCGTAATACAGCATACCGCCCGCTTCGATACGGCCACGGCGCAGCACGCTTTCGGGCGGGAAGGCGATCTGGCCTGCTTCCGACATCGCGCCGATATAGTCGGCGGTTTCCACCGAGCGCAGTGGGCGCAGGCCGAGGCGGTCGAGACGCGCGCCGATCACCTCGCCATTGCCGAAAATCAGCGCTGCCGGGCCGTCATTTTTCTCTTCATACAGGGAGAAATACTCCAGCATGGCGCGCACTTCCGTCGACAGTGACGGATCGTTTTCCCAGGCGGGCGGCATCATGGACACCACGGCGGTGATCAGGTCAAGATTGTCTTCCATCAGGCGGCTGTGGATGCTCTGATCAAGACGCGAGCTGTCCGATTGCCCCTTAGGACGCACGATTTTCTTACCGCGCGCCAGCGCCAGCGCGGCTTCGGCAATACGGTTTTTACGGTCGGTGTTCAGCTCGCCGTTGTGCGCCATCAGTCGGAACGGCTGCGCCATGGTGGTATGCGGGTCGGTATTGGTTGAGAAGCGCGTGTGGAAGAACAGACCGCGTACCTGATGATCGGGATCGGTCAGGTCCTTGAAATACGGGATCACTTCATTCGAGTTCAGACGTGCTTTCAGCACCTGGGTACGCGAGGAGAGTGACAGCGGGTAGAGTCCGCCGAATTCACTTTCGCTAAACGCGCGGGCTTCGATTTGCAGCAGGGCGCGATAAATGCGCTTCTCGAAATCAATCTGGCTGGTGATATCGTCAGGGGCAGCAAATATCCATTGCACGATGGGCAGCTGGAAAGAGACCGCTGCCGGACGCAATACGCCGTTATCCAGCGGCATATCGCGCCGGGCAATAATCTTCAGGTCACAGGAGTGCAGCGTCTCTTCAACCAGACGCTCGGCGTTGGCGCGCAGCGTGCTGTCCTTCGGCACGAAAAAGTTACCCACGCCAAAACGCCCAGCTTCCAGCGCTTGCCCGGTGATTTTACGGAAGAAGTGCAGCGAAAGGTCCACGTTGACCCCGGCTCCATCCCCCACGCCTTCGGCTGACATCCCCCCACGGTGCGGAACTGTGCACAGGGCACCGTGTGCCATTTCCAGCACCTCATGGGTTTGTGCGCCATCCTTACGCGTAATGAAGCCCACGCCGCAGCTGTCGCTGTCTTTCGATGGGTCATACAAGCCGTAAGGGAAAGGTTTTGAGTTGGACATCGTGGGCCTCCTGAACTTCTTTTGACATTACCTGTATTTTTTCAGGCACAGAGCGCAACGGAGTGTTGCCTCAGGCTCTGTATCATTTGCTTGCCGCTAGAATGCGGACACTGTGACTCCGGGCATGTCACTATCAGACAAAATCTTAACGTCCTTTAATGACCTGCTCGCTAAAATCCTGGTCTCAAATGGGTGATAACTTGCATCACGAGGGGATCGTCTTGCTGCATAGATATGCCGAGACACTGGCCCATAAGAAAAGCTTCCGGCGAATTTCCAACTTATCGGGAAAGCTTACTCAGGTCAAATAGCGGCTTTACTTATGCCTTTTTGCGCTTTTGTTGGGTTATCGTTTTGATATGTAAGAATATATCAGCTCTTTATTCTCTGTTGTGTGGGGGGCGGATGGGCTAGATAGTGTGAGCTGACTCACTATAGGGCAGGGAGCAAATCTCTGCACCATGCTGGTGCCGGGGTGATCGCTGGCATAATATGCTGATAATGAGAGTAAAGCCGCATGAACGCACTGTATTTGCCGTGGTGGAGTTTTTGAATAAAAAGGAGTCAGAATATTAGAAATATTAATGACAGGCGAAATGGTTAAAATTTCATAAAATATGAATGGTTATGCGATATGCGAAGTTGAAGGTGGCGCGGGTGGCCAGCGGCGTCGGCAGAATGAGCCGGGCTGAATTCGGAACGGCCCTACAGATTATGCAGTTATAAAATTTAGTCAATAGTTTTTCGCTTCACTTTCTCACCCTCGGCAACACGATCGGATGGCTGCGGGTCATGTCCTTTGTGCCACTGCGCTTCGATGGGCTGCGCGCCCGTATGCAGACGATAATTCTGCCAGCGCCAAGTCAGAATGCACGATAAACGTGCACGGCCGTGGCTTTGTGCAGATCGCACGGCGCATTGGTGTTTTAAACAATTCCGGTATGATTGCTACTATCAGGCTGAAAAGGATCTTTTATGAAACAAATTCGTTTGTTAGCGCAGTACTACGTGGATTTGATGGTAAAACTGGGGCTGATCCGTTTTTCACTGCTGCTGGCTTCTGCGCTGGTCGTGCTGGCGATGATTGTGCAAATGGCCGTCACGATGGTGCTGCACGGTCATGTTGAAAGCATTGATATGGTACGTTCGGTGTTTTTCGGCCTGCTGATAACTCCGTGGGCGGTCTATTTCCTTTCGGTCGTCGTGGAACAGCTGGAAGAGTCGCGTCAGCGGCTGGAGCGGCTGGTGGATAAGCTGGAGGAGATGCGTAAGCGCGATCTTGAGCTAAATCAGCAGATGCAGGGCAATATCACCCGCTTAAATCAGGAGATTGCCGATCGCATCAAGGCTGAAGAGGAGCGCCTGCAGGTGATGGCGCGGCTTAAAGATGAGATGGCGCGTCGCGAAGAGGCGCAGATTGAACTCGAACAGCAATCCTCATTTCTGCGATCTTTTCTTGATGCCTCACCAGACCTGGTGTTCTACCGCAACAGCGATCGTCAATTTTCCGGCTGCAACCGGGCGATGGAGCTGCTGACGGGCAAAAGTGAAAGGCAGTTGATTGGGCTCTCGCCCAGGGAAGTGTATGACGACGCTGCGGCCACCAAAGTGCTGGAAACGGACGAAAAAGTATTCCACCACAATGTTTCGCTCACCTATGAGCAGTGGCTGCAATATCCTGACGGGCGCAAAGCCTGTTTTGAAATCCGTAAGGTGCCCTATTACGACCGGGTTGGTAAACGCAGCGGGCTGATGGGCTTCGGACGCGATATAACCGAGCGTAAGCGTTATCAGGACGCTTTAGAGAACGCCAGTAGGGAAAAGACGACCTTTATCTCAACGATCAGCCACGAGCTGCGTACGCCGCTTAATGGCATTGTCGGTCTGAGCCGCATCCTGCTGGATACCCATCTTGACCCGGAACAGCTTAAGTACCTTAAAACTATCCATGTGTCGGCCATTACCCTCGGCAACATTTTTAATGATGTGATCGAGATGGACAAAATGGAGCGGCGCAAAGTTCAGCTGGATAACCAGCCGATGGACTTCACCAGCTTTCTTACTGACCTGGAAAATATCTCCGGGCTGCTGGTCGAGCCCAAAGGACTCCGGTTCGTGCTGGAGCCGCAGTTACCCCTGCCACAAAAAATCCTGGTCGATGGCACCCGCCTGCGCCAGATCCTGTGGAATCTGATTGGTAATGCGGTGAAATTTACCCAGCAGGGTGAAATTGTGGTGCGCGTTGGCTATCAGAGCGAAGAGTGCCTGCGTTTTGATGTTCAGGATTCCGGTATTGGCATCCCGCAGGACGAGCAGGACAAAATTTTTGCCATGTATTACCAGGTGAAAGATCGGCACGGCGGTAAACCTGCCACCGGCACCGGCATTGGGCTGGCCGTTTCTCGCCGCCTGGCTCAAAGCATGGGCGGTGATATCAGCGTTACAGGCGCACCCGGTGAAGGCTCATGTTTTTCACTGACGCTTAACGCCCCGCGTGTCGCTGAGGCCTCACAGGACGCACGAACGGAAGATGACATGCCGCTGCCGGCCCTGCACGTACTGCTGGTGGAGGATATTGAGCTGAATGTCGTGGTCGCCCGTTCGGTATTGGAAAAGCTGGGCAACAGCGTAGAGGTGGCGATGACCGGCCAGGATGCGCTGAACATGTTTGAGCCGGATGAATTCGACCTGGTGCTGCTGGATATCCAGCTACCGGATATGACCGGACTGGATGTGGCACGCGCTATTCATCAGCGTTATCCCCATGCACAGCTGCCACCGCTGGTGGCGCTGACGGCTAACGTGCTGAAGGACAGGCGGGAATATCTGGATGCGGGTATGGATGACGTCCTGAGCAAGCCGCTGGCCGTTCCTGCGCTGACGGCAATGATCAAGAAATACTGGGACTTTCAGACAGAGGACTTTCCGGCGGCCCCCGAGCTTAGCATGGGAGAAAAAGAGCGGGCGCTACTCGATTTACCCATGCTGGAACAGTATATGGAACTGGTCGGCCCCAGTTTAATCCATCAGAGTCTGGCGATGTTTGAGCAGATGATGCCTGGATATCTGGCGGTACTGGATTCAAATATGATGGCTCGCGATCAGAAGGGCATTGCGGAAGAAGGGCACAAGATTAAGGGGGCGGCGGGTTCTGTCGGGCTGATGCATTTGCAACAGGTGGCAAAACAGATCCAAAGCCCGGAACTGCCGGCATGGTGGGACAACGTTCAGGAGTGGATCGATGAACTCAAACTCGAATGGCGGAATGATATGGAAGTTTTGCGGCAATGGGTAACAGACGCTGAAAAAAAATGACCCCGACCGAAGCCGGGGTGCGCGAAGACTGCGCCAACACCAGGGAAATTGGTAACCTGTGCTGTTCTGATAGGTCTCGTCGGGAGCACAGGTTTGGTATTGGGTAAAACTCAAAACGTCTGTTCACTACCTTAGCAAATTCTGAATCACATGTTACCAGATTCATTAAAATGTGTGATGTTGAACGGTGTTTGTCAACAGGAGACCCGAATTTGAACATATAGTCAAGCACGGAATCAGTTTACGCGTCAGGTTGCTTGTTTTTTAAGCGCTTCTGTATTTTATTTGACCAAGACTATTAGGGGGAACACGTAACATGAAAGGGTTTCTCACCGCAGCTGAACTTAACTTTTTAAAAGTAACATAATTCCGTCTTAACTTTATGTTTTTATTAGTTTTACCCTGTTTTTTTAAGTAATATCTGAATAAATTTGACTTCAGCTGGTACAAATTATCCGATAGTGAGTGAGAAAAATTTAAAAGCTGAGTCTGTGATGGTGTTGAAGCTCTCTGAGCAGTACCTTTGCATAACAAAATAAGTAGCATAATGAAAAAAACAGTATGAAGTTATTTCAAAAATTGTCAGTTTACATTGATGCAATACCTTTAATCATAAGATATTTAAATCAATTGCATGTGGTGCGCTCGGCCATTATGCCGTCAAATTATGGTTTTTAGCCCAATAAGGGGTCTTTATGGAACCGATTCCGGCGGGAACAGATTAACTAAACTTTATGGAGAAATCCTGTTGTATTCTTATGCTGAACCAAATTTATGGAGCCCTGGTTTATGAGCCGCCGTCAAAATAGCAGGCTGGCACGCATTAAGACCTGGTTCTTCCGTTTGTTGCTGGGCATGGTGGGCCTGTGGCTAAGCGGCATAGTGATTTTTGCCTTTGTACCGATACCGTTTTCTGCCGTTATGGCGGAGCGCCAGCTGGGAGCCTGGTTTAGCGGCGACTTCCGTTATATTGCTCACTCTGATTGGGTGGGGATGCCGGAAATTTCTCCGTGGATGGCGCTGGCGGTGATTGCCTCCGAAGATCAGCATTTCCCCACTCATTGGGGATTTGACGTTGTGGCCATTCAGTCGGTTCTGGACGGTGAGGGCAAGAAAAAAGCTATGCGTGGTGCTTCGACGTTATCGCAGCAAACGGCGAAAAATGTCTTCCTGTGGGATGGGCGCAGCTGGGTTCGTAAAGGGCTGGAAGCCGGATTGACGCTGGGCATTGAGACCGTCTGGAGCAAACGCCGTATTCTTACCGTTTATCTTAACGTTGCTGAAATGGGCAATGGCATTTTCGGCGTGGAGGCGGCGGCGCAGCGTTATTTCCATAAGCCTGCCGGCCGTCTGACGGCTTCTGAGGCGGCGCTGTTGGCGGCTGTTTTGCCTAACCCCGTGCTTTTCAGAGCCGATGCGCCGTCTGCTTATGTGCGCCAGCGCCAGCAATGGATCCTACGTCAAATGCGCCAGTTAGGCGGGGAGGATTTTTTGCGGCAACATAAATTGCGATGAAAATTATCGCTGTCATGTAGAAGCGCTGTAGCGAGAAGGCTGACTGAAAAATGCCAGCCGCTTATTTTCGGATCACTCTTCGTCAAAGCCTGCGTTAAACAGGTCAACCACCGCAGCCAGTGCTTTTTCTTCCTCCGGCCCGCTGGCCTCCACCTCAATATGGCCACCTTTAGCCGAGTCAAGCATCAGCAGGGCGATCACGCTGCTCGCTTCAGCTTCAGTACCGCTCTCGTTGCGCAGCAGCACTTCAGCATCAAAGCTTTGTACCAACTCGAACAGCTTCATCGCTGGGCGGGCGTGCATGCCTAACTTATTTTTTATCTCAACCGTTTGTTTTATGCTCATGATCTGCGTTTTTCCAGCGTACGATGACGAGACTGCACGTTTTTACCGCGCGAACGGAAATAGTCTGCCAGCTGCTCTGCAATGTACACCGAGCGGTGTTTGCCACCGGTACAGCCTATGGCCACGGTAAGATAGCTGCGATTATTGGTTTCCAGCATCGGCAGCCACAGCTCCAGATAACTGCGCGTCTGATAAATGAAATTATGGACTTCAGTGTGACGATCGAGGAAGGCGGCAACGGGGCGATCGAGACCGGTCATCGGACGCAGCTTCGGGTCCCAGTGCGGGTTGGGTAAGAAACGGACGTCAAAGACGTAATCGGCATCGATGGGGATGCCATGCTTGAAGCCAAAAGACTCGAATACCATCGTCAGTTCGCGTTCACGCTTGCCCAGCAGGCGGGTACGCAGCATTTCTGCCAGCTCATGGACCGACATTTCAGAGGTATCAATAATCAGGTCGGCGCGGGAGCGTAGCGGCTCCAGCAGAACGTTTTCTTCATCGATAGCACTTTCCAGCGACAAATTTTTGCTGGAAAGAGGATGGAGACGGCGGGTATCGCTGTAACGTCGGATTAGGGTATTGCGATCGGCATCAAGAAACAGCAGCTGCGGCGAGAAGCTATCGGGCAGGCTGGTCAGGGCATTTTCGAATACTTCCGGAGACTCCGGCATGTTGCGCACGTCAATGCTTACCGCAGCCGACATGTTGCGTTCCGCCAGCGAATGCGCCAGATCGGGCAGCAAGACTACCGGGAGGTTATCCACGCAGTAGAAGCCCATATCCTCAAGGGCTCGCAGCGCCACTGATTTTCCTGAGCCTGAACGACCGCTAACGATCATCAGCACCATTTCTTTTCCCCCGGTTTAGCCGTTTGCACCTTTGTGCCTGAAGTTGCAACAACATTTACTGTTCAATCCCAATACCGCCGGACCTTTGTCTCTACAAGATATACGGGTAACAACAGCGTTGATATTGTTCGCCCTATGCCGTTCTGCCGTCGGCTTAATCGTTACAGCCATGATTTTGGCAGCATCATCTTGCAGTTACGTGTCAAGGTGATCTTCCGTGATGATTTGATATAGCTCTTCATCACTCCGGGCGGCGCGTAGACGGCGCAGCACGGTTTTATCTGCCAGACGTTTGGCTACCAGAGAAAGCGTGTGCAGGTGCGTCTTGCACTGATCTGCCGGCACCAGCAGAGCGAACAGTAGATCCACCGGCTGATTATCAATGGCATCAAAAGCAATAGGACTTTCAAGGCGAATAAAGACGCCTACGGCGCGCAGAGTATCTTCTTCCAGCTTGCCGTGCGGGATGGCAATGCCATTACCGATACCGGTACTGCCCATTCTTTCGCGCGTCAGAATAGCATCAAAAATTATCTGTTGTGGCAGGTTGAGCTGTTTAGCCGCCAGTTCGCTGATAATTTCCAGTGCGCGTTTTTTGCTCTGGCAATGTACATCATTACGCGTGCAGCAGACGCTTAACACTGAGCCCAGTTCCAGTTTTAGATCATTGTTCATCATAGTTTCACTTACTTATTCACTTCCACGGGCGAATGGCGTTTTAGTCGCTTTAAATCAATAGGTTAATATTCATTAAAGAGTGACGGTCCGTCTTGTGAACAGCGAACGGACCGTCAAATTATTTCTACCTGAACCCCTATCCTGGCGCTAAAAGATCACTCGGTGCTTAGTGAAATTTAGTGTTGTTTTAGCTTGTCTTTATGTTTATTTAGCTGACGCGTCAGTTTATCAATGAGGCCGTCAATTGCCGCGTACATATCTTTTTCTTCCGAGGTGGCATGCAGCTCTCCGCCGTTTACATGCAGCGTGGCGTCTGCAATTTGCGTCACTTTTTCCACTTTTAAAACAATATAGACTTGGTTAATCCGGTCAAAATAGTGTTCCAGCTTGGCAAATTTAGCGGTAACAAACTCGCGCAGTGGTTCAGTGATTTCAACGTGTTGTCCAGTGATATTGAGCTGCATAGTGTCTTCCTTCTCTGTTCGTTCAGACCAGCTGTTTACGTTGGTTTGATGGCGGGATGGATAAAGACTCTCGGTATTTTGCCACAGTACGCCTGGCGACCATAATTCCCTGTTCGGAAAGCATGGAGGTGAGCTTGCTGTCGCTTAACGGTTTGGCGGGGTTTTCCGCCGAGACTAATTTTTTCACCAGCGCACGAATGGCCGTAGACGAAGCTTCGCCTCCGCCTTCCGTGTTGACGTGGCTGGAGAAAAAATACTTGAGTTCAAAAATACCGCGCGGGCTGTGCAGGTACTTTTGCGTGGTGACACGCGAAATCGTTGACTCGTGCATCTCGACCGCGCTGGCGATATCTGCCAGCACCATCGGGCGCATAAACTCTTCACCCTGCTCAAAAAAAGCCTGCTGCCGATCAACGATGCAGCGGGTCACTTTCAGCAGGGTATCGTTCCGGCTTTCCAGGCTTTTGATCAGCCACTTCGCCTCCTGCAGGTTACTGCGGATAAACTGCGAGTCGCTATCATTGCGCGAACTTGAGCCAAGAGAAGCGTAATGCTGATTGATTTTCAGGCGTGGCACGCTGTCAGCATTGAGCTCAACCGCCCAGCGATTGCTGATTTTACGCACCAATACGTCAGGGATGACATACTCAGGTTCCTGTGTATTAATCGACTGACCGGGCCTGGGGTCGAGCGTCTGGATCAGCTGCATCGCGCTTTTCAGCACGTCTTCTTTCAGGCGCGTGACGCGCATCAGGCTGCGAAAATCGTGGTTTGCCAGCAGATCGAGATGCTCGCTGACAATCAGGCGCGCCTCTTTGAGGAAAGGATAGTCATGGGCGAATTGCGATAGCTGCACCAGCAGGCAATCGCGCAGATCGCGGGCGCAGACGCCGATGGGATCAAAACGCTGCACGCGCTTGAGCACCGCTTCGATTTCATCGGGTGCCAGCTCGTCGTTACCCATGCTGTCGAGGATTTCCTCCAGTGAAATCGTCAGATAGCCGGTATCATCAACGGCATCGACAATCGACGTTGCAATCGCCCGGTCGGTATCGCTAAAGGGCGTCAGCTCGACCTGCCACATCAGATAATCCTGTAGCGTCTGCGTGGTTTCCCCCTGGTAGACGGGCAGTTCATCGTCATGATAGTCAGTGCCCGTTCCAGAAGGCGTACCCGCCGTGTAGATCTCATCCCAGGTGGCATCCAGCGGCAGCTCTTCCGGCATATCCTTCTGTTCCAGCGCTTCCCTGGTATCCAGCGCCTCGGTTTCCTGATATTCGCGGCTGTCGACCTCTTCATGAAGATCGGTCTGTTCAAGCAACGGGTTACTTTCCAGCGCCAGCTGAATTTCTTGTTGTAGTTCAAGCGTCGAGAGCTGCAACAGGCGAATGGCCTGCTGCAACTGTGGCGTCATGGCAAGCTGTTGGCTTAGCCGGAGTTGTAAACCTTGCTTCATATTCAGGATGCTTATTCCCCAGAAATCGTACCTAAGGTGAACACCTTATCAGAGTCTGAACTCTTCACCTAAATAGACACGCTTCACCTGCTCATCGGCCAGGACCGCTTCCGGTGTACCGTGGGCGATTAAGTGCCCCTGGCTGACGATATAGGCACGTTCACAGACCGCCAGCGTCTCACGGACGTTATGGTCAGTGATCAGTACGCCCAGGCCGCTGTCACGCAGATGTTCAATAATTTTTTTTATATCAATAACGGAGATTGGGTCGACTCCGGCGAAAGGCTCATCTAACAGGATAAACTTCGGATTGGCGGCCAGCGCGCGGGCAATTTCCACACGGCGGCGCTCTCCCCCAGACAGCGCCTGGCCCAGGCTGTTGCGCAGGTGCTCAATATTGAACTCTGCCAGCAGTTCGTTCGCGCGATCTTCGTGTTGTTCTTTGGTGAGATCTTCACGGATTTGCAGGACCGCCATCAAATTGTCGTAAACGCTAAGACGACGAAAAATAGAGGCTTCCTGCGGTAGATAGCCGATCCCCCGGCGCGCGCGCGCGTGCAGCGGCAGAATGCTGATATCCTCGTCATCAATCACGATGCGCCCCGCGTCGCGCGGCACGATGCCTACAACCATATAAAATGTTGTTGTTTTGCCCGCCCCGTTAGGGCCAAGCAGGCCAACGATTTCGCCAGACTTAACCTGCAGGCTGACATCTTCAACCACACGGCGGCCCTTGTAGGCCTTCGCCAGGTTTTCTGCAATTAAGGTTGCCATATTTGTTAATTACTCTTCTTCTGACCGTTGGACGGTGAGTTTTTGTCCTGCAGCTGTGATGGCACCAGCACCGTGGTAACGCGTTTGCCGGTGTTACCGAAGGCCTGCATTTTCTGCTCTTTAACCAGGTAAGTAATGCGATCGCCCTTCACATTGCTGTCGAGCTGTTCGAGATAGGCGCCGCCGGTTAACTCGACCAAATCTTTTGCCAACTCATAATGCATTTTCTGAGCATGGCCCTGAACCGGTTTACCGTTATCCTGCATTTGGTAAAACGTTGCAGGATTCCCATAGGCGTCCACGATGGTTTTTTTACTGTCGCCGCCCGGACGCGTCACCACCACTTTGTCCGCCGTGATTTTGATGCTGCCCTGGGTCACCACCACCTTGCCCGTGAAGGTTGCCACGTTACCCTGCATATCCAGCGCCTGGTTCTCTGAATCTACGTTGACGGGTTTGCTGGAGTCGTCGGTCAGCGCCAGTACCGGAACGCTAATCGCCAGCAACAGGCTGGCCGTCAGGAGTTTAATGCTGTTGTTCATTTTGAATTTCATAAGATGTTTTGACCTTTTCAATCAACTCGGCAGTTTTGTTCCGCAAATTTCCACGCATCTTCATGCCGGTAGAGTTAAAGCTCCGGCCATAAAGCGTTACCCGATCCTCTGAAGTGACATCTTGGGTCGTCAGGTTAACCTGCGCGTTGTCCGTTTTAATCCGCTCAAGCTGTGCATCCTGAGTCAGGCTATCCACCTGCACATGCCCGTAGAGATACAACATCCGATCGTTAGTGAGTTTGGCTTTATCAGCACGGACCGACCAGGACGGCACCTTATTCTCATCGTATGTCGTCAGCACCGGGTTATCAAACCAGCTTACCGCATCGGTAGCGTAATAGGTCGCTTTGTCAGAAACCAGCTTATAACTGATGACGCCCGTGGGGCTGTAGATCAACGTATGTGAATTGTCGCTCATATACGTCGGTTCATTTTCACCGCTGGTTGCGGTATCTTGACCACCGTCATTGCCCGTCAGGTTCCAACCAATTAATACTATCGCGATCGCCGCCAGTATTAGCGTCATCCAGCGTCTTGTTTTGCTCATACAGACTGCCCTATAGCCGTTTCAAACTTACCTTGTGCCATTAAAATCAGGTCACAAATTTCGCGCACCGCTCCTCGCCCACCGGCGATCCGCGTCACGTAGTCAGCGCGGGGCAGGAGGATGGGATGCGCATCTGCAACCGTCACGCTCAGACCCACCTCGGCCATAACCGGCCAGTCGATAAGGTCGTCACCAATGTAAGCCACCTGGTGAGCGTCGAGTGCCAGTGTATCCAGAAGTTCACGGAAGGCCAAAAGCTTATCTGACTGCCCTTGATAAAGATGGGTAATTCCCAGCGTGGCGCAGCGATCCTCCAGCAGTTTGGCTTTGCGCCCGGTAATAATGGCCACTTCTATTCCCGACGTCAGCAGGCAGCGAATACCGTAGCCGTCGCGCACGTTAAAGCCTTTGAGCTCTTCGCCGTTGTTACCCTGATAAATCACGCCGTCCGACATCACGCCGTCCACATCGCAGATTAACAGTTTAATGTGCTGTGCTTTGGCGAGCACCTGGTGGTTTACCGGCCCGTAACAGGTGTCGGCGGTCGTTGCTGGATGACTCATTATTCTTCGCTTCCTTGATTAAACTACGCCAGCGCGCAGCATGTCGTGCATATGGATCACGCCAAGTAGCCGATCGTTCTCAGCGACCATGACGCAGGTAATATTCCGGGTTTGCATCAGGTTCAGTGCATCCACTGCCAGCGTGCCAGGCCGGACGCGAATGCCGCCTGGGGTCATCACGCTTTCGATACTGGCGTGCTGAATATTAATGCCCATATCAAAGACGCGGCGTAAATCACCATCGGTGAAGATACCTTCTATTCGCATCGAATCGTCGCAAATAACCGTCATCCCCATGTTCTTTTGCGTGATCTCAAGCAGGGCATCACGCAGTGAAGCATCGCGGCCAACGTGTGGCATATCGTTGCCGCAGTGCATGATATCATCAACGCGCAGTAGCAGCTTGCGCCCCAGCGCGCCACCGGGATGGGAAAGCGCAAAGTCTTCTTGGGTAAAACCTCGCGCTTTTAAAAGCGCAACGGCGAGCGCATCCCCCATGACCAGCGTGGCGGTCGTGCTGGTGGTCGGTGCCAGGCCGAGCGGGCAGGCCTCTTGCGGGACTTTAACACACAGATGGATATCTGCGGCGCGCCCCATTGAGCTGTCTGGCCGGCTGGAGAGGCAGATTAATGTCACATGCCGCCGCTTCAGCACCGGGATCAGTGCCAAAATCTCTGAAGACTCGCCGGAATTGGAAATGGCAATCACCACATCGTCTGGGGCAACCATGCCCAAATCGCCGTGGCTGGCTTCAGCGGGATGGACAAAAAAAGCGGGCGTTCCGGTACTGGCAAAGGTGGCGGCAATTTTTTTACCTATGTGTCCTGATTTGCCCATTCCCATGACGACGACCTTGCCGCGACAGCGATAAATCAGATTGCAGGTCTGGGTAAAATCGTCATTGATGTACCGATCGAGCTGTTCCAGCCCTTCACGTTCAATCCGCAGTACCTCTTTCCCAGCCTGTTGAAAATCAAAGTCGCTTTCGCTAGCGAGATGCGTCATCATTCTTGAGTCCTTTTACCAGAAGGTCACTGAGGGGCATTGGTAGAGTATGCCCACCCAAAAGATAAATCCGCACAGCAGCAGCGCGCCTGCCAGCCGTCCTATGCGGCGACTACGCTGCAAACAGATCAGCGTAAACGCTGCGCTGACACCGAGCATGACCCAGTAGTCACGGGCGAAAGCCGCAGCATAGAAGGTGCCGGGATGTAATAATGCCGGAATGCCCAGCACGATAGCCAAATTATAAATATTAGACCCGATCAGGTTGCCGATAGCGATATCATCTTCGCCTTTCAGCGCCCCGGCAATCACCGTAGCCAGCTCAGGCAGGCTGGTGCCGACAGAAATAATCGTCAGTCCGATAACCAGTTCGCTGACCCCAAGGTAGTCGGCGATCACCGTGGCGTTATCGATCACCATGCTTGTCGACATCGGCAGTACGATCAGCGCAACCGCTAACCACAGAAAGGCAACCGTGTTGCCTTTATCATCGCGCGGCAGTTCGGCGAGCTGTTCGCGGGTAAACGAATCATTATTTTCGTGCTCTGCACGGCGGGCGATTTTAATAATAAACAGCAGGTAGATAACCGCTATCGCGATCAGCGCCAGGCCATCACCGCGGCTCAGCTGGTTATCAAACAGGATAAATCCACATAACAGGGTTACCAGCAGCATTAGCGGCAGTTCGCGGCGAATCAAATTAGAATGCACCGTCAACGGGTGCAGCAGAGCCGCACCTCCGAGGATCAACAAAATATTCGTGATATTTGATCCCAATGCCGTTCCGATGGCGATATCCATCTGCCCGCGTGTGGCGGCAGAGAAAGAGACAATCATTTCCGGTAACGAGGTTCCGATTCCCACCACGGTCATGCCGATAATCAGGGGAGGGATACCCAGAGAGCGGCATAAAATAGCTGCGCTGAACACCAGACGGTCGGCACCGTAAACCAGTAAGACTAAACCGATAATCAATAGTGCTGTAGCAACGAGCATGGATGTCCTTTTAATTCGGGTATAATCGACGGCTGCCGTATACCACACAGATTACGGTCATTTTGGTGGCAGTGATTTTGACGGTGTCTAAGCAAAAAGTAAAACTTATGGCAACTCAAGGTACATCTTATGCGGTAAGTTTCTGTAAAAGTGTTCATCACCTGGGGTAATACGTTACCATCGGGGGTAAATTAATCGCTAAGAATAAGGGTCGAGGTAACTATGAGCCAGACGGGAACGAATCTGGTGGACGTCCGGGGCGTCAGCTTTTCCCGCGGCAATCGGTCGATTTTCGATAACATATCTCTTACGGTGCCGAAAGGAAAAGTCACTGCTATCATGGGTCCTTCCGGGATTGGAAAAACCACGCTGCTACGCTTAATCGGTGGGCAGATCCCGCCTGATAGCGGAGAAATATGGTTCAACGGCCAAAATATTCCAACACTTTCCCGTTCCGCGCTGTACGAAGCGCGAAAAAAAATGAGCATGCTGTTCCAGTCGGGAGCGCTGTTCACCGATCTCAGCGTATTCGACAATGTGGCCTGGCCGCTGCGTGAGCACACTCGCTTGCCGGCCCCCTTGCTGCGTAGCACGGTCTTAATGAAGCTGGAGGCCGTTGGGCTGCGCGGCGCGGCCAATCTCAAACCTGCCGAGCTGTCTGGCGGTATGGCGCGGCGCGCGGCGCTGGCGCGGGCGATCGCGCTGGAGCCGGATCTGATTATGTTCGACGAGCCTTTTGTTGGCCAGGACCCGATCACCATGGGCGTATTGGTTAAGCTTATCGACGAACTCAATCATTCTTTAGGCGTGACCTGCATCGTCGTTTCTCACGATGTGCCTGAGGTGCTGAGCATTGCCGATTACGCCTATATTATTGCCGGGCAGAAAGTGATCGCGCAGGGAACGGCACCCGAGCTGCGTAAAAATGACGATGCCCGCGTGCGTCAGTTTATCGATGGGATTGCCGACGGGCCGGTGCCATTCCGCTTCCCCGCTGGGGATTATTTGCAAGATTTAGTCGGCTCTGGGAGTTAACACACTGATGTTTTTACAAGCGCTGGCGTCATTAGGGCGTCAGGGAATTAATTTCTGCGCCTCCTTTGGTCGCGCCGGATTAATGTTGTTCCATGCGTTGTTTGGCATTCCGCGCTTTCGCAAGCATGCGCCGCTGCTGGTGAAACAGCTGTATAGCATCGGTGTGTTATCGCTGCTGATCGTCGTGGTTTCTGGACTGTTTATCGGTATGGTGCTGGGCCTGCAGGGCTACCTGGTCCTGAAAACCTACAGCGCTGAAACCAGTCTCGGCATGATGGTGGCGCTGTCGTTACTGCGTGAGCTGGGCCCGGTGGTGACGGCACTGCTGTTCGCCGGGCGAGCCGGATCGGCGCTGACGGCTGAAATTGGTTTGATGAAAGCCACCGAACAGCTTTCCAGCATGGAAATGATGGCGGTTGACCCGTTGCGGCGTATTATCTCGCCGCGCTTCTGGGCCGGATTCATCAGCATGCCGCTGCTGACATTAATCTTTGTCGCGGTGGGTATTCTGGGTGGGGCGCTGGTTGGCGTGAGCTGGAAAGGCATCGATCCGGGGTTTTTCTGGTCTGCGATGCAGAATGCGGTCGATCTGCGCACTGATATTATCAACTGTACGATAAAAAGCGCCGTATTTGCGCTGACCGTGACATGGATTGCGCTGTTCAACGGCTACGATGCCATTCCGACGTCTGAAGGGATAAGTCGGGCAACAACGCGTACTGTAGTACATGCTTCACTGGCAGTACTTGGTCTGGATTTTGTGCTTACGGCACTGATGTTTGGGAACTAAGCAATGCAAACAAAAAAAAGTGAAATTTGGGTAGGTGCCTTTTTACTGTTAGCGCTCTGCGCAATTATTTTTCTCTGTCTGCGCGTGACCGATCTCAAATCACTCGGCAGCGTGACGACCTGGAAGCTGTATGCGACCTTCGATAACGTGGGTGGATTAAAGCCGGGTTCTCCGGTAAAAGTCGGCGGGGTGGTCATTGGCCGCGTATCGGACATTACGCTCGATGCAAAAAACTACTCGCCCAAGGTTAGCATGGATATTGACGATCGGTACAACAACATCCCCGATACCAGCTCGCTGGCGGTGCGCACCTCCGGCCTGCTGGGGGAGCAGTATCTGGCGCTGAATATCGGCTTTGACGATCCGGAAATGGGAACCGCTATACTGAAAGATGGCGGTACTATTCAGGACACCAAGTCTGCGATGGTATTGGAAGATCTCATCGGCCAGTTTCTTTACAAGAGCGGCAACGGTGATGTAAAGAATCCACCTGCTGCAGGTGATAAGCCCGTTCAGGGGCAGCCAGCCCCTGAAGCAGCGAATAATCCAGAAGAGGGAAAATAATGTTTAAACGTTTACTCATGGTAGCGATGCTGGTTTTGGCACCCTTAGCGGTGAATGCCGCCGCTGACCAGACTAATCCTTACAAGCTGATGGATGAAGCTGCAGCCAAAACCTTCACTCGTCTTAAGGATGAACAACCTGCTATCAGGAAAAATCCTGATTACCTGCGTCAGATTGTGCGCGAGGAGCTGCTGCCTTACGTACAGGTAAAATACGCAGGTGCACTGGTGTTGGGGCGTTACTATAAAGATGCCACTCCTGCGCAGCGTGATGCCTATTTCAACGCCTTCAACGACTATCTGGTTCAGGCCTATGGCCAGGCCCTGGCGATGTACAGTGGCCAGACCTATCAAATTGCGCCAGAGCAGCCGATTGATGGGGCGAATATTATCGCTATCCGCGTCACTATCATCGATCCTAACGGCCGCCCGCCGGTGCGTCTGGACTTCCAATGGCGTAAAAACAGCGTTAACGGCCACTGGCAGGCGTATGACATGATCGCCGAAGGGGTGAGTATGATCACCACTAAGCAGAATGAGTGGAGCGATCTTCTGCGTCAGAAAGGGATTGATGGCTTAACCGAACGGCTGAAGTCCAATGCACAGCAGCCCGTCACGCTGGACAAACAGTCATAATGAGCGATCAACTGCGCTGGGAGATGAAGGCGGGGCAGCTTTGTCTCATCGGTGAGCTGGAGCGTGAAACGCTACTGCCATTGTGGCAGCAGCGTGAGCAGGTGATGGAGCACGTGGAGAGTATCGATGTTTCCGGGCTGGAACGCGTCGACTCTGGAGGGCTGGCGTTATTGGTCCATCTGCGTCAAATTGCTATCTTGCACGGCAGAAATCCGCGTTTTACCGGTATCAATGACAGGTTGAACTCGCTGATCGCCCTTTATAACCTGCAAAAAATTATCAGCAGCAGCGATTAGGGATCTGTTGAGCGCCGCTCGCCGTGTGAAAGGCGGGAACATATTGACTTTATTACCTTTCATTCCCTAAGGGCCGTTCTGGCCCTTTATGATGTGCCGCGCCCATCCTGTTGTGGACCCTGATTTAGCCTTTTTCTTATGCCTCCGACATTTTTTGTTTGTTTAAGAGTAGGGCAGATTCCACTAAGATGTACGCCTGTTTATTATCAAGTGAAATTTGAAGCCTCATGGAAAATAGTGAAATTCAGTCCGTGCTAATGAGCGCGTTACCGTTGCAGGAAGTCCACGTGAGCGGCGATGGCAGCCATTTTCAGGTCATCGCTGTCGGTGAACTTTTCGGCGAGCTGAGCCGCGTTAAGAAGCAGCAGACGGTCTATGCTCCCCTGATGGCTTATATTGCCGATAACCGTATTCATGCGGTTTCTATCAAGACCTATACCCCTGAAGAATGGGCGCGTGACCGTAAGCTAAACGGTTTTTAAGCTGCGCAGATTTCACCACGCGCTTTGTGGTGAGGGGCTGCACAGCAGATTTATTGTCTGACAACAGAGAGTAGTTGCAATGGATAAATTTCGTGTACAGGGTCCGACCCGGCTGAGTGGTGAAGTCACAATTTCCGGTGCTAAAAATGCCGCATTACCGATCCTGTTCGCTGCTCTGCTGGCTGAAGAGCCGGTAGAGATCCAGAATGTTCCAAAACTGAAAGATATCGATACCACGATGAAGCTCCTCAGCCAGCTTGGCGTGAAGGCTGAACGAAATGGTTCTGTGTACCTGGATGCCAGCAAAGTCGATATCTACTGCGCCCCTTATGAGCTGGTGAAAACCATGCGCGCCTCCATTTGGGCATTGGGTCCACTGGTGGCACGTTTTGGGCAGGGACAGGTCTCGCTTCCCGGCGGTTGCGCTATCGGCGCCCGACCGGTCGATCTGCATATTACCGGTCTTGAGCAGCTTGGTGCCGAGATCAAGCTGGAAGAAGGTTACGTTAAAGCGTCTGTCGATGGTCGCCTGAAGGGGGCGCATATCGTTATGGATAAGGTCAGCGTTGGGGCAACCGTCACCATTATGAGTGCGGCAACGCTGGCTACGGGCACCACCGTTATCGAAAATGCCGCGCGTGAGCCGGAAATTGTTGATACCGCCAACTTCCTTAACACCCTCGGCGCGAAAATCTCCGGAGCCGGCAGTGACCGCATCACTATTGAAGGCGTTGAGCGCCTCGGTGGCGGTGTTTATCGCGTGCTCCCTGACCGTATTGAAACCGGTACTTTCCTGGTGGCAGGTGCGATTTCCGGCGGTAAAGTTATCTGCCGCGCGGCGCAGCCCGACACGCTGGATGCGGTGCTGGCCAAGCTACGCGAAGCCGGGGCGGAAATTGAGGTCGGCGATGACTGGGTAAGCCTGGACATGCACGGTAAACGCCCGAAGGCGGTCAGTCTGCGCACGGCACCGCATCCCGGCTTCCCAACCGATATGCAGGCTCAGTTCAGCCTGTTGAATCTGGTGGCTGAAGGCACGGGGGTGATTACTGAAACCATCTTCGAAAACCGCTTTATGCATGTACCAGAGTTGGCCCGCATGGGTGCGCACGCCGAAATTGAAAGCCATACGCTGATCTGCCATGGCGTAGAGAAGCTTTCCAGCGCACAGGTTATGGCGACCGATCTGCGTGCCTCTGCCAGCCTGGTACTGGCGGGGTGTATTGCTGAAGGGGTCACGGTGGTGGATCGCATTTACCACATCGACCGTGGATATGAACATATTGAAGATAAGCTGATAGCCCTCGGGGCAAATATCCAGCGGATCAGCGGCGAAGAGTAATCATTTCGCTAAGTAAAAAGGGCCGGTAGTGATACCGGCCTTTTTTTATCGGGGAGTCCGCTCATGGCGGTCGATAAGACGGTGGGTCTTCATATCAAAGTAACGACTTGGCCAGATCTTGGATGGATGAATATCTAACGCTCGCGCGATTATCCATTCGCCTTTCGGCCACGGACGGCATAATGCGTTGGCTAAGGTGGATGAACTCAAGCCTGCCTGTCGTGATTGTGCTGCAAGCGTGGTGCCTTTTTTACGCAAGGCGGCGATAATGTCGGCGGGGTGCCAGTCTTGTCGATTATATTTCACGTGCTTATCCTCCTTGAGCACTTTTTTAAAAACAGCGGTCAGTGATCTACGTTGTTCACCAGCTTTTTGCCGATCTCCCTTCATAAAAAACCAGTCACATCTGGGTTTGACCGGATTTTTATAACACTTTAGTTCCACTAAATTCCAGTTAATTCCAGAGGTAAACTTTATTTTGCGTAAGGATGCGCAAAGTTCAGGTAACTGCGTGTTGTTGTTTCAGAATGTTTTGATAGCGCTCAGGAAATTGAGCAGGGGGAGGGGAGCGGTAAAATAAGGAAGCCAGGCGCTGTACCAGGCTTCACTTGAGATTTTACTATCAGAAAGTACGCTGGACCGACATATGCGCCAGCGCTTCCAGCGCGGATCGCCACGGTGACTCCGGCAGTACCTTCAGCGCGGCAATCGCTTTATCCGCTTCCTGTTCAGCCGCATTGCGCGTCCACTCCAGAGAACCGCATTGATTCATTGTTTCCAGAACGGTTTCCAGTAAGTGGCGTCCATTACCTTCTTCAATAGCCGTGCGGATCAGGCTGGCCTGTTCCGGCGTTCCATTGCGCATCGCGTGCAGCAACGGCAGGGTAGGTTTCCCTTCACTCAGGTCATCCCCGACGTTTTTACCCAAGGTATCGCCATCAGCACTGTAATCAAGCAGATCGTCAATCAGCTGGAATGCGGTGCCGATATAACGACCGTAATCCTGTAGAGCCTGCTCCTGGGATGCGGTGGCACCGGCCAGAATGGCAGAGGACTGTGCTGCCGCTTCGAACAGACGCGCCGTTTTGCTGTAGATCACCCGCATGTAACTCTCTTCGGTGATATCCGGGTCATTACAGTTCATCAGCTGCAACACTTCCCCTTCGGCGATGACGTTGACCGCCTCTGACATTAGCGCCAGCACCTTTAACGAGCCGAGGCTCGTCATCATCTGGAAAGCGCGAGTGTAGATAAAGTCACCGACCAGCACGCTGGCCGCGTTGCCAAACGCGGCGTTGGCGGTGGCTTTGCCACGGCGCATATCGGATTCGTCTACCACGTCGTCGTGCAGCAGTGTGGCCGTATGAATAAATTCAATCAGTGCTGCCACGGTAATATGCTGTTTACCCGCATAGTCGTTGATTGCCCGCGCGGCTAAAACGGCAATCATTGGGCGGATGCGTTTACCTCCGCCGTTGATAATGTAGTAACCCAACTGGTTGATAAGGGACACATCTGAGTTCAGTTGGTCAAGTATTGTCGCATTGACGTCCGCCATATCTTGCGCGGTGAGTTCGTTTATCTGTTCTAAGTTCATTAGTCTGTTCAGCTATCGCTCAGTTCGCAGCTATGATAAGCGCCTTTACCCGTGCCTGTGGCATGAAATGTCTTACAGATTGTACTTGAAAAACGCGGCGGTGAAAGGTCCCCAATCGCGTTGCGTTTTTTTTCTGCAATACAGCGTAACAGACACTTGTCTTTAGCGGTGAATTTGCGTAGAATTCGCGCCCTATTGTGAATATTTATAGCGCAGCCTGAAATCAAAAGAAGGCAAGCGCGGAAGCGGAGTTCTATATGTACGCGGTTTTCCAAAGTGGTGGTAAACAACACCGAGTAAGCGAAGGTCAGACCGTTCGCTTGGAAAAGCTGGACATCGCAACCGGCGAAACGATTGAGTTCGACCAGGTTCTGATGATCGCCAATGGCGAAGACGTTAAAATCGGCGCACCTTTAGTTTCAGGTGGCGTGATCAAAGCGGAAATCGTTGCTCATGGTCGTGGCGACAAAATCAAGATTGTTAAGTTCCGTCGTCGTAAGCATTACCGTAAGCAGCAGGGTCACCGTCAGTGGTTCACTGATGTGAAGATCACTGGCATTAGCGCCTAAGAGGAGATCTGACAAATGGCACATAAGAAAGCTGGCGGCTCGACTCGTAACGGTCGTGACTCCAATGCAAAACGTCTGGGCGTAAAACGTTTCGGCGGCGAAACTGTACTGGCTGGTAGCATCATCGTTCGTCAGCGTGGCACCAAATTCCACGCGGGCAACAATGTAGGCTGCGGTCGTGACCACACCCTGTTTGCTACGGCGAATGGCAAGGTCCAGTTCGAAGTTAAAGGCCCGAATAACCGTAAATACATCAGCATCGTTGCTGAGTAATCAGGTTTTCGTGCCGCAGAGCAGCCGTTAAGCCGCTCACTGCGACGAAAAAAAAAGCCCCGCACTAGACTGCGGGGCTTTTTACATTCTGCCGGGAACACTGATGTCAGTTATCAAACAACAGGCAGGAATGGGGATTGTTCTAGCGCTGATCACCGCCATGAGCTGGGGATCGCTCCCTATCGCCATGAAGCTGGTGCTGCAGGTGATGGACCCCTTTACGGTGGTGTTTTACCGTTTTTTCCTTGCCACTCTTGGGCTGGGTGCGATTTTGGCGTTGAAGCGCCAGCTGCCCCCTAAGGCGTTTTTTCGCCGTCCACGCTGGCTGATGTGGGTTGTGATTGCCACCGCCGGACTGGTGGGTAACTTTGTGCTGTTCAGCTCATCGTTGCAGTATCTAAGCCCAACGGCCTCCCAGGTGATTGCCCAACTGGCACCGCCAGGCATGATGCTGGCCAGCGTCTTTATCCTGAAGGAGAAGATGCGGGCTAGCCAGATTATTGGCGGCATTACGCTGCTTTGTGGTCTGGTTATGTTCTTTAATACCAGCCTGGTGGAAATTTTTACCCGCATGAGCAATTACACCTGGGGAGTCATGCTTGGCGTCAGCGCCGCGCTGGTGTGGATTGTGTACGGCGTCACGCAGAAAATTTTGCTGCGTCGCCTGGCCTCGCAACAGATCCTGCTTTTGTTGTACACTTTATGTGCGATGGCCATGTTGCCTTTGGCACACCTTGATCTGCTGTGGCAGTTAGATCGCTGGCAGCTCGGGTGCCTGATTTTTTGCTCGCTAAATACTTTGGTAGGTTATGGTGCATTGGCGGAAGCCTACGCACGCTGGCAGGCGGCACAGGTGAGCGCTATTGTGACGCTGACGCCTCTTTTTACCCTGATTTTTTCAGAATTATTATCGCTTGGCTGGCCCGACTTTTTTGCTATTCCGCAGCTTAATACCTTAGGGTTTGTCGGAGCAATTGTCGTGGTGTCAGGCGCCATGTTTTCCGCAATTGGTCATCGCTTATGGCCACGGCGGAGCAATCCCGTTCCGATGTCATGCGCATTGGATCCCGGGCGTATGAGTGACGGAGAAGTAAAATGAAGTTTGTTGATGAAGCGACGATCCTGGTAGTAGCTGGCGATGGCGGTAATGGCTGCGTGAGCTTCCGTCGTGAGAAATATATCCCGCGTGGCGGCCCTGATGGCGGCGACGGCGGCGACGGCGGCGATGTGTATATGCAGGCTGATGAGAACCTCAATACCCTGATCGATTACCGTTTTGAAAAGTCTTTCCGCGCAGAGCGTGGTCAGAACGGCCAGAGCCGCGACTGTACCGGTAAACGGGGCAACGACATTTTGATTAAAGTTCCGGTCGGAACGCGCATTATCGATCAGGGAACCGGTGAAACCCTGGGCGATATGACGCATCATCAGCAGAAAATGATGGTGGCAAAAGGCGGCTGGCACGGGCTGGGTAACACCCGTTTTAAATCATCGGTTAACCGTACTCCGCGTCAGAAAACCATGGGCACACCGGGCGAAAAACGCGACCTGCAGCTGGAACTGATGCTGCTGGCGGACGTGGGCATGCTTGGCCTGCCTAACGCCGGAAAATCGACCTTTATCCGTGCCGTCTCCGCTGCGAAGCCGAAAGTGGCGGATTATCCCTTCACCACGCTGGTGCCGAGCCTGGGCGTAGTACGTATGGACAGCGAACAAAGCTTTGTCGTTGCCGATATTCCGGGTCTGATCGAAGGCGCTTCAGAGGGCGCAGGTCTTGGGATCCGCTTCCTGAAGCACCTTGAGCGCTGCCGCGTTCTGCTGCACACCATCGATCTGGCTCCGATCGATGAAAGCGATCCGGTGGAGAATGCGCGCATTATCCTTGGCGAGCTGGAAAAATACAGCGAGAAGCTGTTCCAGAAGCCGCGCTGGCTGGTGTTCAACAAGGTTGACCTGCTGGATGAGGAAGAGGCGGAGTCCCGTGCTAAAGCGATTGCAGAAGCGCTGGGTTGGACCGAGAAATACTACCTGATTTCTGCTGCAAACCGTGCGGGCGTGAATGCGCTGTGCTGGGACGTGATGGCCTTTATTAAAGCCAACCCGAAAGAAGCTGAGCTGGTCGCCAAACAGCCGGAAAAAGTCGAATTCATGTGGGATGACTACCACCGCCAGCAGCTGGAAGAAGCGCAGCCGGAAGTGGAAGAAGACGATGACTGGGACGACGACTGGGATGAAGACGACGAAGAGGGCGTCGAAACCATCTATCAGCGTTAAGCCTCGCTAAAATAAACGGGACCCAGACCAACGGCGTCCCGTTTTGCTATCCCGCCATCGCCCCCACCTTCCTGCGTTCGGCGGCATCCTGTACCGTTCACGGCGAAAGCCTGCATCGAGGGGATATGACAGGCTGACAGTGGGCATTATTCTGCAACCGAAAGTATTAATTCAGTTGGTGTGGTAGCCAGCAGCAGGCTTCCAGGCCACTGCGGTCGCTGCGATTGTTCAGGCTGAGGTGGCCGTGATGGATTTGTACAATACGCTGCACGATATTCAGGCCAAGGCCGCTGCCGCCATAACGCCTGTCCATGCGATGAAATGGCTTAACGGCATCTTGCAGGGCGGCGGTATCAATGCCCGGCCCTTCATCACGCACCGTGATGTTGCTGCCTCCCACGTCATCCGTCAGCAGCAGCGTAATGGCTGAGCCCTCGGGGCTGTAGCGTGAGGCGTTTTCAAGTAAATTACGCAGCATCAGACGGAGCAGTACGGCATCGCCCTGTACCCCGATCCCCGTATCACCGCTGACCGTGAGCCGCTGCTGTCGAAGCGTTAACAACTCGTCTATTTCCATCCGCAGCGGATCGACGACCTCATGCCAGCTAAGCGTTTGGTAATGACCGCCGGTCAGAGCCTGGCCTGCGCGCGACAGCATAAGCAGCTGTTCGATGACGTGAATCAACCGATCGATACGCGCTACGAGCATGGCACCCTGCTGTATCCCCTGTTGCTCAAGCAGTTCCAGGTGCAGGCGCAGCCCCGCCAGCGGCGTACGCAGCTCATGGGCGACATCGGCGGTAAACAGGCGTTCCTGTTGTGAAGAGTGGTCAAGCCGGCTCAACAGCTGATTTAATGAGCCGGTCACCGCGGCAATCTCATCCATCTCCGAATGGAGGGGAAGCGGAGTAAGATTATCCGCCGAGCGGGTGACCAGGCTGATTTGCAGCGCGCGCAGAGGCCGGATAATCCAGCTGATTGCCCAGAAGGAAAGCAGCAGGGTAAAGCACACCATTACCAGCGAAGGCAGCAGCAATGAGGCTACCGCTTCGCGGATCTCATTCTCGACCTGTTCATTGCGCGCGTGGGCCGTGAGCGTTTCATTGACCAGAAATCCGATCTGCTCGCGACTCTCGTGCCATAACCATAATGCACTCATGAGCTGACAGCTGAGCAGGATCAGCGCCAGCATGATCAGCAAACGCTTACGCATACTGTTCATGGGCGTTCTTCCAGCCGGTAACCCACGCCGCGTACCGTTTTGATTCGCTCTTTACCCAGCTTGCGCCGCAGATTATGAATGTGAACCTCAAGCGTGTTCGAGGAGGTGTCATCCTGCCAGCTGTAGAGATCCTGCTGCAATGTTTCACGATGCACCGTCTGACCAATACGCATCAGCAGGCGGGTTAACAGTGAAAACTCCTTGGGCGTGACGTCCACCGGCTGAAGGTCGACAGCCACCTGCTGCGAGGAGAGGTTGAGGGAGATATCGCCATGCTGCAACAGGTTATCGCTTTTTCCCTGATAGCGGCGAATAAGCGCACGAACGCGCGCTTTCAGCTCCGCCAGCGCAAAGGGTTTAATCAGATAGTCGTCGGCACCGGCATCCAGCCCATCGACCCGATCCGATAGCGCATCACGCGCAGTGAGGATCAGCACCGGCAGGTCCTGCTGCTCTTTACGCCACTGACGCAGCAGATGGGCTCCATCCCGATCCGGCAGGCCGAGATCCAGCACCACCAGGCTATACTGACCGCTTTGCAAAAATGCAGCCCCTTGAGCCGCATTCGCCGCGCAGTCAACGGCATAACCTTCCCCACTCAGGGCGAGGCTAAGGCCTTGTTGCAGCAGCGCATCATCTTCTACGATCAATATTTTCATCAGATCAGTTATTCCGGTAAACGTCCTTGTACAGTCGGCTTTCGAAGCGAACCAGAGGGATGCGGCGTTGGCGCTGATCCTGCGGCGGGACGGCATAGCCTGACAGGAACTGCACAAAGGCCACGCGTTGGCCACTGGCGGTAGTCATAAAGCCGGCCAGATTATAGACGCCCTGAAGTGAACCGGTTTTGGCCGAAACCTTACCGTCAACGCCCGCCTCGTGCAGACCGCCGCGATAAAGCAGTGTGCCGTCATGACCGGCCAGCGGCAGCATCGAAATGTAGTCCAGCTGACCGTCGTTTTGCGCAATGTACTGAAGGACCTGCATCATGGTGGCGGGAGAAATTAAATCGTGGCGCGACAGCCCCGAACCATCCACCTGAATGCTGTTGCCCAAATCGATATTTGCCTTCTGGCGCAGGATCTGACGCACGGCATCGGAACCCGCTCGCCAGGTGCCCGGCACGCCGAAACGCTCGCGGCCGATGGTGCGGAATATCGTATCGGCGATCATATTATCCGACTTCTTCAACATGATCCTCAGCAGGTCGTGCAGCGGGGCCGACTGGGTTTGCGCCAGCACCGTGGCAGGCTCGGTTAGCAACGTCTGGCGGACAAGATGGCCACTGTAGTCAATTCCGGCATTCTGTAGCTCTGCCTTCAGCAACGCCCCGGCATAGCTGGCACCATCCTGAATCGCAAACGCCAGCGGCAGCGGTTCAGCACGCTGCGTCAGGCAGCCGGTTAGCGTGAAACGGTTTAGCTCGCCGGGCACCACGTCCAGCTCGCAGTACTGGGCGTCGGGTGAGCCTTTTGCCAGCGTGCGCACTTCACTGAACATATTGACCGGATAATAAGACGCCACGCGAATAAAGGCTTTATCACCCGGGTTTGGTGCGCTGTATAACGATACCGAGAAGCAGTTACGGTCGACGATAGCGGCCCCCGGCGGTGCGCTGAAGCACTGGGTCATATCGTTCCACGGCCAGCCTGGGGCCTTGTCGTGGCTGGCGAACACCGACGTATCGATGACCAGGTTGCCCTCAATGTGCTCGACTCCCTGCTTTTTCAGGGTCGTCACCATATTGCGCAGATCCTGACGCGTCAGCGTGGGATCACCGCCGAAGCGTGCCACCAGATCGCCACGCAGCGTATTACCACTCAGGCTGCCTTTGCTTTCCAGCTGGGTATGGAAACGGTAGTCAGGGCCGAGTTGTAACAGAGCAGCCAGGGCAGTGATGACTTTCATCGTACTTGCTGGTAACGCCATCTGCTGGCTGTGGTAATCAATTGATGGCGCAGCCGCACCAATTTTCTGTACCATCAGCGCCAGATTTGCGCCGTCGGGTAAAAATTCGCTGTATTCTTCGACGGGCGCAGCCTGCGCTTGCAGCATAAATGCGCAGGTAATGCCGGTAACAATTCGTGAAAATCGCATAATCTCGCGGTAACAGACAGGTGATGCTGCCATACTACGGTGCATCGTGGTGGAAAGTAAACGATGACCCCTATGGAACTCTGGGGTAAAATACGTATCAAATTGCGAAATTGATTCTGGCCTGGAGCTTGCTCCGGGTCAGGTTTCTTTCGTTTTAAATCAGTAACAGACGCCGCAGAACGCCTTTTCTGCATACTAGTCGTCAGGACGGCGGCACTTTGAACAGGACAGATTTTACGAGGTATTGAGATGAATCAGATTCCGATGACGTTAAGGGGCGCGGACAAGCTGCGCGAAGAGCTGGAAGAGCTGAAAACCGTCAAACGGCCCAGAATTATTGCCTCAATTGCCGATGCGCGTGAACACGGCGATCTGAAAGAAAACGCGGAATATCATGCCGCGCGTGAAGAGCAGGGGTTCTGCGAAGGACGCATTCAGGAAATTGAAGCGAAATTGTCGAATGCCCAGGTGATTGATGTCACCCAAATGGCCGGCAATGCCAATGGCCGAGTGATCTTCGGTGCGACCGTGACCGTGCTGAATGTAGAGACTGACGAAGAGTCAACCTACCGCATCGTTGGCGATGATGAAGCGGACTTTAAGCAAAATTTGATCTCGGTGAATTCACCGATGGCGCGCGGCCTGGTGGGTAAAGTCGCTGATGATGTGACCGTCATCAAAACCCCCGGCGGCGATGTCGAGTACGAAATCGTAAAAGTGGAATATCTCTGATTTCTGCTACTCTCAAGAATATTCGTCACAGATGAGTTTTGCGTGTATGGCTGCACACGGTGTGTAGACCCACCCCGCCAATGCTGTCGTACATGCGGATCACTGACTTGTGTCAGCTTGCCGGGATAAGAACCGTTGCCGTTTTAATGGGACGCAGATTATTCAGTGCAGGTGAATGTTTTTGTAAAGATAAGAAAAAGGCCGCTGGGCGGCCTTTTATCAGAGTCAGGAGCGTGGCACTTTCTCCAGAATCGTAGCCCGGCAGGAAGTCGGCGATGTCGGCCGTAATCTTGCTCTAGCGCGGAATGGCGATCTTGCGTTCCTTCGTTGGACGGTACAGCACGAGCGTTTTGCCGATAACCTGCACGTTAACTGCACGTGTTTCGCGCACGATTGCCTCAACAATCAGGGTTTTCGTTTCACGATCTTCTGTGGCGATTTTCACCTTGATAAGTTCATGGTGCTCAAGTGCTTGTTCGATTTCGGCCAGCACCCCTTCGGTCAAACCATTGTTGCCCAGCATAACAACTGGCTTCAACGGATGGGCCAGACCTTTCAGGTGCTGTTTTTGTTTGGTACTCAGATTCATCGTATATTTTACTTACATTGGGATTGAAAACGGGTCATTCTACCGCCATCTCTGGTGTATCACCAAATCGGCAGCGCTGATTTATGCGGTTTATTTATCGCTACGTTGGATCATAGTTGGAAATTGTATGACTGGTAAAAAGCGTTCGGCCAGTTCCAGCCGCTGGCTACAGGAACACTTTAGCGATAAATATGTGCTTCAGGCACAGAAAAAGGGGTTGCGTTCGCGCGCCTGGTTTAAACTTGACGAAATACAGCAGGGTGACAAACTTTTCAAACCAGGCATGACCGTGGTTGATTTGGGGGCGGCACCCGGCGGTTGGTCACAGTATGTGGTCACGCAGATTGGGTCAAAGGGGCGCGTTATCGCCTGTGATATTCTGCCAATGGACCCGATCGTTGGCGTCGATTTCCTGCAGGGGGACTTCCGAGAGGAACTGGTACTGAAAGCCCTGTTGGAGCGTGTGGGAGAGACCAAAGTTCAGGTGGTGATGTCTGACATGGCCCCTAACATGACCGGTACGCCTGCGGTAGATATTCCCCGGTCAATGTACCTGTGTGAGCTGGCGTTAGCGATGTGCCGGGACGTTCTGGCACCCGGCGGCAGTTTTTTAGTGAAAGTGTTTCAGGGAGATGGCTTTGAAGAATACCTGCGGGAAATTCGCTCCCTGTTTACGAAAGTAAAAATTCGTAAGCCGGACGCTTCGCGCTCTCGTTCGCGTGAAGTGTACATTGTAGCGACAGGGCGCAAACTATAACCAGAATAGCTGGAATGGCTGTCAGTATCGCAGCGATTCCAAGTGTGAAGGATATATAGTACCCTACGCTGTCTGTTAACACCGTTGTAATATGAGGTTAATCCCTTGAGTGACATGGCGAAAAACCTGATCCTCTGGCTAGTCATCGCAGTCGTGCTGATGTCTGTATTCCAGAGCTTTGGGCCCAGCGAGTCGAATGGCCGTAGAGTTGATTATTCAACCTTCTTGTCGGAAGTGAACCAGGATCAGGTCCGCGAGGCACGTATTAACGGGCGTGAGATTAACGTAACCAAAAAAGACAGTAATCGATATACCACCTACATTCCTGTTAACGATCCCAAGTTACTCGATAACCTGTTGACGAAAAATGTAAAAGTAGTAGGCGAACCACCTGAAGAGCCAAGCCTGTTGGCTTCTATCTTCATCTCATGGTTCCCAATGCTGCTACTTATCGGTGTCTGGATCTTCTTTATGCGTCAGATGCAGGGCGGCGGCGGAAAGGGCGCGATGTCCTTCGGCAAGAGCAAGGCCCGCATGCTGACAGAAGATCAAATCAAGACCACCTTTGCGGACGTTGCCGGATGTGACGAAGCAAAAGAAGAAGTTAGCGAGCTGGTGGAATACCTGCGTGAGCCGAGCCGTTTCCAGAAGCTTGGCGGCAAGATCCCGAAAGGCGTACTGATGGTCGGGCCTCCGGGTACCGGTAAAACGCTGTTAGCGAAAGCGATTGCCGGTGAAGCCAAAGTTCCCTTCTTCACCATCTCTGGTTCTGACTTTGTTGAAATGTTTGTCGGTGTGGGTGCGTCCCGCGTTCGTGACATGTTCGAACAGGCGAAGAAAGCGGCACCCTGCATCATCTTCATCGATGAAATTGATGCCGTGGGGCGTCAGCGCGGAGCCGGTTTAGGCGGTGGTCACGATGAGCGTGAGCAAACCTTGAACCAGATGCTGGTAGAAATGGACGGCTTTGAAGGTAACGAAGGCATCATTGTTATTGCCGCGACTAACCGTCCTGACGTACTTGACCCGGCGTTGCTGCGTCCGGGCCGCTTTGACCGTCAGGTTGTTGTCGGCTTGCCGGATGTTCGTGGCCGTGAGCAGATCCTTAAAGTCCATATGCGCCGTGTGCCGTTGTCCCCGGATATCGATGCGGCAATCATTGCGCGCGGTACGCCAGGCTTCTCCGGTGCCGATCTGGCTAACCTGGTCAATGAAGCGGCGCTCTTTGCCGCTCGTGGTAACAAGCGCGTTGTGTCTATGGTTGAATTTGAAAAAGCCAAAGACAAAATCATGATGGGTGCGGAACGTCGCTCTATGGTGATGACCGAAGCGCAGAAGGAGTCGACCGCGTATCACGAAGCGGGGCATGCGATTATCGGCCGCCTGGTACCGGAACACGATCCGGTGCACAAGGTGACGATTATCCCGCGTGGGCGCGCTCTGGGTGTGACCTTCTTCCTGCCTGAAGGCGATGCCATCAGCGCCAGCCGTCAGAAGTTGGAAAGTCAGATTTCTACTCTGTACGGCGGTCGCCTGGCTGAAGAGATTATCTACGGCGTTGAGCATGTTTCCACCGGCGCATCGAACGACATCAAAGTCGCTACGTCGATTGCCCGTAACATGGTGACCCAGTGGGGCTTCTCGGAAAAACTCGGACCGCTTCTGTATGCAGAAGAAGAGGGCGAAGTGTTCCTTGGCCGTTCGGTAGCGAAAGCTAAGCACATGTCCGACGAAACGGCGCGTATCATCGACCAGGAAGTTAAATCCCTGGTGGAGATTAACTACAAGCGGGCTCGTGTGATCCTCGGCGAGAATATGGACATCCTTCACGCGATGAAAGACGCGTTGATGAAGTATGAAACCATTGATGCTCCTCAGATCGACGATCTGATGGCACGCCGTGAAGTGCGTCCGCCGGCAGGCTGGGAAGATCCGGGCAGCACCAACAACTCTGGTGGAAACGGTACGCCACAGGCGCCGCATCCGGTGGACGAACCGAATGCGCCTAACCCAGGCAATACCATGTCAGAGCAGTTAGGCGACAAGTAACGGCCCAGGCTGTAAACTGTTGTTATTATCAACCCCGGCAATGTCCGGGGTTTTTTTATAGCCCGATTCACGGAGACAATTTGTTATGAAGCTGTACGCCAGAGATGCCGTGCTCGATCTTTCTCATCCCCACGTGATGGGGATTTTGAATGTCACCCCTGACTCTTTTTCTGATGGCGGTAAGCATAACGAATTAATCCAGGCACTGACCCACGCGAATGAGATGATCAACGCCGGAGCAACGATTATTGATGTTGGCGGCGAGTCCACGCGGCCCGGCGCCGCGGAAGTCAGCGTTGAGCAGGAGCTGGAGCGCGTTATTCCGGTGGTGGAGGCTATCGCTCAACGTTTTGAGGTATGGATCTCGGTTGATACCTCCAAGCCAGAGGTGATCCTCGAAGCGGCCCGCGCCGGGGCGCATATCATCAACGACGTTCGCTCCTTACAAGAGCCCGGTGCGCTGGCGGCGGCTGCGCAAACGGGGTTGCCGGTCTGTTTGATGCACATGCAGGGTGAGCCTAAAACCATGCAGCAGTCGCCGCAATACCCGAACGTTGTGCGCGCCGTGGAAAAGTTCTTTGTGGATAATATTGCCCGCTGCGAAGCCGCCGGGATTAAAAAATCGCAGTTGTTGCTCGACCCGGGTTTTGGTTTCGGTAAGAATCTGTCCCACAATTATCAGCTGCTGGCGCATCTGGCCGATTTCCACCACTTTGGTCTGCCGCTGCTGGTCGGATTATCACGTAAGAGTATGATCGGCCAGTTGCTGAACGTAGGGCCTTCACAGCGGTTGACCGGCAGCCTGGCGTGCGCGGTCATTGCCGCAATGCAGGGGGCCCATATTTTGCGTGTGCACGATGTCAAAGAAACCGTAGAGGCAATGCGCGTTGTCGAAGCCACTCAGTCTGCAAGGGAAAAATAATATTATGAGCGAGCGTAAATATTTTGGTACAGATGGGATCCGCGGCAAGGTCGGTGAGTCGCCCATCACGCCGGATTTCGTCCTGAAGTTAGGCTTTGCCGCAGGGAAAGTCCTGGCGCGCCACGGATCCAAGCAGATTATCATTGGTAAAGACACGCGTATATCCGGCTATATGCTTGAATCAGCGCTTGAAGCAGGCCTGGCGGCGGCGGGACTGTCTGCGGCATTCACCGGGCCAATGCCCACGCCGGCGGTGGCGTATCTAACCCGTACGTTCCGTGCCGAAGCTGGAATTGTGATCTCTGCTTCACATAACCCGTTTGACGACAACGGCATCAAGTTTTTCTCGACCGAGGGCACCAAGCTGCCTGATGACGTGGAAGCGGCGATTGAAGCTGAAATGGAAAAACCGATCACCTGCGTAGAGTCTGCTGCGCTGGGCCGTGCCAGTCGTATCGTCGATGCCGCCGGGCGCTACATCGAGTTTTGCAAAGGCACCTTCCCCAGCCAGCTTAGCCTCAACGGACTGAAAATCGTGGTTGACTGCGCCAACGGCGCAACCTATCACATTGCCCCGAACGTGCTGCGTGAACTGGGGGCCACGGTCATCTCAATTGGCGTTCAGCCCGATGGCATGAATATCAACAAAGAGTGTGGCGCAACCGATCTGCGGCTGTTGCAGGAGCGCGTGCTGGCAGAAAAAGCCGACGTTGGCCTTGCCTACGACGGTGACGGCGATCGCATCATGATGGTTGACCATTTGGGGCATAAAGTCGACGGCGATCAGATCCTGTATCTGATTGCTCGTGAAGGGCTGCGCCAGGGGGAGCTGCGCGGCGGCGTGGTCGGCACCTTAATGAGCAATATGGGCCTGGAGCTGGCGCTAAAACAGCTTGGTATTCCTTTTGCCCGTGCAAAAGTAGGCGACCGCTATGTGCTTGAGAAGCTGAAAGAGAAGGGGTGGCGGCTTGGGGCTGAAAACTCCGGGCATGTTATCCTACTGGACAAAACAACCACCGGTGACGGCATCGTAGCCGGTTTGCAGGTACTTACTGCAATGGTGCGCAATCATATGAGCCTGCACGATTTATGCAGCGGTATGAAGCTACTGCCACAAATATTGGTGAATGTCCGCTTCAGTGGCTCCAGTGACCCGCTGGAGGACGCGCGGGTCAAGGCGGTAACGGCTGAAGCTGAAATTGAGCTCAAGGGGCGTGGTCGCGTACTGTTGCGTAAATCCGGCACCGAACCGTTAATTCGTGTGATGGTGGAAGGGGAAGATGAAGCCCTGGTCAGCACCTTGGCCAACCGTATTGCCGATGCGGTGAAGGCGGTTTGATACGGTGATTTTTGATACGGCGATTAAAGCTGCCCAGTAATCGCCTCATGTGCCCGGTAAGGATGATCGGTTTATACCGGCTGTCCTGCCTGCACCTGGCCTGACATGGCTTTTTTCGCTTATTAAATACACGTTTATCCTGTTGAAATCCGCTCTTTGTCGTTTTTTTCCGCAATCGGAATGGGCTAACGAAATTGCTCTTGCGTGCGCGGCCCCCTTTGGTTAGTATTCACACCCGCTTCTGATGGGTAGTGATAAACTATCTTTCTCACTGGTTTGAAGCTTTTGATGTGCGGTTAACGCGCAAGGAACAAGGTTGATTATGTACGAAGCTCTTTTAGTAGTTTTCCTTATTGTGGCAATCGGCCTTGTTGGTCTGATCATGCTTCAGCAAGGCAAAGGCGCTGATATGGGAGCATCATTTGGTGCAGGCGCTTCCGGTACGCTGTTTGGCTCTAACGGTTCAGGTAACTTTATGACCCGTATGACCGCAGTGCTGGCGACCCTGTTCTTCATCATCAGCCTGATCTTGGGTAACATCAACAGCAACAAAACTCAGAAAGGAAGCGAGTGGGAAAATCTGTCTCAGCCGGCGCAGTCACAACAGACTCAGCCAGCCAAACCGGCAACGCCGGGCAGCGATATCCCGCAGTAAGTTGTTAGTGCAGTAGTTTCGACGCGACAGAAATCAAAAAGTCGCCTCTTTAGTGCCGTGGTGGTGGAATTGGTAGACACGCTACCTTGAGGTGGTAGTGCCCGCATGGGCTTACGGGTTCAAGTCCCGTCCTCGGTACCAAATCAAAGTTTTGCTTGTGAATTATGCAAGTTATGCGTATTATTCGGACGCGGGGTGGAGCAGCCTGGTAGCTCGTCGGGCTCATAACCCGAAGGTCGTCGGTTCAAATCCGGCCCCCGCAACCACTTTCCCTTAGAGTTCTTTTTCAAATATACTGTTTACTTCGCAATGTGCATGGCAGATTATTTTGGAAAAAATTCTTTCGGACTGTGCCGAACCGCGATTCGCGGTTTACAGGGTCCAGTCACAATAAGCCCCGATATTTCGGGGTTTTTTGTTATCAGGAAGCAGCATCACTGGGCTATAGGCCCTTTTTTTACGTCTTGGGGGTGGGATTGTCCACATTAGAGCAAAAATTAACAGAGCTGATCTCAGCACCGGTAGAAGCGCTAGGCTACGAACTGGTTGGTATTGAGTTTGTACGCGGGCGCACATCCACCTTGCGCATCTATATTGATAGTGAAGATGGCATCAATGTTGATGATTGTGCTGATGTGAGCCACCAGGTCAGTGCGGTAATGGACGTCGAAGACCCGATTACCGTGGCCTACAACCTCGAAGTTTCCTCGCCGGGCCTTGATCGACCAATGTTTACCGCAGAGCATTACGCGCGTTTTACTGGCGAAGAAGTGAGCCTGGTGCTGCGTATGGCGGTTCAGAACCGTCGCAAATGGCAGGGTATCATTAAGTCTGTCGAGGGTGAGATGATCACCGTTGCCGTTGAGGGTAACGACGAAGTGTTCGCGCTGAGTAACATCCAGAAGGCGAACCTGGTTCCCCACTTTTAAAAGTCCGGATTGAGGCATACCAGGATGAACAAAGAAATCTTAGCTGTTGTAGAAGCGGTCTCTAATGAGAAGTCCCTCCCACGCGAGAAGATTTTCGAAGCGCTGGAGAGCGCGCTGGCCACAGCCACCAAGAAAAAATACGAGCAGGAAATTGACGTGCGCGTCAGTATCGATCGCAAAAGCGGCGATTTTGATACCTTCCGCCGTTGGCTGATTGTTGATGAAGTCACCCAGCCTACCCGCGAAATCACGCTGGAAGCTGCACTCTATGAAGATGAATCGTTCTCTCTTGGCGGGTTTGTCGAAGATCAGATTGAATCTGTCACCTTCGATCGTATTACAACCCAGACGGCCAAGCAGGTTATCGTTCAGAAAGTGCGCGAAGCCGAGCGTGCAATGGTCGTCGACCAGTTCCGCGAGCAGGAAGGCGAAATCATCACTGGCGTAGTGAAGAAAGTCAGCCGTGACAACATTTCACTCGAAGTTCGGCCAAACGATGGTTCCAGTACCAACGCAGAAGCCGTTATCATTCGTGAAGATATGCTGCCGCGCGAAAACTTCCGCCCTGGCGATCGTATTCGTGGCGTACTGTATGCCGTGCGCCCTGAAGCGCGTGGCGCGCAGCTGTTCGTCAGCCGTTCTAAACCAGAAATGTTGATCGAACTTTTCCGCATAGAAGTGCCGGAAATAGCCGAAGAAGTCCTTGAAATTAAAGCCGCCGCGCGCGATCCGGGCTCCCGAGCCAAGATCGCCGTGAAAACCAACGACAAGCGTATTGACCCGGTCGGCGCCTGTGTAGGTATGCGTGGTGCGCGTGTTCAGGCGGTATCCAGTGAGCTGGGTGGCGAGCGTATTGATATCGTGCTGTGGGATGACAATCCTGCACAGTTCGTGATCAACGCAATGGCCCCGGCGGATGTCGCCTCTATCGTGGTGGATGAAGACAATCACACCATGGATATCGCTGTGGAAGCCGGAAATCTGGCCCAGGCGATCGGCCGTAATGGCCAAAACGTGCGTCTGGCTTCGCAGCTAAGTGGCTGGGAGCTAAACGTGATGACGGTCGACGACCTGCAGGCTAAGCATCAGGCTGAAGCTCATGCTGCCATCGACGTCTTTACCAAACATCTCGATATTGATGAAGACTTTGCTACCCTGTTGGTAGAAGAAGGCTTCTCTTCTCTGGAAGAGCTGGCTTACGTGCCGATCAACGAGCTGTTGGAAATCGACGGTCTGGATGAAGAGACAGTAGAAGCGTTGCGCGACCGGGCTAAAAACGCGTTAACCACCCTTGCACTGGCTAAGGAAGAGAGCTTGGGCGACACCCAACCGGCTGAAGATTTACTCAGTCTGGAAGGCCTTGAACGTGAGCTGGCCTTTAAGCTGGCTGCGAAAGGCGTGTGTACGCTGGAAGATCTTGCCGAGCAGGGTGTTGACGATCTGTCAGATATTGAAGGCCTGAGCGATGAGCGGGCTGGTGAGCTGATTATGGCTGCACGAAATATCTGCTGGTTCGGCGACGACGCGTAATAAACTGTAGCAGGAAGGAACAGCATGACGACAGATGTAACCGTAAAATCGCTGGCCGCAGAGATTCAGACACCCGTAGAACGCCTGGTACAGCAGTTTGCTGATGCAGGGATCCAAAAGTCTGAAACCGACTCTGTTACCCAGCATGAAAAAGAGACATTACTTGCCCACCTGAACCGCGAACACGGTGGTGGAACAAGTAAGCTGACTCTGCAGCGCAAAACGCGCAGCACCTTGAATGTTCCCGGCACCGGGGGCAAAAGTAAATCGGTGCAAATCGAAGTCCGCAAAAAGCGCACCTATGTAAAAGGCGATCCGGCTAATGCTGAACAGGCAGAAGCTGAAGCGCAGGCAGAGCGTGAAGCGGAAGAACTGGCTCGTCGCGAGGCTGAAGAAAAAGCCCAGCGCGAAGCTCAAGACAAAGCAAAGCGTGAAGCCGAGGAGCAGGCCAAGCGTGAGGCAGCTGATAAAGCCAAACGTGAAGCGGCGGAAAAAGATAAAGTGAGCAATCAACATACCGACGAAACAACCCGGGCCACTCAGTCCGACAGAGCCCGCCGTGAAGCGGAAGCGGCTGAACTGAAGCGTAAAGCTGAAGAAGAAGCGCATCGCAAGATTGAAGAAGAAGCGAAGCGTGTAGCGGAAGAGGCGCGTAAAATGGCGGAAGAGAAAGGCGAAGAGTGGGCGGTAGCGAAAGAGGTAGAAGACACCTCCGATTACCACGTCACCACTTCAACTCACGCTCGTGCAGCGGAAGACGAGAACGACGCGCAGGTTGAAGGCGATCGTCGCACTCGTGCCGTACGTCCGGCCAAAGCTCCGGTGCGTAAGAAAGGCAACAAGCATTCCGAAGCCAAAACCGATCGTGAAGAGGCGCGTGCGCAGGTTCGCGGCGGTAAAGGCGGCAAGCGTAAGCCGAGCACTCTGCAGCAGAGCTTTAACAAGCCAGCACAGGCGGTTAACCGTGATGTGATTATCGGTGAAACTATCACCGTAGCGGAACTGGCTAACAAAATGGCCGTTAAAGGTTCTCAGGTCATCAAAGCGATGATGAAACTGGGCGCTATGGCGACCATCAATCAGGTTATCGATCAGGAAACTGCCCAGCTGGTCGCGGAAGAAATGGGTCACAAAGTGACTCTACGCCGCGAAAATGAGCTGGAAGAAGCGGTAATGAGCGATCGTGACACCGATGCGGTGCTGGAATCTCGTGCTCCGGTCGTGACCATTATGGGTCACGTTGACCACGGAAAAACCTCACTGCTGGATTATATCCGCTCAACCAAAGTCGCCTCCGGCGAAGCGGGCGGCATTACACAGCATATCGGTGCTTACCACGTTGAAACCGATAACGGTATGGTGACCTTCCTGGATACCCCAGGCCACGCCGCGTTTACCGCGATGCGTGCCCGTGGTGCTCAGGCGACCGATATTGTTATCCTGGTCGTTGCTGCTGACGATGGCGTGATGCCTCAGACCATTGAAGCGGTCCAGCATGCGAAGGCGGCAAAAGTGCCGGTCGTCGTTGCTGTGAACAAATGTGATAAGCCGGAAGCCGATCCGGACCGTGTTAAAAACGAACTCACCCAGTACGGCATCATTCCGGAAGAGTGGGGCGGCGAGAACATGTTTGTCAATGTATCAGCGAAAGCCGGTACCGGTATTGATGACCTGCTTAACGCTATCCTGCTGCAGGCGGAAGTTCTCGAACTGTCCGCAGTACGTCAGGGTATGGCGAGCGGCGTAGTGATCGAATCCTTCCTGGATAAAGGCCGTGGCCCGGTTGCTACCGTGCTGGTCCGCGAAGGTACCCTGAATAAAGGCGATATCGTACTCTGTGGCTTTGAGTACGGCCGCGTACGAGCTATGCGTGACGAGCTGGGCCGCGAAGTATTGACTGCTGGCCCATCTATCCCGGTTGAAATCCTCGGCATGTCCGGCGTTCCGGCAGCGGGTGATGAAGCAACCGTGGTACGCGATGAGAAGAAAGCGCGTGAAGTTGCGCTGTATCGCCAGGGTAAATTCCGTGAAGTTAAGCTGGCGCGTCAGCAGAAATCCAAGCTGGAGAACATGTTTGCTAACATGACCGAAGGCGAAGTGTCTGAACTGAACATCGTGCTGAAAGCTGACGTTCAGGGTTCTGTCGAAGCGATCTCCGACTCTCTGCTGAAACTTTCTACTGATGAAGTGAAAGTGAAAATCGTTGGCTCCGGCGTGGGCGGTATCACTGAAACTGATGCGACCCTGGCCGCAGCGTCTAACGCTATCCTGGTGGGCTTCAACGTGCGTGCCGATGCATCTGCGCGCCGCGTGATCGATACAGAAAGCTTGGATCTGCGTTACTACTCCGTCATCTATAACCTGATTGACGAAGTAAAAGCGGCGATGAGCGGCATGCTGGCACCTGAGTACAAACAGCAGATCATTGGTCTGGCTGCGGTACGTGACGTGTTCAAATCACCGAAATTTGGTGCTATCGCCGGTTGTATGGTGACCGAAGGTAACATTAAACGTCACAACCCAATCCGCGTGCTGCGTGACAACGTGGTTATCTACGAAGGTGAGCTGGAATCTCTGCGCCGCTTCAAAGATGACGTTAACGAAGTCCGTAACGGCATGGAATGTGGTATCGGCGTGAAGAACTACAACGATGTGCGTGTTGGCGATATGATCGAAGTGTTCGAAATTATCGAAATCCAGCGTACTATCGATTAATAATCTGACAGGTATCCAGCAAATTTCGCGTTGCGGCACGATGACAACCGAATACGCACCGGTCACCGATTTAAACCTGTGACCGGTGCATAAAAGGAACAGTTAACGTCGCCGGGTGCAAAAGATGTAGGATATTATTTGGGAGGCTTCTGGCCTCCCAAATTATTTGGAGATAAAAATTATGGCGAAAGAATTTGGTCGCCCGCAGCGCGTTTCTCAGGAGCTGCAAAAAGAGATCGCTATCATTCTGCAACGTGAGATTAAAGATCCGCGTCTGGGCATGATGGTGACCGTTTCCGGTGTGGACGTATCCCGTGACCTGGCCTATGCCAAAGTGTTTGTCACCTTCCTTAACGACAAAGACGAAGCGGCCATTAAAGGGGGCTTACGCGCTCTGGGCGATGCTTCTGGCTATATCCGCACCCTGCTTGGTAAGGCAATGCGCCTGCGTATCGTGCCTGAACTGACTTTCTTCTACGATAATTCGCTGGTTGAAGGGATGCGCATGTCTAACCTGGTGACTAACGTGGTCAGAAACGACGAAGAGCGTCGTGGTCCTGCTGAAGAAAACCCGGAAGAAGGCAAGGCTGAGTAATGAGTCGTCCTCGTCGTCGCGGTCGCGATATTCACGGCGTGCTGCTGCTGGATAAACCTCAGGGGCTCTCCTCCAACGATGCGCTGCAAAAAGTCAAACGCCTGTACAACGCCAACCGTGCAGGTCATACCGGCGCGCTGGATCCGCTGGCGACCGGTATGCTGCCCATCTGTCTGGGGGAAGCAACCAAGTTTTCCCAGTATCTGCTGGATTCGGACAAACGCTATCGGGTGATTGCTCGCCTCGGTCAGCGCACCGATACCTCGGATGCGGATGGCATAGTGGTCAGTGAGCGGCCGTTGGCCTTCACCGCACAAGCTCTGGAACAGGCGTTGGACGGTTTTCGCGGCGAAACGCAGCAGATCCCTTCAATGTATTCGGCACTGAAATACCAGGGGCGTAAACTTTACGAATATGCCCGTGAAGGAATTGAGGTGCCGCGTGAATCGCGCAGCATTATGGTGTATGAGCTACTGTTTATCCGCCATGAAGGTAACGAGCTGGAGCTGGAAATTCACGTCTCGAAAGGCACTTATATCCGTACCATTATCGACGATCTCGGTGAAAAGCTGGGCTGTGGTGCGCATGTGACTTATCTGCGTCGCCTTCAGGTTGCCCGCTATCCGATCGAAAGGATGGTCACACTGGAGCAGCTTAGCGCGGTGTCCGAAGAGGCGCACCGCGCCGGCGTATCGCCTGCCGATCTGCTCGACCCGCTGCTGATGCCGATGGATAGCCCGGCATCTGAATATCCGGTGGTGAATCTGCTGAGTAGTGTGGCTGCGTACTTTAAGCAGGGCATGCCGGTACAGGTGGCCGGTGCGCCAGCAGACGGACTGGTGCGCGTGACGGAAGGTGAGCAGGGCAAGTTTATTGGTATGGCTGAAATTGCTGACGATGGACGCGTAGCGCCGCGCAGGCTGGTTGTAGAATATTCCGACTAGCATTACCCAAGTCATTCGGGGTGCAGGAAGGTGACAGGCTCGTGTGTCCTCTGATGTAGAGATCGCTGTGTGACCGGCGTCACGCGCAGCCTATGCATCTGCAGCTTGAAATATGACGGGTAAATTTGCGCTCTGGCATGGCTAAGAGTAGAATGGCGCGGTTTTACACTGGGTGGCTGAATTAGAGATCGGCGCCTGTACATTTATCTTAAAATTTGGAGTTGTCTCATGTCTCTAAGTAATGAAACTAAAGCAAAAATCGTTGCTGATTTCGGTCGCGATGCTAACGACAGTGGTTCTACAGAAGTTCAGGTTGCACTGCTGACCGCACAGATTAGCCATCTGCAGGGTCACTTCTCTGAGCACAAAAAAGACCACCATAGCCGTCGTGGCCTGCTGCGTATGGTATCTCAGCGTCGTAAGCTGCTGGATTACCTCAAGCGTAAAGACGTTTCACGCTACACCGGTCTGATCGCGCGTCTGGGTCTGCGTCGCTAAGTCATACAGGCTGTCCCGTCCCGTTTTCAGTTTTCTGACAACGCCGTGGACATTCGGACAGCCTGGTGCAAGTTTGCTGGGAAGGGGCCTTAATGGCCCCTTTTTTCAAGCAGGCGGCAGCAATTAAACGCAAACTATTGTATTGTTGATTCGTGTGATCTTCAGTTGCAGATTTTCGCGCGGCTAATGAGAGGCCTTATTCCATTAGGGGTTAGGATTGTCATTAGTCGCGAGGATGCAAAATGAAGATTAGAAAATCCACGGCTGGTATAAAAAATTACCATCCCTGAAGCTAAGGAACTCATCTTGCTAAACCCGATCGTACAAAAATTCCAGTATGGCCAGCATACCGTCACTCTCGAAACCGGCATGATGGCTCGCCAGGCCACAGCGGCCGTTATGGTAAGCATGGATGACACCGCTGTTTTCGTCACCGTTGTTGGTCAGAAAAAAGCAAAACCAGGTCAGGGCTTTTTCCCGCTGACCGTAAACTACCAGGAGCGTACCTACGCTGCTGGCCGTATTCCAGGCAGCTTCTTCCGCCGTGAAGGCCGTCCAAGCGAAGGCGAAACGCTGACCTCACGCCTGATTGACCGCCCAATCCGTCCGCTGTTCCCGGAAGGTTTCGTTAATGAAGTGCAGGTGATTGCTACCGTGGTCTCCGTTAACCCACAGGTTAACCCAGATATCGTGGCGATGATCGGTGCTTCTGCTGCGCTGGCGCTTTCTGGCCTGCCGTTCAACGGTCCTATCGGCGCTGCACGCGTGGGTTACCTGAACGATCAGTACGTACTGAACCCAACCAGCGATGAGCTGAAAGAGAGTAAGCTGGATCTGGTTGTTGCCGGTACCAAAGGTGCCGTGCTGATGGTTGAATCTGAAGCCGAGCTGTTGAGTGAAGATCAGATGCTGGGCGCGGTGGTATTCGGCCATGATCAGCAGCAGATCGTCATTGATAACATCAATGCGCTGGTCGCTGAAGCGGGCAAACCACGTTGGGACTGGCAGCCAGAAGCCGTCAACGAAGCGCTGCGTTCACGCATTACCGCACTGGCAGAATCACGCCTGAGCGATGCTTACCGCATTACTGAAAAGCAGGAGCGCTACGCTCAGGTTGACGTCATCAAATCTGAAACCTCTGCCGCGCTGCTGGCAGAAGACGAAGCGCTCGATGCTGCTGAAATCAGCGACCTGCTGCACGCGCTGGAAAAAGACGTGGTGCGTAGCCGCATTCTGCGTGGCGAACCGCGTATTGACGGCCGTGAAAAAGACATGATCCGTGGTCTGGACGTGCGCACCGGCGTGCTGCCGCGTACCCACGGCTCCGCGCTGTTCACCCGTGGTGAAACTCAGGCGCTGGTTACCGCTACCCTGGGTACAGCCCGTGATGCGCAGAACCTTGATGAGCTGATGGGCGAGCGTACTGATAACTTCCTGTTCCACTACAACTTCCCTCCGTACTCTGTGGGTGAAACCGGCATGGTCGGTTCGCCGAAGCGTCGTGAAATTGGTCACGGTCGCCTGGCGAAACGCGGCGTGCTGGCCGTGATGCCAAAGGGCGATGCTTTCCCGTACACCGTGCGCGTAGTGTCTGAAATCACTGAATCAAACGGCTCCTCTTCTATGGCGTCCGTCTGTGGTGCTTCTCTGGCGCTGATGGATGCAGGCGTGCCGATCAAAGCCGCTGTAGCCGGTATCGCTATGGGCCTGGTGAAGGACGAAAACAACTTCGTGGTGCTGTCTGACATTCTGGGTGATGAAGATCACCTGGGCGATATGGACTTCAAAGTAGCCGGTAGTCGTGAAGGGATCACCGCGCTGCAGATGGACATCAAAATTGAAGGTATCACCCGCGAAATCATGCAGGTGGCTCTGAACCAGGCTAAAGGTGCGCGCCTGCATATCCTGGGCGTGATGGAACAGGCTATCAGCGGACCGCGTGGCGATATCTCTCAGTTTGCTCCACGCATCCACACCATCAAAATCAGCGTTGATAAAATTAAAGACGTGATCGGTAAAGGTGGCTCAGTGATCCGTGCTCTGACGGAAGAAACCGGCACCACCATCGAAATCGAAGATGACGGCACGGTGAAAATCGCCGCTACCGACGGTGATAAAGCTAAGTTTGCTATTCGTCGTATCGAAGAGATCACCGCAGAAATCGAAGTGGGTCGCATCTACAACGGTAAGGTGACGCGCATCGTGGACTTCGGCGCCTTCGTCGCTATCGGCGGTGGTAAAGAGGGTCTGGTACACATTTCTCAAATCGCTGACAAGCGTGTAGAAAAAGTGACAGACTATCTGCAGATGGGTCAGGAAGTGCCGGTAAAAGTGCTGGAAGTTGACCGCCAGGGCCGAGTACGCCTGAGCATCAAAGAGGCAGGCGAACAGGCTCAGCCTGAAGCCGAAGCCGTTCCTGCTGCACCAGAAGCCGAATAAGCAACACTGATGAATTCTCCGCGCTCTTCGAGTGCGGAGAGTTTTTAAACGCGAGGGCGGGACGACCTCGTCGATGGCAAGCGGGTAACAGGATGTTCTTCCCAATGTTTGTTTTCGGGAGTGGTAAATGAAGCCATTTTTGCGCTGGTGTCTTGTTGCGACGGCTTTATCCTTAGCTGGATGCAGTAACACCGATTGGCGTAAGAACGAAGTTTTGGCAGTGCCTTTGCAGCCTACGCTGCAACAGGAAGTCATTCTCGCTCGCATGGAACAAATACTTGCCAGTCGGTCATTGACCGATGATGAACGCGCACAGCTGTTATATGAGCGCGGAGTGTTGTATGATAGTCTCGGTTTGAGAGCACTGGCGCGAAATGATTTTTCACAAGCGCTGTCTATCAGACCGGATATGCCTGAAGTATTCAATTACTTAGGCATATACTTAACGCAGGCAGGCAACTTTGATGCTGCCTATGAAGCGTTTGATTCTGTACTTGAGCTTGATCCAACTTACAATTATGCGCGTTTAAATCGCGGTATCGCCCTGTATTACGGCGGAAGATTTAAACTGGCGCAAGATGATCTGCTGGCGTTTTATCAAGACGATCCTAACGATCCCTTCCGCAGCCTGTGGTTATATCTCACCGAACGTGGGATAAATGCCGACCGGGCTAAAGTCGCGCTGAAGCAGCGTTACGATAAAGCGGTTAAGGAGCAATGGGGATGGAATATTGTCGAGTTCTACCTGGGCAACATCAGCGAAAAAACGCTGACAGAACGGCTCCAGGCGGACGCAACGGATAACACCTCGCTCGCTGAACATCTCAGTGAAACCAACTTCTATTTAGGTAAGTACTACCTAAGTCTGGGGGAGAAGGACAACGCAGAAGCGTTGTTCAAGCTGACGGTCGCCAACAACGTTCACAACTTTGTTGAGCATCGATATGCATTGTTGGAGCTGGCGCTACTCGGCCAGACACAAGACGATTTATCAGAATCTGACCAGCAATAGCTGACGAACTTTTATTGCCCGAATTTTCGAAAAGTCATCATCTTAGCGGATGAGGGCACTTTTGTTCGTCGAAACCACTAATTTGAGCCGGTTCACACTTTTTGATGAAAATGACTGAAAATTTTCACGACGAGTTATGTAGACTGGCCGCCGCAATCTAAGAGGCACGTGTACTACATGACTGATATCCAAACTACTTTCGCTGACCTTGGCCTGAACGCCGACCTCCTTGAATCACTGAACGGCATGGGCTACGTAAAGCCATCCCCAATCCAGGCTGAGTGTATTCCTCACCTGCTGGCAGGTCGTGACGTGTTAGGTATGGCGCAGACCGGGAGTGGCAAAACTGCAGCATTCTCGCTGCCACTGTTACATAACATCGATCCAACGGTTAAAGCACCACAGATCCTGGTGCTGGCACCTACCCGCGAACTGGCGGTACAGGTAGCTGAAGCCGTCACTGATTTCTCTAAACATATGCGCGGTCTGAACGTTGTTGCCCTTTACGGCGGCCAGCGTTACGACGTGCAGCTGCGCGCTCTGCGCCAGGGCCCACAGGTTGTTGTCGGCACGCCTGGCCGTCTGCTTGACCATCTGAAACGCGGCACGTTGGATCTGTCCAACCTGCGCGGTCTGGTGCTGGACGAAGCCGATGAAATGCTGCGTATGGGCTTTATCGAAGACGTTGAAACGATCATGGCGCAGATCCCAGACGGTCATCAGACCGCGCTGTTCTCTGCCACTATGCCAGAGGCGATTCGCCGTATTACCAAACGCTTTATGAAAGATCCGCAGGAAGTGCGCATCCAGTCAAGCCTGACTACACGTCCTGACATCAGCCAGAGCTACTGGACTGCCTACGGCCGTAAGACCGATGCACTGACCCGCTTCCTGGAAGCAGAAGACTTTGATGCAGCGATTATTTTCGTGCGTACCAAAAACGCGACGCTGGAAGTTGCCGAAGCGCTTGAGCGCAACGGTTATAACAGCGCCGCGCTGAATGGTGACATGAATCAGGCACTGCGTGAGCAGACGCTGGAGCGCCTTAAAGATGGCCGTCTGGATATCCTGATTGCCACCGACGTTGCTGCCCGTGGTCTGGACGTTGAGCGTATCAGCCTGGTCGTTAACTACGACATTCCAATGGACGCAGAATCTTACGTGCACCGCATCGGCCGTACCGGTCGTGCTGGTCGTGCCGGTCGTGCCCTACTGTTCGTTGAGAACCGTGAACGTCGCCTGCTGCGTAACATCGAACGCACCATGAAGCTGACCATTCCAGAAGTTGAACTGCCAAATGCAGAACTGCTGGGTGAGCGTCGTCTGGCTAAGTTCGCCGCTAAAGTTCAGCAGCAGCTGGAAAGCAGCGATCTGGAACAGTACCGTGCGCTGTTGTCTAAAATGCAGCCGGAAGACGAGCTGGACATCGAAACCCTGGCCGCAGCTCTGCTGAAAATGGCTCAGGGCGAACGCCCGCTGATCGTTCCTGCCGATGCGCCACAGCGTCCGCGCCGCGAGTTCCGTGAGCGTGACGAGCGTCGCGGTGACCGTCCTGACCGTGGTCCACGCGAAGCGCGTGGCGAAGCACCGCGCGATGGCGACCGTCCACGTCGTGAACGTCGTGACGTTGGCGATATGGAAGTGTACCGCATTGAAGTGGGCCGTGATGATGGCGTTGAAGTTCGTCACATCGTTGGTGCTATCGCTAACGAAGGTGATATCAGCAGCCGTTACATCGGTAACATCAAGCTGTTTGGTACGCACTCCACCATCGAGCTGCCAAAAGGTATGCCGGGCGATGTGCTCCAGCACTTTACCCGCACGCGTATTCTCAACAAACCGATGAATATGCAGCTGATTGGTGATGCACAGCCGCGTAGCAACGAACGTGGTGGTGAGCGTCGTCCTGGCGGTCCTGCGCGCGGTGGTTTCGGCGCCGGTCGTGAAGGCGGTCGCGGTGCTGAAGGCGGCGGTCGTCGTTTCAGCAACGATCGCGGTGGTGAACGTCGTCCAGCGGGCAACCGTGGTCCTCGTCGCGAAGAAGGCGGCAGTGCACCAGCACGTCGTCGTGATGCGTAATCACTGACAGCCGTAAAAAAAACCAGCCTTCGGGCTGGTTTTTTTATGGGCGTAATCCAGTAAAAATGGGTGGTATCAGAGCATGTTACGTGCCTGCATGGCCAGCTTGAAGGAAGTGAGGCGAGCGGTACTGTCAAAAATTTGACCGTTAACCATGATCTCATCCGCTGCCGTCTCACGGATCAGCGCCGCCAGCCCGTGACGTACTTTTTCTTTGTCACCAACTATCGACATACTCAATGCCTGCTGCACACCATATTGCTCTGCTGGTGACCACAAATGATCCATGCTGGCTACCGGTGCCGGTAATGGCCCCGGCCTGCCGCGCCGCAGGTTGATAAACTGCTGCTGCATTGAGGTAAACAGGTAGTTCGCCTCACGTTCACTGTCGGCGGCCACAACGTTGACGCACACCGTCGCATAAGGCTTCTCCAGCCGTGCTGATGGCTGAAACTTCTCACGATAAAGGTGGAGCGCCTGTAACAGCATTTCAGGGGCGAAGTGTGAGGCGAACGCAAACGGCAGCCCCAGCCGTGCGGCCAGCTGCGCGCTGTACAAACTTGAACCCAGTAGCCAGACCGGGATATGCAGTCCCTTGCCCGGCACGGGCTGCACCGCCAGGTCAGCCTCGTCTGCTGCATCGAACCAGCTGATTAATTGAGCCACGTCTGCGGGAAAGTTATCTTCCCGCACGCCGTTATGGCGGCGCAACGCCATCATGGTCTGCTGATCGGAGCCCGGGGCGCGGCCAAGACCCAGATCGATACGACCTGGGTAGAGCGATTCGAGGGTACCAAACTGTTCGGCAATCACCAGCGGGGCATGGTTAGGCAGCATAACCCCACCTGAACCGAGGCGCAGAGTTTGTGTATTGGCCGCCAGATAGCCAATCAGCACGGAGGTCGCCGCGCTGGCAATCCCTGTCATATTATGATGCTCGGCCAGCCAGTAGCGGTGATAGCCGAGTTTTTCTGCCTGCTGCGCCAGCGCCAGTGAAGTATGAAATGCTTCACTTGCCGTGGCACCTTGCGGGATTGGCGCAAGGTCGAGCAGCGAAAGCGGTACGGATTTTATCTCAGACATAGTGGCTCACTTATTTTAGAGGCATAACTGAGGTGCATGTAAATTAGCAGGGTACGGTATCTGCGCACATTGTGATTGTCCGTTTCGAGCACTCTTTAGAAAAAAATGGCGGCCAAAAGTGTGTTACACGGCAGGATGCTTTTAGTAACGAACAACATTTTGTGCGAATTAAGCACTCATTTTTTTAGGTCATCGTCTCATCTGCTTTAGGGGAGAAATAATGTCAAAAGGCGTGTCGGGTAAGCCGATACTGTGCGTTTATGCACATCGGAGACGGTCCAATAAAAAACGTGCTGGCAGAGGTTTTGTACTAATCTGGTCACGATGCTACAAAAGCCAATATGGCTAATGTTAATATTTTCACTGCGCCTGACGGGCATCGTAGCGTTTGGCGTTTACCGGTGCCGCAGGACATGGGGCAGGCTGTTTCAGCTGGGGGCAATGGGTAAAAAAACAGGACGATTTAATCTGCGGCGACTCATCATCTATTGATAAGCGGGCTATTACAGGTTAAAAGCGATAGCTGTTCCTTTACCTGATGGCAACAGCCATTTGCCAGCGCTCTCAAGTTGGCCCTCGGATGATTATAACAGGATTTGAATGGGTGCCGACACCGTTGCGCATCGGGCTTATACAACCGGCTGATATTACTAAGGCCTGAATGAAAAGGACGCGAATTCCCCGGTGGATCGCGCAGGTATAGCATGTTAATTCGCACAGAAATTGGCATTGATGCCGCCAGCATTGATGCCCTGCTGCGCCGCAGCTTCCCGACCTCCGCCGAAGCGGAGCTGGTACAGCAGCTACGTGAAGACGGGTTACTGACTTTGGGGATGGTTGCCACCGATGATGAAGGTCAGGTTCTGGGCTATGCGTCATTCAGCCCGGTGACCGTTAACGGCGAAGAGCAGCAATGGGTTGGACTGGCGTCGTTGGCGGTCGATGACAGCGTGCGTAAGCAGGGTCTTGCATCGCGTTTGATTGACGAAGGGCTGGATACCTTAAATGAATTCGGCTACGCCGCTGTGGTTGTGCTGGGCGATCCGGCTTACTACCAGCGCCGCGGTTTTGAGCCTGCGGTACGTCACCAGCTACGCTGCCGCGGCCACGGCACGGAAGAGACCTTCCTGGTCTACGGGCTGTCGGATGAGGCTTTCAACGGCGTGTCGGGTTATATCGCGTATCCGTCGCCCTTTGATCGACTCTGATCGGCAAACCACTGGATCAGTGAGACGGGCTGCTGTTCCGTCAGCCTGACCTTCTGCGGTCTTTTAAGCCGCTTGACCCGGTATTCCAGCTTTGATGCCAGAGAGCGGTCGCCCGCTGCGCAGTGAAATACCAGCTCAAGCGGCCCTTTACCGCGCAGCGCTTTGGCACCTTTTCCATCCTGGTGCTGGGCGAATCGTCGCGCCACGTCCAGGGCGATCCCGGTGTAGAGCACGCCGCCAGCGGTACGCACAATATACAAATGCCATTCGGCGTGAGAAACGGTGTCCATAGATTAACCCGGCGCAATCATAATCATGATACTGTAACGCAAAGTCTGTTAAACAGGCTACGACTGACGCAGCCCGGCATTTTATACCTGGCTGCATGATCAAATGACTGACCTATTCAGGAAGAAAGATGGCCACTTTGCAACTCTTACTCGCCTTTGCCAGTTATTTTTTTACCAGCTGCGCGATGGTACTGGTGTTCCTGTTGATCTATACGCGCATCACCCCACACAACGAATGGCGTCTGATTAAGGCCAATAATCTGGCGGCGACCTGGGGATTTATCGGTGCTTTGCTGGGCTACATCATCCCTTTGGCCAGCGTGGCGATTAACTCCGTCAACCTGCTGGATTACCTGCTATGGGGTGCGGTGGCGCTGGTCGTGCAGCTGCTGGTTTTCACCGCCGTTCGTCTGTTTATTCGCGACATCAGTCAACGTATTGAGGAAAACCAGCATGCCGCAGGACTCTTTCTCGGCGCGGTGTCACTTGGCGTGGGCATCCTGAACGCGGCCTGCATGACCTACTGACTTAGCGCAGTTGATGAATAACCTGGTTGCTGCTGCCACGCCACGGCAGCGCCGGGTCTTTCAGCGCCAGAATAAATTTCCCGTCTATCAGCACGTTGATTTCGTTGATAACCCGCCGCTGGCTGTCGTCCAGCTCCTGCAGCCGGTAGCCGGTCCACATCCAGATATCTTTACCCGAACATTCGCGCCTGACCCGGCGTAGCAGGCGACCCACATCGGCCAGATTGGCCGGGTGCAGCGGATCGCCGCCGGATAACGACAGCCCCTGACGAATAATGCGCGTATCGTTAAGGTCGGCAATCAATTGTTCTTCCATTTCAAGGGTAAACGGCTGCCCGGAGTTTAGCCGCCAGGTACTTTTATTGTAACAACCCCGGCACCGATGCACGCAGCCGGCCACGAACAGCGTACAGCGCGTACCGGGACCATTCACCACGTCCACAGGATAGTATTGATGGATATTCATTCTGCCTGACCTGAGGACTGATGTTTCACCCGGCGTTTGACCTCTTCCTGCTTGCCCGCGTTAAAAGGGCGTGCGTCCGGACTGCCAAGATAGCCACACACGCGGCGGGTCACCGAAAGGCGGCTGCTGTTGCCGTTGGCGCAGTTTGGGCAGGTAAAGCCTTTGCTGGTGCAGGTGAATTCGCCGCGAAAACCACATTCGTAGCATTGGTCGATCGGGGTATTGGTGCCGTAATAGGGTACCCGGCCGTAGCTGTAATCCCATACGTCTTCCAGGGCTTTAAGGTTATGCTCCATGTTGGGGTACTCGCCGTAGCAAATAAAACCGCCGTTGGTCAACGGGGGATAGGCGGCCTCGAAGTCGATTTTGTCGTAAGGGTTAACCTTTTTCTCCACGTCGAGATGGAAGCTGTTGGTATAGTAGCCTTTGTCGGTTACCCCTGGCACCACGCCAAACTCGGCGGCATCAAGCCGGCAGAAGCGATCGCACAGGTTTTCACTCGGCGTGCTGTACAGGCTAAAGCCGTAGCCGGTTTCCCGTTTCCACCGGTCGACGGCCGTGCGCATATGGGCGACGATCTCCAGGCCTTTGGCACGCAGTCGTGCATCATCATAGGGATGCACGCCGCCGCCGCTGAGTGCATTCAGCGTTTCATGTATGCCGATATAGCCCAGCGAAATTGAGGCGCGCCCGTGCTTAAAAATGGCTGCAACAGGCTCATCGGCCGTTAAGCGTACCCCGCAGGCGCCCTCCATATACAGGATCGGGGCGACGCGGGCCTTTACATTTTCCATCCGGGCGATGCGCGTCATCAACGCCTTTTTCGCCAGCAGCAGACGCCGATCGAGCAGCGTCCAGAAATGGCCTTCGTTCCCGTGCGCTTCCAGCGCGATGCGCGGCAGATTAAGGCTGATGACGCCGATATTGCAGCGACCATCATGAACGGGTTTTCCCGCCTCCTGATAATCGTCGAGGAAGCTGCGGCAGCCCATCGGCGTTTTAAACGAACCGGTCACGGCGACCACCTGTTCATAATTAAGGATATCGGGATACATACGTTTGCTGGCGCACTCCAGCGCCAGCCGCTTGATATCGTAGTTGGGCTCGCCGGCGTGGCGGTTCAACCCGGCTTTAATGGCGAATACCAGCTTGGGAAAGACCGCCGTTTTATGATTTTTACCCAGCCCGGCAATGCGGTTACGCAGGATAGACTGCTGGATCAGTCGTGCCGCCCAGCTGGTGCCGAGGCCAAAGCCGAAAGTGACAAACGGCGTTTGACCGTTGGCGGTATGCAGCGTATTGACTTCATACTCCAGCGACTGAAAGGCGTCATAACACTCCTTTTCGGTGCGTGAACGGGCGTAGGCTTCGGCGTCGGCAATCTGCCATTGATGGGCAATGGCTTGATGCCTGGCGAGGCTGGCGTCAACGAACGGAGCCAGTACCTCATCGATGCGATTAATGGTAGTGCCGCCGTAAATATGGCTGGCGACCTGCGCAATAATCTGTGCGGTCACGGCGGTGGCGGTTGAGATCGATTTCGGCGTTTCGATCCCGGCGTTACCCATATTGAAGCCCTGGGTTAGCATGCCGTGCAGGTCGATCAACATGCAGTTGAACATCGGGAAGAAGGGTGCGTAATCAAGATCGTGGTAGTGGATCTCGCCGCGCTCATGAGCGTCAACCACATCTCGTGGCAGCATATGCTGCCGTGAGTAGTGTTTGGCGACGATCCCGGCTAACAGATCGCGCTGGGTGGGGATAACCTTACTGTCTTTATTGGCATTTTCATTCAACAGCGCGGTTTCAGTTTGGTCAATCAGGCCACGGATCTCACTATTTAACCGCCCCTGGCGTTCCCGCGCCACGTCGCGATCGTGGCGATACTCAATATAGCGGCGTGCCAGTCGTGGATAGCGGCCGGCCATCAGCAGATTTTCCACGGCCTGCTGTACTTCGTTAATGTCTACCTGCTGGCGGTTGCCCAGCGCGGCGCTAATCTGGCTGGCTGCGCTGGTGCAGTAATCGTCGTCGTCAATATTTGCTGCTTTTGCCGCCGCACGAATTGCGGCTTCGATGCGCGCAGGATCGAATACCACTTTGCAGCCATCGCGTTTGATCACCTGAGTTAACACTGTGGATCTCCTGAATGGTGAAACTATATATGGGGGTTTTATCTATATTAATGCCTATATATAGCGTTTTGCTGCAGTTTAACTGCCGTTTTATTGACCTGCGGCAAAGTCAGTGAGGATCTCTCATTCACCCGCACAGCGCTGCCGATAATTTTTTTTGCCCCTCCGGCGTGCCGTGACGGTTGCATTCAACCATAAGGAGTCACTACTATTGCCGGTTGCTGTGGAGCGAAACCATTTCGCTCTGGTTACTCTGGGATACTGCCCAATGTCGTCCGTTGCTTATAACGAAAAACAGGTCATTCGCTGGCTTGGTGCGCGCACCGTGGCCCGGGCGCGGGATCTGATTGCCAACGTACAGCATATTCAGTGGCAAAATACTCTGCTAACCGGAGAAGTGCCGGGGCGAAAAGCAGAGCCGTTTAGCGTGATTGTTCATTTCAGCCGTCCGCAGGGCAAACTGCTCGCCAGCGGCGAGTGCAGCTGTGCGGTAAAGAACAACTGCAAACATGTGGCTGCGCTGATGTTAGCGCATCTACAAATGCGCCAGCCACAGCCCGTCATCGCCATCGACACGATCCAGGCGGTGCCGATACCCGTGCTGCAACTCCAGTCCTGGGCTAAATTTATCAGCGGCTACGGCCATTATGGCCACCGACAAAAACGTCTTGATTTTGCCGCGGTCAGTTTTGACTATGCCGGGGTGAAAGTGGATGCCGGCAGCCAGGCCGAGAGCTTTGCCGACCGTAGCGGGAAGCGTTTCCAGGTTCAGCGTCTGGCGGATGACGAGCAGCACTGGCTGTCACAGCTGGACAGTACCGTGCTGAATAACATTCCCTCCGGGCATATTTATACCCCGGCTCCGCTTCCCGATACGATATTTGCGCCCGCATCGCCCGCCGAGTGGCGTGAATTCATTAAAAAGGGCCTGCCGGATCTGCGCAAACGCGGCTGGCGTATCAGCATGGAAGATGATTTTACCTGGAATATCACCGAGGTGGATAACATCGAAGGGCGTGCCGTTCAGGGGGAGGATGGCGGGTTTAACCTTGAACTTGCGATGAAAATTGGCCGCCGCCGCGTGCGGCTGGAGCCGCTGCTGGCAGGGCTTTTCGCGCGCGATCGACGCTGGATGTCCGGCGATCTCTCGTTAATCCCAGACGATGAACAGATCGAAATACGTGATAAATATCAGCAGCGTCTGGCGTTCCGTGCTTCCCAGCTCAAGCCGCTGGTGGGGAACCTTATCGACCTGTTTACCCACGGCGAAGCGATGCCGCTGCGTCTGGGTGCCTGGGATATCGGCCGTCTTAGCGAAGCGGACGATCGCGGCCGCTGGATCTTTGACGGCGAAAACGCGGTTTTTCAGCTGGCAGAGCGGCTAAGCGGTCATACGGGCGTACAGCCGGTCGCGGCACCGGTTGGGCTGCGGGCAACGCTGCGCGACTATCAGTTGCAGGGCGTAAGCTGGATGCAGTTCCTGAGTCAGCACCAGCTGGCTGGCGTGCTGGCTGACGATATGGGCTTAGGCAAAACCATTCAGACGCTGGCCCATCTGCTGCTGGAAAAAGAGGCGGGGCGGCTCGATCGACCGGCGCTTATCGTGGTGCCAACCACCCTGGTGCACAACTGGTGCTGCGAAGCCGCCCGCTTTGCGCCCGGGCTCAGGGTGTTGGCGCTAACCGGCCCGCAGCGCAAAGACTTTTATCAGCGGCTTGAGCAGTATGATGTCGTGATCTCCACCTATTCGCTGTTATGGCGCGATCAGCCGCAGCTGGTGGCACAGCACTACCACCTGCTGATCCTCGATGAAGCGCAGTATGTGAAGAACAGCAGCTCACGCGCGGCGTCGGTCATTCGGACTCTGAAAACACGCCATCGCCTCTGTCTGACCGGAACCCCGCTGGAAAACCATCTTGGCGAACTGTGGTCGCAGTTTGATTTTCTGCTGCCGGGCTTTCTGGGCAGCGAACGCGATTTCACCCAACGCTGGCGCATTCCGATCGAGCGGCAGGGGGATGCCGTGCGGCGCGAACTGCTGGCGAAACGCGTGCGGCCATTTATGCTGCGTCGGCGTAAGCAGGAGGTCGCAAAGGAGCTGCCGCCTAAGAATACCATCGTGCGCAGCGTGGCGCTGGACGGGGCACAGCGTGAACTGTATGACGATGTTCTCGAGGCGATGCAGGACCGCGTTCAGCTGGCGGTCCAGCAGCAGGGAGCGGGGCGCAGCCACCTGCTGGTGTTGGATGCCCTATTAAAGCTACGCCAGATCTGCTGCGATCCGCGTTTGCTGTCCGATCCTCGTGCGGAGAAGGTCCGTCACTCGGCCAAGCTGGCGCTGCTGCGTGAAATGCTGCGTGACCTGCTGGCGGAAGATCGGCGGATCCTGATCTTCTCGCAGTTTACCACCATGCTGACGATCATCGCCGGGGAGCTGCAAAAGGCACATATCCCGTTTGTGACCCTGACCGGTTCTACCCGCGATCGCAATGAACCGGTACGCCGTTTCCAGCAGGGTGAGGTTCCGGTATTCCTGATCAGCCTGAAGGCGGGCGGCGTGGGGCTGAACCTCACGGCGGCAGATACGGTGATCCACTACGATCCCTGGTGGAACCCGGCAGCGGAAAACCAGGCGACCGATCGTGCTTATCGCCTCGGACAGGATAAGCCGGTATTTGTTTACAAGCTGATTGCTGCCGACACCATCGAAGAAAAGATCGTCGCCTTACAGCAGCAAAAAGCCGATCTGGCCGAAGAGATCCTCAGTGATGGGCTAAGTGAACCCGCCAGCTTTAGCCAGCAGGATATCACCGATCTGTTTGCACCCTGATTTACCTGCTCTCACCCTAACCTTGCCGCGCCATGTGGCAGCACGTTGCTGGCCGCGGATCTGCCGTTGCGAGCGTTAAGATGGGGCCGTCACTCGTGGCCGTGACAGGAAATGAGTGCATCTGTGGTGCCGGTCAGTGGCAAGGATGTGCCTGCTCAGCATAGAGGGTGGCGTGCTGGCTTGTCCCGTTGAAACGTTGCTGCGGGAGGATAATATCCTTCTGCGCCAGGCCTTCAGCAGCGGCCTGGCGCACTATAGCAGGGGCGAACGCGCTCCCCTGGTTATGCCTGGCGCCGCACGGCGATCGCTTCGATTTCGATTTTCACATCTTTTGGCAAACGCGCGACTTCCACGCACGAGCGTGCCGGGAAGTTGGCCTGATGTTCGGTGAAAAACGCTTCGTAGGTGGCGTTAACCGTGGCGAAGTCATTAAGATCTTTAACGAACACCGTGGTTTTCACGATGTCACCAACCTGCAAACCGGCGGCTTCTACAATCGCCCGCACGTTTTCCAGCGACTGGCGTGCCTGGGCGGCAATATCGTCCGCCACCGTGCCGGTAGTGGGATCGACCGGGATCTGGCCAGAGGTCATAATCATGCTGCCGAGGTCGACGCCCTGAACATAGGGGCCGATGGCGGCAGGCGCTTTTTCAGTACTGATTTCGCGAGACATTTTTTCTCCTGAAGTGATCTGAGACGATCCCCTGCATACCTGAAGCTGGCGTTGATATTGCCTGGCGAGGGGCACCCACATCCTGCCCGCCGCCGGCGCGAATTGCAAACGACAACGGTCAGCCGTTTGCCATCACCACATGGTGCGCGAACTCTTTTTCACAATATTTGCACTTCAGGTGCAGTTCATCATGGCGTTTTTTCACCGCGAAGCTGGAATCAACCGGCTCGCTGCGGCTGATACAGTTGCTGTTCGGGCAGGTCAGCACGCGGTCGATGCGATCCGGCAGCGTGGGGGAGAGCTTCGCCACCACGTTATATTCATCAATACGGTTTACCGTGGCGTGCGGGGCATACACCGCCAGCTGATTAACCTGATCGTCGGTCAGAAAGGTGTTCTCAATCTTGATCAGGTCTTTACGTCCCAGCTCCCCGGAGGGCAGGTTCAGGCCGATAGTAATGCGCTGATCGGTTTCCGTCAGGCGGAACAGCGACAGCAGCTTAAAGCCAACCAGTGCCGGAATATGGTCAATCACCGTACCGCGTTTAATCGCTTCGACCTGTAGTTTATTGTCCTGAGTCATGATTGTTCCCCTTACAGAGCCAGTTCGCGGTTGAGTACCAGCGCCAGAAGCGCCTGACGTGCGTAGATACCGTTGCCTGCCTGCTGGAAATACCAGGCGTGTGGCGTGTCGTCGACATTGTTATCGATTTCATCAATACGCGGCAGCGGATGCAGTACCTTCATATTTTCACGGGCACCGCTCAAATCGGCAGCGCGCAGCACAAACTGCGCTTTTACATTGGCATATTCCGAGGGGTCGAGGCGCTCTTTCTGTACGCGAGTCATATACAGAATATCTACCTGCGGAACCACTTCTTCAATGCTGTCATGCCGGGTCCAGGCAATGCCTTTTTCGTCGAGCATATCGGTGATATAGGCCGGCATTGCCAGCGCATCCGGAGCGATAAAATAAAAGCGATTGCCGTCGAATTTCGCCAGCGCCTGCGCCAGTGAGTGCACGGTGCGGCCATATTTCAGGTCGCCAACCATCGCGACATGCAGATTGCTCAAGCGCCCCTGGGTTTCCTGGATGGTGAACAGGTCGAGCAGCGTCTGGGTTGGATGCTGGTTGGCACCGTCTCCGGCATTCAGCACCGGCACGCCGCCGGAGAATTCGGTAGCCAGCCGTGCGGCACCTTCCTGAGGATGGCGCATCACGATGGCATCGACATAGGTGCCAATCACCGAAATGGTATCGGCCAGGGTTTCACCTTTCTTGCCCAGAGAGGTATTACCGCCATCGGCAAAACCCACCACCGAGGCCCCGAGCCGGTGCATGGCGGTTTCAAATGACAGGCGGGTACGGGTTGAGGCCTCAAAGAAGCAGCTGGCAATCACATTATGTTTCAGCAGTTCCGGCTGCGGGCTCGCTTTCAGGCTGGCGGCGGTGCGCAGCACCAGCTCCAGCTCGCTACGGTTGAGATCGTTAATGGAAATAACATGTTTGCGATAGAGCGGATTGGCCATCTTATCTTTCCTCTGTTGCCTGTCGCACCTGCATCAGTGCGGCGGGGCGAATCTCTTTTGCGCTGAATGGTGGGCAAAAAAAAGCCCCTCAATGAGGGGCTTATCTTTACGATCGGTGATGCCTGATACAGAGAAACGGCGCTGCCCACCGGCGAAATGGCGCGTTGGTGAGGCAATAGTTATGCGATTTAGTTTCATGCATCCTCCCGGCAAACGGGGTGCATTATACGCATCCCTCCGCGCCCGGCAAGGGAAAAAAGGGCACGGTTACCGCTTGCCTTGCCTGAACTATTCTTGCTGTGACAGCGTGGCGACCATCACCGCTTTGATGGTATGCAGGCGGTTTTCCGCCTGGTCGAATACCACGCTGTGCGCGGATTCAAACACCTCATCGGTCACTTCCATACCGCCGTGCAGATCGTACTGCTGCGCCATCTGCTGGCCGAGCAAAGTCTGATCGTCGTGGAAGGCGGGCAGGCAGTGAAGGAACTTCACCTGGGGATTCCCGGTCGCCTGCAACAGCGCCATATTCACCTGATACGGACGCAGCAGCGTGATACGTTCGTGCCACACCTCTTTTGGTTCGCCCATCGATACCCAGACGTCGGTATAAATAAAATCAGCGCCCTGTACCCCCGCAGCGATATCTTCGGTCAGGGTGATTTTCCCCCCGGTCTGCTGCGCCACATCGCGGCATTGGGCGACCAGCGCGGGATCCGGCCAGCAGCTCTTCGGCGCAACCAGACGCAGGTCGAGACCGACCAGCGCGGCCGCTTCCAGCAGGGTATTACCCATATTGTTCTGCGTATCGCCCACGTAGGCCAGCGTCATTTGGTTTAAGGTTTTTTCCGGCAGGTGTTCCTGCATCGTCAACAGGTCCGCCAGCAGCTGGGTAGGGTGAAACTCATTGGTCAGCCCGTTCCACACCGGCACACCGGCATGTTCTGCCAGCGATTCCACCAGCTGCTGGCCGTGGCCGCGATACTGGATGGCATGATACATACGGCCCAGCACGCGCGCGGTGTCTTTTATCGATTCTTTATGGCCAATTTGACTGCCGCTCGGGCCAAGCCAGGTGACGTTGGCGCCCTGATCGAACGCGGCAACTTCGAAAGAGCATCGGGTACGGGTCGAGTCTTTTTCGAAGATGAGCGCGATGTTTTTGCCTTTCAGGTACTGAGTTTCATCGCCTTTTTTCTTTGTGGCTTTAAGCCGTGACGCCAGCTTTAGTAACCCGTTGATTTCATCAGGAATGAAATCAAGTAGCCGTAGGAAGTGGCGCTGATATAACTGACTCATAAAGCACTCCAGGTAATCTATATTGAATTTAAATTCAATTTAACGGTATTAATATTCACATTCAACCCCCGCGTGCAGAAACTTTCGTTTAAAGGTAGTGGCGCAAACGGCACTGTGGGAAAATACTTGAAATAATGCCACTAAGAGGAACGGATCATGGCTAACGAAGCATTGCTGGAAGAGCAGCGTGAAGAAACGCGGCTAATTATTGAAGAACTGCTGGAAGATGGCAGCGACCCTGACGCGCTGTATACCATTGAGCATCATTTTTCCTGTGACAGCTTCGACGCGCTGGAAAAGGCAGCGGTAGAAGCGTTCAAGCTGGGCTACGAAGTCACCGAGCCGGAAGAGCTGGATCTGGAAGACGGCACGAAAATCATGTGCTGCGACATCCTTAGCGAAGGCGCGTTAAATGCCGAGCTGATCGACGTGCAGGTTGAGCAGCTGGTGGATGTCGCGGGTAAATTCAACGTTGACTACGACGGATGGGGTACCTATTTCGAGGACCCGGATGCGCAGGATGAAGACGAAGACGACGACGAGCACCTGGACGGCGAGGATAACGGCGTACGCCACTGATGCCGCACTGGCCGGGCTTAGTCCCGGCCAAAACCCGCTTATGGGGTTGAGCAATCCATACCGAATCCCTTCTTGCCCATTTCCTGCCTTTTCGCGCCGCAAGGCCAGTGGGATAAGCTGCCCGGACGATGAACTGCGCTCTTGTCGCGGCGTAACGCCCTTCAGTTAGCGCGGTGTTTCACAGCATTTTCAGCATTGTCACTTCACAGTCCACATGGCCGGTGGCTCCCATCGGGCCGTCAATATGGCGAAAGCCAAGCTGTTCATACAGGCGTATTGCGCGTGTCAGCGAGGCGGTCGTTTCCAGATAGCAGCGCGTAAAACCGCACTGGCGACCGTAATCCATCGCCCCGATCGCCAGACTGCGTGCCAGCCCGAGGCCACGCACGGAGGGCTGGAAATACATCTTTTGCAGCTCGCAAACGTCGGCATCGCTCCCCGTCAGCGGGGCAACGCCGCCGCCGCCGACAACCCTGCCCGCGATTTCCACTATCCAGTAGGCGCTGTTTTCCGCGCTGTACAGCTCATAAAGATGATCAAGATTGGGGTCCGAAATCGTATAGCCTTTGTCTGCCGTCAGGCCAAATTCTGCCGACACTTCACGAATAACGGCGGCGATATGCGGGTTGTCAGCGCGGGTGATAGGGCGTACGCGCGGGGCAGTCTCTGTCGGGGATGTCATACGTTTTGCTCATGGCGTTGCAGTTGCAGACTCGTGTAATAACATTGGCGGTGCCCGGATGCAATGACCGTTTTCTAAGTCCAGGTGGTCATTGTTAAAGGATGCTGTTAAGGCAGCCATCTGCAGCGGGCGTGAGCATAAAATTTGATCCTGGGCAAGCAGGTCTCTGCACGAGCAGCCTGCACGTTGCAATAGTGCCTTCTACATGGCAAATGGTAAAAGTGGGAACTTTTTACCGATTCACAACACTTATCCACCCTGAAAGTTAAAAAAAATTTAAATATTCTTTTTTTCAGGGGTAGCAACAATGTTTAGGATCGGTGGTTTAAGTATTTCAGGCTCACACTCAGGTGTGAGTTCAAGTTATTCAGATAGTGCTGGCGGAGCGACACGATATGGTTTGCACGATAATATCGGTTGCAGGGCTAATACAACAAAAGTCAGTGATTTTGTGGGCAGTAAATCCAACAACGCAATTCCGTCCCTGCTGGCTAATGCCACCCATAAAGGTGATGTTGTCACGGTAGCAAACTCAATGGCAGTGATGGCAGCAATGGGGCGGGGGCATGGTAAAGTGGTGGTTTCCGATTTGTCGGATGCACACCTCGCTGGCGTTAAATCAGTCATTGCGCTGGCCGAGAAGAATCACAATCAGGATGGCTGGCTTAAGGATGTGAAAAAGGAGCATGGCTCATCGTATGCTTCACATCTGAGTTTGTTGATCTCCCGAAACGGTGACGACCTCTCTTTTGAACAATTGCAGAGAAGGATCCGCAATCAGGATATTGCATTTTATCATGTCGATCTTGCCAGCTCTTCAGCCAGCGAGATTGAAAAGGATACGCCTCATGGTGTTTCTGCAGTTTATGCGAGCAACATCGAAATGTACTTAGGCGGCTTCCTGAGCAAAGATGGAAAATCATTCTCAGAAAGACAACAATCACTTGATAGCTTCAAAGAAAATCTGACCGGAATGCTGAAACACGATGGCATTCTCATTCACGGCAATACGATGGGGCCGATGGAATTGCACAGTTATCACGATGCCATTAATAACTGGCAGCCAGCCGCAACATAATAATCGATAACGTTGAGCTTAATGAAGTTCCGGGATTAATCCAGGTCAGTCTGGCAAGTGGAATAATATGCTGTGCCGCCATGTTGTGGTAAATGTTTATTTCAACCGGGCGCAACGGATCCTAATCTCAACCAGCATCCGCCTGGCTTTTTCACTGCCGCTGACAAAAGAAAACCAATGGTTTCTGGACGAGCAACGGGGCCGCGTTGTCACAGGCCGGCCAATAACAAAGGCCGGCCTGCACAGACAGGTTGCACTGATTGTCTTACAGCGCGGCGATCACCGCCTGCTGCTCGATCAGTTTGGTTTTAGCCAAAGCAAAATCGCTCAGGCGTTCACGCTCTTTTGCCACCACCGCTTCCGGTGCGCGTGCGACAAACCCTTCGTTACCCAGCTTGGCGTTGATTTTTTCCATTTCCACCTCCAGCTTAGCCACTTCCTTCGCCAGACGCTCCAGCTCGGCGGTTTTATCCACCAGGTCAGCCATCGGGATCAGCAGTTCAGCGCCATCAACCAGTTTGGTGACGGCAACCGGGCCTTTCTCGCCCGCAGGCAGCAGCTCCAGCGTCGTCAGGCGTGCCAGGGTTTTCAGGAAGTTGTGGTTGTCATTGACGCGCCGTACCACTTCATCACTGGCCCCACGCAGCAGCACATCCAACGGCTTGGCCGGAGAGATATTCATCTCATTACGGATATTACGCACCGCAACGATGGCCTGCTTAAGCCACTCGGTATCGGCCATCGCCACCTCGTCTACCCTGCTGGCAGAGAATGCCGGCATCGGCTGTAGCATGATGGTGTCGTCGCTGATATTTTTCAGCACTTTCACCCGCTGCCAGATGGTTTCGGTGATAAATGGAATAATCGGATGCGCCAGGCGCAGCAGGGCTTCCAGCACGTTCACCAGCGTATTACGCGTGCCGCGCAGCTGGGCCTCGTTACCGCCGTTCATGACCGGTTTGGCCAGCTCCAGATACCAGTCGCAGAACTGGTTCCAGGTGAACTCATACAGGATATTGGCGGCAATATCGAAACGGTAGCTGTCCAGCGCTTCGCGGTAGGCTTTCACCGTGCGGTTAAACTCGGCAAGGATCCAGCGGTCCGCCAGCGACAGCGCCAGTTCACCGCCGTTGAAGCCACAGTCGTGATCTTCGGTGTTCATCAGCACGAAGCGGCTGGCGTTCCACAGCTTGTTACAGAAGTTGCGGTAACCTTCCAGACGTTTCATATCCCAGTTGATATCACGCCCGGTTGACGCCAGCGCCGCCAGGGTAAAGCGCAGCGCGTCGGTGCCGTGCGGCTCAATGCCGTTCGGGAACTGCTTCTCGGTGCGCTTGCGGATTTTCTCAGCCAGCTGCGGCTGCATCATGTTGCCGGTGCGCTTCTCCAGCAGGTCTTCCAGCGAGATACCGTCAACCATATCCAGCGGATCGATAACGTTGCCTTTCGACTTGGACATTTTCTGCCCTTCATCGTCGCGGATCAGGCCGGTCATATAGACGGTTTTGAACGGCACCTGCGGCTTGCCGTCTTCATCTTTGATAAAGTGCATGGTCAGCATGATCATGCGCGCAATCCAGAAGAAGATAATATCGAAGCCGCTCACCAGCACGCTGGTAGGATGGAAGGTGCGCAGCGCTTCGGTATTTTCCGGCCAGCCGAGGGTGGAGAACGTCCACAGCCCGGAGGAGAACCAGGTATCCAGCACGTCTTCGTCCTGGGTCAGCACCACGTCCGCGCCCAGATTGTTTTCGGCGCGCGCTTCTTCTTCGCTGCGGGCAACGTAGACATTGCCTGCGGCATCATACCAGGCCGGAATGCGGTGACCCCACCACAGCTGGCGTGAGATACACCAGTCCTGGATATCGCGCATCCACGAGAAATACATGTTTTCGTACTGCTTCGGCACGAACTGGATATCGCCCTGTTCTACTGCTTCTACCGCCACTTTCGCCAGCGGGGCAGTGCGCACGTACCACTGATCGGTCAGCATCGGTTCGATCACCACGCCGCCACGGTCGCCGTAAGGCACCGTCAGGTCGTGCGGTTTGATCTCGTCCAGCAGGCCGAGTGCATCCACCGCCGCGACGATGGCTTTACGTGCGGCAAAGCGCTCCAGCCCGCGGAACTCTGCCGGGATGGTGGGATCGCAGGCGTCAGACTCTTCGCCATTGGTGTCATATACCTGAGCGGAATCGCGGATATCGCCATCGAAGGTCAGGATATTGATCATCGGTAAGCGATGGCGGCGGCCCACTTCGTAGTCGTTGAAGTCGTGCGCCGGGGTGATTTTTACACAGCCGGTGCCTTTCTCCATATCCGCGTGTTCGTCGCCGACGATCGGAATACGGCGACCCACCAGCGGCAGTACGAGGAATTTGCCGATCAGGTCTTTATAACGCGGATCTTCCGGGTTGACCGCCACGCCGGTATCGCCGAGCACGGTTTCCGGGCGCGTGGTGGCCACCACCAGGTAATCCTTGCCGTCGGCGGTTTTAACACCGTCGGCCAGCGGATAGCGGACATGCCACATGGAACCTTTCGACTCGCGGTTTTCCACTTCCAGGTCGGAAATAGCGGTGCGCAGTTTCGGGTCCCAGTTCACCAGGCGCTTGCCGCGGTAAATCAGGTTTTCTTTGTGCAGACGAACGAACACCTCTTTCACCGCGTTCGACAGGCCATCATCCATGGTGAAGCGCTCACGCTCCCAGTCGACGGAGTTGCCCAGGCGGCGCATCTGGCGCGTAATGGTGCCGCCGGACTCGGCTTTCCACTGCCAGATTTTCTCAATAAAGGCATCACGGCCGTAATCCTGGCGGGTTTTGCCTTCTTCTGCGGCGATCTTGCGCTCAACCACCATTTGCGTGGCGATGCCCGCGTGGTCAGTACCTGCCTGCCACAGGGTATTTTTCCCCTGCATACGCTGGTAGCGGATCAGGGTGTCCATGATGGTCTGCTGGAAAGCGTGGCCCATATGCAAGCTACCGGTCACGTTCGGCGGCGGGATCATGATGCAGAAGCTTTCCTGGGACGTATCGCCGTGCGGTTTAAAATAGCCCTGTTGTTCCCAGTGCTCGTAAAGCGGCTGCTCGATATCTTGCGGGTTATATGTCTTTTCCATTTCTGCTATGTCTTAGGCAAGGGGGGCGTTGCCGTATTCAAGTGGAAGCCAACGCTGCGATACGCTTTGTAGCGGTCGCGCGCCAGCTGTTTCAAAGATGCTTCATAGGGTACGAAGTCTATCACTTCATAGAAAGCGGTGGCAAAATCTGCAAACTGCGGCAGCAGGCTGATCAGCAGATCGCGCGGCGCATTGCCGCGCCGCTGCGGCCAGGCCAGTTCAACCGGGGCACCATACTTTGGCCCTTCTCCCGCCAGATTATGCGGGACAAAGGCGCTGGCTGGACGCTGCCACAGCGCTTCATCCAGCCGGATGGCTTGTGCTTCGTCTTCACAGGCGATCAACACGCGCTTCCCCTCACGCCAGCGGGCCTCGGCCAGCGAGCAGACCAGCGCTTCCTGAGCGCTCAGCTCGCCAACCGGAGCGTCGGTTTCCAGCAGATAGAAAGTTGCGTTTTTCATTAATGATGCCTGCTACACAATAAAACGAAGGAGTCCACGTTACCTGCACCCTGCGGGCGTGAGTCCGGGAAGATACGCCGCCAGCGTATTACTGACGGCACGATAGGTTTCCCTTCCGGTTTCTCTTTGCCGCGGTGAGTTAATCGTCGCCGTTCAGGCCTGCCCGATTCAGCAGGAACTGTGACAGCAGCGCGACCGGACGCCCGGTGGCACCTTTGGCCTTGCCGGAGCGCCAGGCTGTACCCGCCACGTCCAGGTGTGCCCAGTTGTACTTACGGGTGAAACGCGCCAGGAAGCAGGCGGCGGTGATAGCCCCGCCCGGACGGCCGCCAATATTGGCCATATCGGCAAAATTGGACTCCAGCTGATCCTGATATTCGTCGGCCATTGGCAGACGCCAGGCGCGGTCACCGGCCTGCTCGGAAGCGCCGATCAGCTCGTGCGCCAGCGGGTTGTGGTTCGACAGCAGGCCGCTGATATGGTGGCCAAGCGCAATCACGCAGGCACCGGTCAGCGTGGCGACGTCAATGACCACTTCCGGATCGAAACGCTCAACGTAGGTCAGGGCATCGCACAGCACCAGGCGACCTTCCGCATCGGTATTCAGCACTTCCACCGTCTGGCCGGACATGGTGGTCAGTACATCACCCGGACGATAGGCGCGCCCGCCCGGCATATTTTCACAGCCTGCCAGCACGCCAACCACGTTCAGCGGCAGGTTCAGCTCGGCGACCATGCGCATCACGCCGTACACCGACGCGGCACCGCACATATCGTACTTCATTTCGTCCATCGCTTCGCCCGGTTTCAGCGAGATGCCGCCGGTATCGAAGGTGACGCCTTTACCAACCAGCACGATAGGGCGTGCTTCCGCATCCGGGTTGCCCTTGTACTCAATCACCGACATCAGGGACTCGTTTTGCGACCCCTGGCCGACGGCGAGATAGGCATTCATACCCAGCTCTTTCATCTGCTGTTCGCCGATGACGCGCGTAGTGATATTTTTACTGTAGGCGTCCGCCAGCTGGCGCGCCTGCGAGGCAAGGTAGGCGGCGTTACAGATATTAGGCGGCATATTGCCGAGATCTTTCGCCGCTTTCACGCCTGCCGCCACGGCCAGTCCGTGCTGGATGGCGCGCTCGCCGCTGGTCAGCTCGCGGCGCGTAGGCACGTTGAATACCAGTTTGCGCAGCGGGCGGCGTGGTTCAACTTTATTACTTTTCAGCTGATCGAAGCTGTACAAGGCTTCTTTCGACGTTTCCACCGCCTGGCGCACTTTCCAGTAGGTATTGCGCCCTTTGACGTGCAGTTCGGTGAGAAAACACACCGCTTCCATTGAACCGGTATCATTCAGAGTATTGATGGTTTTCTGAATAACCTGCTTATACTGGCGTTCGTCAAGCTCACGCTCTTTTCCACAGCCAATCAGCAGGATGCGCTCAGAAAGGATATTAGGCACATGATGTAACAGCAGAGTCTGGCCGACTTTGCCTTCCAGTTCGCCACGGCGCAGCAGGGCACTGATATATCCATCGCTGATTTTGTCCAGCTGTTCAGCAATCGGTGACAGCCGGCGCGGTTCAAACACGCCCACCACGATGCAGGCACTGCGCTGTTTTTCCGGGCTACCGCTTTTTACACTGAACTCCATGTACTCTCCTGAATCTTGAAGACAACGGCGCTTGCTGCGGCTAGAATGGTTTACTTATGTAACCTACGAGCTGGCGCATTACGTCGTTATCAGATTGAGTTTTGGCGATATAAAGTTTTTTTGCCTCACCAAAACGCGATTGTTGTCATACAATTTTAGCTATGACGAGGGCCATTGGTAATAAAAATGGCGTATAAGCGATGAAACTAGCGATTTTCCTGCAAAAAGACAAGTTTTCACAGGCGTACTCAGTGTGATTATCATTAGATATCTGGTTCGGGAAACGCTCAAAAGCCAGTTGGCTATCCTGTTTATCCTGCTGCTGATCTTCTTTTGCCAGAAGTTAGTCAGGATATTGGGAGCCGCGGTGGATGGCGAGATCCCTACAAATTTAGTTCTGACATTACTCGGCCTTGGCGTGCCGCAAATGGCGCAATTAATCCTGCCATTAAGCCTGTTTTTAGCCATTCTGATGACGCTTGGCCGGCTCTATGCCGAGAGCGAAATTACGGTCATGCATGCCTGTGGTTTGGGTAAAAGCGTGCTGGTGAAGGCCGCCATGATCCTGATGCTGTTTACCGCGCTGCTGGCGGCGGTCAACGTTGGTTGGCTTGGCCCCTGGTCTTCACGCTATCAGAATGAAGTATTGCAAAACGCGAAGGCGAACCCAGGCGCTGCGGCGCTGGCAGCCGGGCAGTTCCAGCAGTCGGGGGATGGGCAATCGGTGCTGTTTATTGAAAACGTCAAGGGTGACACCTTTAGCAACGTTTTCCTCGCGCAGCTGCGGCCAAAGGGCAACGCCCGTCCTTCCGTCGTGGTTTCCGAACATGGTCATATGGAACAGCGCAGAGACGGTTCGCAGGTGGTGACGCTGGACCAGGGCACGCGCTTTGAGGGCACCGCATTGCTGCGTGACTTCCGCATTACCGATTTTAAAAACTACCAGGCGATTGTTGGTCATCAGGTGGTGACGCTTGACCCGAATGATTCAGAGCAGATGAGCCTTGATACCCTGTGGCATTCCGACAAGCCCGATTTTCGTAGCGAGCTGCACTGGCGTTTGACGCTGGTATTTTCGGTATTGATTATGGCGCTGATGGTGGTGCCGCTTAGCGTGGTGAATCCACGCCAGGGCCGCGTGCTGTCGATGCTCCCCGCCATGCTGCTGTATCTGGTGTTCTTCCTGCTGCAAAGTTCACTGCGCTCCAGCGGCGACAAGGGTCGCGTCGACCCGGCTATTGCGATGTGGACAGTTAACGTTGTTTATTTGGCGCTGGCCGTGCTGCTGAATGCGTGGGATACGGTGCCGATGCGCCGTCTGCGCGCTCGCTTTACCCGCGGAGGATCGGTCTGATGTTTGGCGTTCTTGACAGATATATCGGTAAAACGATTTTCAACACCATCATGGCAACGCTGTTTATGCTGGTGTCACTCTCCGGGATCATTAAGTTTGTCGATCAGCTGCGCAAAACCGGGCAGGGTGAATACACCGTACTGGGCGCCGGGCTGTACACGCTGCTCAGCGTGCCGAAAGATATCGAGATCTTCTTCCCGATGGCGGCGCTGCTCGGCGCGCTGCTCGGGCTGGGTGCGCTGGCGCAGCGCAGCGAGCTGGTGGTGATGCAGGCTTCCGGCTTTACCCGTATGCAGATTGCGGCATCGGTGATGAAAACCGCTATTCCACTGGTGCTGCTGACGATGGCCATCGGTGAATTTGTTGCCCCACAAGGGGAGCAAATGGCGCGTAACTTCCGCGCGCAGCAGCTGGTGGGCGGTTCGCTGCTCTCCACCCAGAGCGGGCTGTGGGCAAAAGATGGCGATAACTTCGTCTTTATCGAACGTATACGCGACGACAGCCAGCTTTCGGGTATCAGCATCTACAGTTTCGACCACGACCGCCGCCTTCAGACGGTGCGTTATGCCGCCTCGGCGAAATACAACGCGGATAAAAAACTGTGGGAGCTGGCGCAGGTCGATCAGTCCGATCTGACCGACGCGCAGCAGATTAAAGGCAGCCAGACGTTGAGCGGCGAGTGGAAAACCACGTTGACGCCGGACAAGCTGGGCGTGGTCGCACTCGACCCTGGGGCGTTATCCATCAGCGGCCTGTACAGCTATTCGAAATATTTGCAGCAGAGCGGCCAGATGGCAGGGCGCTATCAGCTCAATATGTGGAGCAAAATCTTCCAGCCGCTGTCGGTGGCGGTAATGATGCTGATGGCGCTGTCGTTTATTTTTGGGCCGTTGCGCAGCGTGTCGATGGGGATGCGTGTGATCACCGGTATCAGCTTTGGCTTCCTGTTCTACGTGCTGGATCAGATTTTCGGCCCGCTAAGCCTGGTCTACAATATTCCACCTGTCCTCGGCGCGTTGCTGCCCAGCGCGGCGTTTTTCGTGCTTAGCGTGGCGATGCTGATTAAACGGCGGTAGCTCTTCTGGGGTTATTTGGTGACCCGGTTGAGATTCGTCACATTGCGGTCAAGGTCAACAGCCCGGTGAAGTTCAGGTCAACTTCAAGTTCAAGGGCGTTCCGGCCGCCTTGCAGGCGGTCGGGAAGGGGTTTGCAGTCGCCCACCCCCCTTCACCCCGGGCTTGCGGCTGGCGCAGCGCCCACTGCGTGGGTGCCCTCAGCCCGCCTGCTTTCCGGCCGCACCGGACGTGAATCGACATCCTGTCTCAGCACGCCCTTTCGCCGACGTCCTGTCGGCTCATGCTGGAAATCAGCCGGGCTTCGGCGCGGCTTAACGCCGCCTGAAGGTCAAAGGCCAAGTCAAAGGTCAAGTCCAGGTCAAGGTCAAGTTCCAGGGCGTTCCGGCCGCCTGCTTTCCGGGCCACCTTAGGGCTTCTATTATCTGTCCTCACGGGTGTGCCACAGGCGCAGCATGTAGATAGTCGATTCGACTATCTCATAACGCATCTCGTAATGGCCGACATGGATCCTGCGTACATCTCTGGGGGCAAACTCTTCGAGTCGCTCACCAATGCGCGGGTTGGACAGCAGCGTGGTAGGTGCGGTGGTGAGTTGCTGCACTGTTCTTGCGGCGGCAGGTTGATTCACCGAGGCCAGAAACTCGTATAGTCGGCTAATGTCGGAAAGCGCCTTGCTTGTCCACTTAAATTCCATCAGCGCGGCACGGGCAACGGAGTGTCGGTGCTAAGACTCTCAGCCCAGGCCTGGACGGCTTGGTGGTCAATAACGCGTCCTGCGTCAACATCATCCAGGGCCTCACGGGTCAGGCGACTACGCTCTTCTTCCTGGTCTATCCAGGCAGAGAGAGCTTGCTTGACGATCCAGTTCTTAGATCGCTCCAGACGCTCAGCCATCAAATCGACTTTTTCCGCCAGTTGCACCGGAACGTGAGCTGTGACGGATCGGGTTTTTGCGGAGGTTGTCATGTGTGGATAATCCTGCATAATTGTGATTAATAATAAATCATAATGAATAATACTACGGCGTCAAGTGTCCCGTCAGATTGGGCTATACATTAACCTGATGTCAGGGCGCTTCTTGGCAATCCGTCAGGTTAGAGACTTAAATGTATATTGTTGACACTTGATATTAGCGGTCATAGATTTCAGCCAATTACACAATTTGACTTATACACTGGCAGCACCATTTTCGTGCCCAAAATTTCAAAAAACTAAGGATTGTTTATGTGGTGGCTAATCGTAGTCGCAGTCATAGCCATATTCTTGGTCGTAGTCCGTTGGGGGAGAGTGATGTCCGCTTCATTGGGCGAAATATTGGTGTCGCACTGTTTTCAGGAAAAAGATCAAAAGGATAAATCGGTTTTAGCGCTTTAGCGCGTGCAGAGAAACAGCCTGCCAGCCGATTACAGCACCAGCGGCAACAGCGACAGCAGGTAGAGAATCAACCCGATTGTTGCCCCCACCAGCGTGCCGCTGATGCGGATATACTGCAATTCCTTGCCGATATTCAGCTCGATCTGACGTGACATCTCTTTGGCGTCCCAGCTTTTCACCGTGTGCCTGATATGGTCGCTAAGAAATGCTGAGAATTCAGGCGCGACGCTGCTCGCGGCCTCTTCCATATGCTGATTCAGTGAGGCGCGCAGCGACTCATCCTGTAACAGCGTATCGCCAAACCACTGACCGGCGGCGCTGACCTTCGCATGCAGCAGCGAGTCCTCGCGGTTAAGATCCTCTTTCAGCCAGCCGCGCAGATCGCCCCAAAGCTGGCTGATATAACCGTTCAGCGCCTCATCCTGCTTGAGATACGTTTTGATCTCTTCGGCTTTCGTCTGCATCTCCGGGTCGTTACGCAGCCGTTCGATCAATCGCTGCACCGCACGATTAAATCCCTGGCGCAGCTGGTGGCCGCTATCATTTTCGATATCGTTCAGGATTGACTGCACCGCATCCGCCGCCAGCGCGGCGCTTTTCTCGCCCAGCCACTCGGTAGGCAGCATTTTTTCTTTCAGGGGATGTTCACGCTTCAGCCAGCGTACCACCTGATGCGCGATAAACTCATGGGTGGCCGGCTTATTGACCAGCTGTAGCACCTGAGCCAGCGCATCGTCCAGCAGCTGCTGATGGCGGTTATTTTTCGTCAGGCTCTCGAGGATCACCGCCATCGACTGGCTGAGATCGACCTTATCGATCGCCCGGTGGATGGCCCGCCGCATCAGGCTCTGAATACGCTGGTCGTCAGCAAGATCAAGAAAACCACGCATCATCTTCAGCAGATAGCCGCTCAGGCGGGCGGCATTTTCCGGAGCGCTCAGCCAGCGGGCAATAAGCTGCGCCGGATCGTGACGGCGGATCAGTGCCAGCAGCGACTCGCCGTTGAGGAACTTATCCTGCACGAACAGCGCGAGGTTGTCGGCGATCTTCTCCTGATTCTTCGAGATAATCGCCGTATGACGCGCCGCCAGCGGGATCGGCACATGGCGAAACAGCGCGCTGACGGCGAACCAGTCGGCTAAGGCCCCGACCATCGACGCTTCCGCCACCGCCTTCAGCCCGGAAATCCACAGGTTCGGCGCTGCATAGACCGGCCAGAGCACGGTGAAGATAAATAGCAGCGCTGCCAGCATCAGTAACAGCAACGGCAGGCGCTTTGCCCGCCGCAGTTCAGTTTCTTGATCCATATTACTTCTTACGACCGCCCATAATACTGCCCAGCACACCACGAATAATTTGCTGGCCGATCTGTCTGGCGGCACTTTTCGCCACGTTTTGTACCACGCCGTCGCGCTTGCCACCGCGTGGCCCGGTGCTGCCAAAAAGGATATCCTTCAGGCCGCCGAGAATTCCGCTATCCAGCGCCGCATCGCCTTTTGCTGCCGGAGCCTCTGCCTGTTCGCTGGCGGCCTGTACGCCCTGCTGCAACAGTTCGTAAGCCGACTCGCGGTCAGCCGCCTCCTCGTATTTTCCCGACAGCGGCGAGTGATTGATCAGCCCGTTGCGCTCGTCATCGCTGACCGGCCCCATACGCGAACCGGGGGCAATAACCGAGGCGCGCTGCACCATCGATGGACTGCCCTTTTCATCCAGGAACGACACCAGCGCTTCGCCGGTCCCCAGCTCCTGAATGGCGCTGACGGTATCAAACGCCGGGTTGGCGCGCATGGTCTGCGCTGCCACTTTCACCGCCTTTTGATCCTTCGGCGTAAAGGCGCGTAGCGCATGCTGCACGCGGTTGCCGAGCTGGCCGAGCACCGCGTCCGGGATATCCGCCGGGTTCTGCGAGACAAAATAAACGCCGACACCTTTTGAACGGATCAGGCGGATCACCTGTTCTATCTTATCCAGCAGCACCGCCGGGGCATCCGCAAACAGCAAATGCGCCTCATCAAAGAAGAACACCAGCTTTGGCTTATCCAAATCGCCCGCTTCCGGCAGCTGCTCGTACAGTTCGGACAGCAGCCACAACAGGCTGGTGGCGTACAGCTTTGGCATTTGATACAGCTTTTCGGCGGCAAGGATATTGATAACTCCTTTGCCGTTGGCATCGGTGCGCATCCAGTCTTTGATATCCAGCATCGGCTCACCAAAGAAGTACTCGGCTCCCTGCTGTTCCAGCGCCAGCAGGCCGCGCTGAATGGCCCCCACCGAGGCGCTGCTGATATTGCCATACTGGTTCTGGAAGGATTTGGCATTTTCTCCGATGTACTGGGTAGTGGCGCGCAGATCTTTGAAGTCGAGCAGCAGCAGGCCCCGATCGTCCGCCACGCGGAAGATGATGTGCAGCACGCCGCTCTGTACCTCATTGAGGTTAAGCAGACGCGCCAGCATCAGCGGCCCGAGGTCGGAAACCATGGCACGCACCGGATGACCGCGTTCGCCGAAAATATCCCACAGTACTACCGGGTTGGCCTGAACTTTCCAGTCTTTCACGCCGTTCTTAGCCAGCCGGGCGAGCAGCTTTTCAGACGCCACGCCCTCTTCGGCAATGCCGGTCAGGTCGCCTTTCACATCGGCCATAAACACCGGTACGCCAATGTTGGAAAAACTTTCCGCCAGCTTTTGCAGCGTCACGGTCTTGCCGGTACCGGTTGCCCCGGTGATCAGCCCGTGGCGGTTGGCCATAGCAGGCAGCAGATGCAGAGAGTGTTCAGGTGTTTGCGCAATCAGCAGCGGCTCGGTCATCTTCACATATCCATTTGGTTGCAGGTGGGGTGGGGCATAGTGTAAGCATAGCAGGCAACGTTATCGCTGGCTTCGCCAGGCTGCGCCTGAAGCGCGATAAAAAAGGCCACACGAGGTGGCCTGGGAAGAAGGCGGGGAGGGGACAGCCTCTCCACCTTTGAGAGACATTAAGAGATAAACTTCTGGCCCTGCTTCAGCACCAGATCGCAGGCTTTGGTTTTGACCTTCTTGCCCATCTCGCTATCGCCCAGCGACTTCAGGTTAACCTGCTGATTGTTGCCGGTATTCAGCAGGCCCATCAGACCTTGATTGTAGTCGGTACTTTGCTTCTGTTTTAATGAGTCTGCCAGCCCCAGCTTGCCAAGCAGCTGGTCTTTAACCGAAGACACGTTGTTGTCGACGATATTATTCTTCATGCAGTATTGCAGCACGCCGGCCGCATTGCTCATGCTGTTAGCGCTGAGTGATTTGTTACCGCCGTTGAGCAGCCCGGCCAGCGAGGCAAGGGATGCGCCGCCCTGGGTGCCGGTTGCCGAAGTGCCGCTGCCGTTCGCGTTCTGCCCCAGCGCGTTGGCAGCGGAGCTTAGCTGATCCTGCCAATTTGCGGCGTTGGCGATACCGCTAAAAAGCGCGCCGGACAGGGACAAGGCCAGGATCATCTTGGTTGCTGCTTTCATCATTTTATCCTTGAGTGTGATGTTGCACGCGGCTTCCACTCTGGCACCGCGCCGTTGAATACCTTTTCGGACTGCCGGATAACCGATGAGTTCCCCGTACCACGGCCAGGCTTCAATTATGGCGTATGGTTTAAGAAAATTCTGCAAAAGAAGTGAATGAAAGTCTTCAACAACGTTGCGGAAAAGGTCGTCAATATTGGAAATGATGCCCCTTCGCAAGGTCAATGGCGGTGAGCCATTGCGGCCCTGTGCATGTTTTTTCATCATTCAGTCGGTGCGCGACGCGAATAAGGTTGCGTAAACAGGGGGTAACGGTATAATCCACAGCGTTTTCCGCATACCCTTCAGTGCCGAAGTGGCGAAATCGGTAGACGCAGTTGATTCAAAATCAACCGCCGCAAGGCGTGCCGGTTCGATTCCGGCCTTCGGCACCATAAGTATGCAAATAGACCTCGATGGAGGTCTTTTTTTATGCCTGAAATCCAGTCCCCGCAAGGCTTTGCCCCGCTTTTCAGTCAACCGACGTCAATCTGATTCAATCTATATCAAATTACTGATGCGGTTACATCTGCTGCGGGTATATCCCGGTTCGATTATGTTTGTACCCACACAGAACCCTTGAAAGGATACTCAACATGGCTCTGAGTGATGTAAAGGTTCGTTCGGCAAAGCCTGAAGTAAAAGCCTGTAAACTGACTGATGGCGACGGCATGGTTTTGCTGGCTCACCCTAACGGCTCAAAATATTGGCGGCTTCGTTATCGCTTTGGCGGCAAAGAGAAGATGCTGGCACTGGGAAAATACCCTGAAGTGTCGTTGGCAGATGCCAGGGCTCGCCGGGATGAAGCCCGTAAGCTGTTAGCAAATGGCGTGGATCCCAGTGAAAACAAGAAAGCCTTTAAGGTAGAGCAGGAGCAAGAGGCTATAACGTTTGAAATGGTCGCCAGAGACTGGCAAGCCAGTAATCAGAAATGGTCGGCATCGCATAGCGCTCGTGTATTGAAAAGTCTCGAAGATAATCTCTTTGCTGCTATTGGTAAGCGGAACATTGCTGAATTGAAGACACGTGATCTGCTTGTACCAATCAAGGCTGTCGAGTCATCCGGGCGACTCGAAGTCGCCGCTCGTTTGCAACAGCGAACTACCGCAATTATGCGCTTTGCTGTGCAGAGCGGATTAATCGACTACAACCCCGCTCAAGAGATTGCCGGTGCGGTTGCTACGGCGAAAAGACAGCATCGTGCGGCGTTAGAACTTAGCCGCATTCCTGAATTACTTCATCGTATCGATCACTATTCTGGAAGACCATTAACTCGGCTGGCTTTGGAACTCACGCTGTTAGTTTTCATTCGTTCAAGCGAACTGTGTTTTGCGCGCTGGTCAGAAGTGGATTTTGAAACCGCTATGTGGACGATTCCGGGAGAGCGTGAACCATCGGAAGGAGTTAAACATTCTCAGCGTGGTTCAAAGATGCGGACGCCTCATCTTGTTCCTTTGTCGCGTCAAGCTCTCGGCATTTTGGAAAAGATCAAAAGTATGAGCGGAAACCGTGAGCTGATCTTCGTTGGTGATCACGATCCACGTAAACCGATGAGTGAAAACACTGTCAATAAGGCTTTGCGGGTTATGGGCTACGATACGAAAGTTGAAGTCTGCGGGCATGGTTTTAGGACGATGGCGTGTAGTTGACTTATTGAGTAAGGATTTTGGTCGAGGGATGCGGTAGATCGACAGATGCGTCATCAGGAGCGTAACTCTTTGCGTGCGGCTTATATTCATTAGGCGGAACATCTTGGGGAGCGCAGGTTGATGTTGTAGTGGTGGGCTGATTTTCTAGATGCGAATCGGGATAGAAGAGAAGAACCATTTAATTTTGAAAAAAAAAAATAAAAAAAATGACTGGTATGTTCATTAAAACCAATAGGTTAACACGATTTAGGCAGTCTAGTAGAGAACAACCCTTACCGTAGTACGCTGTGTACTACTTGCGTATCGTAACGGTTATAGTTACATTAACCCTATCGCTGGTGTAGTACGTAGCCTACTACAGCGATAGGGGAGTGTTCATGTAGTGGGGCTACAGTTCACTCTCATTACTCTTGTAAAAAACCATTAATTGAAGAGGAATGAAAAATATGAATCTCAAAAAATACCAGCACATCCTAATGAATGCAACAATGAAAAGACTACGTATGGCACCTATAGCCATTTTTCTATATGTGGTGCCGGTCTTATCATTGCAGATGGACTTGGAAGTTCATATGGGTGATACGAACGTCAAGCAATCGATTATCTTGAAGACTAACTAATGGAGAGAGGGGAGGTATCTCCCCTACCTGACCTATGAATGTTACTGTTAGATTAGAAGAAATTGCGCATGTCCGTTTAGGAATGCCGTTTAAAACTGCAATAAATGATCTTGGCGTTGAAGGTAAGTGTTATTTAATTCAGTCAAAAGATATTGATATAGAGGGTATTTTACGTATGGAAGATCTTGCGAGGGTATCTCCTCCGGTCGATCCAGAAAAGCATTATCTTCAAGATGGGGACATTCTTCTACGCGTGCGAGGGCCAAATTTTGCAGCGGGAGTGTTTACGGGTTCAAAAACATTACCTAGTGTTACAAGTAATCAAAATGCAATAATAAAGTGCAAAGAGAATAAGGTATTGCCTGGTTATTTACACTGGTACATTAACTCATCATTAGGCCAAAATTATTTCCACAGGATGAGTGAAGGGACTAATATTACTAAGCTAAGTTTAAAAATCCTTTCTGATATGGAAGTTAAACTTCCATCTTTAGATATTCAATCTGATATTGTCAAAATAAAAAATAACTGGGAAAAACAAAGGGATATTCATAGGAGGGTTGTCGATAATGGCAATTTATTATATCTCAAAGTTTGCTTTAACTTGCTTAGAGAAGGTGATTAATGATGTCTATAGTTGATGAGAAAGAAACCAAAAAAATTATCTCGGATATATTTAATATTTTCAGAGGGCGTTTAGATGCTATTCAGTGTTTAGATTATATTATATCTTTGATATTTCTAAAGTATATATCTGATTTGATCTGTGATATCAATGAAGATAGAGTATCTGATAACGATTTAAGATTGAAAGAACTTTTATCTAATGTTCCTAAAGGTATGAGTTTCTATTCGATATCCTCAGAAATTAATCATGGAGGTATAGGTGAAAGGATTAATACAGCACTGAGTTGCTATGATGAGGCTATTTTTCAATCATTATACAAATGTGATAGTAGGATCTTCAGTGACATAGACTTTACCTCTGATAGGCTTGGTCCGGCCAGAGGCAGAGATGCTTTTTTAAGTGAGTTGATGCATATTTTTAATTCTAGAGAATTTCAATTCAATTATTATAATGATGGCGCAGATAGAATAAGTTTAATATGTAGTATTCTATTTGAAAAAACAGCGTCTGAAGCAGGCCTAAGAGGTGGGGATTTTTATACTCCACATGGAGTTTCGGCGTTGTTATCTGAGTTGGTTTCACCTAGGGCAGGGGATTCAATCTATGATCCAGCCTGTGGAACTGGCTCGCTTTTATTAAGTGCTGTGCACAAAATACCTTATATAGAAAAATGCCAAAACCATAATGTATATGGACAAGAGATAATAAAGGTCTCATGGAATATTGCGTATATCAATATGTTTTTACATGGGGTTTACTCTTGTAAAATAAAGTGGGGAGATGTCTTTCAAAATCCCCAGTTTAAAAATTCAAAAAGTGAATTGGCAAAATTCGATGTCGTACTTTCAAATCCTCCATTCTCTATGTCCAATTGGGGAAATAAAGAGGCTTTGAGCGATAGATTTGGTCGTTTTGCTATGGGAGTTCCTCCACAATCTAAAGCTGATTATGCATTTATTTTGCATATGATTGCATCTCTGAAAGACGACACAGGGAGAATGGCAGTCGTGGTTCCCCATGGTGTATTATTTCGTGGGGCAAATGAAGCTCTAATTAGGATGAATTTAATTAAGGAGAATTTATTAGACGCCGTTATCGGTCTGCCTGAACGTTTGTTTTTATCAACAAATATATCAACTGCGATTTTAATATTTAGAAAAAATAAGATGGATTCAAACGTTTTGTTTATAGATTCAACGATACTTTTTGAAAACTCAAAAGGACGAAACTATATAACAGGCGAGCACATTAAGAGAATATTAAAAGCTTTCCACGAAAGACAAGATGTCTGCAATATTTCCCATGTTGCCTGTTTGAGTGAAATTGAGCATAATGACTATAACATCAACATTACCAGATATGTTAAGCGTGTTGAGGAAATCCAAGATATTGATCTATACTCTTTAATCGATAAACAAGAGGAATTACTAGCAGAGCTACATTACTTAGAAAAGGAGATGAAATCATATATTGGTTATTGAACGATAAACTAGTACCTAAGGGTACTAGTCTTGTTTGATATTTTTATATCTATATGTAATTTTAGAGTGTGTTAAGATTTTAATTAAATAGGTGAATTTTTTAATATGACCAGTGATTATAAGCCAAGGGCATCTTATTCAACTTAACTCTGTGTTCACGCCAGTTCGGTAGGTACATATTCTTCAGGCCGATAAAAAGCTCATTGTGTTTACGTTCGTGAAGATGAACAAGTTCGTGGACCACAATGAATTCAAGGCATTCAGGAGGTTTTTAACTAGTTCGAGATTGATCCAGACACGCGCAGACTGAGGGTTACAGCTACCCCACTTAGTCTTCATACGCTTGATACCAACAAAGCTCGCTTCAACCTTCATCTCGGGCTGCCATTTGGCCATCGACTTGGGCAGTCTATGTTTTAAAATACTGCGATACCATTGGTTGAGAACTGCTTCCCGTTGGGCTGTGTCGTAATGTGGAGGAACTTTCATGCGTATCCAACCCCGCTGAAGTTTTACTTCAGCGGGGTTATCCACTAAAACTACATCCAGTCGATATCCTCTTCCCCAAAGATAGTTTGATTCTCCACTACACATTTCTCGTTCACTCTGGCGTTGACCTGCCCCCAGGATTAGATACAACGCTCAGTAAGTAATGTCAGATCCTTCACTATCAGAATTAGCCTTTCTCCAACCCGCCACAAATTCAGACGGCGTCTGATAATTCAGCGTGGAGTGCGGGCGGCATTCGTTATAATCCTGACGCCATTCACTGATGGTCTTTCTGGCATGAATGACATCGCTGAACCCGTGCTCATTCAGGCATTCATCGCGAAAGCCCCCGTTAAAACTCTCAATCAATCCGTTCTGTGTCGGCTTGCCGGGATGGATAAGCCGCAGCTGCGGTAGTGGTAGACCGTTCGGCTCTGCATCATCAGCCGGCATCCCCTGCGAACTCCGATGCGGTACGCCGCCAGCAGGTGTTCGACCGCCTCGCGTTTCTGCCTGCTTCAGGGCAAAAGCGATCTGCTCTTCGGTATAACGCGTCTTTTTCATGCCGGATGACCTGATTTGTTCAGGGAAAGAAAGGCCGGAAACCCACTTTACGCCGGTACTGAACAAAGGGAAGAGATCAATTTCGGGAGTCAGGAGCACTTCGGCGCAGAATACTTAATTCCTCGGAGCTGTTCTGATATATCAATCTATTTTCCAGGAACCACATAATAAATTCATTATTGTTTTTGACTCCGATTTTTCTCATCATCCTCCTTTTGTAATAACTGACGGCTTTCTCATTCAGCCCTGACCATTCGGCTATCTGCTTCAGCGTCATGCCGGTCATAAAGAACCAGGTGACAGCGACTTCATTCTCATTGAATGACAGGAAGCGTCGGGTATTATCCATAAACGTCACAGCTCCTACATTGCTTAAAACGGATTAAATAATGTCATAAAAAGTTGTCGGCAACGTTATTCTGCCAGGCTGAAAATAACGTATATAAGGTAAAAGCTAATTCAGGGGCTTAGTAAAAATTGCCTCTTTTCCGGTGTCATCTACCAGCGTGTATTCAACGGTCAGATTTTGGCTGTTCATTACCTCCGGTAAACCAAAGCGTTTATTGCCAAAAGGAGCGATCATTCTGTCCATACCCAGCTTTAGTGACTTTTCTTCAGCCAATAACTTCACTTTTACTGAAACAGGCGTCACGTAATATGGCGTAGGATTACTCAGCTCGAGTGAGTGACCGTTGTCGGTAAAGCGAATTTTTATGGCTCCGCCAATACTGTTAATGTCCATACTGCTTTTGAAAGGCCGGTAGATAATTTTCAGCTGGGTGTTTAATCCGACCTCTATTTTATTGGCATTTTTCGCCTGCTGAGACGTTTTGACGCCCGGAATTTCATAAAGATTTATCCAGAATACGGACTCACGGTCATGGGGTAAATCAAGCATTTTTTCCGTGGGCAGTATCTTCAGATTCAAAATTTTACCCGGTGTCATCCTGGCAACTGCCGGAATAACAGCAAAAGGGTAATTTTTTTCTTTATTAATATCGCCGGCACTTCCGTCATCAACCCAGCTCTGAAGTAACACCGGCGCATGACTGTCGTTGTTGACGATGAGCAGGCGCCTGTTGCTGTCCGTGCTGTTGAACAGCACCCTGTCCTGCAACGGCATAATTGTTGCCTGAAGCTCCAGCGAATTAAACAAAAAGATAAAACTGACCCAGTGTAAAAAATATCTCATCACCAGTACCTCACAATAATATGCGCCATCGCATCAATTTTCCCGGGGGTGACAGGTTTAGTGGTGTCAACGATGCCGTAGAATGCGAAATACTGAGATGTGATATCCACCTGAGAGGGGGTGTTTTGAGAACGCGAGGTTTCCCCGTCGAGCAGCGAAAACCAGCCTGTTTGATAATCATTAGTATACGCATTGGTTATAAATCCAACCGTCTTACCGGCAACAGATAAACCTATGCCGACGTTAGACGCATATCCATCCTGTCCGTAATTATCCGATAACGCGTAACGCGACCACGAAACGCCGTTCCCGGGAATAGGATTGTCAGTGCTGAATGCGACCGATATTTTATCAGGTCCAACACCTGCATTCTGGTTAATAAAGCTATTAATGAGCGCGCCACCACACCGGTAGGTTACAGTAAAGTTCTTACCTGTTGTTTCAGAATCAGACTTTAACTCAGCAATAGTGACTGGCGGTAAAATGACAGGGTTGGTGTAGTTGTAGACGCGACATCCCCAGGACGTTTGCGTGAACGTGTTTGCCGAAGAGTAATGCATACCAAAGCCAATCCAGTTCCAGTTACTGAATCCTCCCCAGTGATTGTTACTGTCGGCGCCAGGGACCGTGATATCCTGGTCGTCGTTCCAGCCCGGTCCGACAAAAACCGTATAGCCGTTGGGCTGGGGACAGGTGTAAGCAATACCGCTGGCGGTATCATCCGCAGGGCCATTACACCCATATTTCGCAATAGGATCGCCTCCCCTTATTGTGGAAGGTAAGCGGTAAATTTCTGCCGTCACACCGCTGAAGTCACGGGCATAAAAATTAAGCTTGTTACCTTCCAGGTGCCCGTTTATGGGGGAATGCTGCCAGTATCTTGAGAACACCTTACCGTCACTGTCACGGATGAGTTTGATGCCAGTGAAAGGAAAATAGGTCTGATAGACGCCATCCCCCGCGCTGACGTTGCCACCCACGTTACTGTCGCCATTGGTGGCAAAATACTCATAGGTCTGTCCCTGGTCGGCAAGATCACAGGTATATAACAGCTGATTTTCTCCTTCAGGGAAGGATTGAGCCTGCCCTACTCTGGAAGTAGTAGAGCCTATCAGGCCGGTTGGCATAAACTCAGTGGGTTGAAGTTTTATTGAACCAAAAGTCAAAGGCACGCCGCCTTCTCTGTCATCGCCCTGTTTGGCTTTATAGACAGGCTGGCATTTGGCGAAGGCTGACGATGTACAGAACGTCGTGATCACCAGGGAAATAAAGACTGCATACTTTTTCATATTTAAGGCCTTATTGGCAGACTGCGGTAATATAATTCAGCGCTTTCGTGGAATTAATATCCACAGGCGTATACCGGATGGTGCACTGTTCATCGGGCGCACTGCCCCAGCGGGCAGTCAGTGCCTGACGGTTTTCCAGCCGCAGGTAGGTATTACCGGCCTGGCTTACCGTGGCAACGTTATTACCGCCGGGATCCAAAATATCTGAACCCAGGGGGACATAGCTGCCATCCCCTCGCCTGAGTTGCATCATGACGGGTATGCCCTGTCGCGTTCTGAAGACCACCCGGTTGACGGAACCCGCGTATGGCGTCACAACGCGCTGGCTGTCAATAATATCGACATCCGCAGACTCCCCTTCCGGCGCATCAAGGTTGATGTTGTTACGCCTGTAGGGCATCAGCGAAGGAATGATGGCGTAACCAGAACTGTCGATTTTGATGTTCTGCCCGTTGAGTAAAGTGGCGCCTTCTGCTCCTTTTGCTTCCACAATGGCAAACGTGTTACTCACGGTATGCCCCAGGGTGAGCCCGCCGCTGTGCAATGCGACGGCACCGCTCATCGAACCGGATGCCTGCCAGCTTCCCGGAGATTTTGAGACCGTTCCACTCACGTTGACTTTGGGCAGAATGGTGGCCAGGTTTAGACCCGAACTGCTTCCCGAGCTGTCCCGACTGTAATTCACACCCCACTGGGTCGTGTTGTCTTTACCTGCGCTGCCGGAGAGCGAGGTCTGGTAGCTGTGTTCACTGTTGCTGCTGATGTATGACGCAGACAGTGCTGTATTACGGGTATCACGTCCGAGAGGCACGGAAAAATTCAGCGCAAACTGGGTGTCTTTGTAATATTCCTTGTGCCGATTTTCGTCAGGTACTCCCCATCTCCGCGCGTCTGATATCCGGGTGCGGTACTGTCTGGAAATACTGAAATCCATGTGAATGCCGTAAGGCAGTGCCGTGTTGTATCCCGCCTGATAAGAGGTGTCCTTGTTTCGTCCGTCATAGTAGTTTTGTGAGGAGCCGGAAACATAAATGTTGCCCAGTGAACCCAGCGGCTGACTGAGATTGACCTGAAGGCGGTTTTTCTGCATGTACGTTCCGCCCTCCACCGACGACAGCGGGGTGTCCGAGTTGTTCAGGGCAACGATGTCCTGAAGATCCCGGTAGCCCCTGGTGGAATACCGGTAGCCGGCAAAACTGATGGTGGTACCGAGCGAATCCAGCGTTTTACTGTACTGGGTATTCACCATCCCGCCCTGCGCGACGGTGCCATTTCTGAGTCTGGCATTGGACCAGGTTGCAGAAGTGCCGAATGCACCGAGCGACGAAGAATAAATGACCCCGCCGCTGGCCGCCTTATAGCCGCTGCCGATACGTACCCCGCTGTTTGCCGTTACCGAATTAGAAACGCCATACTTGACGGAAAGCTCGGAAAACTGGTTGTCGCGGCTGTAATCGCTGATTTCGCCGGCAGAAAAGCTATAGTCCAGGCGCCCGGGGCGGACGGAACCCGGCAGTGTAGAGTAGGGCACTGAATACTCAATGATGCTGCCGTCACTTTCCGTCACCCTGACACTGAGGTCTCCACCGTAGAAAGCCGGTGCCAGGTCATCAATTCTGAAGCTACCCGGTGGAACAGTCGTCTCATAAATTTTGTATTTTTTCTGAAAGACTTCGACTTTCGCGTTGGTTCTCGCCGTACCTTGCACCGTCGGCGCATACTGAACCATGGAAGGGGGTAACACACGGTTATCCGTCCTGAGACCTATACCTCTGAAACTGAGTCCGCTGAAGGCATCAGAGTCCGAGCTAAGCTGACCCAGCGACAGCTCACTTCGCAGCGACGGTAAGCCCCGACTGACGTACAGGCGTGAGGAGTGCCATCTGGATCCGAAGCGGTTACGGTTGAAATTTCCCTGCTGCCGGAACTGCCACTTTCCTGCGTTAAAGCCGCTGCTGAGCCCAAGGTAGGTTGAGCTTACCCCGCCTGTATAGGGGCTGTGTGACTCATACTGGTTTACCGTATAATTCGAAAATAAGGCGGAACTGCCTGCCTCAAACTCACTCGACGGAATATAATCATCCGGACGGTGTACCAGCAAAGACTGAGGCACGGTAATGTTTACCCGCAGAGAGGAAAGATCCGGCGCAGCCTTTGCTTCCGGCAGAACGGCTTCCAGAACGTATTTTCTGTCATCACCAAGGGCTTCTGGCTTTTTTTTAAGAGGTAAGCTGTTGATAAAATAACCTGTAAATAACGGCGTTAACGTCTTGCCTTTCCGTTCAAAAGTCAGCGTCTTTTTTGAAAATAATTTATTATTCACGTAAACAGAAACGTCATATTCACCCGGTTTATAAAATGTGTCGTCTCCTGATAATGCGGAAATGTCGCTCAGCCCGCCTGCTCTGAGCATGGCGGGGCTGAATTCATATTCTTCCGCATAAACAGACAAAGTGCAGAAGGAAAGAAGCAGGGAATAAATACTGATTTTCATTTTCTTAAAAATATCACGTCATTTATCTGTAATCAGGAAATTTACTGGCGTGCCATAATCATTAATTATTACCGCATTAAGTGGACCACTGAGATGATTGTCTTTGAGGACTGTGGAATGATTTTCACCGGGCAACAGCGTCACTTGTTCCGCCAAAATCCGCTTCCCATTGCTGATTTCTCTAATGGAGAGAATATTCGGCGATTTGTTGCTAATCACTAAGGTTCCGCTCTGCAACCGGTATGAAATTTTATTTTCATCTTTTGCAGAAAAAGCATTGACGGAAGCCGGCCGGTAGATAATTTTTAGCCGACTCCGAATAATGATATTCAGCCGGTCATCGCCATTTTCATCTTTCCGCACGCCCGGAATCTGAGTGAAATTCAGATAAAAGAGCGACTCTTTATCCTGAGGCAGTTGACTGGACAATAGTTTAACTTTTACCGTCTGTCCGCCCTTCTCTTTAATTTTGAAAACAGGCGGTACGGCAATAAAATCAGGCTTTTCTTTATTATCTGCCTCAACCTGAACAATAAACGGATTTTCGCTGGTGTTATCAAATATAATAGTTTTCTCAGTGGTATCTTCCATCACAATACGCGAAGCGTTCATGACCACAGCAGCATGCGTTACGCCACTGATTAAAAAGAAGTAAACTGAAAATATTTTCAGATAAGTCACAAATTTCATAATTTATTCCAGCCCCGCGAGAAATCGCGGGGCGCAGTTTTTAAAGATAACTGATAGAGTACTGAACGGTCGCTTCAACCTTACCGGCTGTTGCAGCCCCACCGGTAGCAATATACCGCGCGGTATACTGTGCTTCTCCGCTGGTTTCACCCGTTTTGAGCGAGAATGCTTTAGCAAATGCTTCGCCTGACTTTAAATCAATGACATTATTATCCGGATCCAGTAACTGAATTGCGACGTTATTTGCCGGGGAGGAAGTGGCAATGTTTTTCAGGTTACCGGAAGCATCAACATTAGAGGACGCAAAATGCATTTTAATGTCCTGATCAGCTGTTTTAGGATCGGTGCATCCTGTCAGCTTCATGCTGAAAGTCGTAGGGGTAGACGTATTTCCCGTGGTCGAAAGATCGCTGACTTTTGCCGTCTGCAGCAAGACAACCGGTGCAGCTGAAGTTGAATCGTTGATGCTGACATTACACGTCTGGGCGGACACTTCACCCTTGAAACGAATACTGTTTTGCTGTGCTGCATATACACTGTTGGCAGATAATACGGTCAGGGAAACGAACCCGGTTAATAAGGTCTTTTTAAACATACCAGTAATCCTTTAAATTTTTATCTGTTAATAAATATGCTGACTGATGCCTGATTAAATAAATCAAGAGATATAGTTATCAGCATTGTTAATAGTGCTAAAACACTTATCTCATCGAAATAACAAAGCCAGCGAAAACATTTTATGTGAGAAGGGAGATGATCACATCTTTGAATTTCACTAAATTTGTTTAAATTCATATGAATTTTATGTTCAAAGTTATATTGTTGTAAATCAATGGGTTAAATGGTTTTTCATGGTGATTTATGTGGAATGCAAATGTAAACTTGCAATAAAAAGATGTGCTATAATTATATTACTCAATCTGAGTAACTTTCGTATTTACGATCTTCTGCTTCCAGAAGACCTTTCCCGCTCGTTAGGCACAGGTTTTATGCGGGATTATTATTGCTTATTTCACTGGTGGAAAATGCCTTGAGCAGAAAAATCACTCTTAACAATTTTCTGATTTTTGAACCGGATAAAAAAAGAATCACCGGCAGGGGGAACCCGGCGGTTATCAGCGCATCCGCATCACTGTGTCTGGAACTACTCATTGAAAATGTAGGGCTACTTGTCACGCATCAACAGTTTTATGACTATGTATGGCGTCGGTTTGGCACGGAACCTGCTTCAACGACCCTTTACCAGAATATCTCGGCGCTGAGACGTGCACTAAATAAAGCCGGCCTTCAGGAGGATATCATCCGGACCATGCCACGTAAGGGTTTTCTCCTTTCCCCACAGACATCCGTTCAGAGAGAAAGTCTTTCTTCCTTCACACCCGTCAGCACTGAGCCGGAGAGAGCTAATACTCTCTCCGCGGGCGGCAATGAAATGCCAGACCCCAGTCCCACAGATGAAAGGATGAGAACAGCACAGAATAAGCAAGAATCTGATTCTGGAAACAAGAATTTTTTATATTCTGCTTTGACTGAATGTCATTTTTTTCCAGCCTTTCTTAAGTCAAAAAAAACGATGGCCGTAACCTTTATGCTTTTTTTGGCACTTTTGTTTTCGTCTTTTTTTTATATCAGAGCCGGACTGAATTATAATGATGCTGTGTTTGTTTACAGTACTAACTACAAAGGCTGTATCATATTCAATAATGCGGATGGGTGGCTGGGAAAGGATGAGGTCAAGAAACTGGTTGATGAGATGAAAATAAAATGTAGTACAACATCTTATGTCTATCTTACCGCATTCAAACATGCAGACAGTCTTTCCTACTTTGATTGCGAGCATCCGTTGAGTGGGCATGTCAGAACAAACTGCCGTTCGCACTACTATGTGAAGAACCTGAATAATGATTAAAATTACTCTACTGATTATCTTTTGCATTGCTATTTATTTATTTACGCCATTCATCAGGAGCGGGGGAGACACCATTTCATGTAAATCCGATGTGGCCTATCACTGGAAGCAGGACCGGCTGGATTTACTCACTACGCAAACCCTTCATGGCGGAAAGGGCGTTCTTTCAATGTCTGGAATTTTATATGAAAAAGATAAAACAAAAGCTTATCTGAGTAAGACGGTTTCATTTTCATACTTACAGAACAGTTTTTTTTACTACTTCAGGTCTGAGCTGATCATTGATTCCCCTCAGATGACGATGAGCCTTTCCGATCAGAAGAAATGGCTACCCGAATTTTTTACAGAGAACAATATGCCGCTGGTACTCAAGATCAGACCCTATGGTAAAGATGCCTGGGTTTTTTATAGTGAAAATACACCGCTTTTCATCTGTGAGAGAAGCAATTAACGGCTATGCTGCCGGCTAATCACACGCGCAATCTGCGTTCGGCTGATGCGGACTAGAAAAACGTACCCTCAGGGTAAGTGAACCGAATGTACCGGGGTCACTACCCGGTTCCGGCCTTCATGCTTGGCCCTGTACAGAAGCTGGTCTGCCACAGCCAGCGCTTTTTCTCTGTCATCGCCATCTTGAGCGAGTTCACAAACGCCTGCTGAAATCGTGATGTGTATCACTGCAGGGAACTGCACATTTGCAATGTTTTCACGAATACGGTTTACAACCCTTCCGGCTTCGGTCAGCGTTGTGTCTGGAAACAAAATGGCAAACTCTTCACCACCAAACCGGCAGATAATGTCCTGAGTGCGGCATCCTTTTTTTAACAAACCTGATACAGCCACCAGTACCTCGTCCCCGGTATCGTGTCCGAACTGGTCATTAACCTGTTTAAAGTGGTCGATATCAATCAGAGCCAGGCTGTGTGAACCCTGCCCCCCGACAAAAGGTGCAGTGAGTTGATCGAATCCCCGCCGGTTGTGCAGTTTCGTCAGGTGATCCGTCAGGGCATCATCGCGCAGTATAGAAAATGTTTTATTGATGGTTCTTGAATAAGCCTGAAACGCTTTTTTTAGCCTGTCAGCCTCTCGATACCAGGTTTCTATTTCATCCACTTTTCCAGATAGCCGCCCGGCCGTGCCTGAGCTCGTCAGGCGGGTCAGATTCTCGAGTGGCTGTGAAATTCTGGCGGAAATGTACAGGCTCGCAATGACCAGTAGAAGCGCCAGCACCAGCCCGTAGAGGATCACATCTCTGACGATGCGGTGGAGTATTGCGGTTGTCACGTCGGATGAAACGCAGACGAACACATGCCAGTTCGTTTTCACAACGTCCGAATAACCCAGCAGGCAGTCCTGTTGATTTAACCGGGTTTTCACTGCACCATATTTTTTCTCTTTCATTTGCGCCGAGAGGTCCGCACTCAGGTTGATTTTTTTCCCGGTCAGAGTCTCATCCGGTGAGTGAACCACTTCGCCGGTATCAGAAACGATGCTGACAGTCGTCTTATCAGCGTAGAAGTGCTGGTTCAGAAGACGGCTCAGCATACTGCTCTTTGTCAGATAGATTGAGCCTGCCAGATAACCCAGATATTCGCCTGACGGCGAATGTACCGGGTTCGACAAAAAGACGAGGTAGTTTCCCGTATAGGGGGTCACTGGGTCAGAAACAAAGGGGCCTTTTTTTACAGCCTGCAGCTGCCAGGGCGCTACGCTGAGCGAAGTACCGGACGGAAGTAAATTCAATGGAGAAGCGGCCACAATCCGCCCCTCGGGTGACAGGGCCAGTACGGAACTGAACATGTCTGACTGCAGACGGAGTCTGTCGGTTTCGTACTGCAACGCCTGCAAATCCCTGTAACTGGTTATCTGTCCGGCGCTGAAAGCGAGTTCCTTCTGGGCCGTCCGGAACATGTTATCGGCAGTGTTGGCCAGCTTGCGTGCATATGCAGTGTTGGATTCAAGGATACGTTGTTCGGTCAGGTTCTTTAACGCAAAGCCGGTCACTATGGAAAGCAGGATTGCTGTAAGGAGTATGCCGCATACCGAGTGCAGACACAGCAGACTCTTCAGTGAGGGCTTGTTGAGCATGGGTTGTCCCTAAATGACTTGTTATTTGTGCTGCCGAATTAATGTTGGTACTGACAGTTAACAAGATAGGGGCGGTTAAGCAATGATTAAATCAAAATTATTGTTCATACGAATATAGCATGAGGCCATTTGCAGACGACAAATCCAGCTGACCGTTCCAACGGGTCATGTTATGACCGTTTTATACAAAGCAACCTGAGAACAGAGCCAGACTTCCTTTTAGTCGTGCTGTTTATCTCATGCTGAGAATTCACCTTAAGCGCCGTATTACAGGTAGAAGTGAATCACTCTGCTGACATATTGCCCCTGACCAGAAATCCTGCTCCATTCAGAAACAGAATTCCGGCATGATAAACACTCTCCTGAACGGAGGTGGTGCCGATGAAAAAGTCACGATTCACTGAAGAGCAGAATGTTTTTGCCCCGAAGCAGGCCGGGCAGGGGGCGTCCGTGCCGGATGTCTGCCGCAAGCTGGGCATTTCTGATGCCACGTTCTATACGTGGCGAGGGAAGAGATCAACTGGCGGAGCGGTATCCGGCGTAGGGTTTTGGCCTGATGTTCAGGAAGTTACGTCAATCAGGAATGGAGTGGAATGCGAAGCGGGTTTACCGGGTTTATCGCCTGCTAAAGCTAAATTTCCGCCGCAAAAGCAAAAAACGCTGACCCAACCGACACCCACAGCCTCTTACTGTTCCGGTTAATATGAATCATTTCCGGTCAGTTGATTTTATGAGCGATGCCCTGACGGATGGAGGCGCCGCCTGTTCAGCGTAGTGGAGGATTTTAACCGGGAGGCATTGGCAGTTGATGTTGATTTAAACATATCTGCTCATCGTGTCATTCGGGTTCTGGAACGTTTGAGCGAGGAAAGAGGTTATCCGGTTTGTATTCGCAGCGATAACGGCGCGGAGTTCACAGTGGCAGCGTTAACCGAATGGGCAGAACTTCACAGCATAATACTCGATTCATGTTTTAAGAGAACGTTGTTAGTAGGGAACAGCAAATAAAATGGATAATTTAACAAAGCTATTCCCGGACGTTGCCGATGCACGGAGCATTGAATCTGTTGCAATTGTAGAGAAAGATTATTACATCGTTGAGTTATTGCGATTCCTCCAGCCTCTGGCCTTTGATACCCATCAGCTGGTTTTTGCCGGGGAACGGCACTGTCAAAAGCGGGGATCTCTTTGAACAGGATATCGGAGGACATGGACATTAAGTTTGTCTCTGTCGCCGGTTTTTTCCAGCAATATTCCAGAGGTTGGCGTAAAAAATATCCGTAAAGATATTATTAAGACCATCACCGAAACGATTGTAGCTTCAGGTGTTTTTAGCATGGATGGGGAGTATCCAAAGGTTACTCGTGATGAAAACCGCTATAATGAAATCCCGGTGCGTTACCCGCAGAAATATGCACTAGCTCCTCGCTTAAGGCCATTTATCAAACTGGAATTAATGGAAACAGATTTGCTTGAGGCTGCGGAAAACCGTGTTATTAGCTCATTGGTAATGGATCTAACAAAGAAGGGCGAAGTCGTGAGGGCTTTCCCCTGCGCAACTATCGCCAGCACGTAGGCTGAAAAGCTGATTTCGATGATGCGCAGAACGGCTGCAAATATGTGTAATGTGGAACGTGCAGTGGATGGGTCACTGGTGCGTCATATCTACGATAATTTTTGTATTGTTAGAGAAAAAGGTGCTGACGTTTCTGTTTTAAAGCACTTGGTTCAGGAATGCATTGAGCAGGATATTGAACGTTACGGCACCAACACCCTGAATTCTGCGAGTCACCTGCTTAAGAACTAAAAATGGGGCTGAAGGAACTCGTGAGTAACTCTGTATACAAGGAACGCTATCTACAGTTCGTCACACTAATGATATTCGGTGAAAGCCACGTTTCTTGGGAAGATGCGTATGCTTGTTTACGCAAAACTGCATTGGATGTGATTGATGCATACCGACAGAGATATGCTCGATTGTTAGTCACCTTCCAAGGGATCTTCTCCCTGAAAACTGTGCCTGACTATCTTGCCAGAGTCAGAGCCACGCCCGCTCTGACAATCTAAAAAAAAAACCATCCATGGCATCCATCGATCAGACGTTTCCAATCATATCGTCAACCGTGCGCGCCACGACGTATTGGGCGGGGTTTTCCCCGCTGGCCAGGGCCTGGAAGTGCGCACGTCCGCAGACGATTTTTGCCTGCTCTTTATCGCGCAGATCGTCGGAAAACAGGCTGCTTTTGGTTTCCACCACAAAGTAAAGGCGCTGGGCGTCTTCCTCTTCGATCAGCACCGCCCAGTCTGGATTGTAGCTGCCAAGCGGGGTCGGCACCTTAAACCATCCCGGCAGTTTGGCGTAGAGCTTCACGGCGGCGTTTTTCTCCAGCGCGTCGGCGAAGTCCCGCTCCTGAAGCGAGTCGTACACCACATGTTCATATATCGATTTGCGGGTCTCTTCCAGCATGTTTTTCAGGTAGCCCGTCAGGGTTTCTTTTCCGAGCAGCTCCTGTGCGTAAACGTCATGCTCCCCCAGTTTTCGATAGACAATCCCCCTGACCAGCGCCAGCTGTTTGCAACGGTTGATCACCTCGGCGGCCAGTTCGATAAACTGCTGCGGGTTGCGTCTGAAGTCGTCCAGGCGCTCGCTGGCGGTCAGGATACGGGCAAGGCTGCGGCGCGTGAGGCGAGTCCTGTCCTGTAAATCCGTCAAAATATCCGGGAGTTCACGATATGTTTCGTTCAGCGTCACCGACATTGCGCCGTTTTTCTCAGTCGCCGCCACGCCCGATCTGCCGATAGCGATATCCGCCTTGCGCCACTGAAGACGCGTCCGGCTTATGTCTGGCGCCGCCTGCAAACCCGCGATGCACTCGGATATCAGCTGCTCATTATCGAACCGCAGGCGGTAGGTGGTTTTATGCTTGATGCGATCCCACAGCGCGCGGAAAGCCTCACTGAGGTACAGGGCTTTGCCATCGCTGCCTTTACGCAGCGGTACGGCACGACGTTCATCGGCATTTTTGATGATAAGGCGGCCGGAGATTTTGCGCAGCACCTCGACGATCGGCCCGCGCTGCGCCTCGAATTCGTCAGGAAGCGACAGCGTGCCGTCATTCAGCGCCTGTTTCAGCGATTTCTGTACTTTGCCTCTGGCATCCAGGTATCCCTGCGCCTGCAGGCTTTGCCACAGCGTTTTAGACCGGTCAACGCCCAGCGGGGCTGATTTTCCGTCCACGTCCATTACCGGGATCGCGGCGAACTGGTGCGGTTCGATAATCCCGAAGCGGATGCCGGTATCCCTCTCGATTTCCGTCTGAAGCTGTTCGGCAAACTGCTCGTAGCTTTCGGTGGCGATCACCGTCAGGGTGTTCACGTCAAAGCCGCGTACCCGCTCGCCCTGCTGGTTGACGCACAAACGCAGACCACGGCCGATAGTCTGGCGGCGTTCCCGCTCCGTCTGGATATCGCGCAGCGTACAAATCTGGAACACGTTGGGGTTGTCCCAGCCTTCTTTCAGCGCCGAGTGCGAGAAAATAAACTGCAACGACGTCTCGAAGGAGAGTAATTTCTCCTTCTCTTTCATGATCAGGTTGTAGGAGCTGGTTTCAATGTCTTCTTTTCTCGCCGATTTTTTTAGTTCGAGGTCGGAGAAAGGCGTGATCACTCGCTTATCAATGGAAAAGTAGCCGTTGTGCACCGCCTGTGCGAGGGCCTCCGGGTCGGCGTCAGCAAACAGGCTCTGATAGGCAGGGAGTTTGCTGGCACGTCGGTACTCTTCCTCGAAGATCGTCGCGTAGACGCCTTTTAGCGGCTGGCCGCTGGCGTCGTACTGTCGATACATCTCGACGACATCGATAAAGAACAGCGACAGCACCTTGATGCCCAGCGGGCGCAGGCGCAGCTCCTTGTCCATATGCTCGCGGATGGTGCGGCGGATCATCTCACGTTGCAGGGCGAGCGCATCCACGCCGCCGTGGGCCTGTCCCTGCCGCAAGAACGCTTCGCCGCCGGGATAGCGCAGCTCCATAAACTGCGCGCCTTTGGCGGTGCTGATTTCACCGATGCGGAAATCGGCGTACAGCGAGCGGCGGGAGATCCGCGCCAGATCGTCGCCGTCCTGCACGCTTACTTCCTGGCGTTTGATACCGCCAGCGGTCGCGATATCCAGCTCGATGGTCGCGCAGATGTTGCCGCGCTTGCTTTCGGCTTTGATGAATCGGATAAACGGCGCGTCGTACGCGTCTTCGACCGTAGCAGAGGCGACCTCAATCTGTTTTACCAGCTTACGTTCGTAGGCATCCACCGCATCCAGGCGATACAGCATATGATGCTGGTTGGCGTGGGTGGCGGAGTAGCGCAGCGTACACAGCGGTTCCATCGCCGCCAGCGCCTCTTTACCTCGTCCTTCCAGGCCACCGTCGACGCTCTGCGGTTCATCGACGATGATCACCGGGTGCGTGGCCTTAATCAGGTCGATGGGCTTCTCGCCGCCGGTCTTTTCGCCGTTTTTGTAGAGGTTGTTGACGTCTCTTTTGTTGATTGCCCCGACCGTCATCACCATGATCTGAATGTGTGGGCTGGTGGCAAAGTTACGGACCTGGCCGAGCTTGCCGGAGTCATACAGGAAATAGTCGAACGTCACGCCTGCGTAAAGCCCCTTGAAGTGATCTTCGGTGGTTTGCAGGGTTTTATAGACGCCTTCTTTGATGGCAACCGATGGCACCACAATCACGAACTTGCTGAAGCCGTAGCGTTTGTTCAATTCAAAAAGGGTGCGCAGATAGACGTAGGTTTTACCTGTGCCGGTCTCCATTTCAACGGTGAAGTCGCCGGAGGTTAGCGCACTGGATGGCGGCAGGCCGTTCCGCAGCTGGATATCCGCCAGGTTTTGCTGTATTGCATCGTCGGGCAGGGTCAGACGGTTGCCAACCCCGAGGTCGGACTCGGCGATCCCCAGTGACATCTGCTGCGACTGCGCGTCGGGCGTTTGCCGTGTGACCGTAAATTCGGTGCGGCACACTTCCTGTCCGCGAAAGAGGTCGCATACCGACTCAATAGCCTGTCGCTGATAGTCTAAGTTTGGTTCAAAATTCAGTTTCATCAGAGCATTCCAAGCCAGTTCACAACAGCGGATGAGGTATGTGCATTATCAGGCATGTTTTTCGAATCCGCGCCTATGTTGATGTTTTTGGCATCCATTGAGGTGATGTGCTGTAGTCGTATTTCTGGTTTTTTTGTCGAGTAATACAGCACAACCAGCGGAATATGGGATGACTGCGAACGCCGGTAACGCGCGGCCAGTGCCTCCAGCCGCTGGTACTTACGGCCATCGGGCGTCGGGTAATATTGAGTCACTACATGTTCGCCAATCGGCGCATCCAGCGTGTGCTTTTTGTATTCCACGATATAGCGGATCCGATCCCGGTCGTCGACAATCACCGCGTCCGCGTCGCCAGGGAAAGCGGCGTTTGTCTTCGACAAGGCGCACTCCACCGCGCTGGTGCCGTAGGTCAGGCCTTTACTCCCGACGGAAACCGCGCCGCCTGAATGATGTTGTATACGTGCTTTTAAGTGCCTGACAGGACATTTCCCGAACTGAGGCTCCCCGTTTTGCCCCCTGATAATCGCCCACATGGGCGTATCGTCATTAATATCGCCAACAGGAATTTCCGGCAGCAGAATGACGGACACCTGTTGGCCGCAGGGCGCGACGATACGCTCCAGCTCGGTAAATTCCTGAAACGTTCCGCCGTCATAAAACTGCGCCAGGATCTTATCTTCGCTGATGTTGTCGAGCGTGTCCCCCAGGTCCAGCCGTAGCTGGCGGGTCATCCAGATGCGATCCGCCACCACAAGCGGCGTCTGACGCCAGTCGACAAAAAAGTGGAAGCTTACCAGCCGCCAGCCGTCAGGTAATGACGGCACGATCCAGTTGCCTGGCTCCGGGCCAGAGGTTACCCGACATCTGTCCGTGCATAACGCCTGTTGCAGGGGGGCAATAACCATGAGAGCCGTCTTCCTTATAAGCTGCGAATGTTTTTAATTCCGGACTGCTCCAGAATCGCCGTGACGTTCAGTTTCGCCATATCGTCAGCAAAGGCATCATCAAGGAAGACGCAGGTAGGATCTGCCGACGGGGCGAGTTCGCGACGCCACTCAACAATCCCCTCCGCCAGCGCTTCCACATCGTCTGTGGTAATAGAGGGGGCCAGGCAGGCGATTAACGCGCCGCCCGCCACCGAAGACACCTCGTGGCCTGCAATCGTCTTCGTCACCACGGGGACGCACAGCTCAAGCCCCAGCTTCAGCAGCAGTTCGCTGAGCACATCCGCCGCGCTGCGGCCTTCGAGGATATGCGGCGCGGTGTCGAAGAGCGATTGCTCCAGGCTCTCTGGTGCCGGGTCCCAGGCGCGGATATTGGAGTTGCTCAGGCGGTAGACGCGAAAACCAAGATCTCCTTGGTAGTCCTCGTGACGCTTGCGCAGCGCGGCGGCAGCGCGGCGGATCCTCTCCGTTGTCATATCCGCAATCGTGCTTAGCGTCATCCCGTGTTCACTCACCGGTCTGGAAAGCGGATGAGGAAGCTGAACGCAGATGAAGCGGCGGTTGCCGTTGTCCTGCGCATTGGATCCCATCACCGCATGCGCGGTGGTGCCGGAACCGGCGAAGAAATCCAGCACGATGTGTTGCCGATCCGCGCTGGTCGCCAGGTGGATCATGCGTTGCAGCAGGCGGACGGGTTTCGGGTTGTCGAAAATGCCGCCCAGATCCAGCGCTTTAAGATCGCTATTCGCCTCATGGTTATGCCCGACCTCCTGATACGGCCACAGGGTCACCGGCGTAACGCCTTGCTTGACCTCACTTAAGAACGATTTTCGCTGTGGCGTCAGGCTACCGTCTTCCCCAAACCAGATCTCATCACCCTCGTCCATCTGCCGCATGGCGGCATCATTGAACCGGCGGTAGGTGCCTTTCGGCGGTGCCCAGGCGGCGCCGTTTTTGAAGGTGAACGCTTTGGTGTTGGTGCCGCTTTTGGCATGCAGCGGCGTGGCTTTCCACGGGCCTTTCGCGTGGTTGTCCGGGTTGGTGTAAGCCTTAAGCTGATCCTCATTACGCTCCTGGCCGTTGAGCGTGACCCGCTCTTTGTTTTTGCCATAGGCGAGGATATGGTCGTGGTTATCGGAGAACCATTTTGCGTCGTTGGAGCGGGTGTATTTCTTCTGCCAGACGATGTTGGCGATAAAGTTTTCTTCGCCAAAAATTTCGTCGCAGACCTTACGCAGGTTGGCGACTTCGCCATCGTCGATGGACATAAACATCACGCCGTCGTCGCTCAGTAAGTTACGGGCCAGCTTGATCCGTGGGTATATCATATTAAGCCAGTCGGTATGAAAACGTCCGCTGGCTTCCGTGTTGCTGCTCAGCTTCTGCCCGTTCTCCATCTGCCCGGTCAGTTCCAGATAGTTTTTGATATTGTCCTGAAAATTGTCCGGGTACACAAAGTCTTTGCCGGTGTTATACGGCGGGTCGATAAAGATCAGTTTAACTTTACCGGAATAGCTTTTTTGCAGCAGTTTGAGGACTTCGAGATTATCGCCTGCCAGCATCAGGTTCTGGGTAGACTCCCAGTTAAGGCTGACTTCCGTGGCCGGACGCAGGGTGCCGGTGCTCGGCGTCAGCGCAAGCTGGCGGGCGCTGCGCTTCCCATGCCAGCTCAGGCCGTATTTCTCGTCGGCGTCGGTGACGGTGCGGTCACCCACAAGTCCTTTCAGCACGTCAATATTAACCACAACGCCGTCTGGCCCTTCGGTGACAAGCTCAGGAAACAGCGCGTTGAGCCGTTCAATATTTCCTGCTGCCAGATCGGCAGAGTGAGCCTCGTTACTGTTGATGGCGATTTTTTTCATGGTTATCTCAATAGTCCATTTAGGCGTGGCGGGGTGTAAATCTTAAACCAAGCGAGGCGTTTTGCGTATCTTCTCACACTACAGTGTGGTCTTCAGCGCCGCAATCCGATGTTTTAGCAGGCAGGGCTTTACTTTTTGATTTATCGATACCGCTTTGCGGCATTGATTACGCGGGGCGTTAAGGGAGATTTTCAGCGCTTTCAGCTGCGGAAGCCTGGGGGCAGAGGGGGGGCAATTTGAGGGGGGAAAGAGTCCGGTGGGTAAGGCCCGGTGCCCAGGCCTCACCAATACGCTGGCGAATGATGACCCGCTTTAGTTGAACACGATAGAAGTCATAAATCGTTCGTCAGCTTCAACCGAGACGGAGGCCGTTCAGGCCCCTTAATGACTTTTCTTAAGGGGCTTTTAGCTTGTCACACATTAACAGTCTGGCGTAACACGCCACTTTCTGAACGTTAATCCGCGCTCATTACCAGTACCGCGCTGCCGGTAAAGTCACCGGTATCGACCGTACTGTTGGCATTTTTCAGCAGGACAAACTCAAACTGGCTGCGGCCAATGCCGCTGACCAGCTGCGTGTGTACGGAGTCACCCGGTTTCACCAGCTGACCGCCCTGCAACATCTGTACTCCGAGGTTGGCGTTAGACGTCTTTATCGTGTCGCTGGCAAAGGTGGCGCTGTCGGCCGAAAGGGTAATCGCCACCGACATGGATACCGGGTTATTACAGTTATAGGGAACTTCGACCTGTCTTCTGAACGGACTGTAAGAACCGGCGCTGGTCAGCTGCCATCTGGCAACCTGGCCAAAGTCGATATCAATGTTGCGGCCGCCGTTAATCTCGCAGCTGCCTGAAGTAAATATGGAATCATTGGCGGCGATAATATTCCACGTGAAGTCCTGTGGATCCTGCGGACCGCCGGTGGTGGTGGCGTATTTATGCAGTTGCAGGGTTGCCAGCGTCTGGCCTTTGGATATTTTGACCAGCTGACCGGGGGTGTCCTTCATTGAGTAGTACACCTGAATCGGGACATTGTGGTAATTGCTGTCGCCCCCTTTCGGCAGGGTAAAAACGTTCACCTGGGGGAGCGGGAAGTCGTATTTCCCCCCGTTGATCAGTGCACCGGTGTCAAATGCCGTGGGCAAGGTGGTCGACGAGGCGTTAGCCTGGGTTTCCATATAGTCGCTGTAAGTTCCCGGATTATCGTTCTTACATTCGTAGTACTGGCCGATATCAAAAACCACCTGTTCGCCGAACGTCAGCGTACGGCTTATCGGTACGGTCACGGAGGAGTTACCTCCCTTGAGGCTCTGACCGGTCTGCTTGTTGCGGCAGGTATAGGCCGATGCATCAAGGCTGATAAAGAACAGCAAAGCCGCAGCGACAAGGCCGGGAGTAGAACGTGTTGATAAACGGGTAAATCGCATGGGCTTTCCCTTACTCATAGCTCAGTCTGAAATCAACAACCGCCTGGTACGGTCCGGCGATCGGCGTTGCCGGCGTTCGCTCAGGCACGGCGTAGTAGGTCAGTTGGGCGTTCCACGGGGTGAGAAACAGCGGCATTCCCCTGCTGCCCAAGCGGATATCGCGGTTCTGGTCGTCCAGAATGCGCAGACCAACGCCGGAAGTGCCTTTAAGTTGGATCAACTCCGGCTTTTGCATGTCGCTATTGCCGCTAAAACTTAGCGTCACCACGGGCTGTTTCGGGTCCCATACTCGTCCGGCGGTGCGCCGATCCTGCTGGCTGCCTCCGCTCATCATGCAGTCACGCAAATAAAGCTGGAAGGCAACGGGCGTACCGCGATCGCCAACGCGCCTCAGGCTCGACAGCGGGGTTGTACCCATAGCCACTTCCTGACGGGCTGACTGCATATCCAGCCGACAGGCGGCGGCGCTTAGCGCGCCGGTGACGTGCAGCACGCCGTTTTCGCCTTCAACATCCCAGTTATCCACCGTGGCCAGCGCGATCGCCGGGCATAATAACAGCATGGCAATCGCGCCTGATCTGACGATGTATCGTCCGTTACGGACTTCATGATGCCCGGTTCCTGCCATCGTTCTCTCCTCCGCGATGGGCTGAGTCTGACGACCATACCCTATCTGTTTTATCCGTTAACTATCCTGCAACCCGTGCCGACGTTCAGCTTAGCCCGGCAGGTTCTCTTTCACGCTGCAGGTTGCGCCGTTGCAGCTAAACACCAGCTTCGGACGGCCGCCAAAGTCGTTGATATAGGTCAGTACCGGCGTACTTCCGAGGGTTTCCGCGCTCAGGGTCAGCAGCGATGAGTTTTTTGGGGCGACCATCAGCGGATTAAAGCTGGCGATGTCCTTCCCACTCTGCGACGTTTCTGCGGCAACAAGGGTGACGAAATAGGGGGTGGGATTATTCAGGCGGTACTTGTCGCCTTCGCGCGTCAGGGTGATCTTTTTCTGCCAGGGATCGTTGTACTCATTTTGCCCCGCCTGCAGCCTGGCCGGTCGGTAAAACAGCTTGATGCGTGTTTGCAGCGCAATTTGCAGCGTGTTAGGTTTTTCACTGCGTGGCGGAATCTCGCGTAGATTGAAGTAAAAAAGGGATTCGCGATCCTGCGGCAGTGCATTTAGTGCCGGGGTACCCTGGATTTTTACCTGACTTTTTGCCCCTGGCTCCACCCGCTGTAGCGGGGGAAGTATCAGCAGCGGGGACTCAATCTTGTTCCCCTTATCGTCCTCAATCCATCCCTGTGCCAGATAGGGTAGCTCTCTGTTCTGATTACTGATATTCACGCTCATGGAGTGACTCCCGCCGTTGAAAATCACGCGGGTGCGGTCGAGCGCGATGGCCGCGCTGGCCTGCTGTACGCCCGCAAGCAGTCCAGCCGTCGTCAGGGTTACTGCCGCCAAATATTTCATCACCGATCTGTTCACTTTATCACCTCATTAGCTCTCGCCGGGGGAGGGAAGCTCACCCCGGCGTGCGTCATCTTCATCCGGCCTTTACAGGCCGTTCTCTTTCTCTACGGCATCGTCTTTTGCCAGGTCATTTCCTGCTGCGCGACATGGCAACAGCAGGTTGCTGGTCAGCGGCGGCAGCGGCGAAGGCAGAGAAATAACGCACTGCGTTTTTCCATTCCAGCGCACACGCATCGTTTCACCAGGCTTAATGCCGGTTAACCATGCGCTGCCATTATCACCAACGATGCCGGTTTGATAGTGGTTCTGGTTCACTACGGTGGCGCCAAACGGTGGAGAAGAACCATCCGCCAACCGCAGGCTCGCCATCGCTTTTTCTCCGGAAATGACGCCGAAGCGGCGGTAGCCCACGGCACCTTCGGTCAGCGTGCCTTGCACCACCGAGCGGGTGGCATCCACGTTATCCGGCAGGGCGTTAACGTCGACCGAGATGCTGTTGCGGTAGTAACTGTTTACGTCGCTGACAACCGCTTTACCGAAATGGTTACTGTGGCTGAGGCCGCCATAACCACGTATCGGAACATCGCTGACGCCGTCGGTATCGACCATCATACGGGTGCCTCCCATCGCGTTAATCCTGTGCGCCGCGGCGCCCTGCGGCGTGGCGGTGAGACCGCCCTGTAAACCCAGTCCGACCGAGGAGTATCTTCCGCTTTCATAGCTGGCATTGGCGGTCATCTGCGCCATATCGCCATCATGAGTGAAGTAACCGCTGGCCGCGCCACGACCCTGCTGTGCGACGCCGGTTTTAACGTTGTAGGAGTTGTTATCGTCGATACGATCGTAATAACCCACCATATTGCTGCTACCGCTACTGTTGAACTGTCCGTCATAGGTGAGACTGGCAGTATTTCCCCAGGGTACGGTCAGGCTAAGGAACATGCCGTCGTCATCGCGATTGTTATAACTGTTACGATAGGCCGAGAGGTTAACGCTGACGTTGTGCACGCGTCCTACGTTGAAATAGCGCGACAGCGACAGGTTATAGTTGTCGTTAGCCGGGCGATCCCAGTAAGTACGATGGCTATAGTTGATATAGGAGCTGATCCCGATATCCGGGAACTGCTTATTAAAGGTAACGGTATAAAGTTCTTTGCTGCTGCCGTAGTTGTTCCCGTGATAGCGGGTATCAAGGTACTGCGTCATACTCAGATAGTCGCGCTCGGAGAAGCGATAGCCGGCAAAGGTCACCTGGCTGTCATACTCGTCGAAGCGTTTTGAATAGCTCAGACGGAATGAACGCCCGCTTAACGTTCCCTGCTGTGGCAGGTTGGCACGCGACTGGGTAACGTCGAATGCCAGCGCGCCGAATGACAGCAGATCGCGCCCAACGCCCAACGCCGCAGAGTTGTAGTCGCCGGCCAGCACGGATCCGCCGTACAGCGACCAGCCGTTATTAATTCCCCATGAGAGTTCGCTGGCGGCGAATCCCGGACCCTGGGTGTTATGCTTCAGGTCAGAGGGTTTACCCAGCGCTAACTTATAGCGCAGCTGGCCTGGTCGGGTCAGATAGGGAACGTTGGCGGTGCTGACCTGGAAAGTGCGGCTGGTTCCGTCCTGTTCCTGAATTTTTACATCCAGCGTACCGGTGGTCGCCGAATTAAGATCCTGGATGCGGAACGGACCCGAGGATACGGTCGTTTCGTAAAGCACACGCCCCTGTTGGCTTACCGTGACTTTTGCATTGGTCTTAGCCACCCCGGACACTTCCGGCGCGTAGCCGCGCAGGTTAGGCGGCAGCATATTGTCATCGGAGACCAGGCTGGCGCCGAGGAAGCGGAAGCTGTCGAAAATGGTGGAGTTCAGGTAGCTCTCACCCATCATCAGCTTGGCGCGCAGCGATGCAATCGCCCGATACGCGTAGTAGCGGCTCATATCCCAGTTATTGTTGCTGCCCTCGTCCTTACCGGTAGAGTGGTCGTAACCCCCCTGCCAGTCGGCACGAAATCGCCATGCGCCGAGGTTAAATCCGGTGGTGCCGTTACCGCTCAGAGTCTGGGTTTCGTGGCCTTTAGACTGATGGGTACTCTGGGCATTCAGGTTATAATCGAACACCAGCGCGCTGATACCGTTATCCCAGCGTGAAGGCGGATCCCAGTTGTCAGCAACGTACTCCAGATACGCCTGGGGAACGTTTATGTATAGCGATGCACTGCCTAAATCACCACGGGCAGTCATTCCCTTCAGAGAGTCTAATCTCAGACATTGCGCATTGTTCCACCAGCGCAATTCACGCATGGCGGCCGCGGTGAAGCCGAGCTGTTTGACAATTTCCGGCGTCAGGCAGGGTATGCTGCCTTTCGGATCGTCTTCGGGCGGCATAAACGTAATGTTTTGCTCGCGCAGCTCGTTTTTGTTGATTCGGACAACCATCTGATATTGCCCCGGCATCAGATAATCAGCTCGGGAGAAATCACTCAGATCGATTTTGCTGCGGTCTTTAACATCCAGCACATCGGTGTTGAACTCGATCGTTTCTACAGCCAACGCCGGAAGATTCACCAATGCAGCTAAAGCCAGCAGCGCGGAAAGAGGGCGTACGGCGAAATAGCGGTAGACATTCATCAGTAATAGTCCAGCTTAAAGCGAATAGTGGCGGCATAGGTGCCTGCACGCAACGTTTGACGGTTGCTCACCAGGCGCAGCGTGTAATCAAGACTTGAGTTGCCGGGTTGCAGTTTGCCACCGGCCAGAGGCTGCCCAGGATCGGCAAGGTTGCCATTGGCATCGGCAATTTGCAGCCCCACCCCTTTGCCCTCTCCGGATACGGCAAACAGGTTATCGTTGGTGGTTGCACCGTCAAAGGTGACGCTGAACCTGGAAACCACAGGCTGACCCGGTTTTAGCGGGGTTAGCACACAGTTAATTAATCGAATGGTAAATGGACGGGTTGGCCCCTGACCGTCGCGCATGATTTGGCTGACAGGGATCACCGACATATCAATACTTTGGTTACGATCGGCAACATCAATGGCACAGGGGGTATCGATAATCGATCCCTGCATTTCAACCAGCCCGTGCCCTTGATCGGCCTGGCGGTCAGCAAAAACCGCTGAAGGCATCAGCATAAGGCAAAGTAAAAAAACAGAATTGTGGCCTGTGACCATCGCTCCCCCTTCCCGTTGGTAACCGTTAACTTCTGTAAATCAGGCGCACTGAGGCGCCTGTCACAACGTTTCAGGCTTACTGGTAGGCGAGAGTAAAGTTAGCGACCGAAGAGAAATCGCCAGGCACTACAGCGACATCGGCAGAATCACCCTGCAGGTATGCAGCATAAGAAAGCGTGTTGTTACCGGTCTGCACGGAAGTTGGCAGTGATGCGCTGCCCAGGTCGATTGCCGCACCATCACCATTGGTGATAACCAGCGCTGCACCGGAAGCCTGACCGACTAACGCCAGGTTTTTAGGCTGTGCTTTAGACGCCGTACCGGTAAAGGTAGTGGTGACGGTTTTGTTGGTCAGTGAAGACACGTCGCAGTTTTCCAGCTTGATGTAGAAAGGACGCGCGGTTGACTTACCGGTGTTCTGCAGAGCCTTGTTAGAGATCTGTCCCATATCAACAGTCTGGTTAGCTGTTTCTGGGGTGATTGAGCAAGGTGAATCAATAATAGATCCTTTAAAAGTCACGGTACCGTGACCCTGATCAGCAGCGAAAGCGGCACCGCTCGCCAGTACAAAACCTAATCCTAATACGGCTGACAGTTTATTCAATTTCATTACTTCTATCTCCTTAATAAAACACATTGATGCACTACGCTAAAAAGCGAGAAAAGCTGCCCCATCCCGAAAGGGATAGACGCGTTTCCAGCTAACTTGTATAAAACGTTAAGTTAAGAGTAGGTCTATGGATTTTAAGTAAACCTATCCATTTAAAAACTAAATTTAAGAATATCCAGGTATGACTGGCAAAATAGTAGGGTTGCGGGTAGATAAATCAGCCCGGCCATATTTGTTTTGCTATTAATTGAAAATACCTCTTTCAATTTTCTGAAACCCATCTTGCATAACGCATTTTGTTTATGCTGACTCACGGTTTTCGCACTGCATCCCCGTTCTCTGGCAATGAGTTGAATCGTTTTTTCACCGCTAAGTTCAGCCAGTACCATTCGCTCCATTTGAGTCAACATAACGCCTTCATGGGTCAGACGATGTTTAGCATCAATGTGCTCATCGTCAACCTGTCCGGCAATAGATGGACTGAGGTAGAGACTCGATGAATCGAGGGTTATCGTTTTTTGCAGGCAGCTTAAAATATCTTGTTTGGTGATAATGATATTTACCCCAAAACTCCTCATCAGAATAACGGATGGAGTATGAGGGGAATCAACCACAACGACTGTCCTGATATCAGGATAAAATCGTTGTAGTTTATCAAGAAGATGCAGTGTTCTTGTCCAGATAGGATTATAAGAGACAAATACGATGTCAATATCGTCATTCATCGCCAGACGGTAGAAAAAATCATCCGAATGGCTGGTCGCACTAACAACGATGTCATTAATCTCTGCCCATTTTTCTACGGCATCAAGAAAATAACTGTTATTATCCAGAACCAGCGCGCGGCGCGTGGTGTGCGTCTGTTTCGATATGGTTGGCATCCCGTTCATTCCCTTTGCATCCCTGGCCATTGCAAAGATCAATGGCTCAAATACGAACCTTCCCGTTTTCACAGTTGGTTACGTTATCTCGCAAATCAACATTTCGTATGGATATATCCTACTTCAACTAAAGCATTAAGCAACATAATAGATCGTTAAATCGATAAAAACAGAATATTAATCTACCATCATTTAAGAATATTCCTATCACGTAATATATTATCTATTCGATAATAATAATTATGGGTTTTATGGTTACATTATAAGGTCAATCTTAAATGTGCTCTTCGTATATGAATTATTTTTTCTTAACTCAAATTTAACGCAAATAACCTATTTCTTTATTTTACCAGTATGATGAGTTCTGGTCTTAATGCGCATAAGAAGCATGATGCTGGTATATTAGTTTCATCATTAGGCAAATTTTTAGATGAATGATCTGTTTGGCTGTGTTTCTGAAAAATATGAAGTTGGCAAGTAGGCGGCTATCGACAGCGGAGAGTATGAAAGGGGGATACTCCGAAAAAACTGGATCAATTTCAGGATATACGCGTATATGTCAGCTGGGGATTATTAGCGTGGTCACTATTTTTTCAGCGCAATACGGCTAAATTAGCCGGCTCTGTCGCTATTTTCTTTTGCTCCAGAATGATGGACGGCAGGCTGACAATACCGTTACTTTAGTGCCAAAGAATAAGGCACCTGCCGCCCGGAACGTCAGAATACGATCCGTTAGCCCGGTGAAAGCACATCGATTAAGGTGGATTTTTCCTTTCCTGCCGCCCAGAATACCCCCAGACCGGCAGACGCCGGATAAAAATCCATATGCGCAGCGAGGGGACAAGTATGCAGCAAGGACCATTAACAGAAGAAGAGCTGGAGTGGCTGGACGATATCCTAACCAAATACGGTAACGATGAGTCGGTACTCGATGCCTCTGAACTGGACGGATTGTTCACCGCCATTCTCTCCGGCCCTACGCTGGTGGAGCCACAGGTGTGGTTGCCGCTGATCTGGGGTGGGGAAGAGCACGATCCTGACTGGGAAACCGAGGAGGAGTTCGAGCGGTTTATGGACCTGATCGCACAGCATATGAATGATATTGCCGACCGCCTGAATGAATATCCCGATCAGTTCGAACCGCTGTTTGGCACCCGTGAAGTGGAGGGCCAGGAGTTTACCGTGGTGGAAGAGTGGTGTTTCGGCTATATGAAAGGCGTGGCGCTGGGTGACTGGTCAAGGCTGCACCCGTCTTTGCATCCGGCGCTACAGGTTATTGCGCTGCATGGTAAGGAAGAGCACTTCGCCGAACTGGACACGTTTTCACCGGATGAATATGAGCAGAGCATTGCGGCTATACGCCCGGCGGCGTTAAGTCTGCATCAGAAAAGACAGCTGCATTAACTCACCTTATTCCCGCCACGCGTGCCGTTGCGTGGCGGTTGCATATCGCGGTTTACCACCCCACCACGGCACCGCCGTTAAAGATTTTTTCCGCCGCCGCTGCCACTTCTGGCGACTGATAAGCACGGATGAAGTCGTGCACGTTTGCCGCATCTTTGTTGTCGGCGCGCGTCACGATGATATTGACGTAGGGTGACTGCTTATCCTCAATAAACACGCTGTCGCGCACCGGATTCAGGCCGGTCTGCTGGATATAGGTGGTATTGATAATCGCGACCGTCACCTGGGCATCGTCAAGCGCACGCGGCAGCTGTGCCGCCTCTATTTCTATGATCTTCAGACGCCGTGGGTTAGCGGTGATGTCCAGTGCCGTTGGCAGTAGCCCGGTGTTGGGCTTCAGGGCGATCAGCTTTTCTTTGTTCAGCAGCAATAGCGCGCGCCCAAGGTTGGTCGGATCGTTAGGAATGGCGAGGGTATCACCGTCTTTCAGTTCGGAGATCCGTTTAATCTTTTTCGAGTAACCGGCTATCGGGAAGACAAAGGTATTGCCGACGGCAACCAGCGACGTGCCTTTCGCTTTATTATCCTGTTCGAGAAACGGGCGGTGCTGGAAGACGTTGGCATCAAGATCGCCGTGGGCGGTCGGCTCATTCGGCAGCAGCGACCCGCTGAAACCCACCAGTTCAACGTCCAGCCCGTATTTTTCTTTCGCCACTTTTTTTGCCACTTCCGCCACATCCTGCTCGGCACCGTTAATGACACCCACCTTAATCGCGTAGGCGTTCGCGTTTTTATTATCGCAGCCAGCCAGCAGGGAGCCCAGCATCAACAGCGCGGCGGTTACAGTATGATTCAGGGCAGGCTTCACGTTATTTATCCTTATATTCAGTCTGATAGCAGAATAATAAATAACCGTAACCAGCCCGCTGAGTCAATGACGCGGCTTATGCTAAAAAAGCGTGATTTATAAGCAGAAAAAGAAGAGGCGGGGTTAAGATTGGCTTTTATTGCGTTGCTCATGCCATTGCAGGATCTGCCCGGCAAGGTCATCTTCAAGCGTGTAAAGGTAGCAGGCAGGCACATCCAGCACCGCCGCAAGCCGGCATACCAGTTCAAAATCAGGAACGTGTATACCGCGCTCGTATTGATTCATTCGTGCGCTGGCGGTGGCTTCGTCAATTCCCGCTAAAACCCCAAGTTTCTGTTGGGAAAAGCCTTTTTTCAGGCGAGCTTCTTTCAAACGATGTGGCAGCATGTCAATCCTGACTTCTGAATAACTAACAGGATTCTCTTAGCTGCTCATGCAAATTGTACTAAGTAATACTTAGTGTTAACTTTTAAGGGTAGCAGGAGTTAAACGGACATAAATCTTAAGCAGAGGAAGGCATGAAAAAAAGAAGAGATATGCATCCGGCCGATATTCTGGCCGCGTTCAAAAAACGCAAGACGTCACTGGCGGCCCTGTCGCGTCAGGCAGGTCTGAATTCCGGTACGCTGGCGAATGCACTGAAAAGGCCGTGGCCAAAAGGGGAGTTTATTATTGCCGCCGCGCTGGGGGTTCATCCGGCAGCAATCTGGCCCAGCCGTTATTACGACAGCCGGGGACGGCTGCTGGCCCGTGAACAGCGCTTGCGCCGGTCACGGGTCACGGGCGATAAAGAGGAGAGCATGATCATACCGCCAGAAAGTAACGCTTAACGTCGCTTTCTGGCGGTGTTGTTCAGTTAGCCATAATGCTGGCGGCTAGCCGGGCGCTTCCGGAGGTATTGCCGATAAGCTCGGTTAACAGATTATTTGCCCCGTCGCTCATCGGCGTAAAGCGGGTTTCTGCCGACCGAGCGACAACAATAAACACCCCTACGCTGTACTGCGGCACCATTGCCATATAGGTGATAAAGCCGCCGCCGCCGCCGGTTTTCTCAATGATGCCAGGGCGGCCATCGTGCGGTCCCATATAGACCCAGCCCATCCCCAGCGCATCGGCCCGACCCGGCACATCCATACCGTCTACTTTGTTCAGCTGGTCACGCTGATAAATCATCGTTTGCAGGCGATCGGCCTGCGGGCTGCGGGTATGAACATCAGATGAGAGGAATTGCTGCATCCAGCGCCCCATATCATCCGGGGTGGAATAAACGCCGCCGCTGCCGATGGCCGCCAGGGCGTTATCGCAGGGGCTGGGGTTTTTGGCCGGGATGATCAGGCGGCCACACTGATCCGGTGAAGGGGTAAACGTGGTGTCTTTCATACCCAGCGGGCGCGTGATCTTCTCACGAAACAGGACGGGGTAGGGCTTACCGCCAGCTCTTGCCAGCGCATCCCCCAGCAGATCGAAAGCGAGATTAGAGTAACCGGCACGTTCACCGGGCGCCCATTTTAGCTGCGCGCTGTGCAGCCAGTTCCAGCGTTGGCTGTAGGTCGGCCAGGTAAATACCGCCCGGACGGCTTTCCCGCCGGGCTGTTCTCTTGGCAGGGCGCTGGTATGCGTAGCCAGATTAATCAGGCGGATAGGCTGCCCGTCATAGCTCGGCACCCGGCTGCCGGGAGGAGCATATTTGCTGAGCGGGTCGTCCAGCTGCAGACGCCCCTCTTCGGCCAGCTTCACCATCAGTTGGCTGGTCATCAGCTTGGTGAGTGACGCCACGCGGATAAGAGAATCTTTCTGTGGCGGCTGCTGGCTGCCGGGACGCATCGAACCGCGGCTGACGAACATCCGCTGATTGGCATCAATCGCGACTATCGCCATTGCGCTGGCTTTAGTGTTGTAAAAAATATTATCGGCGTAGCGCTCTACCGTCTTAGCTGCCAGCAGCGGGTCGGGAGCGGTTCGCGCATGCCCTGCCAGCGGCAGTGCCAGTACGGGAAGCAGCAAAAAAGCACAAAGCAAGGGTTTCAACGGGGGCCGCTCCTGTCAGTGAATCAATGGGCGATTCATAGTAGTTTTTTTGGCTTTAACTGCAAGTCTTTCCTGTGCATCCATCGAGCCGATCATGGCTGCGCGGTGACACGCAGGCTGACCAGACCAATGCCGAGTTTACGGGCGGCAAAGCCGTCCATTGTTCCCTCACTGGATCCGGTCGGCTGCGAAGGCGTGATGATAATACTGCGCGCCCGCGTTGGGTTATTAACCCGTAGCGTCAGGGTGGTGTCCTGCCCGGTAAAAGCCACCTGCTGTTGCCAGTTGCCAACGTTTATCGTTACCGGATGTTGGCTGTTATTACCCCAGGCGCGTGCGGTCATCGTTAGCGTGAAGGCCGCGGGCAGCGGCTCCGAGTACTGTATGTTGACATCCGGCTGCAGGTTAGCATCCGACCAGCGGCCCCAGGCTTCAGGGTGCGACAGGCCGGAGATTTTTTGCACCTGCTGCGGCATGCCGGGCAGATTAAATAAAATGGTGTCGGAGGAGTATTTCAGGTCGATATCGGCAATCCGCAGACGTGCCAGGCTGTGCTGGTAGCGATCGTCGCTCTGTTCGCCGCCCGTCGGGAAAGCGATCTTGCCCAGTGAGATGCCCGGCCGCACTGGCAAAATGGTCGGCTGCGCGTTGAGCGTGCCGTTAGCCACGCACAGACCGCTATTCAGCGCCAGCGCATCATCCCAGACACTGCCGATCTTAAAGCAACGGTCAATCCAGACGAACTTTTCGTTGGCGGAAAATCCCGCCAGCTGCTGCTTTAGCGGCGTTGCCAGCCAGGCATCCAGCTTGGGTTCGATCCTGTTCGGCATGACCGAAAGCAACAGCGGCAGTTTGAAATGCGCACCCGAGAAGCTGAAGGTATTTTTTGCCGTATCGACTGTGTAGTCTGAAATATTTTTTGGGAAGTTCCACAGTTTTATCACGTCCGGCTTCCACTCATTGATCTTCTCTTTGATATTGAGGTAGCTGGTGGAAAGCGAAGTGGATGACAGGCTGCTGCGTCCCAGGCCAATAAAGTTATCTCCGCCCAGCGCATCTAATACGGTTGCGCCGTTGTCCATGGTGTTACGTTTCACGTTGAGCACCCGGCCGTTGCCGTCATTATCCCCTCGCAGCATAAAAAACAGGTCGTGGCGGTCGTGTTGGTTAAGGGATTTCCATGCGGTGTTATTCATCGCAAGGTGGTCAGAACTGACCACGATCAGGGTATTTTTGAACCAGGGCGTGGCGCGGATCTTCTCAATAAGTCTGGCGATATGCTCCTGGCTACAGGCCACCGCGGCAAAGGATTTATTCTCTTTCCCCTCGAATGCGTATGAGTTGCGCTGACATCCGCGTGAGATAAATCCGTCCGGATGATGGGTATCCACCGTCAGAGCGAACAGTGAAAAGGGTTGCTCTTTTTGCGCCAGCTCGACGTATTTATCGAACACCTGTTCGAGCACCGTATCGTCATACCAGCCCCAGTCGTTACGATATTTTTCGTCCTTCACCGCATTTTTCAGCTCGCTGAAGCCATAAAGATGATCAAAGCCGTGAGAGGAGAGAAACAGATCCTTACCGGCAAAGCTCAGGCTGGAACCCTGATAGAAATAGTTCTGATAGCCTGAGGATTTGAGAATATCGCCCAGACAGATATTCTGCGGATAGAAGCTGGAAAGCGAGCTGGACGCGTTGCCATCAAACGGAGCGAACAGGGGAATGCCGCACTGTGAGGCGACCATGCCGGCAATGGTGTATTCGGTGCCGGGTAGTTGTTCGGTGTGACTGAAATCAAGCGCCTGGTCTTTTATTTTATTCAGTTCTGGGGCCAGATCGGGGAAAGCGTCTTGGTCAAAATACGTGCGTTCCAGGCTTTCCGCATAGATATACACCAGGTTAAGCCGCTCACCGCGCAGGGTTTTAGCGGGCACCCGGTAATGGCTGTAAAAATCAGAGTCGCCGTTATTCGTCTGCGACTTGATAAGTGCCGTCACCTGCTGGTAAGCCGGCGTGGTTTTAATTGAGGCCAGCGCCAGTATTAACGCCAGCATGCTGTAAAGAGGACTGTAATCGTGGCGTTTGCGCAGGCGCAAAACCCACGCCAGAAAGGCAAACAGCAGCGATAAAATCAGTATTAGCCCTGCGGCGGGCAGCACATACTTTTGCAGTCCGGCACCGCTCAAGCTGCTGGTGATGGTATAGATGACCGCGTCATTGATCCCCTCGCCGGTAAAATAGTTACTGGCCAACAAAGAAGCATTAAGCACAATATAGATGCCCAGCAATGACAACACCGCAATAAACCACAGCTTATGGCGTCCTGCCTTCCAGGCGTAAAGGAGGGCCGAAGTGAGAAACAACAGCAACGATAACCATTCTGAAACCATTAGGTTGAGTTTATCCTTTTTTGACGCAATCCCTGTCAGGTAGCTGCGAGGTAAGAAATGATGAGGAAATTTAACGCAGTAAATTATCCCAGACAACCCTACGTAGAAACAGGGAGTTAGATGGTTTTCACTGTAGAGTGGGTTTTGTTTATATTTGGTTTAACAAGCAATCGATCGGGGATGGACCCGCTACGGATAACCGCTTTGCCCCTGTGACGTGACAGTATCGTGCAGCCATCTGTACAGGCCAGGCAGACTGATGCCAGTCTCTTATAAACAGGATGACTCGAGCTGATGATGCAGTGAGACGTTTTCTTGGCACATGAGGTAGGCAGATGTCGTGTAGGCAGTTCCTTGTGCGAACCTTTTACCGAATAAAGTTCGGCTCACGTTGGTTTGGTTGTGTTAACAGGTTCATTATTTGACACACTTGCTTAATCTATTTTGACATAAATACAGATAAATTAGCTCTGTTACCGCTATTAAAGGGCAGCCAGCAGGATAGTATGCGTTGGCAATTCCTTTTTTGCTATTACACAGGGCTACGAAATGTTAACAAAAAAACATATTTTAACTCAGGCCATTGGTCTGGGGCTGGCTATTGGCAGTGCCTCCTTTGCGGCAAATGCAGAGATTACCGTTTTGAAACAGGATCCGCAGGCGGGCGATCCCTTAAGCCGCCTTAATTTTACCGTGGGTGGCAGTATCCGTCCGCAGTTTAATAATTTAACCGGCGATGGTGACAAGGGCTCCTACAAACGTAACGGTTTTGATGGCGGCAGCCGTCTGCGCTTTGCCGCTGATTACTATCTTTTTGATGATATCAGCTGGGTAAGCTACTACGAGTTGGGGATAGATCTTCCAACGCTGTTCGACTGGGATCACCATCATGCTGACGGGGCGAATAACACCACGCGCCGTATGCTGTATACCGGCCTGAAGAGCAAAACCTGGGGGCAGCTCACCTTCGGCCAGCAAAACAGCGTGTACTACGATGTGGTCGGGGCGAAAACCGATATCTGGGACTACGACATGCTGGGCCAGGCGCCGGGTAATGGCATTAAAGGCGACTACGATGGTTCATATCGTTCGCGCAAGATGCTGAAATATAAAAATACCTTCGGCGATGCTGATATTTACGCCTCGTACCTGTTTGCTGATAATGAATACCTGCCGGGCAATGGCCTGCGCTACAAGCGCCAGGGCGGCGGATCGCTGGGCGTGGATTATCATCTCTCCAAAGACCTGACCTGGGGCACCGCATGGAACTACACCAGGGCGGAAATGCGTAACCCCGGTAACGGGAATGAAAAATCATACGATCAGAACATTTTTGGTACGGCTCTGAGCTGGACCCCGGACAACTGGACCTTTACCTTCGGCGGCGGCTGGTACGATAACTTCCTTCCGAGCAAAAAAGTCGATGTTAATCACTACTTCTCTGGTGATGCCTGGGGGATTGAATACCTCGCCGGATATACCGTTGCGGTCAATCAATATGGCCTGAAGTCTGTGATGCCGTACGTGATGGGTGACCGTATGCAGTATGTCACCGGGCGTGACTACCAGCGTATTGATAACGGTGTGGGCGTCACCTTCAAGCTGGATTACGGCTTCCGTGTTGACTATGAACACGTCTTTACTTCCAGTACCGACAACTTGGGTGATATGAACCTGGTACGTCTGCGTTACGACTTCTAAGTTCGTCCCGTTCCCCGGCACCCGTCCGGGGAACGCCTGTCTTTGTCCGCTGGCCTTTTTCAGCCTGATTTCATACATTGTTACCGCAGGCGCTCGACGCCATCTGAATATGCAGGTTTGGGGCTCCCAGTGCCTGCTGTCTAAGAGAGACGGATACATGGAAGCACACGGCATCACCGATATTATTCAGCCGGGTCTGCGGGTGTTGTTCTGCGGCATCAATCCCGGAAAGTCCTCCGCTCATACCGGCTTCCATTTTGCTCATCCCGGCAACCGCTTCTGGAAAACCATTTTCCAGGCGGGATTCACCCAAACCCAGTTAAAGCCCGAACAGGAGCAGCAGCTGCTGGAAACCGGTTGCGGTATCACCATGCTGGTGGAACGGCCAACGGTGCTGGCCAGTGAACTGGGTGGCAGCGAACTGCGTAGCGGGGGTCAGGTGCTGATGGATAAGATAGAACGCTTCCAGCCTTTGGCACTGGCCGTGCTGGGCAAGCAGGCTTATCAACAGGCCTTTCGCCGCACTAAGGTGGAGTGGGGCAGGCAGCCGGTGACCATTGGCGGAACGCAAATCTGGGTGCTGCCGAACCCCAGTGGGTTGAACCGTGCCTCCCAACAGGAAATGACCGAAGCCTACTCGCAGCTGTATCGGTCGCTGGGTGGGCTGGTGGATTAATCAAAGCGGCGTGGCCGTGATAAAATCTCAGCAAAAAAATGGCCCCTTGCGGTGAGCGAAGGGGCCATTTTATATCGCAGAATATTGATTAATCGTCGAGGAAGCTGCGCAGAACTTCGGAGCGGCTTGGATGACGCAGTTTACGCAGCGCCTTCGCTTCGATCTGACGGATACGCTCACGCGTAACGTCAAACTGTTTGCCCACTTCTTCCAGCGTGTGGTCAGTATTCATATCAATACCAAAACGCATACGCAGCACTTTCGCCTCACGCGCGGTCAGACCAGCGAGTACGTCATGGGTAGCTGAACGCAGGCTTTCTGAAGTGGCCGAGTCCAGCGGCAGCTCCAGCGTGGTATCTTCGATAAAATCACCAAGGTGTGAATCTTCATCATCACCAATTGGCGTCTCCATAGAGATCGGCTCTTTGGCAATTTTCAGCACTTTGCGAATTTTATCTTCCGGCATCAGCATACGTTCCGCCAGTTCTTCCGGCGTTGGCTCACGGCCCATCTCCTGCAACATCTGGCGCGAGATACGATTGAGCTTATTAATCGTCTCAATCATATGTACCGGAATACGGATGGTTCGCGCCTGGTCAGCGATAGAGCGGGTAATAGCCTGACGTATCCACCAGGTCGCATAAGTTGAGAACTTATAACCACGGCGGTATTCAAACTTATCTACCGCTTTCATCAGGCCAATGTTACCTTCCTGAATAAGATCAAGGAACTGCAGGCCGCGGTTGGTGTATTTCTTGGCGATAGAGATAACCAGACGCAGGTTTGCCTCAACCATCTCTTTCTTCGCGCGGCGCGCTTTGGCTTCGCCAATGGACATGCGACGGTTGATGTCCTTCACCTGTTCGATGGTCAGGCCGGTTTCTTCTTCAATCTGCTGTAGCTTTTGCAGACCGCGCGTCACGTCTTCTGAAACATCGTTCAGCTTCTCTGACCACGGTTTGTTCATTGCCAGCGCGGCTTTGAACCAGGTTTCATTGGTTTCATTACCGGTAAACAGGGTGATGAAGTTTTTCTTCGGCATTTTGCACAGCTCAACACACAGCTTCATGATAAGACGTTCTTGAGTACGAACGCGATCCATCATGACGCGCATGCTGTTTACCAGAAAATCGAACTGCTTCGGTACCAGGCGGAACTGTTTAAATACGTCGGACAGGTTCTGGATCTCTACGATAGCGTCAGCGTGGCTGCGGCTTTTCGCTTTGATCACCGTACGGGTGGTCTCGTACTGGATGCGCAGATCGCTGAACTTCTCACGCGCCAGTTCAGGGTCGATGCTGTTGTCATCATCCGAACTGTCGTCATCGGACTCTTCATCTTCGTCGTCATCCTCACGCTCTTCCGCAGACAGTTCTGAACCCACGTGCGTGGCGGTTGGCGCAATATCTTCTTCGGCGTTAGGGTCGACAAAGCCTGTGATCAGGTCGGACAGGCGGGCTTCACCTGCTTCAACACGATCGTACTGTTCAAGCAGATAGTTTATCGCTTCCGGGTATTCGGCAACGGAGCACTGAACCTGGTTGATACCGTCTTCGATGCGTTTGGCGATATCGATCTCACCTTCACGCGTCAACAGTTCAACCGTACCCATTTCGCGCATATACATACGCACCGGGTCGGTTGTACGCCCTATTTCAGACTCTACGCTGGACAGCACCTGAGCAGCGGCTTCAGCAGCATCTTCATCAGTATCACTGCTGTTTTCGTTCAGCATCAGATCGTCGGCATCAGGCGCTTCTTCCACGACCTGGATGCCCATGTCGTTAATCATCTGGATGATGTCTTCGATCTGATCGGAGTCGACGATATCTTCCGGCAGATGGTCATTGACCTCGGCATAGGTCAGATAGCCTTGCTCCTTACCACGGGTGACAAGTAGCTTAAGCTGTGACTGCGGGTTTTGCTCCATAAGACGGTGTCCACACTTCTGTTAAATTAGATTGGTGTCGGTCGGCTAACGTGCCAACAATAACAGTGAGGGCGTTGAGATTATTGCCGCTGCCCGTCGATGCGGCTGTCAGGATTGACCTGACGCTTATTCGGCACTTAAGCCGCTGTGTTCTGTGTCGAAGCTATCTTAAAGACTGATAACGCTTCTTAATTCTATTTGTAAGTAGGGTGATAACAAAAAGGGTTCACCCTTCTACTGTTTTTTTAGCGCCTGGCTCAATGTCCAGAACTCGCGGCGCTCCTCCGCGCTCAGTACGTGAGTGCGGTCGCGGGCGATCAGCTCTTCCAGCCTGCGCTCAAGCGCATTGTCGTACATGCTGGCCAGCGCATCCTGAAACATGGTTTCCACTTCGTCATCTACGATCATGTGGTTCCATGTTGCCAGGGTTTCAAGGCTCTGGCTAAATTTTGTGCCGCGATATAACTCTAGTAGCTGTCCGGTCGTCAGGCCAGGATGAGCAGCGCAAGTGCTCACTAACTCAACAAACAGCGAAAAGCCGGGCGTTTCTGACTGTGCTAATCCATCCAGAGACGGCACCATCGCCGCCAACTGCGGATTTTGCACCAGCAGCCCAATAAGTATACGCATAGTTGTGCGTTTTAGCTGGGGCTGTGCCGCAGCTTTCGCACTTTCCGCTTTCTCCGGCAGGAGCTTTTCCAGCTGAATGTGATCGGGGATACCCAGCTTATCGCCCAGCACCTGACGCAAATAGATGCGCAGGGTCTCTCCCGGCACCTGGCGAAGCAGGGGCAGTGCCAGCGTTGCCAGCTGGGCACGGCCGTCAGGAGTACTCAAGTCTACCTGAGGCAACAGGGTGTCGTATAAGAAGGTCGAGAGCGGCATCGCCTGCTCCATGCGTTTTTCAAACGCGTCCTTACCTTCTTTGCGCACCAGCGTGTCCGGATCTTCGCCGTCAGGCAGAAACATAAAGCGTAGCTGACGACCGTCATTCATGTAAGGTAAAGCGGTTTCCAGCGCACGCCATGCGGCTTCACGCCCCGCCCTGTCACCGTCATAGCAGCAAATAACCGTATCCGTAGAGCGGAACAGCAGCTGGATATGCTCCGCCGTGGTGGAGGTTCCCAGAGACGCCACGGCATAATCCACGCCAAACTGCGCTAGCGCCACCACATCCATATAGCCCTCGACCACCAGCAGCCTGGCGGGTTCAGGATGATTTTTTAGCGCTTCATACAGGCCGTATAGCTGGCGGCCCTTATGGAATATGTCGGTTTCCGGCGAGTTAAGGTATTTCGGCATGCCGTCACCCAGCACCCGTCCACCAAAACCAATGACGCGCCCGCGCTTATCGTGGATGGGAAACATGACTCGTTCACGGAAGCGGTCGTAACTGCGTCCCTGGTCATTCGTGACCAACATACCGGCATCGATCAGCGACTGGCGATCGTCGGGATTGCTGCCAAAACGTTTTAGCGCGTTGTCCCAGCCGGCAGGGGCGAAGCCGATAGAAAAATGCTTAATGACCTCGTCACTTAGCCCACGCTGCGCCAGATAGTCGCGGGCGCCTGCTGACTGGCCATGATCCAGCGACTGCTGATAAAAATCACGTAGGCCAGTCATCAGCTGGTAGAGACTTTGACGCTGGTGGCGTTCCAGCTGGCTGGGGCCGCTACCGCTTTCATACGGTATTTCCAGGCCATACAAGGTCGCCAACTCTTCAATACTTTCGACAAATTCCAGACGATCGTAATTCATCAGGAAGTCGATGGCGTTACCGTGCGCGCCGCAGCCGAAGCAGTGATAAAACTGCTTTTCGCCATTGACGGTGAAAGAAGGGGTTTTCTCGTTATGAAAAGGACAGCACGCGTGATAGTTTTTCCCCTGCTTTTTCAGCTTAACGCGCGCATCGATAAGATCCACGATGTCCGTGCGAGCCAGCAAGTCATTGATAAATACACGCGGAATGCGTCCTGCCATAAATCCCCTTCATCTTTCAGCGTCTGGCGGTGTTGGCTGCCTTCGTTCACCCCGGTCACTTACTTTTGTAAGCTCCCGCGGATTCGCTCAGTTGCCGCCTTGCCAGTCACTGAAAGCTATTGGGGATTGCCCTTCATCTTTCAGCGTCTGGCGGCGTTGGCTGCCTTCGTTATCCGTTGCTTCCAACTGTTTATGGTTCATAAACGGCAACAAGCCGCGCATTCCTTTCGGAAGCACGGCCTGATAACTACTAACTTGTCTGTGAAGCGTGAAGGCGAACCTTCAGGATATTAGTACAGACGAGTGCGGCGTGCGTTTTCGCGAGCCAGTTTCTTCGCGTGGCGTTTAACTGCAGACGCTTTAGCGCGCTTGCGTTCAGTAGTCGGTTTTTCATAGAACTCACGACGACGAACTTCAGCCAGAACGCCTGCTTTCTCACAAGAACGCTTGAAGCGACGCAGTGCTACGTCGAATGGCTCGTTTTCACGTACTTTAATTACCGGCATGTAACTCTCACCTCGATAAATTCGGTTTTGCTGCTGGCATCGGTGCCAGCTCATTTCAAAATGGTGCGGAATTTTACTCCAACACAGGCTGCGTTGTAAAGCACCATAGCATTATGTCACCAACAGATGCGCCTGTGCGGCTGCCGGTTTTTTTCAGGGAGCTGATTATACACGAATCACACACTTCTGGTGTGAAAAAAAACGCCTTATTGTACAAGGCGTAACCATCGCATGGGGAAATTTGCCGCTCGGCAGGGCGCCTTCATGCTACACTGCGCGCCGCAAGAATGAGGTGAAAAAAAGCCATGCGTGTTCTCGGAATTGAAACATCCTGCGATGAAACCGGTGTTGCCATTTATGACGATGCTGCCGGTTTGCTCGCCAATCAACTTTACAGCCAGGTCAAACTCCATGCCGATTACGGTGGCGTGGTGCCGGAACTGGCCTCGCGTGACCATGTGCGTAAGACCGTGCCGCTTATTCAGGCGGCGCTACAGGAAGCCGGGTTGCAGGCACAGGATATTGATGCGGTAGCCTATACGGCTGGGCCGGGGCTGGTCGGTGCTCTGTTGGTGGGGGCCACCATCGGCCGATCGTTGGCGTTTGCCTGGGATGTGCCGGCTATTGCCGTACATCATATGGAAGGGCATCTGCTTGCACCGATGCTGGAAGATAATCCACCGGAATTCCCGTTCGTTGCGCTGCTGGTTTCCGGCGGTCATACGCAGCTCATTAGCGTGACCGGCATTGGGTCATATACCCTGATGGGGGAGTCCATTGACGATGCGGCCGGCGAAGCGTTTGATAAAACGGCCAAACTGCTTGGGCTGGACTACCCCGGCGGGCCGATGCTGTCAAAAATGGCGCAGCAAGGGGTGGAAAAACGCTTTGTTTTCCCACGACCTATGACCGATCGGCCCGGTTTGGACTTCAGTTTTTCCGGGCTGAAAACGTTCGCCGCCAACACCATTCGTGACAATGACGATAGCAGCCAAACGCATGCGGATATCGCCCGTGCCTTTGAAGATGCCGTGGTGGATACCTTGGCGATAAAGTGTCGAAGGGCGCTGGATCAGAGCGGTTTCAAGCGGCTGGTGATTGCCGGTGGCGTCAGCGCTAACCGTACGCTGCGCGCTAAGCTGGCCGAAATGATGCAGAAACGCGGAGGAGAAGTGTTTTATGCCCGCCCGGAGTTCTGCACCGACAACGGGGCGATGATTGCTTATGCTGGAATGGTGCGCCTGAAAGGCGGTACGCACGCTGAACTTAGCGTCACCGTGCGGCCTCGCTGGCCACTGGCCGAACTGCCCGCCATCTGAATCGATGGGTCAGGTCTTTCCTGGCCCTTTCCGCCTGTCCTTTTTCTTCCAGACCCGGGTTTCCTGTCCACGCCACAGGCGCTGAATGTTGTCATGATGACGCAACAGGATCAGGCAGGAGAGCATCGCCACCGGGAAGGTAAACTGCGGTTTGAACCACCAGACGTAAAAGGGGGCGATCAGCGCGCTCACTATCGCGCCCAGCGAGGAGTAGCCGCTTAGCAGGACGGTGAGCAGCCAGGTTCCCGTCATCAAACCGGTCAGATCCCAGCCGATCGGCGCAATCGCTCCCAGCGCTGTAGCAACGCCTTTACCGCCTTTGAAATGGAAAAATACCGGGTAGATGTGGCCGAGGCAGGCGGCAATCGCGGTTAATCCAAGGTAAAAAGGCGTCGCTCCAAGGTGATAAGCCAGCCAGACCGGCAGCATTCCCTTGAGCACGTCAAAAACCAGTACCGTGGCCGCCACCCCTCTGCCACCGATGCGCAGTACGTTAGTGGCGCCCGGATTTCCTGAGCCGTGGTGGCGAGGGTCAGGTAATTTGAACAGTCGACAAACCAGGATCGCACTGGAAAGGGAACCACACAGATACGCGAAAAGGATCATGCCAAGCGCGAATACACTCATAACACCGTTCCATCTTGTTGGGGTCGTTTTGTTGACAGCATCTGTGGATAATACGCATAAACTGCCGGGGATGATATCCGGTGACCACAAAAACAGAGAGCCGTATCATGGATATTGTATTTATTGATCAACTGTCCGTTATCACCACCATTGGCGTTTACGACTGGGAGCAGACCATTCAGCAGAAGCTGGTGTTCGATGTCGAAATGGCATGGGACAACCGCAAAGCCGCCGTCAGCGACGATGTGAACGACTGCCTGAGCTATGCCGATGTGGCTGAAGCGATCGTTGAACATGTCAGTCAGGGTAAATTCGCCCTGGTTGAGCGCGTTGCGGAGGAGGTGGCAACCCTGCTACTGGCCCGATTCGCCTCACCGTGGGTGCGGATCAAGCTGAGTAAACCAGGCGCGGTAGCGCAGGCTCGCCAGGTCGGGGTGGTTATCGAACGCGGGACTATTCCGAAATAAATCCAATGTGATTGCCATCACAATGAAACCCAATCACATTATCCTCTGTCCTAAGGTTGCCTAATAATTGGCGGGCACAATTTGGCGGTAGCGTAAGCGACCGCCTTTTTCATGTTTTTAACAGGGGTAGATTTGATGACAGACATTCATCAACTGTGGATAGCGGCAATACTTGGCCTTGTAGAGGGGCTGACGGAATTTCTTCCCGTCTCCTCCACCGGACATATGATCCTTGTCGGTCACCTGCTGGGGTTCGAGGGCAATAAGGCTGAGACTTTTGAGGTGGTGATCCAGCTCGGCTCAATTCTTGCCGTTGTGGTGATGTTCTGGCGTCGTCTGTTTGGTCTGATCGGCATTCACTTTGGTGAGGTTCCACACGAAGGGAGCGGACAGGGCAGACTGACGTTAATTCATATCCTGCTGGGCATGGTGCCAGCGGTGGTGATTGGCCTGCTGCTGCATGATCAGATCAAAACGCTGTTTAATCCGGTCAACGTGATGTATGCGCTGGTGGTCGGCGGCGTGCTGCTGATTGCGGCAGAGCTACTGAAGCCCAAACGGCCGAAATCGCCTGGCGTGGACGATATCACTTATCGCCAGGCCTTTATGATCGGTTGCTTCCAGTGTCTGGCACTGTGGCCGGGTTTCTCGCGTTCCGGTGCTACCATATCGGGCGGGATGCTGGTGGGCGTCAGCCGTTATGCGGCTTCGGAGTTCTCATTCCTGCTCGCGGTACCGATGATGATAGGCGCAACCGGGCTGGACCTCTATAAAAGCATGGGTTTCCTGTCGATGGCCGATTTCCCCATGTTTGCCGTTGGGTTTGTCACGGCCTTTATCGTGGCGCTGATTGCGATTAAGAGCTTCCTGCACATCATCAAACGCATCTCGTTTATACCGTTTGCTATCTACCGCTTTATTGTGGCAGCCGCGGTCTACGCCCTGTTCGTGCTGTAAGTCGCGCGGCCTCCGGGGCGATGGCGTTGGCCGGTCGCCCCAGAGTCTGACGCGTAGTCAGCAGAAAAAGTCTATTACTGAACCTGTTTCCAGGCATCCAGCGCGGCAATTCTGCGGCGCGTCAGCTCCTCGCGTACCGCCATGCCTTTGAATCCTGCATCCACGACCTCTTTTGTTGAGACGCTTTGCACGACTCGCCAGGCCTCGCGCAGATAATCACCCTGTGGGTAAGGATTATTTTCAAAGCCGGTGCGCCCACGGGCGTCTGCTTCACTGGTCAATGCAATCTGCTGCACGCGCTGCGGTTTGCGCCAGGCATCCACACGGTCGAATAGCGCAACCAGCTCAGTCGGGGGCTGGCACTGAATGGTATGCACCAGGTCATGAAATTCGGTCACCAGCAGCGCCAGGTCACGCAGCGCATTTGGCACGCGCAAACGTTCGCATAAGGCGGCAACCAGAGGCACTCCTGCCGGGCCATGTCCGTGATGACTCGGCCATTTTACCTTTGGCGTCAGGGCTTTACCTACATCGTGGAACAGGGTGGCGAAGCGAATGTCTATCTCCTGGCTGAGCCGGGCCGCCATCGCCAGCGCCATCAGGGCATGCACCCCGGTGTCGATCTCCGGATGCCATTTGGCCGGTGCGGGAACGCCGTACAGGTTATCCAGCTCTGGAAAGAGCACCGCCAGTGCGCCACAGTCACGCAGCACCTGAAAAAATACCTGTGGGCTGGGCGTTTGCAGGGCGAGTTCTGTCTCTTTCCATACCCGTTCCGGGGTTAGATGATGCAGCTCTCCGCTGTGCGTCATGGCCTGCATCAGTAGCAGGGTTTCGTCAGCGATACGGAAGTTAAGATGGGCAAAACGAGCGGCAAAACGCGCCACGCGCAGCACGCGCAGCGGATCCTCATTAAAAGCGCCGGAAACATGGCGCAGCAGGCGCTGCTGTAAATCGGCACGGCCACCGTAAGGATCGCAGTAATTGCCGCCGGCATCCTGGGCAATGGCATTAATGGTCAGGTCGCGGCGCGCCAGATCCTGTTCAAGGGTGACGTCCGGCGCGGAATAGCAGGTGAATCCGGTGTAGCCCCGGCCTGATTTGCGTTCGGTGCGCGCCAGCGCATACTCCTCGTGACTTTCCGGGTGCAGAAATACCGGGAAGTCGCGGCCAACCTGCTGATAACCCCGATCGAGCATCTGTTGGGGAGACGCCCCCACCACGACCCAGTCTTTATCTTTCACCGGCAAATTTAACAGTCCGTCGCGCACCGCGCCGCCGACAAGGTATGTTTTCACTGAGCATCTCCAGAAAGCAAATCATCGAAATGAACCGATGATGGATCGTCGCACTATACCATTCGTGTTGCTGAAATGATAAATCGCAGACACGGGAAAAAGGGCATCCGCAGATACCCTGAAAGTGCGCCAGTGGCTTAATTCATCCAGCGGTTGTTCTGTTTCCTGCGCGGGATCATTCGTGGCAGCAGCAACCCCAGCAGCAGGCCAACGCCAGCGACCCCACCACCATACATAAACCACTGCATAATGATGGTGCGTTGCTTATCGTCAAGCTGGACATTAGCGGCATCGACCTTTTTCCTGGCCACCACCAGTTGATTTTTCAGCTGCTGGTTCTCGGCCTTCAGGCTATTGATCGCATCGTCACTACCGGCAACTTTTTTCTGCATGTCTGCCGTGCGTTGATTCCAGCTGCCGTCAATGTTTGCCAGCTTGGCGGAAAGGTCTTTCACCTGTTGTTCCAGCTGCGGCACACGGGTACGCAGGCTGGGTATCTCGCTCAGTTGGGCCAGTGGCAGCCAGGTGGTACGCCCCTGCTTATCGCGGATCTGACCGTATTTGGTGTTGTCATTTGTCTGCAATAATTCAACTTCTTCGCCAGCGTTTAAGGTTCCCACCAGGCGGTAATCATTGCCGGGGCCGCTGCGCGTCCAGGTGGAAAGGTCATCGGAAATATAGCGTTTTTCATCGGCATGCACGTTCGCTGCCACGCTGAAAGCGAATAAAGTCAGGCTAATAAGATGAGTCTTTTTCATTCGAACTCTTTTTGATATCAGTACTGGAAAAATTCATGGCACAGTCTGGAGCGGCCTCACAAAAATCTGAATGAGAACTGTCCTGATCTCATTCTGTTGAGAAGACGCGTGCGAATGCGTAATTTAAGCAGAGACAGCCCCGTCTTTTGTGCATTACTCTTTGCGGCAATATCAGACCCGATCTACCGCAAGACAAAAGCGGACGTAATCTGACACTCTGACCGTGCCCCTAACGACGTAAATAAGACACTATGACCATTGAAATCGAATTAAAGTTCATTGCTTTGCCAAACGCAGCGACAAAAATAGCGGCCAAACTGGCTGCCTGGCCTCATAAGCATACGCCGGGACAGAAGTTAACCAATACTTACTTCGAAACGGACGATAAACAGCTGCGTCATTGGGATATGGGGCTGCGCATTCGAGGTTTCGGTGACAGCTATGAGATGACGCTAAAAACCGCAGGGCAGACTATCGGCGGGCTGCACCAGCGGCCGGAATATAATGTGGCGTTAGAGCAACCCGAACTGGATATCCGGCAGTTACCGGGTGAAGTGTGGCCCGCCGGTACGGATGTTGCCGCGTTACAGACGCGACTTAGTGCCTTGTTCAGTACTCACTTTGTGCGTGAAAAGTGGGTGGTCACTTATCTGCAAAGCGAGATCGAGGTTGCTTTCGACAGAGGGGAAGTCAGTGCAGGTGACCTGAGTGAGCCCCTTATGGAGATTGAGCTTGAGTTAAAAAGCGGCCAGCGAGACGATCTGCTGGCCTTTGCCAACGAGCTGGCGACAATTGACGGCTTACGCCTCGGCAGCTTGAGTAAAGCCGCGCGCGGCTACGCGCTGGCACAGGGCAATCCGCCACGGCCCCTGCGCCAGCTCCTCCTGTTGAAGGTCAGGCCGAAGGCCACGGTAGAAGAGGGCATGAAGGCGGCCTTTCTGCATGCGCTTAACCAGTGGCAGTATCATGAGGAGTTATGGTTAAGGGGCAATGCCAACGCACGACGTGAAATAAAAGATGCGCTGGAAACTCTGCGTCAGGCCTTTTCACTTTACGGCGCGCTGGTTCCTCGCAAGGCCAGCAGCGATCTGCGCCAGAAACTGACATTGCTGGAAGAAGCCATGCTGGATAAAGGCGTCTCGGCCGAAACGCTGTGCTTCAGTGCACTCTGGCTGCAAACCCAGTTAGCGCTTACCAACTGGCTTGCTACCGCCGGCTGGCGAGAGTTTGTCGACAGCAAGGCTGACGCTAAACTGCAAGGCTCATTTAAACGCTTTAGCGATATTATGCTGGGCCGCATTGCTGCTGACCTGAAAGAGACCTTCTCCCAGGTGAATCACGCGGGTGAATATCAGGACAAACTGGCGCGTCTTCATCGCCAGCTGCTGGCAGTTCATCTGTTGGCGGGAGCTTATGATGCGGCCGCGGTCAATAGCTGGGTCCAGAGCTGGCAGCAGCTGGGCCAGGCGATTGACGGGCAGCAGGATATCTGGCTCGATGCCCATCTTCGTCAGGCGCTGAAACAGCCTGCATTCTGGAAAAACGGCAGTCTGTAATTTTTCAGTCGTGGAATTCTGAAGGGAGCGTTGACCTTATGGTGCCATCATTAACTCAGCCTTTACCCGTGCTGCTGGCTGACCAGGTTACCCGGCTAGACCCGCTGTTTAACGGCGCGTCTTGCCGGCAGCAGGCGGTGCTGGTTTTTAGTGACTTTATCCGCACCAGCCTGATCCAGTTCCCCGCCTGGTGGCAGCAGCTGCTTGAGCAACCGCCCCAGCCGGATGAATGGCAGCACTATCGGCAATGGTTGCAAACTCAGCTTGCTGCCGCTCAGGATGAAAATGCGCTGATGCGCGAGCTGCGCCGGTTCCGCCGCCACATGTTGACGCGTATTGCCTGGATGCAAACCCTGGCAGAAAGCACCACTGAACAGACCCTGCGCCAGTTGAGCGAGCTGGCGGAAACGCTGATTGTCGGCGCTCGCGACTGGTTGTGGCGTGCCTGCTGTGTCGAGCTTGGCACCCCGATGAATGCTGCCGGAGAGCCACAGCCTTTGCTGATCCTCGGTATGGGAAAGCTGGGCGGCGTCGAGCTGAACTTCTCCTCTGATATCGACCTGATCTTTACCTGGCCGGAAAATGGCACCACGCAGGGAGGGCGGCGCGAGCTGGATAATGCCCAGTTCTTTACCCGCCTGGGCCAGCGCCTGATAAAAGTGCTGAACCAGGCGACCGCAGACGGCTTCGTTTACCGTGTCGATATGCGTCTGCGCCCCTTTGGTGATAGCGGTCCGCTGGTGTTGAGTTTTGCCGCGCTGGAAGATTACTACCAGGAGCAGGGGCGAGACTGGGAACGCTACGCCATGGTCAAAGCGCGTCTGATGGGGGATAGCGGTGACCGCTGGAGCGAAGAGCTGCGTCAGCTGCTGCGGCCGTTTGTTTTCCGCCGTTACATTGATTTCAGCGTTATTCAGTCGCTGCGTAATATGAAAGGGATGATTGCCCGCGAAGTCCGGCGGCGAGGGCTGACGAATAACATCAAGCTCGGTGCGGGCGGTATTCGTGAAACGGAATTTATCGTGCAGGTCTTTCAGCTGATCCGCGGCGGGCGTGAGCGATCCCTCCAGCAGCGTTCTCTGTTGCCTGCTCTGTCTGCCATTGATGAGCTGCATCTGTTACCGTCAGAACAGCCAGAGCAGCTGCGTGTTGCCTATCTGTTTCTGCGCCGGCTGGAAAATTTACTGCAAAGCATCAACGATGAGCAAACCCAAACCCTGCCCGATAGCGAATTGGATCGTACGCGCCTCGCCTGGGCGATGGGATGTGGCGACTGGGCGACATTACACGCCCGGCTCGATCGGCATATGGCAACGGTGCGCAGCATCTTCAACGAACTGATCGGCGATGATAGCGCCGATGGTGGCGATAACCGTGACGCAGGGGAATATGGCGTACTGTGGCAGGATCGGCTGGAAGAGGTGGAGCTGGAGCCGCTGGTGCCTCATCTGGCCAGTGATGCCCGACAACAGCTGCTGTGCGTCATTAACGATTTCCGCCAGGATCTTGATAAACGCACGATTGGCCCACGCGGGCGGCAGGCGCTGGATCAGCTGATGCCACGGCTGCTGGGTGAAGTGCTGCCGCGTGATGATGCGCCGGTAACGCTGATGCGCCTGACTCCGCTGCTGCTGGGCGTGGTGACGCGTTCAACCTACCTGGAACTGCTGAGTGAATACCACGGTGCGCTTCAGCACCTGATTCGCCTGTGTGCCGCCTCGCCAAAGGTTGCCAGCCAGCTGGCGCGCTATCCGCTGCTGCTTGATGAGCTGCTCGACCCGGCTACGCTGTATCATCCCACCGCCACCGATGCCTATCGTGACGAACTGCGTCAGTATCTGCTGCGTATTCCGGAAGAGGATGAAGAACAGCAGCTGGAGGCGTTGCGCCAGTTTAAACAGGCACAGCATCTGCGTATTGCCGCTGCTGATATCGCCAAAACGCTACCGGTCATGAAGGTCAGCGATCATCTGACCTGGCTGGCGGAGGCGATAACTGAATCCGTGGTGCAGCAGGCGTGGAATATGATGATCCAGCGCTATGGCCGCCCTTCACATCTCGCTGACGACAGCGATCGCGGTTTTGCCGTGGTTGGCTACGGTAAGTTGGGGGGGTGGGAGCTGGGCTACAGTTCCGACCTCGATCTGGTGTTTCTCCACGACTGCCCGGCCGATGCTGTGACCCTGGGGGATCGCAGTATAGACGGTCGTCAGTTCTATCTGCGCCTTGCACAGCGCGTGATGCACTTATTCAGTACCCGCACCTCCTCGGGCATTCTTTACGAGGTGGATGCCCGCCTGCGTCCATCCGGAGCGGCGGGAATGTTGGTCAGCACTTTTGATGCTTTCGATGAGTACCAGCGAAACGATGCCTGGACATGGGAGCATCAGGCGCTGGTACGTGCCCGTATCGTGTACGGCGATAGCGCGTTGGGCGAGCGTTTTGCACACATTCGTCGCGGCATTCTGGCACGCCCACGTGACGATAAAAAATTGCAAACGGAAGTGCGCGAGATGCGTGAGAAAATGCGTACCCATCTCGGCAACAAGCACAAAGATCGGTGGGATATCAAAGCCGATGCGGGCGGCATCGTCGATATTGAATTTATTACACAATATCTGGTTTTACGTTACGCCTCACAGGTGCCGGAACTGACGCGCTGGTCTGACAACGTGCGCATTCTTGAGCTTCTGGCGCGCAGCGGTAAAATGGCGTCAGCTCAGGCTGAAGCGCTGACGAATGCCTATGTGACTTTGCGCGATGCGCTTCATCACCTTGCTTTGCAGGAGTTGCCCGGGCACGTCGCGGTTGATGCTTTCGCGCAGGAGAAAGCCGAGGTGAAAGCCTGCTGGCAGGCGTGGTTAAGTACCTGATCACCGATCGCACGCGATGGTTAGCCAGCTGAACAATTATGCTATCATCGCGCGCATTAATTTTTACTGCAGTCTGGAGTCTCTGGAATGAAAATTACCCTGCCCGATTTTACCCGCGCGGGTGTGCTGGTAGTGGGCGACGTGATGTTGGATCGCTACTGGTACGGCCCAACCAACCGCATCTCTCCCGAAGCGCCGGTTCCGGTGGTAAAAGTTGATAGCGTGGAGGAGCGCCCAGGCGGTGCGGCCAACGTTGCCATGAATATCGCCTCTCTTGGCGCAAAGTCGCGTCTGGTTGGCCTGACCGGGGTTGATGACGCGGCGCGTGCGCTTAGCGCCGCCCTGTCTGGGGTCAACGTGCAGTGCGACTTTGTCTCTGTGGCGACTCATCCTACTATCACCAAGCTGCGCGTGTTGTCACGTAATCAGCAGCTGATCCGCCTGGATTTCGAGGAAGGATTTGACGGTGTCGATCCTGAGCCAATGCTTGAACGCATCCAGCGGTCTCTGCCGGGCATCGGGGCGCTGGTCCTGTCTGACTATGCGAAAGGGGCGCTGGCTACCGTGGAAACCATGATAGCGTTGGCGCGTAAAGCGGGCGTCCCGGTGCTGGTCGATCCCAAAGGAACCGACTTCTCTCGCTATCACGGCGCAACCCTGCTGACGCCAAACCTGTCTGAATTCGAGGCGGTGGTGGGTAAGTGTAAAAGCGAAGCCGACATTGTGGAACGTGGTACGGCGCTGATGCAACAGCATGCACTTTCTGCGCTGCTGGTGACTCGTTCCGAACACGGTATGACGCTGCTGCAGCCGGGAAAAGCCCCTTTCCATATGCCGACCCAGGCGCAGGAGGTCTTTGACGTCACCGGCGCTGGAGATACGGTAATCGGTGTGCTGGCAACCGCGCTGGCGGCTGGAAACACGCTGGAAGAGAGCTGTTTCCTTGCCAACGCGGCGGCAGGCGTGGTGGTGGGTAAGCTTGGCACCTCCACGGTGTCTCCGATGGAGCTGGAAAATGCTATTCATGCGCGTCCGGAGTCGGGTTTTGGCGTAATGAGTGAAGCACAGCTGATTGTTGAAGTGAAAAAAGCCCGCCAGCGTGGTGAAAAGGTGGTGATGACCAACGGCGTGTTCGACATTTTACATGCGGGCCATGTTTCCTATCTTGCCAATGCGCGTAAGCTGGGCGACCGCCTGATTGTGGCGGTGAATAGCGATGCCTCCACCCGTCGTCTGAAAGGTGAAACACGCCCGGTCAACCCGCTTCTTAACCGCATGATGGTATTGGGCGCGCTTGAGGCGGTAGACTGGGTGATCGGTTTTGAAGAGGATACGCCGCAGCGAGCGATCGCTGAAATATTGCCGGACCTGCTGGTAAAAGGCGGTGACTATAAGCCTGAAGATATTGCCGGGAGCAAAGAGGTTTGGGCGAACGGCGGAGATGTGCAGGTACTCAATTTCGAAGACGGTATTTCCACCAGTAATATCATCAAAACGATCATTTCAGGAAGCGGGAAAAATTGACGGCTGACGGCTGCCCGTTCGGGCAGCCATTATCCAGCGCGACTTACTCCGCTGGTTTTTCGGCTATTGCAGCAGGCAGTTGTGGTGCTGCACGGTTTTCCAGTTCAGAGAGCCGCTGTTCCAGCACGGCAAGCTTCTCACGGGTGCGCAGTAGCACCTGAGTTTGCACGTCAAACTCTTCCCGGTTAACCAGGTCCAGCCGCGTCAACTGTGATTGCAAAGTCTGACGGATTTTCTTTTCGACATCGTCACCTAAATCACGAATGCCTTTCGGCATGGAGTCATGGATCTGACGGGCCAGTTGTTCAATCTTTTTTGCATCAATCATGGCAGGTTTCCTGATAGCAGCGAGTTTGGCTCTAGTGTAATCGCTCCGCCGTCAGCCACAAACTTTAAAATGCCTTAGTGATAAAATGGATAGCCGATAGCCCTTTTTGTTCGTTGCTCTGTTACTTTTTCAGCGCTATCATGAATTCGCTTATTCTCAGGGCGGGGCGAAATTCCCCACCGGCGGTAAATCAGCTGAGGCTGAAAGCCCGCGAGCGCTTCAGAGCCATTCTGAAGGTCAGCAGATCCGGTGTAATTCCGGGGCCGACGGTTAAAGTCCGGATGGGAGAGAGTAACGATTCTTGACGGGCTGAAGCTCGCCTCGCGTTATTTGTTGTCGCCGTATAACACTCCTAAGCACGCCCTGGTTCTGGTAACCCATACATTTACAAAGGTTTATTTACCATGAATCAGTCGCTACTTTCTGAATTTGGCACGCCTGAACAGCGTGTTACACATGCCATTGAGGCGCTGCGCGCAGGCCGCGGTGTGATGGTTCTGGACGATGAAGATCGTGAAAACGAAGGTGATATGATCTTCGCCGCCGAAACCATGACCGTTGAGCAAATGGCACTAACCATCCGTCACGGCAGCGGTATCGTCTGTCTGTGTCTGAATGAGGAACGCCTGGAGCAGCTTGATCTGCCCATGATGGTGCAGAACAACACCAGCGCTTACGGTACAGGTTTTACCGTGACTATCGAAGCAGCCGAGGGCGTGACGACCGGCGTTTCTGCTACCGATCGCCTGACCACTATCCGTGCCGCGATCGCAGATGATGCCAGGCCCAGTGATTTAAATCGCCCCGGCCATGTGTTTCCGCTGCGCGCCCGTTCCGGCGGCGTGTTAACTCGTGGCGGTCACACGGAAGCCACTCTCGACTTGGTCACCCTGGCCGGTTTCAAACCGGCGGGCGTGCTTTGTGAACTGACTAACGACGACGGTTCAATGGCGCATGCGCCAGAAGTCATCGTGTTTGCCCGTCAGCACGATATGCCGGTCGTCACCATCGAAGACCTGGTGTCTTACCGCCGTAGCCGCGAAACGCTACAGGCAAGTTAACTATCCTTCAGGCCGGTTCCCCCCCCCGGTCAGAAAATATCAGCCAGGCCTGCAACTGCGCCTGGCTGAACCCTGTCAAAACGTGCTTTTCCGGCATTCAAATTTACTGAATATCTTCATCAGGGTTATCCAGGTTCATCCAAAGGTGAATGGGCGTAGTGTGGTGTCCATTGAGCAACATTTTGCCTGGAGCCACATTATGAGTAAGCAAATTATGCCTGCGCTTTTTCTCGGACACGGTAGCCCGATGAACGTCCTGGAAGAGAATATCTATACGCAAACCTGGCGTAAACTGGGCAACACCCTGCCAAGACCGAAAGCGATCCTTGCGGTCTCCGCCCACTGGTATACCCGGGGTACTGCGGTCACGGCACTGGAAAATCCGCGCACTATCCATGATTTCGGCGGTTTCCCACAGGCGTTATTTGACACACATTATCCGGCACCGGGCTCTCCAGAGTTGGCACAACAGGTGGCTGATACACTGGCGCCGGTTGCCGTGCAGCTCGACCGGGAGTGGGGGTTCGACCACGGCTCTTGGGGAGTGCTGATCAAGATGTATCCTGATGCGGATATTCCGCTGGTGCAGCTAAGCGTGGACGGAAGCAAACCACCGGCTTATCACTTCGAGCTGGGGCGTAAGCTGGCCGCGCTGCGTGAGCAGGGGGTGATGATTGTAGCCAGTGGCAACGTCGTACATAACCTGAGTCAGATACGCCGGCAGGATGAAGCCGCCGCCTGGCCCTGGGCGGGATCTTTTAATCAGTACGTGCGCGATAATCTGAGCTGGGAAGGGGACGTTTCGCAGCATCCGCTGGTGAACTTTATGCAGCATGAGGACGCGGCGTTGTCGAACCCAACGCCGGAGCACTATTTGCCGCTGCTGTACGTGCTCGGCGCACGCACACCGGGTGAATCCGTATCGATCCCGATAGATGGGATCGTGATGGGGTCACTGAGTATGCTGTCCGTGCAGGTGGGGTGACAGGGCCATAGGCCTGGTAGCCTGTTGCATTTTTCAACTGCATACGGGCGCATTATGTCGCGTTGCCCGATGCCAACGGGGCGAGTGAAGACTCGCCCTTGCCGATTATTCAATAAACGCGTGCGGATAGAAACGCGACAGATCCTGGGTGATGAGATCGCGATCTTCGCGCAGGCCGATACCGGCGGGCCGATCGTTGATTAACCAGCTGCCGATCAGCGTATAGCTGTCACCAAATTTCGGTAGCGGATGGAACTGCTGAACAATCATCCCTTCCTCACCGTATGGCCCGTCGACCCGCGCAATTTCCTGACCGTTTTCTACGATGCGGATATTCGCGCCCTCGCGGGAAAACAGTGGCTTAACCACATATTTGTCCATGTGCGGCACGTTATCTTCGGCGAAGTAGGCCGGTAACAGGTTCGGATGATTAGGGAACATCTTCCACAGCAGGGGCAGCAGCGCTTTATTGGAAATAATGCTCTTCCATCCCGGCTCCAGCCAACGCATGCCGGCATCGGCCAGCTTGGTGGAGAACGTTTCACGCAGCATAAACTCCCACGGGTAGAGCTTAAACAGATTGCCGATAACCTGGTCGTGAATATCGGTAAACTGCCCTTTCTCACCGAGGCCGATTTCATCCATATAGAGGAATTCAGTCGGCAGCCCGGCTTCCGTGGCGCAGTCCTGCAGATATTGCACGGTGCCCCTGTCTTCTTCAGAATCGCGGCAGCAGGCGAAGTGTAGCCAGCTAAAACCGTGCTGTTGATGCAGCTCGCTAAAGCGTTCGATCAGCTTTTCCTGCAGGCTGTTGAACTGATCGCTGCCAGCGGGGAGCTGGCCTGACTCCAGCTGGTCTTCCAGCCAAAGCCACTGGAAGAAAGCAGCCTCATACAGTGAGGTAGGCGTATCGGCATTGTTTTCCAGCAGCTTGGCCGGAGACTGGCCATCCCAGGCGAGGTCGAGTCGGGAATAAAGCGATGGTTGGCCGCTTTTCCAGGATCCACGCACAAAGTCCCAGGTATGCCTGGGGATGCGGAATTTCGTCAGCAGCTCTTCGCTGCCGATCACCAGCTCTACCGCCTGTAAACACATCTGATGCAGTTCGCTGGTCACGTCTTCCAGCGATTCAATTTGCTGCAACGTGAACTGATAGTAAGCATCCTCACACCAGTACGGCTCGCCGTGCATGGTGTGAAAACGAAAACCATATTCCGTTGCTTTTTCGCGCCAGCCTGGGCGTTCGGCTATGGCAATACGCTTCATCAGCGATTAGCCCCCCATGCTGCGGTTAGCGCTGCCAGTACTGCTACTGTTACGCTGCATGGTGTTTTGCTTGGCGACACTCTCACCAAAGCCGCCGCGTGTCACGGTGCTGGTGGTGGCAGGTTTAGGAGCCAGAGCGCTTTTCGGCACCGTCATGGTGCGGCCCGGCGTAGCGGCACCGTAGTTTTTACCGCTGGCGTCAACGAACTTACCGTTGGCTGGGCTGGTTGGCGATTTTGAACTGAAAAGCGGCTGCTGCTGACCGCCCATACCTCCGCCCATCAGGCGGCCCATCATATAACCAGCCATGAGCGGCATCCAGAAGCTGCCGCTGGACTGGGATTCTGCATTAGTATTACCAACCCCAGCCTGAGCAGGGGCCTGCTGGCATTGTCCTTCGCCAAATTCAGCCACGCAGTCTGCGCGACTGGCATATTTTGGCGCGGTTTTGGCCGCTTCTTCTTTGGCGCTGTTAAACGCCGTGGTGCACTGCTCGCTTTTACCGGGGTTAGCGGCCGAGCAGTCATCAGCATTTTGATACATTGATACGGTTTCGTCGGCCTGTTCACAAGCGGCCAGCATAAAGACTGCACTCACCGCCAGCGCCACCGGCGTTAAATGGCGGGCGCTCCAGCTTTTGCGAAAGGAGGCGTGATTAATCTGTTTAGTCCGTTTCATCAATTTTCGTCCTGTGCCCAAAGGTAGCGCATAGGATAGGGGAAGCGCGGCGAAAAATGAAGCGATGGGCCCCGGGCGATACGGGATCTTTACTTAGCTATACGTTCAATTGTGAAGGAACCGTAAGCCCTGTAAAAAGGGGCAGCGGATGCTGCCCCGAAAGGTATTAGTGACTGAAGGGATTGCCGCTGGTGCGGGTAGCCGCCGGGCGGCCGGGCGCGGAAGCTTTACCGCTGCGCGCCGCGGAAGCGGCACCGTTGGCGTTGGCATCCTGCTGTGCATCTTCCGGAGCAACAGCATCTGGCGCGGTGACCACATCTTTACCCAGCTGGTTATTCAACGTTTGCAGGTCCTGCTCGTTAAGCGTACCCAGCGCAGACTTGATATTCAGCTGGTTTATCATATAGCTATAACGTGCATTAGACAGCTGCTGTTTGGCATTAAACAGCGTGGTGGTGGCATCCAGCACATCGACGATGGTGCGGGTACCCACGGAATAACCGGCTTCCATAGCATCCAGCGAACTCTGTGCTGATACAACGGCCTGTTTGTAGGCGGCAATACTGCTGATTGACGCATTCACGTTGTTGAACGAAGAGCGTACGGTCTGAACGGCGGTGCGGTGAGCGCCTTCAAGCTGCTCGCTGGCGGCGACAAAGGCATACTGCGCCTGCTTCACCTGCGAACTGACCGAGCCTCCGCTGTACAGCGGCAGTTTGAAGCTTAAACCAACCTGATTATTGCCGCTGATATTGTCCTGATTACTGGATGACTGGTTAGCCCGACTTCCGCCGTAACGATTGTTGGATAAACCGGTAGACGCGGACAGATCCAGCGTTGGCATATGGCCAGTTTCAGATGAGCGAATTTGTTCACGTGCCAGGTCTTGAGAAAGGCGTGCTGATAACAGGTTGAGATTGCGGCTTTCCGCTTCTTTTAGCAGCGCGGAGACCGGCTGCGGCTTATCCGTTTTAAAAGCGCCCACGTTGAGTGAGGCCAGGGTGGAATAGTAGTTGCCGGTGACCTGGCGCAGGGTTTCTACTGCATTATCCAGCGCATTGCGTGCGGCGACTTCGCTGGCTAACACGGTATCGTACTGTGAGCGAGCGTTCTGCACATCGGTGATGGCGACCAGACCCACGTTAAAGCGCTGTGTGGTTTGATCAAGCTGGCGATAAATAGACTGTTTTTGTGCCTCGGTATATGACAGGGTATCGATGGCGTTCAGTACGTTAAAATAGGCGGTGGCGGTATTCAGGATCAACGTCTGTTGCGCGCTCTGCCAGGTGACATCCTGAATCCCTGCGGTTTTTTCCTGCAGGGTAAGAGCGCGCCATTTTGACATGTCAAAAATGGTTTGGGTCAGTTGCAGCGACGCAGATTTGGTGGTGGTGTTAGAGCCACTGTTATCGCGATAGCCGTTAGTATAGGAATAGTCAGCTCCGAGGCCAAGCTGGGGCAACAGTGGGCTGCGTGCTTCATTAATTTTCTCAAATGCCGCATCGCGATCGGCTGCTGAGCTACGAAGGTCAGGATTTGATAAACGCGCCTGCTGGTATACCTGCAGCAGGTTTTCAGCCTGACTGGCGACACTGAAGCCGCCCAGGCTCAGACCGATAAGTAAAGGGAGCAGTTTGTTCATTTGCATTCCTTGTAGTGCAGCAAAATTGCTATGGTAGCGCTGGTTAAGACCGAAAATTATCGCCGATAATAGCAGAGAGTCCGGATAAGGTAAGTTGGCTGAAAGTGCCATCCTTCTTTTAATTTACTGAAATAATTCATCAAGAACCAGACATCCGGAAAATTACTATTGAACTTAGCGTTTTTGCCACCCTTTTTTCAGGAGATGCACTAATGACAGCCGTTAACGATTATCCGGTGACCTTTACCAAAAACGATGTAGAAATTATTGCCCGCGAAACCTTATATCAGGGTTTTTTTTCGTTGCAGCGTTACCGCTTTCGCCATCGTTTGTTCAATGGGGAAATGAGTGGTGAAATCTCCCGAGAAATTTTTGAGCGCGGTCACGCCGCCGTGCTGCTACCCTATGATCCGCTGCGCGATGAAGTGGTGCTGATCGAGCAAATCCGTATCGCAACTTACGATACCAGCCCCACCCCCTGGGTACTTGAGCTGGTGGCCGGCATGATTGAAACAGGCGAAACGCCGGAAGCGGTAGCGCGCCGTGAGGCGGTAGAAGAAGCCGGCCTGACCGCCGGACGCGTTAAACCGATTATTCATTATCTCTCCAGCGCGGGGGGAACGTCAGAGCGGCTGGCGGTATTTGTCGGTGAAGTGGATGCCAGCGTGGCGCAGGGAAACCACGGTCTGGAGGAAGAGAATGAGGATATTCTTGTGCATGTGGTGAGCCGCAGTCAGGCTTATCAATGGGTGGAACAGGGGAGAATTGACAATGCTGCTGCCGTTATTGCTTTGCAATGGCTGGAGCTGCACCATAAACAGTTACGCCTTGAGTGGAAAAACGAATAATGAAACGCTATGTCCCTGACTTTCCTGAAATGATGCGCATCTGCGAAACCAATTTTGCGCAGCTACGCCGTTTATTGCCTAAAGAAGATCGGGCAGGCGAATCTGTCGCATATCAGGTTAACGGGGCCAGTTATCAGATCACCGTCCAGGAATCGACCCGTTATACCACGCTGGTGGAAGTCAGACAGACCGCTCCGGCAGTCAGCTATTGGAGCCTGCCTTCCATGTCGGTACGTTTGTATCACGATGCAATGGTGGCAGAAGTGTGTTCCACTCAGCAGATCTATCGCTTTAAAGCACGCTATGATTATCCTAATAAAAAGCTGCATCAGCGTGACGAAAAGCACCAGATTAATCAGTTCTTAGCGGACTGGCTGCGCTATTGTCTGTCCCACGATGCAATGGTCGTGCCGGTATGTTAGCGCGAACTGACACATTTTTATGATTAAATAATCCGGGTTGCAGCCAACTCACCTAAGGCTTTCGGGCATGATGGGTAGAGATCTAACCTTAAGGACTTTGATTGGATAGCCTGTTAAAACTTCCTGTGGCGAGTGGGTCCAGAGTCAGGATTTTACAGATTACGGATACCCACCTTTTTTCAGGTAAACATGAAACGCTGTTGGGGGTGAATACCTGGGCGAGTTTTGACGCGGTACTCGACGCTATTGCCGCAGAACACGCCCACTATGACCTGATCGTTGCCACGGGCGATCTGGCGCAGGACCACTCGATGGAGGCCTATCAGCATTTTGCTGAGGGTATTTCTCGCCTGCCTGCCCCCTGCGTTTGGCTACCGGGTAATCACGACTATCAGCCGACGATGTTCAGAACGCTGGGGGCATCCAGCATCGCTGACCAAAAGCAGGTACTGCTAGGAGATCGCTGGCAAGTGGTGCTGCTGGACAGTCAGGTATATGGGGTGCCACACGGTGAGCTGAGCGATTACCAGCTGGAATGGCTGGAACGGGCGATGGCCGCTGAACCGCAGCGCCACACGCTGATACTACTGCACCATCATCCTTTGCCTTCCGGTTGCTCATGGCTTGACCAGCACAGTTTGCGTAATCCACATATGCTTGATGCCGTTTTGCAGCGCTATCCGCTGGCAAAAACGCTGTTGTGTGGTCATATTCATCAGGAGCTGGACCTCAACTGGCAAGGGCGGCGCGTGCTGGCAACGCCGTCAACCTGTGTACAGTTCAAGCCGCACTGCACCAATTTTACCATTGACGCCGAGGCGCCGGGCTGGCGTTGTCTGGATCTGCAAGAAGATGGCCGTCTGGAGACTGAGGTTCGGCGTCTGAACACCCGCATGTTTAATCCGGATCTCGACTCAGAAGGGTACTGACCTATGGCTACGTTGCTTTATCTGCATGGTTTTAACAGTTCGCCACGCTCGGCTAAGGCGACCCTGCTTGAGCAGTGGCTGACGCAGAATCATCCTGATATTCGTCTTTACGTTCCCCAGCTCCCGGCGTATCCGGCAGAGGCTGCGCAGCTGCTGGAGGATTTCGTGATGCAGTCGGCCGGCGAGCCGTTGGGTATCATCGGCTCTTCGTTGGGCGGCTATTACGCGACCTGGCTGTCACAGTGCTTCACCCTGCCCGCAGTGGTCGTCAATCCCGCAGTGCGGCCATTTGAGCTGCTGGCTGATTACCTTGGCGTCAACGAGAACCCGTACACCGGCCAGCAATATGTGTTAGAGTCACGCCATATTTACGATCTAAAAGTCATGCAGATTGACCCACTAGAGTCACCGGATTTGCTCTGGTTATTGCAGCAAACGGGCGATGAAGTGCTCGACTACCGCCAGGCCCTTGACTATTACAGCGCCTGTCGACAGACGGTAGAACAGGGCGGAAATCATGCTTTTATCGGATTCGAACGTCATTTCTCCGCCATCCTTGATTTTCTTAGCGTTAAGGATTGAGCACGGCCGGAGTCTGACCACGCATTTTTAGCCACCACTAATCAGATTGTTACGATGACCCAATCCAGCTACAACGCAGATTCCATTGAGGTTCTCAGCGGACTTGAACCCGTGCGTCGCCGCCCGGGTATGTACACCGATACCGCGCGCCCTAATCATTTAGGCCAGGAAGTGATCGATAACAGCGTGGACGAAGCGCTGGCCGGTCATGCCAAACGCGTGGAAGTGATCCTGCACCCCGATCAGTCACTGGAGGTCATTGACGACGGGCGCGGCATGCCGGTGGATATTCACCCCGAAGAGGGCGTACCGGCGGTTGAGCTGATTTTCTGCCGTCTGCATGCCGGAGGCAAATTCTCAAATAAAAACTATCAGTTCTCCGGCGGCCTGCACGGCGTGGGGATCTCGGTGGTTAACGCTCTGTCAAAACGCGTAGAAGTCACCGTACGCCGCAATGCCGAAGTGTATGAAATGGCGTTTGAGAACGGCGACAAAGTTCAGGAATTAACGGTGACCGGCACGGTCGCTAAGCGCAACACCGGTACGCGCGTACAGTTCTGGCCAGATGAGTCGTTCTTTGACAGCCCCCGCTTTTCGGTATCGCGTTTAAGCCACCTGCTGAAAGCCAAAGCGGTGCTCTGTCCGGGCGTTGAAATCGTTTTTAAAGACAAGCTGAACAAAACCGAACAGAGCTGGTGCTACGCCGATGGCCTGACCGACTATCTGATGGAGGCGGTCAACGGTCTGCCTCTGCTGCCGGAAAAACCCTTTGTCGGCACATTCTCCGGCGATGTTGAAGCGGTAGACTGGGCGCTGCTGTGGCTGCCGGAAGGTGGTGAGCTGCTGACCGAAAGCTACGTGAACCTGATCCCCACGATGCAGGGCGGAACGCACGTTAACGGACTGCGCCAGGGCTTACTGGATGCGATGCGCGAATTCTGTGAATACCGCAATATTCTGCCGCGTGGCGTGAAGCTGTCGGCGGAAGATATCTGGGATCGCTGTGCTTACGTGCTGTCGGTAAAAATGCAGGACCCACAGTTCGCCGGTCAGACCAAAGAGCGCCTGTCGTCACGTCAGTGCGCCGCATTTGTTTCAGGCGTGGTCAAAGACGCCTTCAGCCTGTGGCTGAATCAGAACGTACAGGCCGCCGAAATGCTGGCCGAGCTGGCGATATCCAGCGCCCAGCGCCGTATGCGCGCGGCAAAGAAAGTGGTGCGTAAAAAACTCACCAGCGGCCCTGCGCTGCCGGGGAAACTGGCGGACTGCACCGCACAGGATTTGAGTCGAACCGAACTGTTTCTGGTGGAAGGGGACTCGGCGGGCGGTTCTGCCAAGCAGGCGCGCGATCGTGAATATCAGGCCATTATGCCGCTGAAGGGTAAAATCCTGAATACCTGGGAAGTCTCCTCGGACGAGGTGCTGGCTTCGCAGGAGGTGCACGATATTTCGGTCGCGATCGGCATCGACCCTGACAGCGAAGACCTCAGCCAGCTGCGCTACGGGAAAATCTGCATCCTTGCCGATGCGGACTCTGACGGCCTGCATATTGCGACCCTGCTGTGTGCACTGTTCGTGCGCCACTTCCGCACGCTGGTGAAAAATGGTCACGTTTATGTTGCTATGCCGCCTCTTTACCGCATCGACCTGGGCAAAGAAGTGTATTATGCGCTGGACGAGGCAGAGAAGGCGGGCATCCTTGAGCAGCTGAAGCGTAAAAAGGGCAAACCGGGCGTGCAGCGCTTTAAAGGGTTGGGTGAGATGAACCCGTTACAGCTGCGTGAAACCACCCTCGATCCGAACACTCGTCGCCTGGTACAGTTAACGATAGGCGATGAGGATGTGGATCAAACGCTGGCCGTGATGGATATGCTGCTGGCGAAGAAACGATCTGAGGATCGTCGTAATTGGCTACAGGAAAAAGGCGACAGCGCTGAAGTCGAGGTGTAAAGCCGTTGCAGGAAAGGTGTATTAACTCACAGAAGAGCAGCCGGTGAAAATTACCCTTGAAGAGCTACGTGCGTGGGTGACGGTGGTCGACAGCGGTTCGATCACCGCTGCCGCAGATCAGCTGAATCAGACGACCTCCGGCATCAGCCGGGCGCTGGGCCGGCTGGAAAGCAAACTGCAAACCACCCTGCTGCACCGCACTACACGCCGTATCGCCCTGAGCGAAGAAGGACAGATTTTTTTGCAGCATGCGCGGCAGATCATTCGTTCGGTTGAAGCTGCTGAAGAACAGATCGCCCGGCGGCGAGAGATCCCCTCCGGGCGGCTGCGCGTCAATGCCGCCACGCCATTTATGCTGCATGCGATCGTACCGCTTATCCCCGAATTCTCACGGCGTTTTCCGCTGATCCAGCTGGAGTTGACGAGTGATGAGGTGGTGATTGACCTGCTGGAGCAGCAGACCGATATCGCTATCCGTATCGGTGAACTGCGCGATTCGACGCTGCATGCCCGCGCTCTTGGCAGCAGCAGGCTACGGCTGATGGCAAGTCCGGACTATCTCGCTGAATATGGTGAACCGCATAACGTGGCGGAGCTGCTGGCCAACCATCGGCTGCTGGGGTTCTGCAATCTGGAACAGCATAATATCTGGCCGCTCTGGCACTCGGAAAAAGAGCTATTGCATATCAAACCCACCATCAGCGCCTCCAGCGGTGAGACCTTGCGCCAGCTGGCGGTAAACGGTATGGGGATCGTGCGTATTTCCGATTTTCTTAGTCGTGCCGATCTGGCTTCCGGTCGCCTGGTGCCGGTACTGGAATCGCAAACCCATGAGATGCGTCATCCCATCCATGCGGTCTACTACCGTAACAGTACGCTTTCGGCGCGTATCAGCTGTTTTCTCGATTATCTGAGCGAGCAGTTTGCCAGCAACACGCTGCTGTAAAAAGACCGATCCGCAGCAGGGATCGGCCTGACCCTTCCGGGCGGTATTATTTAACCGCCGGTTCCAGTACAAAGATCTTCACGTCAATGACATCATCTCTGATCGCAGCACGGTGATTTTCCATGTGGCTGGCCTGCTGATGTTGCTCAAGATGACGCAGGGATACCCAGTGCTCCACCATAAAGATTGAATGTGGGGAGTGCTGTTTCCATGGGGTCTGAGCCTTATGATCGATTAACGCCTGATAGCTTCCGCAGCCCTCCTCTGCCAGCACCACCGGAGTAAGTTCCTCAATTGCCCGTAAAACGGCATTTCGACGGCCTGGCCTGATACAAATTTCAGCGAGAACGGTCAGCATACGATTTCCTTCTTTTCTACAAAGTCAGTTAATCAGTTAAGCAAAGATTTCGCTCAGATGAGTCCGATAGCGCACAATATCACCGGCGATATCTGGCTGCTTGATCACATCGTTACAGATAAAGGTCGGCAAAGCGTGCATGCCAAGAAATTGATTCGCCTTATGAAAATGCAGATAGACGCCATCAACCCCCACGCCCTCAAAAAACTGCTGTGGATCGGTAAAAGCGTGTAAAGGGGCATTCCAGGTCAAAGACAACATATAACTCTTGCCCTGCAACAGACCGCCGGAACCATATTGCTTTGCCGCGTCGGCGCGCGTGCGGCCATCGCTGGCATAGAGTTTTCCGTGGCCTTCGGTAAAGACTTCGTCGATGTACTTCTTCAGCGTCCAGGGTTCTCCCATCCACCAGCCCGGCATCTGATAGATGACGGTATCGGCAGCGAGATATTTTTCCACTTCGTCGGCGACCCGGTAGCCATCATCGACAACGGTGATATCGACATGATGACCCGCGTCACGCAGAAAGCTGGCGGCAACATCGGTTAGGGTATGGTTCAGCTCACCTTTAGAGTGGGCAAAGGGCTTACCAGCATCAATAATTAGGATCTGTTTCATGAATATCTCGCAACCGTGGGCAATGGATGCGAGTCTACAGGACGGATATTGAGGGAAAAATGTGGTTTTGATCACAATACTATTGCTCATAAAGCAATAATCCGCAGTAACCATCCCCAAATGACCCTAACCTAAATTTCGTTTCACCGCCGCAGGATACAATTCGTTGCAAGCGGCCCCGCTTAACCACCGATCCCTGTGACAGACCCTTACCAGATAAGGTACTATCCCCGCCAAACTTACCGCTATGGCGGTGCTGGCCCTGAACGCGCCGCGATATGAGGAAAAGAGACAGAATGAGTGACCTGACGCCGGATGGTGCAGAGCGTCTTGCCCTGCATGAATTTACTGAAAATGCTTACCTTAAATACTCCATGTACGTCATCATGGATCGCGCGCTGCCCTATATTGGCGATGGGTTAAAGCCTGTTCAGCGCCGAATCGTCTACGCGATGTCGGAGCTGGGGCTGAGCAACAGCGCTAAGTTTAAAAAATCGGCGCGTACCGTCGGGGATGTGTTGGGTAAATATCATCCGCACGGCGACAGCGCCTGTTATGAAGCGATGGTGCTGATGGCGCAACCGTTCTCCTACCGCTATCCGCTGGTTGACGGCCAGGGGAACTGGGGGGCACCGGACGATCCTAAATCTTTCGCGGCGATGCGTTACACCGAGTCGCGTTTGTCGAAGTATGCTGAAGTATTGCTGGGGGAGTTAGGGCAGGGCACCGTCGACTATGTGCAGAACTTTGATGGCACCATGCAGGAGCCGTCGATGTTACCGGCACGCCTGCCTAATATTCTGCTGAACGGCACCACCGGTATTGCCGTTGGCATGGCCACCGACATTCCCCCGCACAACCTTCGCGAAGTGGCCAAAGCCGCTATCACGTTAATCGACAGCCCAAAAACCACGCTTGATGAGCTGCTGGATATCGTCCAGGGGCCGGACTACCCGACCGAAGCGGAAATTATCACCCCGCGCAGTGAAATTCGTAAAATCTATCAAAACGGGCGCGGGTCGGTGCGTATGCGTGCGGTGTGGAAAAAGGAAGAGGGCGATGTGGTGATCACCGCGCTGCCGCACCAGGTTTCCGGCGCACGCGTGCTGGAGCAAATCGCCGCGCAGATGCGCAACAAAAAGCTGCCGATGGTCGAAGACTTGCGCGATGAGTCCGACCATGAAAACCCAACCCGGCTGGTTATCGTTCCGCGCTCCAATCGCGTGGACATGGACCAGGTGATGAATCACCTGTTCGCCACGACCGACCTGGAGCGTAGCTACCGTATTAACCTGAATATGATCGGACTGAACAATCGCCCGGCGGTGAAAAACCTGCTGGAGATCCTTTCCGAGTGGCTGGTATTCCGCCGCGATACCGTGCGCCGCCGTCTGAACCATCGTCTGGAAAAAGTGCTCAAGCGTCTGCACATTCTTGCCGGTTTGCTGGTGGCCTTTCTCAATATTGACGAAGTGATCGAGATTATCCGAGGCGAGGATGAACCTAAGCCGGTGCTGATGTCGCGCTTTGATATTTCAGAAACACAGGCAGAAGCGATCCTTGAGCTGAAACTCCGCCATCTTGCTAAACTGGAAGAGATGAAGATCCGCGGCGAGCAGGATGAGCTGGAAAAAGAGCGTGCCCATCTGGAGGGCCTCCTGGCCTCCGAACGCAAAATGAATACCCTGCTCAAGAAAGAGTTACAGGCTGACAGCGATGCTTATGGCGACGATCGCCGCTCACCGTTGCGCGAGCGCGAAGAAGCGAAAGCGATCGGGGAGCACGAACTGATGCCGTCAGAACCGGTGACTATCGTGCTGTCACAGAGTGGCTGGGTGCGCAGCGCCAAGGGCCACGATATCGATCCTGCCGGCCTCAGTTACAAAGCCGGAGATGGCTACCTCGGAGCAGCGCGCGGAAAGAGCAATCAGCCGGTTGTCTTTATTGACTCTACCGGACGCAGCTATGCGCTTGACCCGGTCACGCTGCCGTCTGCGCGCGGGCAGGGCGAACCGCTCACCGGCAAGCTGACCCCGCCGCCGGGCGCGGTGGTGGAGCAGGTGCTGATGGCGGACGATACGCAGAAACTGCTGATGGCCTCCGACGCTGGCTATGGTTTTGTTTGCACCTTTGCCGATCTGGTGTCACGCAATCGGGCTGGCAAAGCGCTGTTAACTCTGCCGGCAAATGCCAACGTGATGGCGCCGTTAGCGATCCACAGCAACGACGATCTGCTGCTGGCGATCACCGCTGCTGGCCGTATGCTGATGTTCCCGGTCGGTGACCTGCCCCAGCTGTCGAAAGGCAAAGGAAATAAAATCGTTTCCATTCCGTCTGCCGAGGCGGCTTCAGGAGAAGATAAGCTGGCCTGGCTGCTGCTGCTGACGCCGGAAAGCGATATTACTCTGCATGTCGGTAAACGTAAGCTGACGCTGAAAGCCGCTGATTTGCAGAAATTCCGCGCCGAGCGTGGTCGCCGCGGCACGCTGCTGCCGCGAGGGCTACAGCGTATTGATCGGGTTGACGTGGAAGGGGCGGCGCGTACAGCCGCCAGGGATGACGGCGGGGAGTGATCCTCTGCTTTATTTAACGGAGAGTTTAGTCGACTGACTGAACTGAATGATTTCTACTTTCAAGAAAGAGTATTGCTGCATCCTCTGGGCCAGGGCGACGGTTCGCACCGCGAAATGCGCCGGCGTCCGTGCTGCCTGAGGGATGACGCGAATAAAGAATATGAGGTTCTGATGCTTGCTCTGTTACGAACAATTGTGGTCGTGGTTTACTCGCTGCTGGTGTGTATCCTGGGCTGTATTTACTGCCTGTTCAGCCCCCGCAATCCGCGCCATGTGGCGACTTTCGGTCATCTTTTTGGGCGTCTTGCTCCGGTATTTGGCCTTAAGGTTGAGCTGCGTAAGCCCGCAGGGGCTGAAAACTATCCGAATGCGATTTATATCTGTAACCATCAGAATAACTTTGACATGGTCACCGCAGCCGCCATCGTTCAGCCGACCACCGTGACCGTTGGCAAGACCAGCCTGCTGTGGGTTCCCTTTTTTGGCCTGCTCTACTGGCTGACCGGCAACCTGCTTATCGACAGGGAAAACCGCACCAAAGCGCATGGCACTATCGGTGAGTTGGTCGCGCAGTTTAAAAAGAAGAAAATTTCTTTCTGGATGTTCCCGGAAGGCACCCGTAGCCGTGGCCGTGGCCTGCTGCCGTTTAAAACCGGTGCGTTCCATGCCGCCGTTGCGGCCGGCGTGCCGATTATTCCGGTCGTGGTTTCAAACACTCATGGGAAAATTAAGTTGAACCGGCTAAAAAACGGCCTGGCGATTGTTGAAATGCTGCCGCCGGTGGATACCCAGGCTTTTGCCGATCAGTCGGTACGCAAGCTGGCGACCCACTGCCGCGAGCTGATGTCGGCGAAGCTGGACGCGCTCAATGGCGAAGTCGCCGCACGCGAAGCCTCAGATAAGTTATAAATTCAATGGCATTGCCATGCGGGCAAACCGTCCGCGCAGAATGAAAAAAAATAACGGGGCCACCGGGGTGGCCCCTTTTTGGCTTACGGAGTGGGTATGTCCTTCAGTCGTCGTCAATTTCTTCAGGCCTCGGGCATTGCCCTCTGCGCTTCCTCTTTACCTTTCAGCGTTCGTGCCGCGGTGCCGGGCATAGCGTTACCGATCCCGCCGCTGATTGAATCACGTCGCGGGCAGCCGCTTTTTCTGACGCTGCAACGTAGCCACTGGTCATTTAACGGCAGCACGAAGGCGGCCGTCTGGGGAATTAACGGCCTGTATCTTGGCCCCACGGTGCGGGTGTGGAACGGCGACGACGTCAAGCTGATATACAGCAACCGTCTGACCGAGCCGGTCGCGATGACGGTCAGCGGTTTGCAGGTTCCCGGGGCGCTGATGGGGGGGGCCGCACGCCTGATGTCGCCCGGCGTTGACTGGGCACCGGTCGTGCCGATCCGTCAGGCGGCGGCCACCTGCTGGTATCACGCGAATACGCCAAACCGTATGGCTCCGCACGTTTATAACGGGCTGGCAGGGATGTGGCTGGTGGAGGACAATGTCAGTAAGTCATTACCCATCCCCAACCACTACGGCGTTGACGATTTTCCGCTGATTATTCAGGACAAACGCCTGGATAACTTCGGCACCCCAACGTACTCCCCCTCCGGGAGCGACGGTTTTGTTGGCGATATCCTGTTGGTCAACGGCGTGCAGAACCCATTTGTTGAAGTCTCGCGTGGCTGGGTGCGTCTTCGTTTGCTGAATGCCTCAAACGCGCGCCGCTATCAGCTGCGGATGAGTGACGATCGGCCGTTCAACGTCATCGCCAGCGACCAGGGGTTCCTGCCGGCACCGGTTGCGGTGTCACAACTTTCACTGGCTCCGGGAGAGAGGCGTGAGGTGCTGGTGGATATGTCGCAGGGGAATGAAGTGGCGATCACCGCTGGCGAAGCTGCCGGGATAGTTGACCGTCTGCGCGGTCTGTTTGAGCCTTCCTCTATTCTGACCTCGACGCTTGTTCTCACCTTACGGCCTACCGGCCTGCTGCCGCTGGTGACGGATAACCTGCCGATGCGTCTGCTGCCCGACCAGGTGATTGAGGGGGCGGTGAGCCGCACGCGCGAGTTACGTCTTGCGGATGCGCCGCCGGGCATTAACGGTGCGCTTTGGGATATGCTGCGCATTGACGTCCAGGCGCAGCAGGGAACTTATGAGCGCTGGAACATTCACGCCGATACGCCGCAGGCATTCCATATTCAGGGAGTGATGTTCCTGATTAAAAACGTCAACGGCGCGCAGCCAATGGCGGAGGATCGCGGCTGGAAAGATACCGTATGGGTTGATGGCGATGTGGAGCTGTTTGTCTCCTTTACACAGCCATCTTCTGAACATTTCCCGTTCGTCTACTACAGCCAGACGCTGGAGATGGCCGATCGCGGTACGGCGGGACAGCTGGCTGTCAATCCGGCGCCGCAGGCGGGTTAAACGGCGGTATGGGCGATGGGCGACCGTAAAGGTCGCCCTGCATCCTGTCGGCTAATCCAGTTCGTCCGGATCCGGGCCGAGGCGCTTGCCCTGATCCAGCGTGGCAATGGTACTGATTTCCGCTTTTTCCAGACGAAAATCAAACACGTTGAAGTTCTCTTCAATACGCGATGGCGTGATAGATTTAGGGATCACCACCAGGCCACTGTCCAGGTGCCAGCGGATAACAATCTGTGCCGGCGTTTTGCCATATTTCTTCGCCAGCCCCTTGATCTCTTCCCGGTCGAATACGCCTTTTCCCCCCTGAGCCAGCGGGCTCCATGACTCGACCTGGATTTGGTGCAGGGCGCTCCACGCATGCAGGGTGCGCTGTTGTAACAGAGGATGCAGCTCAACCTGGTTGATCGCCGGGCTGACGCCAGTTTCGTCCATCAGACGTTTCAAGTGCGGTTCATTGAAATTACAGACGCCAATGCTTTTGGTCAGCCCCTGCTGTTGCAGCGCGATCATCTGCTGCCAGGCGGCGACATAATTGTCTTTCTGCGGACATGGCCAGTGCATCAGGTACAGGTCAACGCGCTCCAGCTGCAATTTTTGCAGGCTGGTTTCCAGCGCCTGCTGCGCGTTCAGCTGATCGTCATTCCATAATTTGGTCGTGATAAAGATATCGTCGCGAGCCACATCGGTTTCCTTCAGCGCCTGGCCGATACCTTCCTCATTTTTATAGATGGCGGCGGTATCGATGGAGCGATAGCCTACGGAAAGTGCTTTAACCGCCGCGCTGCGCGCCTCATCAATACTGGCCTGCCAGACGCCCAGTCCGAGCTGCGGCATCCTGTTCCCATCGTGTAATGTGATGATCGGTTGATTTGGCATGATATCTCCTGTTTTGCAGGTTAGTCGGTGTACTGAAACCGACGGATAAGGTTAATTCTAGTTGATACATTGATAGGCGGGGGAAATGAGAAACGGGCATTCGATTGGCGTGGTGGGATCCGCCAGGTTTTCCCCGTGCCCATTTCTCGCTGAATATTGCCTAATCCTCCAAATCGCTGGAGAAAAAAGCGGCTTCCGGTGATGATGGTGGCAGGATTCTTTCAGCGAGCGGCAAACACTTATGGATCGAAAAATCGTCTGCGCCCGGCTGGCGCAACAGGTCACCCGCCTGGTAAAGCAGGAGAAAATGACGCCAATACCGGGCATTACTCTGTTTTATTCTGAATCTGGCTCGGTACGCAAGCCGGTGATGTATAAGCCGGCGATTGTGATTGTTTTCCAGGGCAAGAAAACCGGTTATTTCGGCAAAAGCGTCATTCAATACGATGCCAGTAAATACCTGATGCTTACGGTGCCGGTGCCGTTTGAATGCGAAACCTTTGCTACCCCTGAACTGCCGCTCGCCGGGCTGTCACTGGGGGTTGATGTGCTTCAGTTACAGGATTTGCTGATCGATATTGGCGACGATGACGGGTTCCATCCGCCGCCGCTGACCCACGGCATTCACTCCGCGCTGCTGACGGAGGAGATGTTGTGTGCTACCGAGCGGCTGCTGGATGCGATGGCGCATCCGTGCGATGCGCGCGTGCTCGGCCCGCATATCGTACGTGAAATTCTTTACCATGTGCTGCAAGGGCCCTGCGGCGGTGCGCTGCTGTCGCTGGTGAGCCGCCAAACGCAGTTCAGCCAGATAGCCCGCGCGTTGCGGCGCATTGAACATCATTTCACCGACAGTCTGAGCGTTGACCAGCTGGCCGCGGAAGCCAATATGAGCGTTTCGGCGTTTCATCATAACTTTAAGGCCGTTACCAGCACCTCTCCTTTGCAGTATCTGAAAAGTTACCGACTGCATCAGGCGAGGATGATGATGTTACAAGAAGGCATGAAAGCCGGCGTGGCGGCGCTGAAGGTTGGCTATGAAAGTCCGTCGCAGTTCTCGCGCGAGTTTAAACGTTTCTTTGGCGTGACGCCGGGAGAAGAAATGACGCGCATGCGCTATACGGGGTAGCGCTTACCGCACATTGTAACAGACGGTAACGGAGTAAATAACATGTAACGCACTGATAATTATTAATAAAATCTTAACAAAATAAGTGATTGAGAAGAGACTTAAAAAGCCATATATTGGCCGCGTTTTTTCACAGTGGTAATTTCCCTTTAATTTAAATTTTCAACTGCGGCGTGACAGATACCCCCAGTTGTAGGAGTGATATGATGACGGATAAAGTCCGTATTGATAATTTAGGTGCGACTTCATTTGATGGTAACAATGAAACCTATTTGGCGCGACAGGCTGAATTTGAATCCAATGTCAGAAGTTATCCGCGCAAACTGCCGTTAGCCATTGCAAAGGCCGAGGGCGTGTGGATTTCTGATGTTGAGGGTAATCAATATCTTGATTGCCTTGCCGGTGCAGGTACGCTGGCACTTGGACACAACCATCCTGATGTATTGCAAAGCATCCAAAATGTCATTACCAGCGGCTTGCCGTTACATACACTGGATCTGACCACGCCGTTAAAAGATCGTTTCTCTGAGTATCTGCTTTCCCTGCTGCCGGGTGAGGGCAAAGAGTATTGCCTGCAGTTTACCGGGCCTTCCGGTGCTGATGCGGTTGAAGCGGCGCTGAAGTTGGCGAAAAAGTACACCGGCCGTACCGGTGTGATCAGCTTCTCCGGCGGCTATCACGGCATGACGCACGGCGCGTTGGCGGTCACCGGCAACCTGTCACCGAAAGAAGCGGTTAACGGCATGATCCCTGAAGTGCAGTTTATGCCTTATCCGCACCAGTACCGCTGCCCGCTGGGCATCGGCGGCGAAGCGGGCGTGCGGGCATTAACCTACTACTTTGAAAACCTGATCAACGACGTTGAGAGCGGCGTGCGCAAGCCTGCGGCCGTCATCCTTGAAGCGGTGCAGGGCGAAGGCGGGGTGAATCCGGCTCCGGCAGAGTGGCTGCAACGTATCCGTAAGGTGACGCAGGAACACGGCATTCTGCTGATTATTGATGAAGTCCAGGCAGGCTTTGCGCGTACCGGTAAGCTGTTCGCCTTTGAACATGCCGGCATCGAGCCTGACATTATCGTGATGTCGAAAGCGGTCGGTGGCGGTTTACCGCTGGCGGTACTGGGTATCAAGAAGCAGTTTGACGCCTGGGAGCCGGGTCACCATACCGGTACTTTCCGTGGCAACCAGCTGGCAATGGCAACCGGCCTGACCACCTTGCAGTATCTGAAAGATAATCAGCTTGCTGATAAAGTCGCCGCACAGGGCGACTGGCTGAAAGCGCAGCTGGCTGAACTGCAAAAACGTTATCCGGTCATCGGTCATGTGCGTGGCCTGGGCCTGATGCTCGGTATTGAGATCGTCAAGCCTGGCGAAGCGCAGGATCACATGGGCTGCTATCCGGCTGACGGTGAGTTATCCGCTCTGCTACAGAAAAAATGCTTCGAAAACGGGCTGATCCTTGAGCGCGGCGGGCGTCACGGCTGCGTCCTGCGCCTGCTGCCTTCCCTGCTGATCTCTGATGATGAGCTGGGCATTTTCCTGGATAAATTCGAAATGGCGCTGTTAGCCGCTGGCGTCAAGCCGGTTTCTGTGGAGTAACGTGATGTCCAGACTGAATCCTATTCTGGCCGCCAGCGCGCAAAGCAGCGAGGCTTACCAGCAGGCGATAGCACAAAGCAGTGAGGCCGTGGTGCAGTGGCTGCGACAGCCTGAGATGTATCAGGGGAAAACCGTTGCCGAACTGCGTGAACGTATCGCGCTGGATTTTAATCCTGAGGGCCTGGGCAACCAGGCCGCCATTGAGCGTGCGGTTGAATTCTTTTTGAAAGACAGCCTCGCGGTGCATCACCCGCAGTGCGTGGCGCATCTTCACTGCCCAAGCCTGGTGATCAGCCAGGCTGCCGAGGTGCTGATCAACGCCACCAACCAAAGCATGGACTCCTGGGATCAAAGCCCGTCCGCCACCATCATTGAGATGAAGCTGATCGAATGGCTGCGTACCAGGGTTGGCTACCAGGCTGGCGATGCCGGCGTATTCACCAGCGGCGGCACCCAAAGTAACCTGATGGGCCTGATGCTGGCGCGCGATGCCTTCTTTGCTCGTCAGGGCCACTCCATCCAGCAGGATGGGCTGGTAGGCGATCTGCGCAAGATTAAAGTGCTGTGCTCTGAAAACGCCCACTTCTCGGTGCAGAAGAATATGGCGCTGATGGGGCTGGGCTATCAGTCGGTCACGCTGGTGAAAACCGATCGCCTCGCGCGCATGGACATCAACGATCTGGCGGAAAAAGTGGCGCTGGCTCAGGCCAACGGCGAGCAGATCCTCGCGATTGTCGCCACCGCCGGCACCACTGACGCTGGCGCTATCGATCCGCTGCGTGCGATTGCGCAACTGGCGGCAGAGCACCAGATCTGGGTGCATGTTGATGCCGCATGGGGCGGCGCGCTGCTGATGTCTGAACAGTATCGTCACTACCTGGACGGTATTGAGCTGGTGGATTCCGTCACGCTGGACTTCCATAAGCAGTTCTTCCAGACCATCAGCTGCGGCGCTTTCCTGTTAAAAGAAGCGCGCCACTATGAGCTGATGCGTTATCAGGCCGCTTATCTGAACTCCGAGTTCGACGAAGCGCAGGGCGTACCCAACCTGGTTTCCAAATCGTTACAGACCACCCGCCGTTTTGACGCGTTAAAACTGTGGATGGGGCTGGAAGCGCTGGGTGAAAAACAGTATGCCGAGATCATCGATCACGGCGTCACGCTGGCACAGCAGGTAGCGCAGTATGTCGATGAGCAGGCGTCACTGGAGCTGGTGATGCAGCCGCAGCTGGCCAGCGTGCTGTTCCGCTATCGCCCGCAGCCGCTGGCTGAGGGCAGCGATGCAGCTATTGCGCTGCTCAACCAACAGATTGGCGATGCGCTGCTGGAGTCCGGGCGTGCCAACGTTGGCGTTACGGAGTTTGCGGGTATCACCTGCCTGAAGATGACGTTGCTGAATCCAACGGTGAGCCTGCAGGATATTAAACTGCTGCTGGCACTGGTTGAGCGCACGGCAGAGCAGTTGCAGAGTGCCTGATATTATAGGGGCCGGGCGAAAAGCCCGCCCCTTATACGGTGAGCGCTAAGAGCTGACCGCGACTTTCTGCCACCCTGAATGATGTGCTTCAGCCCCAAAGGCCCGGTGTCTTCACCGGGCCTTTTTGCTGCGAACCACCACCGCAATACTGCCAATCAGTCCGATGGAGAGCATCACCAGCGGCAGCACCATCAGGCAGGCCATCATCTGATCTTCATGGCGCTTGATAAATGGCACCTGGCTGATGGCATAACCCAGGCCGACCAGAATCGCCACCCACAGCAACCCGCTTAGCCAGTTGAACAGCTGAAAGCGGCCGTTTTTCAGGCCGGAAATTCCGGCAAGCGTCGGCAGGATAGTACGGACAAAAGCTAAAAATCGCCCGAGCAGCAGAGCCATCAGCCCGTGACGATTGAAAAGATGCCATGCGCGCTGTTGATACTGTTCGGGAAGATGGAACAACCAGCTTTTCACCAGCCGGGTATTACCCAACCAGCGGCCTTGCAGATAGCCCAGCCAACAGCCCAGACTGGCCGCCACGGTCAGGATCATCATGGTGGGAATAAAGTTCATTACCCCTTTGGCGATCATGGCTCCTGCCAGCAGCAGCAGACTGTCGCCCGGTAAAAAGGCGGCTGGAAGCAGGCCATTCTCTAATAGCAACGTCAAAAACATCACCCCATAAACAATCCAAATAACGTTCGGATTGGCCAGCGCGGCAAAGTCCTGATGCCAGAGCGCCTTGACAATCTCGTACAGTACATCCATTTGTTTTCCTGTCTATCCCGTTGCTTTGATATCCAACCCTGCGGCAAGAGTGGCAGTTGACCGAGCTACATGCCGCAACGTCAATAAGTTTAGCTATTCTAGCGTCATTATGCGCGAGACGCCGGACAAAGACCTGTAGATCGTAAGGTTTCTCTATCTCATTCAGCTTTTATTGGTGTAAACGTTCAAAGCCCTTGCGCAAATCGTCTATAAGATCGTCTACATTTTCCAGCCCGATATGCAAACGCACCAGGGTGCCGCTAAAGTCAACCGCCCCGGCAGGGCGGATGGCTGCCAGTTCTTCCGGCTGGTTGGCAAGGATCAGCGACTCGTAACCCCCCCAGGAGTAGGCCATGCTGAAGTGGGTAAAATTATCCAGATAGTGCGCGAGCTGCGTATCGCTGACTTTTTCCTTTAAAACGAAGGAAAACAGGCCGCTGCTGCCGGTGAAGTCCCGCTGCCAGAACGCATGGCCCTTACACTGCGGCAGGGCAGGATGGTTGACCACCGCCACTTCCGGGCGTTCGGCCAGCCACCGTGCGACCTGAATGGCGCTCTGTTCGTGCTGGCGCAGGCGTACTGCCAGGGTGCGCAGGCCGCGGCTGGCCATGTAAGCGGTATCGGCGTCAACCATTTGCCCCATCAGGTAGGAATTTTCCCGCAGCTGTGGCCAGCAGCGCTGGTTAGCAACGGCGGTGCCGATCATCGCGTCGGAATGGCCAATCAGATATTTTGTTCCGGCCTGAATAGAAATATCGACGCCGAAATCCAGCGCACGGAACAGAACTCCAGCTCCCCAGGTGTTATCGATTATAATGATCGCTTCCGGCGCTTTGCTGCGCACCGCCGCGACGATGGCAGGGACATCCTGCACTTCCATAGTAATTGAGGCCGGAGATTCAAGAAAAACCACGCGGGTGTTCGGCTGCACCTGTTCGGCAATTTCACACCCTGAGCTGTGGTCAAACCAGGTGGTGCTGACATTCATCTTACTGAGGATTTTTGTACAGAAGTCCTGGGTGGGTTCATACACGCTGCCGCTCATTAATACGTTATCCCCGGCAGAAACAAACGCAAGGATGGCATTGGCCACCGCCGCTGCACCGCAGGGATAAAGTGAGCAGCCTGCGCCACCTTCCAGCTCGGTCATCGCTTCCTGTAGCGAAAAGTGGGTCAGAGTTCCCCGACGGCCATAAAACAGCTCGCCGTCTGCGCGTCCTGCCGTAGCGCGTTTTTTTTCAGCCATGCTTTCAAATACCAGTGAGGAAGCTCGCTGGATCACCGGGTTTACCGAACCCTGAGTATACCGTTTGCTGCGTCCGGCACTGACGAGCGCCGTTTCAAGTTTTTTGCTGTTCATGAAAGTCCTGTGTCCTTTGCCGCCCTGTTTCAACGTTAACACGCCAGCCGCCGCGACGATATTAAGCCGTGGGGTAAGTGATAAAAAAATACCGTCCTGATGGCAGCCGCCACTAAGGGAAATAAGTGTAAAAAACGTCCCGTTTAAGGTAAATAGTAATGAGACACACTATCAATTCACGACCGTTTTGTTATCATTCGCACTGAATTTTTTTGGTCGATAATCAGACCCGGAGAGGCAGCGTGACAAATAATTTGATGCAGATGGATCTGTCCGTCTGGGGCATGTACCAGCATGCGGACATCGTGGTAAAAGCGGTGATGATAGGCCTTTTGTTGGCATCGGTTGTCACCTGGGCGATTTTCTTCAGCAAAAGTATTGAATTAAGCCGCGCGCGCAAGCGTCTTAAGCGCGAGCAGGCTCTACTGGCAAACGCGCGTTCGCTGGAAAATGCAGCGCAGGTCTGTGAGGGTTTTCATCATCAGAGTCTCAGCAGTTTGCTGGTTAGCGAAGCGGTCAACGAGCTGGAGCTGTCCGTCGGTTCTGACGACAACAACGGTATTAAAGAGCGTACCGCCTTTCGTCTTGAGCGCCGGGTGGCCGCCATCAGCCGCCATGCGGGCCGTGGTAACGGTTTTCTCGCCACTATCGGCGCGGTGGCACCGTTCATCGGCCTGTTCGGAACCGTGTGGGGCATCATGAACAGCTTTATCGGCATCGCTCAAACCCAGACCACAAATCTGGCGGTTGTGGCTCCCGGTATCGCCGAAGCGCTGCTGGCTACCGCCATTGGTCTGGTTGCGGCTATCCCCGCCGTGGTCATCTATAACGTATTTGCCCGCACCATCGGTAGCTATAAAGCCTCGCTCGGGGATGTGGCGGCGCAGGTTCTGCTATTACAAAGCCGCGATTTGGATCTCGCTTCTAGCGAAAGCCCTCACCGCGTCCAGCCTGCTCAGAAGCTGCGGGTGGGTTAAGCATTATGGCAATGCGATTGAACGAAGATCTCGATAGTAACGGTGAAATGCACGAAATTAACGTGACGCCGTTTATCGATGTGATGCTGGTGCTGCTGATTATCTTTATGGTCGCCGCGCCGCTTGCTACCGTTGACGTCCGTGTCGATCTGCCTGCATCTACCAGTGCCCCGCAGCCGCGCCCTGAAAAGCCGGTTTATCTGTCAATCAAAGCGGATAAGCAGCTGTTTATTGGTAATAATGCGGTAAGCGAAGAAACGCTGATCGACACCCTGACCCAGCAGACTGAAGGCAAAAAAGACACCACTATCTTCTTCCAGGCTGATAAGTCGGTGGATTATGAAACGCTGATGAGCGTCATGGATAAACTGCGCCAGGCCGGATATCTGAAGATTGGTTTGATGGGCATGGAAACCGCCGGAAAATAACCGGGCGGGCGGATGCGGAATTTATCAGGGCGGCTTACACGCCGCCCTTAATTTTATACCTCGATAGCCGGCTCCAGCAGCCGTTTCACCTGATACTGTTTTACCAGCCGTTTAATAATCAACGTACCGATCAGGCCGCAGACGGCGGCGAAAGAGAGCCACACGCCCGGCATCGCCTTATCTCCCGTAACATGGATCAAATAGCTGCATACCGCCGGGGTAAAGCCGCCAAACAGTGCGGTTGCCAGACTATACGCCAGCGAGAAACCGGTCGCGCGCACCTCGGCGGGCATCACCTCTGCCAGGTAGACCACCATCGCCCCGTTGTAACTACCGTACAGGAAAGAGAGCCAGAGTTCGGCCGCCAGCAGGTGGGCTAAGCTTGGCGATCCGACCAACCAGTGCAGTACCGGCCATGCGGTGGCGATCATCAGCACGGTAAACAGCAGCAGCAGCGGGCGGCGGCCAACGCGGTCGGAGAGTGAACCCATGACCGGTAACCAGAATAAATTAGAGACCCCAACGCACAGGGTCACCAGGAAGCTCTGTTTATCGCTGATCATCAGCACGGTTTTGCCGAATGTCGGCGTGTAGGCGGTGATCATATAAAACATCACTGTGGTCGTGACCACCATTAACATGCCGGCCAGTACCAGCGCCCAGTTGCGGGCGACCGAGTGAACAATCTGGCGCATAGAGGGATGGTGTTTGCGCTGGCTGAATGCTTCCGTTTCTTCCAGCATGCGGCGGATCCAGAACAGGAAGGGGACGATCATACAGCCCACGAAGAACGGTATGCGCCAACCCCAGTCGGTCACTTCGCCTTTATCCAGAACGTGGTTCAGCAGCAGGCCAAGCAGCGCGGCGAAGATCACGGCAATCTGCTGGCTGGCGGACTGCCAGCTGACGTAGAACCCTTTTTTCCCCTTCGGTGCAATTTCCGACAGATAAACCGATACGCCGCCCAGTTCGACCCCGGCGGAGAACCCCTGTAACAGGCGACCCAGCAGGATCATAATCGGTGCCGCCATACCGAGCGTGCTGTAACCGGGCGTGAGCGCGATGGACAACGTGCCAAGCGCCATCAACCCGAGGGTCAGCAGCAGGCCTTTGCGCCGTCCATGCCGGTCGATATACGAACCGAGGATAATGGCCCCCAGCGGGCGCATCAGGAAGCCGGCACCAAAGGTCATTAGCGTCAGCATCAGTGAGGCGAAGGGATCATCGCCGGGGAAAAAGGTCTTGGCAATGGCAGTGGCGTAATAGCCAAATACCATAAAATCATACATTTCGAGGAAGTTACCGCTGGTAACGTTGAAGATGCGTCTGGCACCGCTTTGGCGCGAGGCCGGTGGGTTTACGGTTGAGGTCATTAACGTGTCCTTGTGATTTTTTCACCGTTTTAGCCTGTCAGCGCCGTTTTTAATGTGATGTCAGTCTAATTTTCCAACTGTGCTTGATACATTAATGTAACAAAAATATAACAAACAAGTCTGCTGTTATGAAGAAGTTGGAGGTTGCACAACCCGGGAATTCTACGCACGGTGCGTTTATAAATAGCGATCGAACAGATGCCATCGAAAAAAAAGCCAGCGGGGTAGCCCGCTGGCCGGAGAGTTTTAGCAGGGAGCGAACGCCGACCGCTGTCGCGGATCAACATCCGTCTCTTCGCCGATGCCGGAAACAGGAGCAGCACCGGCTGCGGGGCGTACGGGTCAGTTTCCTGTCGCCCAGGGAAACGGGACCTAGCCCAAGTGATTACCGCCCGTTACGCCGTGAACCTCGGCGGTGACATAACTGGATTCTTGAGAAGCCAGGTAAACATAAACGCCCGCCAGTTCCGCCGGTTGCCCTGCGCGCTTAAGGGGCGTTTGCTGACCGAATGTCGGGATGGCGTCCTGCGGCTGCCCACCGCATATCTGCAACGGCGTCCAGATCGGTCCCGGCGCCACGCAGTTGACGCGGATCCCTTTAGCGGCAACCTGTTTGGCGAGCGCGCGGGTGTAGGCGATAATTGCCGCCTTGGTTGAGGCGTAATCCAGCAGGTTGGGGCTGGGCTGGTAGGCCTGGATAGATGATGTCGTAATAATGCTGGCACCCGCGGGCAGGAGCGGAAGGGCCGCCTGGGTTATCCAGTGCAGGGCAAAGACGTTAGTTTCATACGTTTTGCGGAACTGCTCGCTGCTAAGGTCGGCAACATCTTCCACCGCTACCTGTTTCCCGGCGACCAGTGCCAGAATATCCAGCCCGCCGAGCGCCTTGTGGGCATCCGCTACCAGCTTTTTGCTGAAGGCTTCTTGACTAATATCTCCCGGCAGCAGTACGGCCTTACGCCCGGCCTGCTCCACCAGTTTTGCCACTTCTTCCGCATCCTGCTGTTCGTCCGGCAGATAGGAGAGAGCGACATCTGCGCCTTCTCGCGCATAGGCAATGGCGGCTGCCCGGCCGATCCCCGAATCAGCCCCGGTCACCAGCGCTTTTCGATCCTGCAGACGTCCGCTGCCGCGATAGCTTTTTTCACCACAGTCCGGTACCGGGCGCATTTCAGCCTGAACGCCGGGGGCCGGCTGGTGCTGTTTTGGGAAATCAGTGGCTGGGTACTGAGTAAGGGGATTCTGCATTTTATATTGGTCTGTCATTCGTCCTCCAGCTGTCGATTAATTTTTTTTAACCTTCTAAGCTTGGCAGACGGGAGTGATACGTCCAGAAAATGATGATGATTTATTTTATCTAGCTGAAATAATTACGAAAAACTATTGTTTTTAAAAATATCAGAACATTGCAAAATATAAATAAACACCGTAATGCACTAATTAATATGCCACATCAGAATTTAATTCATCAGCGTCAGCCGGGGAGGGGCAACAATGCCCCCCCCGGCAGTCGGTTAAAAGGACAAATCAACCGTCACCGTATCGCTGTAGGACCCCGCCGCTGGCGTGTTCTGGCTGGTGAGGATCAGCGCAGTATAGTTAAAGGTGCGCGTGAGCTGATCGCTGCTGATCGCGTTGGATGCCGAACTGGGCACGCGAGCGGAGCCGTTATCGCCCCAGTCGTCTGGGCCGCTGCCCTGATAGATCTGGTAGGCCAGCTGGTTACCGCCGCTGGTCATATAGCGCTGGTGACCTGTGGCGTGTAACCCGTAGTTTAACCCCACGGTATAAGTACTGCCTTTGGTGCATATGACACTGATTGACTGATTTACCGGCAGGAAGCTGCTTACCAGAGGTGCGCTGCCAAAGTTAATCGTCGGGGCGGTAATCGTCGTGCAGTCGTTGGTGATAGTGATGGTCACGTTAATGGGGACGGTGAACGTGCCGGTTTGTTGTTGGCCCAGTAAGCAGGCCCCGAACAGGCCGATACCGGTACAGATACGGTAAGTAAACAGTACCGACAGCTGGCCGGTATAGGTGCCCGCCGGCACCACCGCGTTAGGTAGCGTTCGAATATACAACGGAATGGGGAAGACAAATCCCCCGAGTAAATTGGCGAGGTTTATCAACTGGCTCTGGCTGTAGGTGGTCGCGGTGCCGCCTATCGTCAGCTCGGTGCTGCAGTTCGAGGTGGAACAGAGTTGGATCGGGATGTCGTTCGAATTAAGCGCCAGCTCGCCACGTCCCCCGGCGTTAGGCGTGGCCCCCACCAGCTGGACGGAAACAAAGTCACTGCTTAGCAGAACCACCAGACCACTGCCGCAGTTAACGGTGATAGTGGTACTGACGGTGCTGGGGGTGGTGTTAAGGACAAATGACGTCACCGTACCCAGGCTGGCGTTCACGCTGGTGGGACTGATGCTACATGCCGCCCGCCCTGCCAGGGAATACCCCATCATCAGCAAAAAGGTACACAGTAATAGCCGTTTTTTCATTGATTTGCTCCCATGGGTGACGATGACAGGACGCAGACCAGAGGGCCGTAGGTCATCAGTGATTTCGGTTTAGTCTCTGCGACCGTCAGTTCTGCGTTGCAGTGGCGTCCGTCAGGGGTATCGGCACGAATAACATTGCGCACGGTCAGGTTTTCCATCCAGACAATCCCATCGTAGCCGACATACTCATCCTGTTGCCCGTCGCGGGTAATGATGGTGGATACCGGCAGCGGGTCGCCGTGCTGGTCGTGCAGGATGACGTTGGCAGCGCGCAGTGGTTTTATCGGGAAGTTCAGCAGATAGCCGCTTTGCCGTCTGACCGCAAAACGTTGTTCCACGCTGGCGCTGGTCATATCAGCAGGCAGGTCGAGCGTGTTAATTTCGTATTTTGCCGGATACCAGGCGCTAACCCGTGGAACCAGCAAATAGCCATTGCTGTCGGTTTTACCCATCAGCTGATTTTCATAACTGACTTTGATATCCGGGTAATCGGTTTTTACCAGCACAAAGGCGTCGTTCACCTGATTAGCGGCAAACAGGCTATTGTCCATCAGGATCAGCGAGCCGCTCAGCTCTGCCCAGCGCGTATTGTAACTGTCATCACCATAGAAGCCGGCCGATGCGTCCAGCTTATTATTGCGCCATTGCACCGTGGCCTGACGGTAATCACCATTGATGCTCTGGTTGGCCCAGGCGGCATCGTAGGCGAAGCCACCATCAGACGGCATAGCCCGGGAGACATCGATGCGCTGTGAGTTATTGCCCTGCGCATCGCGCTGCATCGTCGTGCTGACGTTGCTCAGATCGCTAAACGGTATGACCAGCGAAAGCGCGCCTGACCAGCTTCCCTCCTGCTGGTCGCGGGTGGCGGACAGGTACAGGCTGCTGTTTGCCCACAGGGTTTTACTCCACGACAGGTTTAACAGTCGGGTGCGCTCCCCGGTACTGGGGGTGATATCAATCAACGCGGCCCCGAGGTTGCCGAACCTGTCCAGCGCCAGGCTGGCGCTATATTGCGCGCTGCGGCGGCTGAGAGAAGCGAATGTAAGCGTGTTTGAAGCCTGCTGCTCGCCATAGAGGGCAAGGTTAGCGAACTCAGCGGAACGAACGGTTTGTTGAAAACCGACGCTGTAACGACTGGCGCTATACTGATAGCCCCAGTTGTACTGGTTGCCACTCTGCCCCTGCATCTGGCTTTGGCTGACGGCACCGTTTATGACCCCGTAAGGTCCGATCCCCATCTGCAACCCGCCGCCGCCCAGCGCCAGCGATTTTGCGGCTTCAGCATGACTTTCCAGCGTAAGCCAGTCAGTTGCCCCATAGCGGTAGGATCCGCTACCCGCCGCCTGGCCATAATCAAAGCTGTTTAAGCCGTAGTTTTCACGCAGTGCGCCGCCAGATATTGAATAGTCAGAGAGGCCTTTCTTCAGCAGTGCGCTGGCAACATAAAAAGGCAAAGTAGTACTCACGCGGCGTCCGAGCGCATCGGTGGTCACCACCACCGCTTCACCTGCGCCGTTGACAAACGGCATATTGGTCAGAGAAAACGGCCCCGGCTGAACGCTGTTGCTGCTGTTTCTATAGCCATTGACAAACAGATCGACGGTCGAGGGTACCGCCGCCTGACCGGAAAATGCGGGCAGGGGATAGGTAATTAAATCCGGCCGCACCGAGAAATCACGTCCAAACTGAACTCCGCCGAGACGTACGCTGCTGCTCCACGCCAGCGCGTCGGTGACCAGATCTCCGACGCGTAGCGTCTGAGCATTTTCTTCATTTTCGATAGTCCACCAGGTGTCATAGCGCGTATAGCCATCCTGCTGATAGCCTGATGACCCAGAGAGCTGCTGTTGCCAGATGCCGTTGCTGGCAAACTGACCGCTGTTGCCAAAAAGACGCAGCTCATTCCAGGCAGACAGATGTGAACCACTGCCCCGGTTCTGGCTGGTATAGAAATCGTAATTGAGCAAAGCCCCGCTACTGCTGCGCCCGGCGTAGTATTCTCCGTTGTGCGCCGCGCCGCTGAAGCTCTGCTGCGGTAACCAATCAGCGGGTACGGTCAGCACGATGCGCTGGCCCTGACTGTCGTAGCTCGCTTTCACCCGATCCATTGCGGAAACATCCATAATGGTGGAGGTGATGCGCGAATTTGGGATGCCGGCGCGAAGCAGATCGCTGGCGCGGATCAGATAATGGTTATCCTTAAACTGCACTGGGATCAGCTCACCCGTATCACGGCCATTGATTATCAGTGCCAGCGTCCAGGTTTGTTTCTCTCTTGTCGACGTCGCGGCGGGCGGCGGTGGCGGGAGTCCGTTAAACGTTTCAGCGCTGACACCTGACGAGGTCAGGCAGCTCAATAGCCCGGTAATCGCCAGGGTGCGACGGTGTAATGAGGCGGTGCGGCGTCTTTGCATGGGCTACCGCTCTGCGCTGCTGCGCCAGGTGCCTTTCGTGCCCAACTGGGCGCTCAGTTCAGCACCGGCCGGGGGCGGAAACGGCAATGTGAAAGTATGGCTGCCGTTAGCCAGCACATAGCCCATCAGGCTGTCGGTGATGCTGCGGCCACCCAAAGATACGTTGCTCAGGCGCACATGACCATTGCCGCGGTTGGTAATCTCAATAGCCTGCTGTTTCCCCTGATTCACCAGCCGCCAGCTCAGAGTTGGCTTGATGTTATTTGCCCCCAGCCCGGCACCGTAGACAAACAGCGGCACCGAGTAACGCATCTGTAGGTTAAGCCCGACATTATTCTCTTCCTGAGGGTGCGGAGTCGGGATCTCATCCAGTACTATACGGTAGGCAATCTCCTGACCCGCAGCGGGAGGAACCTGCTTGATTAAGCGTATCTGCTGTCTTTTCCCGGGCTCGATGCGCACCATCGGCGGGCTGGCCATGACCTGTTGCTGGGTCTGGAACTGTTCCTGACCCTGGTTCTGCTGCCACTGAAATACCCGAACCTGCATTAATGTCGTGCTGGTACCGCGATTCTCCAGCCAGAGCTCGGCGGCTTTGTCATCGCTATTGATTTTGGGGTCAATAGGCCAGATCATCACGGAGTTCGCTGCGTGGCTGCCCGGTGAAGGCAGCATGCTTAGCGCAACCAATAACAGCCCGGAAATACGCGGTAATGCCATCATCCTTTATTGCTCCTTGTAGCAAAGTTACCAGCTCAGCGTCACCGTCAAGGTGTCGGTATAGCTACCGGCAGTGTTAACCCCTGTTACCTGAAGATGACCATAAACAGGTAAAGTAATATTGTTCGCATTGCTGTAGCTCAGCGTCACGTTCTGGTTAACCGGAATGGCGGTAGTCAGAGCGGCGTTGCTGTACAGGCTGTAAGCCACCAGGTTAGCCCCGCCCGTCCGTTGCAGATTACGGCTGCCGTTGGCATAGTAACTGCCACCGTTAATACTCATACTGAGCACGGTGCCGGGGGGGCAGGCCAGCGTAATGGTCGTATTCTGAACCAGACTGGCATTGGCGCTGTAGGTGCCAATGGCAGGCAGAGAGCCAAAATTCAGCGCGCCATATACCCCGGTATTGGTGCCGGATATCACGCAGCCGTTGACGATAACGGCGTTAACCGCAAAGGGTTGGGTTGGTAACGACCATCCGCTACTGCTGAACAGCAGCAGTAGCGGAATAAGCGGGCGCATAACGCCCGCAAACAGAGAAGCCCGATATGGCACAATAAGTTCCCCGGGACAAAAATCAGTAGGTTATAGCAACGTTAATCACATCCGTGTAAGTGCCTTCCGGAATGGCGGCATTGTCACCGCCTCCGGTAATTCGACCGAAGATCTGATAGTTTGATCCCAGTACCGGGTCAGGAGTACCGTTTGCCGTCAAATTGGTATTGTTGGCGATCGGCGTGCTTGAGGCTGCTGTCGGATAGAGCGTATAGGCAATAGCCGTTGTGGCCTGCGTGGTGCTGATCAGGTACCTCGGCGCGGAGGTTACGGTGCCGAACACCGTAGCAGGCGCGGTATTACTGCCGGTGATGGCAACGGTATAGGTGTCACCAGCGCTGCAGTTAATGTAGATACCGCTACCCGCGGATCCGGCCACCGAGGCGTTCAGAGTGGTGAACGTTGACGGGCTGGTACCGAAGTTCAAGCTACCGAAGTTAATGCCGGTCGTTCCCGGTTGTCCATTAACCAGGCAGTTGTTGGTCAAATTAAGGGTTGCGTTGATGGTGCCCGTGGCGGTTGCAGCATAACCTGACGAAACGACGCCGAGTCCAAGACCACAGCCCAGCAAGAAAAGCTTCATTTTCATAACTATTCCTTACTTATCAGAGTGAAAAGGTTTTTTTTTCCTGATGAAGTCTTATTGTCTGCAATTAAAAGCAGCATAAGAAATAAGTGCGAAAATGTGACAGGGGAATTAATTTTAACAACCTATATCAGTAACTCCTGTTAACTGATTTGGAGTTATCTGAAGCAACTATAAAGTGAATAAATCTGTTATGTGAAGTGAAATATAATGGCGTATTAATATATAAGAATATCGCTATGTATAAAAAATGTAATCTATTGTTTTAATTGTTTTCATAGAAGGTCGGTTTTATTTCCCAGCCTGAGAACGAACTTTAGCCGTTTTTCACTGGGTCAAAATATCATTATTTAGTTAACTATCTTTATCAATCATATCACCTGGTTTCTGATGGCAGTACGAACGTGACCCCGCGTGCTGTTATTTTAGGACCATCTGCAACCTGAAGAATAAGGGTATATACTGTTAAGCTCTCATTGATGGTAGCGGGTTGTAGCGCAGTGGCAAAATATGAACAATTGGTGGCGCTAATCCGCCAGCAAATAGAATCTGAAATATGGTTGCCGGGAGAGAAGTTGCCTTCGCTACGCGATCAGGTCAGGTTGAGCAGCATGAGCCTGATGACGGTGATGCATGCTTACCAGGTACTGGAAAGCCAGGGATTAATCCAGTCTCGCCCACAGTCAGGCTACTTTGTTGCGCCTCACGCCGAATTCCTTAGCCAGCCGTCCAGCCACCAGAAGGTGCAGCTTGCTGAATCCGTGGATATCAACGCCTTTATTTTTGATGTATTGCAGGCCTGCCGCGATCCGCGCATTGTGCCGTTTGGATCGGCCTTTCCCGACCCGGAACTGTTTCCCCAACGCCAGATGATGCGTGCATTGACTACCGTTTCGCACAGTATGAAAGCGGTAGATGCCCTGCATAATTTGCCCCCCGGTAATGAAGCGCTGCGCAAAACGCTGGCGCAGCGTTATGCCTTACAGGGCATTCAGGTTTCGCCGGATGATATTGTTATCACCAACGGGGCGCTGGAAGCGTTGAACCTCAGCCTGCAGGCGCTAACAGAGCCGGGAGACTGGGTGGCGATTGAAAACCCCTCTTTTTATGGCGCGCTACAGGCCATTGAACGACTCAAGCTCAGGTCGGTGGCTATCGCCACCGATCCGCAAACCGGCATCGATCTCGATGAGCTGGAGCGTGCGCTGGAACGCTGGCCGATAAAAGCGCTGTGGATGATGACTAACCAGCAGAATCCGGTGGGCTGCACGCTAAGCAGTGAGAAGAAGCAGCGGCTGGTGGCGCTGCTGGCGCAATATAACGTCACGCTGATTGAGGACGATGTCTACAGTGAACTCTATTTTGGCAGCGAGAAGCCGCTACCGGCAAAGGCATTTGACCGCCATGATAATGTTCTGCACTGCTCTTCGTTTTCAAAAAATCTGGTGGCAGGGTTTCGTGTCGGCTGGGTGGCGGCGGGTAAACATGCCCAGCGCATTCAACGATTGCAGTTGATGAGCACGCTGTCGACCAGTGCGCCGATGCAGCAGGCGCTGGCAACCTATCTGGGTACCGGAAGCTATGACCGCCACCTGCGGCGTCTGCGTCAGGTGCTGGAGCAGCGTAAGAACTTGGCGCGTCAGGCGCTGAAAAAATACCTGCCGACCGGAGCGCAGATCAATGATTCACGCGGCGGCTATTTTTTGTGGATTGAACTGCCCAGACAGGTTGATACGACCGGGCTGTGTTATCGCGCTCTGCGTCACGATATCAGCATTGCGCCGGGCAAAATGTTTTCCTCCAGCGAGCAGTACGCCAACTACTTCCGTTTTAACACCGCCTGGTGGAATGCGTCGCAGGAAAAGGCGGTAGCCACCCTGGGACGGCTGATCGCCGAATGTATTGACATTTAGCGTGCCGGGGCGGTCTTCCCGTATCCACGACGGATACCCTATACCGTGGCCGCGCGTTTTTGCCCCCAGGTGAGGTGGAACACATCGTAGAAATCCACTTCGCCCTTCAGCGACAGCAGTTTACGGATGCCCTGCTTGATGTTATCGGGAACGTTATCAGCGGCGAGAATATCCGCCACCGCCTGTTGAGAAAGGGTGCGCACATAATACCATTCGCCGTTGTAGCAAACGCGCAGGTCAAGCGTGTCAATGTCTTCAAAGCGATACCGGGGATTGATATCCATCAGCATCAGGCCACTCATCAGCAGAACAAACACCGTTGCTCCCCAAAATGCAGGCCAGCCGAGAAAGTCGGTGGTGAAAATCAGTGCAACGGTCAACGCGTAGCAGCCATACATGGATGCCCAGAGTCCGGGATGGGTCTTCAGGAACTGAAAGCTGAAACGGGGTTTGTTATCACGCTTTTCCTCGCGGTTTAACGTGTCGATCTCGCGCAGTAGTATCTGTTTCACTTCTTCCATTTTATATCTCCGATAGACATGTCGGGCAGAATGTCATTAGACCCTGGTTTCAGTCATAACGGCAGACACAGTTTAGGTTAAATAAGTTATAACAGTGGCCTATGTCCCAGTGCGAAGTAGCCAGCTGACATCGCAATGTGTAGACTCTCGGCTTCATGCAGGGGCTGTGCGCATGCCTCATAGTGGGTGAAAAAATGACGTTAAAAAAAATCCTTCCATTATTCGTTTTCGCGTGGCTGATAGCCGCGATAGATCCGGCACGTGCTCTGGACTGTGGGCGAACGTCAAATATGGCGGAATACACCGTCTGTACGAATCCCCAGTTGCTCTGGCTCGATCGGCTGTACAATGATGCTTTCCATCAGCGGATGACTGAAGATCCACATCATGCCGCTCTGCTGGTTGCGCCCCAGCGTCAGGGATCGCCCTGGTGTACCAATACCCGCTGCCTTCGCGGCGCTTATCTCAGGCAGATTGGCCAGCTGTACGGGGCCGATCGTCCGTTTGACTGGGAAGGGATGTGGTGGAACAGCACCGCCCCCTCTGGCAGCAGCGGCAATATCCTGATTAGCGGATACGACGGTCAGCAATTCCATATGGATGGCAACGTAAAAGGCGGCGTCAACCACTCGGTTTTCGCGGGCGATGTGCACCGTTATTCCGGCGTTGGTTTTACCGATAAAATTAACTGGGGTGGAGATTGCGCCATTATTCTGGTGCCGCTGGCAGACGGCAGGTTAAAAGTCAGTAGTGATAGCGCCGGCAGTTGCAGCCTGCTCTTGCCGGGTGAGATGGCCATTGACGGTATCTATATAAAGGGCCAGACCGATCCGCGTCCGCCCGCGACCTTGCTCAGTATCGGGATTTTCACCGATCGGGCAACGGATGATAAATTCCGCCAGCTGGTGGGTACGGATTATCAGCAGTATGTCGATACCGCTACGGATTTTGCCAGAGGAAGGGATCTCGACAATATTGGGGCAACCGTGATGGTTCTGTGGGTAAAAGGTCTGGCGAATCGAAAAGCGGCGATGATAATGACCAGCCCACAGGGAAAAATATGGGCGCTACGCCTGGAGCCAGCGGATGAAGGAAAGGGGGTAAAGCTGCACTACGTGACCACCGAAAACGATAAAAAGACGCTCCCCAAAACCCTCGCCAACTGGCAGGCGAGGTTTATCGATCGTTAATTTAACGGTAGCTGTAGATCTGCCCCGAGGGCGTAACGATCAGGCGTTTGTCTTCAAAATGAAGCGTGACAAATGCAATCCCGTTACGCCCGGAATCCCCAATAATGCTTTTGATCATGCGCGCCTGATGGCTCTCTGCAAAATAAACCAGCTGATAATCAAACGTGACGCCTTTAAAAATCGAGTTGTGCTGCTGCAAATAAATTTTAAGCACAAAGCGGCTATCATTAGGGCTGGTTAGCGTCATGATCGAGGTTTTGTCATGGGAGACAATACTGGAGTCATAAACTTCACGCTGCCGAGACAGCAGATCGTAGTATCCCAGTTGCAGATCCTCTGCGGCAAATTCGGAAGACAGCAGAACTTCCTGCTGACCTGGCAGCCGTTTCATCAGAGCGGCCACCAGCACTATCGCCAGGGTGGCCAACAGTAAACTAATTGACGCAGTTCGCCATTTCATTCAGCTTTCTCTCACTTTCCCGATAGATCAACGCGCTAAGCAGATTGCCATTCATACGCCAGTTAACGATATTCATTGCCAGCTGCTTGCTGCCGCAGCGGCTTTTCAACGTCAGCGTGTAGTTGAGCGAAACGCCGGATGAAAAAAAGAACACCTCCATATTGACCTGCTTGTTTTTTAAAATCTGGTTGAGAGAATAAAAAGCGGGCTCCAGCTGTTTGCTTAATTCGCCAGCGGCAGAGGTTTTCTCATTGCGGCGGTGTAATTCAAGCAGGCGAATATTGCTGTAAACCCCCGCGTCCTGCTCGCGTATTTGCGTGCGGAACCAGAAATCGCGGGGTATCAGCATCCAGACAAGCAAAGCGATTAAAAGAACGGCCTGTAAAGGCACCAGCCAATACCACAGCTTACGGGCGGCGGGCTTCTGATGATGTTCAGATCCTGGGGCGCTGTACGACGGGTGCGAAACGGCAGTCTCGAGCTCGGGCTCCGCCTGCGCATGTTGCTCAATCGCCGCGTCGGCTTCTGACATCTGCGTCTTAGATTGGGGATTGGAGAGCATCTCACAAAATTCGGCCTCAAGAATATAGCCCTTTTTGGGAATGGTCTTGATAACCTTCTGTAGCTTGCCATCATCCTCAAGCGCTACACGCAGCGCATGGATGGCATTCGGCAGGCTGTTATTGCCAATTACACGTCGTTCCCAGACAAGATGATTTAACTCTTCACGCGAAAAAGTCTTTCCGGCATTTTCCGCCAGTACGCGCAGTAGCTTGAGCTGATACTCCCCCAAACGGCGTTGTTCGCCGCTGTCCTGATGGAGTAAAGTACCGGAAGCAAAATCAACGCCCCAGTGATTAATAATACAATCCACAGTCATAGTCGCCGTATATCATCGAAATAAATGTGAGTATCCACGTAATAACAGATTTCACCGTCAAAGTTGACATTATCCTCACCGCATGCGGGCCGATTATAAACGGTTATTATTACTAAGTCTGATAATTAATTAAGGCCAAAAGCAGCGATAAATTTAATGATTTATATCGTCAGGTGCAGACGGCCTGACGATGTCGTTCCTTTTCTCCTGTAACAAAAACCGACATCATTAAACGCGAATGTGAATGCTAAACCAGACTGTCTTTTTCTTAATGCTGAATTATTTTTTTGTCATCTCTTTGATATCGAACCGTCATTTAGGCGGGGTAGCGTACCGGTAACGTTCCCGGAGATTAGCCTGTGCTTACCGTCGAAAGCCTACTTAACGATTTGCGTCCCGAATATCAGGCCTCGGACTGGCAGAAAAGCCTGTTGCGATATCTGCTACATGAAAAAGAGATCCAGCTTTTCAGCCACCGAAACAGGCATCTGAAAGGGCTGGATAGGGTCGAGCAGGTGCTCGAATATTTGGACATCAGCTGTGAACTGAGCGAGCGCGATCTGGAACAGATTCCCAGCCATGGGCCAGTGGTCATTGTGGCTAATCATCCTCTTGGTACTCTGGACGGGCTGGCAATGTTGCATGCGGTGTCACAGGTGCGGCGTGATGTAAAAATCGTCACTAATCGTTTGTTGAGCCGTATGGGATCGTTGGATAGCCTGATTTTGCCGGTAGACAACATGGGCAAGCGCACCAGCCGCCAGCAGGTTGAGAGCATGCAGCAGCAGCTGGAGCAGCAGGGGGTACTGATTTTCTTCCCGGCTGGAGAGGTCTCCCGCCTGGGGAAACAGGGGATCAGGGACAGGTCGTGGAACCACGGTTTTTTACGGCTTGCCGCGCGTTTTCGTGCCCCCATCGTGCCGGTTCACATTAGCGGTCACAACAGCCTTTTGTTCTATCTCACTTCCGTCATGTATCGGCCGCTGTCGACGCTGTTGCTGTTTAAAGAGATGTTTAACAAACGCGGCACGCGGCTAAAGCTGATCGTCGGCAGGCGTATCCCCTGGGCCAGCTGGTACGATGGCCGTCCCCCGGCGAAGGCGCTGGCGGCCCGCTTTCGCGAACATCTTTACCATATTGCGCAGGGCAAACCCGGACTCTTCCAAACCGAAGCGGCCATCGCGCGTGCCGAAGATCGCGCGGTGCTAAAACGTGTGCTGGGTGACTGTGAGGTACTGGGGAAGCTGCCGGACGGTAAAACCGTCTGGCTTTATCGCCGAAATGGTGAAGAATATGTGCCCATTCTGCGCGAACTGGGGCGACTGCGCGAAATTGCCTTCCGGGCGGTGGGAGAGGGTAGCGGTAAGCGGCGCGATCTCGACGATTTTGACGATGATTATTATCACCTGATCCTGTGGGATGAGGCGGCCCTGGAGATCGTGGGCGCCTATCGTTTTATCCCTACGGCACGGCAGCTTGAGGACAAAGGGCTGGACGGTATTTACAGTCATAGCCTGTTTCATTACGACCATCGAATGGATCCGGTGCTGATGCAGGGGATTGAGCTGGGGCGCAGCTTTATTCAGCCGGCCTACTGGGGTAAACGCGGTCTTGATTATTTGTGGATGGGGATCGGCGTTTATCTGGCGAGGTACCCGCAGTATCGCTATCTTTTTGGCCCGGTGTCTATCTCCGGCAGTCTGCCGCTGGCGGCACGCGATCTGCTGGTTGCGTTTTATCGCCTGTACTTTGCGGCTGAGCTGCCGCTGGCGACCTCGCGCCGACCTTATCCGGCTTCTCTACCGGCTGTGCTGGCGCAGTTCAGCGGCGATAATTACGGCGAGGATTTGAAGCGATTAAAGCAGCTGCTGGGCAACCTCGGCAGCGCGATCCCACCTTTATACAAACAATATTCCGAATTGTGCGAAGCGGGCGGGGTGCAGTTCATCGATTTTGGCTGCGATCCGGATTTTAATCACTGTATTGATGGACTGGTCCTGGTCGATATCACGATGTTGAAAGAGAGCCGCTACCAGCGCTATATCGCACCTCATCAGCCGACATCGAAGCAGGACAGCGCCGGATAAAATCCCGGGGACTTATCTGTTACCGAATATGAATTGCCATAAAAACGTCATCTTTTGCCCTTAGCCTGCCTGTCGGCAAGGTTAAATTTATGATGATAAAAAGGATAATTTATGCGTTTTCGCTTCACGTTACTGACCGCCGCACTGTTGCTCAGCCCATTTACCCAGGCTAAAAACGCCGCCGATCTGCCGCAGGTGGCGGCGATGGCGAATGAAACCACCGCGGCTGGCAGAAGTACTGCTTTTGTTGAACTGGAAAATCAAATACATCGTTCGCTGCTCGACAGCATCAAAGGCGAGAGCGGCACGCTAACCCGCAGCCAGCTGGAGGGTGCCGGGCAGGGCCAGGCGCTGGCAGATAAGGCCTGGTTGAAATCCACCGGCTACGATTTTGCGAAAAAAGAGCAGCAGCAGGCGGGGATTGCCCTGCTGGAAACCTTTAGCAGTCTGCCTAAAAATACGCTGCGGCAGAACCTGGCAACGGTGGAAACGATCAATCTCAATGCGACCAGCGGACTGCGGCAGCAGGCGCTGGTCGACGCCGAAGGACAGAATTATCTCTTTTTCCTGGCCGATGCGCTGGGGCCTCGGCTTGGGCAGGCTTTTATCCGCGCCTATAACAAAGGTGAGTTAAGCAAAGCCGCGGCGCTGATCAAGGCCAGCGAGGTCAGCACCAGCGAAGCGAAAAAGCATTTTGGCTATCCGCGCCCGTTCCTGATCCCAGCTAACACGATCCATCTTGTACCGGACAGCGCCATCGTCAAAGATAACCATCCGTACACGGCGGACGGCGGCGCCTTCCCTAGCGGCCATACCAATACTGGCTATACCGATGCGCTGCTGATGGCTCAAATGGTGCCGGAACGCTTTGTTCCGTTGGTGGATCGCGCGGCGCGCTACGGCTATTCGCGCGTTGTGCTCGGCGTACACTACCCGCTGGACGTCATGGGTTCGCGCATGGTGGCGCAGCGTAACCTGGCACATTATCTTAACGATCCGCAGTATCGTTCCCTGTTCGATGAGGCGAAACGGCAGTTACGTACGGCGCTGGAGAAAGAGTGCGGTATGTCGCTATCTGCCTGTGCGAAAGTGCCGTTAAAAGACGATCCTTACGCGGCGGCATCCATGCAGACCTTCTACCGCTTTACCCTCACCTACAACCTGCCGCGCGAAACGGCAGCGCCGTCACCGCTGGTGGTGCCGCAAGGGGCTGAAGTGCTGCTGGAAGCGCCGTTACCTCATCTTAGTGCGGCGCAGCGCCGTCAGCTGATGGTGAAGACGGCGCTGGCGGGCGGCTATCCGCTGTCGGGAAATGCCGACCAGAGCTTCTGGCAGCGCCTGAACCTGCACGATGCGGTAGCCGCAGCGCGCTAACCACCATCGATAAAATGGGCGCAGGCTGCTATACCCCGGCACCTTCGCCCATATCTGCTCTATCTCTTCTTCCCGCCCCCAGACATCTTAAGAAATTTCCTGACACATATTGTCATTGCTTTTTATTCGTCGTAGCATCCGGGGGCAGCTTTGGGATTGATAATAATAATCATTTTCTTTTGTATGGGGTTGGCTATGACATTCTGGGGTAAATTATGGGTTTTGGCTGGCGGTTTGCTCACGTCAGCGACGCTTCTGGCGGCACCCTTCGTGGTGGAAGACGTCAGCGGGCGTAAAGTTGAAATTAAGTCCGAAGTACAGCGAGTGATCCTCGGAGAAGGACGACAGATTTATCTGCTAGCCGCCTTTGATACCGATGCGCCATTTAAACGCGTGGTCGGCTGGCGTGACGATCTGCCCAAGGCCGATTTCGACAGCTATCAGATTTACGCCAAGAAATATCCGTCTATTGCCACCTTACCGACCTTTGGCGGCGCGAAGGACGGCACCTTTAACATTGAACAGGCTCTGACGCTGAAACCTGATTTGGTGCTGATGAACCTTGAGTCTAAAGCCGCGACCGACGAGTCCAAACTGACCGAGAAACTCAGCAAGCTGGGCATCCCGGTTGTGTTTATCGACTTTCGTGAAAAGCCCTTCGAAAATGCTGAAAAAAGTATTCGCATCATGGGACAGCTGGTGGGTAAGTCAGCGCGAGCGGAAGAGATCGTTGCCTTTCGCCAGCGGCAGATCGATATCGTGACTGACCGACTGAAAAACTTCCAGGGCAAACGACCGAAGGTGATGCTGGACCGTGCGGGGGGCTACACGGAAGAGTGCTGCATGTCATTCGGTGATGAGAACTTTGGCCGCATGGTTGAAGTTGCCGGAGGCGTCAACATCGCCAAAGAGCTGATCCCCGGCACCTTTGGCATGCTCAATCCCGAACAGATTATTGCCGCGCGTCCGGATGTGGTGGTGGTCACCGGGGCCAACTGGAAAAACTACAATACCGCAGGCGGCTGGGTGGGGGTTGGGCCCGGGGCTGATTTAGCCGTTGCCCGCCAGCGTTTGACCGCACTGATGGCGCGGCCCGCATTCCGTACTTTGCCGGTTGCCACTGATGGCAACGCGCACGCTATCTGGCACCAGTTCTACGACAGCCCGTATCAGTTTGTCGCCATTCAGGCGCTGGCCAAGTGGCTGCATCCCGAGCTGTTTAAAGATATCGACCCGGATGCGACTTTCCGTGAGTTTTATCAGCGTTTCCTGCCGATAGATTATCAGCCTGGCTACTGGGTGACATTGCCGGCGAGCGCGCGGTAAGCGCGGCGGCATAAAAAAAGGCGGCCGCTGAAACAGGGCCGCCTTTTTTAAGCGAAGTCGCTGAAGGCTTAAGCCTGAGGATGTGCGCCGGGCTCGCTCATTTTCTTCAGGTCTTTATCCACGAAGAACAGGGCCTGACCGCTGTTACCGACCAGCGCCAGTTTATCCAGCACGGATTTGAACAGTTTCTCTTCTTCGTGCTGCTCGGCGACATACCACTGCAGGAAGTTGAACGTTGAGTAATCCTGAGTGGTGATCGCGGAATGTGCCAGCTCATTGATCTTGGCGGTGATCAGCTGCTCGTGCTGATACGCCTGCTCCAGCACTTCGTGCAGAGAGTTAAAGGTTACCGGGGGCGCATCAATAGTCCCCAGCACCGGCATTGCGCCGGTATCGCTCAGGTAGTTAAACAGACGCTGCATATGCTGCATCTCTTCTACCGAATGCTCATGTAGGAAAGCGGCAGCGCCTTCAAATCCTTTGTTGTTGCACCATGCGCTCATCTGCAGGTACAGGTTGGCAGAATAGAATTCCAGATTCAGCTGATCGTTCAGCTGAGCGGTCATTTCGTTAGTCAGCATGGTGACTCCTTTACCCTATGGGCAGTATTGAACAGGTGATTTCGGTGCATTATGCACATGTTGTGCGCAAATAAACATGATTAATTATAGCAGTGGCTAAATTAATATTCCCGTTTCGTTTTTTTAAAGTTATTGATAATCATTCCATTATTTAAACCCCTTTCATTAATAGTTTAAATAAGTCTGATAACCATTCTTATTAAGGATGCGCGGGCCTCTGCCGTCCTGCCCTGGTGCTGTCTTTCAGCGTGCCGGCGGGTCTGGCGGCGCTTTGTGCCAGGGCGGGGGGATCACAGCAAAAAATACCTGACCGGGATGATTCGTTATCGCGATCTGGCTGAAAAAATGCAAAATATAAAAGCCGTCGTTTATTACTAACAGGAACCAGTCCACTTTTTAGAAACGTCAGAGGCTGTTTTTTATCTCTTTATTTCGATCGTGTCGTTATCACCGATGGGTAAAAATAAACGCTGTAAATATATCAATGCAGACGATCTGGCTATAAACGAATTAGCGAAATGTTTAATCTGCATCGACGCGGGTGAAATGAGAGCTAATGTGATCCGCCAGGAGTATGGCAGCGGGGGGGAGGGTAATCCTTCATGGCTGATTAAGCCAGAATCGACCTCTGTTTTCAGTCGACTCTGGCCAAGGCAGGCGGTTAGAAATCCATCTTCACGGTAAACTGCACCTCACGCGGATCGCCAATCTGGTTGGACAGATTGTTGGTGGCGATAGATGAGGTGTAATACGTCTTGTCGAACAGGTTCTTGACGTTAACTTGCAGGGTCACCGGATGCCGCGTCTTAATTTTGTAAGCGGCAAACGCATCGGCCACCGCATAGCCCTGTAATGAGTAGTTTTCAGCGTTGTCACCCGAACGGCGGCTCACCGCATGGCCACCGCCGCCAACGGTCAGCGTATTGCCGCCGATAACGTTATGGAAATCGTACGTCAGGAACAGCGATCCGGTGTGGCGCGGAACGTTAGGCAGCACCTTGCCTTTATAATCGGGATCTTCCAGTACTTTGGCATCGGTATAGCCGTAGCTGGCGATCAGGTTAACGTTCTGCGTTAACGCACCGGCAACGTCCACCTCAACGCCGCGTGAACGGACTTTACCGGCGGTTTTCGCCACGCTTTCGTCACCGACCGTCTCGGTGTACAGCACATTGCGCTTGTCGATATTAAACAGCGTAACGTTAGCGGTCACGCCGCTGAACAGATCGAATTTGGCCCCCACCTCATAAGCCGTAGCGGTTTCCGGCGGCAGCTCACCGATATAGCTGGCAATCGAATACTGCGGCATAAACGAACGCGAAACGTTACCAAACAGCGATACGTTTGGCGTTGCTTTGTAGACCAGGCCAAATTTTGGTACCCAGGCGCTGTCACGGCTGTCGGTATTGGTGTTAAACGGACGGCCTTTTCCGGCAAATTCGGTGAAATACTGGTAGCGCACGGCGCTGACCGCAATCCACCTGTCGGTCAGGTAGAGCGCATCCTGGACGTAGGCAGAGTAGCTCACCTGCTGGATACGCTGATCGCTGTCGGAGGCCGACACGCTGCTACAGGTTCCTGTCGAACCGTAGGATGGACGGTAGATATTGAAATCTTTCACGTTTTTACAGCGGATCATATCGGTACGCAGCAGATCGTAGTTCTCGTAGGCGATCCCGGTCAGGATCTCATTATAGAACCCGCCGATGTTCACATTGCCCTGTAGATCGGCGCGTGCCGCGTGCTGGCGCTGGGTCGATCCCTGGGTTGCGTCAACGCGCCGTGTCAGCGTGCCGCTGGTGGCATCGTAGGCCATCACGCGCGCCTGATTATCGCTGTACTTGTCCTGGCTGAAGCTGTAATCGAATTTTGCGGTCCACTGGTTATCAATACGGTATTCGGCGTTCAGCTGCGCGAGATCGGACGCGCCGTCGGTGACGTTATACGCCTCGTCAAAACGCGTTTCACGACTGACGTTCACCGCATGGCCGGTGTTTAAATCAAAAATGGTGCCGCGGTCAAAAGGCGTAGAGTAGTTACGGTGTGAATAAGAGATGTTTACGGTGGCATCGTCGCCGAACCAGCTCAGTGACGGGGCGATAAAGCTGCCGCGCTCCTTGCCAAAGTTGCGCCAGTAGTCCTCATGCTGATAAGAGCCAATCAGGCGATACGCCAGGCGGGTGCCTTCAATCGGCCCTGTAATATCAACGCTGCCGGTTCCGCCGCCAAAACTGGTTGAGGTTGCCTGAAGGGAGCCGCCGAAGGTGGTTTCTGGCCGTTTAGTCACCACGTTGATCAAGCCGCCCGGATCGAGAATGCCGTACAGGGTGGAGGCCGGGCCCTTCAGAACCTCAACGCGCTCCGTGGCGGCATTGAAACTGCGCGGCAGCACGGTTTTCAGGCCGTTGGTCATCACCGAACCGTCACGATTACTGCCGAACCCCCGGCGTACAAACGCGTCCTGGGTGCCGCCGAGTGTATTGGTCTGCACCACGTTACTGACGTTGTTCAACACCTCGTCCAGCGTGGTGGCATGCTGGTCGGCAATCACCCTGTCGCTGACGGTGTTCACCACCTGGGGAATATCCAGCAGCGGCAGGGTAGTCAGGGTGGCGGTTGAGGAATTCAGCGGCTGATAGCCGGAAGTCATCGGCGTATCGGCAGCGGAGCTGCTGGCTTCGACCGTCAGGGTGCCGCCATCGCTGGCGGCCGTGCTGACCGCGGAGGGCGGTTTTTTTTCCGCCATCGCCGTCGGTGTGCTCAGCGCCCCGATAAACAGCACTGAAAATAATTCACGCCCTTTTTTCCCCAGAAAAGAAGGTATTAACTCTGTCATTTATGTTATTTCCCGCAGGCTTCGCATTTTTCAGTTAAATGAGAAGGGGTTGGTAAAGTCATTGCCCGTCCAATGGCATCAGCGCTTTTCTATCTGTTATGTCCGCCTGACGTGGCGCAGATATGTAATTGAGAATCATTCAAACATGTAGTGATGTAGTAGTAAACGAAAGAAATAACAAATAATACGACGGTAAATAAGCGGCTTAATGGCCCACTAACAGTGCGTATTTTTTTATTTAAATCGTATTTTATCAATAGGATGGGTTTGTAATTCGTTTTCATTTCGCAGCATGGTTAGAGGTAATAAATCCGACTGATAAGCAGGGCTTTAATTCTTGACTACTACAGCCGTTCTCCGCATGATCGCAAAAGAGAATGAGATTTATTTTTATTTAATCGCTATGTACGCACGGGCTTTATCGCCATGCCGTGCGCAGCAGGAGTTGGACATGCCACAGCAGGTGGAAAACGATGTTGGCGCATACGGCGCGCCCACAGAACAGGGTATCGTCCTCGATCGGCTGTCAGCCGGCTACGGTAAACAGCGCATTGTTGATGATGTCAGCCTGACCATTCCCCGTGGGAAGCTGACGGTACTGGTCGGGGCTAACGGCTCCGGGAAATCCACGTTGTTGACCACTATTGCGCGTATGCTTAACCCGCTCGGCGGCAGCGTACGTCTGGACGGTAAATCCATCCATCATCAGCCTACCAAAGCCGTGGCGCGCCAGCTTGGCATGCTGCCACAGTCACCGCTGCTGCCGGAAGGACTGACGGTATTTGAGCTGGTATCACGCGGGCGTTATCCCTGGCAGCACTTTATGCGCCAGTGGTCGGCACAGGATGAGCAGGCGGTAAACGATGCCATGCGCCTGACCGGCACGCTGGACTTAGCCCATTTGCCGGTTGACAGCCTCTCCGGCGGCCAGCGGCAGCGCTGCTGGATCGCGATGGCGCTGGCGCAGCAAACCGCCACCATCCTGCTGGATGAGCCGACGACCTTCCTCGACCTGCGCTATCAGGTGGAGATCCTTGAGCTGCTAAGCGATCTGACGCGGCGGCACGGGCGCACGGTTGTGGTGGTGCTGCACGACCTTAACTTCGCGCTGAACTATGCCGATACGCTGGTGTTTCTTAAACGCGGGCGGCTGGCGGGCATCGTGAGCGAGGCGGAAAACTGTAGCGCGGCGTTGATTAAAAGCGTGTTTGACGTTGAGGTGCAGATGTCGGTCAACCCGTTAACCGGTCGGCCTTTCTTTATGCCGTTTCGCCGCCGTGATGAGGTGGGGGGATGAGTGCGCTACCCCGCCGCGATCCCCGAACGAGGCTGATGGCAATCGTTCTGTGCGTGCTGTTATCCGGCTGCGCGGTGCTCCATCTTGGGCTGGGGACGCGCTATATTGCGCCGCAGTCCGTGATACGCGCATTGCTGGAGTATGACCCGCGCAACTTTGACCACCGGGTGATTGTTGACCTGCGCCTGCTGAGGCTGCTCAGCGCGCTGTTGACCGGGGCAGCGCTGGGCGTGGCCGGAATGATGCTGCAATCGGTTCTGCGAAATCCCCTTGGCGAGCCGCATATCCTCGGCCTGAATGCCGGGGCAGCGCTGGCGGTTGTGGCCAGCACGGCGCTGGGCGTCAGCGGAGGCGGCCTGTTAACCGCACGGCCGCCGATCGCCGCCTGTGGTGCCGCGCTGCTGTTTGCCGTGGTGATGCTGCTGGCCTCGGCCGGGCGCAGCGGGCTGACGCCGCTGAAGGTGACCCTGTGCGGCGTGGCGCTCTCGGCATTTGCTTCTTCTGTCACCGCCGCCATCCTGATCCTTGACGAGCAGACCCTGCTGGCGATGCGCACCTGGCTGGCGGGCGACCTGGCCGGGCAGAGCTGGGAAGTCACGCGCGCGGCGGCGTTTCCGGCGCTGTTGGGGCTACTGCTGGCAGTATGGATTGCCCCACGGCTGAACCTGCTGGCGCTCGGCGACAGGGTGGCCAGCGGATTGGGGGTCAATATCGCCCGTACGCGCCTGCTCGGCCTGGCGTCTACCGCCTTATTATGCGGAGCGGCGGTATCGATGGCAGGACCGGTGGGCTTTATCGGCCTGCTGGTGCCCCATATCGTGCGCCGGGCGTGCGCCGAAGATATCCGGCTGGCGGTGCCGCTCTCGGCCCTGTGCGGAGCGCTGCTGATGCTGCTGGCCGATATCGCGGCGCGTATGCTGCTTGCGCCGCAGGAGCTGGCAACCGGGGTCATGACCGCGCTGGTCGGCGCACCGGTATTTATCTTTATTGCCGCAAGGTTATTTAAATGAGGCCCATCACACGGCGCGCTGGCTTCAGGCCCGTGCAGCTTGGACCCTATACCCTGCTGCTACGCCCGCGCGTACTGGCGCTGTGCCTGCTGCTCATCGGCGTACTGCTGGGGCTGGTGATACTGGGCGTGACCCAGGGTTCCCTGCCGGTCCCGGCATCGGCGATTGGCCGGGCGTTGTTGTACCCGGAGGCGCTGCCCGCGCAGCAGCACTTTATCGTGTGGGATATCCGGCTGCCGCGTTTACTGATGGCGGCGTTGAGCGGCGCCATGCTCGGCATGGCCGGGGCGGCGATGCAGTCGATAGCCCGCAACGGCCTGGCCGATCCGGGGCTGATTGGGGTGAAAGAGGGCACCAGCGCGGTAGTGCTGACGCTGATCCTGTTATTCCCAGGGCTTAGCCTGCTGTGGCGGCCGCTGGCCGGCATGGCGGGGGGCCTGCTGGTGGCATTACTGGTGGTGTTGCTGGCGCGGGATATATCGCGTCCGCGCTTTATCCTGGTCGGAATCGGCGTTTCGTGGCTGTTCGCGGCCGGAATTGGCGTATTTATCACTACCGCAGAGGTGCGTGACGTGCAGACGGCGCTGGTGTGGATGGCGGGCAGCCTGCACGCGGCGACCTGGCCACTGCTGGCGGTGGCGGCAGGCTGGGCGCTGCCGGGAGCGCTGATCCTGTTCCTCACCGCCCGTGCTTCTGACGTGGTGGCGCTGGGTAACCCGGCGGCCACCGGACTGGGCGTGCAGATAGCGCGGCTGGCGCTGTGGCGTTTCACCGCTCCAGTACTGCTGACGGCGGCCAGCGTCTCCTGCGTTGGCAGTCTCGGATTTGTCGGGCTGATCGCGCCACATATGGCACGTTTCCTGCTGCGCGGCGGGCAGGTGACCTTGCTCAGCGGCAGCGCGCTGCTGGGTGCGCTGCTGGTGCTGGTGGCTGATACCCTGGGGCGGCTGGCGTTCGCCCCGCTGCAAATCCCGGCGGGTATCGTGATGGCACTGGTCGGTGGGCCGTTTTTCCTGCTGTTGCTCTGGCGTCGTCGTGACGCGTTTTAACCCTTTGCTGCATGGAGTCTTTATGCGTCTTCTGTTCACTTTCCTGCTGCTGCTGACAAGCGCCGCCGCGGCCGCAACATCAACCCAGTCGTTTACCGACGATTTGGGGCGAACCGTCAACGTTCCGCTGCACCCACAGCGCATCGTCTCGTTGCACGATCTGGATATCACCATTCCGCTGATTGAACTGGGCGTACCGCCGGTGGCAAGCCACGGGCGTACCCGGCCGGACGGCAGCCATTTTCTGCGTTCCAGCGCATTGCTGACCGGGGTCGATTTTGATAACTCAGACATTCAGTTTATCGGCACTGCCGATATGGATATTGAGGCGATTGCCGCAGCCAAACCGGATCTGATTATCACCGAGCCCAACCGCAACGTGGCGGTGGAGCAGCTGGAGAAGATCGCACCCACGGTCAGTATCGATCATCTGACGGGAGGCGCACCGGCGATCTATCGCAAGCTGGCACAGCTAACCGGACGCCAGGCGCAGCTGGCGATCCTTGAACGCCGTTACCAGCAGCAGGTCGCCCAGCTGAAGCACGTGGTTGATACGCAACATACCCGCGTTGCGGTGCTACAGGCGAATAATGGCAAGATCACCGTTCATCACAGCTACCATTCGCTGGGACGCGTTCTGCGCGATGCGGGCTTTCGCTTTCCGCCGCTGATCGATGCGATCCCGGACGGTGGGCGCATTGACGTTAGCGCGGAGCGTCTGCCGGAGCTGGATGCCGATTTTGTTTTTGATACCTGGCGTGCCGATACCGGCGGGAAACCGGCGGACGAGCTGGCGGAGATGAATCGCGTGCTGCCGGGATTTTGCGAGTTTTTAACCGCCTGTCGGCGTGGAAATTATATTTTACTGTCGCGCGATGAGGTGATTTCAAACTCTTTTGCTGCCCTCGCGCTGCTGGTGGCCCAGGTACAGTCGCAGATTTCCGGCCGCCCGCTGCCGGCGCAAATGGAGAATAAATGAGCCTGTCCGAGGCGCGCAGGCGTGTTGATCTGCTGGGCGACCGCTTTCGCGCCCGTGCTCACCAGCTGTCGCCAAGGCTGTTTGCGGTTGCCAGCTATATCAACGAGCATCGTCACAGGGTGCTGGAATGCACCGCGCTGGAGATTGCGGCGGCGACGCAGAGCTCGGATGCCACGGTGATCCGCGCCGTGCAGGCGCTGGGCTTCGCCGGGCTGCGTGATGTGAAGCTGACCATCGAGCGTTTTTTCGGGCCGGGGATCAACTCGGCGGAAAAGATGAACACCACGGTTGGCGCGCTGGCCAGCGATATTAACGCCAGCATTGATTTTGTGGTTGATGGGCATCAGCGTGCCTGTGAGGCGTTGAGTGCCCCCCATAACCGCGCGGCGATGGCACAGGCGGTGGCGCTGCTGGCGGAAGCCCGGCAGGTGGCGATTTTCGGCATCGGCGCTTCCGGCATTCTGGCGGAGTACACCGCCAGGCTGTTTACCCGAATCGGCACCCCCGCCAGCGTGCTTAACCGGACGGGTATCCTGCTGGCTGAACAACTGCTGAACATGCAGCGCGGCGACGTGCTGATTATGATGGGGCAAAAGTCGGCGCACCGTGAAGGATTGACCACGTTAGGTGAGGCGCGCCGTCTGGGGATCCCGGTGATACTTCTGACCAACGCGCCCGACTCGCGTTTCAGCCGCGAGGCGCATACGGTGATCGGCGTGCCGCGTGGCGGTGAGAACGGCAGGGTACCTTTGCACGGTTCGGTGCTGCTGTGTCTGGAGATGCTGGTGATGTCGGTGGCCTCAACCACGCCGCAAAAAACCATGAAATCAATGAAGCGTATTCAGGATCTGCACCGGGGGATTGGCAAGTCAGGGGGCAGGAAGGGGTGATTGACTGAAAAAAATGCCGGCGGAAGATGACGTAAGCGGTTTGTCGCGGCGCGGCAGGGCGCGGACATGTATCGGCGGCTGCCGTATGCCGTTGTTCCTCATTTCCCCCGGCGAATAAACAGGCTGATAAATCACGCTGAGCTTCGGGTTCGCTTTCAGCCAGCGCCGAGTTTCGCCTTTATCAAATACCGCATGCTCTGCGCGACACTCTTCCAGCGCGTTGTGGATTAACGTCACTTTTTCATCGTTGTGTGGGTCATGGGTACGCAGCATCGGTGCTGCCCTGCCAACAACGAATCGCTCCACGCAATGCAGATGTTTTACTTATGCACTATTTATCAGTTGATATACCTTTTTGTTTGTAGCCGTCATTTTCCCTTTATGCAACGCTATTGATCCTAAAAGAAAATAATAAATATCACCTGCGTTCAGGATAACGGGGCTATCCCCTTTAAGATGATACATAAGGAAAAATTATGACTACGGCGACACGCAAAAACTTCTCATTGAATAAAACCCGTCTTTCTGCCGCACTGCTGCTGACACTGACCGGTATCACCACTTTTGCCGCTCATGCCGATCGGCTGGCGGATATCAAAAAAGCCGGTGTGGTCAAAGTCGCGACCTTTGACGCCAACCCACCGTTTGGTTCGGTAGATGCCAAAACCCACGAGATCGTCGGTTATGACGTCGACTTCGCGAAAGCGCTGGCAAAAACCCTGGGCGTAAAGCTGCAACTGGTGCCGACCAACCCGGCTAATCGCATTCCTCTGTTGCAGTCAGGCAAAGCAGATCTGATTGTGGCCGATATAACTATCACACCAGAGCGTGCAAAAGTGATCGATTTCTCGGTGCCTTACTTTGTCACCGGGCAGCAGTTCCTGGTCCCCGTCAGTTCACCGGATAAACTGGACGGCTACGCGACGGCACGCATTGGTGCCGTTAAAGGCACCACTGGCGAGCAGGAACTGCATAACCGTTTCCCGCAGTCACGCGTGCTGTCGTATGAAGATATTCCCCTGGCGCTTTCTGCCCTGCGTAACGGCAACGTGCAGGCGATTACTCAGGACAGCACCATTCTCGCTGGCCTGCTGGACGGTGCACCGGATAAAGCGAAATACAAAGTATTGCCTGAGTTACTGAGCAAAGAAGAGATTGGCGTGGGAGTGAAAAAAGGTGAAGCCAGCCTGCTGAAAGTGGTAAACGATGAACTGTTGAACCTGGAGAAAAATGGCCAGGCGTTGAAAATCTATGACACCTGGTTTGGTCCGCAAACAAAATCGCCACAACCCCGGTTATTCAAAATCGAAGAAAAATAATCAGCCAGGTGCCACACATGCAGCAAGAAAATTTATCAACCGCAGCGGCGTCTGCGGTTTATTCACGTTCATCGCCAGGACAAAGCACCGCCGTTGAATTCCGTCAGGTCAGTAAGTCTTTTGGTCACCATCAGGTCATCACTACCGTCGATCTTAGCGTGGCCAGCGGTGAAGTGGTCGCTGTTTGCGGCCCGTCAGGTTCCGGTAAATCGACGCTGATCCGCCTGATTAACCAACTGGAAACCGCGAGCGACGGCGAGATCCTGATTGACGGTAAACCAACGCGGGGACTGAAAGGGGCAGCACTGCAGCGGTTGAGAACACATATTGGTTTTGTGTTTCAGCAGTTCAACCTCTACGCCCACCTGACCGCACAAGACAATGTCAGCCTGGCGTTAATAAAAGTACACGGCTGGAAGAAAACGGAGGCACGGGCAAAAGCGCTGGCCTTACTGACGCGCGTTGGGCTGGCCGATAAGGCACAGCATTACCCCGAGCAGCTATCCGGCGGCCAGCAGCAGCGCGTGGCGATTGCCCGGGCGCTGGCAACTGACCCGAATATCATTCTGTTTGATGAACCGACCTCGGCACTTGACCCGGAGATGATCGGGGAAGTGCTGCTGGTGATGCGCGAACTGGCACGCAGCGGTATCACCATGATTGTGGTGACTCATGAAATGAGCTTTGCCCGCGAAATCGCCGATCGGGTGATTTTTATGGATGGGGGTGAAATTCTGGAGCAGGCCGCCCCGGAAGATTTCTTTACCCGTCCCACCCATCCGCGCGCCCAGCGTTTTCTGCAGAAAGTGCTGTTCCCGCTGCATCCTGAATCACAGGTGGGCCGATGAACTGGCAGCCCGACTGGGCTGGTGTGCTGACCGGGCCGCCCCTGCAATGGATTATCTCCGGTTTTTTGACCACGTTTTACGTCAGCCTGATCGCCAGCCTGTTCAGCACACTGTTGGTGGTACTGCTGCTGGCTATGCGTCTGAGTCCATCACGGATCGCACAGGGTGCGGTGTCGGCATTTGTTTCCCTGTTTCGTAATACACCGCTGCTGGTACAGCTGCTGTTCTGGTATTTCGCCGCCTGGGGCGCACTGCCGCAGAGCTGGCGTTTTTACATCGGGGATATTCATCCCTGGGCAACGTTCCCTGGTGATATCAGCTGGCTGACGCCGGAGTTTCTCTGCGTTGTCTGGGGACTGGGGCTGTTCACAGCGGCATTTTTAGTGGAAGAGGTTCAGGCCGGGCTGAACTCCGTGCCAAAAGGCCAGCGCGAGGCGGCGATTTCACAGGGCTTCAGCCGCTGGACGCTGCTGCGGGAAATTCTGTTGCCCCAGGCACTGACTAATGCCTGGCAGCCTGTCGCCGGGCAATACCTTAACCTGATGAAACTTTCCTCGCTGGCAACCGGTATTGGCTTTTCCGAACTGACCTATCAGGTCAGCCGTATTGAAAGCTATAACGCTCATGCTTTTGAAGGTTTTGCGGTGGGCACTGCACTGTATCTGTTGCTTGGCCTTATTCTGGGGGGGCTGTTAACCGTGATCGGCCCTAAGCGCCATCAGCCAAAATCTGCCCTGTCGGAGCGTTCAAACGATGGAATTTGATTACTCAGTACTTCACGATAATATCGGCTACATGCTGTGGGGAAGAGTGACGGAAGGTGAACCCGGCGGCGTACTCTTGACGTTGATTATGGCTACCTCTGCCGGTTTTCTCGCGCTGATGCTGGGTGTACTGATGGCCGGGCTGGCCTGGCGTTACGGGGGCTGGACGCGTAGAGTGCTGTTTCTCTGGGCCTCCTTTATTCGCGGCATCCCGCTGATCTTCGTCATTTTCTGGCTCTATTTCCTGCTGCCGGTGGTGTTTGGCGGTTCGATCCCCGGACCGCTGACGGTAATTATCGCGCTGGCATGGTTTACCTCAGCGGCGGTCATGCACTCAACGCTGGCTGGGCTGGAATCGCTGCCCGCCGGGCAGACAGAAGCAGGCATTGCGTCAGGCTTCAGTAAAATCAAAATTCTCACTGTGATCCTGCTGCCGCAGGCCTGGCCAAATCTACTGCCATCGTACCTGGGTTTACTGATTTCGCTGCTGAAGGACACATCACTGGCGTTTATTGTTAATGTCCCAGAGCTCACTACGGTTGCCGGGCAGGTTAACAACCGGGTGCAGCTCTACCCGGCCGAAATTTTTCTGTTTGTTGGCGTCATCTATTACCTGCTGTGCAGTGCGCTGGCGTATCTGGCAGGAAAAGGATTAAAACGGCGGCATCTGGCGCGCTGATCATGTAAGCAGCCCGTATAACAGTGCCATTCATATGGTGCTTAATCCATCGCCGCTGGCGACGTCCAAAAGCGTTAAACCACAGTGAGTCCGTTGATTTCATGCGTGATGTTCTGATTTGTGTTCGGCGTTTTCACACGTTCAATGCGGTTGATGATGTTAATCGTGAGGCACTGCCGATTGAAACAGGGCTGAATCTGCCCGCTAAGCGGGCAGTTCGTGTACTATTTCGCGCCGTTATTTAGCGTATTTTCAGCTTAGGCCTCATCGCGCTAAACCCGATCCTCAGGTTGCGACGGTGCGTTACACATCCTCGCCATTGCTGGCAATCACCTGCTTATACCAGTTGAAACTCTTTTTCTTTGAGCGCGCCAGGTCGCCGTTGCCGTCGTCGTTTTTATTGACGTGGATAAAGCCATAGCGCTTGTCGTACTGGCCGGTGGTGAAGGAAACGCAGTCAATGCAGCCCCACGGGGTGTAGCCCATGAGATCCACGCCGTCTTCCAGCACGGCGATCTTCATCTGCTCAATATGCGCCTGCAAATAGGCGATGCGGTAATCATCATTAATCTGACCATCGGCTTCCACCTTGTCGTAAGCGCCAAAACCGTTTTCCACGATAAACATCGGTTTCTGGTAGCGCTCCCAGAAGGCATTCAGCGTGTAGCGCAGGCCGACAGGATCGATCTGCCAGCCCCAGTCAGACGCCTTCACATGCGGGTTCGGGCGGCTGCCAGGGAAGCCTTCAATATGGCGGCCATCGCTGTTGTCCTTCTCTGAGTACTGCACCGCGTTACTCATGTAATAGCTAAAGCCCAGATAGTCGGCACAACCCTCGCGCAGCGTCTGCTCGTCACCTGGCTGCATCTCAATCTGATAGCCCTTACGCTGCCACTCTTTGACAATGTAAGACGGATAGTAACCGCGCAAATGAACATCGCCGAACAGATGGCGTTCACGCATCGCCTCCTGGGCGAACATGACATCGTCCGGGTGACATGACCAGGGGTAGAGCGGCACAATGGCCAGCATACAGCCGATTTTCATATTGGGGTTGATTTGGTGGCCCAGTTTCACCACCTGGGCGCTGGCGACAAACTGATGATGCAGCACCTGATACATTGCCTGCTCTGGCTTTTCGTGATCGGTAAAAATGACCCCGGAGTTACAGTAGCCGAACAGCGGATAACGCCAGTTACGCTGGTTATTTATCTCATTAAAGGTCATCCAGTATTTTACTTTGTGCTGATAGCGTTTCAGCACCGCTTCGCTGTAGCGCACAAAGAAATCGACCACTTTGCGATTCAGCCAGCCGCCGTACTCTTTCACCAGATGCAGCGGCATCTCGAAGTGCGACAGAGTGATCACCGGTTCGATATTGTATTTCAGCAGCTCGTCAAAAAGATCGTCATAAAACTGTAGTCCAGCCTCATTTGGCTCCAGCTCGTCGCCCTGCGGGAAGATGCGCGTCCAGGCAATTGAGGTGCGGAAACACTTAAAGCCCATTTCGGCAAACAGCGCGATATCTTCTTTATATCGATGGTAGAAATCCACCGCCAAATGGTTGGGATACTGATGCTGCGCATCGATGCCGTCGGTAATGACGCGGTTTACGCCGTGCGATCCGCCGGACAGCACGTCGACGATGCTTGGGCCTTTACCGCCCTGGTTCCAGCCGCCTTCAACCTGATGCGCCGCTACCGCGCCGCCCCATAAAAAATCGTTTGGTAATGACATCATCTTTCCTTTCCGGTGAGATTAACCACGTTTAAAAAAGCCGCGCCTGCTGAGGCGCGAGAGAAATTTAATAAAACCTTTGCCCAGACGGGTCTGTGGCATATTCAGGCTGGCGGCATGCTTCTCACCGAAAAACCCTGGAATAGGGCAGCGAATGACAAAGGCAGCGCTCGAGGTCAGACCGCATTAGCAAAGGGTCGTTAGCCGTTTACCCGTTTCAGGGCCTGCACTTCGCGATGAAGGATCACGATCTCTTCGGCCAGTTCCCGGCACAGCATCGCGTTCATCAGGTGATCCTGAGCATGCACCAGGATCAGGTTTACCGGCACCTTGCCGACGCCCTCATCAGCCCCGATTAGCGACGTCTGGATCTTGTGCGCGGCCCTGGCGGCGGCGGTAGCGGCCAGCAGCTGCCGATCTGACTCCTCCCAGTCATAACCGCGTGCGGCACGTAGCGCCTGCATCGCACAGGAGCGGGCTTCACCAGCCTGAATAATCAGCTCCATCACCGTGGTTTCCATATCCATTATCAGCTCTCCACTGCGTTTAATTTTTCTTCAGCCGCCGCGGGCTGTTCCTGTTGTAATAACTGACGTTCATACATTTTGAAAAACGGGTAATAAATCAGGGTTGAGATCGCGATCAGTACGCCGACCAGAATCACCGCACGATAGTCCCAGCCGGTTGACCATGCCGCACCGATGGGGCCAGGCGTTGTCCAGGGGGCCAGTGAGATGACGTGGTTCACCATATCGGTACGGGTGGCGATCCAGGCGATAACCGCGTTGACCAGAGGCGCGGTAATAAAGGGAATAAACAGCACCGGGTTCATCACCACCGGCGAGCCGAAGATAATCGGCTCATTGATATTGAACATACTTGGAACCAGACCCAGCTTGGCGATAGAGCGTAAATGTGCCGAGCGGCTACGCAGGTAGAGGAACACCAGGCCCATGGTCGAACCGGAGCCGCCCACGACGATAAAGAATTGCCAGAATGGCTCGATAAAAATTTGGCTAATGGGCTCCCCACCGTTCAATACCTGCTGATTGATCCCAAGATTGGTGAGCCAGAAAGCCTGCAAAATACCGCCGACGATCACCGCGCCATGAATCCCGGCGAACCACAGCAGGTGGCACAGCAACACGGCAATCAGTACCGCGGGCAGAGAGTCAGAGGCTGAGATGATGGGCTTAAACAGCGCCATAATCGCCTGCGGCAGCAGCATGTCGAACCCATCCTGGATCAGCAGGCTGAGCGGGAACAGCGTCAGGAAAATGGCGAGGATCGGGATCAGCAGGTCAAAAGATTGACGTATTTTGGGGGGAACCTGCTCAGGCAGCTTAATGCCAATATGATGTTTTTGTAGAAAATGCATCAGTTCGGTGGAGTAAAGGCTGACTAAAATCGCGGTAAAGATCCCTTCTCCACCCAGCGAGCCGATCGGCAGAGCGCCGTTGCTCTGCGGTGCCGCCACCAGCAGGAATGACATCAGTGCCAGGCACGCCGCCATAAAGCCGTTCATCTTATAGCTGATGGCGAGGTTGTAGGCGATAGCCGCGGTGATATACACCGCCATAATGCCCATCGTCATATTGTAGGGCATCATAATTTGCGCAAAATGGCGATCCACCATCCCCAGCCACCACTGGGCAAACGCCCACTGGCTATCGGCGGAGAAAGGCGGGTGAGCAAACAGCAGCATAAATGAGCCAACGATCAGGAATGGCATCGAGGAGATAAAGCCGTCTTTGATCGCCACAACGTGGCGTTGGCTGGAGAGACGTGCCGCTACAGGGCTGATGCGGTTTTCAATAACGGCAAACAGGCTCTGGCTGAGGCTGCTCATTGAGCGATCCTTGCGTTCTCGATCATCGACAGGGCTTCAGTGAGGATCTTTTCACCATTCATCATGCCGTAATCTATGGTATTGATGACCGCTATGGGCTTGTTCAGCTCCGCGGCCAGCGGAGCAAAGTCAGCCAGTTTATATTTAATCTGTGGCCCCAGCAGGCAACAGTCGCGGCCGCTAACCTGCTCGCTAAACTCTTCAAGCCCCACTGCATCTATCTCAACCGCAATATTTTTTTCCTTTGCCGCTTTTTCCATGCGCTGAACGACCATGCTGGTGGACATCCCTGCGGCACAACAGAGTAATATTTTTTTCATGGCGGGTCTCCGGTCTGTTTTTTTATATAAATATCCGAAAGAGACTCGTTTCTGCAACCGGTTTCATATTATTTGGTTTATTCTGTGAGCACGATCTCAAACGGCATGAGGCTGTAGGTGAAGGGCCAGATTTCAACGTCGGAAAATATATAAAAATTGATTTTATTCATGACGTTAGGTGCTTATGAGAGGGTTTTTCCCGCGAAATTCTGATCCGTTTTATCTCGTTGTACCTGACAGAATGACGATGACCTTTTTTCTCTATGGTCTTGTGACATTGGCTTGGGCGATGTGGATAAACAGTTTATTATGACAGCCGAAACTTAGCCTTCAGGATGACATGATGATTACCATGTTGGACGTTGCCAAAAAAGCAGGTGTGTCAAAAGCAACGGTCTCCCGAGTATTGGCGGGCAATAATTATGTCAGTAAAACCACTCACGAGCGGGTATTAAAAGCGATCGAAGAGACGGGCTACAGGCCTAATTTACTGGCGCGGAATTTAGCCACCAGCAAATCGCAAAATATTGGGCTGGTCGTGACCAATACCTTATATAACGGCCCTTACTTTAACGAGTTGTTATTTCAGGCAGCAACAGTGACTGAACAACACGGCCGCCAGCTGATCCTGGCCGATGGCAAGCATGACGCGCGTCAGGAGCGGCAGGCCATTGAATTTCTTCTCGATTTACGTTGCGATGCGATTATTATTTATCCCCGTTTTCTGAATGCCGACGAGCTGGATGATATTATTGAGCAAACCCACAGGCCAATTATTGTGGTTAACCGCCTGCTGAAAAAGCATCCCGCACACTGTGTTATCGCCGCCCATCAGAAAAACAGCGTTGAGGCGGTGAATTATCTGGTGGCGCAAGGGCATCGTGAAATCGCGTTTATTCACGGTGCGTCAGGCTCGCCAACCGGGCTCAGCCGCTTTAAGGGGTATCGCCAGGCTCTACGGGCGCATCACATTCACCTGGATGAGCAACGGATAGTACAGGGAGAGTGGACGCTGCAAAGCGGTTTTAACGCCGCGCAGGAACTGATGGCCCGTGGTGTGAGTTTTACCGCTCTGATGGCCAGTAACGACGATATGGCGATGGGGGCGGCGCGCGCGCTTTACGCTGCCGGGAAACGCATCCCGCAGGATGTCTCGCTGCTCAGCTTTGATGACATCCCCATGGCGTCTTTCTTCGTGCCGCCGTTGACCACGGTGCATGTCCCCGTTGGGGAGATGATCAGACATACGCTGGAGAAGCTGGTGCTGATGCTGGGTGGGGATTCCAGCGAGCCGCTGCCCGCGATCGCCGGCCGCCTGATGGTGCGCGACTCCGTGGCCCCGGGGCCCTGGCTGGCTGGCCGCTGAACCCGGTGACCACGAAGGTTTCAGAGCAGGGCCGGCCGCGCGCCGGTTATTCAACCGCCGGCGCTATTGCCCGGTTACGCAACGCCAGCATCAGCAGGTAATAAATGACGCATGAAACCAGCAGCGAGTTAAGCGTCGGCACCCCCCAATGGAATAACAGCCCCACCACGCTGCCGATGATTGTGGCGATGATAGCCACCCAGCCAATGGCCGGTGTTTCGTCATCGTCGGGCAGTTTGCCCTGCATACGGCTGCGATCCAGCACCTCGCGATGCGTGCGTAATAGCAGATAGTCGACCAGCATGATGCCGAGGATCGGTGGAAACACAACGCCGAGCAGGGTAAGGAAGTCGACAAAGCGGTCAAGGATACCGAGCACCGACAGCAGAGTGCCCGCCACGCCGATTGCCAGCGTTGTCGATCGGTATTGCAGCTTTTTCCCGAATATCCCTTCTACGGCATTGATCACTCCCAGCGAGGAGGAGTACAGGTTGAGATCGTTAACGCGCAGGGTGGAAAGGATGACCACCAGCAGCCCGGCGCCGCCCGCAGCCTGCGACATAATGCTGACCACATCGGCGGTTTGCAGAGTGCGCGCAATCATAATCGCCAGGCCGTTAACGACAAATTCACCGGCAATGATCGTCATCAACGTCATTGCGGCCACGTGCTTCGCCGAACGGGAATAGCGCGTCAGGTCTGGCGTCATCAGGCTGGCTACCGTTGCGCCACCGACCACCATCGTGACGGCGGCGCTGAAGGCGAGCGGGCTACCGGTGGCAGGCAGAGCAATGATCTGCTGCAGGCTCTGCCCGGACAGGGTACTAAATGAAATAAAGCCCATCAGGCAGATAAATAGCGGAACCGCGATACGTGCCGTGACGCGCAGCGCCTTGAAGCCAAACGTGACGAGGCTGGTCAGCAGCAGGCCGGTAAGGCTGGCCGCCAGGGGAAAGCCCAGCGCATCGCCGAGGGCAAAATTGAGTGATTTGGCGAAGAGGGCATTTTGAATGCCAAACCAGCCCAACAGGCTGATAGCCACCACCAGCCCGATCAGCACGGAACCAATACGACCAAAACCGCACCAGCGCGCCAGCAGGCTTCCGGCTATGCCCTCTTTCATCCCGGCATAGCCTAACCCAAAGGTAACGATGCCAAAAATCACGCTCCCGGAAAAAATAGCCAGCAGTGCCGTGGCCAGACTCATCGAATCACCCAGAATGGCGGCGAGCATAAACTGATCCAGCGCGGTCAGCATTCCCATATGGACGACTGCAACACTGAGAAACGAAACGCGCTTATTGGTGGGAACGCGGCTTAGAGGATAATCTTCAATACGCAGCATGATAATTTCCTTTTATCAGATTAAATAACCGGGATCTCTTTTTTTATATCAGGCGATCCGGTATGAAATGATCCAGCCCCACACGGCGGCAGAACTCTTCAAACTGGTTCAGGGTATACACTCCGGACTTCCGATCAATACGGCTCTCTACCGTGTGGTGGCTAAGTTGATAAACTCGGGCAATTTCTTAGTCGTCATGCGTTGCAGCATGAAAAACAGCGTATCAATTTCTGCCGGGCTGAAAATCCCCCTTTTTGGCAGAATTCTTTCGCCTGAAAGTCAAACCTATCTTTTAGTGAAGTAATAATAGTATCTCTATATTTCCGTATTCAACCATCATGCAATGCTAATGAATTTCAACAGCATTTTCTCCCTTTTTATTCCGCTTTCAGAGTATGTCTATGATGTGGGTGAGGGAAATAAAACATCGGTCAGCCTGTTGAAGGGTCATTAAGACTCACCTGGGCGTGTTTTACAGCGTTGAATGGTCACAATTATCAGGTCGTCTCACTTGAAGCGATCTGGCAGCAGGCTGATGGAGGGGGCAGGTAGCAAATTTAAAAAGAATAAATAACGTACAGAACAATATCCTGCTTGGCAGGTATCAATCCTGTAGATGGCCGCCGTTAAACCCAGTGAGAGTAAAAGCAAGCGGCGGCCAGGGGCATCATAAGATCCCTTTGCGAGTGGGTCTGATGATTAGAGCTTATTTTCTATGGTGAAATAGAATGGGATATCAACATTATCCAGCATCATTGCGCAGAAAATTTTCACTTTGTGGCTGCTGGCATGGTGTTTTTTCAAAACAGGTTGGAATTGCTCCTCAACTGCTCGTATTGCCGATTTTTTTCTTTCTGAGTCCAATGAGCCAGAGGCATTAATTTCACCTCTAAAGGTGGTTTCGACTTCATCGAGCTTATCCCAGCAGTTGAGTTCAGCAATCTCATCCCGAACCTTTGAGGCTTTTTCTTTGTTGGATTCTGAAAAGTCTTGAGCCTTAACAGAGTAGGTTAGTAAAAAATTATTTAACATTTAGCAGTCCTTTGTTGAATGAAAACATCAGCAAACAGGATATCTCAGTGAGTATCTTCCTGAATCTTTCAGGTCTGATGGGCAATCACAATATGGATTATCCTTAAATATACTTCAAGGAAATTTATGTAATAATCATACTTCCCAAGACACCCTATCGGTCTTTTCGTAGATGATATTATCCCGGGGAGGCCTTTCAGGAAGGTTTTCCGGTAGCAATCTGCAACGGCCGTAGGGCATAGCGATAAACAAAATTTGCTGCGGTTTGGCATCCGGAATAAGAATAGTGCCATCTTCATCAACAAGGGTGATCAGGGTATCGGAAGTATCGGTTACCAAAGCGCTCCCACGGTGCCGGATCTCTAGGTAATCCGGCGGGTCTTATAATGACCGGCAAATTTTGCGTCACGCTAACCCGTATCTGCCGTCCATCGCCATCTCGCGGCAGAATACCTCTGAATATCATCCGGCGAAGTCGTTCTGTTTTCAGCGGTGTCGGTGAGGTCAACAGGGATCTGACCCGCTGTTTTTTCCCGCCTCCACACGCACCACCGGCGGGGAGACAAGCAGCAAACGCTCACTGTCCTGCCCGATACCCTCTACGCTGGTCACCAGAAGTGCCGGCTGGGTATCCGTATTGGTTAACGTCATTGATGCTTCTTCATCGTGCTCATCGACAATCAGCACGGAAGTTTGCGGAACCATCCCTGTGGCACGAACACGATCGGTGACACTCAGCAGGATCGCCGGAACCATTATCCAGGTCGCTATCACCGTTGTCATCCATCGGTCATTCATCACTGTTTCTTCCCTGTGGACATTTTTATATTGGGTACTTGATGACTGCATCGCCCGGGGATCGTGAGAGCAGATCCGGCGTACCTCATTCGGGAAATCAACAGAAAAAATCATCAGTCACGGAACGTAATTGATTATAAGTACGCTTAACTATAACGACAATAAAGATCAATAATCATTTATTGATTTGGTGTGCCTATTAATTGAGTGGGGGGAGGTGATTCTGTTTATGGTTTTTCTAAAAAACCTTGTTTTTTATAGAGGTATTCACGAATAATTTATCATGCTAAGGCATTGATAAAGTTCTTATTTATTCTGAATTTTGCCAAATATACAATTTGAAGGGTAATGTTTTGTTGCCATTAACGCCGTTTGACATCAGTAGCAAGTTTATCAAATAACCGGCGTTTGTTTTACATAAATATAAATAAAGCAGTAGCGTTGACCAGCGATAAAGCCCAGGCTGGTGCAAGCAGCCGACCGCGGTGTTCCACCTTGCCTGATTGACGCTATTGTACCTGCATCGATTTTATACAGCTGTCGATGCTTTGCGCCGCCGTTGTTTTGTCCGGGGCGCTAAGTTTTTGATATTTTGCTATCGATAACTGCCCCAGCCGATCGTCATAGGCGACCTGCTTTAGTGACCAGGAGTTGTTTTCGCTGACGATGACCGCGCGGAGTTTATCAGTAAAATCCTGTGGGCTTTCCGGCGGCCCGAGAACCACTACCGCCGCGCAGGTTGCCGCATCGTAATGCGCATCATGCGCGGGCGTACGTAATGTAAACCATCCCAGTAGCAGAGCGATAACCGTAAGGATTAACAGCAAAAACCGCTTTTTCATGTCAATTTATCCGAGCGGGTGATAACAGGGGGCGCATTATACGAAGAAACCCGGACGATGATTTGCCAAATATGCACTTTTTGGCATTATTTTCGCCTTATCAGGCAGTACCCGCCACGCCGGCTTAATCGGACGGCCGCTAAGCGGCTTAATTTCCCTCATAACCCGCATGCTTTGCCTCACCTCGTTTCTCTTCGGGGGTGCAATACCTTCGTAGACAGATCGGCACAGGCCGAACCCCGGAACAGAGGATCGCATCGTCGCGGGTGCTGTGGCAGGATATCGCCGTTACCAGCGTCATCGGCGTGCGGCTATGCACCATCCGCCGCCCGCGTTTTCGTGCGGGTCGACCACCAGCAAAGTAGGGAGCCCAGGCTAACCATGCCCGCTCCCTGCCAGAATCCCGGCGAGAGGCTGGAGTGGAGTAAAAAAGAGGCCAGCAGCGCGGAAATCACCGGAATAAAATAGGATGCGGTCGCCAGCACCGTGACGTTGCCGTGCAGAATGCCGATATTCCAGGCGGCGTAGCCAAACCCCATCGCCCCGGCAGCCAGCCCGAGATCGAGCAGCACCGTCGAACTGAAGGTCATTTCCGGCTGCGGCGTGCAGAAGTATTTTCCCCACAGCGCCAGCGCGGTCAGCATAAAGAACAGCGTAATACCGTTACTGCCCCTGGCTGCTTTTTGCGTCAGCACGCAGTACAGCGCCCAGATGAGCGCTCCGCTCAATGCCAGCCCGTAACTGAGTGGGTTAGAGCCTACGTTACTCGCAATTTCAGCCAGCGACAGGGCACTGTCGCCTGCCAGTACCAGGCCAATGCCGGTCAGGGAGATGAGCATTCCTGGAATAATTAGCGGGCTGCATTTTTGCCGGGCGATAAGCACGCTCAGCAGCACGGTCAGGCTGGGCCAGAGATAGTTCACCATGCCGACCTCGATAGCCTGGCTGCCGCTGCGGGCATAGCCTAGCGACAGCGACAGGCAGAGTTCATAGCTGACGAACAGCAGGCTACCCAGGATCAGATAGCCGCGTGGAAAGGTTTTTACCTTAGGAAAGCCAACCGTGAAGACTAATAATAAAGCGCTAAGCGTATAGATCATGGCGGCGCCACCCACGGCCCCCAATCCCTCGCTGACGCTGCGTATCAGTCCGACAATGGCACTCCATAACAGGATGGCGATTAAGCCAATGAGCGTTGCTTTTTGCTGTTTCATGGCTGGCGTCCCGGCAGCGGTGATTGGTTCCCATCACGACTTTACAGGTTCGTCCGGCCGGGTGCACCTGAATAAGCTGGCCACGCAAGGTCACCGTCACAAAGGCGGTTCAGGCCAGTTTGATGATCACCATACCGATCAGCAGCAGCAGCACGCCTGCCCAGCCTTTACGGCTCAGGCGCTGATCGAAAAGGATCCAGCCCGCGACAATGGTGGCAATAATACCGAAACCTCCCCATAGCGCGTAGGCAACGGAAAGGTCGATGCCCTCCACCGCTTTCGCCAGTGCGCTAAAGGCGGCAAGCACCGCCAGCAGTGACATCAGGCCGTAAACTTTACGCTGGAAGCCGTTGGAGAGTTTAAGAAAGATATTGGCGACAATTTCCAGTATGACCGCTACCACCAGCCAGGCTGCATGGGTCCATTCAAACGCTGACATGCGGCCTCCTGCTGTAGCTGCCAGATTTGATCAGGGCGATCCCGGTCACCAGCGTGACCAGACCGGCCATCTTGACCAGCGAAAATGATTCCTCAAACAGCAGCACGCTGAACAGCGTAATAAACAGTAGCCCGATACCTTCCCACATTGCGTAGGCAACGCCCATTGCAATCTTTTTAATCGAGATGGAAAGTGCAATATAAGAGAGGGCGATCATAAGCAGCATAATGATGTAACCCAGTGGGTTACCGCTGACGCTTGACCACTTCATAAACAGGGTGCCGGTGATTTCAAGCCCAATTGCCAGTGCCAGTAACATCCAGTAAATCATGATTTATCTTCCGCGAGATAACGTAATAACGCGCCGCATCGGAAAAAACCGACGGCAGCCTGAATAGCATTAAGTTAGTTGCAGGAAGCGGGACTAAAGGGCGTTACGCCAGTGTTGTTCACCGGAAGGGGTAAAAGCAGAAGAGAACAGAGGGAGGGATCGTTTTTGCCAAGCCTTGCTCTTATTGTCCATAATTTTTACAACTTATCCGCATTGTTGCTTCTCGTCGGTGCGGAAAGGAAATTGTCCTCAGTAGTTAAACACGCCTCTCTTTTACCACGTAAAGCGAAGGGAAAGAAAAGTTTTTCAATTCTTTACTCTGTATTTTCCCTTTTTAAGTGGTGAATTATTCTTTATTTATCTTTACGAACAATATTATGTTTCATCAGTCAGGCAGTGAAAATGCTACGTTAATTTGAAAAAATTATCGTACCAGCTCGCATTTCATTCACTGCCGGAAGGCAGGATGCCACCGGCCAGGGTATGTTGCCTGCTACAGGGAATACAGAGTTTTAGACAATGTACGAATTGAAGTTAATCTTACTGCTGCTACAGCAAATGTGTGTATTTTTGGTCATCGCCTGGCTGATGAGCAAAACACGTCTTTTTATCCCGTTAATGCAGGTTACCGTTCGCCTGCCGCACAAACTGTTGTGCTATATCACCTTCTCCATTTTTTGCCTGATGGGCACCTATTTTGGTCTGCATATTGATGATTCTATTGCCAACACGCGGGCGATTGGCGCGGTGATGGGCGGATTGCTCGGTGGGCCGATGGTAGGGGGACTGGTTGGCCTGACCGGCGGGCTACATCGTTATTCGCTTGGCGGCATGACCGCGCTCAGCTGTATGATCTCCACCATGGCTGAAGGGCTGCTGGGTGGCGTTTTACATGCGGTTTTGATCGGGCGCGGGCGCAGCGATAAAGTCTTTAGCCCGCTGATGGCCGGTGGCATTACCTTTATTGCCGAACTGCTGCAAATGGCAATCATTTTGCTTATTGCCCGCCCCTTTAATGACGCTTTGCACCTGGTGCAAAATATTGCGGCACCCATGCTGGTCACCAATACTCTCGGCGCGGCGATGTTTATGCGCATTCTGTTGGATAAGCGTGCGATGTTTGAGAAATACACCACGGCGTTTTCCACTACCGCCCTGAAAGTGGCGGCCTTGACCGAAGGCATGCTACGTCAGGAGTTCAACTCGCAGAACAGCATGAAGGTGGCACAGGTGCTTTACCAGGAGCTGGATATTGGCGCGGTGGCGATCACCGATCGCGACCAGCTGCTGGCGTTTATCGGCACTGGCGACGATCACCATCTGCCGGGTACACCGATCTCCTCTTCATTGACGCTAAAGGCGATTGAGAGCGGTGAGGTGGTTTACGCAGACGGAAACGAAGTGCCTTATCGCTGTTCGCTGCATGCCGGGTGCAGACTGGGTTCGACCTTAGTGATCCCGCTACGCGGAGAAAACCAGCGCGTGATGGGCACCATCAAACTTTATGAGCCGCGCAATCGGCTTTTTAGCTCAATTAACCGCACGCTGGGAGAGGGGATCGCCCGGCTGCTGTCGGCCCAGATCCTTGCCGGGCAGTATGAGCGGCAGAAGGCACTGCTGGCGCAGTCGGAGATCAGGCTGCTGCATGCGCAGGTCAACCCGCACTTTCTGTTTAATGCGCTCAACACTCTCCTGGCCGTGATCCGCCATGACGGTGACAAGGCCAGTCAGCTGGTGCAGTACCTGTCGACCTTTTTCCGTAAAAATCTTAAACGCCCTTCGGAAATCGTTACGCTGTCTAATGAGGTTGAGCATGTGAATGCCTATCTGCAAATTGAACAGGCGCGTTTCCAGTCTCGCCTGCGGGTACAGCTGCGGGTGCCGCCGGAACTGGGCCATCACCAACTGCCCGCTTTTATCCTGCAACCCATTGTGGAAAACGCTATCAAGCATGGTACTTCACAGTTGATCGGCTGCGGCGAAATCACGTTGCAGGCCAGTCGTCAGGACGGGTATCTGCTGCTGGCTATTGAGGATAATGCCGGTCTTTATCAGGCGAAAAATGGCAGCGAGGGCCTGGGGATGGGCCTTGTTGATAAGCGTTTACGCGCTCATTTTGGTGACGACTGCGGTATTCGCGTTGACTGCCAACCGAACAGCTTTACCCGTATTACCCTGCATCTTCCGCTGGAGGAGCCAGTATGTTAAGCGTATTGATTGTCGATGATGAGCCGCTGGCGCGCGAAAATTTGCGGGTCATGTTACAGGCTGAAAACGATATCAGGATAGTTGGCGAGTGTGCCAACGCGATTGAGGCGTTGGGGGCCGTGCACCGGCTGCGCCCCGACGTAGTTTTTCTTGATATCCAGATGCCGCGTATTAGCGGCCTGGAGATGGTCAGCATGCTGGACCCGGTACATCGGCCGCGGATTGTGTTTCTTACCGCGTTCGATGAGTTCGCCGTACGGGCATTTGAAGAACATGCCTTTGACTACCTGCTGAAACCAGTGGATCCGTCACGGCTGGCAAAAACGCTTACGCGTCTGCGCTACGACGGTCACGGGCAGGATCTCTCGGCACTGGTGGACAGCCAGCAGCCGCTGAAGTGTATTCCCTGTAGCGGCCACAGCCGCATCAGCCTGCTGCATATGGAGGAGGTCGTTTTTGTCAGCAGTCGCCTGAGCGGGATTTATGTCACCTGTCTGGATGGCAAAGAGGGTTTTACCGAGCTGACCCTGCGCACGCTGGAAAGGCGTACGCCGCTGTTGCGCTGCCATCGGCAGTTTCTGGTAAATATGGCGCATTTGCAGGAAATCCGCCTTGAGGATAGCGGCCAGGCAGCGCTATTGCTGCGCGGAAACCATATCGTGCCGGCCAGCCGCCGTTATCTGAAAGCCCTGAAAGAGGCCGTTGGGCTGTGATCGCCAGCGTTACGCGTTTTTCAGGCGGGAAAACGCCGCACGGATCTGCTCCTCCGGCAGCCGCATGCCGATAAAGACCAGCGTACAGCCGGGCTGCTCGTCGGGCTGCCATTCGCGATCCCAGTCGGCGCTGTACAGGCGCTGGACTCCCTGAAACAGCAGGCGGCAGGGCATCTCTTTAATCCACAGCATGCCCTTGTAGCGCAGTAGCCTGTCGGCAAAGCCTGCCAGCAGCTCTTCCATCACTTTTGAGACCGCATCCAACGCCAGCGGATAACCCAGCTCCAGCACCAGGGAGGTAACCTCAGTTTGCTGTTCAGGGATATAGTGCAGACGAGGCATGGTCGCAACGACTCGGTCTTCCAGCATAAAACCACCGATATTAAACAGCAGCGAGAGGTCGATATCCCCCTTGACCACCGGATAAACGGGCGCGCGGGCATTTATGCGCTGTAGCCGCTGCATCAACGCTGGCACGGCCCCGGCAATATCGGTTTTGCTAAGCAGAATACGGTCTGCGTAGCCCACCTGAGATTGGGCAATGGGGAATCGATCCATCTGTTGTCCGGCGTGAACCGCATCCACCAGGGTGATAACTCCGTCCAGCAGATAGCGCTGGCAGAGCATATCGTGTGAAAAAAAGGTCTGAATAATCGGGCCGGGATCGGCCATGCCGGTGCATTCAATCACCAGGCGATCAAACGCCAGTTCGCCCCGATCGATGCCATCGAGCATTTCCAGCAGCGCCGTTTCCAGTTCGCCGGAGCGCGTGCAGCAGATGCAGCCGTTGGCCAGGGTTTTTACCTGGCTGGCGCTATCGCCCAGCAGCCGATCGTCCACGGATACGGCTGCCAACTCATTTTCAATCACCGCGATGCGATAATCCTGCTGTTGGTGCAGGATGTGGCGCAGTAGCGTGGTTTTTCCCGCGCCGAGAAAGCCGGTCAGTATCGTAACGGTAATCGGTTCCATTTTTTGTCCTGTTAACAACAGCGCATCCCACCCTTACCCTCTCCGCCGTAACGCGCCTGCTGGCGTTCGCGAAAGAACTCTTGATAGGTCATCACCGCTTCATCCGGATGGTTAGTCTGCATATGCAGTACGTAAGTCTCATAATCAGGAATGCCGACCAGCATTCTGGCCGCCTGACCGAGGTATTTTTTCGCTGCGCCTAAGTTGTCAAACATGGTGTTTCCTGTAGCCCCGCGGCGGCGGGGCGGTTGAACAGGTTCAGTGGCGATAAGGGCCTTTTACCCTTCTTTTGGCACGGTGACGTAAGGCATTTCGGTATCCGTCCGGCTGTCGTTCTGGCGTGCACGCAGCCAGGCTTTGATGGCGTAGAAGATAATGCTGTAAACCACCAGCAGGAACAGAATACTCAGACCGGCATTGATGTAATTATTGACCACAATATGATCCATATTGGCGATCTGTCCGGCGGTGAGGTTCGCTCCGCCAGCGGCGATTTTTGCCTTGTACTCGCTCGCCATAAAGAAGAAGCCCTCCATCTGTGGGTCCTGGCTGAACAGCTTCAGGCCCAGCGCCCACGTGGTACAAATCAGCAGCCATACGGCTGGGACCACGGTGACCCAGATATAGCGATTCCGCTTCATTTTTATCAATACCACGGTGGCCAATACCAGCGCCACGGCGGCCAGCATCTGGTTGGAAATACCAAACAACGGCCAAAGGCTTTTCACGCCGCCCAGCGGGTCGACCACGCCCTGATACAGCAGATAGCCCCAAAGCCCCACGCAGCCTGCCGTTCCCACCACGCCCGCCAGCAGCGAGTCGGTTTTTTTCAGGAATGGAATAAAGTTGCCCAGCAGGTCCTGGAGCATAAAGCGGCCGGAGCGTGTCCCGGCATCCAGCGCGGTGAGAATAAACAGCGCTTCAAACAGAATGCCGAAGTGATACCAGAATCCCATATCGGCAATTGGCAGCATTTTATCAAAGACCCAGGCAATGCCGACCGCCAGCGTCGGTGCCCCTCCGGCGCGATTGAGCACCGAGGGTTCGCCGATATCTTTGGCGGTTTGCATGATCTGCTCTGGGCTGATGACAAACCCCCATGAACTGACGGTTGCCGCCGCCTGTGCGGTGACGTCCTGCAGCTGCGCCATAATCATCGGCGCGTTAGCCCCGCCCAGCTCGTGCAGGTTTGGCATGGTAATGCCCAACCCGGCCGGCGGCGTGTTCATGGCGAAATAAAGGCCCGGTTCGATAATCGAAGCGGCCACCAGCGCCATAACCGCCACGAAGGACTCCATCAACATCGCGCCATAACCAATAAAGCGCGCATCGGTTTCGCATGCCAGCAGCTTCGGCGTGGTGCCGGAGGCGATCAGGGCATGAAAACCAGAAACGGCACCGCAGGCGATAGTGATAAACAAGAACGGAAACAGCGCCCCTTTCCACAGCGGCCCCGATCCATCGATATAGGGTGTCAGCGCCGGCATCTTCAGTTCCGGGTTCAGGATGACAATTCCGATTGCCAGACCGACGATAACGCCGATTTTCAGAAAGGTCGCCAGGTAGTCACGCGGGGCAAGGATCAGCCACACCGGCAGTAGCGCAGAAATAAACGCATAGCCAATCAGGGTGAAGGTAATCGTGGTGTCTTTAAAGGTCAGCGCCGGTCCCCAGTAAGGATCGTGCGCAATCACGCCACCAAACCAGATGCTGGCGATCAGCAGCAATACGCCAATCAACGAAATTTCGCCCACGCGCCCGGGGCGAATAAAACGCATCCAGATGCCCATAAACAGCGCGATCGGCACCGTGGAACAGACGGTAAATACCCCCCACGGACTTTCCGCCAGCGCCTTCACCACGATCAGTGCCAGCACCGCGAGGATTATAATCATAATCAGAAAACAGCCGAACAGCGCGATGGTGCCGGGAACCGGGCCCATCTCATTTTTGATCATCTCGCCGAGCGATGCGCCATTGCGACGAGTGGAGATAAACAGCACCATAAAGTCCTGTACCGCTCCGGCCAGCACCACGCCGGCCAGCAGCCACAGAACGCCGGGCAGGTAACCCATTTGCGCCGCCAGCACCGGGCCAACCAGCGGCCCGGCCCCGGCAATCGCCGCGAAGTGGTGGCCAAACAGGACGTTGCGGTGGGTAGGCACGTAGTTCAGCCCATCGTTGTTGGCCACGGCAGGCGTGGCGCGGCTGGCGTCAAGTTTCATCACCTTTTGGGCGATATACAGGCTGTAGTAGCGATACGCTACAAGGTAGACTGACACTGACGCGACGACGATCCACAGCGCACTGATATGCTCACCGCGTCGCAGCGCCACCACGGCCAGACAGCAGGCACCGATGATCCCAAGGATCATCCAGGGAATATGTTTGAAAATTTTATTTTTATTCATAGTGAACCCGGTTTTTACCAAGAGAGACAGCATTGGAAGAAACAGATGTTGATAGCGGGGATATGGTGGCAAAAATCAACATCGACCGGGGGGATAAATGTTTAAGCGGTTAAATATCATAATAAGCGGTTGTTAACGGGGCTAAGCGGTTTTTCCCCTGGGTTAATGGCCTGATTGTTGTGAGGAAGGTCTCACTGGGGAAAGGGCCGTTGATATAAATGTAGGATTGATGGGAGCACTTTTTCCAGTATCCCAGTCAGCAGTAATGAAATATATTATTTTTTATAAACTATCTGAAAGGGGCATAAGTTTGGAATTTTTCCGCTGTTGCTTTCTTAATCTTCTTGGACGCAGGCTTTCACCCGAAGCATCAAAAACCCTTTTCTGTGCGAATGAATTCTTAACCTCTTTGAGCAGCATTAAACATATTGTGCTTGAAAGAGGCGCAGGAGTTGAAGGTGCATTTAATAATACGGTATCGAAAGCGCAGGCTTTAAAAGAAAATGTGCAGAAAGGTCATTTTCATCTTATTAGTTATTACATTGATAATGTTGCCGTGAGCTCTGATCTTTTCTTTAATAGCATCAATGATGATGAAAATAACCCGGCCATCATTCATTCACAAAATTGCAGTGATAATTTAATCGCTGCCGCGAAATCTGTCCGACCCGCTTAGTTATTACTTCATCAGGGGGGAAGCATCAGCCAGATTTGGGGACTGGGCGACAAATTCTTACCCCGATCCACCGTTCCGAATTAACGCCGGAGCCATGATGCAATGGCTCCGGGCTGGGTTAATATTTATGACGTTGCCGACTTTACCACTCAACGCAAATTTTGCCGAAGTGCGCGACGCTTTGCTGTCTGGCAAAGGCTTCAGCAAGGTCATCATAGTGGGCTATTTTATCGATGACGGGTTGAGTCTCAATCACTTCAAGCGCCTTAACAAATTCAATCTGATCCTGGCGGCTGGCAACCGTCTGGCCGTGGATACGCGCCTGTTTCCCCAGAATGCTCAGGATGGGGATTTCCGCTTCATTGCCTGATAAAACCCCAATCTGCGCAATATGACCGCCGAGAGCAACGCGGATTTCCCCTTTCCCCGGTTTGCCAGGGGCCGTACCGCAATCTTTGGCAGAACAACGTTTCTAACCCACCGGGTGCTTTCATACTCCTTCCCCTCCGAGATTATCAATGTCGTAATATAAGATACTTCTTAAATCTGGGTGATTTAGTGCCATGTGTAAAAGGGGAAATGCTCTCTTAAGCACAGACGATAAAACGCAGGGGATGTTGCGATGGAGGACAAATCGCGAAGAAAACGCGCAAAATTGTGCCAATACGCTCACTCATCACGCGGCTGGCGTTGAGGCTTCAGCCGCTATTGTTGCCAGCAACCATGCGGTAAAATCACGCATGGCGGCGGTTTCTACACGCGACTGCAGGCGGGTCAGCCAGTCGCTACCCAGGCAGGCGCTGGTACCGTTGATCCTGAGGATCATCCAGGAGGTATGTTTGAAGCGTTCATTTTTATTCATAGGGGATCAGATTGTGATCGGGATGGTATTGTAAGAAGCCAATATTGTTCCGGGTATATGATGGCAAATTATCACAGCCAGCGGAGGGATAATTGATTCAGTGGTTAAATACCACGATAAGCGGTTACACATCGGGCTAAGCGGTTTTGCTGTCGGGCTATATACCTGAGGATTGTGATAAAAGTCTCACTGGTGATGAGGGGATTTATTGATACGATACGAATTGAGATGGCGACGGTATTTATGAGTACAATGCAGTCGGGCTATTTCCGTTAAGGTTTTTTATGCAGTGGGAAGATAACGTTAATACGCAGAATGACTTCATTGGATTATTCTTAAACCGCAGGTGGTGCTACGCGACATGTTCTCCTATTCTTTCCCGTGCGAAAAAACCAAACGACGTTCACTTTATAAGGACTAAGCGTTTTTTGATATTTAAGTCTGAAATATAAATATATGCTTGTTTCTCAAATAATTTTAAAGTGAAGTGAAATATGTCCCTAATTAATCCATCTTATTTTATTTTTTGCCAGAGAAGTGATATTCCTCAAGAGCGGTTGTTTGCTATAACTGAAGGGCGCGTGTTTTTAGAGAAATTAAAATCGGTTAAAAATAATTTGTGTGAAAAAAATAATCAGGATTATAAAAAAACAGTTAATCATTCAAAAAAACTAATTAAAAGCGTCGCAGCATACAAGGCTAATAACATAGAAAAATACTGTAAAGAATTGGAAGATACCACAAAAGAATTCTTAAATGGAATTCATTACCCCTTAGATTTTCGACTTATTGAACAGGCAAAAATCAAAATGCTCAGTTTTATTAATGCAGCACATATGAGTTGTGCAAATCCACAAGTATATGATAGTGAGAGTGTTTCAGGTTCAATGAGCCGTTTTCGCAATGACTGACAACAATGTCGCTAAGACGAGTCTGCAACGCTTAAGTGATAGGTGCGCTGCGTATCATTGGGTGGCGCTCAATAAAAATATCTTGGATATTTATAGCTAAGGGCTGACGACAGAATTTTAGCCAATCAACACGGTTTTTCCGCCGAGCACACCGCTTTTTGTTGCCATGAAAATGGAGCCTGTCATTTAATTTGTGTCATACCCCGTTTTTGATATGTTCACTGCAACAACAGTGACAGGCACATAATAATGGCATGGCGGTGATACAGAATTATCTACGAAGCTTTGAGCTTATTGTCAGCACGTTTATTCATCTTGGCAACTGTTTTAATCCTAACCCATTGTCGGTTGTGATGGTTAGATTTTGTCATACCCTGTCGCGATCTGAAATTTCCTGCGAACTGCTGTTTATTGCCATACAAACGCTTTTGCCAGGTCAACCTAAGGAAAAGTTTTATCGATTACGGTTTGGGATTAATCACTTAACGTTCTTTAATAAATTCAGTTTTACGCTGGCCGTAGGCCATCGTTACGATTTTGTTGCTTACCTGTTTCGCCAGGATAGTCATCATGGGAATGGCTGCCTTATTGCTGATAAAACCTCCCTCAGTGTAATACGTCCGCCGACTTTTAAAGGCAATCAGCGATGGGTAGAACCAGCAACCGGGAAAAATATCGCAAAAAGTACTGACAAAAGTCGCCAACTCGCGGGCTAACCACCTGGTGCGGAAGAGGCTTCAGCCGCTATCGTTGCCAGCAACCATGCGGAAAAATCACGCATGGCGGCGGTTTCTACACGCGATTGCAGGCGGGTTAGCCAGTAGCCACCCAGGCTGACGCTTTGGCTAAAAGGTTGCACGATACGCCCGTCCTCCAGCAGATGGTTAAACATGGTCGCCGGTGCCAGCGCGATGCCGGCACCGGCCTGTGCCGCTTGCAGCATGGTCAGCGAGGAATCAAACATCATGAAGTGCTGAGAAAGGGAGGGCGCTGATGCGCCGACCGAGGAAAACCAGGTTGACCACTCATCACGTCGATACGAGCGCAGCAGGGTGAAGCGATGCAGGTCGCCGGGGTCGCGCAGCTGCGCGCCCAGCGCCGGGCAGCACAGCGGGGAAAGCGGCGCATCGCAAAGAAACTGCGCCCCGGTACCGTGCCAGGCCCCGCTACCGTAGCGTATGGCGTAATCCAGCCCTTCGGCCACGCTGTCGACCTGATTGTTGTGCGTCGACAGCAGTACATCCACATGCGGATGCAGTCGGCGAAAATTTTCCAGACGCGGCAGCAGCCAGCCAATGGCGAAGGTGCCCACCACGCCAATTTTCATCTTTTCGCGCATTTGGCCGTCGGAGAAACGATCGAGCGTATTGGCAATGCGATCAAAGGAATCATTAAGGATCGGCAGCAGGCTTTCTCCTTCGGCGGTTAACATCAGGCCGCGCGAAATACGGATAAAAAGCCGACATTTCAGGTGCTGTTCCAGCGCCTTAACCTGCTGGCTGATGGCGGCATGGGTTACATTTAATTCTTTGGATGCCTTAGTAAAACTTAATAATCTGGCGGCAGCCTCGAAGGCGCGTAGGGAGTTCAGCGGGATATATGAGCGTGTCATGACGGTGTCTGTAAGTTTTTCTATTGTCTGCCGCTAAATATAACCGTTTGTCACCGTGGGTCAATCCGTTCACACTTCTCGGCGAAAGGAACACCTCCCACCGTCACTAATGGAAGATCATGCCATGAAGAAAAAATCGCTTAATACGCTTCTGCTGGGCACCGCCTTTGCCGCAGCCCCCTGGTTACACGCCGCCGCTGCCCCAATGACGCAGCAGCAGATAACGCAGCTGGTAGATAACACCATCAAGCCCCTGCTGGAAAAACGGCAGATCCCCGGTATGGCGGTGGCGGTGCTGTATCACGGTCAGCCGCAGTTTTTTAATTATGGCGTAGCGGAAACGGAGCACCAGCGCGCGGTCACGCAAGATACCCTGTTTGAACTGGGTTCGGTGAGCAAAACCTTTACCGGAGTCGCTGGAGGGGTTGCCGTGCAGAGTGGCCTGATTAATCTCAATGATACGGTGGCGCAGCACAGCCCGGAGCTTAAGGGTGAGCAGTGGCAGAAGATAACCCTGCTCAATCTGGCGACTTACACCGCTGGCGGCCTGCCGCTTCAGCTGCCGGATGCGGTGACAGATCCCGCAGGGCTGTGGCGCTATTATCAAGGGTGGCAGCCGCAGTGGCCTGCGGGCACCATGCGCAATTATTCCAACGCCAGCATTGGCCTGTTCGGCGCGCTGGCGGTGAAGAACAGCGGCCTAAATTATGCTGACTACCTGAAAAAATCGGTATTACAGCCGCTGAAGTTAACCCAAACCTTTATTACGGTTCCGCCATCGGCGCAGGCCAACTACGCGTGGGGATATCAGGACGGAAAGCCGGTGCGCGTTACGCCGGGAATGCTGGATGCGGAGGCCTATGGGGTGAAGTCGGGCACCGGGGATATGATGAAATTTATGCAGGCGAACATCAATCCGGCAGGCTTGTCTCCAGAAAACAAAGTGTTAGCAAAGGGAATTACCCGCGCGCAGTCACGCTATTACCGCATCGGCAATATGTACCAGGGGCTGGGATGGGAAATGGTGGACTGGCCTATCGTCCCTGCTGAAGTGATCGCCGGTAGCGGTAACGAGATGGCTTTGCAGGCCAGGCCTGCCAGCGCGCTCAAGGCACCGCAGTCTGCCGTTGCCTCATCCTGGGTGCAGAAAACCGGCAGCACTAACGGCTTTGGTGCCTATATTGCTTTTATCCCGGAAAAGCAGCTGGGTATTGTGATGCTGGCTAACAAAAATTACCCCAATCCCGATCGTATTGCTGCGGCCTGGCAGATCCTTAAGGTTCTGGCCGACCGGCCATAAAAAATGCAGGTGGCGGACCCAATCTGCCACCTGCACTAAAAGATTATTGGAAGTTGAATTTGTCCGGATGGTTATCAAGGCTGCCCGTCAGGGCAGCAAACAGCACCGTTTTGCCATCAATGGACAGGTCGTCATCAATATTCAGCCAAATTAGCGTCTGGCTGAATGCTTTTTCATCTACGGTAGAAAAGACCCCGGCCATTTTTTTTGATTCGGGGGAGTAAAGCACGGCAATATTCTGCGCCGCGCAGTCATGGGGCTTACAGGCATTCAGCACCATAAATTTTTTATCGCCAATTTCCACCTGCTGGTTCCGTGAACTGGTTCCACCCTGCGTGACCCAGCGCGGCAACGGGTGTTTTCCCACCATTTTTTTGAATGTGTCCTTTGTCTCTTTGTTGGTTGCCAGGTCGCTGACGGTAAGGTCGTTTTGCGCGTAAGCGGAGAGCGTGGTGAGAGAGAGGATGAGGGCAATAAGTGACTTTTTCACGGCGGTAGCTCCTTGCATGGGGTGTCATCATGTCTGGTCAAAACTAGCATGTTTTTCGGGTACAGCCGCAAAATTTTCTGCCGGTCGCTCACCGCGAGGCAGGCGCTGACGCAGCGCCTGCAAAGCACGGGGTTTATGCGATGACTTCAGCGAGGCCGGCGGGCACGCTGGGTCGGCCATTGATTAAACAGGTGGCGGTAAAGACCGCTTCGGCATAAACCACGTCGTTAACCAAAATCTGCTGGAAGAAATTCACCCGGCTACGCTTTTCATTTTTCTGCGGCTGACAGGTGACGACGACCTTATCATCCGCTTTCAGGCTCTTCTTAAACTTGAGGGTAAATTCCAGCAGCATATGAATGCGGCCCTGCTTAAATTCTTCCTCAAGCTCCAGCCCCAGGCTCTCCGCCATATAAGCATGACGCGCCCATTCAAAATAAAACGGATAGTAAAGGCCATCGACCACGCCCTGAAAATCAACATGGTTCGGGTCAACGTCATAGTGTTTGCAAAACATGATTATTCCTTTATGGCTTATTTTAAAACAGGTTAACAAGGGTCGGTCTTCGGGTCTAATCATCCAGCCATTTAATCAGATAATGCTGACGGTGGTGGTGGTGCGGCATCTGTTCCAGCGTCATTTGCAGCCGGTAGCCCTGCTTTTCATAAAACTCTCGCGCCTGAAAGCTGAAGGTATCGACACAAACGCGGCAACAGCCGCGCGCGATGGCCTCAAGCTCCGCAGCCCGTAGCAGCCTGGCACCGTGGCCACCGCCGCGTCGCGTTTCTTCGACCCATAAAAAATGAAGATGCATCCAGTTTCCCCAAGTGGTGGCGAGCAGCCCGGCTATTTTGCTGCCGTCATCGTCATCAAGGAAAACGGCCAGCTCTTTTATTTCTCCAATATCAACATGTTGTGCATTGAACGCCATCAGCTTCTGACGGATACAATCCACGTCTTCAGGGTGCGGTGTGGCGGTCACCTTCATATTCATCGGCCATGTTCCTCGTGCATTTTTCAGGAGATGTGTGGTGAACGGCGGCGAAAAGTTCCGGCTATTCTGCCTCCAGTTCAATCACCTCATCGTTGATCTGGCCTTCCAGCTGACGCAGCACGCGATAAACCTGGGCCACCGCCTGGAGCGTATGGCGCGGGATCAGCTGCCCTTCCTGCGAACGATAAAGCGTGCGCGCCAGCCAGATAAAGCGGATAACCGGAATATTGGCCTGCTGCGCACGGGCAATCAGCGCTTTCGCTTCGCCGTCTTCCCCCTTGCAGATAATGCGCGGCAGCGGCGTCAGTTCAGGGCGATAATAGAGCGCTACCGCATAGTGCGTGGGGTTAACCAGCAGCAGGTCGGCCTCTTCGACCGGCTTGCTCTTAACCGCTGCCGCCGGTTGGTTGAGCAACTCATGCGCCAGCGCATGGCGGTGGCCTTTCATATGCGGATCGCCTTCAGACTGTTTATGTTCATCGCGGATATCCTGATGGCTCATGCGCTGCTGTTTGATAAAGAAGTATTTCTGCAGGCCAAAGTCCAGCAGCGTCAGTACCAGCAGCGTCAGCAGCGTCTGGCGCGAAACGCGGGTGAGCAGCACTTCCACGGCGGGCCAGAAGCTGTCCAGATCGCCATAGGCCAGCCGGGCCAGCGATTCGAGATCCGGCGTCAGCACCAGATAAAAAATGGTGCTGATGGCGGCGGCTTTAACAATGTTGTTAAACATCTCGCTGAGTTTTTTGACGGAAAACATCTGTTTGAACTGGTTGATCGGGTTCAGGCGGTTGAAGTCTGGCTTCAGCGCCTCCGGCGCGAACAGCGGGCCGTATTGGATCCAGCCGCCGATAATGCGCAGCAGCGCCGCTATCGCCACCGTCAGGCCACAGAAGGTGGCGACCAGAACCAGGGCGCTGCTCACCACTTCACTTAACGCCAGTTCAAAAGGTTGACCAATGCGCGCCAGCGGCAGCCTCATCAGCGCCTGTAGCTTTTGCATCCCGACATCGTCCAGCGCCAGCACGGTCTCCACCAGCCCGGCGCAAATCAGCAGTTTGGGAACGTCCTGACTTTGCGGAACCTGACCTTTACGGCGCGCATCCTGTAGTTTTTTCGCCGTGGGCTTTTCCGTTTTTTCCGCCACGTTAGCGACCTCCGAGGATTAACGGCATGAGCTTGCTGAGATCGTACAGTTGCAGCAGGCGATCTTCGCCCAGCGCATTCAGCGTAGGAATGTAAATGACAAAAAACAGCAGACCAACCAGGCACTTAGCCGGTACGGACAGCACGAAAACCTGTAGCTGCGGGCTGTAGAGACTGAGAATGGCGATGCTGAAATCCAGCAGCAGCAGCAGGGCCACCAGCGGGCCGGCGTAGATAATGATATGGGTAAAGGTATCCGCCAGCAGCGCCAGATACTGTTGGAATCCCTCCTCATGGGGCAGCGGTAGCCATTGCAGCACCGGCCAGATGCGGTAACTGTCCCAGATAATCTGCGTCACGCCGCGCAGACCGATGCCGAGCATCAGCAGCAGGATCAGCGTCTGTTGCAGCAGCAGGCCCAGCGGCGTGAAGTCGCTGCCGAGCGCCGGATTAAGCTGGCCGCCGATCAGCGCACCGCGCTGGTTGTCAAACAGCGCGCCGACCGACTGAAACAGCCAGAACGGCATTCCCAGCAGCAGCCCCAGCAGGATGCCGATGGTCACTTCTTTCAGCACCAGGCCAATCAGCTGCGGCCAGTCGGGCATCTGTACCGCCAGCTGCGCCTGTAGTCCGATGGCGGGCATCAGCGCCAGCGCCAGCGCCACACCGGTGCGCACCATGCCTTTGAGGATATTGAAAGAAAATACTGGCATCAGGATCAGGCAGGGGTAAATGCGCGCCGCCCCCAGCGTCAGCGCAAAGATAAACTGATAAACCGTGTGGATGGCATCGCTGCTCATGTTATGCCCTGGTCTGCGGGATCATGGTAAAAGCCTGCTGCGCCAGCTCGATCAGCTCCACGCCTATCCAACGGCCGCTCAGCGCCAGCGCCACGCCAACCGCCACCAGCTTGATGGCGAACGGCAGGGTCTGATCCTGTAACTGCATCACCGCCTGCAATAGTGAAACCAGCACCCCGACGATCACCGCCACCAGCAGCGGCGGGGCGGAAAGCAGCACCACCAGCAGCATCGCCTGTTTGAACAGATTCAGTATGTCCATGCTTTCCTCACAGGTAACTGTAAAACAGGCCGTCGAGCAGGCGGGTCCAGCCGTTGATCAGCACGAACAGCAGCATTTTCAGCGGCAGTGACAGCGTCATTGGCGCCACCATCTGCATGCCGAGCGCCAGCAGCACGTTAGACACGATCAGATCGATGACGATAAACGGGATATAAATGAGAAAGCCAATCTTAAAACCGGCCTGTAGCTCGGACAGCACGAAGGCGGGGATCACCAGCAGCAGGTTGTCTTTGCTCACGCTGTCCGACATCTCTTTTGGCCACATGCGCACGCTGTTTTCCTGGAGATGGATCAGGATGTCGGGATCGGTATTGTGGGTCATAAATTTCTGTAGCGGGGCCACGCCGTGAGTGACGCTGTTCTTCAGGCTATCCATGCTGGATAAATCGGCGGGAGACTGGCTAAACTGCTGCTGCATCTGGTTAAACACCGGGGCCATAACGAACAGCGTGGCCGCCAGGGCAATGCCGTACAGCGCCATATTGGGCGGCACCTGCTGTACCCCGATGGCATTACGCGTGATCAACAGTACCATCGAGATCTTCAAAAAACAGGTACAGACGATCATCAGCATCGGGATCAGTGACAGCGCCCCGAGGAACAGGGCGAAGGTCATCGGATCAAATTGCTCGGTATTCATTCTGCCACCTGTCGCGATGCCAGCAGCAGCTGGGTCAGCTGTAAACCCAGATGGCCTTCCACATCCACCAGCTCCCCGCGCGCAATCAGCGTGTCGCCGTGGTACAAGCCGGCTTCGCCCGGCGTAACGTTATCCAGCGTCACCACGCTGCCCGCCTGCAATTGTTGCAGTTCGCCCAACGTCATAACGGTGCGACCACAGCGCACCTCCAGCGACAGCGGCAGCGATGCCAACCGCCTGCTCTCTTCACCGCTCAGATATTCAGACTGTGGATCGTTGGTTGATTCATCATCGCCAGCGCTGTTCAAGGGGATATTCTCCAAATGGTTAAGCAAAAAATGGTGGGGCAACTGCAACTCACCGTATAACCGCCGCCCGGCAACGGTCAGGCTGCCCTGGCCATCTGCGGTGAAATAGCTGACGGGGGGGATCAGCAGGTCGCCAACGGTGAGCGCCGCCAGCTGCTGCGTGGACAGCGTCATTCGTCCCGCAACCAGCGGTTGGCTGTAGGTCATTGCGGCCGGTAGTGCAGGCGGGCTGCCTTGCCAGCCGGGCTGGCTGAGCCAGTGCGCCAGCTGCGCGTGGCCCAGCCGCAGCCGGCATTCGGCATGGCGATCGCCCAGCCTGACGTGCAGTCTGGCTTTGACCTCACCACTATCAGGCCCCTGGGCTGGCCGGATCTCGCCAAACAGCAGGGCCAGCTCCGGGCTTAAATACTGATTGAACAGCGCCCACTGCCAGCCGTCTTCCGGCGGGTGAGCATCCCGTGCCGGGAGGGGAGAGCGTGACAGCAGGTTGAGCAGCGGCGCGGCATCGCCGAGAGAAAAATCACCCAGCGCACAGCGCCAGTGGCTCTGTTCAGCGGGCTGCTGCTGCCCGTCCGGCAGTAAACAGAGCCTGCCGGTCTCATCGCCCAGCGTAAAAGCGTAATGGTGAGCGGCGGCGAGGCGGTTTTGCGACCGTACGTGGGCGCGGCTGATACGCGGGAAATTGAGCAGGGCTGCTTCGCTCACGGCGCTTCTCCCTGCTCAATCGCCAGCTTTACCGGGCCGTTCAGAGACTGGCTCAACAGGCGGCGGCACTGGATTTCCCGGCGCTGCCAGTGACGCCAGACCTGTGGCGGAAAACGCAGGGAGATATCCCAGCCGACGGGCTGGCGCGGTGCCAGGGTGACATCGACTTCTCCCGCCTCCGGCAGCAGCAGGGTAAAGGCACATTCTGACGCTGCACCTCCTGCAATATGCTTTTGCAGTTCCTGATGCAGCATCTGCCAGTCGGGAGACGGCGCTTCCTCCTGCACGGGTTCATTTTCAGGGATGTATTCACTGGCGCAGGCGAAAAATAGGGAACCTGGCGCGATCGGTGAAGTCTCTTTGCCATCGTGCTGGCGCGGCCTGGCGGGTGGCAGGCGATCGCGGTAGCGCTCGTCCGCCTGGGGCTGGCGCGGAGAGGGCGGCAGCCGGTCAGGGTATCCCGAGGTATTCATCACGCCTCCTCCAGGTGTTCAGACAGGTATTCCAGCTTTTCCACCGCTTTCTGCTGCTCACGCGCCCGCCGGGCGGCCTGCTCCAGCTGATATTCGGCCTCCTCACAGGCCTGTTGCGCCTGCTGGCACTGCTGTTGCTGCTGCCCCACCGCCTGGAGGGCCGACTGTTCACCGGCCAGCCGCCGGGTCAGTTTTTCCCGCGATGGCTGGCGCTGCTGGAATGCATCGCGCTTGTGCTGATAGTCCTGCTGGTAGCGCACCAGCTGCTGCTGCTCTGTCTGCTGCTGCGCCTGCGCCTGGTCCAGCTGCAACTGCTGCTGGCGCTGCTGGCGCTGGGCGCGGCTCAGGCGCTGACGGCGGATCGGCATCAGGATGCTTAACGCCTGCTGCAAACTTTGCCGTTGAATATCCGGCTGCTCATCAAGTTCGTGATCAATCAGGGGCATGGGCGCTGACCTCCGCAAGGTGATACTGGGTTTGTTCAAAAGGATCGGGGGCGCGCATCGACTGGCGCAGGAAGCGGTTGATGATGTCATTGGCGTTGACGGCGGCATCGGTCAGGCCGTCGTTCCCCGGCTGGTACTCACCAAGCCGTATCAGCATTTCCACCTGCTGATAGGCCGCCATCAGGCTGCGCAGTCGTCCGGCCTGCTGCATATGCGTCGGTTCGACAACGTTGCTCATGGTGCGGCTCAGGCTGGCGAGAATATCGATGGCGGGATAGTGATTGCGCTCGGCCAGACGGCGGCTCAATACGATATGGCCGTCGATCAGCGAGCGCACTTCATCGGCCACCGGATCGTTCATCGAGTCCTGTTCGATCAGCACCGAATACAGGGCGGTGATCGCCCCCTGCCGGGTCTGTCCCGCACGCTCCACCAGCCGTGGCAGCAGGGTATAAACCGACGGCGGCAGCCCGCCGCGCCCCGGTGGTTCGCCCAGCGCCAGTCCGATTTCGCGCTGGGCGCGGGCAAAACGGGTGAGTGAGTCGACGATCAGCAGCACGCTTTTGCCTTCGGCGCGAAACGCTTCGGCGATGGCGGTGGCGGTAAACGCGGCGCGGGCGCGCTCCATGCTGCTGCGATCTGAGGTGGCGCACAGCAGCACCGTGCGGCTGCGCAACTCCTCATCCAGCTCGTGGTCAAGAAATTCGCGCAGTTCACGGCCGCGCTCACCGATCAGGCCAAAGACGATGGCATCGCATGGGGTATTACGCGCCAGCTCCGCCAGCAGCGTGGTTTTGCCACAGCCCGCCCCGGCAAAAATGCCTACCCGCTGGCCGTTGCCGATGGTCAGCAGACCGTCAATCGCCCGCAGCCCGGTGGGCAGCGGGGTATCGATACGCGGACGTTCGGTGGGGGGCGGCGCATCGTTCAGCACCGGTACGGCGCGCACTTTAGTGCCCGGCTTGGCGAAGGCGCTGTGCCCACCCGGCTCCAGCGCCCGGCCGAAACCGTCCAGCACGCTGCCCAGCAGCCGCTCGCTGACGCAAATACTGTGCGGCAGATACAGCGGGATGATGATGGCCCCCTGGGAGATACCGTCCAGCGCGCCGAGGGCGGACAGCAGGATTTTCTCCGGGCTGAAGCCGACGATCTCCGACAGCACGCTGCCGCCGTCACTGCGCTGAATGCGGCATAAATCCCCGATGCGCGCGCCCGGCAAGGTGCATTCGATCAGGATGCCGCTGATACCGGTCACGCGCCCGTAGCGACTGACCGGCGCATAGCCTTCCAGGCGCTGCTGCTGGCGCTGCGCCCACTGCGTCAGGCTCTGGCGTAGCGCGCTCATCACCATTTCACCTTAATGTTTTCACGCCCGGAAAATTCGATGCTGTCGGCGTTAATCGCCACCAGCCGCAGTCGGTCGATTTCATCGCCGATAAAAATTCGCCGCCCGTCGGCGGTCACGATATTGGCGTGCGGGCCGCTGCTGATTTGCACAATGTTGAACGGCAGGCGCGTACTGACCGCGGTCGCCCGGTTATGGATCGGTAGCTGAACGTCAAAACGCTGATAGAGATTGCTTAACATGCGCTCCAGCCGCTGATTGTCCTCGCTGCTGATGCTGCCCGACAGCGTCAGGCTGTGGCCGTCGGATGACAGCGCCACGCTTTTTTCCAGGCCGCGATCGAGCAGCATGCTGGTGACCACCTGGCGCGTACGCTCCACGCTGGACAACAGCGGTTTACCCGGCGCGGGCGGGGCGGAAGGCGAGGCGAGACTGTCCTGTAGCACCCAGCTGCCGAGCATCATCACCAGCAGCAGGATGAGCAGCAGATAAAGCGCTTTTGCCCAAATCGGCAGCGGGCGCTTTTCCACCCTCTCTGGCGCAGCGTCGCTTTCCGCCGCAGTAATAGCCATCGCCGCCGGGGCCGCGACAAACAGATCGTCCTCTTCCCGTTCGTTTTCATCCGGCTCTTCCGGCCAGGGCGTGGAGGCGCTGACGATGCTTAGCCAGATATGCCCGAGGGCGAAAGCCGTTCCGGGTTGCAGGTCGGTAAGCTGCTCACGGCGCTGCCCTTCGTTGTCGTTAAGCGGCCCCTCCAGCGCGGTGATTTCCCATCCCTTTTCCGTTTTGACCAGCTGGCAGTGACGGTCTTTGATGCCGGGATCGAACAGCGCCAGATCGGCATCCTGCGCGGCACCAATCCACCACTGCTGGCCGCTCAGAGGCAGCGCCGCACCCCGGTGCAGCCCGGTCAGTACGCGTAATTCATACATGGATCATTTTCCTGAAAATCGGGCGGTGACTGGTGTAAATCGAGCCGTCCCAGTACGTTAATGGCAACGTTACTGGTTAATTCAGCAAAGGAGAGCACCGGCACCGCGTGAAACTCATCTTTCAGCAGGGCGCGCAGCGGGCTGCGTAAATCCTGGGCGACGAGGATCAGCGCCTGATGATTGTCATAAGGCGGGAAGGCGCTGCGCAGCTGATTCAGCAGGTTGACGCCGTACTCCTGGGCCAGGGAGAAGAAGGTTTCGCTCTGCGCCTGGCGCAGCGAGTCGCGCAGTAACTCCTCGGTTTCCGGCGTCAGCAGCCACGCATCCAGCCCGTTTGGCTGCTGATACTGGTGGCAGATATGTTCTTTTAGCGCGATGCGTACAAAATCGGTCAGGGCGGCGCTGTCGCGTTCGTGCTGGCCGTGCTCGATCAGCGTTTCGGCAATGGTGCGCACTGAACGCAGCGGAATGCGCTCCGAGGCCAGACGTTGCAGTACCGCCGCAAAACGGGAAAGCGGCATAATGCGTTGCAGCTCCTGCGCCAGCTCCGGCTGCTCGCTCTCCAGCCAGTTGAGGATCGATTTGCTCTCCTGCAAGCCGATAAACTGCGCGCCGCTTTGGTGGATAGCCTGCTCCATCCGCAGCATGATCAGCTGTTCGGCGTTCCAGTAGCGCCGATCCTCCTGTTGCAGCCACGGATGCTGCGGGGGCAGCCAGCACCAGTGATGTTCATCGCGTTCGGCCTGGCCGGGCTGGATCGGGCCGTCACTGTCACCATCGGCAGCGTGGAGTTCAATGCTGCTTTTTCTGACCGCCAGCCGATCAACGGCGAAGGTGGCGGTCACCAGCGGAATTTCATACACGCAGAAGCGGAATTCGCCGTCGTCCAGCGCCGGGGAAAATTCGATATCAAAGCTCGGCAGGGTAAAGCCAAAGTGATAAACCAGCCGGTTGCGCAGGCGGCGAATATGCTGGATCAGCGATTCGGCCGCTGCGCTGTTGCTGTGCGCCGGGCTGAACTGCAACAGATAGGCCCGCGTGGGGTTAAAGCGGCGCAGATCCTGATGACCGTTATCTTCCGGTGCCAGCTGCTGCGCCTGGAGCTGGTCGGCCTGCTGCTGATTATCCTGCTGCCTGGTGCGCCACAGCTGGAACAGGCCGCTGCCGAGCGCGATGGCGCTGATGATGATAAATACCGCCGTGGGCATACCGGGCAGCAGCGCGAAGCCCAGCATCCCGGCGGCGGACATAATCCAGGCCTTCGGCTGGCTGGTGAGCTGCTCGGCGATTTCGCGGCCGATATTGGCATCAACCTGCTGGCCGTCGGCGGAAACGCGGGTGATGATCATCCCGGCGGTCAGGGAGATCAGCAGGGCGGGGATCTGGGCGATCAGGCCGTCACCGATGGTCAGTACCGAATAGATATGCATCGCCGCGCCCGGCTCCATGCCGTTTTGCAGCACGCCGATGGCAAAGCCGCCGATCATATTGATAAAAACAATTACCAGCCCGGCAATGGCATCGCCTTTGACAAACTTCATTGCCCCATCCATCGCGCCGAACAGCTGGCTCTCTTTCGCCAGGTTTTCCCGGCGCTGGCGCGCCTGATGCGCTTCGAGCAGACCGGCACGCAGATCGCTGTCTATCGACATCTGCTTGCCCGGCATCGCGTCAAGGGTAAAACGCGCGGCCACTTCAGCCACGCGTTCTGAACCTTTGGTGATAACTAAAAAGTTGACGACGGTCAGGATCAGAAAGATCACCAGGCCGACCGCCAGATTGCCGCCGACCACGAAGTTACCGAAGGCCTCCACGATATGCCCGGCATCCTGCTGTAGCAGGATCTGGCGGGTGGTGGAGATCGACAGCGCCAGGCGGAACATGGTGGTCAGCAGCAGTACGGATGGAAAGGTCGAGAAGGCCAGCGGCTTTGGCAGATACATCGCCAGCACGATCAGCAGGGATGAAATGCAGATATTGAGCGCGATCAGCACGTCGATCAGCCCCGTGGGCAGCGGAATGATCATCATGAAAACGATCGACATCACGATCGCCGCGCCGACCACTTCCGAGCGCTGCATCGCGCTGATGGCGAGGCGATTCAGCCAGACAAACAGAGCGCTCATTTATAACGCCGTCCGGGGTTGTGACAGGCTGGCGCGCGGTTCCTGCCCGGCGTATTCGCTAATCACCGTGCGCAGCAGATTCAGCGCCATCTGGCGGTTTTTACTTTTATCATCGCGCCACAGCCCCAGCGGCAGGTGATAAACCAGCGGCACTAAGCCACTCAGAAACAGCAGCTGATGCTGGGGATGCTGGCCCGCCACGTCACGCGAGAGGTTTTGCAGATCGCGCAGATACGCCCCGTTACCGCTCAGATTTAACAGGCGGCGCGTCAGTTCCAGCGGGCTGAAATGACTGACGGGCAGTTTGCCTGCCAGCCGCGTCAGCAGGGTTTTACTGGCGGTCAGCGTCTGGCTGATATTGCCGGCATCCTGCAGGCTGCCGAGAATTTTTTGCAGCGCACGCCTGGGAATGGAAGAGCTGCGTGACGCAATATCATCCGCCAGCGCGCGCTGTAAGGTGCGTAACCCCTGATTAAAATGCGCACCACCGAAGCTGTTCAGCAGCGCATCGAGCATCGCATTGCCCGATTGCAGGTGAACGATCGTCTGGTAATAGAGCTGGCGCATCGCCTGCTTTTGCGTAGGGTCGGTGCTGAAACTGGCAATTGCGCTGGCGGTGTTCAGCCCGGCGCTGACTTCGGCCCCTTTTTCCCTGTGCAGCATTTCCAGGCTTTGCGCCGCGTTACTGGCCAGCTCGCCGTTTTCCGCGCGCTGCGCCTGTAGCAGCGTATGGCGCAGCAGCACGTCACAGCGTGCCGGGTCGCCGCCCGCCGCGTCCAGCAGCGCATCCATTCCCGGTGACGAGAAGTTTTGCAGCAGGGTTTGCATTTTCTGGTTTTGCGTTTCTAAACGCGCATGCTGCGGGTGTTCCAGCAGCTTGAGTAATTCATCCAGCTTTTCAATACGTTCAATATGCTGCTGCGCCCGGCTGCCCGGCTGTGCCACCACCCGCCGCTGATTTAGCGCCTTGCTTTTCCGCTCCACATGCTCTGCAAAGGTCATGGAGACTTCTTCCATCGAGTCCTCCAGCGGTGAGGAGGGCGTTCGCGCCGCCGCGCTGGCGGCAGATGATGGCGCAACGCTGGTCGGAACGGCGGCGTCCTCTGGCGCGCTTAGCGTGACGGAATGTGACGGCTGAATGCCGGGTAAAACCGGAGCAATTTTCATCCTGGCGAACCTTTAATGATGAGAGCAGTTGCTACTGTGTGGCGTGATGAGCGCATCGGTTCCCTGGCGATGCGCCAGTAAAAAAAAGCCCGGATTGCCCCGTGCAATTTATTGCAAACCCCGGCGTAATTTCTGGCAACTTATTGCCAGAAATTACGCGAAGCAATAATAATAAATTGTTTTCTATCATGTAGTTGTGTGTATTTTTTTGATTGGCACAAGCCTTGCTAAAGCCATGATGCCGCTGGGGCGTCAATGAAATTAGTAATGGAGCATGTCATGACAGAAGTTCACCTGCTGAAGACAGAAAAACCATCGATCGGCGATGCGCTGCCGCTCAATATCGACTGGGAGGGGATTTTTCGTGAGCACGGGCGACGCGTGCATCACTTTATTCGTAAACGTGTTTCTCACCGTGAAGATGCAGAGGATCTGGAACAAATGACCTGGCTGGAAGTGTTACGCAATCGCGATAAGTTTGCCGGTGCGTCACGGCCAGAAACCTGGGTATTCGGTATCGCCCTGAATCTGGTACGTAATCATTTTCGCCTCCAGTCCGGCCGCCCGCGCTGTGATGAACTGGAAGACGATATTGTGGTAGTCCAGGGCGACGATCCCAGCCATATCACCGAACATCAGCGCATATTGACCTCGACGCTCAACTCCATCGCCGCGTTGCCGGAAGATACGCGCCGTCTGATGAGTATGCTGGTCGAGAAAGACGGCAGTTATCAGGCCATCGCGGCGCATTTAAATATTCCGATTGGTACGGTGCGCTCCCGTTTGTCGCGCGCGCGCGTCTCGCTGAAGCAGTCAGTATTTTCTTAAAGTTGGATAGACGAAAAATTCGCTAAATCGTAAAGTGATCTGCACGGTGTCCTGCTTTGCCATCCGGCGACTGTCTCAACGCAACGTGATGGCATGCAGACGGTCAAATTGGGTACACCCTGTTTACAGAAAGGAGACGAGATGCAATTTTCCGAGCGACAGGTGAGTGCAAGCAGTGAGCCGCTCAGATTGCTCGAGTTTGCGTTGAACACGGTGAAAGACGCCGTCTACCTGATTGATAACCACACGCGTTTTTTCTACGTCAACGACGAGTCGAGCCGCATGTTGGGCTACAGCAATGATGAGTTGCTGAATATGTCCGTATCGGACATCGATCCGGCATGGAGCAAAGAAGATGTTTATGCCATGTGGAAGCGGGTGCGTACGCGCAGCGACGGTAAAGCCTTTACCTTTGAAACGCATCATAAAACCAAACAGGGCACGCTGATACCGGTTGAGGTCAGTTCAAATCCTTTTGTCTATGAAGAGGGCAATTACAGTATGTGCGTGGTCAGGGATATGAGAGAACGTAAGCATCTGGAACAGATGTCTTATGCGAGAGAACAGGAGTTCCAGGTGCTGGTTGAGAACTCACCGGATATGGTGGTGCGTTTTGATCCCAATCTGAATTGCCAGTATGCCAACCCCGCGGCATTACGTCATCTGAACGTATCGGCAGAACAGCTGAGGGGGCGGCGGTTCCGTGAACTGCTGGGAGATTTGGCGTGCGTACAGCATATCGAACGTCTGGTGAGCGAGGTGGTGCAGAGCCAGTTGGAGGCCGAAGGTGAGCTGGTCGAGTCTGACAACAAGACATCCGAAGGAACGATAGTTAACCATATTCGCTGCGTACCGGAGTTCGATCGCAACGGGGTGCTGATCTCCGTCATGTGCGTCGGGCGTGATATTACCGCGATCCATTACGCGGAAAAAAAGCTGGAAGACTCGCATATGCGCCTGAGGCTGCTGGCACGGCAGCGTGAAGTTTCGCGTGAAGAGGAGCGTAAGCGCATCGCACGGGAGATCCACGATGAGCTGGGGCAGCATTTAACCTCGCTAAGAATGGGCATTTCCATGCTGCGCATCCAGTTCAGCAAAGATAACCCGCTGCTGCATGAACGCGTTGTGCACCTGATGGGCCTGACGGACAAGACCATTCAGGTGGTGCGCAACGTGGCGACCCGGCTGCGGCCCAACGTACTGGACATGGGGTTGACCCCGGCACTGGAATGGTTACGCGATGAGTTTATCAGCCGTCATATTGGCTGTTGCTGCCGCCTGATCACCCCCGAAAAGGAAGTCAGGCTAGGTGATGAGCAGGCGACGGCCGCGTTCCGCGTGGCGCAGGAATCGCTCACCAATATTTCGCGCCATGCCCAGGCCTCGGAGGTGATTATCTTACTCGTTCGTCATGCCGGTTCAGTGGTGCTTACCGTACGTGACAACGGGCGAGGGTTCGACTGCCAGAACGGTAAAGACAACGCATTCGGCCTGATGAGCATGCGAGAGCGCGGGCGGATGTTGGGTGGACGTGTCGACATTGAGAGTAAACCGTCCATTGGCACATGTATATCGCTCACTATTCCCATTGTTCAGGATGCTGATAATAAGAAGGTTTTGGAATAAACCATGGATAAGAATATTCGCCTGATGGTAGCGGATGATCATGTGATCATGCGTGAAGGGCTGAAACAAATATTTTCGCTGGACGATCGCCTGGTTGTCGTGGCCGAGGCCGGTAACGGCACTCAGGTGATGGAAGGGCTGCGCGTTGAGCAGGTTGATTTACTGCTGCTGGATATGAGTATGCCGGGAGTCTGCGGTGAGGATCTGGTCACCCGAATTCATCTTCAGTATCCGAAGCTGCCGATTCTGATATTGACCATGTACAGCGAACCGCAGATCGCGCGGCGCGTGTTGAAATGTGGCGCGCTGGGCTATATCACCAAGGACAACGATCCGGAGACCTTGCTGGCAGCGATACACCGCGTGGCGCGAGGACAGCGTTTTATCGACCACATCCTGGCCGAGCAGATTGTTTTTGCCGAGTGCACCCAGGTGGGGGAGGCACTGCATGCACGCCTGACGGCAAGAGAAATGCAAATTATGCTGATGCTGGCGCGTGGCGAGGGCGTTAACCACATTGCCGAAGCGCTAAAAATCAGCAATAAAACCGTCAGTACCCATAAATCACGCTTAATGGATAAAATGATGTTTACCACTAACGCCGATATCGTGAAGTACGCCATCAGTCATCGTCTGATTACTTAGGATTGCTCTTATATTTCCACCGGGATGCTCCGGGCTTATCACTTTTTCCCTACCGGCACTTTTTTTTAATTTCCATATATAACAATAGAATAAGACGGGTGTCGGCAGCACCCGTTTCCACTTTTTCGATCGTGAGTAGGGAAATCCCTACTCTGACCCCGGTATATCCCCTACTAAATCTTCAGCAAATGACGATGGTTTATGAACGTTAGTATGGGTATTTCTTAATGCCAGCGTAAGCAGATAGTAAATATTTAAGCGCTAATTGTAATTAATTATGTACGATGCGCTGGCTGTAACATAGCTGTGCAGGTAAGCGATGTTAAAAAAAATAATGAATAGGGTAGGGGTAGCTTTTATGAGCATCAGGAATAGTGAGTTCTCGTTTCGGCACTGGCCGGAGCAGGGAGAGCACATCTCTTTGACCGAAGAACAACCCATCGATATTCACGACACGCTGGCTGAGATGATCAAAACCGTGGCGCCTTTGAAAATTGATCTGGTCCTGGAGGGGGAGACTGGCACCGGAAAAGACACGCTGGCACGAAAAATTCATCAACTGTCCGGCTGCTCTGGAAAGCTGGTCGCGGTTAACTGTGCGGCCATACCGGAAACCCTGGCCGAAAGCGAACTGTTCGGCATCAATAACGGGGCCTATACCGGCGCCGGGCAGGCGCGCGCAGGCTATGTGGAAGCCGCGCATAACGGCATTTTGTTTTTGGATGAGATCGACAGTATGCCGCTTTCACTCCAGGCAAAAATGCTACGCGTGCTGGAGAACAGGGGCGTTGAGCGCCTGGGGGGGACCCGGTTTACCCCGGTCAATATGCGCGTGATCGTCGCAACGCAGACCCCCCTGTTAACCCTGGTCGAACGCGGCAGCTTTCGACGCGACCTCTATTTTCGCCTGAATACCGTCAGTATCCAGCTACAGCCTTTGCGCGCGCGCATTGAGATTATCATCCCTCTGTTTCGTTATTTTATTCAGCAGGCGGCGACCACGCTGCAATGTCCGCAGCGTGAAATTACCCAAGAGCATTACGAATGCCTGTTGAGCTACGGCTGGCCGGGAAATATTCGTGAACTGAAGGCCGCCGCCGAACGTTTTGTGCTGGGACTGCCGCCGCTGGGGTTTTCCTGCCACTGCGAAGACGAGCGGCCACGGTTAAAAGAGATGATGCGCCGTATTGAAAAGAGCCTGATCCATGACTGCCTGCTGCGTCATGGCCACAGCATTGATGATGCGGCGCAGGAGCTGGGCATCCCTTTGCGCACGCTGTATCACCGCATCAAGTTATTGAACGTGACGACCAGCCGGATGGTCGCCCAATGAACGCCAGGCAAAAAAATAAATAAAAACTGCGGTTATCCGGGAACCGATCGAAACCGCCTGCCACTTAATTAACGAACATTGTGTGATGTTCCAGGGTACATAACCTCAACAATTGGAGAGATTAAGATGGGCGGAATTTTAGCAGGTCTGGCAGGTAGTTCACTTTCAAGCGCAAGCAGTTCGGCATCCAAAACGCTGGAATCAGCAATGGGCCAGTCACTGACCGAATCGGCCAATGCGCAGGCGTCTAAAATGAAGCTGGATACCCAGAACTCCATCCTCGATGGCAAAATGGATTCGGCTTCTAAAGCGCTGAACTCTGGCCATAACGCCGCAAAAGCGATTCAGTTCTGATTAAAAGCCGGGCGTGAGGCTTCTCTCTGCGCCCGGTTTTTTTGTTGCCGATGAGGATCAGTCATGAAAATCACTGCTGGAAATGCCCCGTCTCTTGCCATCAGCGCGGGAGATCATGACGTCAGTTCGGCCCCCGGCCACACGGCGGATGCCTCCTGGTTCAGCGCCGCGCTGCAAGCACCCGCGAAGTCTGCCGGTAACGACAATCAATCGTGGATAAATAAAGTCGCCAGCCTGTCTGAAGCCGCCAGCGGCCACGCGAACCAGGCGGACAGGGCGCTGGCGAAGGTCTCGCGCAGTCTTGATTCGCAAAACGTGATGGACGCTAACCGCACCTTATCTTCTTATTATCTGGAAAGCCTGCTCAACGCAAAACTGGTTGGCAAAGGCGTACAGAGTCTGGAAAAACTGACCAACTTGCAGTAACCCTCCTATGGCTAAATTATCTTTCAGGATCTTGCTCCTGCTGCCGGTATTGCTGCTGTTCGGCTGTGACGATCGGGTTGAACTCAATCACGGTCTGACGGAAAACGACGCCAACGAAGTGGCGGCGGAACTGGGGCGTTATCATATTCAGGCGGAAAAACGTAACAACAAAGACGGAATTACCGTGCTGGTGAATGCCGAAGAGTTAAACCGGGCGGTACATATTCTTGATGCGGCGGGTTTACCGCGTCCGGCGCGCACAAACCTCGGCGAAGTGTTCCAGAAAAACGGGGTGATCTCCACGCCGCTCGAAGAACGGGCGCGCTATATTTACGCCTTATCCCAGGAGGTGGAATCCACCCTGAGTCAAATTGACGGGGTGATTGTTGCCAGGGTGCACGTGGTGCTGCCGGAGCGCATTGCCCCCGGTGAGCCGGTGCAGCCCGCCAGCGCGGCGGTATTTATCAAGTATCGGCCCGATCTTGACCCCGATGTGATTGAGCCGCGCATCCGGCGCATGGTCGCCAGCAGCCTGCCCGGCCTGGCCGCCCGCTCGGACAAGGATCTGGCGATTGTTTTTGTTCCCGCCGAGACGTATCAGGATAAACCGACCGAAGTCTCCTTTGGCCCGTTTAGGGTCACGCCACAGCGCTCCGCCCAGCTTAGCTGGCTGAGTGGACTTATTGGCGTATTGATCCTGCTGGTGGTGGCGGGCGTGCTGGGTTGGCCGCACTGGCAGCGCTATCGTCAACGGCAGCAGTCGACGAAAAACGATGAGTGAAATGCCCGCTGCTGACGATGCCGCACTAAGCTGGCTGCGCTGGTGGTGTATTGACTGCTGGTTAGCGGCCGATCCCCAGTGGCGGCAGGCGGATTTTTATCAGCTTGACCAGGACCGTCTCGCGGCGCTGGCGCGCACCCATCATGACATGATTTGCCAGCGGCTGAGGCTGGCTGGGCCGGTTTGCGCCCCTGACCCCGATCTGTTGATATGGCTACGGCTGACCGCGCCGCAACGCCAGCTGGCGCTCACGCTGGCGGCGGAAGTGTGCTGGCGTGGCTGTACTCAGGACAGCCTGCTGCCGGAGCAACAGCGCTGGTGTCGGCGTATTGCCCAGGGGATGCGGCCCGGACTGTGGCTGTCCGCGCCCGGCGGGTTACCCGGCGACGAGGGCGGGATCAATGGTCTGTGGCTACTGAGGCTGCGCGCCGGGCCAGAGTGCTGGCCGAGGCTGCGGCTCTCTTTTCCGCAGGATGCGGTGCAGGCGGTGGAGCGGCTACCGCAGGTGAAGACATTTCCCGCTCGTCTGTTACCGCTTTGGCAGGCGGTTTTCTGGTGTGCCTCACAGGAGCCACTATGTTGACGCGTAAACGCATTACCCTGCTGAACGGCGCGGCCGATCTCGCCCCGGTTATCAGCCAGTCACAGCTTTTTATCCAGCAGCAGGGGCAGGATATTCTCGAACAGGCCCGGCAGCAGGCGCAGGCGATGCGGGACGACGCCGAACGGCAGATTGCGGCCGATCGCCTGATTGCGCAACAGCGTGCCGGGCAGGCGTTCTGGCAGCAGGCGGATACGTTGTTACACGACTGGCAGCAGCAATATCAGCAGCTGGAAGCCCAGGTGCTTGAGGTGATGGATGGCGTTATGACCCAGGCGCTTGGACAGCTGCTGGACGAGGTGCCGGAACCCCAGCGGCTGGCTGCGCTATTGCGTCAAATCATGCGGGCAAGCGCCCTTGACGATCGGGGAAGCCTGTATTGTCACCCATCGCAGCAGAATGAGGTCGCCGACTGGCTGCACCTTCATGCCCATTTGGGCTGGCGGCTACAGCCGGACGGATCGCTGGCGGTTGACGGCCTGAAGCTGGTCACCGCAAACGGCGAACTGCACCTCGACTGGCAGCAGGCCGTACGCCAGCTGCTTCCCACTGCGGCAGAGTGCTAAAGCGCTGCAAAAAACTTCATCTCACCACGGAACTCCCGCACGCGCCGTCCCACTTAATGACGGAACCCACTCAATGCGAGAGTTTAATTATGTCATCACTCAGTGCGCTTCAGCGCCGTCTGGACAGCCAGTTTAATCGGGCACAAAACCAACTGGACGATGCCACCCAGAATGCCAGCGAAGGCTATAGCCAGGAAGACAGTTTCGCCTTTTTCGAGGCCAGCATGGGGCTGTCCAACGCCAGCTGGGCGGCGAGTCAGGAGCTGACGGTTAAGCACGGCCTGGCCAAAGCCATCATCAATGAGATCAACTGAATTGCAGCAGTGGGTGCAGCGCTGGCTGGACAACGTGGGCGAAGACCAACGGCTGACGGTGGATGACGGCGTTGTCTGGTTGCAGCAGCGGGCGGGGCAGTATTTTGCGCTGGCGGAGCTGGCGCAAAATACCCCGCCGGACGAGGCGCTGCTGGGGCGGGCGCTACAGCTTTCTGCCCCCACGCTGCGTTATTTTGGCCGGGATGCCGCCGCGCTGGCACAGCAGGGCAGCAGCCTGATATTAGTATTAACCGTGCGCCAGCCGGAGATGAACGCCGTCTGCCTACAGCTGGAATCGCTGCTCAATCAGCGTGACGTCTGGCAGACGATGCTGCAACAGCCGCGAAGAAAAGCGGTAGCCCATAGCGCAGTGCCCTTGCACAGCCTCGCCTTTTTACCTGGGGGAAAACATGGTTAATCAATGTGATTTGCGCGGCCGTCTGCTGGGCGCGCTATTAATGCTGTGCGCCACCCTCCCGGCAGGGGCGCAGACTCCCGCCGACTGGAAAGAGCAGTCTTACGCCTATTCTGCCGATCGCACTCCGCTCTCCACGGTGCTGCAAGATTTTGCTGACGGACACAGCGTCGACCTCCAGCTTGGCAACGTGGAAGAGGTTGAGGTCACCGCAAAAATCCGCGCCGATAACGCCAGCGCCTTTCTCGACCGTCTGGCCCTGGAGCATCATTTTCAGTGGTTTGTTTACAACAATACCCTGTACGTCAGTCCCCAGGATGAGCAAAGCTCGGAACGGCTGGAGATCTCCCCGGACGCCGCACCCGATATCAAACAGGCGCTCAGCGGGATTGGCCTGCTGGACCCGCGTTTTGGCTGGGGGGAGCTGCCGGACGACGGCGTGGTGCTGGTGACCGGGCCGCCGCAATACCTGGAGCTGATCAAGCGCTTCAGCGAGCAGCGCGAAAAGAAAGAGGACCGGCGGAAGGTGATGACCTTCCCGCTGCGCTATGCGTCGGTCGCCGACCGCACCATCCGTTACCGTGACCAGACGGTGGTTATTCCCGGCGTGGCCACCATGCTCAATGAGCTGATGAACGGTAAACGTCCGGCACCGGCCAGCGCCAGCGGCAGCGACGGCACGGCCGGTGCGCCCGATACCGGCAGCATGATGCAGAACACACAGTCATTGCTGTCGCGCTTATCCAGCCGCAATAAAACCCCCGGCCGGGCGGGCGACAGGGATAGCGGCATTGACGATCTTAGCGGCCGTATCTCTGCCGATGTGCGCAACAATGCGCTGTTGATCCGCGATGACGATAAGCGGCGCGATGAGTACAGCCAGCTGATTGGCAAAATCGATGTGCCGCAGAATCTGGTGGAGATTGATGCGGTGATCCTGGATATCGACCGCACGGCGCTGAACCGGCTAGAGGCAAACTGGCAGGCAACGCTGGGCGGCGTGACGGGCGGCAGCTCGCTGATGTCCGGCAGCGGCACGCTGTTTGTCAGCGACTTCAAACGCTTTTTCGCCGATATTCAGGCGCTGGAGGGAGAGGGCACCGCCTCGATCGTCGCCAATCCTTCGGTGCTGACGCTGGAAAACCAGCCTGCGGTGATCGACTTCAGCCAGACGGCTTATATCACCGCCACCGGCGAGCGCGTGGCGGATATCCAGCCGGTGACGGCAGGTACCAGCCTACAGGTGACGCCGCGTGCGGTGGGGTACGAAGGCCATTCCAGCATCCAGTTAATGATTGATATTGAGGATGGACACGTTCAGACCAACGGCGACGGGCAGGCTACCGGCGTCAAACGCGGAACGGTCAGCACCCAGGCGTTGATCGGCGAAAACCGCGCGCTGGTGCTGGGCGGCTTTCATGTGGAAGAGAGCGGCGATCGCGATCGCCGTATCCCCCTGCTGGGTGATATTCCCTGGATCGGCAAACTGTTCACCTCGACGCGCCACGAAATTTCCCAGCGCCAGCGCCTGTTTATTCTTACCCCGCGTCTGATTGGCGATCAGACCGATCCCACGCGCTATGTGACCGCCGATAACCGCCAGCAGTTAAGCGATGCGATGGGCCGGGTGGAAAGGCGTCACAGCAATGTGAACCAGCATGATGTGGTGGAAAATGCCCTGCGCGATCTGGCTGAAGGGCAGTCGCCGGCGGGATTCCAGGCGCAAACGTCCGGTACGCGTATTAATGAAGTGTGCCGCAGTACGCCTTCATTGCTGTTCGAAAGTACCCGTGGCCAGTGGTACAGCAGTAGCAATAACGGCGTGCAGCTCAGCGTGGGGGTGGTGCGTAATACCGGTAGCAAACCCCTGCGTTTTGATGAGGCCAACTGCGGCAGTAAGCGCACGCTGGCGGTGGCGGTATGGCCGCAAAGCGCGCTGGCACCCGGCCAGTCGGCGGAGATCTATCTGGCGCTGGACCCTCGCCGGGTGCTCCACGCGTCGCGCGAATCCTTATTAACGCATTGATAAAAGGGGACCTATGAAAAGTGCATCATGTTTGCTGCTGGTGAGCACGCTGCTGCTGACCGCCTGCGCCGGACGCCATGATAACGGCCTTGCGTGTACCTCAGTGGACTGCCGTCCGCAGTCACAGGCGCATCAGCTGGTTATCTGGTGGCAGCCCGGCTTGCGCAACGGCCCGGCGGATTACACCCGGGTATCGGTCAATGAATAATCCCTGCCCACAGGTCACCTCGCTGGCGGCATTACTCAGCCTGTTGCAACTGCGCCAGAGCTGCCGCTGGCAGGTCGCACAGGGCGTCGAGCTGCACGCCCTGTGTGGCGAGCGCGGGCGCGAGGTGATGCTAAACCTGCAAACCACGTTCCAGCCACCGGGGTTTTATCAGCAGCTGCTGACTCGCCGGGCGCAGCGGCTGGATGTCTACGATGGCTGCTACCTGTGCCTTAATCGCGACCGGGTAGTATCCTGCTGGCGTCAGCTGCCCGAATCAGCCGTGAACGATAAACTGCATATTGCCCCGCTGTTCAGCCTGGCGGGCATTTTTCTGGCCGACTGATCCCGACAGCTGGCTTCCCTCCCTTTTTACGCCTCTGGTTATTTTTTCTCACCTTCCCGGAACCGGCACGGTATTACCTGCACTCAATAGAGGCTTCGGCGCGGCACGTTTAACGTGCCTGGTCGGCAGGGCACATGTTAATTATTCACAGAGGAAGACGGTATGAGTCTGAATACGAGTTCGCTGGGCGCGTCAACGTTGCAGATTACCCTCGGCGGTGCCGGTGGCAGCAATGGTTTGTTGGGTACCAGCCGCCAGAATGCAGGGCTGGACGGTCAGTCCGCGCTGGGCCTCGGCGGTAACGGTCACAGCGATGCGGTGAACCAACTGGCCGGTATGCTCACCGGCATGATGATGATGATGAGTATGATGGGTGGCGGTGGGTTAACCAGCCTGCTGGGCGGGGGGCTGGGCGGTGGATTGGGCGGCGGTCTGCAGGGCGGCGGTTCAGGCGGCGGCTTAGGCGGTCTGGGTGGCGATCTGGGCAGCACGTTGGGCGGTGGTCTGGGTGCCGGCATTGGCGGTGCGTTAGGCGGCCCGCTGGGCGCGACCCTGGGTAACTCTCTGGGATCGAGCATCGGGGGCAGCGCCGCTTCAGGCGTCGGCTCTACGCTGGACCAGGCGCTGGGCCTTAATCCAACTTCCTATGGCAGCGGTTCCACCTCCGGCTCTGATTCAGCCTCCGGGGCAAGCGACCCCATGCAGCAGCTGATGCAGCTGTTTAGCGAAGTGATGCAAAGCCTGTTTGGCGAGGGTCAGGACGGAACGCAGAGCGGTTCCCAGACCGGTAAACAGCCGACCGAAGGCGAGCAAAGCGCCTATAAGCAGGGCGTCAGCGATGCGCTGTCAGGCCTGATGGGCAACGGTCTGAGCCAGAGTCTTGGCAATAGCGGACTGGCTGGCGGTCAGAGTGGGAGTACGGGCGCGGGTCTGGACGGCTCGTCACTGGGCGGCAAAGGCCTGCAAAACCTGAGCGGCCCGGTTGACTACCAGCAGCTGGGTAACGCGGTCGGCACCGGTATCGGCATGAAGGCGGGCATCCAGGCGCTGAATGATATCGGCACGCACAGCGACAGCTCAACCCGCTCTTTCATCAATAAAGGCGACCGGGCCATGGCGAAGGAAGTGGGCCAGTTTATGGACCAGTATCCTGAAGTGTTTGGCAAGCCGCAGTATCAGAAAGGGCCGGGCAAAGAGGTGAAGACCGATGATAAGTCCTGGGCGAAGGCGCTGAGCAAGCCGGATGATGATGGCATGACGCCGGCCAGTATGGATCAGTTCAATAAAGCCAAAGGCATGATCAAAAGTGCGATGGCGGGTGATACCGGCAACGGCAACCTGCAGGCACGCGGCGCCGGCGGCTCTTCGCTGGGTATTGATGCCATGATGACCGGTGACACCATTAACAATATGGCACTGAGCAAACTCAGCGCGGCTTAAGTATCCGCACGGCGGGCAGGCATAGTCTGTCCGCCTTATTGATAACTGAGCGCCGCGTGGAAGGTTCCCATTGGCTTCCACGCAATAACGTCAAGGTTACCCGTGGGGGGGCCAGGGTGATAATACAAGATTTAGTGGGGGCACTGGCGAGGCGCCTTGAAATGGGGCCGCTGTCGCTGGATGCCGCTCAACTTTGCTGTCTGCGGATTAACGGCCTGGAGATGACGCTGGAGTGGTTGGAACAGCAGAATATGCTGTTTGTTTACCTGAGCGTGGGCACCGTCTCTGACACTGAGAACAGTACGTTATTAAGCGATATTCTGTCTGCCAATCTGTTTCATTATGGTTCCAGCGATGGTGCCGCATTTGGCCTGGATAAAGAGAAAAACGAACTGTTGCTGTTTCAACGTTTCCAGCTGCCGTCGGTGAACGAGGCGAGCTTCGTGAGCGCCTGTGTACAAATGATCGAGGTGGCTAAACTCTGGCAGGGCAAGTTACTGCACGGGCGCGCGCCGTCATCCGCCGCGCCGCGCATGCCGATACAGCAGGGGCTAACGTTAAATCTTGCCGGGAAAATCACATGAATATATCGGGTTTGCGAGCCGGGCAGGGGAGCCCATCGCAGCAAACGGATCGGGCTGCTTCCTCATCGACCCAGGCCTCACCGGCCCCGGCGGGCAGACGGTTACAGCGCCAGGACGCGCTGCCCACCAACACTCGTTATCAGGCCAGCCAGATGCCCGCTACGCCGGAGCGTGCGCGCGTCGCCGCCAGAAACAGCGCGGGGGCGAGCTCTTCAGCGGCGCATGCGCAACCCTCCCTGTCTTTGTCACGCCAGAACGCGCATCGTGAGGATCCAGCGCTCGCCCGTTTTCATCACCAGATGCAGCAGTCGACAAAAATGTCGCGCGCCGATCCTCTGCCGGAAAAGCCGCAGGTCGTGCCAAAACGCCTACAGGAAAAGATAGACGCCATTAACCTGCCACGATTAAAAAAGCTGGATAACAACCTACACGAATACGGCAAAATGGCGACCGAACTGGCAAAAGAAGGTTCGGGCTCCAGCAGCGCACTGACGCGCATGGATAAAAAGGTCCTGCCGCTATTGGCCGATGCGGAAAATGCGCGTCATCCCGGCCTCAACCTGCATGTTTATAAGAAGGGTGAAGAGTGTTATCAGGCGATAAAGGATCAGCATAAAAGCGTACAGCAGTCCGGGCAGCCAAAGACGATGCGTGCGCTATATCCTCCTTTCAAGGGCATGCCAGACCACCACATTGCTCTGGATATTCAGCTCCGGCCGGGCCATCGCCCCTCGATTGTCGGCTTTGAGTCGGCTTTGGGGCATATGGTCGAGCATCTCAAACAGGGTATTGCCGAAGGGGTACGTGGGGCTAAAGTGCATATGGTGGGCAATACGATTCAAAATTCCCAGTGGGATTGCACCATGTATTCGTTGAGTAATGCTTTAAAATCTTTTAAGCATCATGACGAATATACGGCCCGCCTGCACAAGGGGGAAAAGGTTCCTGTGCCCGCGGAGTTCTTCAAACATGCGCAGTCGAAATCATCCGTCGAGGGTAAACCGCATCAGGATGCCGTTGTCACCAAAGATAAAGGCGGGCTGCATGCCGAAACCCTGCTGCACAGAAACCTGGCCTATCGCGCCGACAGGTTCGACCGCGCTTACAGCACCTCGATTGAGGGCTTCCGCATGCAGGAGATCCAGCGTGCCGGCGAGCATCTGGCGGCGAAAAAACACAAAAGCTAGCGCCTTAACGGATCGGTAAAAAACGCGGCGGCATGCTAACCGGCGCGTTTTTTTCTTTCTGAAAATGCCCGCGAGGCCTCCTCTGTCGCCCCGCGTGCAGGACGGTCATTATCCGCGCCGTTGCTCTAACTGCTGCCACTCCAGCAGACGATCCGCCAGATAGCGGGTTATCCACCAGGCGGTTTGCCCCACGTCGCCCTCCTGGCCCTTAGCGTCACCGTCGAGAAAGTCGGCATGCAGGCCGTCGACAAAGCTATCCAGATCAAACTCACCCTGGCGTTGTGGCAGCGGGCTGCCCAGCACCTGTTGCAGCCGCTGCTTTACCTGCGAAATGGCCTGCTGAAAAGCCTGATACTGCGCGGGTGACAGGCGCTGCTGGCCGTTGACCACATCAACCCAGCTTTCCGCCGGGCGTGCCTCATCGGATATCATCATTCGGCCACCTTCAGGTTAGCGGAAGCGGGAACTTTGTAGTGGTTTTGCACATTATCCAGGGAGATATCCTGGGTATTGACGTTTAATCCCTCGCTGTCGCTTTTCACGAATGAGAACTTACCGTTCTGCGCGCTGATATGACTCAGATTCAGATCCCAGTTGCCCTGCTGGCCGCCGTTGGTGCGCACGAAAGTGCCAAAGTCTTTGGCCTTCACGTTATCAACGGTCAGGCTGGTATCGGCATTCAGCTGTAGGATCTTGTCAGAGGCGTTCTGGAAAGTGCTGTTGGTGATTTCAACGTGAGATTTTTTGCCCGCGCCGTTTGGCTTCACGGTGATCGCGTCCTCCCCCACGTTAGTGACGTGCAGGTTATCTATTTTCGCATCGCCATAGAGATGAATGCCATCCGCGCCGTTATTGCCGATAGTGACGTTTTTCAGGCTGGCCCCGTCCTCCAGTTTGAACAGCGGTTTCTGGCTTTCCGACTGGCCACCATCGCCTAATTCCGAACCGGCGGTAAAGGTTTGCCCTTTACCATCAAACACCTGGCCCGCTTTTACGGTAATGGTGTCATGCACCACCGTGGGATTGGCGCTGGCGCCAGGGAAATCAACGGCCTGCCCGGCCCCTACGCCTGAACTGCCAACAGGATCGGGACGATCGGTTACCGGCGTGCTGCCCCCGGCTCCGCCGGTGGGGGAAGACGGGAAATCAAGCGGTGAGGTGGGGGAGGTTGGCGTGGACGGCGGTGAGTCAGAATGGGTTGGCGCTGTGCCGCCGGAAGAAGGGCCGGAAGGGAAGCCGTTGCCTGATAGATCGTTGGAAGGGGAGCTCCCCGTTGAGGACGTGCCGGAAGACGCATTGTGACTGCCAGCGCCCTGCTGGCCGAGCGGGTCGCTCTGCCCGTCCATCATTCGGGCGATCAGTTTCAGCAGGGCTTTCAGCAACGGATTATCGCTGATTTGCCCTCCACCCTGGCCATCGGGGGTCAGGGCCTGATCCAGCCCGTTGTTGCCCATCTCACTTAACGCGTTCTGGCCGTTATTCTGTGGCGTTGCCCCCAGGGCACCATTCTGCTCTGACGGACCGCCGGCGTTCCCCACGCCGGCCAGCTGGCCCTCGCCGTTAGCGCCCGTTGCCGCATTGCCTGCCTGTGGCGATAGCAGCGGCTTTAACAGCTCTCCCAATAACTGCGCCATTTGCTCAATGGTTTGTTTGTCGAAGGGCTGTTGCCCCAACCCGGCGTTGGCGTTGTTTCCCGTGGAAAACCCGCTATCCGCGCCGGGCTGCATCAGCCCCTGCACGGATGGGATAGTGATGTTAAGCGTAAGAACTGACATGGATGTTTCCCCTTATAGACGTTGAACCAGCCGAAAGCGTGCAGCCTTTGCTGCCCGGATTAAGTGGTGATGGCGTCAGCGGGGTTCCCATATAGCGCGAAGCAACACACTTTTTTTAACCCGGAAGGGAACCCGTAACGGCCGTATGCAACATAACCAACATGAATGTTTTATGTCGGATGGTGGGGGCGAAAAGTCATGGTGTTAAAGTTACAGGGAACGGAGCATAAGGCGGCGATACAGACGGCAACGCACGGTCCGGCGGGGCCTGGCGCGGCATTGCAACAGGGTAGCAGCAGCAGTAGCGCGCAAACTGCCGCCGTGTCACTGGCGGAAGAGGGTAAAAACCGCGGCAGGATGCCGAAAGTTCACCAGCAGTCTGCCGCTGCCGATGGCAGTAGCCCCGCTCACCAGCAAAAGCGACCGTTCAGCCTGAAGGCCATGCTGGGGTTGAAAAAATCGGCTAAACCCCAGGCACAGGCTCAGCCAGCCGCGACTCACGGCAAAGGCACGACCTTACGCGATCTGCTGGCCCGCGAAGAGAGCGCAACCCATCATGAGGCCGCTTCACCCGCTGCGGCGCGTTTAACCCGCTCTGACGGCGTTAAACGCCAAAGTCTGGACGATATGGCCGGGCGGCCAATGGTTAAAGGCGGCGGCGGTGAAGATAAGGTGCCAACGCAGCAAAAGCAGCATCAGCTGAACAATTTCAGCCAGATGCGCCAGACGATGTTGGATAAAATGGCTCATCCTTCATCATCTGGCACCGCCCATACATCATCCGGCACCGCCCATAGCGGTGCGGCAGAAATAACACCGGATGAGGACGACAGTGAATTCCAGCAGCTGCACCAACAGCGGCTGGCGCGCGAACAGGAAAACCCACCGCAGCCGCCAAGACTCGGCGTCGCCACGCCGTTAGCCGCCCGGTTCCAGCCCAAACTGTCATCGATTGCGGAGAGCGTTCTTGAAGGTACGAGCGCAACGCCGCCGCTTCAGGCCCGGTCAGCGCTGAAGGGAAGCGGTGCCGATCTGGCGCCGCTGGCCATGACGCTGGATAAAGGGAAATTACAGCTGGCACCCGGCAACCCCCCCGCGCTGAATACGCTGTTAGAGCAGACATTGGGTAAAAAAGACCAGCACTATCTGGCACACCACGCCAGCAGCGACGGGAGTCAGCATCTGCTGCTGGATCAAAAAGGCCGCCTGTTTGATATCAAAAGCAATGGCACCAGCTACAGCGTGATGCATAACAGCCAGCCCGCACAAATCAAGGAAAAGCTGGCGCAGGGCGCAGATGTCGCCATCAGCGTAGACGGCAAAAGCGGCAAGGTGACCTTGGGGCGTGGTGCTGAAGGCCACCATGACATGGCGTTAAGCCAGCCGGGGGAGGCGCACCGTTCCACGTTGACCGGGATCTGGCAGCATCCCGCTGGCGCAGCGCAGTCACAGGAGGGATCTGTCCGCCTGCATGACGACAAAATTCATATCCTGCATTCGGAGCTGGGCGTCTGGCAGACGGCGGGCAACGATACGCATAGCCAGCTTTCCCGCCAGGGTGACGGTAAACTTTATGCCCTGAAAGACGGCCGCACTCTGCAAAACCTGTCCGATAACCAATCCTCGGAAAAGCTGGTCGATAAAATCAAATCGTTTTCTGTCAGTGAGCGTGGGCAGGTGGCGATCCTGACGGATACCGCCAGCCGCCATAAGATGACCATTATGCCCGCGCTGAATGCTCCGCCGGAGAGCCGTAGTTCCGTCAGCCTGCACTTTGCCGATGCCCACCAGGGGCTGCTGCATGGCCAGTCGCAGATTGAGGCGCAGTCCGTTGCCATCAGCCACGGACGGCTGATCGTTGCCGATAGCGAAGGCAAACTGTTCAGCGCGGCCTTACCGCCGCCCGGAGAAAATGAGCTTAAGATGAAAGCCATGCCGCAGCAGGCGCTGGCAGAACATCTGGGCAATGACCATCAAATATCCGGCTTTTTCACCGACGATCGTGGCCAGCTCAATGCGCTGGTAAAGGATAATTTTAAACAGCAGCATGCCTGTCCGTTGGGCGACGACCATCAATTCCACCCCGGCTGGAACATGAGTGACGCGCTGGTTATCGACAATCAGCTTGGGTTGCACCGGGTCAATCCGGAACCGCACGAAGTGCTAAATATGGGGCGTGAGGGCAGCCTGGCGTTACAGGAAGGAAAATTACACTACTTTGATCAACTGACTAAAGGCTGGACCGGGGCGGAGTCGGGCTGTCAGCAGCTGAAAAAAGGTCTCGACGGAGCGGCCTATATTTTGAAAGAAGGAGAGGTGAAACGGCTGGATATCAGTCAGAGCACCTCCTCCATCAAGCAGGGGGAGGACAATATTTTTTCCCTGCCGCACGTGCGTAATAAGCCGGAGCCGGGGAGCGCCCTCCAGGGGCTGGATAAAGCCGATAAGGCCCAGGCGATGGCGGTGATCGGCGTGAATCATTATCTGGCGCTGTCGGAAAAAGGGGATATCCGCTCCTTTGAGATTAAGCCCGGTACCCGGCAGCTGGAGCGGCCTCCCCAAACGTTGGGCCGAGAAGGGATCAGCGGGGAGCTGAAAGATATCCATGTCGACAACGAGCACAACCTGTATGCGCTAAATCATGACGGCGAGATATTTCATCAGTCGCGCGCCGACTGGCACAAAGGTGCCGAAGGCAGCGGCTGGCAGAAATTGGCGTTGCCACAGAGTGAAAGCGCGCTACAACGTCTTGATATGAATCAGAAGCATCAGCCCGTTGCCACGTTGGCGGACGGTTCTCAACATCTGCTGAAAGCAGGCGGCTGGCATGCCTACACGCCACCTGAACGCGGACCGTTGATGCCGGAAACGCGCGGTTCACAGCAGGTATTCGACCGGTTAACCCAGGGGGTGAAGGGAAAAGTGATCCCTGGAACCGGGGTGACGGTGAAGCTATCGGCGCAGGCGGGCGGTCTGAGCGGCATGGAAGGGCGTAAAGTCAGCAGTAAATTTGCCGACAGGGTTCGTGCATATGTCTTTAATCCGACCATGAGCACGCCGCGCCCGATAAAAAATGCCGCCTATGCCACACAGCACGGCTGGCAGGGGCGGCAGGGGCTGAAACCTCTGTATGAGATGCAGGGGGCGCTAATCAAGCAGCTGGACGCGCACAACGTGCGCCATAACGCGACACAGCCCGATTTACATAGCAAACTGGAAAATCTCGATTTAGGCGAGCACGGCGCAGCATTAGTGAAGGATATCAAACGCTTCCGTGATGATCTGGAGCAGAGCGCCACCCGTTCGGCGACCGTTTTAGGTCAGCACCAGGGAGTGCTTAAAAGCAGCGGTGAGGTGAACGGTGATTATCAGCCATCGCGCAGCAAAGGCCTGGTACAAAGCTTTAACGTCAACCGGTCTGGTCGCGATCTGAGCCAGTCATTACAGCAGGCCGTGCGTGCGGCACCGCCGTCGGCGCAAAGTAAGCTCGAAACGATGTTGGATCATTTTGTCAGCGCTGGGGTAAATATGAGCCACCAGAAGGGGGAGATCCCTCTCGGCCGCCAGCGCGATCCCAATGATAAAACGGCGCTGACCAAGTCGCGCCTGATCCTGGATACGGTCACCCTCGGTGAACTGCATCAGCTGGTGGACAAAGCGGCGCTGGTATCCGGCCATCAGCCCGATGCCGACCAGATAAAACAGCTGCGCCAGCAGTTCGATACGCTGCGTGAAAAGCAGTATGGCGATAATCCGGTGAAGCATTATACCGATATGGGCTTTACCCATAGTAAGGCGCTTGAAGCGGATTACGATGCGGTGAAGGCCTTTATCAACGCCTTTAAAAAAGAGCACCACGGCGTTAACTTGACCGCGCGCACCGTACTGCAAACCAGCGGCAACGCCGAGCTGGCGCAGAAGTTGAAAGATACGCTGCTGTCACTGGACAGTGGTGAAAGTATGAGCTTTAGCCGGGCATACGGCGGCGGTGTCAGTACGGCCTTTGTGCCTTCGCTTAACAAGGTTCCGGTGCCGATCGTTCCCGGCGCTGGCGTGACGCTGGATCGTGCCTATAACCTGAGCTTCAGCCGCACCAGCGGTGGCTTGAGCGTCAGTTTTGGCCGTGACGGCGGAGTGAGCGGCAGCGTATCGGTTGCGACCGGGCACGATTTGATGCCCTATATGACCGACAAGAAAACCAGCGCGGGCAACGCCAGCGACTGGCTGAGCAAAAAACACAAAATCAGCCCGGATTTTCGTATCGGTGGCAGTTTGAGCGCCAGCGTACAGGGAACGCTGCAAAACAGCCTGAAATTTAAACTGACGGAAGACCAGCTGCCTGATTTTATTCATGGCTTAACGCATGGCACCCTGACCCCGGCAGAGCTGTTGCAGAAAGGGGTGGAACATCAGATGAAGCAGGGCAGTAAGCTGGTGTTTAGCGTCGACACCAGTGCGGCTTTCGATCTGCGTGCCGGTATCAACCTGACTGAAGACGGCAGTAAGCCCAATAGCGTCACCGCCCGCGCTTCGGTCGGAGTAAGCGCATCGGCCAACCTGGTTTCCGGCTCGCGCGAGCGCAGCCGGGCGGCAGGGGAGTTTAGCAGCACGGAATCGGCGAGCGATAACCGCCCGACCTTTTTCAATCAGGCCGGCCTGGGCGCCAATGCGACCCTTGCCGCCGGCGTAGCCCATTCATCTACCCACGACGGAAAACCGGTCGGAACCTTCCCGGCGTTTACCTCCGCGAATGTCTCAATGGCGCTGGCGATGGATAACCGTACTTCGCAAAGCATTAGCCTGGAGATGAAACACCCTGAGCCGGTGACCAGCGACGAGATCGGCGAACTGGCTTCAACGTTAGGAAAGCACTTTAAGGACACCACCACCACGCAGATGCTGGCGGCCTTTAAAGAGCTGGAAGACGTTAAGCCGGATGAAAAATTAAGCATCTTAAAAACGCATTTCAGTGAAAGGCCCATCGTGGGTGACGATCGCTACGAAGCGGTACGCGGCCTGCAAAAATTGGTATCACGCCAACAGGCCGCTGACGCTAACAGTATGGAATTAGGTTCTGCCAGCCACAGCACAACCTACAAGAATTTGTCCAGAGTGAGTCATGACGGCATTTTCGAACTGTTACATCAGCATATCAATACGGCTCTGCCACCGAGCAGTGCCGCTCGTCTGAGTGCCTTAATGGATAGCGATCCGACGCTGAAAGGTTTAGTTAAACAGTTGCAAAATACGCCATTCAGCAGTGCCAGCGTGGCGATGGAACTGAAAGACGATCTGCGTGACCAGACGGAAAAAGCGATACTCGACGGTAAGGTAGGGCGTGAAGAGGTCGGCATTCTGTTTCAGGATCGCAACAATTTGCGTATTAAATCAGTCAGCGTGAGTCAGGCTATCAGCAAAAGTGAAGGCTTTAATACTCCCACTTTGTTACTGGGGGCGACCAACAGTGCCGGCATGAGTATGGAGCGCAATATCGGCACCATCAACTTCAAATATGGCCAGGATCAAAACACGCCCCGGCGCTTCACGCTTGAGGGAGAAATCGCTAAGGCTAACCCAGATGTTGCATCGGCACTTTCTGAGCTGAAGAAAGAAGGGCTGGAAATGAAGAGCTGATGGGGTGGAACGCCGCCGGTAAGATAAACAAGATAATCACGGAATAAGGATCGATATCATGACATCTTCACAACAGCGGGTTGAAAAGCTATTGCAGCACTTTTCTGCCGGATGCAAAACGCCCCTGAATCTGAAAGAGGGGGTATGCGCGCTGTATAATGAACAGGGCGAGGAGGTCGCGGTGTTGGAAGTGCCGGAACATAGCGACAGCCTGTTGCTACACTGCCAGCTGGTTGAGACCGACCCACAGGCCTCGATAGCACTCTATCCCATGTTGTTGCAGCTGAATTTTGAGATGGCGGCAATGCGTGGCTGCTGGCTGGCGTTGGACGAACTGCATAAGGTGCGGCTTTGTTTTCAGCAGCCGCTGGCGCAGCTTGGCGAGGCGGAGTTTAGCCACGTTGTGAGCGGTTTTATTGAACAGGCGGCAGAGGTTCGTGAGTTTATTGTGCAGCTAACCACTCGCAGCGCGGCCTGAAGCATCGCGGCTGAATGCTTATTCGGCCGCCGCTTAGCGGCATCGCTCACAGGCGATGAGGGATAATAATCAATATCGCGTTAAAGGCGATTTTGAAAATCCGATTTTATTTCGTTTGTTATTCAGGTCACTGACTTCTTTTTCCAGCGGCCGTTTCATAACGCCAAAAAATCAGGATGGCTTGCTGAATTAATGCTGTGCATAATGGCTGGTATTATGACGTTGTGAACCGTAGGTGACACCATTGAGCGGATAGCCATTTTGGGTATACCGGCGCGCAGATTTAAGCCGCTATTATTTTATGAAAAACTATCCTATGCTTACGTTGAGCAGGTTAGCGAGTATAGAGCAAGCAGTAGATATAGGATTCAAATATATTTACTGATAAAACACCATCAAAAAATGATTTTTTTCGCGTTGCTATGTAATAAGTCATTAATATCTTGATGCTAAAATCCGCACTGGCAGGAGGGATCTTCGTCTGATTGCGGGGATCTTTGATTTTTTTCTGCCTAACCCTTCTTTTTTGAGCCTTTTCTTATCTCTTTTTTCTGTTTTGCAGGTAAAACCTTTTTTTTAATATTTATAATAAAAAATGTTATGGGAATATTCCTAATGATATGTATAACTACCTGTCTTTACAGTAAAGGGATTTTTATATGTTTATATCTAAGTCGATGCAGGTTTTTATCACCCTGTATCAGGAAAAAAGTCTTAAGATGGCGGCTGATAAGCTTTGCCTGACGGTTCCTCCCGTGTCACGTATGTTAAAGTTAACTGAAGGATGGGTGGGGGAGCAGCTGTTCATTATCGAACGGAATAATATAACGCCCACTCCTACGGCAGACTGTATCTATCAGCAGCTTTTACCGCTTTATACCGCGCTAAAAAATATGACGAGAAAGCATCCGGAACAGCAGGACTTTTTGATCGCGTCACCTTATATATCAACCTCAATATTATCAGACCTGCTGACCTTAAGCGAAAGTGCACTGCCTCAGTGCGCATCGATAAAATACGCGGAGTGCATACATCCCGATGACGATATCTTTATCAGCCTACAGCCGATTGAGTGCCCGATGCACTTTGAGTCGATACGAACGGATCTGGTTCTGGAACTTTGCTGTTCTAAAAGCGTTGGCGACAGGTGGCTTCATATGCCAATTTTAGCTGAAAGTGAAACTAAAAAACTAAAATACTTTCAGCGCTCTCTGGCGGAAATACATGCGCAAGGGGGAAGCGGAATACTGAGGCAGATTGATAACCCATCGCGACTTCAGTCCACGTTTAAATGTGGTGAGGGGCTGCTTTTTCGTCTCCCTCAAAAGAATGCGGCAGTGAAAGATTACCAGTCGCTGCCCGTTATATCGCATTGCCCGCTTTTTATCTATGTTAATACATTAAAAAAAGATAAAAGACACAATGCCTTCACGGCTAAACTTTTGGAGTTTTTTCCCTAGTGGGTATTTTACTTTCTCTCTGAAGATTATCGTGGTCCGTTTGATATATCTAAAGGGATAAGTTGCTATATTGAGTAAATCAGCATAAATTTTTTTGAATTACTTTCAAGTGAAATGCAGCTATTAAGCTGCATGATGATAAGGTTACGATCTTTGACGCAGATTCATCCTGGAAAGTTTACCTGCCAAAATTTATTTTTGTCGTGTTTTTTTGCAGTCTCAATAAATATTTAGGATATTTTCGGAGTGTTGCATTGATATTTTTCATGGTGGAGAAGTTAATTTTATTCTTAATCTAAGGAAAACGGCTACTGCCAGCTGATGTGTAAATATAAAGCGGGAATTCAGGTATGCGTATTAAGGCTACGTCATGTCATAACGTTGATTTTTTCTCCGTTTGGGGAGGGTTAGTGCGTTATTTAATGGATATCAGTCCCGCGTAAGCGAAAGGGGGCAGGATGGCTGTCGTTGGTCAGGCAATGATTGTCAGATTTACAGGGTTTTTAGGCGTTTTTTACTGCGATGAGCAGCAAAACAACCTGCTTATGACGCTGGTGATTGCCGGTTTCAGCAGTATCCTGGGTGGGAGTTTTCCCCGATGGCTTTGGAAGCATATGTGACATATAAAATAGGGTAAATATTGATACGGATATTAAAAGGGTATGGTGAGTAAAGAGGAATTCATCACCAGGTGAATTTCAATATCGATATTGTACCAAAGATGACTTATCTATCACGAAAACAGAATATCAGCAGTGATTTATTATGGAGGTATATTTATGAGCTACATTTCTCTCAGGGTGATGGGCATAATAATGCTCATTGTGCTTGCAGTCGGCAATATCCTTTGGCTACGTTATCAGCAGCGTGAGTTAGCTGTGTTACGTCATCAAAACGCACAATTGATGCAGCAGGGTGAAATGCTAGAGGCACGGCTGTTGCAGCTTAAATATCAGGCTACACATATTTCTGCCGCCTTGAGCGAACAGAAAACGGTTCAGCAACACCTGGAGAAACAAAGTGAACAGACTCGCCGACAGCTGCGCCAGGCGGTATCCCAATCTCCTTGTGCCAGTTTGCCTGTGCCTGATGATGTTATCAGGTTGCAGCAAAACACCGCTGGTAGCGCCCCTGGTTCCAGATGAACTGATCCCATCGCATCTTCTGGAGCCTTGTCAGGCTCCCACGTTTACCGTTAAAACATGGGGAGATTACCCCGAATACGTGAGCCTTTTGCAGCTGGCCCTGGATAAGTGCAATACCGATAAAGCGGCGATCGCTCGCTTATTACGCATAAAGAGGTACTGACTCCGGCGGGATAATATTCTTGCGATGCCTCTCATCTACGGCGAAGGTAGCTATTGGATACTGGCCCGCCGCCGTTATCTGGTTCGCACTGAAAATTCGGCGTAGAGGCGGGTTGACTATTACGTGGTACATGCTGTGTAAGGGGATAAAAGGGAGAAAAATATTGCCGGAACGGGATATGTTCCGGCATTGACCTATTTTTCACATCCCTGTCATCCTGCTTCAGGTTAGAAACGGAAGCTACCGTTTTTGTTATGGCATTAGCTCAACCAGCCCATACCCGCCGTGCCAGGGTTTATCCTTTTCAGTCATGTTTACCAATACCACGCGCGCCTGAGCACAGTCGCCAGGCGCATGGAAGTTCGAAGACCATACCGTCACATCTCCATCCTTGATGCTCATGGGTTCTGATAATGAGCCAACCTGTGGAAACAATTCCCACAGGTTGGCATTAAAATCCCGACTGCGGGTACTGAACCCCGCCACGCCATTTGCCGGGATGCGCGGGTGGAATGCCGGTTCCGCCCTGAATGCCCTTTGAGTACTTTTCTCCTTCAGGCAAATGATCGCTTTTTGCTCCTCTCCTGAGGGCAGAGTGGCGATGGCCATGACCACATTAAATCCCTCGGCATACCGGCCTTCTGGGGGCGGGGTGTACAGGCCGGTACTGTCTATCGTTCCGGGGTACTCCAGATTTGACTCAAGTCGCCAGGCGATCGCCCCGGTCGTGCCCGTTACCGTCGAATGAAGTTGGAAAGGTTGCGGAGCATGCGTCTCTGGGAGGGTGATAAAGGCGGTGAGAAGCTCCAGTGAAGAGGAGAGGACGGTAATCAGCGCCGACCCGGTGAGACCCTCTGCGTTTTTTACCGTAACGATGATATTTTGCGCCTGGGCTATTTTACCCAACGCCGGGGCACGGTAAAGGCCGTTATCGTCGATGCTTCCTACGCCGTTTACTGTCCATTCCAGGCCGCCTGGCACTGAACCGTCCGGCAGGCTTGCGCTGAAGCGCAGCGTTTGTCCGGCGGCAATTCGCTCTTTTTCCGCCGTGACGTTTATCGACGTCATCGATTCTGTCACCTCACCGTACATCACCAGGTCACCCGGTAGCGCCACATCGCTGAAGCTTAGGACGTCCCGATCGGGGAACAGCACGTTTCTGAGATAAAAGGTTTTAATATCCCCCAGCTGGAAAATGCCACCTTTATTCAGGTTATCCGTTGCCTGGCGGATAAATTTCTCTTTCGCGCTGTTGGTCACAAGGCTCCAGGTGGAATGTGTAGATTCCAGATTAAAATTGGCGCTGCCGTTGAACACAATGTTGCTGTCTTTATCCAGTGACAGCCTGGCGTTATATGTACCCGATCGTTTAAACGGCACATTTTCTACCGTCGTGATGGGCTTGACTTCCGCCGCTAACGAGTCGGTAAAGATGTCGGTAAATGTCTGTTGACTGAAGCGGCCGATAATCGTTTTATTATCCGGGCCTTTCCCCAACTGAAAGTCAGCCATCGACAGGCGGGCGGGCCTTTCGTTTTGGCTTGCGTCAGAGCTCCACATCATTCCGTGAAAGCCCGGGCCTCTGTATGAACCCTTTATCACATCGGTAGTCGGTACATATCCCTGGGTGAACTGCAGCATCCGACGGCCTTCCGGGCTATAGGGGGTTGACCAGGCCAGATCCTTTACCTGACCGACAAATTGCCAGGCCAGCAACGGGCCGAACAGTACTCTATCTGAAATCAACATCGCTGCCGATTTGTCGTGCGGAATAACCCAGGGCTGATCATTGGTTGGATAGCTTCCCTTACCCTCATGGTTGGTAGAGATAAAAAGGAGTACGGCCCCATCGGTGTTATAGGGTGCAGCTCTGCTGCTGGCATCCGGGTGACGCTGGGTACGCACAATAAACTCACGCGGGTAGAGCTGATGACTCGTCTCATCCTGTTTCAGTCTGCCCAGGCTGTACTTCATGGCATTCTCCCGCAGATAATTACGGAATACCGCGAGGATTTCATTCGGCAGTTTATTCAGCCCCCTTATATCCAGCAGGGTGCCCTGATCGAAGTGAATGGCTATTTCATCATCCTCACTGACAGAGCCGTTGCCATATTTTAGCTCTACGCGGATCTCCATCGCGTAGTTGTTGCCCGGAGAAATACGGTCCCACTGAAGGACCTGACCATCGGCGTCAATACGAATAACATCCCCGGAAATAAATTCCAGCCTGACCAGCGCGGCTGAGTCATCAAGGTTTGCATTTTCAAAAGAGATCTTTGGGGCACCTACGATGATGTTTTTAAACTGCAAGCCATATACGGTATTAGTATGGCTGAATGGAGGATAATAATATCCATCTGCCATTTTTTTTTGATACTGTCGAGAAAGTATCTTATTAACTCTGGTGCTATCATAGGCAACCAGAACATCCCAGCCGTTGGTGGCATTTTTTTTATTAAGCACGGCATTAATGCTTTCAATGGTTTTCATTATTTAATCTCTCTATGAGGGGTATTAGGGTTTGTGCTGATTTTTTCACGCAACACCAGGATGACGTTAAACGATTTTTTATATGAGAATGAGACTGTGTTTAATTGCTAGCTGATTTTTTTTAATCTAACTGATTTTTTAATCTAACTGATTGTTATGGCGGGATGGCGTGTCGGCAGGTTTTTAAATATATTCGGTGAGTTATTGGTGAGGGCTGTCTGCGATGTTTTATTGCATTTTTTATAAGGGGCTTGCTGCGTTTTTATTTATGGATTTTGTGCCTGTTGATCTGCCGTTAGAAACGGCAGATCAAGATTTAAATAAACTGACTTTATTACTGGTTCTATAATTTTTTAAACCAGTCGTTCAATATTTGTGTTGCCTGCTCGCTGCCTTCCACACTGGATTTATCCGGATGGATCATGCGTGACAGACTACGGTATTCTCTCCTTGAAAGGCCATCAGGGAAAACGCTGATAATATTTTCTTGGTATTTTATTAATCTGTTCATAACCGCCTCCGCTGGTTGAGCCGCCACGTCAGCATAACCACTCACTGACGACCGGGGTAGTAAGAACTCTCTGAACGCATCCTCAATCGAGGCATTGAAATTTCCGGGTATCTCGCCAAATTCTTCCCAATAATCACTGGCTCCAGAGCTGCGCCGGGAACTGCTCCCTGAACTGGATGGTTGCTTTGCACGATGGAACCGTTGGTCATTGCGAAATTTGGCAAATGTCTCTTCGCTTTCCATAAACGGGGAGGGGATATCATTAGCTTTATATCCTCTGCGAGCCCAGTACTTGTAATAATCAGTGTGTGGTGCCGACGCATGATAATGATGACGATAAAAGGATGCGTTAGAACCATAACTTTTGAAGCTCGGGCTGGCGCTGGCGTTACTGGCTCTTGGAGAACGTCGGGCCGAACCTGTTAAGCCCACGGCGATGCTCGTAGCCATGCCCGCCAGCCCGCTCGCCATCGATACCCAGCCCAGAGTGGCAGACGTCGTCGGGTTACTGCTTTCTATCGATCCACTGGCGATCCCCGTTATATCGGCCACCAGGCCGGCCGTACCCGCCACCAACGCGGTGCCTGATGTTGCATTGAATGCTGCTGCAATGCCGCCCGCTGCGGCGATTGACGAACCCGCAGTAAAAATAGTAAACCCCAGGCCTGCGACACCCGCGATGATACCCAAGATACCCTGCCAGCTAATATGCCCCGATGGGTCGGTATGGTTCACCGGGTCACCTGCACAGTACGCGTACGGATTGATCCCCCCCGCACCAAATGGACTCAGGCTGTCCGGGCAGTTAAAGCGCATCAGCACCGGGTTATAGGCACGATAACCGTTCCCCAGATGGTAGGTTCCGCTTACCGGATCGGCACGCTCACCGTTGAATCCCGGCAGCAGATCTTCTGGCTGACCCTGACCGTACGGCGACCAGACGTGCAGTTTTCCTTTATCGTGACTGCTGTTTTTTGACCACAGCAGGCTGTCGTGACGATCGCCTGCTGTCAGGGTCAGGCCATTATCCTGCGTGACTCCGAGACAGGCATGGCCGCGCTTAATCAGTCGGGTTTCACGGTTTTGCCGGGAGAGGACTTCATTCACCCGTTCAGCCCCCCGGTAGTACAGCTGGCGGCTGTCCGTATCACTGACGTTCTGGCTTACCAGGTGGTTCAGAGCATCATATTCATACTGGCCGCCGTTGATATTTTCTCCGCTTACGCCGATCAGCCTGCCGATGGCGTCATAGGAAAGCGTGCGGCCTGCCTCATCGCGGATCATACGGCCATCAGCATCATACTTTAGCGTCAGGCTCTGTGGATAATGATCGTGCGTATGGGTCAGCGACGTCAGTTGTGTCGGGTCATCCGCATTTTCATAATGGTATGTTGCCGTATCGCTGCTGCCGTCAGCCAGCATGGTGTTGACGGCGGTCAGGTTATTCAGCGCATCATACTGATACGTTTGTGCCGTCATTTTATGGCCGTACGCGTCCGGCGGCAGGCTGCTGCCAGAGATGCTAAAGGCAACCAGACGATGACGAACGTCATAGTCGTACTGCTCTTCGCTTTCCGTTGCGTTGTTTCGCCTCAGGGTACGCTTCGCCAGTAAATCATTATCCAGCCAGCTTTGTGACACGGATAGCGTAACTCCGTTACTGTCATCAACCGTGCGGGTTATCTCGCGGCCAAAATCGTCATACGCCAGAGAGGTGGTCAGCGTCGATCCTGCTGCCTTGTCCCTCACCGCCTGCCGCTGCAACCGGCCCAGTGCGTCATACTCCAGGGTAACGCTAAGGGCGTCATCATCAATGGTGGTGACCCGACCATATTCATCCCGGTCATATACGGTCTGTTTACCCATAATATCCGTATAGCTTATCACCTGACCTGTCAGCGAGTGCGTCCAGGCCGCGCTGCGTACCGCGCCGCGCCGGGTAAACCTCTCGTTCTTCAGGCTGCCGGAGGGGGCCCATGCCTGGTCATTCTTCGTTTCACCTTCCTGTGCCGTCAGAAGGTTTGCGGTATTGCCATCATAGGAGAACAGCTGCGTTACGCCATCAGCCGTCATGCTGCTGATGGCATTGTTCAATTCAGGAATATAGGTATAGGCCTGCGTTTTACCGGAAGGTTGAGCGATCGTCGAGGGTAATAGCGATGCGCCTTCATACTGATAGATGGTCGTTCTGCCACCGCTGATGAGTTTTGTTACCCGCCCCAGGCTGTCAAACGTCTGGCTGCCCAGCAGCCAGGTCCGCGTGTGGCCGCTGGCATCCGGGCCTGTTACGCTGATGGTGGCGACCTGCTCTCCGGTCAAATGCGGAGCATAAGTTTTGCTTAGCGTGCTGCCGTCTGGCAGCGTCTGCGTCAGCACACGACCATATACGTCGTAGGTGCGCATCGTTATGTTTTCCCGCTCATCCGTTTCCCGGCGCAGGCGACCCATCCCGTCCCAGTCGTAGCGCCGTTCGCCCTTGATCTCTCCCGCCCGGTTGGCGCGGGTATCGGTGAGCGGCAGCATGCTGCGTGACCCCAGTGTGGTCGTTTGTCTACCTGAAATCTGGCCACTCTTGCTTCCGCCACCCTGCATAAAGGTGGTACGGGTCAGTGCGATCGGGTTGACCTTCCGGTGAGTCCGGGTGTCGTCGCTGAGGATATTGACTTCCGGTGCGCCCCAGCCGTCATGAGATATTGTTGCCTGCATGCCGAATGAAACGGGGTTTTCACCTGTGGTAAGCCAGTCACGGCTTTCTGCCGTTAGCGGTCGTCCCAGCATGTCATACGTTTTTAAGGCAATACCGTAAAACTCTTGCGTGGTCTCGGCGTCCAGCTGCTGTATGGCGGTTTCTCGTCCGGCACTGTCAAACCGCGTTTTCAGCCGGTTGCCGCTGGCGTCGATCTCGATAGTAACAGGGCCGCTATCTTCAATAGCATATTCCCAGCGTGACGTGCGCGCATAATCAGTCCCGGCAGCCACCGTTTGAGACAACGGGCGCCCCAGCACATCATAGCCATATTTCATCGTCACCCCTCGCGCATCTGTTTCACTGAGCAGCAGGCCTGACAGGGCTGACTGCACGCGGCTTGAGGTGGTGACAGCACCATCATGGCCGATGAGGGTGGCGGTCTGTGCCAGGGTGCCGTCACTGACGACGGTGGTAAACGTCTGCCGTGATGTGAACGTTTCGCTTCCGTCATACAGGGTATCGGTGATGGCACGAATACGGCCAAATTCCGCGCTGCTGCTGTCGCCGTGGTAATCGGTTATCCGTTCTGAGAGCAGCAGCGGGCCGGCGTATTTTTTTATACTTTGCTGCACAACGCAGTCCGTATCACTCAATCTGGCATAAGTGTATTCAGTCACCTCTGGCAAGGTGTCTTCATACTGAGTTTGGCGCGGAGTGACGGTCTGTTTCTTTATAAAACGAACAAAGCCATGGGGTTCCGGCGGGCAGTTATCCCCATCGCCCTGCGCTGGATAGTACTGGTATTCTGTGATGGTACCATCCGGTTTTTCCTCACGTAGCGGATTGCCCTGTGTGTCAAATTCTGTGAGCGTAATATGGGTTCGTACCTGAGCGCCTTGCGGCTGTGAACCGTCCGTCAGTGTGACCGTCTGCTGGCGGGGAAGCTGATATTGGGCCGGCTGGTCATCAAAGTTTTTTCCTTTCAGGGCATACCAGATTGTTTCAGTCTCTGAGCGGCAGAGCGTTCCCACCATGGCACTTTGTTCTTTTGTCTGCAGATGATAGTTACTGTAGGTTCTGACGGTTTTGTTCAGCGCGGTTCCCTGCCTGTCCACGGCCGTTTCGGTACTGGTGTATTCATAGTCGTCCAACACGCCGAACATAAAATCGGTGTTGCTGTTCCAGGATGTTTGGTGACTGCCACCATAGCCGAGAAAATTTTTATCTGAGAATTGATAGCGCAGATTGCTGATTAATTGGCCGTCTTTGCCAGTTTGTCGATAGTCAGTGACGTAAGGTAGGGCCGTGCCCGGCCCGCCCGCCGGGAATCGGTGCCCCGCCTGGCTGTAGGTAACCCGGTCTTTCAGTCCGGTGGGTGAGGTGACGCTGGTCAGTCTTTTATTGCTGTAAGCCAGCGTCCAGCTAAGAACCGGAGATACGCTGCGGTTGGTGACGGACACCAGAAGGTCATTCTGAATTTTCAGCTCCACGGTGTGGGCTTCATGGGTGTCTGGCCAGACGTTAATGGTCACATCCGCCGCCGTGTAGCGCAGGTTGAGCAGCACTGAAGACTCATCGCTGATGGCAAGGAGTCGCTTGCCGTTGCCGAAAAGTTCCCACCTGAAGGTCAGCATCCTTCCCGCAGGCGATAAAATGGCCTCGGTCACCTTGATATTGCCGCCCGTCGACGGTGCAGTGAGCTTCTCCACGCTGCCGTTTTTGTAAAAAATGTAGTAACCGTCGTCACGAATTTCGGTGCGGAAGTTAATTGGCTTGGCATGAATGATGTTAAGCACACCGCCTGCCTCACTGACCTGATAGCGCTCGCCCGTGGAGAGCAGCAGGGTGCGGGTGCTTTTGTCATAGCGTGAGACCGCCAGAGAAATACCGGTGCCGAACCCGGCGTTATCGCTAGTCAGGGGGGAGTAGCTGAGCGCCGCCGAGAAATCGGGGCCGAGTCCGGTATTGCCTGTCAGGCGAGCGATAGCGAAATTATAACCATACATGCCCGTGCGTGGATCGACCGCACCAGAGCAGGCGCTGAGAAAGTTGGCAGATTGGGAGGTAAAGGACTGTGCCATGATGTATTCCTCTTTTTCATGCGAAAAAAGCCTGCTCATAAGTGATAAATGAGCAGGTAATATTATTGATAAAGTGAACAATGAGTGACGAAGTCGTTGCTAGCTGATATTGGGGGAAATATAATTCTGGTTACTGTCCCAGCGCAGTTTTAATAAGCTACTGTTGCCATATTGATCGGTCACCGTGACCCTGACTTCATTCAGCGAATTGCTCCAGCCGACTGGTTCAGCCTTTGTTTCCGGAATATGAAAAGAGTAACCCACGAAACTGACAACGCCGTTTTTACTTACGGAAGGATGGACGGTGAGTTTGTCAATAGCCAGACGGTATCGAGTATCACCTCCTTTATATTTAAAATAGATAACGCCGTCGAAATAAACATGGTCTGATGATTCAATTTTATTGGCATCAAATAAAATCATGGCGCTGGAGAGTAACTGAGGTTCCGCCTGGCTACCCGTTTTATATCCAGCCACGGAACAGCTCTGCATGCCGTCAGAGGTCAGGCAAGAGAAGCTCATTTCGTCTTTGATATTCCCCCAGCTCTGGTGGCTTTGGTTGACCGTGTTGTTGATTACCGGAGAGTACTTAACCTCTATTTTCTTGAAAATATTTTTTTTAATTTCACTACGTGGCGCAATGTTAATAAAGTGTTGATAACATTCCCCGGTGTGTTTTTCATCATAAGATCCATTACCTTTAATTATTGAAAAGGCAATATTTTCATTTATTTTTACCGGGACGCTACTGGAAATTGACAGGTTGTTTTTATCGGTATAATCGACAGGTTGCAGCGTGGAAATGGAGACGCCATTGTCCATGCCGCTTTCACTGTTGATATCGGTCGAGTAAATCGCTCTCTCTGCATCGGGGTTTGTCAGGCGAACTTTTACCGCGATCTTTTTATTTTTTTCTCCTGTGTTACAGGTGATATATAAGGGAGCGCCGATATCCCTGGTGTGGATGTTGCGCTGGTTATTATATTCATTCTTTTTATTGCTATATGCCCATTTACCCTCCCGGGAGATATCTTCCCCTGTAATATAGTCAACCAACTCTATAAAGGGATAAATATCTTCAGCAGGTAATATGACATTTTCTCCATTTATGTCCTGTGGGCTGATTTTTATCAATACCGTACATTGATTAACGCCATTGCCATAGATGGAGGTAGACGCCGGGCCATCAGCAGAAATAATTTCAAGATGGGACAGGCTACAGACGCGTGACCACGCAGAGGTCGAAGGGAGCAGTTCAACTAAGCTATAGCCAGCTTGCCATGGCCTGTTTTTCTGACCGATCCTTATCAATAGTGGTCTGTGCTGAACAATATCCGCAGGTGCCTGGTAGTCACAGGACCATACCGTCATCTTTCCATCCTGGGCACTCGTGGGTTCTGACAGTTTGCCGATCTGCGGGATGAGTTCCCATTGGTTGGCGTCAAAATCCCGGCTCCGGGTGCTGAAATGTGCCTTGTCATTCGGCTGCATGGCGAGTTTGATCGGCGGATTTACCCTGAATGCCGTGGTTGTGTCTTTTTCACACAGACAGATAATCGCCTGCTTTTTCGTGCCGGAGGGGAGGCTGGCAACAGCGGTAACGATATTATAGCCCTCTTGATAATGACCGGCCGCAGGCGGAGTATATAAGCCCTTATTATCAATATTACCGGGATAGTCCAGGTCTGATTCAAGCCGCCAGCTGACCGCCTCGCCCGATCCTGTGACGATGGTTTTTAACTGAAACGGTTCAAGAACATTCCTTTCGGTGATGTTGATAAAGCATGTCGTGATCTCCAGCGGAGAAGCGAGAACGGTAATCACCGCCGAGCCCGTGCGGCCGTCCGCCATTGCTGCCGTGACGATGATATTTTTAGCCACGGTAATTTCACCTAATGCCGGTGCGGTATAGACCCCTTTATTGTCGATACTTCCTACACCGTCCGCCGACCAGATAAGCCCTTTTGGCGCTGAACCATCCGGTAAACTGGCGGTTAACTGCAGTTTTTGCCCGGCAGCCACCAGCACCTCATCCGGCTCCACGGTAAGCGCAGTCAGTGATTCTGCAACCTCACCGTACATTGCCAGGTCTCCGGGGATAAACACATCCTGGAAGCTCAGGATGTTCTCCCCAGGGAAAAGCACGTTTCTGATATAAAAAGTCTTAATATCCTCCAGCTCGAAAATATTACCTTTATTCAGGTTATCCATCGTTTTACGGATAAATTTCTCTTTCGCGCTGTTGCTAAAACCGGCCCAGGAAGAATAGGCCGATTCCAGATTAAAATTGGCGCTGCCGTTGAACACAATGTTGCTGTCTTTATCCAGTGACAGCCTGGCGTTAAATGTGCCCGTTCGCTTAAATGGCACATTTTCTACCGTCGTGATGGGCTTGACTTCCGCCGCTAACGAGTCGGTAAAGATGTCGGTAAATGTCTGTTGACTGAAGCGGCCGATAATCGTTTTATTATCCGGGCCTTTTCCTAGCTGAAAGTCTGCCATCGACAGGCGGGCGGGTCTTTCATTTTGGCTACTGTCAGAGCTCCACATCATCCCGTGAAAGCCTACACCGCTGTATGAACCCTTTATCACATCGGTAGTCTGTACATATCCCTGGGTGAACTGCAGTATCCGGCGGCCTTCCGGGGTAAAGAGCGATGACCAGGCTAGATCCTTCACCCGACCGGCAAATTGTTTGGCCAGCAGCGGGCCGAACAGTAATCTGTCTGAAATCAACATCGTTGCCGATTTGTCGTGCGGAATAATCCAGGGCTGTTCATTGGTCGGATAGCTTCCTTTACCCTCATAGTTGGTGGCGATAAAAAGGAGTACGGCCCCATCGGTATTATCCGGGGCAGCCCTGGTGCTGGCATCGGGATGACGCTGGGTGCGCACAATAAACTCGCGTGGATAAAGCTTCTTACTGGCATCATCACGTTTCAGCGTGCCCAGGTTGTAATCCATAGCATTATCTTTCAGATAGTTACGGAAAATATTGAGCAATTCATCCGGTAGTTCGTTCATTCCCTCTACGTTGAGCAGGCTGCCCTGGTCAAAGTGCATGGAAATATCACCGTTCTCACTGACCGATCCGGTGCCGTATTTCAATTCCACGCGAATTTTTACCGCATAATCACTGGCCGCAGTAATACGATCCCACTGAAGGACCTGGGGATTGGCAGCGTCTGCATCGGTGCGGATAATATCCCCAGAGATGAATTTGAGTCTGACCAGTACCGCAGAACCGGCAATGTTTGAATCTTCAAAGGAGACCTTCGGCGGCCCCATAGCAATATTCTTAAAGTGCAGACCGAATTTTGGATTTTCATGATTGAAAGGTGGATAGTTTTCTCCTCCGGCCACCTTTTTCAGGTACTGTTGGGTGAGGAGTTTGTTGATCCTTGTACGATTATAGGCAATCAGAATATCCCAACCGTTAGTGGCCGACTTATGGTTTAACGAACTGTTAATATTTTCTATCGTTTTCATTAAATGAGTCCTCTTAAAAAAGATGTGTTTGGAAAAATGCCCTTTCTTCTAATCAAGTTAACACGAATTTAATTGGTTAAAATTATATGGGAAACATCATTTATAATGGGTTTGAGAGTTTTTTTAGTTTGTAGTATATATCTATATATCATGGCATTAATTATTATCTCTTGAGAGTGACATCGATGTGAGTTGTAGTATGGGTGGGATGGGTAATGTTGATTTTATATTTCCTTTCCTGATGTTTTTATCTCATTATTTAATAGGGTGGGATAGTCTGTTAGTAATGGAAGTTGATTATTGGGATGTTTCAAAACGATAACCATGTAGCCGACATCGAAAAATATACCTTTGCTTATGTGAGGTACTAGCGGGTAGTTATACCGCAGGAGAGGAGCAGGGTGGCACCTTAAGGACATACGTTTGTCAACGGGAGATGTTTTATAGCTCGATGGTATCAATATCCTGGTGCTGGTGGCTCGCTCAACGTCGTGATGAGCCGAGATACTTTCTATTGCCAATCTGGAGAGGGCGGGATCTATACAGATGAGAGCCTTTCAGTAGGGGGACGGGGCGATATGCATATTCAAGAGCTATTGACCTGCTCCCCGTTGATGAGTACATCCTGATGTGAGTCATGTCTTCATAAGCCACATGAGGAAATCCCCATAAAGACGCGTTTTTCCGGCCACCAGATCATCAGTCTTCTCCGCGAGGCTGAAGCCGGAGTTTCTGCCCGTGAACTCTGCCGCAAACATGCCATTTCCGACGCCACGTTTTACACCTGGCGTAAGAAGTATGGTGGTATGGAGGTGCCTGAAGTCGCTTGAAGAAGAGAACGCCAGACTCAAGAAGCGGCTTGCCGAAGCCATGCTGGATAAGGAGGCGCTTCAGGTGGCTCCTGGGCGAAAGTACTGACGACAGACCAGAAGCGCTAAGCCGTGGTGTTGATGTGTGATGCGACCGGTCTGTCGCAACGTCGTGCCTGCAGACTCACAGGTTTGTCCCTGTCGACCTGCCGCTATGACGCTCAGCGTCCGGCGGCTGATGCGCATTTATCAGGGCGCATCACCGGGCTGGCGCTGGAGCGCAGGCGTTTTGGCTATCGCCGCATCGGGCAGTTACTGCGCCGTGAAGGGCTTCACGTTAATCATAAGCGCGCGTAGCGCGAGCGGGCCGGGCGTAAAACGCAGACGACGTCGTAAAGGGCTGGCCACAGAACGTCTGCCGCTGCTCCGCCCGGCGGCGCCCAATCTGACCTGGTCGATGGATTTCGTCATGGACGCATTGACCACCGGTCGCAGGATCAAGTGCCTGACCTGCGTGGACGACTTCACGAAGGAGTGCCTGATGTTCACCGTTGTATTTAGGATTTCAGGCGCACAGGTCACGCGTATTCTGGACAGCATTGGGCTGTTTCGCGCCTATCCGGCGACGACAAGAGCAGGCCAGGGGCCGGAGTTTACCTGCCTGACGTTGTATTAATGGGTCTTTAAGCAATGTGTGGAATTTCGTCTAATTCAGCCAGGCAAGCCGACACAGAACGGATTTATTGAGAGTTTTAACGGACGATTTCGCGATGAATGTCTGAACAAGTACGGGTTCGGCGATATTGCTCACGCAAGGAACATTATCAATGACTGGCGGCAGGATTATAACGAGTGTCGACCGCACTCCATGCTGAATGATCGGACGCCGTCTGAATTTGCGGCGGGTTGGAGAAAGGGCCATTCTGAGAGTGAAAGATCCGACATTACTCACTGAGCGTTGTATCTAATCCTGGGGACAGGTCAGTATTCTTCAGGAAGTATGGCAAGATGAGAGATGGCGTTAATTCCTATAAAATATAAAAATCTTGACCTCATGTTTGATAGCATGGGGTTGTTTTTTTATGGGGATTACACAAAGGAAAATCATGGATACCGTTATAGCATTTTTATCTCTGGCTCTATTTATTGCTTTTATCGTGGGTTTAATCAAGCCGTCGCTGGTTATGATGCCTAACCGTAAGCGCTCCAGTGCGCTTTATCTTGGTGGCTGTCTGGCGCTGAGCTTTATTGGCTCAATCTTATGGCCGACTGAAAAAAGCCAGCGTGTAGCAAAAGCTGATGTACCGGCAGTAAAAGCGGAACCGGCTCCGCCAACGTTTGAATACGCCGATAAAACCCTCAAAGAATATCGCAATGAGCTAAAAGAAACCCGGCACGATATCGTTAAAGACTATGTTAACTTCAAAAGTGTACCGGCCAGCTCTACTGATGCCTTTTATGCTTGTATGAGTGAGTACAGTTTTACTAAAGATGATGCGTTAAAACTCGGTGATGTGTTGGGGTGGTGTTTCAACCACTTCGAGAAAGATCCACAATCGCTGAATAATAAAATCAACCTTGACACATTTAAGGGTAATTTTAGCGGTTGGGATGGATCCTATCGCCCGTTAGAGAAGCTGATAAAAGCCAGCATGAATGATGATTCCTCTTATAAACATATTTCAACGGTCTACCATCTTATTTTGAATAAAGACCCGTATGCCGTTGTAAAAACAACGTTTCGCGGCACTAATGCTTATGGTGGTGTGGTCAAACAGACCGTAGCGGCACGCGTCAACGTGCGAACGGGTGAAGTCCTTTCGATACTCGACAATTAAGTTTAATTTCGTGAGTGCTAATATAATGTTAGCACTCACGTTTAAATGCGGTTAAGGGGGCGCAACGAAATATCAAGTAGACTTAAAATAAAATGCAATTGATCGTTTAATGAAGTATTAACAAAGTATAAATTACGACAGGTAGGAGAGACGCGGAAATATAAATTTGAAATTTTGCATTTACCACGTTTTCTTGAGTTAGTGCTGAAGTTATATATCGTCTCTGTGGACGAATATCTGCTGTTCACTAAATGCTATAGCCCTATTAGAGATAAAGCTAAGTGAGACGCAATAGACCTTTTGGATGCGCATAATTCTCTTACCAAAGAAGGTGCTGATTTAGGTAAATTCATTGATGGTGTTGCCCGTCCTTACACCGTTACATTAGACCCGGCGCTAAGTTTCACTAAGTGCGAAAAATGCAGTAAAACAGGTGTCAATTTGTAGATATTGTTTTTTGTAATGATACCGACTGGCTTAAGAATCTAAAGAAGGGTATTGGGCATTATCAATTCAGATTTACGCCAAAAAAAAATCGATTGCATATTGGCCGTCTTGTCCGAGGTGTGACTGAGTTTATCGATACATTTTATCTTTTCAACCTGGAGCATGAAGTTGGTTCGGAAAACCTAAAGACATTTCAAACATTGGCTGATAAATATTCCCATTTACTCAGTGAGGCTGAAAAGGAAGTAGAGGAAAAGGAGGCGGAAGCATTTTACGGCATAAGACCAAGCGATTATGAGTTCCTGACGGAATAACCGGAAATCAATGGTTTGTGTTATTAATCATTGACATAGGTTGCCATTGTTTGCCAATGATTACTCGTTATCCGCCATTTCTACCGCCACTTTATCGCCACTTATCCTACGGGGCAACCTTGCTTTGATAGCGCTCAATCTGCTCTTTTGTTAAACCTAATTGTGATAGCAAATGCGCGGTAATAGTTATCTTGAGATATAACCCTATTTTGATATAGTCATCTATCGACATTACTTTCATGAGTTTTTTTGGTCGGCCGACATGAGCGAGTTCGCCTCTAACTATAGTAATATTTTCTCCAATTGTTTTTTTATTGAATTTTGAAAATATTGCTTCTAATTTGTTTTTTAAGTCGATTGACGCATATTTATTTATAGGCCCTATATATTTGTCTTCATTCTTCGCTGAGAGAGTTAAGTTAATGGATTCTAACTGAGTGGCATATAATATAATATCCGCGTGAGCTTGGTGAAGAGTCCTAAGTCCCGTTTCGTATTGATATGTTACCGAGAGAGGGTTATACTCATCGCTCATATTTAACCATTTGCTAATAACTTCTCCCATATCAATTTGTTTCCAATTCAATGGTAGAAAGTGATGATTGATAGTCGAAAGTGCGAGATCTATAGTTCTCTGTTCTATACCATTAGAAAAAAGACAAGGGTTGTTTTTTTGTTTTCCTTTGAATTTTATATTTAGCTCATCCGGTATGACTGGTTTGTCTAATAATATTGAAAATAGACCAGTCAATTTCCATATGTCATCAATGTGTTTTATGATGCTATCATTAATGGTGTTGGCGTATCGTAGAAAGAACTTAAGGTTTTTTCTTATGGAGAAAAATGCTTTAGGGTATTCTTTTTTTGTTGACCAAAAGTCTTTGGTGAATTTATTGAAAGCCTCCTCATGCTGGCAGTCTATGATGTTTACAAGGCTATCCCCAATCATACTAAATGTAGCATTGTTGATGACGTCTATTTTCCATTCGGAGCCGTGAATAGATAGGATTGGTTTTGTAGAGTATTTTAGTTGAGATATGAATCCTTGGGGGTGAATAAATTCCTGCATGCCATGAAGAGCTATATCGCAGTATTCCACACTATCTTCTTCAGTATAAATTCCGTTAAAGATTATTGCTTTAAAATAGTGTTTGCCAGTTAAAACCCTTAACTTACCAAAATGCATTGAGCCTTGAAGGAAATCAAATGAACCAATCAGAGTGCATGGCTCGCCAGTGTTCAATACTCCGTATAACCGCTGGCATGTTCTCGGACTATCACTATCTGAAATGCAATAGTCAAGTACCAATCCATTGTAGGGAGTGTATTCTATTTTGGCAGAAAATCTGTCTTTATTATCATGGGGGGCACTCCAAAACTCTCCATGAAAAGAGTGCTCTTTTGTGAAATCATAGAAATAACCAGCCATGACTACCTCATTATTTAATTGATTGCCGTTGTATAATTGTTCAGTTGATGATTAAGTGGGTTTAATCTAACAGCATCCTCTAAATGGTCGGGGGCAAAGTGTGCATATCTCATGGTCATTTTAATATCGGTATGGCCAAGCACGCGCTGCAAGACCAGGATATTACCACCATTCATCATAAAATGACTGGCGAAAGTATGGCGCAAAACGTGGGTTAGTTGTCCAGCCGGTAATTCGATACCTGTTCTTTCCAGCGCAGACCTGAATGCGCCATAGCAGTCACTAAATAACCGACCCTTTTTATCATCAGGCAGAGATTCGTAAAGCTCTTTGCTGATGGGAACGGTGCGGTTTTTTCTGCCTTTGGTGTTGGTATAGGTAATTTTATATTTCGCAAGGTGGCTTTTTTTCAGGCTCTCAGCTTCAGACCATCGAGCTCCGGTGGCGAGACAGATCCTGACCACGGTTTCTAAATCTGGGTGGTCATGCCGCTTGCACTCGTCTAGCAGTAGTGCAATCTGGTCGTGGGTTAGCCAGGCCATTTCCATTTCTGCCGTACGGAAAGGGCGCATATTTTTTAGTGGATTTTCGCCTTTCCATTCCCCGAGGCGATTTAGCTCATTGAACACCGCGCGAAAGTAGGCCAGCTCAAGGTTAAGCGTGCGGGGCGAAACCTCCTTCACCCTATTTGAACGGGCATACTCACCCTTCAACCGTCTTTCCCGGTAGCGGGAAAACATCTGCGCATCGAAATCGCGTGCGAGCGGTTCGCCCATGCAGCCAAAAGCGTGGTGCATTGCTTGCTGCCGTCTGATGCCATCTTTAAGGGTGATGCCATGTGCGCTATACCACGCATCGACAAGCTCTTTTAGAGTGCGACGATCTTCTCTTTCTTCCTGCCACGGATTTTGGACAGTGAATTGTTCAAACGCCAGCGCTTCGCCTTTGGTTGCGAATTTTTTCCTGATGCGTTTGCCTTTTGCACCATTCGGATAAATTTCGCTTAACCAGCCTACGCCAGATGGATGTTTTCGAATCGCCATTAATTAATCTCGCTATATATCCCTACCACGCGACCTAATAATCTGATGTCATCAAAATTGCACTCAAAGGGCACTTTGCCCCCTGCTACATGGAGTCTTCTACCGGGCAGGATGGTTAACTCACGAATGCTGTTTGCTGACTCAATATCGACCAGCCAAAGACCATCTGAATGTGGGGCTTCTTGATCAACGAAGTGCAGCTTCCCCTCTGCGCGAACAGCAATCCCTTTTGAAATCTGCTTATTCAAAATATTGGAGTCGATGCTCAATATGGAATTTTTATCGAGAATTCCATTATTAAGAGTGTATAGGTCCATGTTTTTTGGATCTGTAATGGACGGGCTTCCTTCAAACTGCGGTCCTTCACCGGTGAGTATCCATCTCAAACTTGCACCTGTTTCAAGCGAACAAAAAGCCGCGAGATCGTAGGAGATAGTGCCACGTGTGTAGCGGTTCTGCAGGGAGCTTGGGGACATTTCAAAGTGATTTGCGAGCTGTAATTTTTGAGTGAAACCATAAACAGAAATAATCCTGTCAAGGATAGTTAGAGGCTCAAGAGTGTTTTTTTGTATGCCCATTAGTGTTTTCCATGTTGACCAATGCTCAAAAGTTAATTACATTGCTCACAAGTGAAGTTTGAATGTTGGCAAACATTGTGGAATGAGAGGCCAACATTGTTCAAAAAAGCAAATAGGGAATCATGCACCATGGCATCTGAAATCGCAATCATCAAAGTACCTGCGCCCATTGTCACCCTGCAGCTGTTTGCAGAGCTGGAAGGTGTTTCCGAGCGTACTGCATATCGCTGGACAACTGGTGACAACCCTTGCGTGCCAATCGAACCGCGCAAAATCCGTAAGGGTTGTAAAAAAGCCGGTGGTCCTATCCGTATCTATTACGCACGTTGGAAAGAAGAACAAACGCGTAAAGCTCTGGGGCATTCACGTTTTCAACTTGTTATAGGCTCTTAATTCACTTTATGGCAAAAGTAAGGGTGTAACATGTTTGATTATTGTGTTTCCAAACATCCGCATTTTGACGAAGCATGCCGGACTTTCGCACTGCGTCACAATATGGCGAAGCTGGCAGAACGCGCGGGAATGAACGTTCAGACGCTGCGCAATAAGCTGAACCCGGAGCAACCGCATCAGATTACGCCGTCGGAAATCTGGCTGCTTACCGATCTAACAGAGGACTCCACGCTGGTTGACGGTTTTCTGGCTCAGATTCACTGCCTGCCATGCGTCCCGATGAACGAAGTAGCAAAAGAGAAGCTGCCGCATTACGTCATGAGCGCTACTGCTGAAATCGGACGTGTTGCTGCCGGCGCCGTATCTGGTGATGTGAAAACCACCGCAGGCCGTCGCGATGTTATCAGCAGCATTAACTCTGTTACTCGTCTGATGGCGCTGGCTGCCGTTTCCATGCAGGCACGTTTGCAGTCTAACCCGGCGATGGCTAGCGCGGTCGATACCGTGACGGGTCTCGGCGCATCGTTCGGTCTGATCTGAGGTGGTTATGCTGACTAAAGAACCCTCCCTTGCATCACTTCTCGTAAAGCAAAGCCCTGCAATGCACTACGGTCACGGCTGGATCATGGGGAAAGATGACAAGCGCTGGCATCCGTGCCCATCTCAGAATGAGTTGCTGGCTGGCCTGTCCACAACCAAACAGGGGAAATCATGGCTATTGAAGGCCCTACGGCAACTATTCCATTAAGCCCCGGTGAACGCCTGGAGGGACTGAACCATATTGCAGAGTTGAGGGCTAAAGTGTTTGGTCTGGATATTGAGCCGGAGCTAGAAAGGTTTATTAAAGATATGCGCGCCCCACGCGACGTAAATCATAAACAGAATGAGCGGGCACTGGCAGCCATTTTTTATATGGCAAAAATTCCAGCAGAACGTCACGGCGTCAATATTAGTGATCTGACGACTGACGAAAAGCGGGAGCTGATTAAAGCAATGAACCATTTTCGTGCAGTGGTGAGCTTATTTCCCAAACGGCTAACCATGCCGAATTAATCCAAACAGAAATTTAATGGCGTAAACCCGCCGGGCTTTTTATTGCCCGAAATCAGGAGAGTCAATTATGCGTAATACCGAAACCCGTAGTTTTAACACTGATAGCAATGCGCTGGCCGTATTGCTGACCGATGCCAAAAAAGAAGAACGCAAAGACCGCGCGCTCGCTGTTTCCATCCGTCTTGAGGCGCTGGCTATCCATATCACTAAAGTGGGGATGAGCGGTACCGAAGCCGCCGAACTACTACGCCGTGAAGCCACCCGCTTTGAGAACGAATCGCAGGAGCTTCACTAATGGCAGACTCAATGGATTTAGTGCAGCAGCGCGTTGCGGAAAATCTGGCGTGTGAACTCGCCAACATCATCCGCCGCCCGGTAATGCCAAGCGCGTTTTTCTGTGAATGCTGTGATGCCGCTATCCCTGAAGCGCGCCGCAAAGCGCTGGACGGGGTGACTCTGTGCGTGACCTGTCAGAGCATCGCGCCTATCCCTGAAGCGCGCCGCAAAGCGCTGGACGGCGTGACTCTGTGCGTGACCTGTCAGGGTATCGCCGAGCGTAAAAGTAAACACTACAAAGGTGCTGGGCTGTGAAAACCATTCTGAAACGGGTGGGCAGCAAATCCGCCACGATGCCGGAGCGGGTTAAAAGCCTGTACCGCCGCTTTGATATCAATCACATAAACGCCAGGCGCAGTATTGGCGTGGCGGCGGGTGAAGGTAAGCGGGTAGCGGAAGTTATCGCGGTATCAACATCCACGGTTTGCACTGGCCATAATCCGTCCTGCACGCCGCGCTGCAACGTGGTGGCCGGGGCGCGGCGGTGAGCGCAGGCAAGCCTGATTTAGCCCACGGGGATAACATAAAACCAGGCGGCACAGACGATGCCGCCTGGGCTTTTCCGTGGAACGCCCCAAAGAAAGCGATCAACCCCTATCTGGACAGGCCAGAGGTTAAACCATCCGCGCTTTCAGACCCGATCGCTCTTTTCGCCGCTGAAAATGAAGGGGCAAAGCAACGGCGCGCGGCACTGAGCGATGAGGCCTGGAACCGCTATTTCTACAATGAATCACGCGATCCCGTGCTGAAGGAGATGGAACAGGAGCGGCTGACGGGCCGCGCCAGACTGATCCATGAGCAGCACCGGTTCAACCCCGACCTGGTCATTATCGATAACGTGCGCGCTGAGCCCGCATTTATCAGCAAGCCGCTGATGCAGCGCATTGCGTATTTCCAGCAGCTGGACAGGCCCAAAGCCTGCTCACGCTATCTGCGCGACACCATCACCCCCTGCCTGCAACGACTGGAGCGCGTGCGTGACAGCCAGGCGTCGGCGTCTTTCCGCTTTATGGCCAGTCGTGATGGCCTGGACGGGCTGCTGGTGCTGGCGGAAATGAACCAGCACCAGGTCAAGCGCCTCGCGACCCTTGTTGGTGCGCATATGAGCCTCTGTCTGGAAGAGGCCGGCAGCGCGCTGTTTACCGCCGATGAGGTGAAGCCGCAGGAGATCCGCAGGGTATGGGAGCGCGTGGCGGCTGAAGCGATGCGCCTTGACGTTATCCCGCCCGCCTTTGAAGCGCTGAGGCGCAAAAAGCGCCGCCGTAAGCCGGTGCCTTATGAACTTATTCCCGGTTCGCTGGCGCGCATGCTGTGCGCCGACTGGTGGTATCGCAAGCTGTGGCAGACGCGCTGCGAATGGCGCGAGGAGCAGCTGCGCGCCGTGTGCCTGGTCAGCAAAAAAGCATCGCCCTACGTCAGCTATGAGGCGGTGGTACACAAGCGCGAGCAGCGCCGCAAATCGCTGGCGTTTTTCCGCGCCCACGAGCTGGTGAGTGAAAACGGCGACACGCTGGACATGGAAGAGGTGGTGAACGCCAGCGCCAGCAACCCGGCACACCGGCGCAATGAGATGATGGCCTGCGTGAAGGGGCTGGAGCTGATTGGCGAAATGCGCGGCGACTGCGCGGTATTTTATACCGTCACCTGCCCGTCGCGCTTTCACGCCACGCTGAGCAACGGCAGGCCAAACCCGACGTGGAGCAGCGCCACGGTGCGCGAGAGCAGCGATTACCTGGTCAATACCTTTGCCGCCTTCCGCAAGGCGATGCACCGGCGCGGGCTGCGCTGGTACGGGGTGCGCGTGGCCGAGCCGCATCACGACGGCACGGTACACTGGCACCTGCTGTGCTTTATGCGCAAAAAGGAGCGCCGCAGCATCAGCGCGCTGCTGCGCAAGTTTGCCATCCGGGAAGACCGGGCGGAGCTGGGTAACAACACCGGGCCGCGCTTCAAATCGGAACTGATTAACCCGCGTAAGGGCTCGCCAACCGGCTATATCGCCAAATACATCAGCAAGAACATTGACGGGCGCGGGCTGGCCGGGGAAATCAGCAAAGAAACCGGCAAATCCCTGCGCGATAACGCGGAAAACGTCAACGCCTGGGCGTCGCTGCACCGCGTGCAGCAGTTTCGTTTCTTTGGTATTCCGGGGCGTCAGGCGTATCGTGAGTTGCGCCTGTTAGCCGGGCAGGCGGGCAGGGCGCAGGGTGATAAGAAAGCGGGCGCGCCGGTGCTGGACAATGCGCGGCTGGACGCGGTACTGGCGGCGGCGGACGTCGGCTGCTTTGCCACCTATATCATGAAGCAGGGCGGCGTACTGGTTCCGCGCAAAAATCACCTGATCCGCACCGCCTACGCGCTGAACGACGAACCCGGCACCTACGGCGATCGCGGCATCCGCATTTACGGCATCTGGTCGCCGCTGGTGGCGGGGCGTATCTGCACCCACGCGCTGAAGTGGAAAAAGGTGCGCAAGGCCGTTGACGTTCAGGAGGCGACGGCCGACCAGGGCGGTTCTGCCGCCCCTTGGACTCGTGGCAATAACTGTCCCCTTGTGGAAAATCTGAACAAATCAGGGGGTGAATTACCCGATATTAAAACCATGGATGAGAAGGAGCTGCAGGAATATCTCCACAACATGGGCCAGAAGGAACGGCGGGAGCTGACAGCCAGGTTAAGGCTGGTAAAACCGAAGCGGAAAAAAGCATATAAACAGACTATTTCGGATCATCAGCGTCTGCAGCTTGAGGCAGAACTGAGTTCCAGAGGGTTCGATGGTAGCGAGTCAGAGATTGACCTGCTTCTGCGCGGCGGCAGTATTCCGTCAGGTGCGGGGCTACGTATTTTTTACCGCAACCACTGTCTACAGGAGGATGGCAAATGGCGTCAGTGGTACTGATACCGCGGCTTTAACAATTATTGCTCTTATTGATCCGAATCAGAGCGATCCTAATTGACATATAAAAAATGTTTTACATTCACCAAACCCTAATATACTGTATTTATATACAGTTATTTTGTATCCGTAGTAGTGATAGGAGGGAAAATGCAGGATTATTTTTTGGAGTCTTTGAAGCTCCAGCGCATTGATTTTTTTATCAAGCTTGTAGCGGCTAGTGAGTGTAGCGAAGAAGAAAAGCGGCTGGCTATCCAGTGGGTGTCCGAACTGACCGACGAGCTGATGGCGAAAATCCGTAGCCATGAATACTGCCGGTCGATGGACGTAATTAGTTAAAGGGGAATCTGTATGCGCATTGAAATAATGATCGATAAAGAGCAGAAGCTTAGCCAAGCTACACTGGACACCCTTGAATCCGAGCTTTACCGTAATTAGCGCCCTCTATATCCCAAAACAGCAATTCGTATCCGCAAGGGCAGCGCCAATGGCGTTGAGCTGAGCGGATTAAAACTGGATGAAGACAAAAAGCGAGTGATGGAAATTATGCAGCAGGTATGGGAGGACGACAGCTGGTTACATTAGCGAACGTTGCGGACGATAAAACTGGTTTTTACCGTCGGCAAGGTTGAACAACGAGCCACGCGAGGCGTTAGTGCCGTTGTGCATGACTATGCCGCATGAAATCGCATGATCGTTTGAGGATCGTTTTTGCCCCGGCCCGTCATATATGGCGGGCTTTTGCTTATGTCATGCACCTGCATGAAAACCACTGCACAAAGCGGGCAGGCGTGGCGGGGATACGAGCGCGCGCCATGACGTTCAGGCCATGACAATGCGGCCCAATTTCCGGCCCGCTGATGTGGGATCGGCTTTCGAGTGGCGCTGAGAAGGATAGGGCGGTACGCGTTGTAGGATGCGATACATGCGTGATACAGGGGGGGCTGGAGTTTCAAAGTCGTTGCGGTTAAAGTTTCATCATGCTTTTTATTGCGAGGTGTGGTGATGGATACAACCGAACAGCTTAACGGAACCTATTTTTACGGCGGCCTTTCGAATCTTAACGCCGGTGAGCTTTTTTACTGGATTATGGTTGATGTGACCGCAGAGCATTTTACGGGCGCGACAGCGGCAACAGGCAACGTTATCGCCGCTGCTGCTATTTATGCCGGTCGTAATAACGTCGCCGTGTCCGGCAAACTTGCAAACGCTACTCCTGGCACATCGTGGGCATCTATTCAGTCACGCAGGCTGTTGCAAAAATATAAACTGCCTTTCCCGCTGCCGACCATAGTTGGAAATCCGTTTAAAATGAAAATTATAATGACTAAAAAGCTAGGCACATTTGTTGGCAGAACAGTGCCAGTCATTGGCTGGGCTATAGTGGCGTCAGACGTAGCGATCATAGGCTGGAAGTCGGTTAACCGTTACAATACGATAGCCAGTGCGGAGGATAAAATATGGTGATGGATGATAATGAAAAGGCAGTATTCGCACTTGTTGAAGAATATAACGGTCATTGGTTTTGGTTGCGTAAGCGCTTTCGGCTGACACCTGCAACGGATCTGAATAAGGATTTCAGGATGGCACCGGAGGACGCCGCCGAGCTGCTGGAAACATTCGCGGACAGATTTTCTGTCGACCCGAAAGAAATAAATTTCGGGCGTTATTTTCCGGCAGACAATGGCAAGGCGGAAAAGCCGCTGACCATCCAACTGTTAATTGATTCAGCCCGCGCCGGTCACTGGATTGATAAATAAAAAAGCGCCCGCAGGCGCTTTGTTTTCCACTGTATATTAGTTGCCATCTTCCAGATCGAGGTTATAAGGCGCAAACCTGATAACCTCCTGGCCGAGTCCGAGCCAGTCATTTAACTCCTTCATACGTGCCTGCAGCGGAATGAGTTCGTTTCGTACAAACACGCGGCTGGCCTTTTCAATATCACCAAACCCGCCGGTATTGTTTGGGATTATCCCCATTAGCTGCGGCGGTACGCGATGCACGGCCAGCATGTCATCACGGCTCACGTTTTTGATATTCAGGAACTCATCTTTGGCCGCCACCTCTGACAGCGGGATGATCTGGATGCCGTCTTTCTTCCCGTTCGGGCTGTACATAAACAGGTTGCGGAAGTTGCCAGGGCCCTTTGCGCTTTTCATGGCGCTGCGGATATTGTCCACGTCCTGCTGGCTCTGCGCCGGGTCAGTCATATACATGATAAAACCCGCATGGCTGCCGTTCAGGTAATACTTGCGGCGGAACAGCGTGGCCGACTCATTAAGCAGCGCAGACGGGATGGCCGACAGGTAGCCCGGCACGCCGTAAATTTCCTGATTGATATCCGGCTCCATCAGGTGAAAGACGCTGCCCTTTGTAAACTCATACGGTTCAGTGTTAAGGCCGTAATGCGCATACCAGTAGGTGTCGAGGTCAAGCCCGCGACGCGTATATTTTGCAAGCGAGGGTTCCAGTTTCAGCGTGTTGCCGAGGCGGCTGATCCGCTTCTCCAGATAGGCATTGCCGAAAATCAGGTAATCCATCGCAAAGCGGGTAAAAGCCTGCTGGCTCAAAAGTGGGTGCGGGATAAATGTGCTCGCCAGAATATTGCATTTTACGCTTATAGGTGAGCTGTGATGCACGGCGGCGCGGAACGTGCGCGCCAGTCCGTCAACGCTTACGGGCGGCTCATACCAGCGATCATTGATAACGCACTCCACGTAATCGAGCAATTCGCGGCGGTCCAGCACCGGGATCGGGTCGCCAAAGGTAAAAGCCTCCGACGCTGCCCCGCTGGTCATGTTATCCGGCTGCGGCACGGACTGTGTGCGCGTGCGGTTTCTGCGTTTGCTCATTAATACATCTCCACAATATTCTGCGTGTGTGCCGCCTGTCCCTGCAGCGGCTCATTTGCCAGCGCGTGCATGGTCGCCCAGGCTAAATCGCCGTGGCTGACTTCCTCGCTGCGACTGGTTTCATAGGTCGGACGATTGCCGCTGGACGTAGTGGCCTTGCGGATAGACATAAACGACTGCGCGATGTCGAGATGGCTGGCGTCAAACTCCAGCCGCCCGGTTGCCATCGTGTCGTAGGCTTTGAGCACCAGGGCATTTTTAACCGTCGGGTTGTAAACAAACTCTTTTACCTGTGGGAAAAAGGCTTTCACGTTCTCATAGACGCCGAGACCGACGCCGGTTGAGTCGATGCCGATATAGGTCACGTTGTACTGCTGCGTAAGGGTTTTAATCGCGTCGGCCTGCGCACGGAAATCCATGCCGCGCCACTGGTGACGCTCAAGGATGCGAAACTTGCCGCCCGGCACTGCAGGCGGGGCAATGACCACGCAACCGGCGCTGTCGCCGTTCTGCGTACCCTTCGCCGGATCGTAACCAATCCAGACCTCCTTCCAGCCAAACGGGCGCAGCGCCAGCGCTTCGAAGTCGTCCCACACTTCCCAACTGTCAACCATACATTTCTGCAGCATGGCAAGCTGGAACACCGACGCGAGGTCATCCATAAACACGCACATCAGCAGGTTTTGATAGTCTTCAGGGCTGTAGCGCGTGCGCAGCTGTTCCAGGTCGAACAGGTCACAGCCACCGCGCACGGCATCCTCAACGGTGACAATCTGGCGGAACTGGCCGTCAGCACACAGGCGGCCAGCGGCAAGCGATGCGTGACTTAAATCAATATCAACGCGGTCAGCTTTTGCGCGGCCCCTGTTGAACTGCGCGCCAGACCAGAACGGATAGGCGCTGTGTGTGAGGCTGGACGGCGTGGAAAAATAGGTTTCGCGCCATTTTTTGTGCAGCGCCATGCCAGAGGCAACTTTCTGCAGTTCCTGAAATTTCGGTATCCAGAAGTATTCGTCCAGGTACAGGTTGCCGTGATAACTCTGCGCCGTGCGGGCGTTGGTGCCGAGGAAGTACAGGCACGCGCCATTATCCAGCGTCATCGGGTCGCCTTTCAGGTCTACGTCCGCCTCGCGGGCAAACTCCACGATGTACTGCTTGAATACGTGCGCCTGCGCTTTACTGGCCGACAGGAAAATCTGGTTTCGTCCGGTGGTCAGCGCATCGATCAGCGCTTCGCGGGCAAAAAAGAACGTCGCCCCAATCTGACGCGATTTCAGCAGATTGCGGACGGCATATTTATTGCCCGCTTCCCACCACTGGCGCTGATAGCCGAACATCGTGCTGTGAAAGATATCCTGCAGTTTTTCGATCTGCGCGTCGCTGAATACGTTTTTTTTAGGCGGTTTGCGTGGGCCTGTGTTGCGGTTTTCGACATTGGGATTTAAAACCGCCTCATTGCCGCCGTTGTTAAATTTCCCGATGCGCGCATGGCGCTCTGACTGCCTGGCCAGCAGGTCGATTTCTTTGTAGTCCTTTCCTTCCTTCACCTCTTTCATGACCAGCTGACAGTAGCGCGCAGCAGTGGATAGCTGCATCTGGTCAAGCGGGCCATATGAGCCCCACTTGTCGCGCTTTTTCCAGCTGTGAACGGTTGCGGGTTTCTCTCCCAGCATTTCAGCAATGCGGGCGATGCGGTATCCCTGAAAGTAGAGCAGCAAAGCCTGTCTGCGGGGATCAAGGTCTGCGGGGGCGATTGTCGTTGTCATGTCCCCAAAATACGGGCCGCCCGTTTCCTTTTCCGCCGCCCGTGATTGTGTGAATTACGGTACATCCTCGCCGCGTTGTTTCAGTGCCCCTGTCGCCGCAAACATAGGGACTCACAGAGTTTTTATCTAACCGGAGCCTGGACAATGGCAAAGAAAGCAAAGCGTTTCCGCATCGGGGTGGAAGGTGCCACCACGGACGGGCGCACCATCGTGCGCAGCTGGCTGGAACAGATGGCGGCCAATTACGATCCGGCCGTTTACACCGCCGTGATCAACATGGAACACATCAAGGGTTACACGCCTGACAGCGCGTTTCGCCGTTTTGGTGTGGTCGATGCGCTGGACACTGAAGAAATCAGCGACGGCCTGCTTAAGGGTAAGCTGGGCCTGTACGCGGTGATCAACCCGACGGATGAGCTGGTTACGATGACCGGCAACATGCAGAAGCTTTTTACCTCGATGGAGATTCGCCCGGAGTTCGCCGACACCGGCGAGGCGTATCTGATCGGCCTGGCCGTTACCGACGATCCGGCCAGCCTAGGAACCGAAATACTGCAGTTCAGCGCCAGTGCAGGTGCTAACCCGCTGGCAAACCGCAAGCAGCACCCTAACAACCTGTTTACCGCTGCCACCGAAACCGTGATCGAGTTTGAGGACGTGGCCGACGATAAGCCGTCCCTATTCAGCCGGGTTTCCGCGCTTTTCAGCAACAAGCAGAAATCTGATGACGCCCGTTTCGGTGACGTTCACAAGGCCGTCGAACTGGTCGCTACCGAGCAGCAGGAATTCAGTCAGCGCATCGAAACCGCCCTGAGCGAGCAGGCCAGCAGCCTGCAGGCGCAGTTTACTGAGGGGCTGAGCGCGGAAGTCGCAGCCCGTGAGCAGCTGCAGGCGGATTTCAGCCAGCTGCAGGAGCGGTTGAGCCGTGAAGACGGGCGCCAGGACTTCCGCCCGCGCACGCCCGGTAATGGCAGCGGCAACAGCCAGGACGTGCGCACCGACTGCTGATGCAGTTGCGGCAAACCCCATTAACGAACAGAGAACACAAACAATGAAAAACAATACCCGTTTTAAGTTAAACGCCTATATGTCGGTACTGGCGGAAATCAACAAAATCAACCTGTCGGCCCTTAACAGCAAATTTACTGTTGAGTCGTCCATAGCGCAGACGCTGGAAACCAAAATCCAGGAGTCATCCGCATTCCTGCAGGCGATCAACATCACACCAGTCGATGAGCAAAGCGGCGAGCGTCTGGGGCTGGGTATCGGTCAGACCATCGCAGGCACAACCGACACCACGCAGAAAGAGCGTGAGCCAACCGACCCGACCTACATCGATGGCGACGGCTACAAATGCACACAGACCAACTTTGACACGGCGCTGCCTTATTCAAAGCTGGACATGTGGGCGAAGTTTTCCGACTTTCAGGTACGCATCCGTGATGTCATCGTGAAGCGCCAGGCACTGGACCGCATCATGATCGGCTTTAACGGCCTCAAGCGTGAGAAAACCTCAAACCGGGTACAGAACCCGCTGCTGCAGGACGTAAATATCGGCTGGCTGGAAAAAATCCGCCAGGAGAAACCTTCGCAAGTAATCAGCCAGCGAATCGACAACAGCGGCAAGGTTGTCGCCGGTAACATCACCATTGGCAAAGGGGGCGTATTTAATAACCTTGATGCCGTAGTGATGGGGGCTGTGTCTGAAAAAATCGCCGTGCAGTATCAGGATGACACTGAGCTAGTTGTGATCTGTGGCCGCCAGCTGCTGGCCGATAAATATTTCCCGATCGTCAACAAAGACCAGCCCAACACCGAAGCGCTGGCCGCTGACTTGATTATTAGCCAGAAGCGTATCGGCGGCCTGCCTGCGGTGCGTGCGTCGTTCTTTCCGGCAGATGCGTTGCTGATTACGCGCCTCGATAACCTGTCCATTTACTGGCAGGAAGAAACGCGCCGCCGCTCCATCATCGACAACCCGAAACGGGATCGCATTGAAAACTTTGAGTCGGTCAACGAGGCGTATGTGGTTGAAGACTACGACTGCACCTGCCTGATTGAAAACATTGAAATGCTTGATCAGGAGCCAGAACCGGAAGCGGGACAGATGAGCGACGCCGAAATCGCGCGCATTGCCTCTGTTGCGGCAAGCGTCGTCAAGGCTATGAGCGAATCCGGCACGCCCCATGCGCAGGCTGGCACCGACACCGCAGGAGAATAAACCGTGACCAATCCTTTCCGCGCGCACACGCGCTTTATCCAGGCACAGGAGGCCGCCCAAAGGGGCAGCAATAGCCGACATGCGAAAGGCTATGACCTGATGCTGTTGCAGCTCAACGAAGACCGCCGCCGCCTCAAGGGCATTCAGTCCAATGTCAACAAAGCGCAGGTAAAGATTGAGGTACTGCCGAAGTATGCCGCCTGGGTAGAGGGCGTGCTGAGCGTCGACGGGGCGCAGCAGGATGACGTGATCATGTACGTCATGCTGTGGCGTATCGATGCCGGTGATTATGCCGGTGCGCTGACGATTGGCCGCCATGCCCTTAAGCATGGCTGGGTGATGCCGATCGGCAAGCGCACCACATCTACGGTGCTCGCCGAGGAAATGGCTGACGCCGCAAAGGCCGCCATTCTGGCCGAAACCCCGTTTGATGCTGATTTGTTACTGCAGACGCTGGAATCTGTTGACGGGGAAGACATGCCGGATCAGTCCCGCGCGCGCCTGCACAAATCCATTGGCTGGGCGCAAACCGGAAACAGCCCGGTGTCCGCACTGAATCATCTTAAGCAGGCCCTGCAGTTGGACGAAAGGTGCGGGGTGAAAAAAGACATTGAGCAGCTGGAGCGGAAACTCCGCAACAGCTGATAACCGAACGTGCCCCGCGCACGGGCGGCACGGGGTGGCGAAAGGCACTGCCACATCAAAACCCCGTCCACCGCCCACTTATTCAGGAGGAATCGGCATGAAGTTTGTTGCGCCCGAACAGGCACCGGAACAGACGGAAGTCATCAAAAATACGCCGTTCTGGCCTGATGTGGACCTGTCGGAATTTCGTAGCGTGATGCGCACTGATGGCACGGTAACGCAGCCGCGTTTAAAGCAGGTCGTACTGACGGCAATTTCCGAGGTAAACGCTGAGCTGTACGACTTCCGCAACCGTCAGCAGACGCTGGGCTATCGGGCACTGGCTGAGGTTCCGGCAGAAATGCTGGACGGCAAAAGCGTGCGTATCCGGCACTACCACACCGCCGTTTTTTGCTGGGCACGCGCCGTGCTCAATGAACGTTATCAGGACTATGACGCCACGGCGTCTGGCGTGAAGCGAGGTGAGGAGCTGGCGGAGGCCAGCGGCGATCTGTGGCGCGATGCCCGTTGGGCCGTCAGCAGGTTGCAGGATGCACCGCACTGTACGGTGGAGCTTATCTGATGAAAGTGCGTGCGCATCAGTATGACACGGTGGACGCGCTTTGCTGGCGTTATTACGGGCGCACGCAGGGGGTCACTGAGCAGGTTCTGCAGGCAAATCCGGGGCTGGCTGAGTACGGCCCATTTTTACCGCACGGGCTGCAGGTGGAACTGCCGGACATTACGGCGTCAACCACGGCGCAGACCGTCCAGCTATGGGACTGAATTATGACGCTTGAACGAATCAGCGCCTTTATCACTTACTGCATCGCCGTGCTGCTTGCATGGCTGGGCGATCTGTCGCTCAAGGATGCGTCAACGGTTGGCGGAGTACTGATTGGTGTGCTGATGCTGGCTATCAACTGGTACTACAAACACCAGTCTTTCAAATTGTTACGTGGCGGCAAAATTTCGCGGGGGGAATATGAATCCTTCAATCGTTAAGCGCTGCCTTGTCGGGGCGGTACTGGCTATTGCCGCCACGCTGCCCGGTTTTCAGTCGCTTCATACCTCTGTTGAGGGGCTGAAGCTGATCGCCGATTACGAGGGATGCCGTCTGCAGCCTTATCAGTGCAGCGCGGGTGCGTGGACTGACGGGATCGGCAATACGTCCGGTGTGGTGCCGGGAAAAACCATCACGGAACGGCAGGCGGCGCAGGGACTTATCACCAACGTGCTGCGCGTGGAACGGCAGCTTGAAAAGTGTGTGGTGCAGCCGATGCCGCAAAAAGTCTATGACGCGGCGGTGTCGCTTGCTTTCAACGTGGGCACCGGCAACGCATGCAGCTCTACGCTAGTTACGTTGCTGAATCAGCAGCGCTGGGCTGACGCCTGCCATCAGCTGCCGCGCTGGGTGTATGTCAAAGGTGTGTTTAATCAGGGGCTGGATAACCGCCGCGCGCGGGAAATGGCTTGGTGCTTAAAAGGAGTATAGATAAATGAAATGGTTAAAAGTTACTGGCTGCCGGTTTCGGTTCTGGTGCTGCTTGTAATGGTAGATGTGATTTTTCCTGCATCTTATGCGGCTTTTCCGCTGGCGCTGATCATCTGGTTTGAGTATGCCGCATTTTCACTGGTCTGCTTTGTAGGGCTTTACTCCTGCACGCTGACGGGGAGTGACCGGCTGCAGGTACGCCATTTGCTGGGGAGGGTGTTGGAGTTGTTGGGCAGAATACCTCTCACTTGGTATCAGCGTCTCGTTATTGCCTTTGTTATGTCGCTTGCCGGATGGAAGCTCACGGGGATGGTTTTTGTTTTTACGGTTGCCATGAGTCTGGTAATTCAAGATGAGCTTAAGGCTATGCGGGAATGAATCGTTTACTTGCGTTGGTTCTGGCGCTGGCACTTGCGGCGCTGGGCTGGCAGTCATGGCGGCTTAACAATGCCAGCCACACCATCGAGATGCAGGGCGCGGCATTGAAAAGCAAAATGCAGGAACTGACGAAGAAAAACAGCCAGCTGATCGGCCTGTCCATTTTGACCGAAACCAACAGCCGGGAGCAGATGCGGCTCTATGCAGCGGTGGAGGATACCGCCGCACTGCTGCGTAGCCGTCAGCGCCGGACAGAGGAGTTAAAACGTGAAAATGAGGATTTGCGCCGTTGGGCTGACACTCCTTTGCCTGCTGACATTATCCGGCTGCGGGAGCGTCCGGCCCTCGCCGGAGGTGCAGCTTACCGTGAGTGGCTGTCCCAGAGTGACGCAGTGCCGTCTGGAAAGGTCAGCACCGCGCAGTAACGGCGATCTGAATGCGGCGCTGGATGAAACCGAGGCCGCCTGGGCGGTCTGTGCTGACAAAGTGGACACGATTATTGCATGTCAGGAGCGAAACAGTGAACAAACCGCAGTCCTTACGCAGCGCCCTGAATAAAGCGGTTGCTTATGTCCGTGATAACCCGGACAAGCTGCACCTTTTCGTTGATAACGGCTCACTGGTGGCAACCGGGGCCAGCTCCATGTCATGGGAATACCGCTACACCCTGAACGTAGTGATCGAGGATTTCAGCGGAGACCAGAATCTGCTGATGGCTCCCGTGCTGCTGTGGCTCAGTGCCAGTCAGCCGGATGCCATCAACAACCCGGCTCTGCGCGAAAAACTGTTTACCTTTGAAGTGGATATTCTGCGAAACGATGTGTGCGATATCAGCATGAGTTTGCAACTGACAGAGCGCGTGCTGGTCAGCACTGACGGTACTGTGTCGAGCGTTGAAGCGGTGCCGGAACCGAACAAACCCGAAGAAATGTGGACGGTGAAACGTGGATGAGCTGCAGAGGGTGGATGACTGGCTGACGGCGCTGTTGGCAAATCTGGAGCCTGCCGCACGCAGCCGTATGATGCGGCAACTGGCGCAACAGCTACGCCGGACGCAGCAGCAGAACATCAGGATGCAGCGCAATCCTGACGGCAGCGGCTATGAGCCGCGCCGGGTGACAGCCCGCAGCAAAAAGGGCCGCATCAAACGTAAGATGTTTGCAAAGCTGCGTACCACAAAATACTTGAAAACCGCCGCCAGTGCGGACTCTGCCAGCGTGCAGTTTGATGGCAAAGTGCAGCGCATCGCCCGTGTTCACCATTATGGCCTGCGCGCTCGCGTCAGCCGCAAAGGCCCGGAGGTCCGCTATGCGGAGCGCCGTCTATTGGGCGTGAATGATGAAGTGGAAACCGTCACCCGTGACACCCTGCTGCGCTGGCTGGCGGGGTGATCTTTGTGCCACCGCTGATACAAGCGCCCGCGCTGACTCCCTTTTCCCTCTGATGGCAACCTTTCGTTATGAATGCACAACTGACCGAAATCATGCGCCTTATCACCAACCTGATCCGCACCGGCACCGTGACCGAAGTGGACCGGGATAACTGGCTGTGCCGGGTGAAAGTGGGTGAGCTTGAAACCAACTGGATTAACTGGCTGACGCTGCGTGCCGGTGGAGCCCGCACATGGTGGTGCCCGTCGCCGGATGAGCAGGTGGTGGTCCTGAGCATGGGCGGCAATCTGGAAACTGCGTTTGCGCTGCCCGCCATCTATTCCAGTCAGTTTGCGCCGCCGTCGGATTCCGTTGCTGGCTGCGTGACGGAGTTCCCGGACGGGGGCAGGTTTGAATATGAACCCGCCACCGGACGGTGGCATGTCCGGGGTATCAAATCCTTGGTGATCGAGGCGGCGGACACTATCACCCTCAAAACAGGTGAGTTTGTGGTGGAGGCTGATACCACGCGCATTAACAGCGAAATGGTAATCAACGGTGGCGTCATCCAGGGCGGCGGCGCGATGAGTTCCAACGGGATCGTGGTTGATAAACACGGTCACACCGGCGTTAAGTCCGGCGGCGATACGTCAGGAGGTCCGGTATGACGCTGTATATCGGCATGAGCCAGGGCAACGGCAAGGTCATTACTGATACGGACCATCTGCGCCAGTCAGTGCGGGATATTCTGCTGACTCCGCAGGGCAGTCGGATTGCCCGCCGGGAATATGGTTCCCTGCTATCCGCCCTGATTGATCAGCCGCAGAACCCGGCGCTACGCCTGCAGGTCATGTCTGCGGTCTATGTGGCGCTGAGTCGCTGGGAGCCACGGCTTACGCTGGATTCCATCACCATCAGCAGCAATTTTGACGGCTCCATGGTGGTTGAGCTTACCGGGCAGCGCAATAACGGCGCGCCGGTTTCCCTTTCGGTATCTACAGGAGCAGACAATGGCAGTGATTGACCTTTCCCAGCTGCCCGCGCCGCAGATAGTGGACGTGCCGGATTTTGAGACGCTGCTTGCTGAGCGCAAGGCCGCTTTTGTGGCCCTTTATCCGGCGGATGAGCAGGACGCGGTACGGCGCACGCTGGCGCTGGAATCTGAACCTGTCACTAAGCTGCTGCAGGAAAGCGCCTACCGCGAAACCCTGCTGCGCCAGCGTATTAACGAGGCCGCGCAGGCTGTCATGGTGGCGTATGCCATCGGTAGCGATCTCGAACAGCTGGCAGCCAACTATAACGTGAAGCGTCTGACGGTAACGCCTGCCGACAACAACGCGATGCCGCCGGTCGCGGCAGTAATGGAAAGCGACGAGGCGCTGCGCCCGCGTATTCCGGCTGCATTTGAGGGATTGTCCGTTGCGGGACCGACGGCAGCCTATGAGTTTCACGCCAAAAGCGCGGACGGGCGCGTGGCGGATGTTAGCGCAACCAGCCCGGCACCGGCGCAAGTGGTGCTTACTGTACTGAGCCGTGAAGGTGACGGTACGGCAGGAGCTGACCTGCTGGCGGTGGTTGATCAGGCGCTTAACAGCGAGAACGTGCGCCCGGTGGCAGACCGCCTGACGGTGCGCAGCGCAGAAATTATCCCGTATAGCGTGGATGCGACGATCTTTCTTTATCCGGGGCCGGAAGCAGAGCCGGTGATGGCGGCGGCCAAAGCCAGCCTGCAGAAGCACATCGCCAGCCAGACGCGGCTGGGGCGCGATATCCGCCGCAGCGCGATTTATGCCGCGCTGCACGTTGAGGGCGTCCAGCGTGTGGAGCTGGCCTCCCCGCTGGCAGATGTGGTGCTGGATAAGACGCAGGCAGCGTCGTGTACGGAATGGAGCGTGACTAACGGGGGCACGGATGAATAGCCTGCTGCCGCCCGGTTCATCGCCACTTGAGCGCCGACTGGCGCAGACCTGCAGCGGGATATCCGATCTGCAGGTGCCGCTGCGCGATTTGTGGAACCCGGCAACATGTCCGGTCAACTTTCTGCCGTATCTGGCGTGGGCGTTTTCCGTTGACCGCTGGGACGAAAGCTGGGTGGAGAGCGTCAAGCGCCGTGTGGTGCAGGATGCTTTCTATATTCACCAGCATAAGGGGACAGCCAGCGCAGTGCGGCGCGTGGTGGAGCCGTTCGGCTTCCTGATCCGCATCATTGAGTGGTGGCAGACCGGCGAGCAGCCGGGCACGTTTCGCCTGGACATTGGCGTACAGGACCAGGGCATCACGGAAGAAACCTATCTGGAACTGGAGCGCCTGATAGGTGACGCCAAACCCTGCAGCCGCCATCTGATCGGCATGTCCATCAACCTGCAGACCAGCGGCCCATATTTTGTGGGCGCAGCCACTTACATCGGCGAAGAAATCACGATCTACCCGTATATCAATGAAACCATTATTTCCGGCGGCACCGCTTATGAGGGCGGGGCGGTCCATGTTATTGACACAATGAGAGTGAATCCATGAGCGCAAAATTTTATACCCTGCTGACGGAGATCGGCGCGGCGAAACTGGCAAGCGCCGCCGCGCTCGGTGTCCCGCTGAAAATTACCCAGATGGCGGTGGGTGACGGTGGCGGCGTGCTACCCGCACCCAGCGCACAACAGACAAGGCTGGTTGCTGAAAAGCGTCGTGCTGCTCTCAATATGCTGTATATCGATCCGCAGAACAGCAGCCAGATTATTGCTGAACAGGTGATCCCCGAAACGGAGGGGGGTTGGTGGATCCGTGAAGTCGGTCTGTTCGATGAGACCGGCGCGCTGATTGCAGTGGGTAACTGCCCGGAGAGCTACAAGCCGCAGCTGGCGGAGGGAAGCGGGCGCACGCAGACCGTGCGCATGGTGATGATTACCAGCAGCACCGACAATATCACCCTGAAAATTGACCCGGCAGTGGTGCTGGCAACCCGCAAGTATGTGGATGACAAGGTGCTGGAGCTAAAGGTATATGTGGATGACATTATGGCGAAGCATATCGCCGATAACGATCCCCATACGCAGTACGCGCCGAAGTCCAGTCCAACATTCACTGGCATGCCAAAAGCGCCGACGGCGGCGACAGGCAATAATTCTACACAGCTTGCCAACACGGCTTTTGTGCAGGTGGCAATTGCCGCGCTTGTTGATTCCTCTCCGGGGGCACTGGATACGCTGAACGAACTGGCTAAAGCGTTAGGTAACGATCCTAACTTCGCCACCACCATGACCAATGCGCTTGCTGGAAAGATGGATAAATCAGCTAATGGCGCTGACATCGCTGATATTTCAGCATTTTTGAATAATCTTGGTCTGGGCGCTGGCTCAGCACTTCCCGTTGGTGTGCCTGTCCCGTGGCCTCTTGCAGCAGCCCCTGATGACTGGATTAAGTGCAATGGTGCGACTTTTGATAAGGCTAAATATCCGAGGCTTGCTATGGTTTATCCTTCCGGTAGCTTACCTGATTTGCGTGGAGAATTTCTGCGTGGCTGGGATGACGGACGCGGTGTTGATGGTGGAAGAGTAATTTTAAGTTCTCAGGATGCTTTAGTTGCAGGGCATGTTCATACGTTAGCCAGAATGTGGTCCTCATCGGATGAAACGAATAGTTCCGTCAAGCATTTAGGCGTATCTAACAATATACACAACACAACGAAAGATAATATGGGGAACGGGATTCTCGAGGAAGCTGATGGCGGATTAGGGATTGTTGTTGGTTGTGGCGCTGGCGGCAATTTTGCGTCTACCACGGCAATAAAAAGCAACTCATCATCAACAGATAACAGACCACGAAATATTGCATTTAACTTTATCGTGAGGGCTGCATAATGCAAAGCGCAGTAATAGAAAATGGCTTCGCTGTCATCGCGGGGGAAATTGATGTATTCAATTATGACGGCCTTACACGGGTTTATTTGACACAAACAACGGAATTTATTCCGGTGGGTGTCAGCATTCCGGCAAATGCCTGTACGGATAAGCCACTGGCAGCAAAAAAAGATTATGTTGTCTGCCGGAACAGTCAGTTGACCGGATGGGAATATCTGGCGGATCATCGCGGCGAAACGGTCTGGAATATCAGAACCGGGGCAGAGCAGCAAATTACCGTGCCGGGAGATTATCCTGCTGATACCACTATCTACTCACCATCGACACCGTATGATAAATGGAACGGTGAACGCTGGGTAACAGATGAGGCGGCGAAAGCAGAGGCAGACATTGCCGAAGCAGCAGCAGCAAAAGCAGTGCTTATCAAAAGCGCCGCTGCGAAAATAGAACCCCTACAGGATGCAGTTCAGCTGGATATGGCAACCGATGAGGAAAAGAGCCGCTATGACGCCTGGCGTAAATACCGTGTATTGCTGACGCGCGTGGATATATCGCAGGCACCTGACATTAACTGGCCTGAACCTCCAAAAGATTAATCCTGCCCCCCGCCTGCGGGGTTTTTTTTACTCATCCCATTGTGCCATTACCCACACATAGCCCGGCGCGTGCGCCGCGTGCATATCAACCAGAACATAGGCTCACCCCTGTAAACCGGAGAGACTGCCTTATGGCTCAGGATTACCACCACGGGGTGCGCGTTGTTGAAGTCAACGAGGGCACCCGATCCATTACCACGATGAGCACCGCCATCGTGGGCATGGTCTGCACCGGCGATGATGCCGATGCGTCCATGTTTCCCCTCAATAAGCCGGTCCTGCTGACCAATGTGCTGACCGCCAGCGGAAAAGCGGGCGAGTCCGGCACGCTGGCCCGTTCGCTGGATGCGATTGCCGATCAGGCTAAACCCGTGACCGTCGTTGTGCGCGTGGCTCAGGGAGAAACCGAAGCGGAAACCACCTCCAACATTATCGGCGGTGTGACTGCTGACGGTAAAAAAACGGGTATGAAAGCACTGCTTTCGGCGCAGTCGCAGCTGGGCGTCAAGCCGCGCATTCTCGGTGTGCCGGGGCATGACACGCAGGCGGTTGCTACTGAGTTGCTGAGCGTGGCGCAGAGTCTGCGCGGGTTTGCGTATCTGTCCGCCTATGGCTGCAAAACGGTGGAAGAAGCGATTGCCTACCGTGGCAATTTCAGTCAGCGCGAGGGGATGTTGATCTGGCCTGACTTCATCGACTTTGACACCGTGCTGAATGCAGACGCGACGGCTTACGCCTCCGCCCGTGCGCTCGGCCTGCGCGCCAAAATTGATGAACAGACCGGCTGGCACAAAACCCTGTCCAACGTGGGCGTGAATGGTGTCACCGGCATTTCTGCTGATGTGTTCTGGGATCTGCAGGAGCCGGCAACCGATGCGGGACTGCTGAACCAGAACGACGTCACCACGCTTATCCGCAAAGACGGTTTCCGCTTCTGGGGTTCCCGCTGCCTCAGTGACGATCCGCTGTTTGCCTTTGAGAACTACACCCGCACGGCGCAGGTGCTGGCGGACACCATCGCAGAAGCGCACATGTGGGCGGTGGATGGCGTGCTCAACCCGTCGCTGGCCCGTGACATTATCGAAGGTATCCGCGCCAAGCTGCGCAGCCTGAAGACGCAGGGCTACATCATCGGCGCAGACTGCTGGCTGGATGAGTCGGTGAACGATAAAGACTCCCTGAAAGCCGGGAAACTCACTATCGACTACGACTACACGCCGGTGCCGCCGCTTGAAAATCTGATGCTGCGCCAGCGCATCACCGATCGGTATCTGCTGGATTTCTCCAGTCAGGTCAGCGCGTAAGGGGACACTATGGCTTTACCACGCAAGTTAAAACACCTGAACCTGTTCAACGACGGGAACAACTGGCAGGGGATCGTTGAGTCTCTGACCCTGCCAAAATTCACCCGCAAGTTTGAGAAGTATCGCGGCGGCGGGATGCCGGGCGCGGTGGACGTGGATATGGGGCTGGATGACGGCGCACTGGACACGGAATTTTCAATCGGCGGCACCGAACTGCTGTTATTCAAGCAGATGGGCAAGGCCACGGTTGACGGTATCCAGCTGCGTTTCACCGGCTCCATTCAGCGTGACGATACCGGCGACGTGCAGGCCGTTGAGCTGGTTGTGCGCGGGCGTCATAAAGAAGTGGATTCCGGCGAGTGGAAAACCGGAGAGAGCAGCACCACAAAAGTCAGCAGCACCAACAGCTACGCGAAGCTGACCATCAACGGTGAGGTGCTCTATGAGGTCGATCTGGTGAACATGGTTGAAATCGTTGGCGGCGTGGACCTGCTGGAAGAACACCGTAACGCCCTGGGCCTTTAACTTTAACGGCGCGTGCAGTCGCGCCAGTATTTCATTAACAGGAAACGAACATGAGCGACAAACTGACTGAAAAGACCGTAAAGCTGGATACCCCCATCATGCGCGGCAAAACTGAAATTACCGAAATTGTGCTACGTAAGCCGCAGTCCGGCGCACTGCGTGGCACCCGTCTGCAGGCCATTATGGATATGGATGTGGGCGCGATGATGACTGTGATCCCGCGTATCTCCACGCCGACGCTGACCGCGCAGGAAATGGCAGAACTTGACCCCGCCGACCTGACAGCAATGGCTGTAGAGATGGTTACTTTTTTGTTGCCGAAGTCGGTGCTTGCCGATTTACCGACAACCTGACGGTTGATGATCTGGTGGCAGACATTGCCACCATCTTTCACTGGTCGCCGTCCGTCACTGACGTTATGCCGCTGACTGATGTGCTGGAGTGGCGGCATAAGGCAATTCAGCGAAGCGGGGCCAGCGATGAGTGATAATAACCTGCGACTGCAGGTCGTTCTGGGGGCGGTGGATAAGTTAACCCGCCCGTTTAAAAATGCGCAGGCTGGCTCTAAGGAGCTGGCATCAGCTATTCGGCAAACCCGCGATCAGATTAAGAAGATGAGTGATGCTGGAGGTCAGCTTAACTCTTTCGATCGGCTAACTCAGAGTGTTAGCCGTACTGGCACCGAACTAGATCAGGCGAGGTTACGCGCTCAAATGATGACGCGCGAAATGTCATTATTGGAATCCCCAACCAAAAAACAAACGCAGGCGCTTGAAGCTCAGTGGCGTGCGGTTTCACGTCTTGAACAAAAACAACAGCAGGAAACTCGTCAGATGGCTGTAGCCAGGGCTGAGCTTTATCGGCTGGGGTTATCTGCTGGGGGCGGAGCACGCGAGACGGCGAGGATTACGCGAGAAACTGAGCGATATAACCGACAGTTAGCTGAACAGGAGCGCAGGCTACGTGAAGTTGGCGAACGTCAGCGAAAGCTCAACGCTATCAAAGCCAGGGCTGAAAAGACCCACGAGTTAAGGAACTCTTTGGCAGGTAATGGTGCAGGGGCGATGGCGGCTGGGGTAACTACCGGCATGACGTTGCTGGCTCCAGTAAAAGCCTATTCAGAATCAGAAAATGCAGCGAATCAGCTTGCCGGTTCAATGATGGGACCGGGCGGGAAGGTAGCGCCTGAATTTGAAAAAATTAACCGGCTTGCGGTTGCTTTGGGCGATAAGCTGCCGGGAACAACGGCCGACTTTCAGAATATGATGACGATGCTGCGCCGTCAGGGGATGTCAGCGCAGGTCATCCTAGGCGGCTTGGGTGAGTCAGCCGCCTATCTTGGCGTGCAGTTACAGATGGCTCCCACTGCGGCAGCAGAGTTTGCAGCTAAGTTACAAGATGCTACTCAGACTTCCGAAAAAGACATGATGAGCCTGATGGATGTGATCCAAAAAGGGTTCTACGCGGGGGTAGATTCAGGAAATATGCTGCAGGGGTTCTCAAAAATCAGCAGCGCGATGGACATTATTCATAAAAAGGGATTGGACGCAGCTAAAACATTTGCCCCTCTATTAGTTATGGCCGATCAGGCTGGTATGGCTGGAGAGTCTGCTGGTAATGCCTACCGAAAAGTATTTCAGTCCGTCATGAATACGGAAAAAGTGAAGGATGCTAACGATGAGCTAAAAGGCACTGGCGTTAGGTTCGAGTTTACTGATGGCAAAGGTGAGTTCGGTGGCCTGGAAAAAATGTATACGCAGTTGGCTCAACTCCAAAAGCTTAATACTGAGAAAAGGTTAGCTACGCTAAAAGGTATTTTTGGTGATGATGCGGAAACGCTGCAGGTGCTGAATATTATGATTACTAAAGGCATCTCAGGGTATAGCGAAACGGCGTCAAAGCTACAAAATCAGGCTTCGCTGCGAGAGCGTGTTGATGCCTCTTTAAATACGCTTGGTAATAAATGGGAAGCCGCTACAGGTTCCTTTACCAATGCTATGGCTAGCATCGGTGAAACAGTTGCCCCAGCATTAAAAAAGCTGTCTGACTGGCTGGGTGAATTGGCGTCACGTCTGGATGGTTTTGTTAAGCGACACCCGCAATTAACGTCAGCATTGTTTACGCTGGCAGCAGGGTTTGCCATTGTTGCCACTGCCGCGGGGGGTGTTTCACTGGCATTGGCGTCAGTGCTGGGGCCGATGGCAGTAGTGCGAATGAGCGCAGGAGTTATGGGGCTAAAATTTTCATCTGTATTTGGTCTTATTGGGAAAGCAATCAGTTCTGTTGGCAAGTCAGTTGTATGGCTTGGCCGATTGATGTTTGCAAACCCTATATTGGCTGTCATTGGGCTGATCGCCGCTGGCGCTATTTATATCTGGCAGAACTGGGACACGCTCGGGCCAAAATTCAAGGCCATGTGGGATGCCGTATGTAATGCCACAGCTACGGCATGTGATTGGATTAAAGAAAAAGCCAGCGCCACATGGGAGGGGATTAAGTCACTGTTCTTTAATTATACCTTACCGGGATTAATTGCCAAAAATTGGGATGCAATACAATCTGGCGCTTCTGAAGCGTGGGCCAATATAAGACAATCTATTAGCGATAAATGGAATTCGATCCTGGCTGATGCCGCCGCGCTTCCTACGAAATTTCAGGATATGGGCAGCGCCATTATTGACAGTATCCTCAATGGAATTAATACCAAATGGGAGACACTCAAAAGCAAGTTTTCCTCAGTCACCGATTATCTGCCTGACTGGATGACCGAAAATAATAAAACACAAGGAAAAGCACAGGTGCAGGTGGTTGGTGGTGCAGCGGCTGCTGCGGTTCCGTTTGCCGGGATGTATGACAGTGGTGGAGTTATTCCGCACGGTCAGTTCGGTATTGTTGGGGAGAACGGGCCCGAAATTGTGAACGGTCCCGCAAATGTGACCAGCAGACGACGAACTGCCGCGCTGGCTTCCGTTGTTACAGGCGTCATGGGCGTAGCGGCAGCACCTGCGGAGGCCGCTCCGCTGCATCCGTACAGCCTACCGGTAATAGCATACAAACAAAGTCAGCCTGCGAAATCTGCCAGCGTACCGCCTGCGATCCGTTATGAGATTAACGCGCCCATTCATATCACTGCCCAGCCTGGGCAGAGTGCGCAGGATATTGCCCGCGAAGTCGCACGGCAGCTTGACGAGCGTGAGCACAAAGCAAGGGCTAAAGCGCGCAGTAATTTCAGCGATCAAGGGGGATATGATTCATGATGATGGTGCTGGGGTTATATGTCTTCATGCTGCGTACAGTGCCGTATCAGGAGCTGCAATATCAGCGAAGCTGGCGACACGCCGCCAACAGTCGGGTGAACCGCAGACCATCAACGCAGTTTCTTGGCCCGGATAACGATTCACTGACGTTATCTGGCGTACTGTTGCCGGAAGTCACCGGCGGCAGGCTGTCATTGCTGGCACTGGAGCAAATGGCAGAGCTGGGCAAAGCATGGCCCTTGATTGAGGGAAGCGGGACCATTTACGGCATGTTTGTGATCGAGAGCCTGAGCCAGACCAAATCGGAATTTTTTGAAAGCGGAATGCCTCGCCGTATTGAATTTACGATGACCCTGAAAAGGGTTGATGAGTCGCTGTCTGATATGTTCGGCAGCCTCAGCGATCGGCTCAGTAACCTGCAAGACTCTGCAACGTCTGCGATAGGTAATATTAAAAATACGGTTGGAGGGTTACTGCAGTGAATTTTAGTTCCGATCATTTCGACCTGAACAGAAGAAGCCCGGCTTTCAGTATCACAATTGAAGGTAAGGACGTGACTACCGCGCTGGATGCGCGCCTGATGAGTCTGACGCTCACCGACAACCGGGGTTTTGAGGCTGACCAGCTTGATCTGGAGCTGGACGACGCAGACGGGCAGATCGTTCTGCCGCGACGTGGTGCCGTTATTCAGCTGGCGCTAGGATGGAAAGGCCGGCCGCTTTTCCCAAAAGGGGCATTCACCGTGGATGAGATTGAGCATAGCGGGGCCCCTGACCGCCTGACCATTCGCGCACGTAGCGCCGATTTTCGTGAAACCCTCAATACCCGCCGTGAAAAGTCATGGCACCAGACAACCGTAGGCGATGTGGTAAAGGAAATCGCCTCACGGCACAACCTAAAGATGGCGCTGGGTAAAGACCTGACGGACAAAGCTGTTGATCACATTGACCAGACAAATGAAAGCGATGCCAGTTTCCTGATGAAGCTGGCGCGTCAGTATGGGGCGATTGCTTCCGTAAAATATGGAAACCTGCTGTTTATCCGGCAGGGGCAGGGAAGAACGGCGAGCGGTAAGCCACTGCCGGTAATCACTATTGAGCGCAAAGCCGGTGACGGCCATCGTTTTACCCTGGCCGATCGTGGTGCTTATACCGGCGTGATTGCCAGTTGGTTGCATACCCGTGAACCCAAGAAAAAAGAAACAACCAGGGTTAAGCGCCGCCGTAAGAAAACCACCAAACCTAAAGAACCGGAAGCGAAGCAGGGGGATTATCTGGTGGGAACATATGAAAACGTGCTGGTTCTTAATCGTACCTACGCCAACCACAGCAACGCTGAGCGAGCGGCAAAAATGCAATGGGAGCGCCTGCAACGAGGGGTTGCGTCATTCTCCCTGCAACTCGCTGAGGGCCGGGCAGATCTCTACACCGAAATGCCGGTAAAAGCGCGGGGCTTTAAACAGCCTATTGATGATGCTGAATGGACCATTACAACTCTGACGCATAGTGTAAGTGCGGATAATGGTTTCACTACCAGTCTGGAGCTTGAGGTTAAAATTGATGATTTAGAACTCGAATAGTAGTAAATTCACTAAAGTGAATTAAAAAACGTCAAATGAGGTTCTGATCATGATGAATTGCCCTAAATGTGGACACGCAGCGCATACAAGAAGCAGCTTTAGGGTATCGGACCATACAAAAGAACGTTATTGCCAGTGCCAAAATATTAACTGTGGTGCTACTTTTGTTACTCATGAAACCGTTGTGAGATACATTGCTACCCCCAACCTAATTGACCACGCCCCACCACACTCATCAATGGGTGGACAGGGGCATATGAGCTTTTAAAGCCACTGATTAGGTTTATATTTTTTCGATTAAACTGGTTCTGTATTCTTCAGCTTGCTTGAAGTCCATGGAACCAGTTTTTTTACACTCCATCCCACCGCCATTTATTTTGTAACCTTGATCGGACGTGACACTCCATAGAGTAATTTTTTTGATTGTCCCTGGACTCCACTTGTTCATAAAGTAGTCGTCACATATCGCGCTGAACAAGGATTTCGCAGCGTCTATCATTAGCGCTTGCTTGTTGTATCTGATGGCCAGCTCACCACTTTCCAGTACATGAGTTCTGGTATCGTAACCAGCTATCAGATTTTCGATGGAGTTGGGTATTTTGTCCGCGAATGCGCTCTGAGACGTGATCAGTAACAGAGCTAATAAAGGTTTTTTCATGCGAGATCGTCCTTTAAAAGTAAAAGCATGTGAAAAATCACCGCCATTTCACCGCCACTCGGAAACGAGATAACAAAAAAGCCACCTTGAAAGGTGGCTTAATTTACTGATTTAACAGGTGAAATTTGGTGGCCCCTGCTGGACTTGAACCAGCGACCAAGCGATTATGAGTCGCGTGCTCTAACCAACTGAGCTAAGGGGCCTGAGGCGCGGAATTATAATGTAACTACGCGGTACGATCCAGTATTTAACATCCGTTTGATGTATTTTTAGACAAACTATCCTGCCGGGAAGCAGTTGAATATTAAACTTTATCTTGCAGCACGATTCACGCATACCTGTAGCATTAGAGAACAATGCCCTACATTACCCAATACCGCGAAGTAACGTTTTATCTGCCTTCCTGTCATTGGAATTGATCTTGCGGTAGACAGCACTGCTCCAGTGACGGCTGCCGGCATGTTTTTCGCCCCGCCAGCCAAGTTTTCTTAGCTGGCGGGAAATAAGTTTGTTCATGATGCCGTGCCCCATCAGCAAAACATTGCCGTGCTGTGCCAGCTCGCTCAGCCGCCCTGCTGCCTTTACCGCCCGCTGTTTAGCCTGCGCGTAAGATTCAACCTTTCCGCTATAGCCAAGCAGCCATATGACGCGCAGCAGCAGCAACCATACAAAGGGTGGCAGGGTGGGAAATGCCAGCGGTATCACCGGAAGCGCCACCTCGCTGTAAAGACTGTCAATACGGCTTGCAGTCTTGCCGAGCCTTTCCAGCGAAGAGCGTGCCCGAGGTAGCGGGCTGGTGACGATGATATCCGCCTGTGCTGCAAGACGCAGACTGCTGTCGGTAGGTTTATCGCAAATTTCGGCGAGATCGTAGGCATCGCACCATTGCGCCATTGCCAGCGCAGAGCGGCGACCGGTTAGCGATCGATGAGGTTTTCCGTGGCGCATTAGTGTGATAGTCATATTTATCCGCCTGACTGTTGAGGGTCTTTTTTATCTTAGCTGCGGCCAGGCACCTAAATAAGCCTGTGATTCTTAATGCTGTCATCGTTTTGTCATGTCGGGTCGTTATCTTTGATGTGCAAAGCCACAACATGTAAGAATTTTCTTTGTTTATCCACTTTATTCCTGAATATAAAAAAAAATATTTAGTTATAAAAGTTTTAATTCAATGATTTTATTGGTTTTAGTGTTTTTGCCTCAAAAAAACCGCTCTTATATTGGTAAGTTAACTTGATTTATCTACACGCGTAGATACAATGACACCGTAGTGAAAATTCACGGTGTTTGATAGTTGTCAGCTACTACAAGATCAAATTTGTTTGACGTTACTTATGCGGCTGGTCATTTTAGACCGTCGGCGTTAAGCAAATATAGCGTTCCAACACCAGGGAACTTTATAGCGATCCTCAGTTATAGCTTTTTAACGGCGCATCATCACTGGTGAGTTTTCCTCCGCGGAGGAGTGCGTACCAGGGAGGGTGCCAAACAGAGCTCCTCACCTCAGGGAATTTCTCATGTCTACACCTCAAAACGTTGCTCAGGATAGTGCTATACAGGCTGATTCTGCGGCCGATGAACGTTTAACGACTCGCGAAGGACGTAAAGATTTCTGGCGTGCCACCTTCTCATGCTGGCTTGGCACCGCGATGGAATATGCCGATTTTGCACTGTACGGACTGGCCGCCGGTATTATTTTTGGCGATGTCTTCTTCCCCGCGTCAACGCCTGCTATGGCGCTGCTTTCCACCTTTGCTACCTTCTCCGTGGGTTTTGTGGCCCGGCCGATTGGCGCTTTATTCTTCGGCTGGCTCGGTGACCGTAAGGGGCGCAAAGTGGTGATGGTCTCTACCATTATCCTGATGGGTGCCTCCACGACGCTTATCGGGCTCATCCCCAGCTATGCCTCAATTGGCCTGTGGGCTCCCGCCTGTTTAGTCCTGTTACGTTTTACCCAAGGTTTTGGTGCCGGGGCCGAACTCTCCGGGGGAACGGTAACGCTGGGCGAATATGCCCCGAAACAGCGGCGTGGCTTGGTTTCGTCGATCATTGCTCTTGGTTCTAACAGCGGTACGCTGCTGGCTTCCCTGGTGTGGCTGGCAGTGATTCAAATGGATCAGCAGTCTCTGTTAGAGTGGGGATGGCGTATTCCTTTCCTCTGTAGTTCCCTGATCGCGCTGGTCGCGTTGTGGATCCGCCGTAACCTGAAAGAAACCCCGGTATTTGAACGCAAAAAGGCCGAAATGGAAGCGCAGCGCGCGCGGATACGGGTTACTCAGCCTCCTGTGCAGGACACGCGTGGTTTTTGGCGCCGTAGCCGGGCCTTTCTGACGATGGTCGGTTTGCGTATTGGTGAGAATGGCCCGTCTTACATCGCCCAGGGTTTTATTATCGGCTACGTGGTCAAAATCCTGGCGGTGGACAAGTCGGTCGCAACCAGTGCGGTCATGATTGCCTCCCTGCTTGGCTTCCTGATCGTACCGCTGGCCGGCTGGCTTTCGGATCGTTTCGGTCGCCGTATTACCTATCGCTGGTTCTGTCTGCTGTTAATCCTTTATGCTTTCCCTGCCTTTATGCTGCTCGACTCGCGTGAGCCTGCCATTATTATCGCCACCATCGTGACGGGAATGGGGCTGGCATCGTTAGGGATCTTTGGCGTGCAGGCGGCGTGGGGGGTAGAAATGTTTGGTGTGCATCACCGCTACACGAAAATGGCCACGGCGAAAGAGGTCGGCTCTATCCTTTCCGGTGGAACGGCACCGCTGGTGGCGGCAGCACTTCTCTCGTGGACCGGGCACTGGTGGCCGATTGCCACCTATTTCGCGGTGATGGCCGCTATCGGTTTCCTGACCACATTCGTGGCGCCGGAAACGCGCGGGCGCGATCTTAACGCCGCGGAAGATGCGATATAACCACGCATTAATACGCCAGAAACTTTTGGGCCGGAGACTTTCTCTGGCCTTTATTATTTTGATATTAAAGGGAGACCCGTCGTGCCGAAACAGATTAATCAGCGCGCCACCCGAGCTGACGTAGCGAAGGAAGCGGGAACGTCGGTGGCGGTGGTCAGTTACGTTGTGAATAACGGACCACGCCCGGTAGCACTGGCAACGCGCGAAAGGGTGCTGGCTGCGATTAAGAAAACCGGCTACCGCCCCAACAACGTGGCGCGTGCCCTGGCTTCAGGAACGACCAAAACTTACGGGCTGGTCGTGCCAAACGTCAATAATGCCTTCATTGCTTCCCTTGCCCATGAACTGCAGCAGGAAGCGCTGGCGAACGACATGGTCATGTTGTTGGGTGATGCCGGCGACGATCGCAAACGCGAGCTGCAGCTGATCAACAATCTTTTGAGTCAGCAAATTAACGGGCTGATCTACATCAGCGTCGATCGTCATCCTTATATTGATGTTTTGCAGGCCAGCGGTACGCCATTCGTTATGCTCGACAGGGTTGATCCGTCTTTGCAGGTTAACGTTTTACGCGTGGATGAACGTGAAGCCGCGCGTCAGGTGACCTCACATTTACTGAGTCACGGCTATCAGGACGTCGGTATCATCTGCGGCCCGCTGGAAAGGCTCAATTCACAGGACAGGCTGCACGGGTGGCGCGAGGCGCTGGCAGAATATGGCGTTCATGAGCGTCCGGAATGGGTTTTTTCGACTCCTTACACTCGAGAGGGCGGTTACACTGCGGCAAAACGTATGTTAGAGAGCGGCACCCTTCCGCGGGCACTTTTTGCCACCAACGAGGCGCAGGCAATCGGCTGTATTCGCGCGTTGTACGAGCACGGTGTGCGGGTACCGGAGCAGATAGCGTTGGTGTGCTTCAATGGAACCGATCAATCTGCCTACCACCTGCCTTCACTGACTACCGTACGCCAGCCGGTGCGTGAGATGGCAAAGGCCGCCATCAAAATGTTGGTGAACTGGAAAGGAGAAACCACGCTGCGTGAGTTTTCTCATCAACTTGAAATTGGCGAGTCTTGCGGTTGCAGGCCGTCCTGATATTAAAAAGATAAAGATAAATGAAACGTTTAATTATTGATTGCGATCCGGGGAATGGTATTACGGGAGCCAACGTTGACGACGGGCTGGCTATCGCGCTGGCGCTGTCCGCGCCGGAGGTGTCACTTGAGCTTATCACCACCGTAGCGGGTAATACCCAAAGCGAGATCGGCTACAGTGTGGCAAAAGATTTGATCGAACGCTTAGGGCAGTCGGTGCCGGTGATTAAAGGTGCGGATGCCGCATTGAGTGAACCGAGTGCCCCGTGGCGAGCCTCGCTGGATTTGCGGGTGCACAGCCACCAGCTGGCACATTTATGGCAGGGAGTGCGTCAACCGCAGAGCTATTCACCCCCGCCAGTGGAAGCCGCCGATGCAATAGGGCAGCTTATTTGCGCTCATCCGGGGGAGATCACGCTGGTGGCCATTGGCCCACTGACCAACGTTGCCCTGGCGCTGGATCGCTATCCGCAGATGGCCGATGCGGTGCAGGAAATTGCCATTATGGGCGGTGTATTTGCGCTGGACGACTTTATCAAAGACACCAATTTTGGTATTGACCCGGAGGCGGCGCACAGGGTATTGACCAGCGGTGCGAATATCACGTTGGTGCCGATGGATGTCACCAGCCAAACGCTGATGACCCATCAGGATCTTAACCGCATTGAGCAGATAGATACGCCGCTGGCGCGCTTCGTTACCGAAACCCTGCGTCCGTGGATCGATTATTCCATACAAACCCGACGTCTGGCGGGTTGCTGGATACATGATGCGTTGGTGGTGGCCTGGTTACTGAATAAGCAGGTAGCAACTGCGGCAGACTACTTCGTTAATGTGGAGCTGCGGGAAGGGATGACGCGCGGTAAAGCATGGCGCTTTCGTCAACCGCTGCGGCTTGACGTCGGTATCGGCCAGCCGGAGGGCAGACCGGTGCAGGTGTTGAAAACGGTGGATAACTCACTGCTGCTGGCAATGCTGGAGCAAAGTCTGGCCCTGCCGTTGAGGTAGGTTATCCCCGTTGCCGGTCGTGCGGGCCTGTGATTGAGGCCCGCACCGTATCACTTCATAGACTGCCGCCAGCGCCAGCGATCGATAGCCAGTAGGATCAGCAGGCTGATGCCCATTAACGGTAAGCTCACCGCGACCAATATCGTCAATACCAGCAGCAGCAGCCGGGAGCCAGGCGCTAACAGCTGCCAGCAGCCGATCAGCGTATCCAGCGGAGAGATTTGTCCCTGCTGCGGCCGGCGCAGCCACCACATGCGATAGCCGAACGCGATCATCAGGCACAGTCCCAGACCAAACAGCGCCAGTACCAGCTGGTTAGCGACACCAAACAGCACCCCCATATGCGCATCGACTCCCCAGCGTGTCAGTTTGGCCAGCAGGCCGTACTGCGCAAACTTCACCTTATCGATAACCGTATTGTTGCGCGGGTCCACCGCTACGCTATCCACCTGAGTTGGCCAGCTGCGGTCCGTTTCGCTCACCGTCCAGGCTTTATCCGCACGGTAAGCCGGACGGATCTCCAGTTTCGCCGCATCAATGCCTGCGTCACGCGCCGCGCGCAGTACGGTATCAAAATTGAGCGGATTGACGGCAATCGACTTACCGCCGTGCATCATCCTGCTATGCCCATGATGCTCTGCATGCTCATCCATCGGCATATCCATCGCCATGGCAGGTTGCAATGAGGTATTCACCACCGGCGTCATCCAGCCAAAATGACTGCGCATCAGCGAGATATTATCCCCGGCCCAGCGTGACCAGGTTAACCCGGTTGCAGAGAAAAACACCAGTCCGAGCAGCAGCAGCAGCCCAAGCGTGCTGTGCCAATGACGAAAGCGGCCGAGGCGCTGGGCCCGGGTGGGCTGCTTATCGGACGTTATCCGGCGCACTCTGCGGCGGCTTGCCCACAGCACCGCACCACCCAGTGCGGCAACCCACAGCCAGCTGGCCGCCAGCTCACTGTAATGGCGGCCCACATCGCCCAGCAGCAAATTACGGTGCAGATAATCCAGCCAGGTGCGCAGAGGTAATATACCGCTGGTGCCGTATGCGGTTAACTCTCCGCGTACCTCAAGGGTTTTTGGATCGATAAACACCGCGCGAGTTTCCGAGGGGGCAAGATCGTCACGGTAAAACATCACGCGGGTGGTCTCACCCTGATGAGGGGCGGGGCGCACGGCGGCAATCTTCATATTGCTACCGATAAACTCGCCGGCACGCGCCACCTGGGCGGAAAGCGGCTGGTCAATGCCGGTTGACGTGGTAAAGAGCTGATGATGATAAAACGCGTTTTCCAGCTGTGGCGTCACGACATACAGGGTGCCGGTGAGTGCGGCAACGAAGATAAACGGGGCGATAAACAGCCCGATGTAGAAATGCAGACGACGTAGCAGCGACAGCAGGCTGCTTCGGGATGAGGTGGCGTGCGCAGACACGTGCGCGGGTTGCTGTGACATGAGCTCTTCCATCCGCCTGTTTAACAGGCATAAACAAGGTTCTGTGGGTTTTCCACAGGTCAATATGTAAGGAATTAACGTACCGGCAGGCAGCGGGGTGGGGCGCGCGGATGGAAGAAGTGGGGGGCCAAAAGGGAAATCACCCTCTGGCACGGCGGCACATCCGGCGCGGCTACCGCCTGCAATGATGACCACAGCAGCGGGGATGGAAACAGATCAAGGGGCAGATGCACCAGCAGCACACAGTATCCACAGGCGGCATCATCCATGATTGGCGAGGGTGTGTGTGTCGTGTTGCTGATGGCAACGTCTGCCCCGACCGGCGGTTGATGATCCGCCGGCATCGCCATATCCATCTCCATACCCTGATGCAGCATCATGCCGCTGCCGCCATGATGCTGCGCCAGTGATGTTGAAATCACCGGAGCAATAAACAGCAGTAGCATGGCCAGCAGGGCCGCGCATGCGGCAAAACGGCGATGAATGGCAGAGTATGGGATTAAAGACATCCTTTTTCAGCACCAGGAATAATCTGCAAGATTGTACTGGAATTTAGTGCCAGAGGTGAAAAGTAATACCGCCATACCTCTTTATTTTGGCTAAACGGCGTACCGTGGCGTGCCCCACAACCGTCAGCAGCGGCAGCAGGATGTTGGGCAATTTACGCAGATCCCTCCGGTAACACAATGTCGCTTACATTTACATTCTGACGCTAAGGCTGACAAAAGCACCGGGAGTGATTGAAAGATTACATGATATAAACAAATGGTTAACATATCTTTCCGCACTCAAACAGGACGCAGCCTCATGTTCAACTGGACATCCACCCAGCGCAATGTGGCGTTTGCCAGCTTTGCCAGCTGGGCGCTGGACGCATTTGACTTCTTTATTCTGGTTTTTGTGCTTAGTGATATAGCCGCTAACTTTAGCACCAGCGTTTCTGATGTCTCACTGGCGATAATGCTGACGCTGGCAGTGCGACCTGTCGGCGCACTGCTGTTTGGCCGCCTGGCGGAAAATTATGGCCGCAGGCCGATCCTGATGGTCAATATCATCACTTTTACCGTCTTTGAGCTGCTGTCAGCCTGGTCACCAACGCTGACATGGTTCCTGTTTTTCCGCGTGGTTTATGGCGTAGCGATGGGCGGCGTATGGGGCGTGGCTTCATCGCTGGCGATGGAAACCATTCCCTATCGTTCAAGGGGATTGATGTCAGGCATCTTTCAGGCGGGCTATCCCTGCGGTTATCTGCTGGCTTCAGTCATTTTTGGCCTGTGCTATTCGCTGGTGGGCTGGCGTGGGATGTTTCTGATTGGCGCACTACCGATCCTGCTGCTGCCGTTTATCTGGTTTAAAGTACCGGAATCACCAATATGGCTGGCGGCGCGCCAACGCAAAGAGAGCGTGGCGCTGCTGCCGGTGATCAAAAGCCACTGGAAGCTGTGTGCCTATCTGGTGCTGTTGATGGCATGCTTTAACTTCTTCAGCCACGGTACGCAGGACCTCTACCCGACCTTCCTCAAGGTGCAGCATGGGATGGAACCCCACATTATCAGCATGATAGCCGTCTGCTACAATATTGCGGCGATGCTGGGCGGGGTCTTCTTTGGCGTGCTGTCGGAGAAGATTGGGCGGAAAAAAGCCATTATGATCGCCGCTATTCTTGCGCTACCGGTATTGCCGCTATGGGCCTTCTCCAGTGGTTCCTGGGCTATCGGCATCGGCGCATTTCTGATGCAGTTTATGGTGCAGGGGGCATGGGGCGTCGTGCCGACTTATCTGAGCGAGCTGGTGCCGGCGAATACGCGTGCGGTGCTGCCGGGTTTTGTCTACCAGCTGGGAAACCTGATCGCTTCGGTCAATGCCACCCTGCAATCCGGCATAGCGGAAGCGCACGGTAATAATTACGGATTGGCGATGGCCATTGTTGCCGGAACGGTGGCGGTGCTTATCTGTCTGATTGTTGCCGTTGGCCGTGAAACGCGCGGTATTAACATGTCGAACCCACCTTGAGCAGGACGCAGAACGGGTCGCCCGGACAGCTCGCCGTAAATCATGATTTTAGGTGTCAATCAGTAAAATCGATAGCGGTCAGGTCACAATGTTTTTTGTTAAAAGAGCTGGCGTGAAGCGCCGTGCACAGGCGGTTTTTATACGATATCGGCAGGCTTGCCGGGCGCTCTTTTTGACGCATCATGGAGACTAAAAACGGTATTACGACCCTGGCTTTTCGCCAGATAGAGAGCCCGATCGGCATGAGCTAACGCCTTGTCAAAATCATTGGCAATTAGCGGCGCAACGCCAACGCTGATGGTGACGTGAGTCGCCACCTTGTCGTTAAATCTGTGGGGGATTTCAAGATCAAGTACGAACTGGCGAACACGCTCGGCCTGCTTCAAGGCAATGGCTTCATTCACGTTGGTCAGTATGACCAGAAATTCTTCTCCGCCATAGCGGGTAACAATATCCCGGGATCGCACCGCGTCGCGAATGGCCACCGATACGCGCGTCAGCGCCTGGTCGCCCATCGCGTGGCCGTAATTGTCGTTATAAGATTTGAAGTTGTCGATATCCAGCAGCAGGACATAGTGATTGCCGGTATGGTTATCGATGACATTTTCCAGCCGGTTCTGTAGCCCACGCCGGTTATACAGGCCGGTCAGAGGGTCAAGCATGCTCAGATCGCTGTAGGTTTCTTTCTCTTCATAAAGCTGTCTGACCAGGCGCCGGGTGAATTTATCTCGCTTGCGCAGCATCAGATGATGCAGGCTAAAACCCATCAGCGGCAGAATAATAATGAACAGGATGATAAGCGTACTCTGACCCCGATCCAGCGCCAGTACCACGACAGAGCCAGGCGCCGTGTGCAGCAAGAAGGGCAGCAGATAATCTCCCAGCGCAATCGCGCTGATAAAGAACACGCTGACCAGCGCCACCAAAAGATAACCGCTTTCGAGATGCAGCTCCTGCTGATAGCGCAGGGTGATATGCCATGCCCAAAGTAACCCGCTCAGTGCCGCAGCGATATTTAAGAGTGGGAATATGGCTACGGGCTTTAACAACATCCACGTCAGTAAGATGATACTGATGATGATAATGGCAATGGTCGGCGTGGTGACCGTCAGTGTGTCATGATGAATGACGCGGAGCACGCAAAAAATAGCCGTGGCGGTGTTAAGAAGAAGAAATAGCATCAACGATAGCCGGTGCTTGCTGCCCAGTAACTCATCGTAGCTTTGTACATTCATTATGTTTGCTCGTGACTGCCCTGAAATATCAAAGTGTTACTACCGTTAAGCCACCGTTCTCTATGCTGAATAGCCTAAGCTCATCACATTAGGATTTTTCTTATTTGTGATCTCGCTCAATCTATCATTTAAATACAGAGCTGTCATCCGCAAGCGTCGCACCCAATATTAGTTGCTGCAAAATGATAATGATTATCATATGATATTGGTAATCATTATCATTCATATTTGTAAGGGAACCTGTGATGTTGGGCAAAAGACTGGATAGTGGCTGGGGTGTACTGGTGCCCTGTGCAATGATGCCATTGCTGGCATTAATGGAGCTGTCATTCAGCGAATGGCGACTGCTGATGGTGGTGGCGTTTCTCGCAACGGTGATCATGTTGTTTCATAAGCGTTTGCGTCATTACCTGTTGCTACCGTCCTGCATTGCTCTGGCAGGCGGACTGGCGGCCATTTCAGTGAATTTTAACGGAGTATAATCACAAGGATACGGGGATGAGGAAAATCACGGAAAAATTAGCTGTCGGAGGGGTGTTGCGGTATCAAAAGCGGGCAATCAGAGGGATTCAACATGGTGCGAAGAGAGGGACTTGAACCCTCACGTCCGTTAAGACACTAACACCTGAAGCTAGCGCGTCTACCAATTCCGCCACCTTCGCGTCCTGTTGAACTTATTCATATCACCGCATTGGTGCGAAGAGAGGGACTTGAACCCTCACGTCCGTAAGAACACTAACACCTGAAGCTAGCGCGTCTACCAATTCCGCCACCTTCGCGCAGATGCTGCGTAATATGAATATCATGGTTTTTGGTGCGAAGAGAGGGACTTGAACCCTCACGTCCGTTAGGACACTAACACCTGAAGCTAGCGCGTCTACCAATTCCGCCACCTTCGCATACCCGCAACATAACAAGGTTATATCGCAACCACGGAGGCGCATTCTAGAGGTTTTCCCCGGTACGTCAACAGTTATTTCTTGAGGTTAAAGCAAACGCTGTAAAAAGCATCGGACAGGGGGGAACCTGAAAACAGGCAGGGCGGAAACGGTATCCGCCCTGAAACTGAGGGTTACTTTTTGGCCGCGCGGCTCTTGACGGCACGATAGACCTTAAAGCGCCCGTTTTGCAGCAGCACTTCATGGCTGCCGAAGGTCTCATCCAGCACCTGGGGGTAAGGCAGGAAGGCGTTAGCAACGATACGCAGCTCACCGCCGGTATTCAGATGGCTGACTGCGCCACGGATCAGCGTCTGCGCCGCATCCAGACTGGTTTGCACACCGTCATGGAACGGCGGATTAGAAATAATCATATCGAAGCGACCGCTGATATCGGAATAGACGTTGCTGGCAAACACGTCGCCTTCCAGCTGGTTGGCCGCCAGGGTGGCTTTGCTGGAGGCAATCGCCGCCGCGTTAACGTCGGTCAATGTCAGGCGTACTTTCGGTGAGAAGCTGGCCAGCATGGCGGAGAGCACGCCGGCACCGCAGCCGACATCCAGCACTTTGCCTTTCATATGCGGCTTGAGGGTGGACAGCAGCAGCTGGCTACCGATATCAAGACCATCACGACTGAACACCCCTGGTAATGTTTTGACGGTGAGTTCGCCCAGCGGATACTCATCCCAGAACGTGTCGGCATCAAAGGTGGGACGGCTGTCGAGACGGCCATGATAAAGACCACAGCGGCGCGCGCTGTCGATTTTTTCCAGCTTTGCCCAATCGGCGACCATCTGTTCAGCGCTACGCACGCCGCTGCGATTTTCGCCAACCACAAAAATATCGCTGCCGACAGGCAGCAGAGCCAGCAGGTTTTGCAGCTGATACTGTGCTTCTGGCTTGTTCTTTGGCCAGTAATAGACCAGGGTATCACAGTCAGCTAACGTCTCTGCGCTGGCAAAGAGACCATAATGGGCATTTTCCCCCAGTACACGACTGAGGATCTGCCAGTGATGATATTGTTGGGTGTGCACCCGACTCAGGGCGGTTTCCAGCTGGGCGGGCAGGTCATCCTGCAGATCGCCAGCAAACAGCACGCGGCGTTGAGTAAATTCATCACTGTGGCGCAGTATCACTTCACTGGCCGGGGTAAATGCGGACATCGATGGCTCCTTATAAATCAGAGCGGCGATTATAGTTGTTTGTTGGCGCATAATCATCGGCTTTGTTAGCATACGTCCGGCACACTTATAGCCGCATGTGCGCGCGCCGCCCTTCTGCAACGCCAGCTATTGCGGCTTAAGGCGGCGTAAACGGGCGATCGGACAGGAAAAAATGATGTCTCCCAGACGTGACTGGTTACTACAGCAAATGGGCATAACGCAGTATACGCTGCGGCGTCCGCGCGCCCTGCAGGGGGAGATCGCGGTCACGCTACCCGCTGAAACCCGGCTGGTGATTGTGGCGGACAATCCGCCCATGCTGCATGATCCGCTGGTGGCGGACGTCCTGCTCGCACTGAATCTGCGTCAACCGCAGGTGCAGGTTCTTACCCCAGACCAGCTGGCGATGCTGCCGGACGACGCCCGCTGTCACAGCTGGCGTTTAGGTCTGGATGCCCCGGTAACGTTAGCCGGAACCCAAATTGCTTCCCCCGTACTGGCGGAGCTTTATAATAATGCCGAGGCCAAACGGGCGCTCTGGCAGCAAATTTGCCACTATGAATCAGATTTCTTTACTCACTCCGCACGATCTTGACGCCGCGTTTGCCATTGAGCGGCGTAGCCACGCTTTTCCCTGGACAGAAAAGACCTTTGCCAGCAATCAGGGTGAACGCTATCTCAACCTCCGACTGACGGTTGACGGCGTGCTGGCCGCTTTCGCCATTACTCAGGTGGTACTGGACGAGGCGACGCTATTTAATCTGGCGGTCGATCCGACATTTCAGCGTCGCGGATTGGGCCGTGAGCTGCTACAACACCTGATCTGCGAGCTGACGCAGCGCAACGTCATGACCTTATGGCTGGAGGTGCGCGCTTCAAATCGTGCCGCCATCGCACTTTATGAGCAGCTGAATTTTAATGAGGTCTCTATTCGCCGTAACTATTATCCGACGACCAGCGGTAAAGAAGATGCGGTCATTATGGCGCTTACCATCTAACGGGGATCTGACCGATGCTTAAAAACTGGGACTGGATTTTATTTGACGCGGACGAGACGCTGTTTCACTTCGATGCGTTTGCGGGCTTACAGCGTCTGTTTCAGCGCTACGATATTTCATTTACGCGTGCCGACTATGATGACTATCAGGCGATCAACAAGCCGCTATGGGTTGACTATCAAAATGGTGCCATCAGCGCGTTGCAGTTACAGCACCAGCGCTTTGAGGGCTGGGCCGCGAAGCTTGATGTGACGCCACAGGATCTTAACGGCGGTTTTCTGAGGGCAATGGCTGAAATTTGCACGCCTCTGCCTGGGGCAGCGGAGCTGATCAACGCGTTACAGGGTAGGGTCAAAATCGGCATTATGACTAACGGCTTTACCGCGCTGCAGCAGGCACGGCTTGAACATACCGGTTTCTCCGGGCTCTTCGACCTGCTGGTGATATCCGAGCAGGTGGGATATGCCAAACCGCATCCGGCGATCTTTGATTATGCGCTCGGCCAGATGGCTAACCCGCCACGCGATCGGGTACTGATGGTAGGAGATAACCCTGATTCAGACATTCTCGGCGGCATCAATGCCGGAATGGCAACATGTTGGCTGAACAGCGATGGCCGCAGCAGGCCGCAGGGGATAAAACCAGACTGGGAGGTCACCTCCCTGACTGAATTGCAGGGGTTACTGGGCGCGTAAGCGCCTTTTTTTGTGCTGTAGAACCATTCATTAGGGAATCTTAACCTCTTTTTTTGGTTTTTTGTGCTAACAACAAATGATCTCTATGTTATTAATGCTAAAAATTTGTTTTATTGCACCTTATTTTAGCAATAGGTGCTTTCCCGCCATTTATCTCACCTCGCTCGATTTTTTCCACGTTACGGCATTCAAAGTTTTTTTAGAAAACTCCTGCCGTGCAAACGCGCTTCATTGATAGGTCAGGGCCGTCTAAAGGTGAAGTTTAGCTTATTGACATAGGATGAGTCCTAACTAATCTCAGACTTTATGTGTAATTTTCATGCAGTGCCTGCATAAGAATGTCTTAACAAACATCCCGCCCCAGCTCTTCGTTGAATTATTGTTTTTTCTCTGTAAAATTGCCGAAAAACTTACAATTCAGGATGAATGCTTTTGGTCATCGGGATGGCTAATGTCTATCTCGCGCGGTAGCTATGAACATTAATGTTTAACATCTCTTCCCGACTTCCTTGATATTACGCGCAGTACGTTGCATTTGGTCAATTCAGCCACTGCATGGCAAATGATAGTTTCGATAGCCATTGCCGCTGCTGTTCAGATGGCCCATTACAAAGTGCATCTAAAGGTTACCTTTCGTTACCGTACGGCGAGACCTGCGTGTCATGTGACAACCCACGTTTTGTGAGTAATTTTACGCTGAAAATTAATCATTCATAACGTTTCGCGCCACCCGATAAAATCGACACGCTGCCTGCAAACCATCATCTGTTCTGAAGTAAATTGTGGTCGTACACGGCGAGCGAAAGCGGCTGTCGCAGCCCGCAAAATAGTCAGTTCGCTATGGCGATAAATGCTGCCACTGCGCAAATTTACCGGGTCGTCATCCTTCTCTCTTTTCGGCCTGATTACCGTCTTTTTTCTGCTGTTGTACTTCGGGTGTGAGTCAACGCCCGTTACTCCGTTATTTTTGAGAAAACGTAAGAGGATTATGGTGAAAATTCGTATCGCATTAAGTCTGCTGTTTGTATTGAGCGTCGTTGGTTGTAAAGCCCCTGCACCGAAAATCACCGACGATACGGTGGTTTCCAGCACGGTTGACGGCGTCACGCTGAGCTATCGTCACGCGATCACGCCGCCGCAAAGCTTTACGCCGGTTGGCGAAGAGTATCGAGCGCTGTACGCGGCCTCGGTAATGAGTCGCCCGAATTTTGGCGGCAAGCTGGTACGCAATCTGGACAACGGTCAGACCTTTACCGTGCTGGGATCGGTTGAAAACAACTGGTTCGCCATTGCCGATGCGGGACAGGAGCAGTTGATTGGTTATGTACCGCTGCGTGCCGGTGTGAAAAGCGCCCTGTATGACCAAACGCTAAAAGCGGATCAGCGCCGCAAGCGTGTGCGTGCCCCGGCGAAGAAGAAGACCTGCGTTGCGGTAGACGGCGACAGCAAAGCCTGCCAGAACAACAACAACGGTACCTGGATCATTGACTGATAACGCGTTAATGGCAGCATGACTATGCACAAAATTTCGATTTCTCGCCTGGTAAACCAGGCGTTTTTACTGGCAGCCCTTATCCTGCTGGCAGGTTGTGTTTCAACTTCACGCAGCGTTCCCACCCAGTACAGCCTGGTCTTTCAGGCACATCCTCAGATCAACGATTCGGCCCCTCTGAAAGTACGGGTGCTGCTGCTGAAGTCAGACGCGGATTTTATGGCCGCCGATTTCTACTCGTTGCAAAATAATCCGCAGGGCGTGCTGGGGCAAAATCTGTTGAACAGCGAGCAGTTTTTCCTGATGCCGGGACAAACGGGTAAAAAGCTGCTTGGGCAGACCAGCCCGGAGGCGCGCTATATCGGCATTATGGCCGAATATCAGGCGCTTGATGGCAAAACGTGGCGGATCTCACTGCCGGTTCCTCTTCCCGCCGAACGCCGTTTTTATCAATTTTGGCAAGGGAATACGGATAATCTGCGCGCCGACATCATCGCCGACATCAACGGTGTCCGTGTGGTAAACCCCCGCGATTAGCGCGGACACAGGAGTCATCATGAGCAAAGCAGAAAAAGTAGTCTGGACCGAAGGAATGTTTCTGCGCCCGCATCATTTCCAGCAGAGCGAAAACTACCTGCAAAGCACGCTGCGTGACTGGGGGCAGGCACAGCGCCCCTGGCTATGGGGCCTGCATGATATTGAATTTGATGAGTCGATGCTGCGCCAGGGCAAAGTCGCGCTGCTCTCCGCCAGCGGCCTGCTGCCGGACGGCACGGCGTTTGCCTTCAGCAATGGGGACGATGCCCCAGCGCCGCTGTTGATCCCCGATAACCTCACCCAGGCCAAAGTGGTGCTGGCGCTGCCGGCGCGGCGCGGCGGGCGTGAAGAGGTGATCTTCAGTGAGTCTGGTGATTCGCTGGCGCGCTTTATCAGCTTCGAACGCGAAGTGGATGATTTTAACGCGATGGCGGTCGGCCCGGCGGCGGTCCAGTTTGGCCGTTTACGTCTGCGGCTGATGCTGGAAAGCGAACTGAGCGCCGAATGGACCGCTATCGGCGTGGCGCGCATCGCTGAAAAGCGCAATGACCATCAGTTACGCCTCGACGGCAGCTATATTCCACCGATGCTCAATGCCATCAATCAGTCACAGCTGATGGAATACATTGGCGATATCCACGGCCTGCTGGTGCAGCGCAGCCAGCAGATCGGTCAGCGCCTGCAGCAGCCGGGGCGCTTCAACACCGCTGATATGGTCGATTTTATGCTGCTGACGCTGATTAACCAGCAGCTGGGGCATATCAGCCATGTGAAAAGCCTACCGCTGATCCATCCTGAAACGCTATTCCACGGCTGGCTGACGTTTGCGGCTGAACTGACCAGCTGGATGCCATCGCGTACCCCGGACGGTGCACTACCCACTTACCAACACGATGACCTGGCGGGCTGCTTCAGCCAGCTGGTGCTGCTGCTGCGACAGGGCCTGTCGCAGGTGATGGAAGAGAACGCGCTACAGCTGCCGCTCACCGAGCGTTCTCACGGCCTGAACGTGGCTACGGTGCCTGAGTCCTCCATGGTGCGCGAGTTTGGCTTTGTGCTGGCGGTGCGGGCCAACGTGCCGGCCGAAGCGATACAAACCCACTTCCCGGCGCAGATGAAGGTGGCCCCGGTGACCAAAATCCGCGACCTGGTTCAGCTGCAGCTGCCCGGCATTATGCTGCGGGCCATGCCGGCCGCGCCGCCGCAGATCCCGTGGCACGCTGGCTACAACTATTTTCAGCTCGATAAGGGCAGCGAACTGTGGCAGGAAATGGAGAAATCCGGCACCTTCGCGCTGCACCTGGCCGGTGAGTTTCCGGGGCTGGAAATGGAGTTCTGGGCAATTCGCAGTCACGCAGTCTGAGCAGGGACTCAAGCACAATGAAACAGGAAAAACATTCTGATGCCGCCCAGGCGGGTATCGGCGCTGCCAACGGTCACAATCCACTGGTCGCCGCCGCCAACCCGCTGCTGAACGCCATTCCCCAGATCCGCCATTCGGTTTCCCATCCCGATCCGGCCGGACTGCGCCAGCGGCTGGTCGATGAGATCCGCCAGTTTGAAATGAACTGCCAGCGCGCCGGGCTGCCGTGGGAAGTGATTATCGGCGCGCGTTACTGCCTGTGTACCGCGCTGGATGAAGCGGCCGCGCTCACCCCGTGGGGCGGGCGCGGCGTCTGGCCCGGCAATGGGCTGCTGGTCACCTTTCATAACGAAACCTGGGGCGGGGAGAAATTTTTCCAGCTGCTGGCGCGCCTGTCGCAGACGCCGCGCGAACAAATTGCCCTGCTGGAGCTGATTAACTTCTGCCTGCAGCTGGGGTTTGAGGGACGTTACCGGGTGATGGATAACGGGCGTTCCCAGCTGGAAACCATCAGACAGCGCCTGCTACAGATGATCCGCTCGGTACGCGGTGGCTATGCGCCGCCGCTGTCGGTGCATCCGGAAGACCATCCGGTAACGCGTAAACTGTGGCGTCCGGTAGTACCGCTGTGGGCCTGCACCGCCGTGGTGGGCTTCCTCGCCTGCCTGCTCTATATCCTGCTCAACTGGCGGTTAGGTGACTACACCAGTCCGGTGCTGGCCTCGGTCTACCAGACCTCGTTACCGGAAGTGAGTATTCACAATCCGGCTCCGCCGCCGCCTGCCGCGGTTAATCTGAAAACCTTCCTGAAGCCCGAAATCGAACAGGGGCTGGTGGCGGTGCGCGACGAGGCTGACCGTAGCGTGGTGACGCTAAAAGGTGACGGCCTGTTTACCTCTGCTTCTACCGAAGTGCGCGGGCGCTACGCCGAGGTGCTGGACCGCGTTGCCGCCGCCATGAACAACGTCAGCGGCCGCATCCTGGTGGTCGGCTACAGCGATAACGTGCCGATCCGCAGCGCGCGCTTTGCCTCCAACTACGAGCTTTCCCTGGCGCGGGCGCAGTCGGTTTCCGGGCAGCTGCGGCAGCATCTGAGCCAGCCGCAGCGGGTGAAGGCGGAAGGACGCGGCGAAAGCAGTCCGCTTGCCCCGAACAATAGCGCTGAGAACCGCGCCCGCAACCGCCGTGTAGAAATCACGCTGCTGGTGTCACCGGGCAATACCCGGGTCGAGCTGAACGACATGGCGCAAGGAAACTAACCGATGTTGAATATGCTGTTTGCCGTTTTAACCCATCGCCTGCTGTGGGGCTTTGTCGGGATCACCGCGCTGTCGTTTATTATCTGGGTCATCGGCCCGGTATTTTCGATTGCAGACTCGCGGCCGCTGGAGCCGGAAGTTAACCGCCAGATCAGTATCGGCCTGCTCTATCTGGTGTGGGCGCTGGGTAACCTGGTGCCGCGCCTGTATAACGCCTGGCTGAACCGTAAGCTGATGGGCAGCCTGAAAACCACCCCCGGCGAACAGCCGGACGGTGATAATCCGCGTCTGACCAGCGAAGATCGGGTGCTGGCGGAACGCTTTAGCGAAGCCTCCGAGCTGCTGAAAAAGGCGCACTTCTCCCATGCCGGTAGCCGTTCGCCGTTCTGGGCGCAGCGCTTCAGCCGCCAGTACCTTTACCAGCTGCCGTGGTATGTGATTATCGGCGCGCCGGGAGCCGGGAAAACCACCGCGCTGGTCAACTCCGGGCTGCAATTTCCGCTGGCCGACCGCTTTGGCAAATCCGCGCTGCGCGGCATTGGCGGCACGCGTAACTGTGACTGGTGGTTTACCAATGAAGCGGTGCTGCTCGATACCGCCGGACGCTACACCACCCAGGAGAGCCAGCAGCAGCAGGATGCCGGAGAATGGCACGGCTTTATTAACCTGCTGCGCAAATACCGGGGTCGCCAGCCGATCAACGGCGTGATCGTGACCGTCAGCGTCTCCGATCTGTTGACCCAGTCGGCAGAGGCGGCACGGCAGCAGGCGGTGGCGCTACGCCAGCGTCTGACCGAGCTGCATGAACAGCTGGGCATTCGTTTCCCGGTGTATGTGCTGGTCACCAAAGCCGATCTGCTGAAAGGCTTCCGCGCCTACTTTGCCAAATTCGACAAGGCCCAGCGCGAACAGATTTGGGGCTTCACCTTCCCGTGGGAACGGGCAAAGATGAGCGATTTTGACCTACAGGCGGCCTTCACCCAGGAGTACGCCCTGCTGCAACAGCGGCTGGATGCCGGGCTGCCGGATACGCTGCTCCAGGAGAGCGATAGCCAGGCGCGCGCCGAAAGTTTCCTGTTCCCGCAGGAGTTCGCCGCGCTGCGTCCGCTGCTGGCGGAGTACTTGGACACGGTGTTTGCCCTTTCAGATTTTGAAACCCAGTTCTCACCGCGCGGCATTTACTTTGCCAGCGGCACCCAGGAAGGGCTGCCGTTTGACCGGGTGATGGGCGAGCTTAACCGCGCCTTACAGCTGCCGCAGCAGGATGCGGCCAGCGGCCAGAGCGGAAGCTGGGACCAGACCAGCAAATATGCGCCGATCCCCGGCAACAAGGGGCAAAGCTTCTTCCTGAAAGACGTGCTGCAAAAAGTGATCTTTGCCGAGGCCGGGCTGGCGGGCAGCAACCGCTGGTGGGAGCTGCGCAACCGGGCGCTGCTGTGGTCGGGCTATATCGCCCTTGCCGCCGTAATGGTCATCAGCGCGCTGCTGTGGTTCACCAGCTACGGCAACAACAAAAGCTATCTGCAACAGGTGCAGGCGCGGGTGCCGGAGGTGGCGCGGCAAAGCGCTACGCTAGAGGGCAGCGAGCAGGGCGATCTGTTTGCGCTGCTGCCGTTCCTTAACAGCCTGCTGAAGCTGCCGGAAAGCAGTGAGTTTGACCTGAACTCGCCGCCGATAAGCCGCCGTATGGGGCTGTATCGCGGGGCCGAGGTCAGCGATGCCACCCAGGCGCTGTATCAGAAATCACTGAAACAGCTGCTGCTGCCGCAGGTGGCGCAGCTGATCACCGGCTGGCTGCGCAACGATAACGGCAGCGACGCCGACTACAGCTATGAAGCGCTGAAAGCCTATCAGATGCTGTATCAGCCGCCGCACTATGACGGCAAGTTCCTGCATGCCTGGCTAATGCTCAACCTGCAACGCAACCTGCCGCAAAACGTCACGCAGACGCAGCTAAAACAGCTGGAGTGGCACCTCAGCCAGCTGCTGGAAAATCAGATCCAGTCCTCTCCCTATGCGCGGGATGATGCGCTGGTAAAGCGCGAGCAGGCGCTGATTAATCAGATGCCGCTGTCACAGCGCGTCTGGGGGCGGCTCAAGCGCCTGCTGGAACGTGATGAAAGCCTGAAAGCGGTGTCGCTGGCCTCGCTCGGCGGGCCGCAGAGCGAGCTGGTATTCTCGCGCAAAAGCGGGCGCTCAATTGCCGATGGCATTCCCGGCCTGTTTACCCCGGACGGCTACTGGCAGAGCCTGGATAAACATATCGCGCCGGTCACCACAGCCCTGCATGACGATGACCGCTGGGTGCTGGGCGCACCGTCCAGCGGCGAAAGCCAGCAGCAAACCGATGCCGCGGTACGCCAGCTGTATATCGGCGACTATATCCGCCAATGGGACAGCCTGCTACAGGACATTCAGCTGAATAACAGCGCCGATCTCAGCCAGCGCATCAACAGCGCGCGCCTGCTCTCCAGCAATAACTCGCCGCTGCGCAGGCTGGTGATTAACCTCAGTCGCTACCTGGTGCTGGAAAAGCTGCCCACGGATGAGAAGCCGCCGGGCAAAGAGAAGGACGCAGAGGCCGATAACAGCGCCACCCGCACCCTACAGGCGCTGTTCCGCTCACGGCAGAACAGCACGGCGGCGGCGGCAGAGCAGGCACCTGAACAGGCGGTGGCCAACCACTTTGCGCCGGTTATCGAACTGGCGCAGCCGCTGGAGCAGGGCGGTAAAACCATCGCCTTTGATGACTTTCTTCGCCAGATAGATGACCTGTATCGCTATCTGACGGCGGTGCAGGATGCCGCCAACAGCGGCATGCCGCCGCCAGCGGGTGATGCCATCAGCCACCTGCAGGCCAGCGCCGGACGCTTACCCGGTTCGCTGCAAACCATGTTCTCCACGCTCGCGGTCGGTGCCAGCAGTGACGCCCAGCGCCGCGAACTGGAAAACGTGCGCAAACGCATCAGCAGCGAGGTCGGCGGCTTCTGCCGTCAGGCGATTGCCGGACGCTACCCGCTGGTGCGCTCGGCGCGCAGCGAAGTGACCCCGGATGACCTGGCGCGCATGTTTGCCCCCGGCAGCGGCCTGATGGACAGCTTCTTCCGCGATAATCTTGCCAACAAAGTCGATACCACGCAGTCGGCCTGGCGCTTTACGCCGGGCATTGACGGCAAGGGCATCGGCGGCGAAGACATTCTGCGCCCGTTCCAGCAGGCGCAAAGCGTGCGTGATGCGTTCTTTGCCAACGGTGCCACCACCCCGGCGTTTCGCGTGACGGTACGCACGCTGCGCATGGATAACGATATTCTTAACCTGACGCTGGACGTCGACGGCCAGCTGCTGCGCTACAGCCACGGGCCGCAGGCGGTACAGCTGATGAACTGGCCGGGCAGCGGCGGCACCAGCCAGGTGCGCATGCAGCTTGGACTGGCGAACGGCACCACCTCGACGCTGGTGACCAACGGCGTCTGGGCGCTGAATCGCTTCTTTGACCGGGCGCAGCTGGCGCCGGGCAGCAGCAGCCTGAGCCGCCAGGCCACCTTTAACGTAGACGGCCACCGCGTGACGCTGGAGTTCACTCCAAACAGCATCCGCAATCCGTTTCAGCTTTCCGGGTTCGCATGCCCGTAGCCGCAAGGAAATGATGATGAGCGAGACGCCCGCGATCGGCTGGTACGGCAAATTGCCCAGTGCCGGTGATTTTTTAAAACGCCGCTTCCCGGAGGCGCTGTTTAACTCATGGAGCCACTGGTTCCAGCTGGGGCTGCTGGACTGGAAGCAAAGCGAAGAACAGCGCCCGGACGGCGGCCGCCAGTTCGGCAACGCCCCGGTATGGAACTTCGTTGTTCCCCCGCTGCTCGGCAGTCGTCTGGTGCAAATGGGCTGTCTGCTGCCGGCGCGCGACAGCGTGGGGCGGCAGTATCCGGTCTGCGCGCTGCTTAGCTATAACCTGACGCAGTGGTCACCCCAGCGCCTGGCGCGGGCGGGTGAATGGTATCAGCAGCTGGGGCGCACCCTGCTACAGGGCGTACGCAACGGCTGTTCGGCTGAACGGCTCGACGAGGCGCTGCTGGCGATCCCCGCCCCACCGGAACCGGAGCACGGTGACGCCTCCGGCATTCTCGAGGCGATTGGCTACGACGATCGGCAGGATACGCTGGGCTGGCGGCAGGCGGCGGACTGCTTCAGCCCGCAGCAGTACACCAGCTTCTGGTGGACCAACCGCACCGATGGCTACCCGCTCTATACGCATCTGCACAGCGGCAACTTTACCAGCCAGCTGTTTAGCATGCTGTTCGACCCGGCGGAGGGCGCGAAGCCCGGCCGCAACGGGCTTTATCCTCCGATGTTTGAGTAACCGAGTAAGGAACCGCGATGGATCTTGAAGCGCTGCTGGCCCCGATCACGCCTGACCGCCCCTGTGGCGATAACCTTGAATATGACGCCGACTACATGGCGATGGACCAGGCCAGCGCCGGTAAAGCCGAACAGCAGTTTGGCGATACCATCATTCCGGCGGAACCGGCGGACTGGAACAAAGTCGAGCGGCTGGCGCTGGATCTGCTGGGGCGCAGCAAAGATCTGCGCGTGATGCTGGCGCTGACCCGCGCCTGGACCCAGCTCAAAGGGTTGAGCGGCTACGCCGACGGCCTGCATCTGATCCAGCAGGCGCTGCTGCTTTACTGGCAGCCGCTGTGGCCGTCACTGGAAGAGGACGGTATAGAGGACCCATTTTACCGCCTCAACGCGCTGGCGGCGCTGGGTGATAAATCGGCGCTGACCGCCGCGCTGCGCCAGGCTTCGTTGCTACGCTATGCCACCGATGAAATCAGCCTGCGCGATGCCAGTGGGCTGCTCGACGGCAGTAAAACCGAATGCCCCGGCTATCCCGGCGGCCGCGCCCGCTTACAGGATGAACTGGCGCGGGGAGGGCAGCCCGGCATTGAGGCGGTCGTCAAGATAAGTGAGCGGTTACTGACTATTCGCGAAACTTTGACTGAACGGCTGGGCGCGGGGGCGTTGCCGGAAATGGATCAGCTGCTGAAAACCATAAATAGCGTGGCTGCCGCCTGTCAGGCCACCGACCTCAGTACCCTGATCCCAGCGGTTGAAACTGCCGCCAGCAGCGCCACGTCTGCGCCAGCCGCCGCGCCTGGCGCACAGCAGCACGCCGACTGGCGCAGCGTACAGCTTAGCTCGCGCAGCGATGCGCAGCTGATGCTGGAAAAAGTGAAACAGTATTTTAGCCAGCACGAGCCAAGCCATCCCGCCCCGCTGATGATCGAGCGCGTACAACGCATGATAGAGCTGGACTTTATGGACATTATCCGCGATCTCGCCCCGGACGGCGTACACCAGCTGGAAACGATTTTCGGGCGTCGCGACCACTCATAGCCTGCATCGCCAGGCCTTAACCGCGTCACAATTTATAACGCGCACACACAATGGAGCAAACCATGGCAGTCAGTAAATCCAGTGGGCAAAAATTCATTGCCCGTAACCGCGCACCACGCGTGCAGATTGAGTACGACGTGGAAATCTATGGTGCGGAACGCAAAATCCAGCTGCCCTTCGTGATGGGCGTGATGTCCGACCTGGTCGGCAAACCGCTGGAGGCGCAGCCGGGCGTCGATGAACGTAAGTTTCTTGACATCGACGTCGACAACTTCGACGAACGCATGAAGGCGCTGAAGCCCCGCGTGGCGTTCCAGGCAGAAAACACCCTGACCGGCGAAGGGCGTCTCAACATCGATCTGACCTTCAACAGCATGGAAGACTTCTCGCCGGATGCGGTGGCACGCAACGTCGAGCCGCTTAACCAGCTGCTGGATGCCCGCACCCAGCTGGCTAACCTGCTGACCTATATGGACGGCAAGAACGGCGCGGAAGAGCTGATTGGCAAAATCCTCCAGGATCCAACGCTGCTGAAATCACTCAGCCATCTGCCGAAAGCTGACGATGCGCCAGCCGACGACCACGGCAACAAGGAGTAAGCGATGAGCAATCAATCCCAACAGTCAGGCGATTTGCAGCAGCAACAGGGTTACAGCGAGGACGCGTTCAGCGCGCTGCTGAATAAAGAGTTTCGCCCGAAAAGCGACCAGGCGCGCGCGGCGGTGGAGAGCGCGGTGAAGACCCTGGCGCAGCAGGCGCTGGAAAATACCGTTACCGTCTCCAACGATGCCTACCGCACTATCCAGGCACTGATCGCCGAGATCGACGAGAAGCTCTCGCTGCAAATCAACCAGATTATCCACCATGAAGACTTCCAGCAGCTGGAAGGCGCGTGGCGCGGTCTGAGCTACCTGGTCAACAACACCGAAACCGACGAGATGCTGAAAATCCGCTTTATGAGCATCTCGAAACAGGAGCTGGGCCGTACCCTGAAGCGCTACAAAGGCGTCAGCTGGGATCAAAGCCCGATCTTTAAGAAGATCTATGAGGAAGAGTACGGCCAGTTCGGCGGCGAACCTTTTGGCTGCCTGGTGGGCGACTACTACTTCGATCACGGCCCGCAGGACGTCGAGCTGCTGAGCGAAATGGCGCGTATCGGCTCCGCCGCGCACTGTCCGTTTATCACCGGCACCGCGCCGGGCGTCATGCAGATGGAGTCCTGGCAGGAGCTGGCCAATCCGCGTGACCTGACCAAAATCTTCCAGAACACCGAATACGCCGCCTGGCGCAGCCTGCGTGAATCGGAAGATGCGCGCTACCTCGGCCTGGTGATGCCGCGCTTCCTGTCGCGCCTGCCTTATGGCATCCGCACCAACCCGGTGGACAGCTTCGACTTTGAAGAGCAGACCGACGGCGCTAACCACGGTAACTACACCTGGACCAACGCCGCCTACGCGATGGCCGCCAATATCAACCGCTCGTTCAAAGACTTTGGCTGGTGTACCTCGATCCGTGGCGTCGAGTCCGGCGGGGCGGTGGAAAACCTGCCGTGCCACACCTTCCCGAGCGACGACGGCGGCGTGGATATGAAATGTCCGACCGAAATCGCCATCAGCGATCGTCGCGAAGCCGAGCTGGCGAAAAACGGCTTTATGCCGCTGGTACACCGCAAGAACTCCGACTTTGCCGCCTTTATTGGCGCACAGTCGCTGCAAAAACCGGCGGAATACCACGACGCCGACGCCACCGCCAACGCCCGACTGGCGGCGCGCCTGCCGTATCTCTTCGCCTGCTGCCGTTTTGCTCACTACCTGAAGTGCATCGTGCGCGACAAGATTGGCTCCTTCCGCGAGCGTGACGAGATGGAGCGCTGGCTGAACGACTGGGTGATGAACTACGTTGACGGTGACCCGGCTAACTCCTCGCAGGAAACCAAGTCACGCAAGCCGCTGGCTTCTGCCGAGGTGCAGGTGCAGGAGATCGAAGACAACCCGGGCTACTACGCCGCCAAGTTCTTCCTGCGCCCGCACTACCAGCTGGAAGGTCTGACCGTGTCGCTGCGTCTGGTGTCTAAACTGCCGTCGCTGAAATCGAACGACGCGTGATAAAGCGGGGTGGGGTGACAGAAAGGGGCGGTGATACCGCCTCTTTAGCGGGAGGAAAGCGGGTGTTGAGAAAATCGCTGCGCGGGTTATCGCGTATAGCGCTGACGTATCTGGCTTTCCTCGGTTTTATTGCCTGTGCTGGCTATTATGTTTTGATATTCGACTGGCATATTTCCGCGACTGCTACCGCATTGCATATTGCCCTGATGATCGTTGCTATAGCTGCCTTGATTGGCATTTATGGTATTGCAGAAAAACTCAGGTCAGCTTAACGGCCCACAGAAAATAACCAGCGCCTGGCCTGCTGGTAAATAAAGCAGGCTAAGCGTCATCAGGTTTAGCGATGAATAGTGGAAATATAATTGATCGCTATATCTTTCTGAATATCTCCCGCTTGGCGATATTCGGAAGCAGGGCAGAGGTAAATATAGAATATTTATTTTTATATTTATCTGTATGCTATATCAGTGCTTTATCTAAGCCCAAAGGTTTCCTGAAGGAAGCAGGGTAAAAGCAATAACTTAACTAATGAGAGTAGATAACCATGGCTATTGATATGTATTTGAAAGTTGACGGTATAACCGGTGAATCTAAAGATTCTAACCACACCGGCTGGATCGATGTGACTTCTTTCTCCTGGGGCGCTACCCAGCCGGGCAACATGTCCGTAGGCGGCGGCGGCGGTGCCGGTAAAGTGAACTTTAACGATCTGCACATCAATGCAAAAATCGATAAGGCGGTTACCGCGCTGCTGAAAAACTGCGCCAGCGGTAAGCACGTAGGCAAAGTCGAGGTCTCCGTATGTAAAGCGGGCGGCACTCAGATTGAGTACACCCGTATTACTCTGGAAGACGTGCTGGTCACCAACGTGCAGTTCGTCGGTTCCGACGGTGACGATACTCTGGGCGTAACCTACGCATTCCAGGCTGCCAAAGTGAAACAGCAGTACTGGGAGCAGAGCACCTCCGGCGGTAAAGGCGCAGAAAGCAGCGCTGGCTGGAATATTAAAGAGAATAAAGAAGCTTAATTATTCATCCCAATTGCCCATTCATGACTGAATGGGCAAGCTCATTTCTTCAGTGCTTTTAGTCGCATAAGGAAAGTTTATGGTAATAAGACCCGCTTTTTTACAGGCATGGCAGCGCTTCAGTGAGATAAATATCGATGTTTCATCTGTTGGAAAAAAGATAGGTGGAAATGTCGGTGCAAATATCACTCTAGGCGAACAGGACCCCGCACAGGGATTTACCAATGCCTGCGCGATAAGAATGAGTTACACGTTAAACTACTCTGGGGCTAAGGTCGAAAGGGGCGTCTGGAAAACGGTTTCAGGAGATGATAAAAATTGGTACATATACCGGGTGAAAGACCTGTTGACGTATATGCATAAAAAATACGGTAAACCTGACAAGATAGTAAAAAATCCAAAGCCCGGTGATTTTCAAAATCTGAAAGGGATATTGGTTTTTGCAGTCAATGGCTGGAGTGATGCAAGCGGGCATGCAACGTTGTGGAATGGGTCGGTTTGTTCCGATCACTGTTATTTCCCGATTTCGAATGAGGGGTCAATATGGTTATTAAAATAGGATGGGTTTTACTGGCTGCTGCATTATTATTTTCTATCCAAGCTGGCGCTAAGGCAGCCTATACCCCAAGTCAGTATTTAAAAAACTATGCGCTAAGTACCTGTATTTCTCAGGGGTATCAGAGTAAAGAGGTAAAAGAGGATGCCGCTGCTGCCGCTCGAGGCTATCTGGAATTTGGCGACTATTCCCTCGCAGCACACACGGCGGTTAGAAATCTGGGTAAGGCGTTTCTGGCTAAGGAATATACCAGTCAATCTGGTCAGCCGATGACGCTGGCAAAATGCATTGATTTCTATCATAGCGAGCAGTTGGATAAGCTGGTGAAGCAGTTTAAAGGTAAGCAGGACGATTGAATCGCCGTCTTATTCTCCATCATCTGGAATGTATCACCACCGCTATTGGCGAATGATGATATATATTGAATGCACCAAGGGTATAAATATGAATAGTCATTCAAGAAAGCATGTATAACAGCATAAATAAGCCCAAGTGGAGATAGATATGAACAAGCTATTATCACTTTCTCTTTTGACCTTTGCACTACAGGCGAGCACAGCTTATGCCATCGAAGATTGTTCTAAGGGCACAGGATTGATGCTGAAGTTAATGCCTGCGCAGAAAAAAACAGAATAGAGGCTGAAGCTGATTTAAACAAAGAGTATATTGCGGCTAAAAAACGCGTTGAGTCAACTTATGATAGTGACCCGGCCGAAAAGAAACAATATCTTGATACCCTGCTGGCAGCGCAGAGAACCTGGCTTAAATACCGTGAAAATGATTGCAAGCTGGCAGGTTTCGCAGCAGATGAAGGAACAAACGTTAGAATCGCCTTTATTAATATGTGTATCACCGATGCTAATCTTGAAAGAATAAAAAAACTGAAAGAGATCCCTTATGGGTAATCTATTTATTTACCTCTGCCGCAGACTGGCTATATTTGCTAAAAGCGTGTTTTTCTCTCTTTTAACGATGTTCTTCCTGATCCTCAGCGCAGAGGCAGACAATAAATATAGCCCACAAACGAATCTGAAAAACTACGCATTAAGCACCTGTCTGTCTCAGGGCTATCAAAACAAAGAGATAAAAGAGGATGCCGCCGCCGCTGCCCGTGGCTATCTGGAATTTGGTGATTATTCCCTGGCAGCACATACTGCGGCAAGAGAGCTGGGTAAGACGTTTCTGGATAAGCAGTATGGCAGTCAGTCAGGCGCACCGATGACGCTGGCGAAGTACATTGATTTTTATCACAGCCAGCAGCTGGATAAGCTGGTGAAAGAGTTTAAAGATAAAAGGGATGACTAATACTGTGATCGTTTTTCCCGACGCTACTGATTACTCAACATAATTGGCTGAACTGCTGTGAATGCCATGCAGTATGGAGACGGTACTGGCATGAAGAAGAGAGTTAGCCCCATGCCCGAACGAGCAACAGCCGTATTGTAAGGTTGTATAAAACGCGTATTGCAAAAAATAAATCTGTGTTTTATGAATAATGAAATTCTTCGACAAGAGTATTTATACCACAGGAATAGTGACACAAATATTCAATTAAATAGCCGAATTGAGAATGTATCGACGATTCTTCGGTCAGGGAAGATGAAGGAGTATTGAAATGAAATTAACCGTGGGTGATGTGAGGGGACTGACATCAGGTGAAATTAGCATGGCAATTTCGGTGTTTGGCAATGCAATAAATTATGCTTTTGTAAAAGTTCATAACGATAGTTATTTGCCATTTAACTTACAGTCAAACCGGGTGGCTATGACGCCTAATGGGGAAATCTACTTCAGGGAACCTTATTACAAGGATGACTTCTCTATTGCTCCAGCTGGAGACAAACACTGGTTTATTCATGAGATGGTTCATGTTCTTCAGCATCAAATAGGTATGAATGTCAGGCTCAGAGGAACTTTCAGTTGGGCGGCCAGCTATGAATATTCACTCCCTCCCGATAAGTTATTATCTGATTTTGGTATGGAACAGCAGGCATCAATAATATCTGACTATTATTACGTGAAGAGTTTCGGATTAAATAACTTTGACCGACTTTCTGGCTTTAGGGGGATTGTGGGGCCGGATTTAAAGCTAAAATATCAAAACACACTGCGAGTTTTCCTAACAAACCCACGCAGCCGGAGCGCTTTCTTATGAAAAAACCAGTGATTATCCCGATTGTGGCGCTACTTCTCACGGCTTGTCAGCTTGAAAAACCGCAGTTCGAACGGATGCAGGTCAGGGTTAACCACAACCAGCCGTGCTTTATTATCCCGCAGAATGCGGCCGATCGTCACGCGGCACTGACCAGCAATGGCCCGATGGTTTCCTGGTTTGATCAGCAGCAGTGGCAGGTAATTTCTCCGTCATCGGTGACAGCAGAAGATCGCGCCGTCAACGCCGGAGAATGTACTCAATGGCCTGGTATCAACTGGGATCCCGGCAGCTACAACGTTTTCATGCGCGTCAATGACCGCGCTTCTGGAGACATTATCCGCTATCGCGCTGATTTTTCTCTGCTAAGAAATCAACAAGGAGAACTTTCTCTCGGTTCGCAGTAATATTCAGACCATCCGCCTTCACCTCATTTCAGCCCCAAATCCAGCGCGTAAACTCCGCCGCTTTCCCCCAGAGCGGCGCAGTTTAACCGCCGTATTACCCTGCATCACCCATGCAGACGGGTCACTACCTAAACGCAGGAAAACGTTATGCGATTTACGATTATAACGAGCAAACCGGGCCAGCAGCCGCCGCAGAGCAGCTGCGACTTTCTGCCGCCCGGCGGCACTATTGGCCGTGGAGCCGATAACAACCTGGTGCTGCCGGATGACGACCGCACCATTTCACGCCTTCAGGCTATCGTACATATCAGCGCGACGGGCGAGTGCCACATCACCAATCGTGGCAACGTGACGCGCGTCCACCTGAATGATATTCCGCTGGAGCGCGGTCGCCAGGTCGAGCTCCAGGATGGCGATATCATCGGTATTGATGACTATCGCCTACAGGTCAGCGAACTGAGCGCCGCCGCGCTGCCGCTCAGTCAGCCGGTGTCCGCGCCCGCAGTGACGCGCCCGCAGCCGGTCGCCGCGCCGGTCGCTCCGGCGGCAGCTGCTGCACCCGCAGCGATCCCCAGCGAGATCTGGGACAGCCTGGCGCAGGAGTTCTCGATTTCCGATAACCTCTCCAGCCGCAGCAAAGCCAAACCGCCAGGCCAGGATAACCCGCTGACCGCTCCGGCCGCCGCCGAGCGCAACCCTGCCGATCCGCTGGCACAGCTGAAGCAGAACAGCGATCCGTTAAACCTCGATCGCCGCGATCGAACTCCCGACAGCCTGTTTAATCAGGATCCGCTGTTTAAACAGGACAGTATTTTTGATGACAGTACCCCCAGCACGCTGTTCCAGCCGCCGGGAGCCAAAAGCAGCGTCACGCATGACGCACGAGGGGATGAGCAGGATCCGCTGGCGCTGTTCGGCGCAGGCGCGGCGGCACAGGTCGATCGTGACGATCCGCTTGGCCTGATGATGGGCAGCGCGGTGCCGTTGACGCCGCCAGAGGATAAGCCGCAGCCGGGATCGCAGCCGCCGGTTAGCACGCCAGCGCCAGAACCCGTGCCGCCTGCCGGCGGGAAAAAAGCCTCCTCCGAACAGGAAGATCTGCCGCAGCCGGACAGTGATTTCAGCCTGTTTGGCGACGACAAAACGCCGCAGTCCGGTGAAGCCAGCTCGCCGCTGTTTGACGTGCCGCCAGCGGCTGCGGCCCAGCCCACGGCGTCCTCCTCCAGCGCTGACTACGGCGGTATTACCCTGCCGACCCCGCAGGCGCGTGCGCGCAGCAGCACTCCGCCACCGAAAGGGCGGCTCAGTATCGATCCGGTGGCGAACAGCGCCGCGCACAGCAGCGACGGCGGTGGTGAAATGCTGGACGGCGATCTGATGGCGGCGCTGATCGGCGGGATGGGGCTACAGGATCTGCAACCTACCCCGCGCTTCGATCAGCATGCGATGCAGGAGCTGGGGCAGATGCTCAGCATGTTCTCACAGGGCACCGTAGCGCTGCTCTCTTCACGATCGATCCTCAAGCGCGGCGTCAAAGCGGAAATGACGGTGATCCTCGACGAGGCCAACAACCCGTTCAAGCTGCTGCCGTCCGGCAAATCGGTGCTGATGCAGATGTTTGGCAGCCGCATGCCGGGCTTTATGCCGCCCAAGCAGTCGGTGCGCGATGCGCTGGTCGATTTACAGGCGCACCAGCTGGGGATGATCGCCGGTATCCGGGCGCTGATCGCCTCGATGCTGCAATCGTTTAACCCGCAGCAGCTGGAGGAGGAGGCGCGTCAGCAGGGCGTCACCTCGCGTCTGTCGCTGCCGGGCAGCCGCAAGGCGGCATTGTGGGACCACTTCAGCAAACGCTATAGCGAGACTGCCGGTGAGATTGAAGATGACTTCCATACGCTGTTCGGCGAAGCCTTCCTGCACGCCTACGATATGGAAGTCAACCAGTACAAAGACTCACAGATCAGATCGGAAGAATGATGAATATCACCTTAGCCTCAATGTCCAATCAGGGAGCGCGCGCCAGTAATCAGGATCAGGTCGGTGATATTGTCGGCGACCGCTCGGCCTGCTTTGTGGTGTGTGATGGCGTGGCGGGCCTGCCCGGCGGCGATATTGCCGCCAGCGTGGCGCGCGACACCCTGTTACAGCGTTTTGACGGTCAGCAGCACCTTAACGCCCAGCTGATCCGCCAGTATGTTAATGATGCCAACAGCGCCATCCGTCAACGGCAGAAAGCCGATCCGCCCCATCATCGTATGGGCACCACGCTGGTCAGCCTGTTTATTGACCGCGATTACCAGCTGGCCTACTGGGCGCATGCCGGTGACAGCCGCCTTTATTTATTCCGGCGCGGCTATCTCTATCATGTCACCACCGACCATAGCCTGGTGCAGCAGATGAAGGATGCCGGGCACCAGACCGACGGCATCAACGGCAACCTGCTCTATTTTGCCCTCGGCATGGGCGATGAAGACCGGGATGCCAGCTACAGCGACGTGGTGCCGATAGAAGATGGCGATGCGTTTCTGCTGTGTACCGATGGCTTCTGGCACGGCGTGTCGCAGCACCATATGCAGCAGGCGCTGCATATGGTCAACACGCCGCAGGAATGGCTGACGTTAATGCAGCAGATGATTAAAAAGAATGATGAACAGTCCAACGACAAGCAGGACAACTACAGTGCGGTTGCCGTCTGGATCGGTGAGCCACAGGACACCACGCTGCTGCATTCCCTGTCGGAAGCGGCACAATTTATTGCTCTGCGCGATTAATACAGGAAAAGGAACTTATGAAATATTGGCTGTCAGGTGCGTTCACCTTGATGATCGCGTCCAGCGCTTGGGCGCAGGATCACCGGCTGGTTCAGTCCCCGGCGCTTAAGCTGGATATCTGGATCGATAACGTGAAAAGTACCAGTGCCGAAAGCTGGTGCGCGCGTACACTGCCGCTGCGTATTGTTGCCAATGGCAAAAAAGATCCGGCGCTGCTGGATGACTACCTGCCGAAGGTGGGCAGCTTTTTGCAGAAGCAGTGCCCCGCGCTCAGCCAGATTAACTGGCAGATGAATGACGACGGCGGCAAAAAGCTGGCCGTAGGAAGCGCCAGCAAAGCACAGGGCTGGGCGGTGAAGACCGCGCTGGAAACGCCGGTGACTACGCCGCCAGTGACGCCAGAAACGCCGCCGCCAGCGCAAACGCCAGCGGTTGCATCAACCCCTCGCGCAGAGGATCTCTCACCCGCGGCGGATACCACCCCGTGGGTGCAGTTCAGCCTGTTGGACGGCTGTCATTTCCGCACGTTCTGGCGCGGCAGCAGCCAGACCAGCGCGCTGTTTGTCCCCGCCAAAGGCGGCGTCAGCTGCGGCAGCGACGGCTGGCTGAAGGGATCGGGCATTACCACCCAGTTGGGGCACGGCGCGGCGAAAAACCTGGCGATGACCTTCCTGCAGGGCTTCCCGATCGCCGGACTGAATGACAAGGCGCTGGGTAACAGTCTGCACATCGTGACGGTCAATAATCAGCGCATGGTGCTGAACGACAGCAGGCTGGCGGACAGCTGGATGGTGTTGCCTTATGCCCCCGAGCTAAACGGCTGGCAGGCGAACGGCGTGCTGGTGGTGCAGATCCCGGCGGCAGAGGCGGCGGATAACGGCACGTTGCAAAAACGCCTGAATGAGGTGCGTAACCTGTGGTCGCCGCTGCTGAAAAACAGTACCGATCTGACCATCAAACTGGTCGATGCGCTGCATCCGCAGCTCCAGGACCCGGCCGCCGGTGCCTTCCGTACCCTACATTAAGGACACGCCATGCACTCTCTACACCATCTGATGGACGGCCAGTCGCTGGCCGAAACCCTGGCGAGCCTCGAAAGCCAGATTAAACGCCAGCCCGCCGATGCCGATCTGCGCGCCAGCTTTGTCCAGCTGCTGTGCCTGGCGGGCAACTGGAGCCGGGCGCAGACCCAGCTGAAAAGCTGGCTTGCGCTGAAGCCGCAGGCACAGCCCACGGTGACGCTGCTGGAGCAGGCAATTAACGGCGAACGCCAGCGCGCGGCGGTATTCGCCGGTGAAGCCGCGCCACGGATGCCGGGAGCGGCCTGGGGTTGGGCAGAGCAACTGCTTGCAGCGCTGGCGGCCGATGCCGCAGGCGACACTGCCCGGGCGCAGCAGTTGCGCGCCGCCGCCTTAGACGAGGCGCAGCTCAATCCCGGCCAGCTTACGCACCAGAACCAGCAGCACGCCTTTGACTGGCTGACCGACGGTGACGGGCGGCTCGGCCCGATCTGTGAACTGATTGCCAACGGACAGTACAGCTGGCTGCCGTTCAGCGCCATCAGCGAAATGCGCTTTCAGGCACCGGTCAGCGTCACCGACTTGGTATGGCGGCATACGCTGGTCAGGCTGGTGGATGGCAGCGAGCAGGTGTGCCAGATCCCGGTACGCTATCCGTTCGGCGAACAGGCCGACGACCGCTACCGCCTGGCCACGCTCACCGAATGGCAGCCGCTGGCGGGCGACGACCCGCAGTTCAGCGGCCACGGTCAGAAATGCTGGTTCAGCGCCGATGCCGAATTCCCGCTGCTGGGCATGGAGACGCTGGCGTTTAGCGAAGCAGAGCCAGGCTTATGAGCCAGCACAGCGACGAGGGGCACAAGCTGCTGCACGGCGGTTACCGCCAGCGCCGCCAGCAGGAAGGGCTGAACGTGCGCGACAAAATGCAGCCATCGCTGCTCGACCGCTTAACCGACCACGCGCCGGACAACCCGCGTGAAGCGGCGAACAGCACCCTGATCTCGCACAGCGCGCTGCGGCGCAACGTGCTGCGCGATCTGCAATGGCTGTTTAATACCATTAACAATGAAGCGCAGCAGGATTTGTCGCCGTTCCCGCACGTGCAGCGCTCGACGGTGAACTTCGGCATTGCTCCGCTGGCGGGACAGCGCATGTCGGATATTGAATGGCAGGATATCCAGCGCAAGTTGAGCGCGGCGATCCTCAACTTTGAACCGCGCATTCTGCCCGCCGGGTTACAGGTGCGCTGCGTGTCCGACATCGGCTCGCTCGACCTGCACAACGTGCTGTCGATTGAGATCAAGGGCCGCCTGTGGTGCGTGCCGTACCCGCTGGAGTTCCTGTTTCGTACCGATGTGGATCTGGAAAACGGCCACTTTGCTCTGCGCGATATCGGTTAACCAAGAAGGTCAATTTCATGGACAGTAAGCAGCTCGACTATTACAACCGTGAGCTGGCGTATCTGCGCGAAATGGGCGCGGAGTTTGCCGGGCGCTATCCGAAGGTGGCTGGCCGACTCGGCATACGTGGCGACGAGGTCGCCGATCCCTACGTTGAGCGGCTGATGGAGGGCTTTGCCTTTCTTACCTCCCGCGTGCAGCTGAAAATGGACGCCGAGTTTCCGCGTTTCTCCCAGCGCCTGCTGGAGATGATTGCGCCGAACTACCTGTCGCCAACGCCGTCGATGGCGATTGCCGAACTGCAGCCGGACAGCCGTAAAGGGGATATCAGCAACGGTTTTCTGGTGCCGCGCGGCACCATGATGGACAGCCAGGCGTTGAAGCAGAATGGCGTCACCTGTAGCTACACCACCGCCCATGACGTGATGCTGCAACCGGTGCGCATCAAAAGCGTCGAGCTGGGCGGCATTCCGGCCGACGTGCCGCTCGGCGAGCTGGGGCTAAGCCAGCGCGGCGCGGTCAGCGCCTTGCGTATTCGTATTGCCTGTGATGAGAGCGTCACGCTTTCCCATCTCAGCTTTGACAGCCTGATGTTCTTTCTTAGCGGGCCGGATATGCAGGCGCTGCAACTGCTGGAGCTGGTGATGCAGCACTACGTGGGCGGCTATTGCCAGAGCCTGGGCAGCAGCCCGCAGCGCACGCCGCTGGGTGATGATGCGCTACGGCAGGAGGGGTTTGCGGCAGATCAGGCGCTGCTGCCAAACGATCTGCGCAACTTCGATGGTTATCGTCTGTTGCAGGAGTATTTCGCCTTCCCGGCGCGCTTCCAGTTTATCAGCATCGGCCAGCTGCGCCCGCTGCTCCAGGCCTGTGACCCGCAGGCGCGCGAATTCGATATCGTGCTGCTGCTGGACAGCGCCAACCCAGGCCTGGAGCGGGTGATTGACCACAGCCATCTGGCGCTGCACTGCACCCCGGTGATTAACCTGTTTCCAAAGGTGGCGCAGCGGCAAAAGCTCAGCGACAGCGTGCACGAATACCACCTGGTGGTGGATAACATCCGTCCGCTGGACTACGAAATTTACTCGGTGCAGAAGCTGTACGCCAGCGGCGAGCGCCAGCGCGAGGAGCAGCAGTTTCGCCCATTCTGGAGCACCTTCAGCGATGACGGCGGCAACTACGGGGCCTATTTCTCGCTGCGGCGCGAACAGCGCACCCTGTCCGAGCGTGCGCAGCGCTTTGGTACGCGCACAGGTTATGTGGGTTCGGAAGTGTTTCTTTCGCTGGTGGATGAGCACAACTCGCCGTGGCATGAAGATTTGCGCTATCTCACCGCCGAGGTGATGTGCACCAGCCGCGACCTGCCGTTACTGCTGCTGCAACAGCAGGGGCAGTTTGTGATGCCTGATTCGATCCCGGTGCGCCAGCTGACGCTGCGTAAAGGGCCAACCCCGCCGCGCCCGGCGCTGGCGGAGGGGAAAATCGCCTGGCGGCTGGTCAGTCACCTGCAAATGAACTATCTCAGCCTGATGGACGGCGACGACGGCCAGGGCGCGGCGGCGCTGCGCCAGATGCTCGGGCTGTATGCCAACCTCGCTGAAGCCGCCGCGGCGCGCCAGATCGACGGCATTCGCCACTGCCAGCTCAAGCCGGTGTTCCGGCGCGTGCCGGAGCCAGGCCCGATAGTCTTTGCCCGTGGCATCGGCATTGAGCTGGAGGTGGACGAGCAGGCGTTTTCTGGCAGCAGCCCGTGGCTACTCGGCAGCGTGCTGGAGCGGGTGTTCTCACGTCTGGTGGCGATCAACACCTTTACCGAAATGACGCTCACCAGCCAGCAGCGCGGGGATGTCGGCTACTGGGCGCCACGCATGGGCAAAAGGACACTGATATGACGCAGCAGCCCGCCGCGCAGGCGGAGAAGATCCACCGCCTGCATCGTCTGCCGCCGGACTTCTGGGCGGCGCTGTGCGCCACGCCGTGGCGCTACGATTTGTTCCAGCTGCTGCGGCGGCTGGATGCGCAGGGCGGCCAGCGCTATCCGCTGGGGCGTGCGCCGCTGCCGCGCCACGAGCCGCTGCGCATCGGACAGCGGCCGTCACTGGCCTTTGCCCCGGCGGCCATCGCCAGCGTCACGCCGCGTGACGGCAGCGCGCTGCACGATGTGTCGATCTACAGCTTTGGCCTGTTTGGCCCCAACGGCCCGCTGCCCGTCCATCTCACGGAATATGCGCGTGAGCGCAGCGACCACCATCAGGACAACAGCCTCAGTGCCTTTACCGATCTGTTCCACCATCGCCTGACGCTGCTGTTTTACCGCGCCTGGGCCGATGCGCAGCCCACGGTGGCGCTGGACAGGGCGGAAAAACGTCAGTTTGAGCGCTGGCTCGCCAGCCTGATCGGCATGGGGCAGCCGGGGCAGCTCAGGCAGGGCAGCCTTAGCCCGCATTCACGCCTGGCGCTGGCCGGGCATCTGACCCGACAGGCGCGCGATGCCGAGGGGCTGCAAAAAATTCTCAGCCACTACTTTCAGGTGCCGGTGCGGCTGGTGGAAAACGTTCCCCACTGGCAGCCGGTCGATCGCCGCGACCGCGCCAGCCTGGGGGCCGGGCGGCACAAGCCGCGACTCGGCGTGTCGGCGTTTCTCGGCGTGGCGGTGCGCGACGTGCAGCACAAGTTTCGTCTGGAGCTGGGGCCGCTATCGATGGACAGCTACCGGCGCTTTCTGCCCGGCGAACCCTGGGCGCAGCAGCTGCGCGACTGGGTGCGTCAGTACCTGGGCATTGAGTTTCTCTGGGAGGTGCGGCTTATTCTTGATGCCGCCGAGGTGCAGGGCGTCACCCTCGGCGGCGCATCGCGGCTGGGATACAGCAGCTGGCTGGGACGGCCGGCTATCCCACAGCACCGCAGCGATCTCACCTTTAGCCCGGAGCCACAGGAAAGTGTTTAGAAAATTTTTTGATAATATAAAAAAACAACAAGGAAGTGGTTATGTTTACAAGTGTCAGAAAATCTGAATTTGAAATTGTAGTAGATCAATTACGCCAGATGAGTTATTCACTTTCGCAAACCTGGCTTCCTCAAGGTGTAACGCGTTACCTTTTTCAGAAAGAGATTAATGATCTTATTCGTTACGTAAGCAATGAAGTGGATATTAACTGCCTGTCTGTACAGGGTGGCTATGAAATCATCAAAAAAGAGATGGATCGGTTAAGGCTTCAGGAGTTTGATATTATTTCTGGGAAAGTAAAACAATACTTAGCGATAGAAAAATCAGTTCGGGATAAAAAAGCCAATCTTTTTCTGAAACAGATAGGTTTTGTCAGCGGTGGTAGTCAGGTGTTTGCTGGTTTCGGTGTTTGTGCTGCATCCTTAGGGGTTGCATGTGCGACATACGGTACACCTCTGATTGTACATGGGATGAACAACACCTATGAAAGTGGTTATTACCTTCTGTACCGGACGGAAAAGCAAGGTTATACGCGTCAGGCCTATCGAGAAGTGGCGAAAAAGCTGGGATACAGTAATAACAAGGCGGACTTGGCCTATGCAAGCATTGATATTGCTTTGTCCGGCTATGGCATGGCGCGTAAGTTACCAAAGCAAGGCTCCTGGCGCTTGTTTAATCATATCAACTCTGATTTTTTTTCGGGGTTGGCAAGAGATGGGAAAAGTCCCTATGGCTGCGGAGTTAACAGGCGTTGCCTCTACAGCATATAGTATCCGTCAACTCAATTAGGTTGAATTTATTATGTACAGTGAAGTGACTATCTCTGACAACTCCTGGTTAATTACCCTCGGTTATGAAGTATGCTCGGTTGCCATTTTAGCTTTTTTTATCTTTTTGAGGTCTGGGCGTGAAATTACTTTCAGGCATCATAATTTATTTACCATTATAGTTGTGATGATTTTTTCATTTATCCAGTATCAGATTATCAAGTTTGGTGCTGACGATATATATCGCTTCTTTGGCTACGCCGCATGGGATGATTCTTCAATAAGATACTCTGCCATGTTCTTCTTTGTTGCTTATATTATTTTCGTTGTTGACTTTAAATCGTTAAAAAGATAACCCGATTAACGCTTATCAATCCGCCGTCTGATGATGATTGCACGCCGCGCAATCATGCCGTTTTTCAACAGAATACTCACTACCGGGATCAACCATGTCAGAAATCAGCCGCGCCGTACTGTTCGGCAAACTGGATACGCTGTTATTTACCTCTCTGGAGAGCGCCACCGCGTTTTGTAAACTGCGCGGCAACCCCTATGTGGAGCTGGTGCACTGGCTGCATCAGCTGATGCAGCATCAGGGCGGTGACCTACAGCAGCTTATCCGCCATTTTTCACTGGATGAAGAGGCGCTGACGCGGGATATCGTGGCGGCGCTCGACAGGCTGCCGCGCGGAGCCAGCGCGGTCTCTGACCTGTCCGAACATATCGACAGCGCGGTGGAACGCGCCTGGGTTTACGGCTCGCTGAAGTTCGGCGTACAGCAGATCCGCGGCGGCCACCTGCTGATCGGCCTGTTGAAAACCTTCAATCTCGCCAACCTGCTGAAAAGCATCTCGCCGCAGTTCAGCCGCGTCAGCGTTGACGTGCTGCTGGAGCAGTTTGAGCGGGTGTTTGGCGACAGCAAAGAAGCTCAGCAGGTCAGCATCGCGCCGCAGACCGCCAGCGGCGAGGTGCCGCAGCAGCAGGGAACCCTGGCGCAGTACGCCCAGGACCTGACGGCGCGCGCGCGCGATGGCAAGATCGATCCGGTGGCCGGGCGCGACCCGGAGATCCGCCAGATGGTGGATATTCTGATGCGCCGTCGCCAAAACAACCCGCTACTCACCGGGGAAGCCGGGGTAGGCAAAACGGCGGTGGTGGAAGGGCTGGCGCTGCGTATCGCCGCTGGCGAGGTGCCTGAACCGCTGCAACAGGTGCAGCTGTGGCTGCTGGATATCGGCATGCTGCAGGCCGGAGCCGGCATGAAGGGCGAATTTGAGGCGCGGCTTCAGGCGCTAATTAATGAAGTACAGTCCAGTCCAACGCCGATCGTCCTGTTTATCGACGAGATCCACACCCTGGTCGGCGCGGGCGGTCAGCAGGGCACAGGCGATGCCGCCAACCTGCTGAAACCGGCGCTGGCACGCGGTCAGCTGCGCACCATCGGTGCCACCACCTGGGCGGAGTACAAAAAGTACATTGAGAAAGACCCGGCGCTGACCCGCCGCTTCCAGACCGTGCAGGTGCACGAGCCGGACGAGGAGAAAGCGCTGCTGATGCTGCGCAGCACCGTCAGCCCGCTGGAACAGCACCATCGGGTGCTGCTGTTGGACGAGGCCGTTGCGGCGGCGGTCAGGCTCTCCCATCGCTATATTCCGGCGCGTCAGCTGCCGGATAAGGCGGTGGCGCTGCTGGACACCGCCTGTGCGCGCGTTGCCGTCAGCCAGAGCGCCCAGCCGCCGCAGCTGGAAGACTGCCTGCATCGTATTCACGCGCTGGAGATTGAGCGCGATATCGCCGGGCGCGAGGCGAAAGTCGGCATCGGCGAGGCCGGGCGTGTGACGCAGCTGGAACAGCAGCTGGCGGCGCTTGCTGAACAGCGCGGCAGTCTCAATGAGCGCTGGCAGCAGGAGCGCGCGCTGGTGGACGAGATTATCGCCCTGCGCGGGCAGCTAAGCGCAGAGGCGGCGGAAGACGAGGCGAGCCTGCATCGTGATCTTGCCGAACGCCAGCAGCAGCTGCATGAACTGCAGGGCGAAGCCCCGCTGCTGTTTTCGGCGGTGGATGCCAACGTGGTGGCGGCGGTGGTCGCCGACTGGACCGGCATTCCGCTGGGGCGCATGGTGAAAAACGAAATCGACGCGGTGCTTAAGCTGGCGGATACCCTTAACCAGCGGGTGATCGGCCAGCGCCACGGCCTTGACCTGATTGCCAAACGGGTACGCACCTCGCGCGCGCGTCTTGATGACCCCAACAAGCCGGTCGGGGTCTTTATGCTGTGCGGGCCATCCGGGGTGGGTAAAACCGAAACCGCGCTGGCGCTGGCGGAAACCCTGTACGGCGGCGAACAGAATATTATCACCATCAATATGAGCGAGTTCCAGGAGGCGCACACCGTTTCCACCCTGAAGGGCGCACCGCCGGGCTACGTGGGCTACGGCGAAGGCGGCGTTCTGACCGAAGCGGTGCGCCGCCGCCCGTACAGCGTTGTGCTGCTGGATGAAATTGAAAAGGCGCACCCGGACGTGCATGAGATCTTCTTCCAGGTGTTTGACAAGGGGTGGATGGAGGATGGCGAAGGGCGGCATATCGATTTCCGCAACACTATCATTATCCTCACTTCTAACGTCGGTACGCAGCTGATTAGCGCCATGTGTGCCGACCCGGAACTGATCCCGCAGCCGGACGATCTGGCCGCTGCGCTGCGCCCGCCGCTGCTGGAGGTGTTCCCTCCCGCCCTGCTGGGCCGCCTGCTGGTGGTGCCTTACTATCCGCTCAATGATGAGGTGCTGGCCAATATCGTGCGTCTGCAACTTCAGCGTATTCAGCGGCGGCTCGAGGAGAATCACGGTATCATCTCCGAAGTGGATGACAGCGTGATTAGCCAGATTGTTCAGCGCTGTACCGAAGTGGAGTCCGGCGGCCGTATGGTCGACGCCATTCTTACCAATACCCTGTTGCCGCAAATGAGCCAGATGCTGCTGTCTGCCAGCGCGCGCGACGAACAATACCGTCGCCTGCGCGTTACGTTACACCAGGGCGAATTCCAGTGTCAGTTTGAGGCGTAAAGCCATTAGCTATCAGAGAGTTATCAATTATGTCACAACAGGACAACAGCCAGACGATGCCCAATGCGCTACCGGTTGGCTACCGATTCAATGAGTTTGAAATTGAGCAGGTGATTGGCGGCGGCGGCTTTGGCATTGTTTACCGCGCGCGTGACCATCAGCTGGAACGCACCATCGCCATCAAAGAGTTTATGCCCGCCTCGCTGGCGGTGCGCAATGACGACCTGACGCTGGTACTGCGTAGCGAACACTTCAGCAAGACCTTTCATGCCGGGCTGAACAGCTTTATTCAGGAGGCGCGCCTGCTGGCGCGCTTTACCCACCCGAACCTGCTGCACGTGCTGCGCTTCTGGGTGCAAAACGATACGGCATACATGGGCACCGCGTTCTACAGCGGCACCACCCTGTCGCGCCTGCAACAGCAGCGCCCGGAAATCATTAACGAAGCCTGGATCCGCAGGCTGTTGCCGCCGCTGTTTGGTGCCATTAACACCATCCATCAGGAAGGCTACCTGCATCGCGATATCTCGCTGGACAATATCCAGATCCAGGATAACGGCGTGCCGGTACTGCTGGACTTTGGTTCGGCGCGTAAGGCGATTGGCAACCTGTCCGATGAAACCGAAACTATGCTCAAGCCGGGTTTTGCCCCGATCGAACAGTACAGCGACGATAACGAAAGCGAGCAGGGCACCTGGACCGATATCTACGCGCTGGGCGCGGTGCTGCATACGCTGATTGTCGGTTCGCCGCCGCCGGTCAGCGTGGTGCGCAGCATTGAGGATAACTACCGGCCGCTGGCGCAGCGCCGTCCGGCGGGCTACTCGCTGGCGCTGCTGAGCGCCATCGACCACGCGCTGGCGCTACAGGCGGAAGATCGTCCGCAGACCGTTGACCAGCTGGCGGCGCTGATGGAGCTGAAAGAATCGGATCTCGACGCCATTCATCAGGTCAACGTCGATGGCCCCGGCACCATGCTGGTGGCGGTGGAGGATGAAGAACCCACGGCGACGGCGGTGAACAGGCTACAGCGTTACAAGCTGCCGGGGCTGATTGCCGCCGGGGTGCTGGTGGGGATTGGCGTGGGTGCGCTGCTGAATTCGGGCGGTGACGGTACGCAGCCGCCAACCAGCCAGGCACCGGCAGCGGAGGTGGCCAGCAACGCCCCGGCTGCGGTAGAGCAACCGGCAGTACAGGCCCCCATGGTGGCACCGCCGCCTGCACCGGTGGCACAGGTGTGGCTACAGCTGGCGCGCGGTGAGCAGGTGGAAATCAACGGCAAGGCCGAAGCGCTGATGCCATCCCCCAACGGTTTTGCCACCCTGCAACTGCCGCCGGGTGAATACCAGTTCCGCATCTCCAACGGCCGCCAGACGCGCAGCCAGACCATCACCATCGAACACGAAGGTGCGTGGCTGTTAAATCCGCAAAGCTGATCCCCCGCCCGCCGTTGCGCGGGCGCTGTTTTCCTGGAGTGAATCTATGTTTGACCGTATCACCGTACAGCTGCCGATGGACGGGCTGCTGTTCTGGCGTCTTAGTGGACGCGAAGCGCTGTCGCAGTCATTTGAGCTGAGCGTGCAGCTGTTAAGCACCGACGCGCGCATCGAGCGCAAGGCGCTGCTCGGCCAGCCGATCGTCATCTCCATCCCCACCCAGGGGATAACGAGCACCCGCTACCTGAATGGTAAAATCACCAAAGTCTCGGTCAGCAGCCTGGAGCTGGGCGGCACGCGCTATGCGGTGTATACCCTGATGATGGAGCCGGACCTGTGGCCGCTGAAACGGGATAAAAACCTGCGTATTTTCCAGGGGCAGACGGTGCCGCAGATCGTCAAAACCCTGCTCGGCGAGTACAACGTCAGGCTGGAAGACCGCCTGACCGGCAGCTACCGCAGCTGGGAGTACTGCGTGCAGTACCAGGAGAGCAGCTTTAACTTTATCAGCCGGCTGATGGAGCTGGAGGGGATCTATTACTACTTCCGCCACGAGGCGGACGGGCACACGCTGGTGCTGATGGACGCGGCGCAGCAGCACCAGCCGTTCAGCGGCTACGAGGCGATCCCTTACCACGTCACGCCGTCCGGCGGCAGCACCAGCGCAGAGGGCATCGGGCTGTGGTCGCTGGAGGACAGCGTCACGCCGGGGATGTACAGCATCGACGACTACGACTTCCGCAAGCCGAACGCGTGGATGCTCCAGGCGCGGCAGAATCCGGCCTCGCCGCAGCCGGGGGCCATCGACGTCTACGACTGGCCGGGCCACTTTGTTGACCACGATCACGGCGAGTTCTACACGCGCATCCGCCAGCAGGTGTGGCAGGTGGAGCACCAGCAGATCGGTGCCGCCGGTACCGCGCTGGGGCTGGCGCCGGGCCATACCTTTACGGTGCTGAACGCGCCGTTTATCAGCGATAACGGCGAGTACCTGACTACCGAGGCGTACTACGATTTTGAAGAGAATCAGTACGCCAGCGGTGACGGAGCCGGCGGAACAAAACACAATATCGCCGTCCGCGTGATCCCCTCCGCCGTGACGTTCCGCGCGCAGCCGGAAACGCCGTGGCCGCGCACCCACGGACCGCAGACGGCGAAGGTAGTGGGGCCGAAGGGCGAGTCGATCTGGACCGATAAATATGGCCGCATCAAGGTGAAGTTTCACTGGGATCGGCTGGCGAAGGGCGACGACACCAGCTCGTGCTGGGTGCGCGTTTCCAGCGCCTGGGCGGGTCAGGGCTACGGCGGTGTGCAGATCCCGCGCGTGGGCGACGAGGTGGTCGTCGACTTTATCAACGGCGATCCGGACCGGCCAATCATCACCGGGCGCGTGTACAACGAGGCGAGCATGCCGCCGTGGGCGCTGCCGGCCGCCGCGACGCAGATGGGCTTTATGAGCCGCTCGAAGGACGGCACGCCGGACAACGCTAACGCGCTGCGCTTCGAGGATAAGGCGGGCGCGGAGCAGGTGTGGATCCAGGCCGAGCGCAATATGGACACCCAGGTGAAGAATGACGCCAGCCACAGCGTGGGTAAAAACCACAGTCATTACGTTGGAGAAAGTGAGCTGCACCGGGTAGAGACCGATCGCGTGCACGGCATTAAGGGGGCTGAACAGCTGCTAACCGGCAAAGGGAAAAGCGATGCGGCGGCAGAAACCTACGTGATTGGTTCCGGCACCACGCTGCGCCTGGAGTGCGGTGAAAGCGCCATTGAACTAACCGCCGGCGGGCAGATCAATATTGTGGGCAAGGGCTTTAATTTCTGCGTGGAACAGGATGGCTTTATCAATACCGGCGGTAAGCTGAATCTGAATGACGGTAGCGCGGCAGCGACCGCCGCGCCGGGCTCATCCCATAAAGCAAATATTACCAGTGCCGTGGAGGCGCTGTTCCCGGCAAAAAAGGGGAGTAAGCAAGGGACGGCGGTAAAAAAATCACCACCTTCTTCTTCGGATACAGAAAGCCACCGGCGTGGCGACCTTTCAATGAAATATGAGACCGGAAGACGTCCAGGCCAATATGCTCAGGCTGCGGCAACTGTCTCATCCGGGAGAGGAGATCCTGGAGGTAAGTCTTATGGTGCTTATCAGCTTGCATCTTCAGCTAAAGGTGGACATCAGGTGCAGAAGTTTTTGCAAAATGAAGGCGCAAAGTGGACTAAAGAGTTCAGTGGTATGAATCCCGAAAAGTCCGGCTCTTTTGAGAGTAAATGGAAAGAAATTGCTAACAGTCAACCTGACGAGATGTTCAATGCGCAACATGCTTTTATTGAGCGAACACACTTTAAGCCAGCACTTGAAAAAGTTTTAGATAGTACGGGTGTTGACCTTTCGTTGAGGAGTGCTGCCGTACAGGACGTTGCATGGTCGACATCTGTCCAGCATGGTAAAGCGGCGGAAATGCTGACTCAAGCTGTTAATGAAGTTAAAGCCACAACGCCGGTAGATAATGTTAATTTTGACAGGGAATTTATTAACCAGCTGTACAGCAACAGAACAGACTATGTAAATAGCCTTTCTAAGCTAAATGAAAAAACTAAATCTGGATTAGTGAATCGATATCTTGATGAAAAAAACAGTGCGTTTAAAATGTTAACGGACCGGATATAAAATGAAAATATTTATTGCTACATTTATTGCACTTCTGTTTTCGTTTACCGTGCAGGCTAAAGAGCTGGCTTATTCTGTCAGCTATAATCAGTGTATGGATAAAGCGGGCGGGGTAACAGTCTCAATGCGTGATTGTCTTGCGGGTGAAATAATCGTTCAGGATAAAAGGTTGAATGATAATTACAAGAAGTTTATCTCGGAAATGAGTTCTGATGTGAAAAAGAACTTTATTGATGCGCAGCGCCAGTGGGTAAAATTCAGGGATTTAGACTGTAATGCGTTTGCCTCTCAGGAAGCCGGTGGAACGCTGTCTGCGGTTATTGCCGATAGCTGCTATCTGAAGATGACGGCGCAACGCGCCGATGATTTTAGCCAGTAAACCAGGGGCTGCAGGGATAACGGTGGCCATAGCACCACCGTTATCACTGAAATTTTTCTTGCGCCCGACCCGCTGCGGAAATATAAATGAGTAAAATAGTCAATGGCATTGCTTTATTAATCGCATTGCTCTCCTTTTCAGTATTTTCCATGCCCGATTTTTCTGGCCACTGGAGTGGTGTGATTAATGATGAAGATGGCACGCCTTATTCAAAATTATCACTAAAGATAAATCAGATTGCTGATAAATTAAACGGAAGCTATTGTTACGTTACCCAGAAAGGGAACCGCATCGATTGTGCGGACGACAGCGAAGATAATTTACACGGCAGCGTTATCGGCGATAAAGCAAATATATTGTTTAACTCTACTTTTGGTGGAAAAAATGGCAAGGCTGAACTTTCAATAAATCATCGGGGGATGATGTGGAAATTAGTTAGCGATCCCATCGCAGGAGAGTTCTATGCCCCCAAGTCTTTTTCACTTAAAAAAGAAGATGCGAAATTAACCAGTATGATGAAAACCAGAACGTTTTCGACGGATAGTTTCACAATTACCATTGTGAACGGGTGTGGGGATTTTAATGTATCCTGCCAGGACGTGACTTATTTTGGTTTACGCAATAAAGATAACAGTAAGATAAAGCTTAGAGGGAGATCCATTGATGATGATAAAACTCATCATGCCACAGGCGCTATTTTTAAAAGTGGCATTGTCGAATACCATATCTCTTTTGAACCACCAACGCTAAAAGTCACTCAGGGCAATAAGGTGCTGGTAAACCAGACTGGAAGGTGGATGTGATCATTAATAATAGATCATCGTATGGATAATAAAGGTGATACTATTGTTCGAACTATCTCAATTTTTTGTCTGAACCTGATTTATTCGATCGCCAAATTTAACCGATCCTGACTAAGATACATTAAATAATGAGAAATATACTTGCTATTACTCTAATCTTTATTTTTTCACTGGCTTTATTCCCAGCAAATTCTCCGCCATTAAGCAAGTTAGCAATAAATGAAAAGACTTTTCAGATTAAACAAAAAAATGAAGATATTGCCGTACTGATGGTCCATCAGGCGATCCGTGATAACAAATTATCTTCATTAAGGGATCACTGTCTGGCTTACGATTTTGATGAGGGATCAGATAAGAATTATTATATTGTTGATGTGCGCGAGGATAAAAAATACGCAATCTGCGGAGGAGACCCGGACACATCAGTACATCTGTTCAGATTTAAGGTCGATCGTCAAAATCTCTCACTGTTAACTGATGCTGGCACCACTGATGGTTCTTTTTATTCGGTAAAGAAATAGCTTTTTTCTTAAGATTGCCATTGTTGAAGATATAAAATTAACCTGGTGGTGCGCTGAAAATAGATCAAAGAAAACAGGCGGCCGTTATTGTCGATAATCAAAATAACCCACGCGCCCGGCGGCTAAAACCACAGAATTAAAGACCACGCCCGCCAACCTGCGGGCGCCGTTTTAAGGAGAGAGTTATGTTTGACCGTATCACCGTCCAGCTGCCGATGGACGGGCTGCTGTTCTGGCGTCTTAGCGGGCGCGAAGCGCTGTCGCACTCATTTGAGCTGAGCGTACAGCTGTTAAGCACCGACGCGCGCATCGAGCGCAAGGCGCTGCTCGGCCAGCCGATCGTCATCTCCATCCCCACCCAGGGGATAATGAGCACCCGCTACCTGAACGGTAAAATCACCAAAGTCTCGGTCAGCAGCCTGGAGCTGGGCGGCACGCGCTATGCGGTGTATACCCTGATGATGGAGCCGGACCTGTGGCCGCTGAAACGGGATAAAAACCTGCGTATTTTCCAGGGGCAGACGGTGCCGCAGATCGTCAAAACCCTGCTCGGCGAGTACAACGTCAGGCTGGAAGACCGCCTGACCGGCAGCTACCGCAGCTGGGAGTACTGCGTGCAGTACCAGGAGAGCAGCTTTAACTTTATCAGCCGGCTGATGGAGCTGGAGGGGATCTATTACTACTTCCGCCACGAGGCGGACGGGCACACGCTGGTGCTGATGGACGCGGCGGCGCAGCATCAGCCGTTCAGCGGCTACGAGGCGATCCCTTACCACGTCACGCCGTCCGGCGGCAGCACCAGCGCAGAGGGCATCGGGTTGTGGTCGCTGGAGGACAGCGTCACGCCGGGGATGTACAGCATCGACGACTACGACTTCCGCAAGCCGAACGCGTGGATGCTCCAGGCGCGGCAGAATCCGGCCTCGCCGCAGCCGGGGGCCATCGACGTCTACGACTGGCCGGGCCACTTTGTCGACCACGAGCACGGCGAGTTCTACACGCGCATCCGCCAGGAGGTGTGGCAGGTGGAGCACCAGCAGATCGGTGCCGCCGGTACCGCGCTGGGGCTGGCGCCGGGCCATACCTTTACGGTGCTGAACGCGCCGTTTATCAGCGATAACGGCGAGTACCTGACTACCGAGGCGTACTACGATTTTGAAGAGAATCAGTACGCCAGCGGCGACGGTGCCGGCGGAACAAAACACAATATCGCCATCCGCGTGATCCCCTCCGCCGTAACGTTCCGCGCACAGCCGGACACGCCGTGGCCGCGCACCCACGGGCCGCAGACGGCGAAGGTGGTGGGGCCGGAGGGCGAGTCGATCTGGACCGATAAATATGGCCGCATCAAGGTGAAGTTTCACTGGGATCGGCTGGCGAAGGGCGACGACACCAGCTCGTGCTGGGTGCGCGTTTCCAGCGCCTGGGCGGGTCAGGGCTACGGCGGTGTGCAGATCCCGCGCGTGGGCGACGAGGTGGTCGTCGACTTTATCAACGGCGATCCGGACCGGCCAATCATCACCGGGCGCGTGTACAACGAGGCGAGCATGCCGCCGTGGGCGCTGCCGGCCGCCGCGACGCAGATGGGCTTTATGAGCCGCTCGAAGGACGGCACGCCGGACAACGCTAACGCGCTGCGCTTCGAGGATAAGGCGGGCGCGGAGCAGGTGTGGATCCATGCTGAGCGCAATATGGACACCGAAATTGAGAACGACGAAACGCGACTGGTTGGTAGCAACCGCAGTAAAACTATTGGTGGTAATGAAACCACACAGGTGAAGAAAGATCGCACCGAAACGGTTGACCAGAATGAAACGATCACTATCCACCAGAACCGTACTGAAACCGTAGACGGCAATGAAACCATCACCGTGCACAGTAACCGGACTGAAACGGTGGATAAGAATGAAAAAGTGCGCATCGGGCAGAATCAATCGGTCAGTATTAATGGTAATCAATCATTGCAGGTAGATCGGGCAAAAACAGAAACTATCGTGCTGGCTTCAATGCTGAACGTGGGCCTGGCGCAAAATACCAATATTGGCGCGGCTTATCTCCTCAACGTTGGCGCTGGCTGGGTGACCACCACTGGCGCAATGCAAATACATAACGTGGGGATGAAATATTCGGTTAACAGCGGCAAGGATATCAACCTTTCAGCTGGGACGACCGCCGACTACAGTGCGGAAGATAAAATCTCGCTGGTATGCGGCGAGGCGGCAATTGTACTGGAAAAGGATGGCACCATCACGCTTAGCGGCAGCAAAATCAAGCTGGTTGGTGAGAAGATGATTGATCTGGACGGCACACAGATAGATATCAACTGATTATGCAAAACTTCATTAATTTAACGCCTTTTCCCGCGCTGCAATTTGAATCTCTTGACCAGCAAGATCACGGTTTTACCAGCGTGGTGGCCCGTCTGAGTTACGATCTGGATATTCATTCTGGCACGCTCCGTCTGTGTAAAGAGCAGGGGGAACTGGTAGAACAGGACGAGTACTTCGGTGAGACCGGTCGCAGCAGTACTCGCTTTGAAAGCGATCTGGCACCTTACAAGCCACGACTGGATGTGGTGATCAACGCAACCGCCTGGGCACCGCAGGACAACGCGGTGAAAAGCTTCACTGCGGGGATACGTATCGGCGAAGCCACCCGGCTTATCCGAATTTTCGGCGCCCGTGAATGGCGCAAGATGATCGCCAGCTGGCAGCTGGGAGAAGCAAAGCCGATCGCGTCACTCGATTTACGCTATGAATATGCCGTCGGAGGATTTTATCAACCAGCGGGAGCCGAACCTATTGCTTCGCCAGCTAACACCGTGGGGATGGGCTGGTATCCGCGTGCCATCCTGAAGCAAACCAAGGTTCAGCGCCTGCCCGCCCCACAGATTGAGTGGGTGACGCATCCGGTAGAGAATATCGATCGGGCTATAGCGCCAGCAGGATTTGGCTTCTATGGCCGTGGATGGCAGGGGCGTATCGAACATGCCGGAAGCTACGACCAGGCCTGGCAACGCGATCGTCATCCTCTTTTGCCGCAGGATTTCAGCTTTGATTACTGGAATGGGGCACATCCGTGGCTACAGTTTCCTCTGCCCGAACCGCTAAAAAGATTACCGGTTTCGCTGCGCTATCTGGTTGCCGCGAGCGAAGTCGCGGATCAGCAGATCCACTTGAGTGTGCCCGTCGAATCGCTGTTTATTTTCCTGACTACCGAACAGGGAGCCGGAGTAGCGCAGGATATGCGGCTGGATACGCTGGTCATCGATCTGCCAACGCGCAAGATTCACTGTAGCTATCGTACGGTGGTGTCTGAGCTGATGTCCCCCGTAATGACTGAACTGCGCTTTATAGCTGAAGAAGAACGCCAGCAGCAGCAGATGCTGGCGGCGCGTCTTAACGGTGATCCTCATTCCAGCGGGTTTGTGCCCCTGCCGCCGAGCCTGCTAAAGCAACGACAACCGGGAGAAGCTGATGGCTGAACAGTATGCAGCGCGTAAGGATGGGGCTTATAAAGTGGTGGGCATTGCCCCCGATGCCTGCTTTACGCCGGGGATCCCTACCCCGGTGCCTTATCCGGTCACCACAACGTTAGGCTCGTCCAAGAGCACGGTAGATTCCGTCAACTTCAATGGTCATCCGGCGTTTATCTTCGACCGTAGCTTTGTGCCCGTTACCATTGGCGATGCAGCCGGGAGCAATAAAGGTGTGGTAAGTGGAACCGTTGAGGGCGACTGCTGGTCGCTTGAACACAGTCCCGACACTTTTATCGGCGGTAGCCCGCTTAATCGGATTAATGACCTGTTCGCCATGAACGGCAAGGCAGTAGGCGGGCGGGGCGGAGCCGCTATCACTAAACATGAGGCGTGGGAGCGGCGTAAGGCACTGATTGATAAAGGCAAGCAGAGCAGTGATGCCAAAGTCCGCGCCGCCGCCGAGCGGCTGGAGCTGAATAACGCCGGGGTGGAAAAAGCCCGCCTTGCTGACTATGTTTATGAGCCGCGCGATGCGACAAAACCGACTCCGCCGATCCCGGAAGGGTGGAATGATATTAGTGATGATGCAAAAGCATTGTCTAAATACGGGCTAAAGTCATCAGATCTCGAAATAGAGGGGCAGCCCGGCTTCAGGTCGCGCGTTTACGTGCCAGATAAGCGTGTATTTGCTGATGATATGTCTGCTTCGGTGGTTTTTCGCGGTACGCGTATGCCAGAGTGGATAGACTGGAAAAATAATCTCCAGCAGGGTATTGGTTTAAAATCTGAGTACTATAAGGAAGCGGTAAAAATAGGCACATTGACCAGAAATAGCGCTGAGCATATTGATATCGTAGGCCACTCTCTGGGGGGAGGATTAGCCTCTGCTGCGTCGCAGGCCAGCGGTAAACCCGGTTGGACGTATAATGCGGCAGGTTTGAAGTCGGGCACGGTTGAAAAGTACGGTGGGACTGTCGTAACGCCAAAAGGTACTGAAAATATCAACGCTTATCGGGTAAACGGTGAGGTTCTGACCTCAATACAGGAGCCGGGATTTTGGGGCGGTGCTGCGCTCATTTACGGGTTTGGGGCACTTGGTGCTGGCGTCGTTATGGCACCAAAATCTGTGGGAATACGTCACGATATGGAAGGTGGAACAGGCAGCACGGTCAGCAAGCATGGTATGGATCAGGTGCTGCATTGTATCGAGCTGGAAAAGCATGAAGATGAATCTATCCTGTTGTCTCAGTGAGGAATTTTATGAACATAAAGGATTTTTTTTGCAAAGTCAGCAGGATAAGCCTGTTGAGCATATTGCTATCACTTTTTACCCTTTCAGGATGTCATGCAATGAAAACTTATCCACCTGAAGATTTTTTCCATGGAACTCAGTTGAGTCTCGCTCAGGCCATTTATGACGGTAATCTGGACGTTGTGGTTTCTCTGTCCAGGAACACCGATTTAAATAAGCCGGGTAACCAGGATATGACTCTGCTGTTTTATGCCTTACAGGCGGCGTCAGACGAAAAAGCACAACAGTTGAAGATCATGTCAGTACTGGTTAAACAAGGTGCCGATCCGTTACAGCGTGTGCCAGATATGGGAAGCGTTGCAGGGGTGGCTGCGAGATCGACCAGCCCGGAATATATTAAGGCGTTGCTGGATGGCGGCATGAGCCCAAAAGTTATCGTCAGAGACTCTCCGCTGATATTTGGTGCTGCTGCTGATAACTCGCTTGCCACACTGGCTTTATTAGTTGAGCGCGGTGCTGATGTGAATGAAAGAGACTCTGTAGGACGTACGGTGCTGTTTGAAGCGTTGGCTGGTTTTCAGCTTAATACGGTAAACTGGCTACTTGATCATGGTGGCGATCCGACAGTTAAAACCAATAATGGTGATTCTTTCTCGTCCGTACTTACGTTTTTGTACAGTAAAGAGGGAAGGTCACAAGGGGATGATCATAAACTCGATGAGATCGCTAAAAAAGCCGTTTCAAAAGGGATGAAATGGGCACCACAAAAATATTAACCCTGCCAAGATTGCTGCGAATTGCACTGGTTATCAGTCATGCGCTTATTTTTCTTGGCATCAATATGATGCTGGGTTATGGCGCACTATGGCTACTTATCTCATTGGCCGGTGACGGAGAGTTCCATTGGGGAGAATGGCTGAGAGGATTTGCACCCGTACTTAAAACGGCGACGTTGGCGGTGATCCTGGCCGCAATTTCCTGTTTCTTAATCATTAATATCTGGCGTGAAAAGCGGACTCTTTTCTGCCTGATGCTGGCAGTTATTCAGCCTCTGCTTTATCTGTCAGGGAAATATATCGATAAAGATGCTTTCGATATTTTTCTCGGGCTGGTGCAGTGGCCGCTGATTATTTCCTGTGTGCTGGGTATTACAGTTAATATTATCAGGTTTTTTTCTCGTTAGTGCCCATTTTGATGTTTTCACTCCGTCAGAATATTACCTCTTAGGTGTTTTATGACGGCGATGAAATTCTATATTTTTGTGAATGTCATTCATCTTATTTAAATAATGATGTTTCGCGGAGCCATGATGATTTGCAGCGCTTGATGCAACTGATCATAGCTCCGAATGAAGTACAGGGATCTATATGGCAACAGGAAATACGATTGGCAAATTGCAGTATGCACCCGCCCCTCAGGGCCGCGTTAACGCCGGCAGCGCTAATCCACAGGTAAAAAAAAGCTGGTGGAGCAGCTACGGAGACTGGGTACATACCGGTCTTGATATATTGGGTGCTGTGCCCATCGTCGGCGCGGTGGCGGACGGTGCCAACGCTGCTATCTACACTGCCGAAGGCGATTACGGCAATGCTGCTCTCTCTGCCGCTTCTGCGGCCGCTAACTTCGTGCCGGGAGGCGGGGCGGCATTTAAGGCAGGTAAGCTGGCTGCCAAAGCTGGCAAAGCGGTTGACGTCGCCAAAGCGGGGAAAACTGCGGCAAAAGAGGGCGCTGAAATGGCCGAAAAAGCGCTGGTAAAGGCCGAGAGCGGGGCAGCTAAAAACGAGGCTAAGGCCGTCAGTCGCAACGGGCGCAAGGCGGGCAGTGATAAAGGCGGTAGCGCCAGCGGAAAAGGCGGTAAAAGCAAAACTGAACCCTGCAAACTGAATCTTACCGTTGGCAACCCGGTTAATCCGCTGCTGGGTATCAAAGTGCTGGCGGGTGAAGAAGACAACGACTTTGATTTTCCGGCAGCGGTGCCACTGAGCTGGCAGCGCAGCTATTTCTCTGATGTCACCGGCAACGGCTGGCTTGGACAGGGCTGGTCGCTGCCGTTTTCTCTGAGTATTGAAAAGCGCGATGGTATTGTTATCTTCACTGATGAGCAGGGGCGCAATATCGACTTTCCCGATGTGCTGCCGGGCTATCCCGCCCGTTTCCATCGTTATGAACAGCTCTGGCTGTCGCAGCCCGTGTCCGGGCAATACCGGCTGACAGAGGGCGATGGCAGCCGTCACTGGATTTTCGCCCATGCCACGGCGGCCCGGCGCTGGCAGTTAAGCGCTATTGAAGATCGTCATGGTAACGCTCTTACCCTGACCTACAATGCCCTGCACCAGCCCGTTAGCATCACCGACAGCGCCGGGCGGCGCTTTGCCATCTCCTTCCGCCAGATAGCCCTGGCATCAGGGGCGGAAGTCAGCAGACTCAGTAGCGTTGCCTGCTATCACCCTTCAGAGCCAGAGTCTGCCGACCTGCTGTGCCAGTATGATTACTCAGATTGGGGCGATCTGATGGCCGTGCGCAACGGCAGGGATGAGGTGGTGCGCGATTTCCACTATCGCAACCATATGATGGTGGCACACCGCCTGTCCGGTGAGCTGGCCTGCTTCTACCATTACGATCGGCTGGTGCCGGAGGGCAAAGTGCTCGCCCACCGTAACAGCCTGGGAGAAGAATGGCATTTCGAATACGGTCAGGGGTACACCCGTGTTACCGATGTACTTGGGCGCCAGACGCGCTATGAATTTGATGCTAACCACGATCTGACGGGGTTTACCGATGCCAGCGGCGGCCATACGCGGCTGAAGCTGAACGGACGTGGGCAGCCGCTGAAGGTGATTGAACCACTCGGGCGCACTACCCACTATCGCTACGACGAGCGCGGTAACACTACTGCCATCACCGCGCCAGATGGTCAAATGCAGCGCATTGACTATCATCCGCAGTGGAACCTGCCCGTGCGTATCACGGATATGGCGGGTAATCTGCGCGAATTTACCTATGACGTGGTGGGTAACCTGATCCGCGAAATGGACGCACTGGGGCGTATTACCGAATACAACCATGACGACGAGGGCAACCTGGTGCGCATTTGTGATGCCGCATCGGGTATTCAGCGCTTCAGCTGGAACAGTGTCGGGTTCCTACTGGCGCACACCGACTGTTCGGGGAGCCAAACAAAGTATGCTTACGACAAATACGGCTGGCTGAAGGAGCGCACCGATGCCGCAGGCCAGATGACCCGGTTTCATCACGGGCGTGACGGTCAGCCATTGATAGTCACCCAGGCGGACGGTACCACAGAGAGCTTTGAATATGACCGCTGGCGGCGTCTGATCGCCTTTACCGATGCAGAAGGCCGGGCAACCCGATGGCAGCTTGCCGCAGATGGACTGCCGCTTATGCGCACCGATGCGCTGCAGCAGCGAGTCAGCTACTGCTACGATAATGCCAGACGCCTTGCGTTGCTGGCTAATGAAAACGGCGCGCAGTACCACATGGAGTACGATGAGCGCGATAACCTGGTGATGGAGCAGGGCTTTGATGGCTGCATTACCCGCTATGAATATGATGCGGGCGATATGCTGACCGCGCGACGCGAATATGGTGACAGTGGAAACGGCAGCAGTGAGATCCGCACGCACTATCAGCGTGATAACGCTGGCCGACTGCTGGAAAAGCTGGTTAGCCGGGCCGGAAGCAAACGCTGGCAGCGTACCCGCTTTCGCTATGACACCGTGGGGCGTCTGGCGGCGGGCATTAATCACGGTGGTCGGGTCGAGCTGGAATATGACGCGGCAGGGCAGCTGCTGCTGGAGAGAAGCCTGACACGGGGTAAGGAGCGGGTTTTACGTCATCAGTATGATGAGCTGGGCAACCGCACCCTCTCCACGCTGCCGGATGGACGCGAGCTGAAGAGCTTTTATTACGGCAGCGGACATCGCATCCAGATCAACCTGGGTAAACGGGTTATCAGCGAAATCAGCCGTGATGTCCTGCACCGGGAAACCCGCCGTAGCCAGGGGGGGCTCATCTCTGAGTATGTGCGTGATGAAACGGGCAGGCTTATCACTCAGCGTGCTTCACAGGGCGGCAAACTGAAGGTCGCCAGGGAGTATGGCTGGCGGCGCAATGGCGAGCTGCAGCAGATGGTTGACCTGAACAGCGGCGTGCACCGCTACCAGTACGATGTGCTTGGTCGGATAACACAGGCGGGGGAAGAACGCTTTGCTTTCGATCCGGCGCACAATCTGCTCTCAGCGGCGACGGACGCCCCGTTGCGAGACAACCGCATGCGGGTATATGAAGACAAACGCTGGGAGTACGATGCGCACGGCAATGTGACGGAGAAACGCATCGGGCGGCATACGCGACAACGGTTTATCTGGAATGCAGAGCATCAGCTGGAGGAAGCGCACGGCGAACGGCGTGGGGTGGAGCAGTCCACCACCTACGGCTATGATGCTTTTGGCCGTCGCAGCTGGAAGAAGGATAAGTTCGGCGTCACGCACTTTGTCTGGGATGGTGACCGGCTGTTAAGCGAGATACGGGGCGCACGCAGCCATACGTGGGTGTACGAGGATAGCGGTTTTGTGCCGCTGGCGCAGATTAGCGCCACGCAGGGCGATACGGAAGAGCAGGCGGAGATCCACTGGTATCATACGGATCAGGCAGGGATGCCACGCGAGCTGAGCAACCGCAGCGGCGATATCTGCTGGCAGGCAGATTACCGTGTATGGGGCAACACGCGGCAGGTGAGCTATGCGCAGCAGGAGGCTGACGCAGAGACAATACACCAGCCGCTGCGTTACCAGGGCCAGTACTTTGATGGCGAAACGGGTTTGCACTATAACCGCTTCAGGTACTATGATCCGGATATCGGTCGGTTTATTAGCCGGGACCCGGTGGGGCTGTCGGGGGGGATGAACTTATACCAGTATGCGCCGAATCCGTATGGGTGGGTGGATCCGCTGGGGTTGATGAAATGTTCGCCGCATAAGAAAACGACTTATGAAGGTGTCAGCCGCAGAGATGCACTCAGGCAGGCTAAACGTGATGCGGGCATACCTAATAATCAGCATCCTTATGAAGTTAGTAGGGCTAAATTAGGCGATGGATATGGTGATCATGTGAGAGATAAAAATGGTATTCCTTTACAAACTCGACAATACCATTTTAAAGACCAGAATGGTTCAACCGTGGTTATTCAGGAACATAGCTTAGGGCATGCTAAAGCAACACCTTTACATGGGGCTGAACCACATTTCAATGTAAGGCCTGCTAAGAATTTGAATACAGGTGATGTTCCTGGAACTCATGGGCATTATAATTTTTAGAGGCTTATATGAATATAGTTGAACTGATGGAAAATAGATTCATACATTCTCTTTATCCTCATGGTATTGAAGGTAATATTTTGATTGGTCAGGTCTCTTTAGATATAGCTGATCAAGTTATGATAAGTGTACATACAAGTCAGACTCCAGATAAAGTGGTTGCTAAATGGGGTGTGTGGGGTAAGGATTACAATGTAATTGTAATTAATGTACTGGCGCAGTTTATATCTAAGGTTGAAATAAATAACTGGCAAAGTATAACGCCTTCTCCACTGGTAATTGATATTAAAGAAAGTGGAATATATTCCCTTACTTCAAAGGGAATTGACTGGAATATAACCATTGACTTTAAGTCACTAACCTTCCAACGATGTGATGTATATATAAAATAAACAAAGCCGGAAGCGATCCCCAAGATCCTTCCGGCCTTTGTACCTTCAGCCGCCCTTCACGCCAGCATCTCGATCATCCGCTTTTTAGCCTGCTCCAGCTCCAGCTGCTGCGCCTTAAGCTGCTGTTCCATTGCCCGCAGCCGCCTCTCCTCGCGGCTGTCGGGGATCGGCAGCAGACAGCCGTCCAGCACCGCCAGGCTTACGCCGGTTCCCACCGCAAAACCCGCCTCCGCCAGCCACTTGCCCGTGATACTGACCTGTGGCGTGTCGCGATCTCCGCCTTTCGGGCGGTAGCCGACGGTAACGCGCCGCTGCGCTTTGGAAATCCTTGAATCTGAAATACAATCGTGCTCAGCCATGATTAACTACCTCGTATAGTTGCTTGTGGTTAGCGGCTGTTACAGGTTGCCTCCTGTAGCAGTCGCGTTAAATATCAGCGTGTTAGCTTGATCGCCTGTCTGACTTTCTCTTGTGCGATTGCCATATCCAGAAAATGGCAAATCATGTCCTGATCTTCCGTTTTTAACCCATCAACCTGTTTACACAACTCTTTTAGCCGCTTGTTTTTAGTATCAAAAACGTAAGGAGCGGGTTTTTCGTCATCAGCATGACGAGCTGGGCAACCGCACCCTCTCCACGCTGCCGGATGGACGCGAGCTGAAGAGCTTTTATTACGGCAGCGGACATCGCATCCAGATCAACCTGGGTAAACGGGTTATCAGCGAAATCAGCCGTGATGCCCTGCACCGGGAAACCCGCCGCAGCCAGGGGGGGCTCATCTCTGAGTATGTGCGTGATGAAACGGGCAGGCTTATCACTCAGCGTGCTTCACAGGGCGGCAAACTGAAGGTTGCCAGGGAGTATGGCTGGCGGCGCAGCGGCGAGCTGCAGCAGATGGTTGACCTGAGCAGCGGCGTGTACCGCTACCAGTACGATGCGCTTGGTCGGATAACACAGGCGGGGGAAGAACGCTTTGCTTTCGATCCGGCGCACAATCTGCTCTCAGCGGCGACGGACGCCCCGTTGCGAGACAACCGCATGCGGGTATATGAAGACAAACGCTGGGAGTACGATGCGCACGGCAATGTGACGGAGAAACGCATCGGGCGGCATACGCGGCAACGGTTTATCTGGAACGCAGAGCACCAGCTGGAGGAAGCGCACGGCGAACGGCGTGGGGTGGAGCAGTCCACCACCTACGGCTATGATGCGTTTGGCCGTCGCGGCTGGAAGAAGGATAAGTTCGGCGTCACATACTTTGTCTGGGATGGTGACCGGCTGTTAAGCGAGATACGGGGCGCACGCAGCCATACGTGGGTGTACGAGGATAGCGGTTTTGTGCCGCTGGCGCAGATTAGCGCCACGCAGGGCGATACGGAAGAGCAGGCGGAGATCCACTGGTATCATACGGATCAGGCAGGGATGCCACGCGAGCTGAGCAACCGCAGCGGCGATATCTGCTGGCAGGCAGATTACCGTGTATGGGGCAACACGCGGCAGGTGAGTTATGCGCAGCAGGTTGCTGACGCCGAGACAATACACCAGCCGCTGCGTTACCAGGGCCAGTACTTTGATGGCGAAACGGGTTTGCACTATATTCTGACGGAACTTCTTCTAATGTGAGTGGCGTTATCCATGATGCGCATCGTGGTATGCCAAACCCTACCAAAAAAGCTCGTAAATGGCTGATTAGTCACGGTTGGACACCACCAGACTAAACATGAGAGGTATTATGAAAATCTACGGATATGAGAATGAAGACAGTGATTTAGTATCTCTTCAGGAAATATCGTTACAAGTGACTATCGATGAGTTAAAGAAATTATCAAGTTTTATCGATAATGCAATTAACATGATGGAAAAATACGGAGATGAATTTGGGCATGAACATTTTTCAGACTTTATAAAATCAAAAAAGTACCCAGATATTATCATCACTAAATAAATTTAAGCCGGAAGCGATCCTTCCGGCCTTTTACCTTCAGCCGCCCTTCACGCCAGCATCTCTGTCATCCGCTGTTTAACCTGCTCCAGCTCTTGCTGCTGCGCCTTAAGCTGCCATTCCATTGCCCGCACGGAGATCGGCAGCAGACAGCCATCCAGTACCGTCAGCTTTCCCCGACTATAAAAGCTTATCGCAGAAAACCACCACGTTGGAAAAAGTGATGCGAAACCCGCCAGGTAGCGGCGGGCTTCGCTTTGGTTAAAAGGGGAGTATGCCATGAACAGGCTTTTCAGCCATCGCTGCGGGCTGCGCTATTTAAACGTGACGTCCACATTTGCCGAGGCGCTGGATACCCCGATTTTTGGGGAGTTATTCAGCCAGCGCAGACTGGCAACAAAATCATTTTTAACCACGCTGCCATTGACATAGCCCAGTGGTACGCTGGTGTTTAACGGAATAAATCTGTTTTGATCATTAGCCGGTGATACAGAAAAGCCAAAGCCGCTGTCGTTACTGGGTAAAATCATATCTCCGCCGTTGGTTGGGTTGGTGGTGCTAAAGCTGACGTTCATTGCCTTGCCCTGGCAGTCTTGCCCCGCATTGGTTAAATTTGCCACCACAGAGAACTGAATCTGTTTTTCCGTTTTTCCCGCCTGCGCATTGTGTGACTGAACAGGACCAAAATCCAGCGTGTTGCCGTTATTTGCCACCACGTTAATTTGCGGTTTACAGGAGACAAAGTGGATATTTGACAGGCCACCCAGGTAAGCATTATAAGATGATGATATAGAGTTGCTATTTTTCGCACCGACATTAAATAAAGCATACTCTCCGTTACTATGAATATTCCCATCTGCAGGCAGGGCTTGGCCCGTGGCTTTGATTACAATAGAAAAACTGACTATTACAGGCTCTGGAGGGCAGAGTAATGGCGCACAACCGACTAATCGAGAAACAAATAGCGCGTTTTTTGGCATGATTGGGCGATCAGCGCCGCGATATTTCACGTATATCATAAGCGACGGGGGAATATTTGAAATCATGTTTGTAGGATCAAAGTTTAGAAAAATATTACCTTGGTTAACATTAGATTGATAGTCCCTACACAGTAATTGGAGAGTTATTTCTGGGGATTGCCAAATAATGGTTCCCGGCTTCAAATCGGCGGTTGAAATCTCGATGGGCTTTTCGATCTTAGTTGTTAAATGACTAGTGGAATTACCTTGAGTATCAAAGCATTCAACTTCAGCCATAGCACTATGAGAAAAAACGTACAAAATAATCGCCAAAATAATGGCGCTGAAATAGGCATTTTTTTTGCTTAAGGTTATATACATTGAATAAATCCTTATCTGGATAACGTATACTTTTTTCTGACTGATTTATCCGGGCTTCAGCATGGCCCGGATAACAGGAATAATTATTGCCCCCCCCTTTTCGGAGGACGGTTACTTAGGCCTGCATGTCAGGCTGAGCTCCTGATAGCCCGCTTTTGTGCTGGCCTGAATCGTCGGCAGGGTGATCCAGCAGCGCTGTGCCGCCCCTTCACCCCACTTCACCTGCAGTCGTTCATTGCTGCTGATGCCGGAAACATAGGTGCTGCCGTTGGTACCCACGGTGCCAACGTTACCGCCGTCTGCGTTAAACACCGCCGCGCCGATGGTGGGTAAATTACCCTCTGCACTTTGCAGATGGATCAGTAAACTCTGGCCGCTGCGCGTTTCAAAGGTGACCCGGGAAATCGCGCCTTGGGTCGGCACAATATCTTTGACGGCCATCGGAATATCCAGCCCGGCTCCAATATCCTCGGTGCGCAGCGCTACCCGGTTATGGCGATAAGGCATGGCAGAATTCATCACCGCATAGCCCGCCCGGTTGATGGCGACACCGGCCTGATTCTCCAGCCGCACGCCCTGGGCATTTTTCGCCTGCACCAGCACGATGGTATTTTGCAGCGGTTGGCTCAGGGTTATGCCACCGCTGTGCGCCAGCGCGCCACCCGCCAGGTTCAGCGAGCTTTGCTGATAGTTGCCGCTCCATGCATAGCCCATATCAATATTCCCCATGCTGCCCATATAGCCCGAATTAAGGCTGCTGGTTTCACCGCCCGCGCGTGAATGGCCGGTTTGCAGGCCATAGTTCAGGCGGTTGTCATCGAGCAGCGTCCCGCTTACGCCACTGCTAACACTGTCGCCGCTCTGCCTGCTGTGCGACAGGTTGAGATTGGTGTTCAGCTGATTACCGCCGAATGCGCTAAATGGCATCGAGAGGTTAAGAGCAATGCTGCGATCCTTATCACCGTAATTACTGCGGCTGTCCTGTAAGAAAACGCCGTAGCTGATTTTTCCTACCATGCCGTTCACGCCCGCTTGCAGGGTGCGCTCGCGTTGCTCCGATCCCCAGTAGCTCTGGTTTGAAAGGGTGGTATAAAGTGATACCGGCCCGATATTCTGGCTAATCGTCATATCCACACGCTGTCGTTTATTGTTATAGCGCCCGGTGTAATAGTATTTGTGTTGCGGATTAGCCCAGTCGGGGATACCGTCCCCGCCGTCAGCGTTGTCGTGGTATTCATTGCGGTAACGGCCATTCTCATAGTTGGCCCGCTCGGACACCATATCGTTGAAATCGTAATAGCCTGATGTGGAGTAGCGGTAACCGGCGATGCGAAATTCGGTGCCCATTTCATTCAGCGATTTGGCATAGAGCAGGCGAAAGCTGTTGCCCTGCTTGTTATCACCATTACTCAAGTCAGTATCTGACCACGCGCTGTCGAAAGAAACAGCACCAAAGTTTCCGAGGCTTTTGCCCATCCCCAGTACCGCAGAGCGGTAGTGATCCGCCAGCAGCACGCCACCATACGGCGTGATGTCGTATTTCATGCCGTGTGAGAGGGTGCCCTGGATAAAGCGTGGCTGCCAGCTTGACGAGCCGTTCTGATACTTACCTGCCGTTAGCGAGTAGTCCCAGATCCCTTCACGCAGCATATTGGGAACGGAAGAAAACGGAACGCTGAAGCTCTGTTTTGAGCCATCGGCTTCAAAAACCGTTACCACCAAATTTCCGCTTGAGGTACTGGGATAAATATCACTGAGTGCAAAGGGGCCAGGCGCCACGTTTGTACTGTAAACCGTATAGCCATTTTGACGGACCTCAATGCGCGCATTGGTGCGGGCAACCCCATGGACTACCGGCGCATAACCGCGCAGGCTGTCCGGCAGCATTTCAGGAATACTGGCAAGCTGCACACCACGGAATTGAAAACTGTCAAATACCTGATTACTGGTGCTGCGTTGGCCGACCTGCAGGCGCGAGCGCAAGGGGGCGATATCGGTCTCCAACCAGCTGGCGAAAGGCTTCCAGCGGTTGCCGCCGTTGGGCTGCTTCTGCCAGCTGGCATCATTGCGCAGCCGCCAGCGCCCCAAGTTAACCCCACTATTCGTGGACAAGTAATAATAGTTGCTGGCACCGTTCAGGCCGCCAGCGTGGTTACGGTTGCGTGTGGCGCTAAAGTTATAATTAATAAACCCGGCGTTTATGCCATCGTCATAGACCCGCGTTGGGATACTGCCTTGTGCCATGGGGATAAGAAAAATTTGTGGCACCGAGATGTCCACTTTTTGTATGCCTGCATCATAAGTAACCTGAGCGCCGGTAATCTGGCTGGCAAGGTCGACACAGTCTGTTTTCTCGTCCTGTGCTGCATCAAGCCGGATACCATATTCGCGGTATTGCTCTGAGCTGAGACAGAGCTGAACGGGTTTATCGGCAGCGACTTTTCGAAATTCAACCGAGCGATGATCCACCTGCTGCCCGTTGAGGAATATATCAAAGGGGTAACTGCCGGGTAGAATATTATCGACGCTGGTCAGTGCATTCACGGCGGAGGCATCTCCGTGGATAAATGCGGTATTAAAAGTTTCTTCAGCTAACACCAGAGTGGAATTCAATGAAAGAAGTATTGCAGCCACGATAGGGGATAAAGAAGAGATATGTCGTTTCCTGTCATCGGCAGGGGGGCGGGTAATGGCTACAATCATTAAATTTCTTCCAGTGTTAACATCGTTATCGTTCAGTCCGTCACTCCAAGGCTGATATCAATAGTTCGATCGTTGTCGATAAAATTGAGATATATCTGGAGCTTAGTCGTGGCTATTTTCATCCTGAGTGATGACTTTATTTATCAGGTGAAACCGCTGCGCATCGTAGCCGGCAGCATGGTTTAGTTCTAAGGGTTGATAATAAATATTCAGCTTTTCAGCTCGCCTGAAAAAGTCCTTATTACAACAGTAAAATATTTGATATGGCAATCAGATAAGGTTGCATGGAATAGTTTTTGTAATTGATTGGATAGGTTTAATTAGCAAAGGAAGCCGCCAGCACCACTCCAGCCATATGCAAGACAATTTTTATCGTTTTTACTTCCTCTAATAAAACCTGCCGAATCGATAACCCTGTTGCTACATCGGTGAAATACTCTTTTTCGCATTCCTTTAACATAAACAGCATAAGAGATTTGCTATAGGATAAATTTATCCCTGAGTTGTGATATGATTAATTATTTATATTTATCCAGCGCGATTTATTAAAAGGTAAAAACTATCGTTGATAGCATTCTGTTGATTTCATTAGTTTATCTGTTACGGTTGCCGTGAGTTAATGTCAGCACCTGATGACCTGGTCGTTACTTTCAATCCTTACCTGGCGATGCTGACACGCATTTCTGCCCACTAACTCAAAATAACGACTCCTCATTCCGGGTCTGTTTTTACCACAATAGATGAACGCAGCTGCGCATCTTTACCGGCAGAGGAGATTATTTTGAAGGCTTGGGTGCTTAATCTCCATATCTTCACATTATGGTTTTAAATACACCACATCAGCAGCGACCAACAGGGTACTGAATGATTATCCATAAATGACTTCAACAGTTACGCTGGCGTTTGCCGGGCCAGCGGTGACGCTGTTCTCGTAGGAGTAATAGTACGCGGCCAGTTGAAAATCAAGGACACCCAGGGAAGACGTTTGTGTAAACATATTTTCACCCGGGGGTTGGGTAAAACTATATATATTGTTTTTATTTATGTCTAAAATTATAATCCCCACACCTTTAGCGCCATCGACCGCTAATAAACTTTCATAACTGCTGACGACATTTCCGCTCCACTTAAGCGCTATTTTGCTATTTGGACAGCCGGATATATGTATTCCAAAAGGTTTATGTGGACTTTCAGTCCCGCTCTTTGAAAAGAACGAAGTGGGGTACTTCCCCAGATCCACTACCAGGGGCGTGCTGTTCATACTTAGCGTACAGGTTTGTACGATATCGCCTCTGAAATTAACGGTATCGGCAGCCTGAGCACAGGCAGATGCCAGCAACATCACAGCCAGAGGTAAGAAAAATGTTCTCATTTTTATTTCCCATAATAAAAAAAATTAATAACTATATTCCAGCCCTGATGCAGTCATCACTCACGTATTCCTTTAACGTTGAAAGAACAACAGGAGAAACCTTATTGATGATGAATTTATCCCGGAGCCGGTAGTTTATTAATTATTTATATTTAGCTATTGCAGGTTATTAACAGGTAAAAGCTATCATTATTTTTATCTTGTTGATTTAGTTGTGTTATTTTGCGATTTCATGAGACGAAAAGACAATGGTGCGTTTTAAGGTCGTGTGGAAAGTTTTCCCCAAAAGTGTGGTGATTTATACGTCGATAAAATTATTTAACTGATTGAGCTGTTTTTATTACTATGCGCTGCGGCAGATTAACTAATAGCCGTGTAGTATCAGAAAAAAGATTTATATGTTTCGGCTGCTGTTGGTTAATGTAGAGTGTAATGAACTGGCGTTACTATCAATCATTATCTGGCGATACTGACACCCTCTTCAGCACTAACCCGGAATAACGAATCCTCATCTCTGGCCTGTTTTTCACCACAATGTATAAAGCACCGCGGGCATCTTTTTCGGCAGAGGATTATAATAACGATATGGTTTTTGATATCCAAAACTCAATATTGTCGGTGTAAATAAACCTTATCAAAAAGGGTAAATACGGTTATGGGTAACTATCCATAAGTGACTTCAACAGTTGCGCTGGCATTCGCAGGGCCTGCGGTGACGCTGTCTTGGTAGGATTCATAGTATGCGGCCAAATTAAAATCGTAGTTGCCAATATCTGGCATGGTTATAAACATGTCACTATTTGGGACTCGGGTGAAAGTAGAGAATTGATTACCCGGCTTGTTTATAATCCGGACTCCCAAGCCCAGAGCACCATCGACCGCTAATAAATATTCGTTTCCGGTGACTATACCTCCGCTCCACTTGAGCGCAATTTTGCTATTTGGACAGCCGGATATATGTATCTCAAAGGGTTTTTCCGGGCTACTGGTGCCGTTCTTGGAAAAAAAAGAGGTGGGGTATTTCCCCATGTTCACCGTCAGGGGATTGCTACTCATACTTAGCGTGCAGGATTGAATTACGTTGACGGTGAAATTAAGTTGAGTACTCGCCTCAGAAACGGTATTCACCAGTATCAGGACGACGCCAGCCAAAGATAGCAGAACATTTCTCATTTTTTTTCCATTAATCAGAACATATTGAATAGCAATGTATTAGGGTGCGCTTAACATGCCATCTATCGTACTCATGTCCAGTGACCATGTATGGTAATCACTAGCGTGGAAGTTTGGCGGATAGTAAATGTAATCTGGTTTTATAGGGCGATTGATTATCTGTATTTATCCAATGAAATCCATTTAATGGTAAAGCTATCATTCAAAGCATCCTGTTGATCGGAATGATTTATATAGCAGTCTTTAATGTCGGAAAGATGTACTGCATTTTTAACGCACGGATCCATACGGTTGCTGGGCATTCTTACCAGGGGAAGAAGACCACCGTGGCTGGGATGCCCGGCAGGGTATAATTTTGCCAACGCCGCTGGTCGCAAAAATTATTTAGGCCTTACTTCCCCTGACAACAATCAGCTGTGGTGGACAATCTTTCTGGTTTACAGGCTGATATCCTTGACCTCACTATTACCGCCATAATCATTGATATAGCTGAAACTTAACCGGGAACCATTTTCTGTACCTGCCGGAAGATTGATCGTTGCACGATCGAAAGGTTTAATCATGTCAGCATTAATAGTCTGTTTTTTACCGTTGCTGCTGGTTAGCGTTATCGTGCCCAGCGTAATATTAAACGGACCGCTATTTTCAACCGTCAGTTGATTGCCCTGACGATGCCATTTTAATGCTGCTGCCTGCTTCTCTAAGCTGGTGTTAAGGCCATCGGGGCGATAGAACAGTTTGATTCGGGTGCGAACCGCGATCTGCAGTACGTTTTCCTTGTTAGACGTTGGTGGGATTTCCTGTACGTTGACCCAAAACAGCGATTCACGATCCTGAGGTAGTCCCTTACCAGAATAGATGAAACGCAGTACCGCTTCTTTATTACCGGCAAGTTTTAACACCGGTGGGATCACCTGTAGGGGAATATCCTGAGGTGTTTTACTGGCGTCGCCTTGGTCAAGCCAGGTTTGTACCATATAAGTATCTGCTTTATCGTTATGGATGTTCAGCGAGGCGGATTGCGCACTACCATTATAAATAACCCGTGTTGCATCAACCTGAATACCGGCCGCAGCGCTGAAAGAAATGCAGCACAGCAGAGCACTTAATAAATTTTTCATCGATCAACTCTTCTAAATGTGAGCCCTCCGTGGCAGACATGGTCATAATGACTACTTATATGCGATAACGAATTTTACGTTGGAAGCTGCATCACCAGAGGAAACTTTTTGCGCGAAAGACTTATAGTGTGCTTTCAGGTTAAAAGTGGTGATATCAGTTGCACCCGCAGCTTGCGCTGCTTGCCACGTTGTATCATCTGCTGGCTGATTCAGATTAATGACTTTATCGCCCGCACCCAATATTTCGATGCCGACTCCAAGATCAGACGTCGATTTGAGTGCTAATAAATTTGGGCTGCTATTAACGGTAGTACCCTCAAAACGCAGCCCGTAGTTATTGGCTGCTTTCGCACACCCAGTTAACCTGATAGTAAAGGGCACATCAGGCGTTTGGTCACCTATGTTTTTGAAAATACTGGTAGCATATTGCCCCAGCGTTACCGATTTTGATTGATCTCCACTATCGATAACGCAGGTGGATGCAACGAGAGAACCTAAAAACGAAATGTTACCGCCAGGGTTATTAACTGATTCGGCCTGTGCATTAACAGCAGCGAGCACTAACGCCACGCTAGCGACAGACAGCAAAGATTTTTTCATGTTTACTCCATAGATTAAAAAGGGTGAGCGGTGAATCGGACATCGTCATTCCCGACCAATTTCTCCTTTATCTCTTCGTCAACACACAAGGCAAAGGCTGTCAGGGAGTACTTGTTAGTTCAAAAATAATTTATTCCGAATAGTTCGCACTATTGATTATTAATTTTATGACAATGCTGCCAATCAACAGGTAGAAACTATCATTAAATACATCCTATTGATTTGGATATTTAATTTAACTCTTTCTGGAAGGGTGGGGGTGGGACCGTATGCGCGGCGGATAAAAACCGCCTATGTTCTTTATCGACAATCAGATGAACATCTGAATACATCAGTTTATTTAACAAAATGTTAGGCAAGTAACACGATAGTCATGCCCGTCAGCGTAGACGTTTTATTTTTTTCTGCTCAAGAAGAATCTCCATTATGATCCCTTCAATTTTTCGATTAAAGGATTTGGATGGTTTCTGGAAGCGGCAGGAGATGATATAGTAAATTATTTTATTGTGTTCGTTATCAAATGAAGTAATTTCTTTAATGTCTGAAAACATCAAATCTACCGGGTAACTGTCCCATTTTCCTAAGTGTATAATCATATTTTTTAATAAAATACCTGAGCGTGTTAGTTCTGGTAGTGGGCGCTGGTACAGCAGACCAATACCGTCCCGTGACAGATCCTTGATGCGGAGCTTATAATTGAAACCATCGCGGAAACGCCCTTCACAAAAAAAATTATAGCTTTCATCTATCGCAATTCGGGTGAGGCTGCGGCGTTGTGTTATGGTAATTTCTATCGGAAAATCATAAAGTAAAGTCCCTGTCTGGCATTCAGTTTCTGATTTTCTGGTTGTAAAACTAATCCGTTCACATCGACCTTTTATCACCACTTCAACTGGCGTAGCGACGCTGTGGAGATCTTCCAAATAGGCAATGCTCAAATTCTTCAGGTCAATATGCAGAAACTGACAGCTGAGTGTACGTTCTGGTAATATAAACTCAACATTACCATTCTTTTTCATCGATTCACGCAGCAGTGCCAGAATTTCGTAACGGTCATTTTTTTTAAGTTCTTTATATTTAGACGTTAGCATTTTAGTCGTACCCTGCAGTGTGAGTGAAGATCATTTTATGAAATGACATTTTTGGGGTGCCAAACACCTATGGGTTGCTATTAAAGTCTTGTTGTTACATTCAAGTTTTAAACATTGTTACAGCCATTTCGTGCCGTTATCTATCTGACCAAGACTATTTTCACGAGTATAACTCTGCATAATCACGCTAATTTGTGATCCTTCGCTCATAAACGAATCGGCCCTGCCGGGTATTAATCAAAGAAGGCATCGTGAGCGGCATATTGCACACTGAATCGAATCAGCCAGCTTAAACATGGTCATTAAAAAAATAAAATCGGTTTTTGATATCAATAAATGTCAACTGACTGAAGTCACGATCGAAATTCCGTTACCTTGATACATGTCCAATCTAACTTATTCACCGGAGAATGTATCGTGCCCAATATAAATCTGCAAATAAACCCACAAACCACTTTCTCCTGCTCATCCGGAGGCTCCGCCAGTAAGCATGGCGAGGCCACCAGGCTGAGCAAGTTGCTGGGGTCCGCTACCAACTCGACAGTCAGGTATCTTATCGATCCGGTACTCAACACAGGGAGGGGGATTTACAGGTCATTGCATGAATGGTCACCCTGGCATGTTTACCGCGCCTGCGAACAGGATTTTGAGCTGCAATCGGTGCACGACAAGGGTGATGAGCTGCTCAACCGGGCGGAAGCCATCAATCATTCCAGCCGCACGCAGAATGAGCATCAGACTCTGCCGTTAATACTCAAGGGAAAAGTGGGGATTGCCCTTGGTGCGGTTTTGCTCAGCGGAGCAGGCTGTGGGGCGGGGTATTATTTTAGAAGAAATGTCAGCGATGCCCCGACGGGGGACTTCAGCGAGGATCCCCCCGGCACGACAGCGAGCAGTAGTTCAGGCATTCCGTATAACGCGAGTGGCAAAACACTGCGGGATCCAATGACGATTCATCTTCATCGTCATGATGACGCGGCAGGCGGCAACGGTTCCCCTAGCCGACCCGGTTTCTATGCCCTGCCGGAGGCAGACAACATCCCTGCGAATGGGATGCCTGACGCCGGAAAAAGGAAAAAGCGACATATTAAAATACCCGACACGATCAAAGAGGCAAACAGAAAAATAATCTGGCATCTTTATAATGAAAATTATTTGGAAGAGATCGATGTCAATAAAACAAATATGCTTATTGCGGCATCCGATTATCTTTTGACTGTAGATGGTTTCACGCAAGAGGATAAATTCAGGCTGTTAGCCAGGAAAGTACTTGCCGCAGCAGGCCTGTATGGCGGAGAAGATCACGAAACGCTTTCAATGCAGCAGGTAAAAGCTGCCATCCGCTACTGGTTTTTCAATAATGTACTGGGAGGTACTCCTGAAGAAGTCATCGCAAAAAAGATGGCGTTCAGCAAGTCTCCTACTGATTATACGCCCGGTAAGATTAAAAAACTCTTCTCATTTGAAATGCTCTATTCAAACTCCTCATCATATGTTGACGAAGTCGACAAGAAAAGTTTTGATGCTTTTAATCTGATGTGGACTTCGCTACTGAATGAAGAAATGCGTTTTTTAAGATTCGCAGATGCGTTAGATAAGGGGTTTGTGCTTTACGGTGAAAAGTTCGCTTCTCTTTATGCTGGAACGAAATTTTTTGAAGACGTAGAATATTGGAGCTGTACCGCAGAAGAAGCGGTGAAAGCGGGTGACGTGATATGGAATCTGGCTCTTAATGGCAATATCACAGAGCATCAAATAGATTATCTTCGCGTACCGGCTCTCTTTTTTATCGCCAAGAATTCACCGAAAAAATTCGCTAATGAAGTCCCTATCCGCGATCTCAGTTCGGCTGCCATTATGGAGTATATCGTCAGCCGGAAAAAAAACCTTATAATTTCACTTTATAATTCTTATCTTAATGCGGTAACTTCTTGGCGCAGTAAGGGGAAACTGGCTGATGATTTTATATCTCAGTGCCCCACCGCAGAATTATTCGCACTGCCTGATATAGCAGATGGCATCCGAAATGAGCAGCAGCGCCGTAAAAATGCCGTACCTGGCGTCAAGCAGAATTATTTAAACGGTTGGAGGAAACCCTGCAAAAGTTCGCCTGAAAGTTTGAGTGATGAGTACAAAAAAATAACATTAAATGTTGCTGACAGCTTTAAGGAGCTTGATAAAAATCTTATTTTATCGGCTTTTGAATCCTTGCCGGTCGTTGAGCATGACTTTATTTCTTCATTGGATGCGGTGATGTTTCCGGTGGCTTTTAGTATGAGAACCAGCCGGGGTACGTGGGCCACGTATGGCATAGCAACGAATAACGACTTCAATGTCTTTCTGAAACATACCGATCTTATTTCTGTGAATCATCTAAGGGAGGAAAGGATCTATGCTCTGAAAAGAAATAATGAGAAACATGAGGGCTACAGCATTATTCGTGTTGACTATGATATTAGAAAATACATTGATTCTGACATCTTTAACTACAATGGATTTGGTACTTATTACCGGGTGGATGGTAACAAAGTGAAATGCAGTAATGATAACTTCGAATATACTATCAAGGCTGACCGCAGTCACGTATCCGCTAGAGACGGTGATATAAAATCGCTTATCAATTTCCTCAGCACATTACATCGTGACAATCTCTACCAATCTCTTTATGAAATGGGAAACGACAGCTCGGATATCATTAAAATTTGGAACATTGTCAAACACACTATTCCTTTTTACGATTGCGCTGAAGGCATAATGAATAACGATCCCGTTCAGGGGGTGCCTTCCTGTATTATGGATGGTATTTCATCAGCACCTGCATTCATGCTAGCTGTAGATTTGACTGGGCGTTTTGGGATGAAGCTTGCTCATGCAGCTCTTCATGGTGTAGCGACCGTCGGCAAAGCGGGGGTAATATCAGTAGTTAAACACACGCTTAAACATGTCGGTCCTCCCGGCATTGCTGAAATGACTTTATTAGGCAAAACGGCGCTGAGAGGCATCGATCCAGGTTTTGAGCTGCTGTCGACAGCCAGCCGGAGTTTTAGTAAAAGAGTGTTAGCGCTGTTGGCATCCGATAGCAAAACGTCTGGATTGGCGCAAAAGATTGCACCATCCGGTGTTATCGACAGCCAGCCTTTGACACCACCGGCAGAATTAATAATGGCTTCAATTCCCGGCACGGAATTAAGTATAACTTTAAAACGTATCAGGCATGAAAATGGGAGGGATCTGTATGTACAGTTTAATCCTGAAACAGGGGAAGCGTTCGGCATCCCCTATTATCTGGTTGGCGAATTTTTTCATCAAGCCCCGGTAAAATATCTCGATGAGAATGCTTATTCTGACAGTAACCTTGAATATGTAATCAATGAGGTGCCTGCATTAAATCTTGCTCACTTAACACATTTAACACCTGATGATAAAGGGTTGTACAGTTATATAGATTTTGTTACGCATCAAAAAAGACGCGCTCTAAAAGTCAAGGGTCTATTCTATCGTATTGAACCGGGAAGAGAGGCCTGGTCAATAAGATTTAGCGATAAAAAGAATATAGAAGTCGCTCGATTTGACGATATTTATTATAAAATCAATGAAGCGACGAGGCTGGATGTGAAATATCAACCCTGTCGGTCACTACGTTCGCCAACCGGGCGCTGCGTGCATTTGTCCCCCATGCTGGAGAATGCCTTCAAGGAAAATAAGCGTTTTGGGACCCCGGAAAGACATTTGCCCACGCTAAACCCAGCAGAATCTCATCCGGGGCTTTATAAAAACCCACACGGGAAGTTGTATATAAAATATGAGGATGTTTTTTTTAGATTGAAAAATGAATACCCAAAAAAACCGGATGAAATTCTGTCAGTCACTGGCCCAAAATCAGGATTTATTTTCGGTAAGTTAATGAAGAAGAAAATAGCGGAGGTGACTGCTAGCAGAGATGGAGGGGGGTACTACTTTAATACGCCGGAAGAAAATATGATGGAGTGCGCAGGAACCAGTAAAGCCGTAGCAGAGCTGCATTCTGCCATGAGAAGACTGTCGTTTATGGATCATCGAAATTTTCTCATGCCTGAAAATATGAGGGCGACTGCAATAAAGATGGATAAAAAAGTATTGAATGACAGAGATTATTATTCTGACGGCCTTGAAGCTGAGGAGGAAAATATAGTCATTACTTTCAGGAAGAATACGGAAAGTATGCTGGCGGATGCGAGGAACTTCTTCCTAAAAGGAACGGACTACCTTAAAAAAGGTGATGTCCCTGCCATAGCTTTATCGGATGAACCGAAATATTTCCTCTCAAAAATATACGAAAAGAATAACGGTATAGCGATAGGTGAGTATCACTCATCAATAGCCAGCAAGAAGTTCATCATTGAAAATATTGATGTTCTCCACAAAAATGGCGTCAGAACGCTCTATCTCGAACATCTACAAACCGATATGCATCAGGATGATCTGGATGGCTTCTTTAAAACGGGGGTAATGTCAGTCAGGCTACAAAATTTCATTACCGAACTGGATTTAATGTTTGAGACGGATTGGCTTGGACGCTATACGTTTATGACGCTAATAAAAACGGCGCAGAAGAGGAAGATCCGTATTACGGCTATCGATTCATTTGTCAGTTATTACGGTATTCCGCCAAGTTCAGGAAGCACTGACAGAGTGGCATTAATGAATTATTACTCTCACCTGCTGATCAATGTGAACCAGTTACATCACCAGAGTAAATGGATTGCTCTAGTGGGGAGTGCTCATATAAATACATTCGAAGGTGTGCCCGGTCTGGCTGATTTAAACGCGGTGGTCAGCATTCGCGTTAACGATCTTCCCGCTGATGAAACGGGAGGGATATTTAAAGATCCAGGTGAAATTTATCGCTGTTCCCGGGCACATCGCCCCAGGGCGGTACAGGGGGATTTGCTGCTTGAAGTTGGGGTGACTAACGCAAGACATACTATGACGCCCCCTTCTGTCATAACGTTATTAAAAAATCCCGGTCAGTTTATTATTGAAAAGAGAGGTGTTAAAAACTTTCTGGTATATATGGACAGATGGCATAACTTGTTACATTACCCTATCGATCTTACGCCTGATAATCGTTTTTACCTGAATACCAATGAAGAGCGGTGGGATATCGTTTCCAGAGAAAGTTTTGAGCGTCTTGATGAGATGGTGCGCTTTATTGAGAACAACCGTGTAATGACACTGGTTGCCTGACAGGGGCGTTAACGCGCCAGAACCCTTACTGATATTTGCGAATGTATGCTCCTTCTGCTGCGACCGATATTTTTGCCACATCGTCTGCGGTCCTGCTATGACTCCTGACCGTGCAGAGGCGGCTTGTGCTCTGCATGTAACCGCTGTTTACCTTTGATGAGAAAAGAGCTATGTCCGCCGATCTACGTCAGCCGGAGTCACTGCTGAGCACCTATGTATTTGACCATTATCGTCAATACTGTCCGGCTGAGTATCATGATGCCATCGCGCACGGGTGCGATCTTCATCTGGACTATTCTCGCTGGCTGAATGGACACAGGCCGCCGCCATACTGGTTAAATCATCCGCCAACGCAGGGCAGCGAGCGGCAGCGGTTAGATCGTGCCAAAGGGGCGCTGGTCGGGCTGGCGGTGGCGGATGCGGTGGGCACCACGCTGGAGTTTTTGCCGCGTGACCAGCAGTTCGTCAGTGATATGGTCGGCGGCGGCCCCTTTCAGCTGAAGGTCGGCGAGTGGACCGATGACACTTCAATGGCGCTGTGCCTGGCGGAAACCTATCTGCACCTCGGCAGGCTGGATCTGACCGATTTTCGTAACCGGCTGGTTAACTGGTATCGGCACGGGGTCAACAGCGCCAACGGCATCTGCTTTGATATCGGCAACGCCACCCGTCATGCGCTGGAGCAGTATCTGTTACAGGGGAGCGACTGGTTTGGCAATACCGGGCCGCAAAGCGCGGGCAATGCGGCGATTATTCGTCTGGCCCCGGCGGCGATCTTCCAGCGTCACTCCCTGCTGCGTACCCTGCATGATGCGGAACAGCAGGGGCGTGCCACCCACGGCGCGCTGGAGTCGCTGGACGCCAGCCGTCTGCTGGGGCGGGTGCTCTGTTTACTGCTGAATGGTGCCGATAAGCGCACGGCAATGGCTCCGGGACTGTGCCCGTTTAATGCCCGAACCGCGCTGATTAATGCCGGGGAATATCAACATAAATCCCGAGCGCAGATCCGCTCCAGCGGCTATGTGATTGATACGCTGGAAGCGGCAATGTGGGCGGTCTGGCAGACGGATAATTTCCGTGACGCGGTGCTGCTGGCGGCCAATCTGGCCGACGATGCCGACAGCGTGGCCGCGACAGCCGGGCAGATTGCCGGCGCGCTTTACGGCTACAGCACTATTCCGCCGGACTGGCGGGAGAAACTGGTCGAAGAGCCGCGTATCGCCCGGCTGGCACAGCAGTTGTTTGCAGCCGCTCCGGCGGCGTAGTCTATCCTGTTCTGCCGCTCAACCTGACTGTGCGCTGGCTATTGATAAAGCCGTATCGGGAGGATGAATACCACGTACCGGCGCTTTTCCACGGATTAAGCGCCGTTCCGCATTGTGTCTGGCGCTGGGATCGGCGAAAATGCCGACCATTAATGTTCAATCGGCTGTGCCAGTCCGCTACGCGCGCTGCGTAACGGACTGGTGCAGCGCCAAACCAGAAGAATCTTCATGTCAAATGCACCTTTTATGCAAGAGGTGGCACGCCGCCGCACTTTTGCCATCATTTCCCATCCGGACGCCGGTAAGACTACCATCACCGAAAAGGTGCTGCTGTTCGGACAGGCGATCCAGACCGCCGGTACGGTAAAAGGCCGCGGCTCCAACCAGCATGCCAAATCTGACTGGATGGAAATGGAGAAGCAGCGTGGTATCTCCATTACCACCTCGGTAATGCAGTTCCCCTATCGCGGAAGCCTGGTGAACCTGCTGGATACCCCCGGACACGAAGACTTCTCTGAAGATACCTACCGTACCCTGACGGCGGTGGACTGCTGCCTGATGGTGATCGATGCTGCTAAAGGCGTTGAGGATCGTACCCGCAAGCTGATGGAAGTCACCCGCCTGCGCGATACGCCGATCCTGACCTTTATGAACAAGCTGGATCGCGATATCCGTGACCCGATGGAAGTGATGGATGAAGTGGAAAGCGAGCTGAAGATCGCCTGCGCGCCTATCACCTGGCCCGTTGGCTGCGGCAAGCTGTTTAAAGGCGTTTACCACCTGTATAAAGATGAGACCTACCTGTACCAGTCCGGTAAAGGCCACACTATTCAGGAAGTGCGCATTGTTAAAGGGCTGGGTAATCCGGAGCTGGATGCTGCCATCGGCGACGAGCTCGCCGCCCAGCTGCGCGACGAGCTGGAGCTGGTACAGGGGGCTTCGCACGAATTCGATCGTGACGCCTTCCTGAACGGTAAGTTAAGCCCGGTGTTCTTCGGCACGGCGTTGGGTAACTTCGGCGTTGACCATATGCTCGACGGGTTGGTGGAGTGGGCGCCGTCGCCGATGCCGCGTAACACCGATCTGCGTACCGTCACCGCTACCGATGAGAAATTCACCGGTTTCGTGTTCAAAATCCAGGCCAATATGGACCCGAAACACCGCGACCGCGTGGCGTTTATGCGCGTGGTGTCCGGCAAGTATGAAAAAGGCATGAAGCTGCGCCAGGTGCGCACCGGTAAAGATGTGGTGATAGCCGATGCGCTGACCTTTATGGCCGGGGACCGTTCACACGTTGAAGAGGCGTATCCCGGCGATATTATCGGCCTGCATAACCACGGGACTATCCAGATCGGCGATACTTTTACCCAGGGCGAGAATATGAAGTTCACCGGCATTCCGAACTTCGCGCCGGAGCTGTTCCGCCGTATCCGCCTGCGCGACCCGCTTAAGCAGAAACAGCTGCTGAAAGGGTTGGTTCAGCTGTCGGAGGAGGGCGCTGTACAGGTATTCCGCCCGGTGCACAACAACGATCTGATCGTTGGCGCGGTGGGGGTGCTACAGTTTGATGTGGTGGTGGCGCGCCTGAAAAGTGAGTACAACGTCGAAGCGATTTATGAAGCGATCAACGTCTCTACCGCGCGCTGGGTAGAGTGCGATGACGTGAAGAAATTTGACGAATTCCAGCGTAAAAATGAGATCAACCTGGCCTTAGACGGCGGGGATAACCTGACCTACATCGCCCCGACGATGGTGAACCTGAACATTACTCAGGAACGTTATCCTGACGTGGTGTTCCGCAAAACCCGCGAGCATTAATCTTCGCTTTTGCCGGCGGCGGCGGGCCTATCCTGGCCCGCCCGCTTACAGACTCCTCCTAAAGAATCTGCTTTTTGCTGTTTTATCCATCAATCCCACTGTTGTTTCCTGTGAAATCCTGATTACCAACTATATTCATTTGCACAGGACGCAAAATATGCGGCGCGGTTGCTGCAACGTTCACAGGCGATAGCATTATGCCGACATCTACAGTCACGTCGTTTGTGGCTGAAAAGCTCACCGTTGTGAGTTGTCTAAGACTAAAGGAACAAATCGATGATGAAGACTAACATTGCAAAAACTCTGATGGCAGTAATGGTAGGTTCTGTACTGGTAAGCGGTTCTGCGCTGGCAGACGAGTCGATGACCCATAAAGCGCAGTCAAGCGCTGACAGCGCCGGTGCCAAGTTCGACAGCTCAATGAAAAAAGTTGGCGGCTACATGGACGACAGCGGCGTTACCGCGAAGGTAAAAGCGGCGCTGGTTGATAATGAAGCGATCAAAAGCACCGATATCTCTGTTGAGACTCACAGCGGCGTGGTCACCCTCAACGGTTTCGTGACCACCCAGGACCAGGCGGAAAAAGCGGTAGCGGTCGCGAAGAAAGTTGAAGGCGTGAAGTCCGTTAGCGACAAGCTGCACGTGAAAGACAGCACCAAACAGACCGTTAGCGGTTATGCCGGCGATACCGCAACCACCAGCGAAATTAAGGCTAAACTGTTAGCTGACGATGTCGTAGCGTCACGTCACGTGAAGGTAGAAACCACTAACGGTGTGGTTCAGCTGAGCGGGTCGGTGAAAACTTCAGCGCAGTCTGAACGTGCCGAAGGCATTGCCAAAGCGATCAAAGGCGTTAAAAGCGTTAAAAACGATCTGAGCGTTAAGCCGTAATATGCTGGCGACTGCGTGACGCGTCGCCATCAGAATGACCCGCAAAGAAAAACGTTCGGCACGCCTGGCGCGTGCCGAATGATAAAAAACAGTCCGCATTCACTACTGGTAAGGAGAGGCTTATGTTTCGTTGGGGTATTATCTTTCTGGTTATCGCGCTGATTGCCGCGGCGTTAGGCTTCGGTGGTCTGGCGGGCACTGCGGCATGGGCAGCTAAAGTTGTCTTTGTTGTGGGTATCGTTATCTTCCTGATCAGCCTGTTTACCGGCCGCAAGAAACTCTAGTGATATTGCTCATCGCTCAAGCGCGTTGCTACGGATAGCAAGAAGCGCCCCACGGCGGTAAATGATTACGGGTATCCTCTTTACGCGCTGACACTAAGAGGATACCTGACTTGGGCATACATATCCCGATTACCCCCGGCAATATTGAGCCGCTCGCCATACGGCCTTTTGCACCCGGCAAACTCGCCCTGGTGTGTGAGGGAGGCGGACAGCGCGGTATTTTTACCGCAGGCGTGCTCGATGAGTTCCAGCGTGCTGACTTTAATCCCTTCCATTTAATGCTCGGCACTTCTGCCGGAGCGCAGAATCTTTCAGCCTTCGTTTGCGCCCAACCGGGCTATGCCCGTCGTGTGATCACGCGCTATACCACCAGCAAACTTTTCTTCGATCCTCTGCGTTTTGCGCGCGGCGGGCACCTGCTCGATCTTGACTGGCTGATGGATATCACGCGCCGGGAGCTGCCGCTGGCGATCGACGCGGCGCAGCAGCTGTTTGCGTCCGGGCGCGAGTTCTATATGTGTGCCTGCCGCAGTGATGATTACAGCCCGAACTATTTTGCGCCGACCGCCGAGAACTGGCATGACATCATCCGTGCTTCCAGCGCCATTCCCGGCCTGTACCGATTGGGTGTCGATCTTTCCGGCGTGGGCTATCTGGATGGCGGTATCAGCGATGCCATCCCGGTGCGCGAGGCGGCACGGCGTGGGGCTGAAACCATTGTGGTTATCCGCACCGTGCCATCGCAAATGACCTACACCCCGCAATGGCTGAAAAGAATGGAGCGCTGGATGAGCGATGGCGCCTTGCAGCCGCTGATTAACATCATGCGGCTGCATGAAGAGAGTTATCGTCAGACGCAGAATTTTATCAATCATCCGCCGGGTAACCTGCGCATCATCGAAATTTATCCGCCGCACCCACTGTCCAGCATGGCGCTGGGCAGCCGTGTGTCCTCCTTAAATAAGGACTATCATCTTGGCAGACGCTGCGGACGTTATTTCCTTGCCACGCTGGGACAGTGGCTGGGTAGCGACGACAGCCCTGCGCATCGGCATATTGTGATACCGCCCGTTCCCGTGGCGAATGAAGCCGACCGCCAGGGAGCAGGAATGGGCAAGTTTGCGGAATAAGACTCACTACGAGAGGGGGCCGGCATGACGCTGTGCTTTGTCGATACACACTGCCACTTTGACTTTCCGCCATTTGTGGGTGATGAAGAGGCAAGTCTAGCGCGGGCGGCTCACGCCGGGGTTGAAAAGATCATTGCCGTTGGCGTATCTGCACCGCGCTTTGCCGGAGTGATGGCGCAGGCTGAACGGCACCCTGCGGTATATGCCGCGCTCGGACTGCATCCGATGGCGGTGGCAGAGCATAATGAGCAGAGCCTGGCCGCGCTGGAGCAGCAGCTGCGGCGACGGCATCCGAAACTGGTGGCTATCGGCGAAATCGGCCTCGACCTGTATATCGACAACCCGCAGTTTGCAAGGCAGCAGGCGCTGCTTGAAGCGCAGCTGCGCCTGGCGCGCGATTACGCGCTTCCGGTGATCCTGCATTCGCGCCGTACTCATGACAAGCTGGCGCAGCAGCTGCGTCGCATCGATCTGCCCAGGCGTGGCGTGGTGCACGGTTTCGCCGGAAGTGAACAGCAGGCGCTGGCGTTTATTCGTGCCGGTTATGCGATCGGCGTAGGGGGCACCATCAGCTATGAGCGCGCCAGCAAAACGCGTCAAGCCATTGCACGGCTACCGCTCACCTCGCTGCTGCTGGAAACTGACGCCCCCGATATGCCGTTACAGGGTTTTCAGGGCCAGCCTAACCGCCCAGAGCGGGTCAAAGATGTCTGGCACGCGCTGTGCGCCCTGCGTGACGAATCCCCGCAGCATATAGCCGAAACGCTACGCGAAAATACCCGCGCCCTGTTTGATGTGTGAGTGCAGCCCGGCGCTGGCAGGCTGACTTTATGTGACAATTATAACATTGTGTTATTCCGGCGATCTGCCGGACTTCACCGCCATATAGCCATCTGATTGTGATCTCTCTACTGCTTCATGTAATAATGTTGCAAGTGCAATATTATTTTCGTGAACACCGCCATAAAATAACACTTCACTGGCTGTTATAATTTTCACATTGTAGGTGCAGTCATCCCCTGGCCGGTTAACGCCTACCCGACTATTTTTATCTGGAGATAAGCATGTCTGAAGTCAAAGATCGGGCGCTGCGCGCGCTGCAACTGATGGATCTCACTACCCTTAATGACGACGATACCGATGCGAAAGTGATCGCTCTTTGTCATCAGGCCAAATCCCCGGCGGGCAACACCGCCGCTATCTGCATCTACCCACGTTTTATCCCTCTGGCGCGCAAGACGCTGCGCGAGCAGGGAACGCCGGAAATCCGTATTGCTACCGTGACCAACTTCCCACACGGCAATGATGATAGCGAGATTGCGCTGGCGGAAACCCGCGCAGCGATTGCCTATGGGGCGGATGAAGTGGACGTGGTATTCCCGTATCGTGCGCTGATGGCCGGTAACGAAGCGATCGGCTTTGAGCTGGTAAAAGCCTGTAAGCAGGCCTGTCGGGAAGCGAACGTGCTGCTAAAAGTGATTATTGAAAGCGGCGAGCTGAAAGAGGCGTCTCTGATCCGTAAAGCGTCCGAAATCGCGATCGATGCCGGTGCTGATTTCATCAAAACCTCCACCGGAAAAGTCGCGGTCAACGCCACGCCAGAGGTTGCAGAGATCATGCTGCGTACCATCGCCGCGAAAGGCGTCCAGAAACAGGTCGGCTTCAAGCCTGCCGGCGGTGTGCGTAGTGCGGACGATGCGGCGCTCTATCTGAAGCTGGCCGATAATATTCTTGGCCCCGACTGGGCGGACGCGCGTCATTTCCGTTTCGGCGCCTCCAGCCTGCTTGCCAGCCTGTTAAACGCTGCCGGGTTTAACGGTGCAACCAGCGACAGCAACTACTAACCTTTACGCATCCACCGGGTGTCTGATTCACCACCTCGCGCGGTGTTTGCGCCTCCAGACCGGCGACAGCCATCACGCCGCCGTGGAACAGCATCATTGATGGTATTGACCTGGGAGTTATCGTGTTCCTGCCACAAGAAATTATTCGCAAAAAACGTGACGGCCATGCGCTGAGTGATGAGGAGATCCGCTCCTTTATCAACGGCGTGCGTGACAACTCGGTTTCCGAGGGGCAGATTGCCGCGCTGGCGATGGCCATCTGGTTTCGTGATATAACTCTGCCGGAGCGCGTGGCGCTGACCATGGCGATGCGTGATTCCGGTTCGGTACTCTGCTGGAAGGGGCTTGACCTTAATGGCCCGGTGGTGGACAAACACTCAACCGGCGGCGTTGGCGATGTCACATCGCTGATGCTTGGCCCGATGGTGGCCGCCTGTGGCGGCTATGTGCCGATGATCTCCGGTCGTGGGCTGGGTCATACCGGCGGCACGTTGGATAAACTGGAAGCCATTCCCGGCTTTGATATTTTCCCTTCGGACGACCGTTTTCGCGAGATTATCAAACAGGTTGGGATAGCGATCGTCGGGCAAACCCGGTCGCTGGCCCCGGCAGATAAGCGCTTTTATGCCACGCGTGATATCACCGCCACGGTGGATTCCATTCCGCTGATCGCCGCCTCGATCCTCGGCAAAAAGCTGGCCGAAGGGCTGGATGCGCTGGTGATGGATGTGAAGGTAGGTTCCGGGGCGCTGATGCCCACTCTTGAACAATCTGAAGCGCTGGCGCAGGCGATTTTTGGCGTAGCAAACGGAGCCGGCTGTAAAACTACCGTGCTGTTGACCGATATGAATCAGCCGCTGGCTTCCAGCGCGGGTAATGCGCTGGAAGTGCGTGAGGCGGTGCAGTTCCTGACCGGCGAATACCGCAATCCGCGCCTGCTGGAAGTGACGATGGCGCTATGCCGCGAAATGTTGCTCTCCGGCGGGCTGGCGCAGTCCGACGCTGAAGCGCAGGCGAAGCTGCAAGCCGTTCTGGATAACGGTGCCGCCGCCGAAGCGTTTGCCCGTATGGTGGCGGCGCAGCAGGGCCCGGCGGACTTTATCGAGCGTATCGACAGCTATCTGCCCGCCCCCATGCTAAGTAAAGCGGTCTATGCCACAACCAGCGGTATCGTCAGCACGATGGATACTCGTGCGCTGGGGATGGCGGTCGTGGCGCTGGGTGGGGGGCGCCGCCGCGCCAGTGACAGCATCGACTACAGCGTGGGGTTGAGCCATCTGGTGCAGCCGGGCGATAAGGTTGACGGCGAACGACCGCTGGCGGTGATCCACGCCGCCAGTGAAGCCAGCTGGCAGCAGGCCGCCCAGGCCGTGCAGCATGCCGTGATGGTGGGACAGCAGCAGCCAGCGTCAACGGCAGTTATTTATCGCAGAATTTCACAATAAGCGGTATTCTATTCCGATCGAAAATTTTTAACGCTCATCGCGCGGATAGCGCAGGAGATCAGGATGAAACGTGCATTTATCATGGTGCTGGATTCCTTCGGGATCGGCTCCAGCAAAGACGCTGAAAAGTTCGGCGATAAAGGCTCGGATACCCTCGGGCATATCGCCGAGGCATGCTTCAGGGGCGAAGCAGACAAGGGGCGTAAAGGCCCGCTCCACCTTCCCAATCTGACCGCATTAGGCTTAGGCAAAGCGGCAGAGGCCTCAAGCGGGAAATTTCCGCCAGGCCTGGATAAAAACGCCGAAATCATCGGCGCTTACGCCTATGCCAGCGAACTTTCCTCCGGCAAAGACACGCCGTCAGGCCACTGGGAAATTGCCGGCGTGCCGGTGCTGTTTGACTGGGGCTACTTTAGCGATACCGAGAACAGTTTCCCGCAGGAGCTGCTCGATTTGCTGGTGGAAAAAGCCAATCTGCCCGGCTATCTCGGTAACTGCCACTCGTCGGGAACGGTGATCCTCGACCAGCTTGGCGCAGAGCATATGAAGAGCGGAAAACCGATTTTCTATACCTCGGCCGACTCGGTGTTCCAGATTGCCTGTCATGAAGAGACTTTTGGTCTTGAACGCCTTTACGCGCTGTGTGAAATAGCCCGCGAGGCGCTGACCGAAGGCGGTTACAACATTGGCCGCGTGATTGCCCGTCCGTTTGTTGGCGATAAGCCGGGCCACTTTGAGCGCACCGGCAACCGCCACGATCTGGCGGTAGAACCTCCGGCACCGACCGTGTTGAAAAAGCTGGTCGATGAGCAGGGCGGAGAAGTGATCTCCGTCGGTAAAATCGCCGATATCTACGCCCATGTTGGCATCACTAAAAAGGTGAAGGCCACCGGCCTGGACGCGCTGTTTGACGCTACGGTGGGCGAAATGAAAAGCGCGCCGGATAACAGCATCGTGTTCACCAACTTCGTCGATTTTGATTCGGCGTGGGGGCATCGCCGGGATATCCCTGGCTATGCGGCAGGGCTGGAGCTGTTCGATCGCCGCCTGCCGGAGCTGATGGCGCTGGTGAAAGAGGGGGATATTCTGATCCTGACCGCCGATCATGGCTGCGACCCAAGCTGGCCCGGAACCGAGCACACGCGTGAGCATATCCCGGTGCTTATCTTCGGGCCGGGCGTCAGGCCGGGTGACTATGGCTATCGTGATACATTTGCCGATATTGGCCAGACGCTTGCCCACTATTTTGGCCTGTCGCCGATGGCTTACGGCAAACCATTCTTCTAAAAGTTAAAGCGCGCTTTAACGCTATTCGTAACCGGCCAGGCAGTCCCTGGCCTGACAATATAAGGATTAAATATGGCTACGCCTCATATTAACGCTGAGATGGGTGATTTCGCTGACGTGGTGCTGATGCCCGGCGATCCGCTGCGTGCTAAACATATTGCTGACACCTTCCTGCAGGACGCGGTAGAAGTGAACAACGTGCGCGGCATGCTGGGTTATACCGGTACCTATAAAGGCCGCAAAATCTCGGTTATGGGACACGGTATGGGCATACCTTCCTGCTCAATCTATGCCAAAGAACTGATCACTGAATTCGGCGTGAAGAAGATCATTCGCGTTGGCTCATGTGGCGCGGTGCGCACCGACGTGAAGCTGCGTGATGTGGTGATTGGTATGGGTGCCTGCACCGATTCCAAAGTGAACCGTATGCGTTTTAAAGACCACGATTTCGCAGCGATTGCTGATTTCGACATGGTACGCAACGCGGTAGATGCGGCGCAGGCGCTGGGCGTCAAAGCCCGCGTGGGCAACATCTTCTCTGCCGACCTCTTCTACACGCCGGACCCGCAGATGTTTGACGTGATGGAGAAATACGGTGTTCTCGGCGTAGAGATGGAAGCCGCCGGTATTTACGGCGTAGCGGCAGAGTTTGGCGCCAAAGCGCTGGCGATTTGCACCGTGTCCGACCATATCCGTACCCACGAGCAGACCACTGCCGCCGAGCGTCAGACCACCTTCAGCGAGATGATTGAGATCGCGCTGGAGTCGGTTCTGCTGGGCGACAAAGCGTAATTTTCTTCCTGTCGAGGCTGGTATCTGCCAGCCTTTTTTATTGAGTATCTATTCATTTTTTATCTTTCATCATCACTATTTCTCTTTTATCACAAGTGATTAAGTGATAATTATCTATTCACGTATCTATTCATAAATCTATTCATCATGAGCGAACTGACAACACTGTTGTTACAGGGGCCGCTGGATGCCGCCAGCCTTCAGGCACGGCTCGGCATCAGCCAGGCCACGCTGTCCCGCCTGATTAAGGCCCAGCCGCAGGTGCTGAAATACGGCCGCGCCCGCGCCACGCGCTATGCCCTGCTGCGACCGCTGCGCGAGGTCAGTCAGTTTCCATTGTGGCAGATAGATAGCGTCGGACAGGCTCATGCCGCCGGGCAGCTTTATCGCGTCTGGCCAGCGGGAAGCTGTGTGGTGCAGGATGCGAACGCCAGCTGGCGCTACTATCCCGGATTACCCTGGTATTTAAGCGATATGCGCCCGCAGGGCTTTCTCGGACGGCTATGGGGGCGCGACTGCGCACGGCTGCTGGGGCTGCCGGAAGATATTCGCCAGTGGAACGACGACCATTGTCTGCTGGCACTGAGCAGCCGCGGGGCCGATGTCACCGGCAGCTGGCTGATTGGTCAGCACAGCTATCAGCAGTGGCTGCAACGGTCGGATCCAGCGGCGGTGTTGCTGGCTGATAAGGCCACCTGTTATCCACGGCTGGCTGGTCAGGTTCTGGCAGGTGAGCAGCCCGGTTCATCGGCGGGGGGCGAACAGCCTAAATTTGCCAGCCTGGCGGAGCTGCCCGACGGCAGTCTGGCCCCTGTGTTAGTCAAATTTACCCCGGCACGCACCAACGAAAACAGCCAGCGCTGGTGCGATTTGCTTCGTGCCGAGGCGTTGGCGCTGCGGCTGATGCAGCAACACGGGCTGGCCGCAGCACGGGCGACGGTGATAGCGGCTGATAGCGGTCAGCTGTTCCTTGAAGTGGTGCGCTTTGACCGCGAGGGTGAAAACGGACGGCGCAGCATGGTCTCGCTGGAGGCGGTGCAGGCAGAATTTATCGGTCACCCGAATCACTGGCCAGCGGCGTTACGGCAGCTGGTACAGCAGAAACGTCTGAGCGAGCATGATGCGCAGCGCGGCATTTTACAGTGGGCGTTTGGTCGCCTGATTGCCAACGGCGATATGCACGCCGGTAATCTGTCGTTTTTTCTGAACGACGGCGGCTTAGGGTTAACGCCAGCATACGACATGCTGCCGATGAGCTTCGCGCCGAACAGCGCCGGTTATATGCGTGACGGCGCCGTGGCGCTGCGGCTTGATGACGGCGTGAGCCAGCAGCAGTGGCAAACCGCGCTGGAAATGGCCGGGGAGTTCTGGCAGTCAATCAGCGCAGAGGGTGCTTTCAGTGCGGGCTTCCGCCAGCTGGCCGCGGAGATGCAGCAGCAGCTGTCAGGGCTGGCCGCGCGCATCGCGCGCATGGCCTGAAAAGCGCCGCTAGTCGGTCTTTTTTTCCGTGGTCGCCGATGCGGCGTCACTGCTCTCTCGATCGTCTTCCTGATTGTCTTCATCATCATCTTCTTTCACCGGGTTATTGGCGGTGAGCAGGAAGGGTGACTGCTGCCAGCGCGTGCGGCGGTCGCGCAGCAGCGTGCGGGTGAGAATAATGCCGATAGCCAGCGCCAGCAGCATCATCAGGCGCAGGATATTAGTGGTGTTATCCACCTGCTTAACCTCGGTGACCAACACGTGGGTGTCCAGCGTGACGCGCAGGAAACCGCTGGGGCCGTCTTTGCTCTCCAGCGGTTGGACAATCTGATGATTGAAATAGCTGCCGGCGCGCTGCCCGTCGAGCGCCAGGCGATCGCGCACGTTAATGTTTTCACCGCTGTGCGCCACCAGGTTACCCGATCCATCATACAAAGAAATATCAAGGATACGGCTTGCGTTCGTCAGCTGGTTCAGCGTGTCGGCGATCCTTTGCTGGTTGTCGTCCGGGTTATCCATCAGCGGCGTCAGACTCCAGGCCACCTGGCGGGTCAGCGTATGCGCCAGCTCCTCAACCTGTTCGGAACGTGCCGCCTGGTGGCTGAGACTGAACCACGATGCGCCCTGCATAAGTATAACCAGTAGCGCAAGGCAGATCAGCACGATCGCCGTACGGTGCAGGCGAAATTTGATTTTGGCTTTTGCCATGTCGACCCTTAACATTGCCAGATGAATACCTGCCGCCTGGGGTAGCGCGGGGATAGCTTTATGTTGCCAGAAGGCGGGCTTACAGGGTAGCCTCTTGCCAGGTTTTAATGCTCTCCCTGTTTTGCGCATAACGGGGGGTAAAAGTCCTTACAGGAGCTGTAATGCCAAATAGTCTGACCTGGTGCGACCTGCCTGCTGAAGTCTCTCTCTGGCCGGGGTTACCTCTTTCTTTAAGCGGCGATGAGGTCATGCCGCTTGATTACCGTGCGGGCCGCAGCGGCTGGCTGCTGTACGGGCGTCAACTCGACAAAGCCTGCCTTACCGCCTATCAGCATCAGCTGGGCGCGGCGATGGTGATTGTTAGCGCCTGGGTGGTGGAAGACTATCAGGTGGTGCGCCTTGCCGGTTCACTCACGCCGCTGGCGACCCGTCTGGCGCATGATGCCGGCCTGGACGTTGCGCCGCTTGGCCGTATTCCGCACCTGAAAACGCCGGGTTTGCTGGTGATGGATATGGACTCGACGGCGATTGAAATCGAATGTATCGACGAGATAGCCAAACTGGCGGGCAGTGGCGAGCAGGTTGCCGAGGTGACCGAGCGCGCAATGCGCGGCGAGCTGGACTTTGCCGCCAGTCTGCGCCAGCGCGTGGCAACGCTGAAAGATGCGGATGCAAATATCCTGAAGACCGTACGCGATGAGCTGCCGCTGATGCCGGGGCTGACTTCCCTGGTGCAAAAGCTTCAGGCGCTGGGCTGGCACGTGGCGATTGCCTCCGGTGGTTTCACCTGGTTTGCCGAATATCTGCGTGATACGCTGCATCTGTCGGCGGCGGTGGCCAATGAGCTGGAAATCCGCGACGGTAAACTGACCGGCGAAGTGCTGGGCGATATTGTCGATGCACAATATAAAGCGGATACCCTGCGAAAGCTGGCGACGCGTTTTGCTATTTCGCCGCAGCAGACGGTTGCCGTTGGCGATGGTGCCAACGATCTGCCGATGATTAAAGCCTCGGCGCTCGGCATTGCTTACCATGCCAAGCCGAAGGTTAACCAGCAGAGCGAATTCATTATCCGTCATGCGGACCTGATGGGGGTGTTCTGCATCCTCAGCGGTAGTCTGATCCACGAAGAGCGTTAAGGGGAAGATTTGGCCAAAGCGGTAAAGCGTGCCTTTGTTTGTAATGAATGCGGCGCAGATTATCCACGCTGGCAGGGGCAATGCAGTGCCTGCCATGCCTGGAATACTATCACCGAAGTGCGCCTGGCGGCATCGCCCACCGTGGCACGTAATGAACGCCTGACGGGGTATGCCGGCAGCGCCGGGCCCAGCCGCGTGCAGAAACTGTCGGAAATCAGCCTTGATGAACTGCCGCGTTTCTCGACCGGTTTTAAAGAGTTTGACCGGGTGCTGGGCGGCGGCGTGGTGCCGGGCAGTGCCATCCTGATCGGCGGTAATCCCGGTGCCGGGAAAAGTACCCTGTTGCTGCAAACCCTGTGCAAACTGGCCGAAGGGATGAAAACCCTGTACGTCACCGGGGAGGAGTCGCTGCAACAGGTGGCGATGCGCGCCCATCGGCTGGGATTACCCACCGCCAACCTGAACATGCTGTCGGAAACCAGCATAGAGCAGATCTGCCTGATCGCCGAGCAGGAGCAGCCGAAGCTGATGGTGATCGACTCGATCCAGGTGATGCACATGGCGGATATCCAGTCCTCCCCCGGCAGCGTTGCCCAGGTGCGTGAAACCGCCGCTTACCTGACGCGCTTTGCCAAAACCAAAGGGGTGGCTATTGTGATGGTCGGCCACGTCACCAAAGATGGCTCGCTGGCAGGACCTAAAGTCCTGGAGCACTGTATTGACTGTTCGGTACTGCTGGATGGCGATGCCGACTCGCGCTTTCGTACCCTGCGCAGCCATAAAAACCGTTTTGGTGCGGTCAATGAGCTGGGCGTATTTGCGATGACCGAGCAGGGGCTGCGCGAAGTCAGTAATCCATCGGCCATCTTCTTAAGCCGGGGGGATGAAATTACCTCCGGTAGCTCGGTGATGGTGCTGTGGGAAGGAACGCGTCCGCTGCTGGTCGAAATCCAGGCGCTGGTAGATCACTCCATGATGGGTAATCCCAGGCGTGTCGCCGTAGGCCTGGAGCAGAACCGTCTGGCGATCCTGCTGGCGGTACTGCACCGCCACGGCGGCCTGCAAATGGCCGACCAGGACGTGTTCGTCAACGTGGTCGGCGGGGTCAAAGTGACGGAAACCAGCGCCGATCTGGCGCTGATGCTGTCGATGGTCTCCAGCCTGCGCGATCGCCCACTGCCACAGGATCTGGTGGTATTTGGTGAAGTGGGGCTGGCGGGAGAAATACGTCCGGTACCCAGCGGGCAGGAGCGTATTTCCGAAGCGGCTAAACATGGATTTCGCCGTGCTATCGTGCCTGCTGCAAACGTGCCGAAGAAGCCGCCGGAAAATATGAAAGTGTTCGGTGTGAAGAAGCTGGCCGATGCGCTGGCCATCCTTGACGACCTATAAATGACATGACGCGGGCCGGTATGGCTCGCCGATCCTGCAGGAGGCATACGTGTCGTCTTTTGATTATCTGAAAAGCGCAATCCGGCAACAGGGCTGTACGCTGCAAAAGGTGGCTGATGCCAGCGGCATGACGAAGGGCTATCTTAGCCAGCTGCTGAATGCCAAAATTAAAAGCCCCAGCGCGCAGAAGCTGGAAGCGCTGCACCGTTTCCTCGGACTGGAGTTTCCGCGCCGCGAAAAGACCATTGGCGTGGTGTTTGGTAAGTTCTACCCGCTGCATACCGGGCATATTTATCTTATCCAGCGCGCCTGTAGCCAGGTCGATGAGCTGCATATCATTATGGGTTACGACGAACCGCGTGACCGTCAGCTGTTTGAAGAGAGCGCCATGTCGCAGCAGCCAACGGTCAGTGACCGTCTGCGCTGGCTGCTGCAAACCTTCAAATATCAGAAAAATATCCGTATCCACTCCTTTAATGAAGAAGGTATGGAGCCGTATCCGCACGGCTGGGATGTCTGGAGCCCGGGTATCCAGGAGTTTATGGCGGATCGGGGCATTATCCCGGATCTGATCTACACCAGTGAAGAAGCCGATGCGCCGCAGTTCCGCGCTCATCTTGGCGTGGAAGCGGTGCTTATCGATCCAACGCGTTCATTTATGAATATCAGCGGCGGTCAGATCCGTCAGGATCCGTTTCGCTACTGGGAATATATTCCCACCGAAGTGAAGCCGTTCTTTGTGCGCACCGTGGCGATCCTCGGCGGTGAGTCGAGCGGCAAGTCTACGCTGGTTAATAAGCTGGCTAATATCTTCAATACCACCAGCGCCTGGGAATTTGGCCGAGATTACGTGTTCTCACATCTCGGTGGTGATGAAATGGCGTTGCAGTACTCCGACTATGACAAAATTGCTCTCGGCCAGGCGCAGTACATCGATTTCGCGGTGAAATATGCGAACAAAGTCGCCTTTGTTGACACCGATTTTGTCACCACCCAGGCGTTTTGCAAAAAGTATGAAGGGCGTGAACACCCGTTTGTGCAGGCGCTGATCGATGAGTATCGTTTCGACCTGGTGATCCTGGTAGAGAATAACGTGCCCTGGGTGGCGGATGGACTACGCAGCCTGGGCAGCTCGGTGGACCGCAGAGAGTTCCAGGCGCTGCTGGTGTCCATGCTGGAAGAGAACGGCATCAGCTATATACATGTGGATCAGGATAACTACGATGAACGTTTTCTACGCTGCGTGGACCTGGTAAAAGAGATGCTCGGCGCTTAATTTCCCCCCGCGTCATGCCGTCTAAGATCGTAACGCCTGATAAGCCAGGCGTTACGTGGCACTGCTGTCACTGTTACCTTTCTGTTCAATCAATCGGTATAAAAAGTTTGTGGGGCGGTAAATGGCCGTTCGAGGCTATTTTTTACGCTTGTGAGCGCGCTCACAGTTAGGCTCTGGCCCGAATTATTCATCCATTTTTTCTCTCGTTTACGCAGCGAAACCTCATTCTATCTCATTGAAAATGATGATCTTAATCACAGCTATGCTGCTTAAAAAATAAACACCCCCTCCGCATCGCATAACGTACAAAAACGCATACACTTAAAGTACGCCAACAGGCGTATTCATTGTGGAGGGCCTATCATGCGCCCTGGCAATCCTGGCCGCCCAGGAAAGATTGGGCTGGCAATCCTGCTTGCATTATCTCTTGCTGCCTGTAGTGGTGGCGGCGGCGGTAGTACAGGCCATACGGCAAAACCAACCGCTGCTGCCAGTTCCGGCAGTGGCACAAACGGTAGTGGATCTGGCGGTGGAGGTACATCTGGCGGCGGCGGTATATCGGGCGGTGGCGGTATATCGGGCGGTGGTGGTACATCGGGCGGTGGTGGTACATCGGGCGGTGGCGGTACATTGGGCGGTGGTGGTACATCGGGCGGTGGCGGTACATCGGGCGTGCTGACCACAGGTACCCTTCTCAACAGCGCGGGTGCTGCGGTCGGCAATGTGGGGTCACAGGTCAGTAGCATTGCCACTCAGACGCCGGTTGGCAGCCTGCCGATTGGCGGCTCAGGCGTTGTCACATTACTTGACAGCGCGGGTCATGCGGTTACCACCATCGGCAGCGGCATACAAAATGGCGTCGGTCAGTTAGGTAGCAACCCTAATGCTATCGGTGTGACCGCCGCTGGGGTCCCGGCAGGGGTAGCGGTTCTCGGAACCGGTATCAGCGGGCTGGGAAATTCGCTTTCCGGTAACACGACTAACACGCCGCTCGGTGGCGTCACGGGCACCGGCGGCAATCTGGTCAGCGCCGTGGGGGGGCTGGTGACCTCTACGGGGAATGGGTTGGCGCAGAACCTGCAAACGGGGCCTGCATCCGGTGTGACTACGGCCGCAACTGGCCTGGTCACTCCGATAGTGGGTCAGGTACAGGGCGTGACTCAGGGCGTGGGTGGCGCAACCGGTTTGGGGGCGCCTGTCAGCGGTTTACTTAACAGTGTCGGGAACGTTGTGACCGGTGTCGGAACGCAAATCAGCACCACGACACCTGCTTTAAACGGTCTGGGTCAGGCCGTACAGAATACCGGTATAGCCGTTTCCCAGACCGGTGGCCTGGTTACCCCGACGGGTAGCGGCTCATCCGGCGGACTGCTCAGCGGTGGCGTGTCACTCGGTGGGGCGGGAGCAGGATCAGGAGCGGCTGCGGTGAGTGGGCCACTGGGTGGTGTCGCAACCGCAGTGGCAGGATCGGCCGCGGCGAGCGGATCACTGGGTGGTATCGCCACTACGCCTACGGGAGCGGCTTCACCTAACGGTTTACCGCTGATGGGTAATACGGTGAACGGCTTAACATCTGGACTGAACTCAGGGTTAATCACCCCGCACCATTAACAACGGAATGTCTTTATATGCCCCCTGCTTGCGGGGGGCTCTTTTGCCCGGCATGGGCTGATGGAGACAATCATTTTGAAAATAAAATCATGCGTCGTTGTTTTTATCAGTGTGGTCAGTGGTCAAAGCTCTGGCGAGATGCTGCCCACTTTAGTTGACCCGAATAACCCCACTCAACGGTCCAGATACGTCCCCGGTGTAGAGTCAACGAGTCAGTTGACGTCGGCAGGCGCACTCCCTGGATTGGCAGCGCCGCCGCCCGTGATAACGCAGCAATCTCTGGTTACCTTCAATAGTATTCACTTTGTTGGCGGAACCCGCTATCCGCTGGCGACGCTAACTCTTCCATTTAGCGCGCTGGTGGGGAAAAGGGTTTCCCTGCAGGCGTTACTGACCGCCACGGACAGCATTACGCAGCGCTACCATCGCGATGGTTATCCTCTCTCCTACGCCTATATCCCTGCCGATAACTTCCACCAGGGGGTGCTTAACATCGGTCTGGTGGAAGGGTATGTCGCCAACAGCCGGATACGCAGCGATAACCAGCAGGTTGGCCGCTGGCTGGGCGCGCTGTCGCAGCGGATTATGGCAGAAAAACCCCTCACTCAGGATACCTTTGACCGTTACAGCATGCTGATGGCGAGAACCCCGGATACCAAAGTGAAGGCAACGGCTAAAAGTCCCGAAAATATTTATGGCGCGACCGTTTTGGATGTCGACGCGCAGCGGACCCATAACTGGAATGTGATTAACACCCTGGATATGCGCAAAAAGCAAAGTCTGGATTTAGTGAGCGCCACGCTGAGCGGATTGACGCCTTACGGTGAGCAATTGGGCGTGGCCACCCTCATCCCGTTAAATAACCAGACTCGTGAATCGTATCTCGGGCTTAACTACCAGCAATATCTGGGGGATGACGGCCTGCAACTTCAGGTTAAAGGCAGTTATCTCAACCAAAACCCTAGGGATTTTACTCCGTTATTAACGCAGGCCAACGGCGTGAATATCAATGTGCGCGAGAAAGAGGTGCTGTATAACGCTGGGGTAGGGCTGAATTATCCGCTATTACTCACGGCTAAGCAGCAGTGGAGCCTGGCGGGAGAGCTGGACTATGTTCATAAGCGCTATGACTACAGGCTACAGGCCGAGCAGGGGGGGCTGACGGCGGATTTGCCCACTATCAACCAGCACCTTCGTTATCCGGCAGCAGAGCTTAACCTGTCCGGCAGTCGTCAGTATCAGCAGGCCAGCTGGAATACGCGCTTCAGCGTGCGCCAGGGAATAAACGGCCTCGGTGCCAGCAATACTACCGGCCCCGGAGACCTCTCTTTTACCCGTTGGCGCGTCAATGGTGATGCTGCCTGGGTATTTAATCAGAAATGGCGTTTGAGTAGCGCCGTAGAGGGGGACTGGTCCGACAGGTCATTGCCGGAGCCGGAACGCCTGACCTTTGGCGCTTTCCATTTCGGTCGCGGTTATCCCGATTCAGATGCTTCGGGGGATTACGGAATGGGCGGCCAGGTGGAGATGCGTTATCTCCACGATCGTAGCGCCGGGGACTGGGTTAAAACCATACAGCCTTATGTGATAGTTGACGCTGCCCGCACCGCCTTTCATCAGTCGGGGCTGGCCAGCAAGCAGCTGGCCTCGTATGGGGCAGGGGTCACGTTTGGCGATAACCGGCACTATGCCCTGTCGCTGGAAGCTGCGCGTCCGATTGGGGATGTGCCGACTGACAGTAGCAAGCGCGACTGGCGTTTCAGCGCGACCTTTACCTATAACTTTAGCAACGGCATCTGATCCCGTGTCGCGAAAGAGAGTGCAGCTCAAAGGGGTGGGCTGCGCCGGGATGGGAGAAAAGACCGATCCTGACTGGCAGGATCGGCCGGCGCGCTTAGTAAACCATCACCACTTTGCCGCGCATATGCCCTTCAAGCACCAGACGGTGCGCTTCAGACAGCGTTTCCACGCTTAAACCGTGCAGGGTCTTACTGAGCGATGTGGTGATTTTGCCTTCATCCAGCAGCCGCGCCGTAGCGTCGAGGATTTCTCCCTGGCGGGCGATGTCCGGGGTGGTAAACATGCTGCGGGTATACATAAATTCAAAGTGAAGCGCAGCGCTTTTCAGCTTCAGCTGTTCCATATCCAGCGGCCCGGCGTTTTCCACGATGGTGCAAATCTGACCCTGTGGCGCAATCAGCTGGCTCATGGTCTGCCAGTGACCATCGGTATCGTTCAGGCAGAAAATGTAGTCAACCTGCTTCAGGCCATGCTTCTCCAGCTCGGCGGGCATGTCATGATAGTTGATCACCAGATCAGCGCCGCGATCGAGGCACCACTGTACCGAATCCGGGCGCGACGCGGTGGCGATCACTTTCACCTTGCTATGCAGTTTCGCAAACGGAATGGCCAGCGACCCTACGCCCCCGGCCCCGCCGACGATCAGTAAGGTTTTACCCTCACCCTCACTGTCGATATGCAGACGATCGAACAATCCTTCCCAGGCGGTCAGTGCGGTGAGTGGGATGGCGGCCGCCTGCGCCCAGTCGAGCGTTTTCGGCTTGTGGCCGGTAATGCGTGCATCAATCAGCTGATGCGTGGTGTTACTGCCGGGGCGGGTGATATCGCCGGCATAGAAAACCTCATCACCCACGTTAAAACCGCTGACCTTGCTTCCTTTCGCCAGTACGATGCCGCTGGCGTCCCAGCCGAGCACGCGCGGCTGTTGCAGACCGTTTTTCTGCGCGCCTTTATGCACTTTGGTATCGACCGGATTGACCGAAGCGGCTTTCACCTCCACCAACAGATCGTATTCGCCGGGGGTGGGCTGCGGCCGCTGGATTTCAATAAACTGCTGTGGATTTTCCGGGTTAATAGCAATCGCTTTGTGCGTCATGATGTTTCTCCTTAATGAGGTGATATTCAGTGTAGGCAACAATGCGGCTAATGATAAGATGGACAATAACGTAATCAGTGTTCGCACAGGATGAACAATCGTGTTTAAACAGTTGCAGGATATGGCCCTGTTTGCCCTGGTCGCCGAGTGCGGCAGCTTCACAGCGGCGGCAGCGCGTGCAGGGTTGCCCAAATCCAGCGTCAGCCAGCGTATCAGCCAGCTTGAGCATGCGCTGGGACTCAGGCTGATTAACCGCACCACGCGCCAGCTCAACCTGACGTTTGCCGGCGAGCGTTACCTGGTGCACTGCCAGGAGATGTTGCAGGCCAGCGAAAGAGCCGGACTGGTGATTGAACGATTGCGTGATAACCCCAGCGGGCGTTTACGTATCACATCCCCTGCCGGTATTGGCGCAACCCTGCTGGCGCGGGTTAATACCGACTTCCAGCAGCAATTCCCGGACGTGACGCTGGAAGTTTCTATTTCTGACGAGATGTGCGATCTGGTGCAGGACGGGTTTGACGTGGCGCTGCGCACCGGACGGCCGCAGGATCTATCGCTGATTGGTCGGCGTATTGGCTACTGCCAGCGGCTGCTGGTGGCATCGCCGGATTATCTTGCTGATTATCAGACGCTCGCTCATCCACGCCAGCTATCGGAGCATCGTTGTATTGCCCATCGCGCGTGGAATGAATGGTTGCTGAAGCGCAACGAAGAGTATTACCGCTGGCTGCTGCCACCGACCCATATGACGGATAATCTGGTTTATGCGCGCGAATGTGCGCTTTCTTCGGGCGGGATCACCCTGCTGCCGCGTTTTTTGAGCTGTGAAAAGCTGGTACAGGTACTGCCTGAGTGGGAAGTGGAGGGCAATGAGCTGTGGCTGGTTTATCCCAGCCGTAAGCTGAATTCACCGGCGCTTTCGCGCTTTGTTGATTTCGCCATGCGGTCGGAAATATTGCGTGAGTTTTATCGTTAAGGGCCGATCCCAGCAGGATCGACCCAGCAAAAACCACCGCGATCTCCATGAGATCGCGGCAGGGATTACTTGATCATACGTTTGTACTTGATACGCTTCGGCTCCAGCGCTTCCGCGCCCAGCGTGCGTTTCTTGTACTCTTCGTATTCGGTGAAGTTACCTTCAAAGAACTCGATCTTGCCCTCATCCTGATAATCCAGAATATGGGTGGCGATACGGTCAAGGAACCAGCGGTCATGTGAGATGACCATCGCGCAGCCGGGGAACTCCAGCAGGGCGTTTTCCAGCGCGCGCAGGGTTTCGATATCCAGGTCGTTGGTCGGTTCATCCAGCAGCAGCACGTTGCCGCCAACCTGTAGCAGCTTGGCCAGATGCAGACGACCGCGCTCACCGCCGGACAATTCACCGACGCGTTTGCCCTGATCGACCCCTTTAAAGTTAAAGCGCCCAACGTAGGCACGGCTCGGCATTTCGGTATTGCCGATACGCATAATGTCCTGACCGCCGGAAACTTCTTCCCAGACGGTTTTGCTGTTATCCATGCTGTCGCGGAACTGATCGACAGAGGCCAGCTTAACGGTATCCCCCAGCACGATGCTGCCGGAATCAGGTTGTTCCTGACCGGACATCATGCGGAACAGGGTAGATTTACCCGCGCCGTTCGGACCAATGATGCCGACAATCGCGCCCTTCGGTACTGAGAAGGTGAGATCGTCAATCAGCAGGCGATCGCCGTAGGATTTACGCAGGTTACTGACTTCCAATACTTTATCCCCAAGGCGCGCGCCAGGTGGAATAAACAGTTCGTTAGTCTCGTTGCGCTTCTGGTAATCGGTGCTGTTCAGCTCTTCGAAGCGAGCCAGACGGGCCTTGCCTTTTGACTGACGGCCTTTCGCGCCCTGACGCACCCACTCCAGCTCTTTCTCAATCGATTTGCGACGAGCGGCTTCGGAGGAGGCTTCCTGCGCCAGACGCGCATCTTTCTGTTCCAGCCATGAGGAGTAGTTGCCTTCCCACGGAATACCCTCGCCACGGTCCAGCTCAAGGATCCAACCGGCCACGTTATCGAGGAAGTAACGGTCGTGGGTAATCGCCACTACCGTGCCTTCGAAGTCATGCAGGAAACGCTCCAGCCAGGCCACGGACTCTGCATCCAGGTGGTTGGTCGGTTCGTCGAGCAGCAGCATGTCCGGCTTTTCCAGCAGCAGACGGCACAGGGCAACGCGGCGGCGCTCACCCCCTGACAGATTGGCGATTTTCGCGTCCCAGTCCGGCAGACGTAGCGCATCGGCGGCACGCTCCAGCTGGGTATTGAGGTTGTGGCCATCGTGTGCCTGGATAATCTCTTCCAGCACGCCTTGCTCTTTCGCCAGCTTATCGAAGTCGGCGTCTTCTGCCGCATAAAGGGCATACACTTCGTCAAGACGCTTCAGAGCGCCAACCACTTCGGCCACCGCTTCTTCCACCGATTCGCGCACGGTGTGTTCCAGATTTAGCTGCGGTTCCTGTGCCAGATAACCAATTTTAATCCCCGGCTGTGGGCGGGCTTCCCCTTCAATATCATTATCGATACCGGCCATAATGCGCAGCAGGGTGGATTTACCCGCACCGTTCAGACCCAGAACGCCGATTTTGGCACCTGGGAAGAAGCTGAGGGAGATGTTCTTTAAAATATGACGCTTCGGCGGGACGACTTTTCCCACGCGGTGCATGCTATAAACGAATTGAGCCACGTTAGTTTGAGCCTCTGGTTTACGGGTTTCTGAGGTTGCCTGAGCTTCTTATGGGCACTTTTCCAGGTCAGGCATTTCAAATGCCAACCGGTAATGCACCCTCTGCGTCGCAATAATTGCCGTACCCGCTGCCGCTGATGAGCGCCAGCATGCAAAGGCGCGGCGCGAAGGCCAGACATGACGTGCCGGATTTTAGCGTTTTTTCGCGTGATATCCCAGCTGTCACTGACTAAGCGCGTAGTATAGCAATCGCCAGCTATCTCACACGAACGGATCTCCCAGGGGGAAAGCAGAGCCATGCTGTCAATGCGTTGAGCGTCCGGTGGTGAAGGCAACGGCCATGCAGATGACTACCTGAGCACTAAGCCATTCAGGGCATCAAGTATTTTTAAAACATAGCTGCCAAACACGCAGGCCCAGAGAGCAAAGCCGATGCTGATAACGGCAGCGGAGGATTTGAGGGTGGATTTAACCGTGCAGATGCCGGTTTCAATTTTGGTAAGCCTGGAGTCCATTGCCTTAACGTCTGATTTAATTTCAGCGGCGTCATGCCTGATATAATCAATATCGGTTGCAATTCGAGACGCTCTCAAATCGATATTGTCGTCCTTGCCGCCGCCCATACCACAACCTGCGAGACCAGAGTAACCCTCTGCCTGGCCTGGCAGTGACTGCGCAGCGCCGCTACGTATTTCAGATAGCTTGAGTCTGTTCATCATCTTTTCCTTGATTGAAGTGTAAAAACAACGCCCCGTTTATGCTGGATGGTCTTCAGCATTTTAATCCGTTTATGCTGAGACAAATCGCTTACTCAGCTTGAAGGCGAGTCTACAAAACTTTTTGGCAGGCTGTCAGGGAGCAGAATGGATCGCTGCGAGCAGCATCATAATAAAGATGCGCAGTTTCATCAGGTTTCAGTCGCTGCCTGGAGAGGTCACCGCAATTGGCAGAACGTCAGGATGAGGCGCATCGCTAATCAACAGATCAAATGCGCTAAGGGGGGCAATGCGCGCCGACAGCACCTGGCCAAACTTGCTGCTGTCCGCCACCAAAAATTTCTGGCGTGAACGCTGTAGCGCCAGATGCTTGATCGGTAGCTCGTTAAGGTTATAGCAGCTGGCTCCCTGGCGTAAATCGACCCCGGCGGCCGAGATAAAGGCTTTGTCCGGGCACAGACTTTCCATCACCGACGGTTGACCGAGCGGGGTAAAGATGGCGTTATCCGGACGAAACTCTCCGCCGCACAGGATCACCCGACAGGCGGGTTTCTCTTTCAGTGCCAAAAAAGTGTTCATCGCGCAACACACGGCGGTAAATGGCAGGTCGTCGTCTATGGCATCGATAATCCATGGGATGGTGGTGCCACAGTCAAACCAGACCGTCTCTTCAGCGTGGATCATCGCCGCCGCAAGCTGTCCCAACAGGCGCTTGCGATCGACATTTTGCGCCTGCTGGTCGGAAACAAAATAGTGGCTCTGCTTGCGCAGCCCATCGCCGACGATATAGCCACCAAGTAGCACCACAGCCGCCGAGCCTTCATTAAGATCGCGGCGGATGGTCATCTCTGATACACCGAGCAGCTGAGCCGCTTCTTTCAGATGAATTTTAGCAGTGCGTTGCAACGCCTGGGACAGCATATTGATGCGTTTGTCACGCCGGGTTTCCATGATGTTGCTTCCCTTGTCGCGAGGAGTAAAAGGTAAAACTGACCGGGTGAGTGTTACGCACTTTGCAGTTTACCTTCAAGATGATTGCGCCGTAAACACGGGTGCTCCGAGCCTGGGGCTTAAATGGCCACCAGGCTGCTGACGTCATCTTTTGCCATATCCTTGCCCAGGCCGCTCTGAATAATCTCACCACGTGACATCACCAGATACCGATCGGCCAGCCCGGCGGCAAACTCGTAGAACTGTTCCACCAGCAGGATCGCCATATCGCCACGGCTGGCCAGCTGGCGGATCACCGCACCGATCTCTTTGATCACCGAGGGCTGGATCCCTTCGGTGGGTTCATCGAGGATCAGCAGCTGCGGCCGAGAGGCCAGCGCCCGACCGATCGCCAGCTGCTGCTGCTGACCGCCGGACAGGTCGCCGCCGCGCCGCTGCTTCATCTCTTGCAGCACGGGAAACAGCTGCCAGATCTCCTGCGGCACCTGCTTAGCCGCGCTGCCGGAGAAACGCGCCAGCCCCATCAGCAGGTTTTCCTCTACCGTCAGACGCGGGAATATCTCGCGCCCTTGCGGAACATAGGCGATACCCGCCTGCACCCTCTGGTGCGGCTTGAGATGATTTATCGATGTGTCCTGCCAGTTCAGGCTGCCGGATTTTGCCGCGACCAGCCCCATCAGGCACTTCAGCAGGGTGGTTTTTCCTACGCCGTTACGCCCCAGCAGACAGGTGATCTCGCCCACTTTAGCCTCAAACGACAGGCCGCGCAGAATATGACTGCCGCCGTAATATTGATGCAGTTCAGAAACCTGTAACATGTTAGCGCCCCAAATAAACTTCTATAACCTGCTCATTTTCCTGCACTTTACGCAGCGATCCCTGTGCCAGTACCTGACCCTGATGCAGCACCGTGACATGGTCGGCAATGGTTTCGACGAAACCCATATCGTGCTCTACCACCATCAGCGAATGCTTACCGGCCAGCTGGCGGAACAGCTCGGCGCTCCAGGCGGTTTCCGCATCGGTCATCCCTGCTGCCGGCTCATCGAGCAGCAACAGATGCGGCTCCTGCACCAGCAGCATGCCGATTTCGAGAAATTGCTTCTGGCCGTGCGACAGCAGGCCGGCTGGCCGCTTTCGCAGTTCGCCAAGGCGCAGCAGTTCCAGCACTTCGTCAATGCGGTCACGCTGCACGCCGCTTAATCTGGCGCGCAGGCAGGCCCAGACGGATTTTTCGCTTTTTAGCGCAATCTCCAGATTCTCAAAAACGGTCAATGCTTCAAATACCGTCGGCTTCTGGAATTTGCGCCCGATACCGATGCGGGCGATCTCCACAGTCGACAGCGTGGTGAGGTCGGTCGTCTGATCGTAAATAACCCGGCCGCTGTCCGGACGGGTTTTTCCGCTGATCACATCCATCAGCGTGGTTTTACCCGCGCCGTTAGGGCCGATGACGCAGCGCAGTTCGCCCACGCCTATCTCTAATGACAAATCGGTCAGCGCCCTGAAGCCGTCAAAGGTGACGTTAATCTTCTCCAGCTGCAATATCGGATCGCTCCGTTGACGATGACGATCCGCCGGATGAGGTTGGGTAAACGGCCGTTCAGTCATGTTTCCTCCGGCGCAGCAGGCCAATGACGCCACGCGGTAGCCACAGCGTGACGAGAATAAACATCAGGCCGAGAAAAAACAGCCAGTACTCGGGGAAGGCAACGGTAAACCCGCTTTTTGCCCCGTTAACGATGCCCGCACCCAGCAGAGGCCCAATCAGCGTACCGCGTCCGCCGAGCGCCACCCAGATGGCGGCTTCAATCGAGTTGGTCGGCGACATTTCACCCGGGTTGATAATGCCAACCTGCGGCACATACAGCGCCCCGGCCAGTCCGCACAGGACGGCAGAGAGCGTCCAGACAAACAGCTTGAAGCCTTCAGGATGGTAGCCACAGAACATCAGACGGTTTTCCGCATCACGCACCGCCGTCAGCACGCGGCCAAACTTGCTGCGCGCCAGCGCAAAGCCCACGCCGAGGCTGGCAATCAGCAGTAAAACGCTGGCGAAAAATAGTGCGATGCGCGTACCGGTGGCGTCGATCCGAAAGCCGAGCAGGGTGGTAAAACCGGTAAACCCGTTGTTGCCGCCGAAGCCGGTTTCGTTGCGAAAGAACAGCAGCATGCCCGCATAGGTCAGCGCCTGGGTGATAATCGAGAAGTAGACCCCTTTGATTTTCGAACGGAAGGCGAACCAGCCAAACAGCAGCGCCAGCACGCCTGGAACCAGCACGATCAGACACAGTGCCCAGGCGAAATGCTGGGTGCCAGCCCAGAACCACGGCAGTTCATTCCACGAGAGGAATGACATAAAGGCGGGCAGTCCGTCACCGGCGGCCTGGCGCATCAGATACATGCCCATCGCATAGCCGCCGAGCGCGAAGAACAGCCCGTGGCCGAGTGACAGCAGCCCGGCGTAGCCCCAGACCAGGTCGAGCGCGACCGCGACGATGGCATAGCACAGGATTTTGCCGACCAGCGTCAGCGTCCAGGTGGAAATCGCCAGCGGATTTTCCGGCGGCAGCAGGGCGAGCAAAGGCAGCAGTAGCAGCGCCAGCAGCAGCATGCCGCCCAGTATGCTGGTGAGGCGCGGCGCCTGCCGCACGGCGCGCAGCGTTAATGGTTGCATTGTCAATCAATGGCCCTCCCTTTCAGCGCGAACAGCCCCTGCGGCCGTTTTTGGATAAACAATACGATCAGTACCAGAATCAGGATCTTACCGAGCACCGCGCCGATCTGCGGCTCCAGCACTTTATTCAGGATGCCGAGGCCGAGCGCGGCGCAAACGGTGCCCGCCAGCTGGCCCACGCCGCCGGTGACCACCACGAGGAAGGAGTCAATAATATAGCCCTGGCCCAGCTCCGGCCCGACGTTACCCAGCTGCGACAGCGCCACGCCGCCCAGCCCGGCGATCCCGGAGCCGAGGCCAAACGCCAGCATATCAACGCGCCCGGTCGCCACGCCGCAGCAGTCGGCCATCGCCCGGTTTTGCGTGACCGCGCGCACGTTCAGACCGAGACGGGTTTTATTCAGTAACAGCCAGGTGAGCACCAGCACGCCTACCACAAACAGCATCACCGCCAGGCGGTTATACGGCAGCATCAGGTTTGGCAGCACCTGCCAGCCGCCGGAAAGCCATGCCGGGTTGGCAACCTCAAGGTTCTGCGCGCCAAACAGCATGCGCACCAGCTGGATAAGCATCAGGCTGATCCCCCAGGTGGCGAGCAGGGTTTCCAGCGGGCGGCCGTACAGATGGCGAATAATGGTGCGTTCCAGCATCATGCCGATAGCGGCGGTGAGAAAGAACGCCGCCGGTAGCGCCAGCAGTGGATAGAACGTCAGCCATTCAGGCGCATAGCGCTGGAAAAGATGCTGCACCATCCAGGTGGCATAGGCACCGATCATCAGCATTTCACCGTGCGCCATATTAATCACGCCAAGCAGGCCGTAGGTGATGGCCAGGCCCAGCGCTGCCAGCAGCAGCACAGAGCCCAGGGACAACCCGCTAAAAGCCTGTCCGAGCAGATCCCCGGCCTGGAGGCGATGGCGGATGTTTTGCAGGCTGTGGGCGGCGGCGGCGCGTACGTCGGCATTCGTCTCGTGATCCGGCTGTAGCAGCTGTTCAAGCCTTGCCTGACTTTGCGCATCGCTGGTTTCACCCAGCAGCCTGACCGCCGCAAGGCGCACCGCCGGATGGGGATCGCCGAGTTGCAGCGTGGCCACGGCCTGTGCCAGCGCCGCCTGTACCGCCGGGTCCTTTTCGTCGGTCAGATAACGTTGCAGCAGCGGCAGCCAGTCGGGGCTGACATCGCTCTGTAGGATGCGTGCGGCATTCAGGCGGGTGGATGCCAGCGGGCTTGCCAGCTGGTGCGCGGCGAGCGTACTGGCTATCGCAACGCGCAGGCGGTTGTTAATAAACAGTTTTTTAACAGGGCCTGCCGCCGTGGCGCTGCCTTCGAGCGGCGTCAATACTCCGTTTATTTGCGTAAATGGGCGTTTGTTCTCATCCAGCACCAGGTTTTCCTGATGCAGCGCCTGGAGCAGCGGCAGGCGAGTGGCATCCGGCGCGGCTGCCCACTGTTGCAGGATCTGTAGCTGGGTGCTGCGGCTGGCCGCGGCAAAATCGGCGGCCGGGCCGGCCTGGACAAACCAGGGCAGGCACAGCAGCAGGAATAACAGAGATCGCGTCATAACAGGGTGCTCCGCAGTGGGAGGAGGGGCAGGTATGACCCGCCCCGGGCTAATGAAATTAATCGCTGCTTTTTACCGGGTGGTCAGGCTTTTTGTCGTTCCCGGCGATAAACGGGCTCCACGGCTGGGCGCGTACCGGCTTATCGCTCTGCCACACCACGTTAAACTGACCGTTATCTTCGATTTCGCCGATCATCACCGGTTTATGCAGATGATGGTTGCTGTTATCCATGGTTAGCGTAAAGCCGTCCGGGGCGGTAAAGGTCTGTCCGGCCATTGCCGCACGGACTTTGTCTACATCGGTGGTGCCCGCTTTTGTTACCGCCTGCGCCCACATATGGATGCCGACGTAGGTGGCTTCCATCGGATCATTGGTCACCACGTTAGCGGCGTTCGGCAGCCTGTGCGCTTTGGCCCAGGCTTTATAGGCGGCAACAAATTTGGCATTGGTTGGGTTATCCAGCGACTCAAAGTAGTTCCACGCCGCCAGATTACCGACCAGCGGTTTGCTATCAATGCCGCGCAGCTCTTCTTCACCGACCGAGAAGGCCACTACCGGCACATCGGTGGCCCTGATCCCCTGGTTAGCCAGCTCTTTATAGAAGGGCACGTTGGAATCGCCGTTGATGGTGGAGATCACGGCGGTTTTGCCCACGGCAGAGAATTTCTTAATATTGGCGACGATGGTCTGGTAATCGCTGTAGCCAAACGGCGTGTAAACCTCTTCAATGTCGCCGTCTTTAACGCCCTTGCTGTGCAGGAAGGCGCGCAAAATTTTGTTGGTGGTGCGCGGGTAAACATAGTCGGTTCCCAGCAGGAAGAAGCGTTTGGCGCTGCCGCCGTCCTCGCTCATCAGGTACTCCACCGCCGGGATCGCCTGCTGATTTGGCGCGGCGCCGGTATAGAACACGTTGGGCGACATCTCTTCACCTTCATACTGCACCGGATAGAACAGCAGCCCGTTCAGCTCCTCAAACACCGGCAGTACCGATTTGCGTGATACCGACGTCCAGCAGCCAAACACCACCGCCGTTTTGTTCTGGGTTAGCAGCTGGCGCGCCTTTTCGGCGAACAGCGGCCAGTTAGAGGCGGGGTCGACCACCACCGGTTCGAGCTTTTTGCCCAGCACGCCGCCCTGCGCATTGATCTCGTCAATGGTCATCAGCGCCACCTCCTTGAGCGGCGTTTCGGAAATGGCCATCGTGCCGGACAGAGAGTGCATAATGCCCACCTTGATGGTATCAGCGGCCTGTGCGCCCCAGGCCAACCCCATTGCGGCGACGGTGGCAGAGAGTGCAAAGGCCTTGAGCAGTGAACGTCTTTTCATCGGTATTCCCCTGATATTAAGTGGACGAAACGGTGTGTTGTCTTGCCTGCTGCAGGCGGTGAAGGGTGATTTTCCTCACCTCTGCCTTGCTGATGGCAATATGGTCAGTGAGGAGGCGTTGCGCTTCCTCGTGCTGCGGGTTCAGTACCGCGCGTAAGATGTGCGCATGTTCACGATAAGTGGCGTCAATCCGCGCCTCATCGGTGAAATCAAGGCGGCGGATAATGCGTATTTTCTCCGTCAGTTCGCGGTGGATCCGCGCTATTTCACCGTTGCCCGCCGTGGTGACCAGCGCGATATGAAAGGCTTCGTCGTGCTGTGCAACGAGGATGCCGTCCTCCAGGCGCGGTTGGTTTATCCAGAAAGCGCTTAGCGGCTCCAGGAGTTCCGCACTGCGCGCGGGTGGCATCAGGCACAGGCGTTTTACCGCCTCGCACTCCAGCACGATGCGCAGATCGTACAGATCCTCGAACCAGGCAAAATCAAACTGCCGCACCTGCCAGCCGCTGCGGAACCAGACCTCGACAAAACCTTCACGCTGTAGCCGGAACAGCGCCTGGCGCACCGGCGTGCGGCTGACCGCCATGCGGGTGGCGATTTCGCTTTCGCTAAAGCGGTCACCCGGCAGCAGGCGGAAATCGAAAATGTCATTTTTCAGCGCCAGGTAAACCCGGTCGGCCAGCGCTTCAGGCCGGGCTTTCTTACCGGGCTGCGGTGATGCGCTCATAAACATCCCCTTATTCCAGCCACAGCAGGGCATCGCCGGGCGCGATCGGCCGTCCGGGCTGGCAGGCGATCCGTTTAACGCACCCGGCCTGTGGGGCAGCGATCGCCAGCTCCATTTTCATCGCCTCGACGATAATCAGCGGTTGGCCTGCTGCCACCTCATCGCCCGGCTGCACCAGCACTTTCCAGATATTGCCGTTGAGATCGGCGCTGACCAGGCAGCCGCTTTCCTCCTCCGGCGGGGCCGGCAGCATCTCTTCAGCGGCCGGTGGCGTTGCTTCCTCCTCCTGTGCCCACAGCGCGACCTCGGCTTCAAAGGCACTGGCCTGCTTTTGCCGGAATTCAGCGATGGATTGCGCATTGTCGTGCAAGAATTGCGTATGTTCGGCGAAATCAAATACCGACTGCTCAATGCGGATGCTGGCGCGGCCTTCGCGGAAGTCATCGCGCAGCACCTCCAGCTCCGCCTCGCTAACCGGGTAGAAACGCACCTGGTCGAAAAAGCGCAGCAGCCAGGGTTCTCCGGCGGCAAACTGTGCGTTTTTCAGAAATTTGTTCCAGATTGGCAAGGTGCGGCCCACCAGCTGGTAGCCACCGGGGGAGTCCATGCCGTAGATGCACATATACATACCGCCGATGCCGACCGTGCCCTCGGCGGTGAAGGTGCGCGCCGGGTTGTACTTTGAGCTCAGCAGGCGGTGGCGCGGATCGATCGGTACCGCACAGGGCGCGCCGAGATAGACATCGCCGAGACCGAGGATCAAATAACTGGCGTCAAACAGGGTACGACTAACGGCATCGCGGCTGCTCAAGCCATTGATACGTTGAATAAAATCGACGTTATTCGGCAGCCAGGGGGCGCTGGCGCAGACGGTTTGCCGATAGCGCTCGACCGCCCCCAGGGTGGCGCTATCTTCAAACGCCAGCGGCAAATGGACGATGCGTGACGGTATCTGCATCTGGCTGACCTCGCCGAGGTCGCTTTCCAGCTCAAGCAGCAGCGCCATCAGCTTCTTCTGGCTGATAATACGGCTGTCATAGCGGATTTGCAGCGAGCGCACCCCCGGCGACAGTTCTTCCACGCCAGGTTGACCGACCTCATTCAGAGCGGTCATCAGCAGATGGACGCGCAGACGCAGGGCGAGATCCAGCACGTTGTCGCCGTATTCCAGCAGGATATAGTTGTCCCCCGCCTGGCGGTAAATGGCGGTGGGTGTGGTGGCGCTGGCCTTAATCGACGCCAGCACGCTGGCCGAGCCGTTAGCGCCTGCTGCCAGCGAAGGAACAGCAAAGGCAGGCGCATGGCCGGGTTTCAGCGTTGCCACGGCGTGCGCAATCGACTGTTCCAGCGCGCTGGCTTCTTCCACGCCGATCGGATGGAAACGAATGCGGTCGCCCGGTTTCACCTGGCCCACTTTCCACAGCTCCGCTTTGGCGATGGTCACCGGGCAGACAAAGCCGCCTAGGCTGGGGCCGTCACGCGTCAGGATCACCGGGAAATCACCGGTAAAGTTCACCGCACCGATGGCATATTCGCAGTCGTGGACGTTAGAAGGGTGCAGCCCGGCTTCACCGCCGTTGAGCCGCGCCCAGCCGGGTTTTGGCCCCACCAGCCTCACGCCGAGGCGGTTGGAGTTGTAATGCACCTGCCATTCGGCGGCAAAAAAGTTGTCGATCGACCGTTGGGTAAAGAAGTCCGGCGCGCCGTGCGGGCCATATAAAACGCCAATACGCCACTCATCGCCGTAAACCGGCTGCGCTGCCACCGGCAGCGGCTGCGGATCGCTGACCGGCGCTGGCGTGGTACAGGCGGCAAGCGATGGCTGTGAAATTGCCAGCATATCGGCCACGCGCAGCGTGCGTCCGGCATGACCGCCAAACTGGCCGAGGGCGAAGGTGGAACGGCTGCCGAGGTATTCCGCCACGTCAAAGCCGTTGCGCACCGCCAGATAGGTGCGGCAGCCCTGCTGCATGCGCCCCAGCGTCAGCGTCTGCCCGGCTTTTACCGCCAGCGGCTGCCACCAGGCCACCGCGCCGTCGTCAAGGGTGGCGGGGCAGGGCGCGCCCGTCAGCGCGATCAGCGCATCGCTGTGAAAGCGCAGCGTTGGCCCCTGTAGCGTGAACTCCAGCCCGGCGGCCTCTTCGGCGTTACCGACGATGCGGTTGGCGAGGCGAAACGCGTAATCGTCCATCGGGCCGGACGGCGGTACGCCGATATCCCAGTAGCCGAGGCGGCCCGGATAGTCCTGGATACTGCTCCAGGTGCCGGGCTGGAGCACCTCCACCACCGGGGAATGCGGCGTGAAGCCATCGAGCAGCCGGGTACTGACCTGCCCGCTGCGAAACGCCTCGCTGGCGACGACCTGGCGCAAATAGTCAAGGTTGCTGGCGATGCCGTGCAGGCGCGTTTCGCCCAGCGCCGCCTGCATTTTTGCCAGCGCCGACGGGCGATCTTCTCCGTGCACAATCAGCTTGGCGATCAGCGGATCGTAGAAGGCGGAAACCTCGCTGCCGCCGTCAACGCCGCTGTCGACACGGATATCCGGCGGAAAAAAGACGTCGGTTAATACGCCGGGACTGGGCTGGAAGTTTTTTAGCGGATCTTCGGCGTACAGACGTACTTCAATCGAGGCCCCCTGCGGCGGCTGCGCCATGCGCTCCCAGTCCGGGGCTTCACCTGCCGCCACCTGCAACATGCACTCCACCAGATCCAGCCCGGTCACACATTCGGTGACCGGATGCTCCACCTGTAGGCGGGTATTCACCTCAAGGAAGAAGAATTCATCGTGCGCCGCATCGTAGATATATTCTACCGTCCCGGCGCTGCGGTAATTGACCCGCTCGCCCAGCCTGACCGCCGATGCCAGCAGCGCGCGACGCGTGGCGGTGGGCAGATTGGGCGCCGGGGTTTCTTCCACCACTTTCTGGTTGCGTCGCTGTAGCGAACAGTCGCGTTCACCCAGCGCTACCACCTTGCCCTTACCGTCCCCGAAGATCTGTACCTCGACGTGGCGCGCGCGATCGATACAGCGCTCAAGAAAGACCCCGGCATGGCTGAAGAACTGCTCGCCGAGGCGGCGCACGCTTTCCCAGGCCGCGCTCAATGCGGCCTCATCGGCGCAGCGCGTCAGGCCAATACCGCCGCCGCCGGCGGTGCTTTTCAGCATGACCGGGTAGCCGATTTTAGCCGCCGCGCCTAGCGCTTCATCCAGCGAGTTGAGTAGCGGAGTGCCTGGCGTCATCGGAACGCCCGCAGCGGCCGCCAGCTCGCGCGCCCGGTGTTTTAAGCCGAACTCACCGATCTGCTGCGCGCTTGGCCCGACAAAGGCAATGCCTGCCGCTTCGCAGGCGGCGGCAAACGCCAGGCTCTCTGACAGAAAGCCATAGCCGGGCCAGATAGCCTGTGCACCGCTGCGATGGGCCGCGTTGAGGATCTTGTCGATAACCAGATAACTGTCGCTGGCCTTGTCGCCGCCGAGCGCGATGGCGATATCGGCCTGTTTGACATGCAGGGCGTTTTTGTCGGCGTCTGAATATACCGCCACGCTGGTGATGCCCATGCGTTTCAGGGTGCGGATAGCGCGGCAGGCGATTTCACCACGGTTAGCAATCAGTACGGTATTAAACATGGGTATTCTCCCGTTGGGCCAGCCAGCGACGCCAGCCGCCGAACTCGGTGATGTCGGTGGCCTGTGTCAGTGCGGCAGGTTCGCAGATAAAGCCTTTTACCCGGCGGCCATCGGCCAGTTCAAGCGTGCCGATGCCCAGCGGCGGCGGGATCTCCGCGACAAATTCGCCAAAGCGCGCCAGCGGGATATCCCACAGCTCGACGCTGATGGCGGCGCCGGATGCGGCTTTTACCAGCCCCGGTTTTGCCGGGATGGTATTGGCCAGCGCGTACAGGCGGTAGCAGTCGGCGGTGGTGGTCTCCTCCACCCACAGCGCGTTACGCCGGGTCAGCTGGTGATTGAGCGGCATGCCGCTCAGGTGCGCACCGACCACCGCCACGCGCACATGCAGCGCCGAAACGGGCAGCGCCGCATCGGCCCGTGGCTGCGGTTTGCCGGTCGCGCCGAGATCCAGCGCCAGCTGCTGCTGCCAGCGCAGACCAAAGCTCGCCAGCGCCCGATCGTGCCAGGCGGGGGCGATCAGGGTGATCCCGGCGGGCAGGCCATCGCGACGAAACGGTCCCGGCAGTGCCAGCGCGCAGAGGTCGGCAAGATTAGTAAAGTTGGTATAAGTGCCGAGCTGCGCGTTGTAGCGCAGCGGCTCCTGCTGTATCTCTTGCACAGTGCGGATGGTTGGCGCGGTGGGCACGACCAGCGCATCGTATTGGCTGAGGGTGTGTTGGATGTGGCGCGTAAGATCGGCGCGCAGATACTCGGCTTGCCAGGCATCAACCGCGCTGAAGCGATGGCCGCTGGCGACGATGCCGTACACCACCGGGTCCATCTCTTCCGGCCGCGACAGCATCTCGCCGACCGCCACGGTGCGTTCGGCGACCCAGGGCCCGGCGTAGAGCTGTTCCGCCAGCTGCCGGAACGGGGTGAAGTCGACAGGATGTAAAGTAGCACCGCCCGTGGTTAACGCGCCAAGCGCCGCTTCCCAGGCGTCCTGCGCCTGCTGGTCGCCAAAGAACTCGGTAATATCGGGAATGGCAAAGCGCGGGGCGGCGGGCAGTGCCGCCGGAGCCAGGCCAGGGTTGGTGCGTGAATAGGCATCCTTAGCGTCATAACCTGCCGCGCAGCTGGCGACAAGAAAAGCATCTTCTACCCTGAGGGCAAAAACGGAAATCGTGTCATTCAGACGGCAGGCCGGAACCACGCCGCTGGCGGAAAGCCAGCCTTTGGTGGGTTTCAGGCCGACGATATTATTGAATCCGGCCGGCACGCGCCCGGAACCGGCGGTGTCGGTGCCGAGGGCAAAAGGCACCAGGCCACGGGCGGTCACCGAGGCCGATCCGGAGCTGGAGCCGCCGCTAATGTAATCCGGGTTGAAGGCGTTGCGCACCGCCCCGAACGGGGAGCGCGTGCCGACCAGGCCGGTGGCGTACTGGTCGAGGTTGGTTTTGCCAATCACCACGGCGCCTGCGGCCTTTAAATTTGCCACCGCCTGGGCATCGGCCTGGGCCAGCCGGGTCAGTGCCGGACAGGCGGCGCTGGTCGGCCAGCCGGCGACATCAATATTGTCTTTTACCGCAAAAGGCACGCCAAACAGCGGTAGCGATGCCGGATCCTGTTGCCAGCGGGCCAGCAGTGGCTCCAGCTGGGCGCGTAACTGTTCAGGCGTCGCCACATACAGCCAGGCATTGTCGTCAGTGGAAAGTTCTGCCAGCAGCCTGCCCAGCGTGGGCAGCACCTGCTGCGGATATTGCTGATAATGCTGCTGCCAGTCCTGTAGCGTAAACCCGCTGGTTAAAGCCATAAGATGAATTCCGTCCGGTATACAAGATGGGATTCAACGGAGCAAAGGCCGTGCCAATTTTTATCTTGCTGATTGCTAACGATTTTTAAAATAAATGTCGATATATTGCACGATAAGTGCGCATGAGGTGAGCAGCAACAGGGCATGACGAGGCGAGCAATCAGTAAATATTTGTTGTACGCATGGCAGGAAAGGCCGCTCCTGGTTAGCATGAAGTAAGCATATTTGGCGGTTCAGGACAAAACAAGGCGGTAACGTGAAGAAAGTCATGGTGGACAAGTGGCAGTGGTGGGCAGCGGCGGCATGTTTAACGGCGCTCTCCGGCAGCGTGCGGGCAGACTCGCTCGACGAACAGCGTACTCGCTATGAGCAAATTAAGCAGGCCTGGGATAACAAACAGATGGACACCGTGGAGCAGCTGATGCCCACCCTGCAAGATTATCCGCTGTATCCCTATCTTGAGTACCGCCAGCTGGCGCAAAACCTTGACCAGGAAACCGGACTGGCGGTCAATGCGTTTATCCAGCGCTACCCGACCCTGCCCCCGGTCGCCTCGCTTCCCGCCCGTTTTGTTAACCAGCTGGCCGCCCGTGAAGACTGGCGCGGGCTGTTGGTATTCAGCCCGCAGCCGCCTAAACCGGTCGCCGCGCGCTGTAACTGGTACTACGCGAAATGGTCTACCGGGCAGCCGCAGGTTGCCTGGGAAGGGGCCAAAGCCATCTGGCTGACGGGGAGCTCGCTGCCCGCCGCCTGTGACAAACTGTTCAGCGCCTGGCAGCAGGCCGGGCAGCAAAACCCGATAACTACACTTGAGCGCATTCGCCTGGCGATGCAAGCCGGTAACAGCAGCCTGGTCAACGCGTTGGCGAAGCAGCTGCCCGAGGATTATCAGACCATCGCCAACGCGGTGCAGGCTTTGCAAAATAATCCGCAGACGGTAGAGACCTTTGCCGCCAGCGTGGGGCCGACTGATTTTACCCGCCAGGCCAGCATGATTGGGTTTGCCAGCCTGGCGCGTAGCGATGCGGAGCAGGCACGGCAGCTGATACCGCGCCTGGTGCAGCTGCAAAAGCTGGACGAGCAGCAGGCGCAGGCGCTGAAAGAGGCGGTGGCCTGGCGTCTGATGAGCAATGATATCACCAGCGAGCAGGCGCGCTGGCGTGACGACGTGGTAATGCGTAGCGACGCCACCACGCTGCTTGAGCGCCGGGTTCGCATGTCGCTGGGTAATAATGACCGCCACGGCATGAATACCTGGATTGCCCGCCTGCCGGTTGAAGCAAAAGAGAAGGATGAATGGCGGTACTGGCAGGCCGATCTGCTGCTTGAGCAGGGGCGCAAAGAGGAGGCCGATGGGATTTTGCGTAAGCTGATGCAGCAGCGCGGTTTTTATCCGATGGTCGCGGCGCAGAAGCTCGGCGTGGATTACCCGTTGCAGGTGGATAAAGCCCCGGCACCAGACGACAGCCTGACGCGCGGCGCGGAGATTTCCCGCGTGCGCGAGCTGATGTACTGGGGCATGGATAATCTGGCGCGCAGTGAATGGAGCTATCTGATCTCCAGCCGCAGCCGCAGCCAGCAGCAAATGCTGGCCAGTTACGCGCTGTCACAAAACTGGTGGGATTTGAGCGTGCAGGCGACCATCAGCGGTAAGCTGTGGAACAGCCTACAGGAGCGCTTCCCGCTGGCCTGGCAGCCGCAGTTTGCGCGCTATATCAGCGGCAAGGCGATCCCGGTCAGCTATGCGATGGCGATTGCCCGTCAGGAGAGCGCCTGGAACCCGAAAGTGCGTTCTCCGGTCGGGGCCTCCGGCCTGATGCAGGTGATGCCGGCCACCGCCCAGCACACCGTGAGCAAATTTGGCATTTCGGGTTACAGCAACAGTAGCCAGCTGCTGGATGCAGAAACCAATATTGAGATCGGCACACAGTATCTGGAATCGGTCTATCAGCAGTTCGGAGAAAACCGCATCTTCGCCTCGGCGGCGTATAACGCCGGGCCGTCGCGAGTTCGTACCTGGCAGGGCAACAGCGCCGGGAAGCTCGACGTGGTGGCGTTTATCGAAACCATTCCCTTCTCTGAAACCCGGGGTTATGTGAAAAACGTGCTGGCTTATGATGCCTACTATCGTCATTTCCTTAACCAGTCGGATAAGCTGTTTGCCGACAGTGAGTGGCAGCAACGCTACTAACCGAGCGCCGTGTGCTGCCGGCTTCAAGTCCGCAGGCGATGATGGTATGCTGTTGTACTAGTTAAATAGTATGGCAGCTTACCATTATGACCAATTATTCATCCGTTCCCGTGACCGCCGACCCGCCTGATGAAGACTGGCTGCGCTTTGTCACGCTGCTGCAACGCGCCTGTCAGAGCGATCTCCAGCTGCCGTTGCTGCAGCTGATGCTGACCCCGGATGAGCGTGAGTCACTGGGTACGCGTTTACGCATTATCGAAGAGCTGATGCGCGGTGAAATGAGTCAGCGCGAGCTGAAGAATGAACTTGGGGCGGGCATAGCGACGATCACGCGTGGTTCAAATAGTCTTAAAAGCGCGCCCCCGGCGTTGAAAAACTGGCTGGAAGCGCAACTGTTAACGGGTTCAGATAAGGTCTGAATCCTCATCATCGGCCTTGCGCTGATAGATGTCGTTATGGAAAGGGCAGAGCGCAAGGATCAGCGCCTGATGATACACGCTTGAGCGCGTCAGGTGGCCAGCGGTAAAAGCGCCAATCGCGCCGCCTTTGTGCTTGATATTATCAATGCCGGTCAGGCGAGCCATCTCATCCCCCAGTTCGCGTCCCTGGTGAATGCCTTTCATCACGATGGCGGGCAGCGTAAAGCTGGCAGACCGCGATTCGCCGCGCAGCTTTTGGTTTTCAACCACCATCCACGCAAAGGCGGTATCCTCTTCAATTCCGGCTTCGATCGCGACCCAAAAATCGGCTTCCGGCCTCACCCGCCGCGCATTCATTACGCGCTGACGTGCGCCAGTTCTCGTTTCTGTGTTTGAGATGGGCTGCGCAGCAACGCCGCTGTCGACCTCGACACCCTCAATATGGCAGGATCCTGCTCCGAAGATATCGCTGAACGCCTGAGAAATTGCCTTAATTTTGGCCGGGTTGATGGTAGCAGCGACAACATGGTACATAATTGTTTGAACCCTTTACGCAAATTTGTCGCAGTATAACGGAAAAACGCATGTTACAGGTCTATCTTGTTCGCCACGGAGAAACGCTATGGAATGCGGCGCGCCGCATTCAGGGGCAGTCAGACAGCGCGCTGACTGAGAAAGGAGAGCAGCAGGCTTATCAGGTGGGACAGCGGGTGAGGGACCTCGGTATTACCCATGTGATCGCCAGCGATTTGGGCCGTACCCGGCGTACCGCCGAGATTATCGCGGATGCCTGTGGCTGCTCTGTGGTCCTCGACCCTCGCCTGCGCGAGCTGAATATGGGCGTGCTGGAACAGCGTAAGCTGGACTCACTGAGTGCGGAAGAAGAGAGCTGGCGCAAAGCGCTGGTGGACGGCACGGAAAACGGACGCATTCCGCAGGGCGAGTCGATGAGCGAAATGGCCCAGCGGATGCGTCAGGCGCTGGATGCCTGCCTGTCATTGCCAGAAAACAGCCGCCCGCTGATTGTCAGTCACGGCATGGCGTTGGGTGTGCTGGTGAGTACTATCCTCGGCCTGCCGGCCAATGCAGAGCGCCGTCTGCGCCTGCGTAACTGCTCAATTTCCCGCGTCGATCATCAGCAAAGCCCGTGGTTGGCCTCTGGCTGGGTGGTGGAGACCGCAGGCGACGTGTCTCATCTTGAGGACACGGCGCTCGACGAGCTGCAGCGCTGAAAGTGGTGTGCACCAAGGGCCGGTGCGATCGGCCTTTGGTGCAGCACGGCATTTATTCTGGCTGACGGCGGATAGGGATCAGATACTCGCAGTGAATATCGGTCGGTGGCTCCGGGCGTCTTTTACCGCCGTGGGTATAAAAGCGCTCTATATCCTGCCCCTTGCGCCTTGTGAGGCCTAAGGTCGGCATGCAGGTGCCGTAAATTTGCAGGACAAACTCTTGCAGCCCACAACGTAGTCCTTTGTAGGTAAACTGAACATAGTCACCCGCTTCCAAAATCACCGTCTGCGTGGCCTGCAGTTTGCTCGACATTTGGTCTGAAAGCACCGCAGTGGTATAGAGGATCTCCTGCTCATCATCTTTATCACTGCTTGGGCGCGCCTGGTTCAGGCCATACAATATGGGGGGAACGGTGTCCGTTTCGGTTAAAAACTGACGCCAGAACTGTAAGCGCATTTCATCGCGAAAACTGGAAATCTGTTCCAGGGTACAGCTATAGCATTGGGTCGAACCGACTAACTGGGTTTCCGGCAGATTGACCCAGGTTGGCTCTGGCATCACGTAGTTGTCGAGGCGAATGGGTGGGCGCAGGCCAAACGCTTTCCAGTCAGATGAGCGACGATACCAGGCAGGCGTCTGAGAAAACTGTTTTTTAAAGGCGCGGGTAAACGTTTGTTGCGAATCAAAACGGTATTGCAGAGCAATGTCCAGGATAGGGCGGCTGGTCAAACGTAAAGCGACTGCCGCTTTAGACAGACGGCGGCCACGAATATACGCACCAATGGCGTGACCCGTGACGTCCTTGAACATTCTTTGTAGATGCCATTTTGAATAACCTGATTTTGCTGCCACGTTATCCAGTGATAACGGTTGATCAAGGTGGCTCTCCAGCCAGACAAGCAAATCTCGAATGATACCAGCTTGGTCCATAAATCGTCCTCATATGACTCAGGTTTGATGCGATGAAAAGCAAAGACGACAAATAGTAGCACCAATCGCCAAAGCAAAATATTAGGTTTTTTTTGTTAAAAAAGCCGTCCAGGACGATTAGCCGCAATATATTAGAAATATTTATCCATGATTTATTTTCGGGATAATTTACAATGGCATCTGCTTTTATTAAACGGGTAAGGTGATGACAATGAAAAAAGTGTTAGTGGCTACGTCAATCCTGCTGTTTTCAGCGGCGTTGCAGGCGGAGCAGGTTGGCTCAGTGGATACCGTATTTAAGATGTTTGGCCCCGATCATAAGATTGTGGTGGAAGCTTTCGACGATCCGGATGTGAAAAATGTCACCTGCTATATCAGTCGGGCGAAGACCGGCGGGATCAAAGGGGGGCTGGGCCTGGCTGAAGATACCGCGGATGCTGCCATCTCCTGTCAGCAGGTCGGGCCGGTTGAACTGAGCGACAAGATCGCACAGGGTAAAGCGGAAGGTGACGTGGTATTCCGGCAGCGAACCTCGCTGGTGTTCAAAAAGCTACAGGTCGTGCGTTTTTACGATAAAACGCGCAACGCCCTGATCTATTTGAGCTACTCCGACAAGGTGGTTGATGGTTCACCTAAGAATGCGCTTAGCGCCGTACCCATCATGCCGTGGAATAAATAATCCGGCGGGGCTGGCTTAAGGGATATGGCAAGAGATGAAAACTGCGGGACGGGGTGATCCTCCGTCCCACAAGGACTAATCCTGCAGCTCACCACAGAAACGGTAACCTTCGCCATGAATAGTGGCGATAATTTCCGGCGTGTCGGGGGTCGATTCAAAATGTTTACGAATGCGGCGAATAGTCACATCAACGGTGCGGTCATGTGGCTTCAGTTCGCGACCGGTCATTTTCTTCAACAGGTCGGCGCGGGTCTGGATTTTTCCCGGATTTTCACAGAAGTGCAGCATGGCGCGAAACTCGCTGCGCGGCAGCTTGTACTGATCGCCCTGCGGACTGACCAGTGAACGGCTGTTAATGTCCAGTTCCCAGCCGTTAAAGCGGTAACTTTCTACCAGCCTGCGCTCGTCGCTAACGGCGGCCAGATTCATGGTGCGCGACAGCAGGTTGCGTGCACGAATGGTGAGTTCGCGTGGGTTAAATGGCTTGGTGATATAGTCGTCAGCGCCGATTTCCAGGCCGAGGATCTTATCAACTTCGTTATCACGACCCGTAAGGAACATCAGGGCCACATTTGCCTGCTCACGCAGTTCACGCGCCAGCAGCAGGCCGTTTTTGCCCGGCAGGTTGATGTCCATGATCACCAGATTGACGTCGTTTTCGGTCAAAATCTGGTGCATTTCAGCACCGTCCGTAGCTTCATAAACCATGTAGCCTTCGGCTTCAAAAATACTTTTGAGCGTATTACGAGTGACTAATTCGTCTTCAACGATAAGTATGTGCGGGGTCTGCATGTGTTCGCTACCTAAAATTGCCAACAAAATCGGAACAGGACATACAGCTGTTATTCTGGCAAAACCTGGTGTGATGAGCCGGAAAATGACAACAGCAGTACAGCATGATATTCCTGAAAAACCATCCTACGGCCGTCAACAAGATGCGCACAGTCAACAAGATGGTACTGGTATGCCCGTTGGTGCAAAGGGGCATCTATCCTAACTGCATTAACAGCAGTATAACAATATGGGTTATAGCACTATACGTGATAAACAACGCACAGCTAACCGGTATCAAACTAATTGTAGCACGTTAACAGTTTTGTGAAAAATGCTTCCCGAAGCCCTGATTTCCCTCGTTAAATGGCTTTCGGCGACGTGTGTTTTCGCGCGGGTGTGATAAAAATGTTAACCGCTTTAATAAAACACATCCCATTGATAAGTATCATTTAAATAATAAATTGTTGATGTTTTGGTTATCCCGATGAGGTTAATAAGACAGTTCTGATAAAGACATTTATAAGGTATCTGAAATATGTCTTCTTTACTCAGACACAGTGCAGACAGCAACCTTTAATCAATTAAAGTGGGGCGTATTGCTACCTATGTAGCGGCTGGTTTCGCCCAAAGCATCCATTCCAGTAAAGTTCAGCAAACCGGCAGCGGATGCACCGAGTCCAAACGTAGCATAAATATCCGCCAGAACCGGGCCGGTAGCCGTGGGCGCGTAAATTATGGCAGTCAGCTGGATAACGAAAGGAAAGAAGCGGGTGGGGAAGGGATAGACGAGGTTCACGTCAACGGCGTGTGAAGCTGGTCGTTAGGTACACCGCACGATGAGCAGGGTTTTCTGCAAATCGTGCGGTGGTTGACGTAAAGTTTGCAGGGAAAGAGAGCAGCCTGGCCGCCTGTCGTCGCAGTGAGGCGCCCGGGGGCAGAAAAAAGGTGACAGAGAAAAGTTCTGCCCAGACAGGGTCAACCAGTGCGATTTACTGCCAGTGTTCTTCAGGGTAATCAGGATTATCTACAGGTCGACGAAAAAACCGTGCAGATGTGAAGGGCGATGCGCCAGCCCGCCGATAAAAAAATTGACTTAGCCCGTGCTTTGCTTTAATTCTGGAATCCGACAAATTTATACAGACAGATGATAAATTTAAAAATGCGTAGAGACAGCCTGATGACCACAATCATTATTACCACCACCATTACCACAGGTAACGGTGCGGGCTGACGCATACAGGATAAATTAAAAAAGCCCGCACCTGACCAGTGCGGGCTTTTTTTTCGGCAAAATTCAGGAGAACTTGAACATGCGAGTGCTGAAATTCGGTGGAACCTCGGTAGCCAATGCGGAACGTTTTCTGCGCGTGGCTGATATTTTGGAAAGCAATGCAAAACAGGGACAGGTTGCTACCGTCTTGTCCGCGCCAGCAAAGATCACCAATCATCTTGTCGCCATGATTGAGAAAACCATCAGCGGCCAGGATGCTTCGGCCAATATCAGTGACGCCGAGCATATCTTCGCCGGGCTGTTGCAGGGTCTGGCAGACGCGCAGCCGGGCTTTGCTTACGAGCGCCTGAAAAGCGTGGTAGACCAGGAGTTCGCGCAGCTGAAGCAGGTTCTGCACGGCATTGCGCTGCTGGGGCAGTGCCCAGATAGCGTTAACGCCGCCATGATCTGTCGTGGTGAAAAGCTCTCAATCGCGATTATGGAGGGGGTGCTACAGGCGCGTGGCCACGGCGTTAGTGTGATTAATCCGGTTGAACAGCTGCTGGCCGTCGGCCATTATCTGGAATCTACCGTTGATATTGCCGAGTCCACCCGCCGTATTGCCGCACGACAGATCCCGCCCGGTAATATGGTGCTGATGGCGGGCTTCACCGCCGGTAATGAGCGCGGAGAGCTGGTGGTGCTGGGGCGCAACGGCTCTGATTACTCTGCGGCGGTGCTGGCAGCCTGTCTGCGCGCTGACTGTTGCGAAATCTGGACGGACGTTGACGGCGTATACACCTGTGACCCCCGCCAGGTGCCGGATGCACGGCTGCTGAAATCGATGTCCTACCAGGAGGCGATGGAGCTGTCCTATTTCGGCGCTAAAGTGCTTCACCCGCGCACCATCGCTCCAATCGCCCAGTTCCAAATCCCTTGTCTGATCAAGAATACCGGCAATCCGCAGGCGCCGGGCACGCTGATCGGCGGTAACGGCAGCGATGATGACAATCCGGTTAAAGGCATAACCAACCTCAATAATATGGCGATGTTCAATGTCTCAGGGCCGGGGATGAAGGGCATGGTAGGTATGGCGGCGCGTGTCTTCGCCGCTATGTCGCGCAGCGGGGTTTCGGTGGTGTTGATCACTCAATCCTCCTCTGAATACAGCATCAGCTTCTGCGTCTCGCAAAGCGATCTGACGCGCGCGCGTCGGGTGCTGGAAGATGAGTTCTATCTGGAGCTGAAGGATGGCCTGCTGGAACCTCTCGACGTGATGGAGCAGCTGGCGGTGATTTCAGTGGTGGGGGACGGCATGCGTACCCTGCGCGGCATTTCGGCTAAGTTTTTCTCGGCGCTGGCCCGTGCCAATATCAATATCGTCGCCATTGCCCAGGGATCATCCGAGCGTTCCATCTCGGTGGTGGTAGATAACGCTCAGGCCATTACCGGCGTGCGCGTGGTTCATCAGATGCTGTTTGCCACCGACCAGGTGATCGAAGTCTTTGTTATCGGCGTGGGCGGCGTGGGTGCCGCGCTGATCGACCAGCTGCATCGTCAGCAGAAGTGGCTGAAAAATAAACACATCGATCTGCGCGTCTGTGGGATTGCCAACTCGCGAGCGCTGCTGACTAACGTGCACGGTATCCCGCTTGATCGCTGGCAGGAACAGCTGAAGAGCGCGCAGGCGCCGTTTGACCTCACTCGCCTGAATCACCTGGTGCAAGAGTACCACCTGCTTAATCCGGTGATTGTCGACTGTACTTCCAGCCAGAAGGTGGCGGATCAGTACGCTGATTTCCTCTCCGACGGTTTCCATGTCGTCACGCCGAATAAAAAGGCGAACACCTCAACGTACAATTACTATCAGCAGATGCGCGCAGCGGCGGAAAAATCGCGCCGCAAGTTCCTGTACGATACCAACGTGGGTGCCGGACTGCCGGTGATTGAAAATCTGCAAAATCTGCTGAATGCCGGTGATGAGCTGATTAGCTTCTCCGGTATCCTTTCCGGCTCGCTGTCGTTTATTTTTGGCAAGCTTGATGAAGGCGTTTCGCTGTCAGAAGCCACCCGCATGGCGCGTGAAATGGGCTTTACCGAGCCGGACCCGCGTGACGATCTTTCCGGTATGGACGTGGCGCGTAAGCTGCTGATCCTGGCTCGCGAAGCGGGTTATCAACTGGAACTGGGCGATATTGAGATTGAGGCAGTGCTGCCGGCAGAGTTTACCGCCATTGCCGATGTTGAAGAGTTTATGGCGCGCCTGCCGGAGCTGGACGAAAGTTTTGCCGCGCGGACGTCCCGTGCCCGTGATGCCGGTAAGGTGTTACGCTTTGTCGGCGAGATTGAAGAGGGCGGGGCCTGTAAGGTTAAAATTGCTGCCGTAGACGGCAACGATCCGCTGTATAAAGTGAAAAATGGTGAAAATGCGCTGGCGTTCTACAGTCGTTATTACCAGCCTATTCCTTTGGTGCTGCGCGGTTATGGTGCCGGTAATGATGTCACTGCGGCGGGCGTGTTTGCCGATCTGTTACGCACACTGACGTGGAAGTTGGGAGTTTAATCATGGTTAAAATTTATGCCCCTGCCTCAATTGGCAATGTCAGCGTAGGTTTCGACGTGCTTGGGGCTGCGGTGTCGCCGGTTGATGGCACTTTGTTGGGCGATTGCGTCAGCGTAGAGGCGGCGGCCGAATTCAGTCTGCGCAATGAAGGCCGTTTTGTCAGCAAGCTGCCTGCCGACCCGAAAGACAACATCGTTTACCAGTGTTGGGATCGTTTCTGTAGCGCGATTGGCCAGCGCGTACCGGTTGCCATGACGCTGGAAAAAAATATGCCTATTGGCTCTGGCCTTGGCTCCAGCGCCTGCTCGGTGGTTGCCGGGCTGATGGCGATGAACGAATATTGCAACAGGCCGTTGAACAATAACGAGCTGTTAATATTGATGGGTGAGCTGGAAGGGCGGGTGTCCGGCAGCGTACACTTTGACAATGTGGCACCCTGTTTTCTCGGCGGCATGCAGCTGATGCTGGAAGAGAACGACATTATCAGTCAGCCGGTGCCAGGCTTTAATGACTGGCTGTGGGTGATGGCCTATCCTGGCATTAAGGTTTCAACGGCCGAAGCGCGTGCCATCCTGCCCGCGCAGTACCGTAAAGAAGAGATTATCCGCCACGGTCGCTATCTGGGCGGATTTATTCACGCCTGCCACACGCAGCAGCCGCTGCTGGCGGCGAAATTGATGCAGGATGTGATTGCTGAACCTTACCGCACCAAACTGCTACCGGGCTTTGCACAGGCTCGTCAGGCGGCGGCTGATATCGGCGCGCTGGCCTGCGGTATTTCTGGCTCTGGGCCAACGCTGTTTGCCGTTTGTAATCAGCCGGATACCGCAAACCGTATGGCAGACTGGCTGAGCCAGCACTATCTGCAAAATGATGAAGGCTTCGTCCATATTTGCCGTTTAGACACGGCAGGCGCACGTAAACTGGGATAACGTATGAAACTGTATAATCTTAAGGATCACAACGAGCAGGTGAGCTTCGCCCAGGCGGTGAAGCAGGGGCTGGGCAAACAGCAGGGGCTGTTCTTTCCTCTGGAGCTACCTGAGTTCGAACTGACCGAAATTGACGACATGCTGGAAATGGATTTTGTTACCCGTAGCAGCAAAATCCTCTCGGCGTTTATCGGTGATGAAATTCCTCCGCACCAGCTGAATGAGCGTCTGAAAACGGCGTTCACCTTCCCGGCTCCGGTGGTGGATGTGACTGATGATATCGCCGCGCTGGAGCTGTTCCACGGCCCGACGCTGGCGTTTAAAGATTTCGGCGGTCGCTTTATGGCGCAGATGCTCTCTTATGTGAGCGGTGCGGATGAGCAGATCACTATCCTGACCGCCACCTCCGGCGATACCGGTGCCGCCGTTGCTCATGCCTTCTACGGCATGGAAAATGTGCGCGTGGTGATCCTTTATCCACAGGGCAAGATCAGTCCGCTGCAGGAAAAACTGTTCTGTACCCTCGGCGGCAACATCGAGACCATCGCCATCGACGGCGATTTCGATGTCTGTCAGTCGCTGGTAAAACAGGCGTTTGACGATGAGGAGCTGAAAAAGGCCATTGGCCTGAACTCGGCGAACTCGATCAATATCAGCCGCCTGCTGGCACAGATTTGCTACTACTTTGAGGCCGTGGCGCAGCTGCCGCAGGAAAAACGCAATCAGCTGGTGATTTCGGTGCCGAGCGGCAACTTTGGCGACCTGACGGCTGGCCTGCTGGCGAAGTCTCTTGGCCTGCCGGTGAAGCGTTTTATTGCCGCCACCAACGCCAATGACACCGTGCCGCGCTTCCTGGCCGACGGCCAGTGGACGCCAAATGCTACCGTAGCCACGTTGTCAAACGCGATGGACGTCAGCCAGCCGAACAACTGGCCGCGCGTTGAGGAGCTGTTCCGCCGTAAAACCTGGCGTCTCGGCGATCTCGGCTACGGTGCGGTCAATGACGAAACCACCAAAGCAGCCATGCGCGAGCTGGCCGACCTCGGCTACCTTTCTGAGCCGCATGCGGCTATCGCCTGGCGCCTGCTGCGCGATGGTTTACAGGATGGTGAGTTTGGCCTGTTCCTCGGCACCGCGCACCCGGCGAAATTTAAAGAGAGCGTGGAAACGATCCTGGAGCGCACCCTGCCGCTGCCGGATGCGCTGGCCGAGCGCGCCGATCTGCCGCTGCTGTCTCACAGCATGAAAGCGGAGTTTGCCGAGCTGCGTGCGTTCCTGCTGAAGAAGTAAGTCGTTTTCAGGGCTGTGCGCTGCAAAGAGCCAGCCCTGCTATTTAACACAGCTCTCTTACGCCATTTCCCGCCGCTTAAAGACCAGCTCGTTATTGCTGCTGGTATCGCCGTCAAAGGCATAACCGTCAAGGTCAAACTTCTTCAGCTGCTCCACTTTCGTGAGCCGGTTCTGGATAATATAGCGGCACATCAGGCCACGCGCTTTTTTAGCGTAGAAGCTGATAACCTTAAATTTGCCGTTTTTCTCATCAAGGAACACCGGCTTAATGATATCGGCCTCAAGCCGCTTCGGCTTCACCGACCTGAAATATTCATCGGAGGCGAGATTAATCAGCAGGTTATCGCCCTGTTGCGCCAGCGCCTCATTCAGGGCGGTGGTCAGCTTATCGCCCCAGAAGCTGTAGAGGTCTTTACCCGCCGGGTTTGCCAGCTTAATCCCCATCTCCAGGCGGTAGGCCTGCATCAAATCGAGCGGGCGCAGCAGCCCGTACAGACCGGACAGCATGCGCAGATGCTGCTGGGCGAAGGTGAAATCCTCCTCGCCGAAGGTTTCTGCCTGTAGGCCGGTATACACATCGCCCTTAAACGCGAGGATCGCCTGTCGCGCATTGTCCGGCGTGAAGGCCGGCTGCCAGTCGTTAAAACGTTCGGCGTTGAGCACGGCCAGCTTATCGCTGATATGCATCAGTGAGGCGATGTCGGCCGGAGAAAGTTTACGCGCCACGTTAATCAGTTTTTGAGACTCTGCCAGCAGCGCCGGTTGAGTGAAGCGTTCGGTTGCCAACGGGCTTGCAAAATCCAGCGTTTTGGCCGGGGAAATAACCATTAACATGCTCGCGTCCTTTTATTATTTAAGCGCTTATAGTGCAGAGAGTTCGCCAGCGCCTACTGTAGCAAAAAAGCGTCAGAGAGTGACTAATCACTGCCATCGGTGAGCAATAAAGGCGATGTTATGCTGCGGAGAGGGGCATTCCGACGGCAAATTTAGCCGGTCGTGTTATCGGAAACGGCGCTGCTTGCATGGCAGGGTGCGCGTGCTATCATCCGAAGCAGACATTTTCAACGTACCGACATATCAACCCTGATGAGAATGACAACCATGACGGACAAATTATCTTCCCTGCGTCAAGTCACTACCGTTGTTGCTGATACCGGCGACATCGCGGCAATGGAACGCTATAAGCCCCAGGACGCCACCACCAACCCTTCCCTGATCCTGAGCGCGGCACAGATCCCTGAATATCGTAAGCTTATCGATGCCTCCATTGCGTGGGCACGCGATCAGAGCAGTGACAAAGATGAGCAGGTGTCTTATGCCGCCGATCGCCTGGCCGTCAACATCGGCCTGGAAATCCTGAAACTGGTGCCTGGCCGTATCTCAACGGAAGTTGACGCCCGCCTGTCTTACGATACCGAAGGCAGCATCGCTAAAGCGCGCAGCCTGATCAAATTGTATAACGACGCCGGCATCAGCAATGACCGTATCCTGATCAAACTGGCCTCCACCTGGCAGGGCATTCGTGCCGCTGAACAGCTGGAAAAAGAAGGCATTAACTGTAATCTGACGCTGCTGTTCTCCTTTGCCCAGGCACGTGCCTGTGCAGAAGCGGGCGTTTTCCTGATCTCGCCGTTTGTGGGTCGTATCCTTGACTGGTACAAAGCCAACACCGACAAGAAAGAGTACGCGGGTTCTGAAGATCCCGGCGTGATTTCCGTCAGCGAAATCTATCAATACTACAAGCAGCACGGCTACGAGACCGTGGTGATGGGCGCCAGCTTCCGTAATGTGGCTGAAATTATCGAACTGGCCGGCTGTGACCGCCTGACCATCTCCCCGGCTCTGCTGAAAGAGCTGGCTGAAACCGAAGGCAGCATTGAACGTAAGCTCTCTTACCGCGGTGAAGTGAAGGCGCGTCCGGCAAAAATGACCGAATCTGAATTCCTGTGGCAGCATAATCAGGACCCGATGGCGGTGCAGAAACTGGCTGAAGGCATCCGTAACTTTGCTATCGACCAGGGCAAACTGGACAAAATGATTGCTGATTTACTGTGATCCTCTGCTTTTCTGAAGCATAAGCGGCAGCGATCGCGAGTGTTGACCCCGGTCACTTTCTGACAGGTAACCGGGGTTTGAACCACGGCACGCCCCACGGCCGCGCCTGTCATTACGCAACCTTGCGCGCTATACATCCTGCTTTACTCTGGTTTATCCTTCCTCCATTCCCTTTTAGTACACGGCGAAGAGCATATGAACACATTACGCATAGGACTGATTTCCGTGTCCGATCGCGCGGCGAACGGCATTTATCAGGATCTGGGTTTACCGCTGCTGGAAGAGTGGCTGGGGCAGGCGCTGGTATCGCCATTTGAGATTGAGAAACGTCTGGTGCCTGACGAGCAGCCGATGATTGAGCAGGCGATCTGCGATCTGGTCGATGAGCGCTTCTGTCATCTGGTTCTCACTACCGGTGGAACCGGCCCGGCGCGGCGCGATGTGACCCCGGATGCCACGCTGGCCGTGGCCGACCGTGAGATGCCAGGCTTCGGTGAGCAGATGCGCCAAATCAGCCTTAACTTCGTTCCTACCGCTATCCTGTCACGCCAGGTGGCGGTGATCCGTAAGCAGTCGCTGGTGATAAATCTGCCGGGGCAGCCAAAGTCGATCAAAGAGACGCTGGAAGGTTTGAAGGACGAGGAGGGTAACAGTCAGGTGGCGGGGATATTTGCCAGCGTGCCCTACTGCATTCAGCTGCTGGAGGGGCCGTATATTGAGACCAATCCGCAGATAGTGGTCGCATTTCGCCCGAAAAGCGCCCGCCGCGAGACAAACATCTGAAGATCCAGCCGGAACGGCCCCTAAACTTACCCGGGGGCGTTCCGCACAGCGATATTTTATATCCAGTGTGTTCTGCAAAAAAAAATTATTATCAGTCAGCTGTCAGCTGTTTCGACGCGGGAAATCGTATGTAGAACTGCATCTCCAGACCAATGCTCCCGTCGGGAAGGACGGTGTCAAAACCGTATGCCGATAAGAGTCCGAAGATGAAGGCGACGTGAGTTAAAATATCAGATAAGGATGGGTCTGAATATTGCGATACTTCAGTCGCTGAATGCGGAAAATACTGTGAGATAACATCTCGTATATCACCAGACCACGGATCAGAGCAGATAGCTACAAAGAGTAAAGTATAATAACGTGGTGCAGTACGGAAAATAACGGCGTATCCAGAACTCTCTTGTTGCGTTCACCTCATCCCATGGCGCTGTTTCCTTACGCCCTATATAATTTTTGCAATTAGATAACCAGAGAAAAGAATGAACGGGTTGACGCCAATCCTGGGTGAAGAAATGCGTTTTTTGTGAAAGTTAACCCGCAAACTAATATGCCCTAACAAAATCTATAAGTAGGCTATTCCTCTTAACCCTTCCAGCTTATTTGACCAGCCTTGTAATGCCGTCATTTCGCATCCATATCTGTTAATGTTTCATTCTGTGTACAGAATAAATGAACTGACATTGGCTTAACATCATTTTGCTACCGAAAGGTCTTTATTAGATGATGCTAAACATAAGGATGGGGGAAAAAGGGACAGAACCCGGCCCCGGTAAATCTGGAATATTCATGGGGGATAAAGAGGTTTGTCGCGCGTGATCTCCTGCCCTTATCCACTCCCGGCAGCGTTATGTTTCCCATTTGACGCTGCCGCGCCAGATTGAGGCCAGCAGCGTCGGTGGACGGCGTGGCATGCCGGATAACAGCCCGCGGATGATGATCGCCACCCGGCACGGCGTGAGCAGCCGATTATTTTGCCAGAAAGTGAAAAATTTTTTTACCCGCCCCCTTGATGCCGTGTTACCCGGCCCCATCTTATCTGGCATCCAAGAGTACGAACCTGGAAAAAAAACGTAGGGCGAGCAGTTGAAACTGTAAAAGATGCCCACATCTAATGGTTCATAACCTGATTGACACAAATTTTAAGTGGGAGATGTTTAGATGGGTAAGATTATTGGTATTGACCTGGGTACAACCAACTCATGTGTTGCCATCATGGATGGCGGCAAGGCGCGCGTGCTGGAAAATGCAGAGGGCGATCGTACCACGCCTTCGATTATTGCTTACACCCAGGATGGTGAGACCCTTGTCGGTCAGCCTGCTAAACGTCAGGCCGTGACCAACCCGCAGAATACCCTGTTTGCGATCAAGCGTCTGATTGGCCGTCGTTTCCAGGATGAAGAAGTTCAGCGTGATATCAAAATCATGCCATTCAAAATCGTTGGCGCTGACAATGGCGATGCCTGGTTAGACGTGAAAGGCCAGCGTGTGGCTCCGCCGCAGATCTCAGCTGAAGTGCTGAAAAAAATGAAGAAAACCGCCGAAGATTATCTCGGCGAAGCGGTGACTGAAGCGGTTATCACCGTGCCCGCTTACTTTAACGATGCGCAGCGCCAGGCGACTAAAGACGCCGGACGTATCGCGGGTCTGGACGTAAAACGTATCATCAACGAACCTACCGCAGCCGCTCTGGCTTACGGTTTGGATAAAGGCCAGGGTAACCGCACCATCGCGGTATATGACCTGGGCGGTGGTACTTTCGATATCTCCATTATCGAAATCGATGAGGTTGATGGCGAAAAAACCTTCGAAGTTCTGGCAACCAACGGTGATACCCATCTGGGTGGTGAAGACTTCGACAGCCGTATGATCAACTACCTCGTGGCCGAATTTAAGAAAGACCAGGGTATCGATCTGCACAACGATCCGCTGGCCATGCAGCGTCTGAAAGAAGCCGCAGAGAAAGCTAAAATTGAGCTGTCTTCCGCGCAGCAGACCGATGTTAACCTGCCGTACATCACGGCGGATGCGACCGGTCCTAAGCACCTGAACATCAAAGTTACCCGTGCCAAACTGGAATCACTGGTTGAAGACTTGGTTACGCGTTCTATCGATCCGCTGAAAGTGGCTTTGCAGGATGCGGGTCTGTCGGTATCTGATATCAACGACGTTATCCTCGTCGGTGGCCAGACGCGTATGCCAATGGTGCAGGCGAAAGTGGCAGAGTTCTTCGGTAAAGAACCACGTAAAGACGTGAACCCGGACGAAGCGGTTGCCGTTGGTGCTGCGGTTCAGGGCGGCGTGCTGGCTGGTGAAGTGAAAGACGTTCTGCTGCTGGACGTGACCCCGCTGTCGCTGGGTATCGAAACCATGGGCGGTGTGATGACCTCACTGATTACCAAAAACACTACCATCCCAACCAAGCACAGCCAGGTGTTCTCTACTGCGGAAGATAACCAGTCTGCGGTGACCATCCATGTGGTGCAGGGCGAGCGTAAACGTGCTGCGGATAACAAATCTTTGGGGCAGTTTAACCTTGACGGCATCCAGAACGCACCGCGCGGCATGCCGCAGATTGAAGTAACCTTCGACATCGATGCTGATGGCATCCTGCACGTTTCCGCTAAAGATAAAAATAGCGGTAAAGAGCAGAAAATCACCATCAAGGCTTCTTCCGGTCTGAATGACGAAGAGATCGAAAAAATGGTGCGCGATGCCGAAGCTAACGCCGAGTCTGACCGCAAGTTCGAAGAGCTGGTGCAGACGCGTAACCAGGGCGATCAGGCTGCTCACAGCACGCGTAAGCAGCTCGACGAAGCGGGCGATAAACTGCCAGCAGAAGACAAAGCGCCAATTGAAGCGGCCCTGACCGAGCTGAACACCGCTCTGAAAGGTGAAGACAAAGCGGAAATCGAAGCCAAGATTCAGGCTCTGATGGAAGTCTCTACCAAGCTGATGGAGTTCGCTCAGCAGCAGCAGGCCGCTGGCGGTGCCGCTGATGCTGCCGAAGGCGCGAAAAAAGATGACGATGTTGTCGACGCTGAATTTGAAGAAGTGAAAGACAGCAAAAAATAAGCGCCCTTGAGCGGGCACGGTAGCCCACCGCGGGCTACCTGAATTAACCAGCACGGGCGTAGGATTTTATCCACGCCCGTGCACGCATGTTAAGGGCAGGATCAATAACAATGGCGAAGAGAGACTATTACGAGATTTTAGGCGTTGCCAAGTCGGCGGACGAACGTGAAATCAAAAAGGCCTACAAACGTCTGGCCATGAAATTCCATCCTGACCGCAACCAGGGCGATAAAGAATCTGAAGGCAAATTTAAAGAGATTAAAGAAGCCTACGAAATCCTGACCGATGGTCAGAAAAGAGCGGCCTACGATCAGTACGGTCATGCGGCCTTCGAACAGGGTGGCATGGGCGGCGGCGGCCACGGTGGATTTGGTGGCGGCGGTGCTGACTTCAGCGATATCTTTGGCGACGTATTCGGCGATATTTTCGGCGGAGGCCGCCGTCAGCAGCGCGCCGCTCGCGGTGCTGATTTGCGCTACAACATGGAGCTGACGCTGGAAGAAGCGGTACGCGGCGTGTCCAAAGAGATCCGTATCCCCACGCTTGAAGAGTGTGGCGTTTGCCACGGCAGCGGAGCAAAAGCGGGAACGAAACCGCAAACCTGTTCAACCTGTCATGGCGCAGGCCAGGTGCAGATGCGTCAAGGCTTCTTTACCGTCCAGCAGGCGTGTCCGACCTGTCACGGACGTGGCTCTGTGATCAAAGACCCGTGCAACGCCTGTCATGGTCATGGCCGGGTCGAGAAATCGAAAACCCTGTCGGTGAAAATTCCGGCTGGCGTTGATACCGGCGATCGCATTCGTCTTAGTGGTGAAGGGGAAGCCGGTGAGCAGGGCGCTCCCGCTGGCGATCTGTATGTGCAGGTTCAGGTGCGTAAACACCATATCTTCGAGCGTGAAGAGAACAACCTCTATTGCGAAGTGCCCATCAACTTTGTGATGGCCGCGCTGGGTGGAGAGATTGAAGTCCCAACGCTGGATGGCCGCGTCAACCTGAAGGTGCCGGCAGAAACGCAGACCGGCAAGCTGTTCCGGATGCGTGGCAAAGGCGTGAAGTCGGTACGTGGCGGTGCGCAGGGCGATCTGCTGTGCCGCGTGGTGGTCGAAACGCCCGTCAGCCTGAATGAGAAACAAAAGACGCTGCTGCGTGAACTGGACGAGAGCTTTGGCGGCCCGTCCGGGGAAAAAAACAGCCCGCGCTCTAAAACGTTCTTTGATGGCGTGAAGAAGTTTTTTGACGACCTGACGCGCTAATCACATTGGCCCGGCTCCCTGCTTAGGCAGTGAGCCGGGCCAGCCTATTTTCCGTTATCCCTTTCTGTGTTTACGCGCCCATCCCCCTTGGCTTACCGCCCCATTTTGTCAATCAACGCATAAATAGTTGCATCGCTTAGTGTTGCGTTTAGATTCCATCTGTTAGTGTGTCCGACTTAAATTTATCTAACGGAATTGGATTCTATGAAAAAGATTTTGGTCGCAACGACTTTAGCCGTTCTTTTATCCGGCTGTGCACAGCAGACTTTTCAGATGAAACATAATCAGGTGGCCGCGCCTAAGCAGGTTACCACTCATCACTTCTTCGTTTCGGGCATCGGCCAGCAGAAAACGGTAGACGCAGCGGCAATTTGTGGCGGTGCTGCCAAGGTGGAACGCGTTGAAGTTCAAGAGACTTTTGTCAATGTCCTGCTCAGGGTAGTGACTTTAGGTATCTACACCCCGCGCGAAGCGCGCGTGTACTGCGAACTGTAAGCTCGCTGAATTGATTGAGTAAAGCCGCCTCTGGCGGCTTTTTTATTTATCCTGCGTTCCACTCGATTTTATCTCTCCCCCGCATCCTGCTTTCCCGTTTCACCCGCGGAGAAAGGCGCGGCATAAACTGTTTTTTTGCATGGACTAAACACGTATGCTGTCCATCTTCTGGACAATATCACCTGGGTAATCAGCGGAGTCTGTAATGAACCTGTTTCTAAAAAAACTGTTAAAAAATGACGCTACCGGCGGCGTGGTACTGATAGTCGCCGCAGCATTTGCCATGTTTCTTGCCAATAACGACAGCACCCGGCACGCCTATCAGGCGATGCTTACGCTGCCGGTTCAGTTTCGTTTCGGTGCACTGGATATCAATAAAGATCTGCTCTTATGGATTAACGATGCGCTGATGGCGCTCTTTTTCCTGATGATCGGCCTGGAGGTGAAGCGTGAACTGATGATGGGCTCGCTCAAGGGAAGAGAGCGAGCAATGTTTCCGCTGATTGCCGCGCTGGGCGGCATGCTGGCACCGGGATTAATTTATGCCGCATTCAATCACCAGGACGCGCAGGCGATCCACGGTTGGGCCATTCCTACCGCCACCGATATTGCGTTTGCTCTGGGCATTCTTGCCCTGTTGGGGAGCCGCGTACCCGCCGCGCTAAAAATGTTCCTGATGGCGCTGGCGGTGATAGACGACCTGGGGGCGATCGTTATCATTGCCCTGTTCTATACCAGCGAGCTTTCGCTGATTTCTTTGACCGTGGCGGCTGCCTCCATTGCGGTTTTGGCCGTGCTGAATGGGTGTGGTGTACGTAAAACGTCAGTTTATCTGGCCGTGGGGATGGTGCTGTGGGTGGCGGTACTGAAATCCGGCGTACATGCCACGCTGGCCGGGGTAATTGTTGGCCTGTTCATACCGCTCAAGAAGCAAGAAGGGCACTCCCCGGCGATTGAGCTGGCGCATGGCCTTCACCCCTGGGTCAGCTGGCTGATCCTGCCGCTGTTTGCTTTCGCTAATGCCGGAATTTCTCTCAGCGGAGTCTCTTTAAATGGCCTGTTCTCTGCCGTGCCGTTGGGGATCACGCTGGGGCTATTCATCGGTAAACCGCTGGGGATCACCCTGATCTGCTGGCTGGCGGTGAAGCTGAAAATTGCCGCGCTGCCCGAAAATACCCGCCTCATTGATATTGCTGCGGTCGGCGTGCTCTGCGGTATTGGATTTACCATGTCGATATTTATCGCTTCGCTGGCGTTTGACGGCGCGCATGAAGAACTGGTGACGCTGGCTAAGCTTGGCATTCTGAGCGGATCGGTGATCTCCGCGCTGGTTGGCTATACGTTGCTGCGAGTGAAGCTAAGGTAGGGCACGGGGCGGGCTGCACGGTTGGACGGGGTAGCCCGCTCTGCGAGTTTTGCCTGGTGTAACAGGTTTTTCCATATTGTATGGAGTGCAGCGAGCAAAGGTGAGGCAAGGCAAAAATTCACGAAAAAGCGCAGCTTGCCGGAGGCGGTGAGTATTTGAAGTGCTCTTTTTACACCGAACAGAGTGCAGCGAGCAAAGGTGAGGCAAGGCAAAAATTCACGAAAAAGCGCAGCTTACTGAAGTCAGTGAGCATTTTGAGGCGCTTTTTAACGCCGCATCACCGCCGCGCAGCAAACGGTCAGGAAGAATGCCAATAAAAAAACCGCCGTATAGGCGGTTTCTTTATCAAAGCTCGACTAACAAGCAGGCTTAAGCCATTTTGCTAATCTGTGCAGTCAAGTTTGCTTTATGACGTGCAGCTTTGTTTTTGTGGATCAGGCCTTTAGCAGCCTGACGGTCCACAAGTGGTTGCATTTCATTAAATGCATTCTGCGCAGCCGCTTTATCGCCAGTAGCGATAGCCGCGTATACTTTCTTGATAAAAGTACGCATCATTGAACGACGGCTAGCGTTATGCTTACGACGCTTCTCAGACGTTACGGCGCGTTTCTTAGCTGATTTGATATTAGCCAAGGTCCAACTCCCAAATAGTTCTATGAGGACATTCAAAGGCCGAGGAATATGCCCTTTTCGCCTTCGGTTGTCAATGGATTTGTGCAAATAAGCGCCGGTGAAGCAAAGGCACTTGGTTACGTTTCGATGGCGCAAGATTCTATCAGCTTCGTCCCGGCTAATACAGCTTAATCACAAGAAAAATATTATCCCGCGCTGGGAGAGCACCATACAGAATGAAATAGCAGGAAGAAAGCACCAAAGCCGGTATTCGTGGGTTAACCTTCAGGGCTGTACAAGGTATAATCCGCCGATTTCCACAAATTTGAGCCAGTTATGAAGTTGATACGCGGCATACATAACCTTAGAGCGCAGCATCGCGGCTGCGTGCTGACCATCGGCAACTTCGATGGCGTACATCGCGGGCACCTGGCGCTACTTGCGCAGCTGTGCGCAGAGGGGCGCGAACGCAATTTGCCGGTGATGGTGATGCTGTTTGAACCCCAGCCGTTGGAACTGTTCGCCGCTGAAAAGGCGCCCGCCCGGCTGACGAGGCTGCGCGAAAAGCTGCGCTATCTGGAACAGGCCGGTGTGGATGCGGTACTCTGTGTGAGCTTTGACCGCCATTTTGCCGCTTACAGTGCGCAACGTTTTATCACCGATCTGCTGGTCAACAGGCTCGGCGTACAGCTGCTGGCGGTGGGCGATGATTTTCGCTTTGGCGCTGGTCGCCAGGGTGATTTCCTGTTATTACAGAAAGCTGGCGTTGAATATGGCTTTGATGTCATCAGCACCCAGACGTTTTGCGACAACGGAAAACGTATCAGCAGCACGGCGGTGCGCCAGGCGCTGGCGGAAGATAATCTGCCGCTGGCACGGTCACTGCTTGGTCGCCCATTCAGCATTTCTGGTCGTGTGGTGCATGGCGATGCGCTGGGCCGCACCATCGGTTTTCCTACTGCTAATCTGCCGCTGCGCCGTACCGTTTCCCCGGTCAAAGGGGTTTATGCCGTTGAGGTGCTGGGCCTGGGGCCGCGAGCGCTGCCCGGCGTAGCGAATATCGGGACACGGCCTACCGTTGCCGGTCTACGTCAACAGCTGGAAGTGCATCTGCTGGACGTTACCATTGACCTTTACGAACGGCATATTGAAGTGGTACTGCTGGATAAAATACGCGATGAGCAGCGTTTTAACTCGCTCGATGCACTGAAAGAACAAATTGCAAACGATGTTGTGACTGCCAGACGCTTTTTTGGCCAGTCAACATCGGTTTAAGTTTAAACAGAACCGACATACGGAACCGAGAATCTGATGAGTGACTATAAATCTACCCTGAATTTGCCGGAAACGGGGTTCCCAATGCGTGGCGACCTGGCCAAACGCGAACCGGGCATGCTGCAACGCTGGTATGATGACAAGCTGTACAGCATCATCCGCGAAGCCAAAAAAGGGAAAAAAACCTTTATTCTGCACGATGGCCCTCCCTACGCTAACGGCAGCATTCATATTGGTCACTCGGTTAACAAGATCCTGAAAGATATTATCGTTAAGTCGAAAGGCATGGCGGGCTATGACTCACCTTATGTCCCAGGCTGGGACTGCCACGGCCTGCCGATTGAGCATAAAGTGGAGCAGACCATCGGCAAGCCGGGCGAGAAGGTCAGCGCGGCGGAATTCCGTGCGGCCTGCCGTCAATACGCCGCCGAGCAGGTGGAAGGCCAGAAGGCGGACTTTATCCGTCTGGGCGTGCTGGGCGACTGGGATCGTCCTTACCTGACGATGGACTTCAAAACCGAAGCCAACATCATCCGCGCGCTGGGCAAAATCATCGGCAACGGCCATCTGCACAAAGGTGCCAAACCGGTACACTGGTGCCTGGACTGCCGCTCCGCGTTGGCGGAAGCGGAAGTGGAGTATTACGATAAAACCTCTCCCTCTATTGACGTGATGTTTGACGCCGTGGATAAAGACGCGGTGCAGGCCAAATTTGGCGCAGCCCACGTCAATGGCCCGATTTCACTGGTTATCTGGACCACCACGCCGTGGACCATGCCGGCTAACCGTGCCATCTCCCTGCATCCTGAATTCGACTATCAGCTGGTTCAGGTCGAAGGTCGGGCGCTGATCCTTGCCAAAGATATGGTCGACAGCGTGATGAAGCGCGTTGGCGTAACGCAATGGACCGTGCTGGGCGACGTGCAGGGCGCGGCGCTGGAGCTGATGGGCTTCCAGCATCCGTTCTTAGCTCACGTTTCTCCGGTGGTGCTGGGCGAGCATGTGACGCTGGAAGCCGGTACGGGTGCGGTGCACACCGCCCCGGGCCACGGCCCGGACGACTATGTTATCGGGCAGAAGTACGGCATTGAAACCGCCAATCCGGTTGGGCCAGACGGCAGCTTCTTACCGGGCACTTACCCCACGCTCGACGGCCTGAACGTGTTTAAAGCCAATGACACGATCGTTGAACTGCTGCGTGAAAAGGGCGCACTGCTGCACCTTGAAAAACTGCATCACAGCTACCCGCACTGCTGGCGTCACAAAACCCCGATCATTTTCCGCGCCACGCCGCAGTGGTTTATCAGCATGGATCAGAAGGGACTGCGTGCGCAGTCGCTGAAGGAGATCAAAGGCGTGCAGTGGATCCCGGACTGGGGCCAGGCACGTATTGAATCGATGGTCGCCAACCGTCCCGACTGGTGCATCTCGCGCCAGCGTACCTGGGGCGTACCGATGGCGCTGTTCGTGCATAAAGACACCGAGCAGCTGCACCCGGATTCGCTGGAGCTGATGGAAAAAGTGGCCCTGCGCGTAGAGCAGGACGGCATTCAGGCGTGGTGGGATCTCGATGCCCGCGAACTGATGGGCGCGGACGCTGACAACTACGTCAAGGTGCCGGATACGCTGGACGTGTGGTTCGACTCGGGTTCAACCAGCTATTCAGTGGTTGATGCGCGCCCTGAATTTGGCGGCAGCGCGCCGGATCTGTATCTGGAAGGTTCCGACCAGCATCGCGGCTGGTTTATGTCGTCATTAATGATTTCCACGGCGATGAAAGGCAAAGCGCCGTATCGCCAGGTACTGACTCACGGGTTCACCGTCGATGGTCAGGGCCGCAAGATGTCAAAATCGCTGGGTAACACCGTCAGCCCGCAGGATGTGATGAACAAGCTGGGTGCTGATATTCTGCGCCTGTGGGTGGCATCCACCGATTACTCCGGTGAAATTGCCGTTTCCGACGAAATCCTTAAACGCTCCGCCGACAGCTATCGCCGTATCCGCAACACCGCGCGTTTCCTGCTGGCTAACCTCGCCGGGTTCAATCCTGAAACCGATAAGGTTAAACCGGAAGAGATGGTGGTGGTTGACCGCTGGGCGGTAGGGCGTGCGCTGGCGGCACAGAATGATATCGTCGCTTCATACGAAGCTTACGACTTCCATGAAGTGGTGCAGCGCCTGATGCAGTTCTGCTCGGTTGAGATGGGCTCCTTCTATCTGGATATCATCAAAGACCGCCAGTACACCGCCAAAGCCGATGGCCTGGCGCGCCGCAGCTGCCAGACCGCGCTGTGGTACATCGTTGAAGCGCTGGTGCGTTGGATGGCACCGATCATGTCCTTCACCGCGGATGAAATCTGGGGCTATCTGCCGGGCAAACGTGCGCAGTACGTGTTTACCGAAGAGTGGTTTGACGGCCTGTTCAGCCTGGAGGATAACCAGCCGATGAACGATGCCTACTGGGCTGAGCTGTTGAAAGTACGTGGTGAAGTCAACAAGGTTATTGAGCAGGCGCGTGCCGACAAGCGCGTGGGCGGTTCGCTGGAAGCCAGCGTGACGCTGTATGCCGATGCGCAGCTGGCGGAAAAACTCACCAGCCTCGGTGAAGAGCTGCGCTTTGTGCTGCTGACATCAGGGGCTGAAGTGGCGGATTATGCAGGGGCCCCCGACGACGCTCAACAGAGTGAAACGGTGAAAGGCCTGAAAATTGCCCTGCGTAAAGCGGAAGGTGAGAAGTGTCCGCGCTGCTGGCACTACACCAGCGATATCGGTCAAAATGCCGAACACGCTGATATGTGCGGTCGCTGTGTGACTAACGTCGCCGGCAGTGGTGAAGAGCGTAAGTTTGCATGATGAGTAAACCCGTTCTCTCAACCGGATTGCGCTGGCTGTGGCTGGTGCTGGTGGTGATCGCCATTGATTTCGTCAGCAAGCAGTGGATTATGAATAATCTGATGCTGCACGAATCGATGCCGGTGATGCCGTTCTTCAACTTCTTTTACGCCCATAACTATGGCGCGGCGTTCAGTTTCCTTGCCGATAAGGGCGGCTGGCAGCGCTGGTTCTTCGCCGGTATCGCCGTCGCTATCGTCGTGGTGCTGCTGGTGATGATGTACCGCAGCAAAGCCAGCGACAGGCTGAATAATATTGCCTATGCGCTGATTGTTGGCGGCGCGTTGGGTAACCTGTTCGACCGCGCATATCACGGTTTTGTCGTCGATTTTATCGACTTCACTATCGGAGACTGGCATTTTGCCACGTTTAATATTGCCGACTGCGGTATCTGTATCGGTGCCGCGCTGATCGTACTGGAAGGGTTTATCAACCCGACCAGTAAACGGTCTGAGCATAAAGGGTAACGCATGAGCGATTCTGTACAGAGTAACAGCGCGGTGCTGGTGCATTTCACGCTAAAACTGGCGGACGGTTCGACGGCGGAATCCACGCGTAATAACGCTAAGCCCGCGCTGTTTCGTCTGGGAGACGGTAGCCTGTCTCCGGCGCTGGAAAATCATCTTATCGGGCTGTCGGTCGGCGGTAAGGCGGCGTTCGCGCTGGAGGCACAAGACGCGTTCGGCAGCATCAGCCCGGACCTGATCCAGTACTTTTCGCGTCGTGACTTCGTCGACGCGGGGGAGCCGGAAATCGGCGCCATCATGCTGTTCAGCGGCATGGACGGCAATGAAATGCCGGGGGTTATTCGTGAGATCTCCGGCGATTCTATCACCGTCGATTTCAACCATCCGCTTGCCGGACAGACCATTCATTTCGACATCGACGTGCTTGAAATCGATCCGCACCTGGAGATGAGCAATGCAGATCCTGTTGGCTAATCCGCGTGGTTTCTGCGCGGGCGTTGATCGCGCTATCAGCATCGTGGAGCGTGCGCTGGAAATGTATGGCGCGCCGATCTACGTGCGTCATGAGGTGGTGCATAACCGCTACGTGGTCAATAGCCTGCGCGAACGCGGCGCAATCTTTATTGAAGAGATTGATGAGGTTCCGGACGGTTCAATCCTGATCTTCTCCGCCCACGGCGTTTCCCAGGCGGTGCGCGCCGAAGCCAAAGCGCGTGCCTTAACCATGCTGTTTGACGCCACCTGCCCGCTGGTCACTAAGGTACATATGGAAGTGGCGCGTGCCAGCCGTAAGGGCACCGAGGCCATTCTGATTGGCCATGCGGGCCATCCGGAAGTCGAAGGCACCATGGGGCAGTACAATAACCCGCAGGGGGGCATGTACCTGGTTGAACAGCCGGGCGATGTGCAAAATCTACAGGTTAAGGATGAAGATAATCTGTGCTTTATGACGCAGACCACGCTGTCGGTTGACGACACCAGTGACGTGATCGACGCCCTGCGTGCGCGCTTCCCTAAAATTGTCGGGCCGCGTAAAGACGATATTTGCTATGCCACCACCAATCGTCAGGAAGCGGTCAGAACCCTGGCGCGCGATGCTGACGTGGTGCTGGTAGTCGGCTCAAAGAACTCATCAAACTCTAATCGCCTGGCGGAACTGGCCCAGCGTGCCGGCAAGCTGGCGCGGCTGATCGATTCCGCCGAGGATATTCAGGAAGCGTGGGTGAAAGGCGTAAGCTGCGTTGGCGTTACCGCCGGGGCTTCCGCGCCGGATATACTGGTGCAGCAGGTGATCCAGCGGCTCAACGAGCTGGGCGGCGTGGACGCCGTTGAGCTGATTGGCCGTGAAGAAAATATCATTTTCGAAGTGCCGAAAGAGCTGCGCGTAGAGGTTAAACAGCTGGACTAATCCGTCAGGGGCGCGAATTTGGCGCCCCTTTTTTTTGCATACCACGACATTGGGCGCATTTTATTCAGGTTTTCATCTCGTACGATCCTTATCCCACCCTTCCCTTTTCCTCATTTCGTCAAAATCTGTTTTACTGATAATCATCTCTCTCTGGCGTAAAATTCTTATAGCAGAGTGGTAATAGTGGTGCAGGGATTAACGCATGATTAACCTGTACAGGTTATAAAGGCATAGATATCAGTCAGGAATGAATAATTATGAGTAATGCAGAAATCCGGATCGCCATCGTGGGAGCCGCAGGGCGCATGGGGCGTCAACTTATACAGGCAGTTGTTCTGGCTGAAGGTGCCCGCCTGGGGGCAGCACTGGTGCGCAGCGGTTCATCGCTGGTTGGCACCGATGCCGGAGAGTTGGCTGGCTGTGGCGCGCTGGGGATTACCCTTACCGATGACCTGGAAGCGGTAGCCAACGATTTTGACGTACTGATCGACTTCACGCGCCCGGAGGGCACGCTGCACTATCTTGCGTTTTGCCGTCAGCATCATAAAGCGATGGTGATCGGTACGACCGGTTTTGACGATGCGGGCAAGGCTGCCATTGAGGCGGCCGCACAGGATATCGCCATCGTCTTTGCCGCCAACTTCAGCGTTGGGGTGAATGTGGTGCTCAAGCTGGTGGAAAAAGCGGCCAAGGTGATGGGGGAATATGCGGATATCGAAATTATCGAAGCGCACCACCGCCATAAAGTGGATGCCCCGTCCGGTACGGCACTGGCGATGGGAGAAGCTATAGCCGACGCGATGAGCTGGGATCTTAAGCAGCATGCCGTTTACGCTCGTGAAGGTTTCACCGGAGAACGTGAAGCTCAGACCATCGGTTTTGCCACCGTCCGTGCTGGCGATATTGTCGGGGAGCACACGGCGATGTTTGCAGATATCGGCGAGCGTGTGGAGATAAGCCACAAGGCTTCCAGTCGGATGACTTTTGCGAAAGGTGCGGTTCGTGCGGCAATCTGGCTGGATGGTCGTAAAAAAGGTCTTTATGATATGAGATGCGTGCTGAATCTGCATGACTTGTAGGCGGTGAGTACAGTTTTTGATATGGGTTGTTTTGTTTTAAATTAATGACTAAAAAGGGTAATTATTTTATTGCCCTTTTTTTATTGAAAAAATGACGTTTTTTTATGTATTTTGTTTCCAGATGTCTGTAATGACTATTTCTGGTGTCTTTTCTTCGACGCTATTTGCTGTTTTTGACCATTTGGTCTGTTTTTTAAGTCTTAAAACGTCTGGAAACCAGTATCAGGGGCAGGCAATCGATTTTATGACCAGGATATGTGGCATTTTCAGCGCCAAATCTTCGTTTTTTGCTTCAGTGAGTTAAAAACGATAAAAAACCTACCCTGTGGGGTAGACATTAGCAGGGGGTATCATTAGAATGCGCGCAATTTGCCAAAAACTGAGCAGTCAGGCAGTTTTTGCATTGATTTTGGCTAGGTTCCTGAATTAATATGCAGATAATATGACTGTTTATTCCCTGGAGGATGTTTTGATTAAGTCAGCGCTTTTGGTTCTGGAAGACGGAACCCAATTCCACGGTCGGGCCATAGGGGCAATCGGATCGGCAGTGGGAGAAGTTGTTTTCAACACTTCAATGACCGGTTATCAAGAAATCCTCACCGATCCTTCCTATTCTCGCCAAATCGTTACTCTCACTTATCCCCATATCGGCAATGTCGGCACCAACTCCGCTGATGAAGAATCAACTCAGGTTCATGCGGCAGGTCTGGTTATCCGCGACTTACCGCTGATTGCCAGCAACTATCGCAATGAGGAAGGCCTGTCTGAATATCTGATTCGCCACAACATTGTCGCTATTGCCGATATCGATACACGCAAACTGACTCGTCTGCTGCGTGAAAAAGGGGCACAAAACGGCTGTATCATTGCCGGCGATGCGCTGGACGCCGCCGTAGCGCTGGAAAAGGCGCGCGCGTTTCCGGGCCTGAAAGGGATGGACCTGGCAAAAGAGGTGACCACACCGGAAGCCTATACGTGGTTACAGGGTAGCTGGACGCTGGAAGAAGAGCTGCCGAAGGCAAAAGCCGAAAGTGACCTGCCGTACCATGTGGTGGCTTACGACTACGGCGTGAAGCGCAACATCTTGCGTATGCTGGTCGACCGCGGCTGCCGCCTGACGGTGGTGCCCGCCCAAACCCGTGCAGAAGACGTGCTGAAACTTAATCCGGACGGCGTGTTCCTCTCAAACGGCCCGGGCGACCCGGAGCCGTGCGACTATGCGATTACGGCGATTAACCGTCTGCTGGAAACCGACATTCCAGTATTTGGTATTTGCCTCGGCCATCAGCTGCTGGCACTTTCCAGCGGTGCCAGGACGGTAAAAATGAAACTCGGCCACCACGGCGGTAACCATCCGGTGAAAGATCACGATAACAACACGGTGATGATCACCGCGCAGAACCATGGTTTTGCCGTCGACGACAGCCACCTTCCGGCTAATCTGCGCGTTACCCATACCTCACTGTTTGACCACACGGTACAGGGCATTCACCGCACCGATAAAGCGGCCTTCAGCTTCCAGGGCCACCCGGAAGCGAGCCCAGGCCCGCATGATGCGGCCCCGTTGTTCGATCACTTCATCGAACTGATTGAAGCCTACCGTTCGACTGCCAAATAATCAGGAGCGAAAAAATGCCAAAACGTACAGACATAAAAAGTATCCTGATCCTTGGCGCTGGCCCGATTGTTATCGGCCAGGCCTGTGAATTTGACTACTCCGGTGCGCAGGCGTGTAAAGCGCTGCGCGAAGAGGGTTACCGCGTTATCCTGGTGAACTCCAACCCGGCGACCATAATGACCGACCCTGAGATGGCCGATGCGACCTACATCGAGCCGATTCACTGGGAAGTGGTGCGCAAAATTATCGAAAAAGAGCGCCCGGATGCGGTATTGCCGACCATGGGCGGTCAAACCGCGCTGAACTGCGCGCTGGAGCTGGAACGTCAGGGCGTACTGGCTGAATTTGGCGTGACGATGATCGGCGCTACCGCTGATGCGATCGATAAAGCAGAAGATCGCCGCCGTTTTGACGTGGCGATGAAGAGTATCGGCCTGGATACCGCGCGTTCCGGTATCGCCCATACCATGGAAGAAGCGCTGGCAGTGGCTGCCGACGTCGGTTTTCCGTGCATTATTCGCCCCTCCTTTACCATGGGCGGCACCGGCGGCGGCATTGCTTACAATCGCGAAGAGTTTGAAGAGATCTGCGAACGCGGTCTTGACCTGTCTCCGACCAATGAGCTGTTGATCGATGAATCGCTGATTGGCTGGAAAGAGTACGAGATGGAGGTGGTGCGTGATAAAAACGACAACTGCATCATCGTCTGCTCAATTGAAAACTTTGATGCGATGGGAATACATACCGGCGATTCAATCACCGTTGCGCCGGCCCAGACCCTGACCGATAAAGAGTATCAGATCATGCGTAACGCCTCGATGGCGGTGCTGCGTGAAATCGGTGTGGAAACCGGCGGCTCTAACGTCCAGTTCTCGGTCAACCCGGAAAATGGCCGTCTGATCATCATCGAAATGAATCCGCGCGTCTCGCGCTCCTCGGCTTTGGCCTCGAAAGCCACCGGCTTCCCGATTGCCAAGATCGCCGCCAAGCTGGCCGTGGGCTATACGCTGGATGAGCTGATGAACGATATCACCGGTGGCCTGACCCCGGCCTCGTTTGAGCCGTCCATCGACTATGTTGTCACCAAGATCCCGCGTTTTAACTTCGAGAAATTTGCCGGCACTAACGACCGTCTGACCACGCAGATGAAATCCGTGGGCGAAGTGATGGCCATTGGCCGAACGCTGCAGGAGTCAATGCAGAAAGCGTTGCGCGGTCTGGAAGTCGGCGCGAACGGCTTTGACCCGAAAGTCGATCTGAACGATCCCGAAGCGCTGACCACCATCCGCCGCGAGCTGAAGGATGCGGGTTCTGATCGTATCTGGTACATCGCCGATGCGTTCCGCGCCGGACTGACGGTGGAAGATGTGTTTGCGCTGACTAACGTCGACCGCTGGTTCCTGGTACAGATTGAAGAGCTGGTGCAGCTGGAGCAGCAGGTGGCGCAAGAGGGCGTGAGTGGTTTGAGCTACGACTTCCTGCGTACCCTGAAGCGTAAAGGCTTTGCCGATGCGCGCCTGTCGGCGCTGGCCGGCGTACCTGAAAGCGAAATCCGTCAGCTGCGCGAGCAGCATAATCTGCACCCGGTGTATAAGCGCGTGGATACCTGCGCGGCGGAGTTTTCCACCGACACGGCCTACATGTACTCGACGTATGAAGAGGAGTGTGAGGCTAACCCACACCAGGATCGCGACAAGATTATGGTACTGGGCGGCGGGCCGAACCGTATCGGGCAGGGCATTGAGTTCGACTACTGCTGCGTGCATGCCTCGCTGGCGCTGCGCGAAGACGGTTTTGAAACCATTATGGTCAACTGCAACCCGGAAACCGTGTCCACCGACTATGACACGTCCGACCGCCTGTACTTTGAGCCGGTGACGCTGGAAGACGTGCTGGAAATCGTGCGCATCGAGAAGCCGAAAGGGGTTATCGTACAGTACGGCGGGCAGACGCCGCTGAAGCTGGCGCGTGCGCTGGAGGCCGCCGGTGTCCCGGTTATCGGCACCAGCCCGGATGCCATTGACCGCGCTGAAGACCGCGAACGTTTCCAGCAGGCGGTTGAGCGCCTCGGTCTAAAGCAGCCGGCTAACGCCACGGTGACCGCCATCGAGATGGCCGTAGAAAAAGCGGCGATCATCGGCTATCCGCTGGTGGTGCGTCCGTCTTACGTGCTGGGCGGCCGCGCAATGGAAATCGTCTATGACGAAATCGACCTGAAGCGCTACTTTAACACCGCCGTATCGGTATCAAACGATGCGCCGGTGCTGCTGGACCGCTTCCTCGACGATGCGGTAGAAGTCGACGTTGATGCCATCTGTGACGGCGAGCAGGTGCTGATTGGCGGCATTATGGAACATATCGAGCAGGCTGGCGTACACTCCGGCGACTCGGCCTGTTCACTGCCAGCCTACACGCTGAGTGCGGAAATTCAGGACGTGATGCGTGAGCAGGTGAAAAAGCTGGCGTTTGAGCTGGGCGTACGCGGCCTGATGAACGTGCAGTTTGCGGTCAAGGATAACGAAGTTTACCTGATTGAGGTTAACCCGCGTGCCGCCCGTACCGTCCCGTTTGTGTCCAAAGCCACCGGTATGCCGTTGGCGAAAGTGGCCGCGCGCGTGATGGCGGGTAAAACCCTGGCGGCGCAGGGCATGACCAAAGAGATTATCCCGCCGTATTACTCGGTCAAAGAGGTGGTACTGCCGTTTAACAAGTTCCAGGGCGTTGACCCGATCCTCGGCCCGGAAATGCGTTCGACCGGTGAAGTGATGGGCGTGGGCCGTAACTTCGCCGAGGCCTTCTGCAAGGCGATGCTTGGCGCACAAAGCAACATGAAGAAAAGCGGTCGTGCGCTGCTGTCGGTACGCGAAGGGGATAAAAAACGTATCGTAGAGCTGGCGCGTCGCCTACAGGAGTTTGGCTTCGAGCTGGATGCCACCGCTGGCACCGCATCGGTGTTGACGGCGGCCGGTATCGAAGTTCGCCAGGTTAACAAGGTGCATGAAGGGCGTCCGCATATCCAGGACCGCCTGAAGAACGGCGAGTACGCTTATATTGTCAACACCACAGCCGGGCGTCAGGCGATTGAAGATTCTAAGCTGATCCGCCGCAGTGCCCTGCAGTATAAGGTCCACTACGACACCACGCTGAACGGCGGTTTCGCCACCGCCAACTCACTGAATGCCAGCGCCACCGAGCAGGTTATTTCGGTGCAGGAGATGCACGCGCAGATCGTCAGCTAAGCACAAGAGCGGGGTGCGCCCCCGCTCTGGCCCGGTAGCGATAAGCAGCCGACAATAAAAAGCCCCTCCCGGTCGATCGGGAGGGGCTTTTTCATGGCGCAGAAGATGACAGGTATAGCCAGCCGTCAGGACAACGCGACCTTTATCCCCAACGCAATCAGCACGCCGCCGAGCAGTTTGTCCACCACGCGCTGGGCTTTTGCCAGCCCACGACGTACCGGACCGCTCTGCATCAGCAGCACCAGTGATGGCCACCAGATGGCCGACAGGCCAAGAATAATCCCCGCATAAAGCAGTTTTTCGCTGATGCCTGAATTGACGTTCAGCACCTGAGTGAAGATCGACAGGAAGAACAGCGTGGCTTTGGGATTAAGCAGGTTGCACAGGTAGCCTTGCAGGAAGGCTTTTTTCAATGAGGTCTCTTCCAGTGTGACATTGTTGATATTCATTGTACCGTTGCCGCGTGACATCAGCGCCTGAATACCGATATAAATCAAATAGGCGGCACCGGCATATTTCAGCAGCATAAACAGCCACGGCGTGGTGGTGATCACCACCGCCAGCCCGGCGACACAGTAGGCCATATGGCTGGCAACCGCGCAGTTTACGCCGAGCGCGCTCATCATCGCGGCGCTACGGCGATAGCGAGCGGCATTTTTAACGATCAGGAAAAAATCAGGGCCGGGAGAAAGCATTCCGAGCGCCACGATGGTGGCAACAAATAAGCTGGTTTCTAACATAGTGGTAGCCTGCGGCAAATAGATTGCAGAAGTTTAGCATGCCCGCACTATTCAGACGGCGAAAAACATGCACAGGGTGATGGAACCGATACCTTGCTAAACCTTTACCTAATTACTCTTGGTTAGCTATCGACGAAAGTTTCACCTTTACGTATGATGGCGCCAATTTTACCCCCTGTTGAGTTTGATATGATGATTAGCCTGATTGCTGCCCTTGCAGCCGATCGCGTCATTGGTATGGAAAATGCCATGCCGTGGCACCTGCCGGCCGACCTGGCCTGGTTCAAAAAACACACCTTGAATAAACCGGTGATTATGGGACGCCGTACCTGGGAATCCATCGGCCGTCCGCTGCCGGGCCGTCTGAATATTGTGATCAGTCGCCAGAAGGGTGAGGCCGAAGGTGTGGTCTGGGTGACCGGCATCGAAGATGCGCTAAGTGCCGCTGGTGAGGTGGAAGAGCTGATGGTGATCGGCGGCGGACGTATTTATGAGCAAATGCTGCCGCGTGCCGATCGCCTTTATCTGACGCATATTGATGCAGAAGTGGAGGGCGATACCCATTTCCCGGACTACGAACCGGACGAATGGCAGTCGACCTTCAGCGAGTTTCACGATGCTGATGAGAACAATTCGCACAGTTTCTGTTTTGAGATCCTCGATCGCCGATAATCATTCAGTAGGGCCTGCGTTCAGGCCCGCCGAACTAAAGCTGTTTTTCTCGCCGTGAGGGCTGGATAAACATCTGTTTGTCCTCCCAACGCAGCATGCTCAGGTTGCCACCCCAGCAGCAGCCGGTATCAAGGCCGACAATCCCTTCCGGCGTTCCCTTGCCCTCTAGCGATGCCCAGTGGCCAAAGACGATGGTATAGTCGCGTGACACCGGGCCGGGGATATCGAACCACGGTTTTAGTGGCGGCGGTGCGCTGTCCGGTGGCTCTTTGGCAATCATATCCAGCTGACCGTTGGGGAAACAATAACGCATGCGCGTCAGGGCATTGGTACTGAAGCGTAGACGTGCAAGCCCGCCTAATTCCGGCGACCAGCTGTTCGGCATATCGCCGTACATGGCGTTGAGAAACAGCGGGTAGGTATCGCTGCCCAGCACCGCTTCAACCTCGCGTGCGCAGGCCTGCGCGGTGGCGATATCCCACTGGGGCGTGATCCCGGCGTGTGCCATCACCAGCTTTTTCTCTTCATCAACCTGGATCAGCGGCTGACGGCGCAGCCAGTTGATCAGCTCATCGACATCGTCAGCTTCCAGCAGATCGCTAAGGCGATCTTTCGTTTTATTGCGGCCGATGCCTGCATAAACTGCCAGCAGGTGCAGATCGTGATTTCCCAGAACCAGCCTGACGCAGTTGCCCAGGGCGCGCACAAAGCGCAGCACCTCTAGCGAGTCTGGCCCACGAGCCACCAGATCGCCGGTCAACCACAGCTGGTCGGTTTCAGGATTAAACTGCACCTGATCAAGAAGCGATTGCAACTCATGGTAGCAACCGTGGATATCGCCAATTAAGTAAGTGCTCATGCAAACAAAGCCGGATTAGTGGATGTGGGTGGCAATCGCCAGACGGAAGACAGGAATTTCAACACGGAAGTTTTCGCTATCAGCATCGATCATCTGATAGTGTCCCTGCATGGTGCCGATTGGGGTTTCCAACACGGCACCGCTGGTGTACTGGTACTCGCCGCCGGGTTCGATATGCGGCTGCTCTCCGACCACACCCTCTCCCTGAACTTCAGTTTCACGGCCATTACCGTTGGTGATTAGCCAATAGCGGCCGATCAGTTGAACAGCAATACGCCCCACGTTACGAATGGTCACCGCGTAAGCAAAGACATAGCGTTCTTCTTCAGGCGCGGACTGCGACTCAATATAGGCGCTTTGTACCTGAACACAGACTCGGGGCGTATCGTTCATGATTAGTTCTCCTGCGGCTGAGGGTGCGCAGTCAACCAGTTAGCCAGCTGGCAATATTGCGCAACGGTGATATTTTCTGCGCGTAACGTCGGGTCGATATTCATCTCTGCCAGCACGTCGACCGTGAACAGGTGACCCAGGCTATTGCGCAGCGTTTTGCGGCGCTTGCCGAAGGCTTCCGTGGTGATACGGCTCAGGGCGCGAATATCGTTAACCGGATGCGGCGGTTGTGCATAGGGCATCAGACGCACTACCGCAGAGTCAACTTTGGGTGCGGGAGTGAAAGATTCAGGTGGCACCTCCAGTACCGGGATCACCTGGCAGTAATATTGTGCCATTACCGTCAGACGGCCGTAGGCCTTGCTACCCGGCCCGGCAACCAAACGGTTAACCACCTCTTTTTGCAGCATGAAGTGCATATCTTTAATGGCACCCACATAGCTAAACAGATGGAACATCAACGGCGTGGAAATGTTGTACGGCAAATTGCCAAAAACGCGTAAAGGCTGACCTTTTTCCTGCGCCAGGGCAGCAAAATCAAAGGTCATAGCATCCTGCTGGAATATCGTCAGCTTGGGCCCGAGAAACGGATGGGTTTGCAGACGAGCGGCAAGATCGCGATCGAGTTCGACAACCGTCATGTTATCCAGGCGCTCTCCTACCGGTTCCGTCAGCGCACCGAGACCGGGGCCGATTTCGACCACCGCTTCACCGCGCTGGGGGTGGATAGCGTTGACAATGCTGTCGATAATATACTGATCGTTAAGGAAGTTCTGTCCAAAACGTTTGCGGGCGAAGTGGCCCTGGTGAACGCGACTATTCATTACTGCTCTTAATCATTGTAATGGCGAGGTTAAGCGCCGTCTTAAAGCTGCCCGCATCGGCCTGACCGCTACCGGCCAGCTCAAGAGCCGTGCCGTGGTCAACAGACGTGCGGATAAATGGCAGACCGAGGGTGATATTCACCGCCCGACCAAAGCCCTGATATTTTAGCACCGGAAGCCCCTGATCGTGGTACATCGCCAGCACGGCATCGGCATGTTGCAGATATTTCGGCTGAAACAGCGTGTCCGCAGGGAGCGGCCCGGTCAGTTTCATCCCCTGCTGGCGAAGTTCGTCCAGCGCCGGGATGATCACATCAATCTCTTCACGGCCCATATGACCGCCTTCGCCGGCGTGAGGGTTAAGACCACAAACAAAAATATGTGGCTCGGCCCGACCGAACTTGCTTTGCAGATCCTGATACAGGATCGTGATGACCTCATGCAGCGTGGTGCGCGTAATACTGGCGGCCACGTCTTTCAGCGGCAGGTGCGTGGTGGCCAGCGCAACGCGCAGCTCTTCCGTGGCCAGCATCATCACCACGCGCTCACAGCGTGCGCGCTCGGCAAAAAATTCGGTATGCCCGCTGAACGGAATGCCGGCATCGTTGATCGCCCCTTTGTGCACCGGGCCGGTGATCAGTGCGGCGAACTCACCGCTCAGACATCCGTCACAGGCGCGGGCGAGGGTTTCCAGCACGTAATGGCTGTTATCCACGCACAGCTCGCCCGCGTTAACCGGCTGGGCAAGATGGGCTGGCAGCACGGTAAGCGAGCCGGCCTGCTGCGGCTGCGCGTCGGTGCCAGGCTGGTACTCGCGCAGCGTAAGGGGTAAACGCAAAACTGCCGCGCGGTCGCGCAGCAGCTCGGGGTCGGCACAAACCACCAGTTCAACCGGCCAGTCTTGCTGCGCCAGTTGAACCACAAGATCGGGGCCAATCCCGGCGGGTTCACCGCTAGTGATGACAACGCGTTGCTTACTGAGCATTCGGGTCCAGAATTTTCACGTAGGCTGCCGCGCGCTCTTCCTGCATCCAGGTCTGTGCTTCTTCGGCAAATTTACGGTTGAACAGCAGACGATAAGCCCGCTCTTTTTTGGCCGCGTCGGTTTTATCCACCTTACGGGTATCCATCAGCTCAATCAGGTGCCAACCGAATGAGGAGTGAACCGGGTCACTTATCTGGCCTTTCTTCAGACGCAGCAGGGCGTCACGGAAAGCCGGATCGAAAACTTCAGCAGAGCTCCAGCCGAGGTCGCCGCCTTGGTTAGCCGAACCCGGATCCTGTGACAGCTGTTTAGCGGCATCGCTAAAGGTCAATTTACCGCTTTTGATCTCGGCGGCGACCTGCTGCAATTTCTGTCGAGCCTGATCGTCGGTCATGATCGGTGAAGGCTTCAGCAGGATGTGGCGAGCGTGCACTTCGGTGACCGAAATACTCTGGTTATCGCCACGCATGTCGTTAACTTTCAGAATATGGAAGCCAACGCCGGAACGGATAGGGCCGATGATATCGCCTTTTTTCGCCGTCACCAGCGCCTGAGCGAACAGTGATGGCAGCTCCTGGAGACGTCCCCAACCCATGTTGCCGCCTTTCAGCGCCTGGGCATCGGCAGAGTTAGCAATCGCCAGCTTAGCAAAATCAGCGCCGCTTCGGGCTTCGCTGGTCAGCTGCCTCGCCAGCTTCTCCTGGTCGTCGACCTGCTGCTGCGTTGGGTTTTCCGACAGCGGTAACAGAATGTGGCTGATGTTCAGTTCAGTGCCGGCGCTGTTTTGCGAGGCCATCTGTTCTGCGAGAGAGTCCACTTCCTGTGGCAGGATGCTAACGCGGCGACGAACTTCGCTGTTGCGCACTTCCGAGGTCGCCATCTCCTGACGGATCTGCTCCCGGTAGGTGGCATAGTTCATGCCGTCATAGGCCAGGCGGCTACGAAGCTGGTCAATGCTCAATTTGTTTTGCTGAGCGATGTTGGCGATCGCCTGGTCGAGCTGAGCATCGCTGACCTGTAGGCCAGCCTGTTTCGCCTTCTGTAGCAGGATATTGTCCATGACCAGGCGCTCCAGAATCTGGTGACGCAGGGTTTTATCATCCGGCAGCTGCTGACCCGCCTGCTGCGCCTGACCTTTTACGGACTGCATCATGCTGTTGACATCACTTTCTAACACCACGCCGTTGTTAACAACGGCGGCAACTTTATCTACAACTTGCGGGGCTGCGAACGCGGTGTTGGCTGTCAGAGCTGCACCGAGGATTAGCATTCTCCAGTTCTTCATACTTTTTCCATTCTTATATCCGCACTGCGGGTTGGCATTCTAAAGAAACAACATCAGAAAGCGCGTTGATAAGGCAGTATGCCCTTACGCAGCATCTGCCCAGTACCTAAGCCGTAGCTTGGGCTGAGGCCACGCAGTTCAATGTTGAACGAGATTTTGTTGTCGTATTTACTGTTGTCGTTTTCCCAACCGGTGATTTTACGTTCGTAGCCCAGGCGCAATGCATAGCAGCAGGAGCTGTACTGAACGCCCAACAGCTGATCGGCAGGCTGATTGGCCTTCGTATCGTAGTACCAGGCACCGACCACTGACCAGGCGTCAACGATTGGCCAGCTGGCGGTAGCGCCGACCTGAGAAATCCCTTTTTGATACAGAGCATTGTCGCCATAGTTCGGTAACGTCTGCCTGATGTATTCCTCACTGGTATAGCGATAGTTCAGCTGTACCATGCGATCGGCATCACGACGCCATTCCAGCACGGCATTCCCTTGGGAAACGTTATCCAAACGGGTGTCGTACTGCAAACCACCGCGTGCTGCCCAACGGTCGCTAATCTTCCAGTAGCTGTCACCCGCCCATACCAGGCTACCCCGATCGTCATCATCGGTGACATTCAACCCGGTGCGTGCCGGAGTAAACGAGTAGATTTGACCTACGGAAGCATTAAAACGTTCAACCAGATCGTTATCAAAAATTCGCGTGGTGACGCCGGTGGTCATCTGGTTAGCTGAAGCGATGCGATCCAGACCGCTGTATGTGCGATCGCGGAACAGGCCGGTATAATCACTTTGCAGCAGCGTAGAGTCATAAGAGCGGACATGGCTCTGGTCGCGATAGGGCACGTAAAGGTACTGTGCGCGCGGCTCCAGCGTCTGGGTATAGCCTGGTGACCAGTCCATATCCCGGTCGAAGACCATCTTGCCATCGACCTTAAGCTGCGGCATCACGCGGTTAACCGAGTTTTTCAGCTGATTATTTGAGCTGGTAGAAAGCGAATTATAATAATCAACATCGTTTTGCTCGTAATGGGTCGCCAGCAGCTTGGCTTCGGTATTCAGACTGCCCCAGCGGTTCGCTAACGGCAGATTGATGGTTGGCTCAAGGTGCAAACGCGTGGCATCCGGCATACGGCCGTCAACATTGGTGAATTTCACCGCCTGAGCATAAACATGCGTATCGAAAGGCCCGACGTCATTTTTGTAATAGTTAAAGTCGAACTGAGGTTCGGCACGATAGACATCATTATTGGCGTTGGTGGTGAAAATCTGGAACTGCTTGGTGGACAGCGTGGCATCCCAGTTTCTTTCCGCGTAGCCAACGCTGAATTTCTGCGTGACGTAACCATCCGTCGTCGATCCGTATGGCGAATCAAGATCGGTAAAGTAATAGGGATCGCTGACTTTGGTATAATCGGCATTGAAGCGCCAGTTCTGGTCGTATACGCCGGAATGTTGCCAGTGGAACAGCCAACGGCTTGAGTTTTTATCCTCCTGGTGCACATCATCATAGGTACGATCAGAAGCCAGATAGTCAAATTCTACCAGACCCTGACCTGCACCGGTCAGATAGCGGAACTCATTCTGCCACTGCATGCCGCGGCGGCTGATATAGTGTGGCGTCAGGGTGGCATCGGCCTGCGGAGCGATGTTCCAGTAATACGGCAGCATAAAATCGAAGCCGCTGTTATTACTGTAATTGGCGTTGGGGATCAGAAAGCCTGAGCGACGCTTGTTGCCCACCGGCATTTGCAGATAAGGGCTATAGAAAATCGGCACCGATCCAAGTTTGAAACGGGCGTTCCAAATCTCCGCCAGCTGTTCGTCGCGGTCATGGATAATCTCAGAACCTTCCACGCTCCAGCTGTTTTGACCCGGCAGGCAGGAGGTAAACGTACCGTTTTCCAGAATGGTATAGCGGTTATCACCGCGCAGCTTCATTTGGTCAGCGTTACCGCGTCCCTGGCGGCCGACCATCTGATAGTCACCCTGCCACACGTTAGTGTCTTTGGTATTCAGATTAGACCAGGCCTTCGGGCCTTTCAGGATCACCTGATTATCGTCATAGTGCACGTTACCCAATGCATCTATGGTGCGCGTTGGCGTAGCCTGCCCGCCCAGCATTTTTTGGTGCAGCTGGACTTCGTCGGATTGCAGACGGCTGTTGCCCTGCTGGATATCGACATTCCCGCTAAAAACGGCGTTGTCCGGGTAGTTGCCTTTGGCATTATCCGCATCGATCGTCACCGGCAGCTCGTTGGTGTTTTTCCCCTGAATCAGCGGACGGTCGTAACTGGGCACCCCAAGCATACATTGTGATGCGAGGTCATCGGCCAGCCCTTGCTGGCTATAAAGTGCTGAGCCAATAAGCGTGGCCAGCAATGTAGGTAGTCTTTTTTTCATACGCGGTATCGAAAGTTCCGTAATCACTGGCATCATGCCGACAAACGGTCAGAGACTATCGCACTCGGTAGCGTTGCGCTAGTAATACCCTGGATCTTTCCGAGCAGAAAGGCGTTGGTTTTCGCCTTAACCCGGAACGTGAACGGGTAAACTTCTGGTTTGTTTGGCCGCGTACCAATAGGCGATGAGATAAATGACAGGTATGATAATGCAAAATTTAGCCTTCAGCATGGCCTAATGAGGAGTTTATGCGCTATTGGGGAAAAGTATTAGGGCTGGTTATCGGTTTATTGTCCGGTGCGGGCTTTTGGGGCGTGGTTATTGGCCTTCTTATTGGGCATATGATTGATAAAGCGCGTTCGCCTGCCAGGCAGGGCTATTTTGCCGATCAGCAAACGCGTCAGGCGCTGTTTTTTCGCACCACGTTTCAGGTGATGGGGCATTTGACCAAATCCAAAGGGCGGGTCACGGATGCCGATATTCAGATGGCCTCCCTGCTGATGGAGCGTATGCAGCTGCATGGTGAAGCGCGCACGGCGGCACAGCGAGCCTTCCGCGAAGGCAAAGAGGGGGATTATCCTCTGCGCGATAAGCTGCGCGAACTGCGCAGCGCCTGCTTTGGCCGTTTTGATCTGATCCGTATGTTCCTGGAAATTCAGATCCAGGCAGCGTTTGCCGATGGCTCACTGCATCCTAACGAACGTCAGGTGCTGTATGTGATAGCGGAAGAGCTGGGTATCTCGCGCACGCAGTTCGATCAGTTTCTGCGCATGATGGAGAGCGGGCAGCAGTTTGGCGGCGGCTATCAGGGCGGAGGATCGTCGCAGGGTGGCTACAGCCAGGGGCAGCGCGGCCCAACGCTGGAAGACGCCTGCAATATGCTGGGAGTGAAAAGCAGCGATGATGCCACCACCATTAAAAGAGCCTACCGCAAGCTGATGAGCGAACACCATCCGGACAAGCTGGTGGCAAAAGGTCTGCCGTCAGAGATGATGGAAATGGCGAAACAGAAAGCGCAGGAGATCCAGGCGGCTTATGACCTGATCAAACGCGAAAAAGGGTTTAAGTGATCGGGTTGGCTAAGCTGCCTGGGCCTCTTTAACTTTGTGGGATCTGAACAGGCTGGCCTGCCGGAGGTCAGCCTGATTAAAACTCCGCCGGCTGGCGAAAGGTCATGGGCGTGCCGTACTGCGGATGGCTGATGCACAGGCTTTCAGCATGGAGTTGAAGTCGTGGTGCCATCGCTCTGGCTTCATCATGGGCATAGAAGTTATCGCCCAGGATCGGATGGCCAAGCGCCAGCATATGCACGCGCAGCTGGTGCGAACGCCCGGTGATCGGTTTTAGCAGTACGCGCGCGCTGTTATCACTGGCATAGTCCAGCACCTGATATTCCGTTTGCGCAGACTTTCCGCTATCAAAACACACTTTCTGTTTAGGCCTGTTCGGCCAGTCGCAAATCAGCGGCAGATCCACTAAACCGATTGCCGGCTTCGGATGTCCCCAGACGCGCGCCACGTAGGTTTTCTGCGGTTCGCGTTCGCGGAACTGACGCTTCAGCTCGCGCTCGGCGGCTTTGGTTAATGCCACTACCATCACTCCGCTGGTGGCCATATCCAGGCGATGGACCGATTCGGCCGCCGGATAATCACGCTGCACGCGCGTCATCACGCTGTCCTTGTACTCGGCAAGCCGACCCGGCACCGACAGGAGTCCACTGGGTTTATTCACCACGATGATGTGCTCGTCCTGATAGAGAACGTGCAGCCAGGGTTCCTGCGGGGGATTATAGGGTTCCATAAGATCCTTATCAGGGCCAGCGAGCGCTGGCCCCGTTGGGTTTATTGGTGCGTTACGACGATCAGGCGCAGCGCGTCAAGACGCCAGCCCGCCTCATCGAGATTGCTCAACACCTGTTGGCGATTGCTTTCCAGCGCGTCGATTTCATCCTGACGGATGTTCGGGTTCACCGCGCTTAATGCCTGGAGGCGCGACAGCTCGGCACTCAGCTTCTCGTCGGCTTCCTGACGGGCAGCGTCGATCACTTTACGCGCCTCTGCCGCCGCCTGATCTTCCGACAGGGTGATGATCTCATGCACATCCGACTGCACCGCGTTCACCAGCTTGCTGCCGGTGTGGCGATTTACCGCATTAAGCTGACGGTTGAAGCTTTCAAACTCGACTTTAGCCGCCAGATTGTTGCCCTTACGGTCAACCATCATACGGATCGGCGTTGGCGGCAGGAAGCGGGTCAGCTGCAGGTGCTTCGGTGCCTGGGCTTCCACCACATAAATCAACTCAACCAGCAGCGTACCGACCGGCAGCGCTTTGTTTTTCAACAGGGAAATCGCACAGCTGCCGGTATCGCCGGAAAGGATCAGATCCAGACCGTTGCGGATGATCGGGTGCTCCCAGCTCACGTATTGCGCATCTTCACGTGACAGCGCCTGGTTGCGGTCGAAGGTAATGGTACAGCCATCTTCCGGCAGCCCAGGGAAATCCGGCACCAGCATATGGTCGCCAGGCGTCAGAACGATCAGGTTATCGCTGCGATCTTCCTGGTTGATGCCGACGATATCGAACAGGTTGAGCGCAAAGTTCACCAGTTCAATATTATTATCCTGCTCGGCGATCATATCCGCCAGCGCCTGGCCCTTTTCGCCGCCGTTAGAATTCAGCTCCAGCAGGCGGTCACGCCCCTGCTCCAGCTGCGCCTTTAACGTATCGTGCTGCTTGCGGCAGTGCTGAATAAATGCCTCCAGGCCTTCGCTGTTTTCCGGCGCCGCGAGGTAGGCAATAAGTTGGGTATAAACGCTGTCGTAGACCGCCCGCCCTGTTGGGCAGGTGTGTTCGAAGGCATCCAGACCCTCGTGATACCACTGCACCAGCACCGCCTGCGCGGTTTTTTCCAGGTAAGGCACGTGGATCTGAATATCGTGCACCTGGCCGATACGGTCAAGACGGCCAATACGCTGTTCCAGCAGGTCCGGGTTAAACGGCAGGTCGAACATCACCATCTGGCTGGCGAACTGGAAGTTACGTCCTTCAGAACCGATCTCTGAGCACAGCAGAACCTGGGCGCCGTCCTCTTCCGAGGCGAACCAGGCCGCGGCACGATCGCGTTCAATGATCGACAGCCCTTCATGGAACACGGCGGCACGAATGCCTTCGCGCTCGCGCAGCACCTGCTCAAGCTGTAGGGCGGTGGCGGCTTTGGCGCAGATCACCAGCACCTTCTTGTCACGGTTGCTGGTCAGGTAGCCCATCAGCCATTCGACGCGCGGATCAAAGTTCCACCAGGTGCCGCTGTCACCCTCAAACTCCTGATAGATCTGTTCAGGATAGAGCATATCCTGTGCGCGCTCGTCGGCGGTTTTACGCGCGCTCATAATGCCGGACACTTTAATCGCCGTCTGGTACTGCGTCGGCAGCGGCAGACGGATCTGGTGCAGTTCACGTTTCGGGAAGCCCTTCACGCCGTTACGGGTGTTACGGAACAGTACGCGGCTGGTGCCGTGACGGTCCATTAGCATGCTGATCAGCTCCTGACGCGCTGCCAGCTTGCCTTCACGGTCGCTGTTAGCGGTTTGCAGCAGCGGCTCTATGTCCTGTTCGCCCATCAGATCGTTAAGCAGGTTCAGCTCATCGTTGCCGATTTTCTGGTCGGCCAGCAGCAGCGTCACCGCATCGGCAATCGGGCTGAAGTGCTTTTGTTCTTCAACGAACTGGGCAAAGTCGTGGAAACGGTCGGGATCCAGCAGACGCAGACGAGCGAAATGGCTCTCCATCCCCAGCTGTTCCGGGGTGGCGGTCAGCAGCAGGATGCCGGGAACCTGCTCGGCCAGCTGTTCAATAACCTGATATTCGCGGCTCGGCGCGTCTTCAGACCAGACGAGATGATGCGCTTCATCCACCACCATCAAATCCCACTCGGCATCGGCCAGCTTTTCCAGACGCTGCTTGTTACGGCGCACAAAGTCCAGCGAACAGATAATCATCTGCTCGGTATCAAACGGGTTGTCGCTGTCGAGCTGTGCCTGGGCGTAACGGTCGTCGTCAAACAGCGCAAAACGCAGATTGAAGCGGCGCAGCATTTCTACCAGCCACTGATGCTGGAGCGTTTCTGGCACCACGATCAGCACGCGCTCGGCGCGGCCGGCCTGCAGCTGCTGATGAATAATCATCCCCGCTTCAATGGTTTTACCTAAACCGACCTCATCCGCCAGCAGCACGCGCGGCGCATGACGGCGGCCAACGTCGTGGGCGATGTGCAGCTGGTGTGGGATCAGGCTGGTACGCATACCGCGCAGGCCGCTGGTGGCCAGGCGATACTGCTCGCTCTGATACTTGCGTGCGCGAAAACGCAGGGCGAAGCGGTCCATGCGGTCCAGCTGCCCGGCGAACAGGCGATCCTGTGGCTTGCCGAATACCAGCTTACTGTCCAGCATCACCTCACGCAGCACCACGCCCGTTTCGCTGGTGTCCAGCCGGGTACCGATATAACTGACCACGCCGTTGGCGGTGGTTATCTCGTCAACGTCCAGCTGCCAGCCTTCATGGCTGGTAATGGTGTCACCGGGATTAAACACGACGCGAGTGATGGGTGAGTCATTTCTGGCATAGAGACGGTTTTCGCCCGTAGCAGGGAACAGCAGGGTGACCATGCGCGTATCAACGGCAACCACGGTTCCCAGTCCCAGTTCGCTTTCCGTATCGCTTATCCAGCGTTGACCAAGTGTAAAAGGCATAAATATTCGGCTCGATTCTCGTCTAGTGTTTCAGGCAATAGCACTGCTGCCAGGCAACTGGCCTGGCGATGAATGATAAAAAAGATATCAACACGGCAGCAGCTTCAGATATGAGGGTGTAAATACACGGGCAGCCTCATATGGTACTGGAAGGTCGCCCGTTCGTCACCTGTCAAAACAAGCCCAGCTGCCCGGTTACCAGGGTGGCGAAGTCATCCTGCATAAAAGGCAGAATACCGTCAGCCACCGGTTGCAGCTGGCGCGTCAGATAGTGATTGTAATCCAGCGGGGTGATACGCGCCTCCAGCGGCTCTGGGCCAGAGGTGGCGATCACGTAGCGTATATGGCCGCCTTTCTGATATTGCAGCGGTCGGCCCAGCTTCTGGTTCTGCTCATCGGCGATGCGCGCGGCGCGAACGTGCGGCGGCACGTTGCGTTGATAGTCGTCCAGCGGGCGACGCAGCCGCTTACGGTAAACCAGCTGTTCGTCCAGCTCGCCGTCCAGCAGCCGTCGCACGGTTTCACGGATATAATCCTGGTAGGGCTGTCCGGTGAAAATCTTCAGGTACAGCGCCTGCTGGAAATTTTGCGCCAGCGGCGTCCAGTCGGTACGCACCGTTTCCAGCCCTTTAAACACCATGCGCTGTTCGTTTCCGCTGCGTATTAACCCGGCATAGCGTTTTTTACTGCCCTGCTCGGCGCCGCGAATGGTCGGCATCAGGAAGCGGCTGAAATGCGTTTCGTACTCCAGCTCCAGCGCGCTCTCCAGGCCATACTCGCTTTGCACATGCTGCTGCCACCACTGATTAACCTTTGCAACCAACCGGCAGCCAATCTGCTCTGCCGCCACTTCATCATGGGCTGATTTCAGCCAGACAAAGGTCGAATCGGTATCGCCATAAATCACGTCGTAGCCTTCCGCCTCAATCAGTTCACGCGTTTGCCGCATGATATCGTGGCCGCGTAGGGTGATCGACGAAGCCAGGCGCGGATCGAAGAAGCGGCAGGCGCTGGTTCCCAGCACGCCGTAAAACGCGTTCATAATGATTTTTAAGGCCTGCGACAGCGGTTTGTTCCCCTGTTTTTTGGCGGCTTCACGACCCTGCCAGATTTGACTGACGATCCCCGGCAGGCAGTGGGCGGTACGCGAGAAGCGTGCTCCCAGGTAGCCGCTGACGGAATCCGCCTCCTGCGGGTGCGCCATCCCCTCCACCAGGCCGACCGGGTCGATAAGAAAGGTGCGGATAATCGACGGATACAGGCTTTTATAGTCCAGCACCAGCACCGAGTCATACAGGCCGGGGCGTGAGTCCATCACGTAACCGCCTGGGCTGGCCTGGGGGGCGACATCGCCGAGATTCGGCGCAACAAAACCGGCGCGGTGCATACGCGGCAAATAGAGATGACCAAACGCCGCCACCGAACCGCCGTGGCGATCGACCGCCAGTCCGTTAACCGAGGCGCGCTCCAGCAGGAACGGCATCAGTTCGGTATGTTGGAAGATGCGCGTCACCAGTTCACAGTCTTTCAAATTGTAGTGGGCCAGCGCGGGCTTATCTTCGGCAAAACGCTGGTCGATCTCCTCCATGCGCTGCCACGGATTGCCGATCGCTTTGCCTTCCCCCAGCAGCTGGCGGGATACCGCTTCCAGACTGAAGGAGTCAAAATTCCAGAAGGCGGATTTCAGCGCCTCGATGCCGTCAATAATCAGGCGGCCGCTGGCCTGGGCGAAGAACACGCCGGGCTTAAAGCCGTGTTCACGCCACTCCAGCTTGCCATGATGCCCGCGCCCCAGCACCAGCGGGATGCCGTAGCGGTCGGCGTGCTTTTGCAGTACGCGCAGATCAAACTGCACCAGGTTCCAGCCAATCAGCACGTCGGGGTCATGCCGGGCAAACCAGGCATTCAGTTTTTCCAGCAGCTGCGGGCGGCTGGCGACATATTCGAGGTTAAAGTCGAGCCGACTGGCATCGCCATTCTCCGGGCCGAGCATATAGACGTCACGCTGGCCACAGCCCTCCAGGCCGATGCAGTACAGCTCGCCGTGGCGGGTGGTTTCAATATCCAGCGATACCCATTTCAGCGGCGGGCGATAGTCCGGATGCGGCTTCAGGCGGGCATTGATCAGACGGTCCCCGGCAGGCTGGCCGCTGAACCACACTGCGGCGGTGATAAAGCGCTCCATCAAAAAACGCTCCGGCGGGCGCACGTCGGCCTCGTACAGCGTGATGCCGTTTTCGCGCAGCCGTTTTTCCAGCTGTTGTAGCTGGCGATGCTGTTTACAGTACAGACCTACCACCGGACGCTGATGGAAATCTTTGAGCTCCAGTGGGGCAAAGCGCCAGTGGCGATCCCCCGCCAGCAGCCTGGTCGCCTCCTCCTGCTGCAAAGCCGGAATAAACGCCACGGACTCTTGCGGCGGTAATACCACCTGCTGCGGGCCGCTGTCGGTTGCCAGCCATAGCACCACTTCAGCCCCGTCCGGGGTATCCCGCCAGTGGCGGGTTAACAAGAATCCTGCACGCGCGTCGTTCACTCAGCCTCCTCCGGCGGTTAATATTTTATAATAGCATGTTTATTTATACAGTGTTTATTGGCGCGGGCCGGATTTTCTGCCGCCGCTCTCCTTTCGGACAAAATCAGCGCTTGACGCTTTCCGGCGTCCTCTGGACAATCCGGGGTTCTGTTAATCAGTTTGGAACACTATGGAAGCCTGGCTGCAACATTTAATTACCCAATCGCTGGCATGGTCGTTGTTTGCTATTGGGCTGGTGACGTTCCTGGAGTCACTGGCGCTGGTCGGGCTGCTGCTGCCGGGCACGGTGCTGATGGCGTCGTTCGGCGCGCTGATCGGCAGCGGGCAGATTGGGCTTTATCCCGCCTGGGCGGTGGGCACCATCGGCTGTCTGCTGGGGGACTGGGCCTCTTATCTGATCGGCTGGCAGTTTAAAGGGCCGCTACACCGCTGGTCGTTTATCCAAAAACACCACAAGCTGATGGACAAAACCGAGCACGCCCTGCATCAACACAGCATGTTCACCATTATCGTGGGTCGTTTTGTGGGCCCAACGCGGCCGCTGATCCCGCTGGTGGCGGGCATGCTGGAGCTGCCGGTGCGCAAGTTTATTCCGCCTAACATCATCGGCTGTATTCTGTGGCCGCCGCTCTACCTGCTGCCCGGCATTCTCGCCGGGGTGGCGATCGACGTGCCGAAAGATGCCAGCAGCGGCATGTTTAAATGGCTGTTACTGGGGGTGGCGCTGCTGGTGTGGCTCGGCTGCTGGCTGGGCTGGCGCTGGCTGCGCGCCGGTAAGCAGGATGACTGGGCAACGCCTTACCTTCCCGCCGTGCGGCTACGCTGGCTGGCACCGCTGATGCTGCTGCTGGCCGTGGGAAGTTTTACCGCCATCCAGTTCCACCCGATGATGCCGCTATTCCGTCATTTACTGTGGGAAGTGTTCTTTTAACGCGATACCCAGTACCGCCGCCTCCGGCACCGCACCGCCCTGCAAGCGTGCGGTGCTGCCATCCCAGTAAACCCGACCGTCGACAATCAGCAGGCTGCGCGGGGCGATCCGCGCCGCATCCTCAATGCTGTGCGACACCATCAGCAGGGTCATATCACGTTCTGCACAGACCTCATCCACCAGCCTGAGCATCTCCTGACGTAGCGCCGGATCGAGGGCGGAAAAGGGTTCATCCAGCAGCAGGATCGGCCTTTGACGCACCAGGCAGCGGGCGAGGGCAGCACGCTGGCGCTGGCCGCCGGAAAGCTGGTGCGGCAGGCGCGACAGGTGCTCCGTCAGCCCGACGCGCCGCGCGATGTCCTGCAACTGATGTTTCTGCTGATGATTAAGCTTCAGTCCCGGATGCAGCCCGAGGCCGATGTTTTGCGCCACCGTGAGGTGGGGGAACAGGTTGTTTTCCTGGAACAGCATGGAAACCGGGCGCTGCGCCGGGGCAGTGAGGCGGTGATCGCTGCCGTTAAGCATCAAATCTCCGCTCTTCGCCGCAAGAAACCCGGCAATCAGGCTGAGCAGCGTGCTTTTGCCCGCGCCGCTCGGCCCGAGGATCGCCAGCCGTTCACCGGCCTGCGCGCTGAAGGTAAAGCGCATCGGCAGATGATGATATAAATAGGTCAGATTAGTCAGGCTTAACATGGCGTCCCGGCAGTTTTTCAATCAGGGTGAAGAGCAGCAGGCATAATAGCAGCAGCAGCAGAGCGGTGACCGCGCCGTCGCTGCTGCGATAAGCGCCAATCTGCTGATACAGGTAGAAGGGCAGCGTGCGGAAGTCCTCGTTACCGAACAGCGCCACGGCACCAAAATCCCCCATCGACAGCACGCAGGCAAAAGCTAGCGCCTGGGCCAGCGGGCGCTGCAACGCGCGCAGCTCAATCAGCCGCAGGCGGTTCCAGCCGCGAATATCCAGCGACTGACAGAGGCGGTTGTAGCGCTCGGCGATGTCGCGCAGCGGGTTTTCCAGCACCTTCATCGCATAGGGGATGGCCATCAGCGCATTGGTAAAGGTGACGATGCCGTCTGCGGATCCGGGCAGCCCGATCGTCTGGTTCAGCAGCAGGAAGAAGCCGGTCGCCAGCACGATACCCGGCATGGCGAGGATCAGCATACCGCTTAGCTCCAGCGTTTGCCCCCAGCGCGGGTGCTGATTCAGCCGCAGTTCGCGGCTGCTCCACAGCAGCATCAGGGTCAGCAGCACGCACAGGACGCCCGCCGCAAGGGCGATGCGCAGCGATGTGAACATCGCCTGCCATAGCGCGGGCTGTTGAAGTACGCCGCTCAACCCCTGGTTAAGACCATCGGTAATCACCGCCAGCAGCGGCGGTAGGATCAGCAGCAGGGCGGCGGCGATTACCAGGGTGTCCAGCACGCGCGCGCCCCTGCTATCCTGGGGATTGCGCCAGTCGCTGAGGCTGTTGCTGCCCGCCGGGATGGCTTTGTTCAGGCGCTGGCTCAGTATCACCAGCGCCAGGCAGCACAGCATCTGTAACAACGCCAGCAGGGCAGCGCGCCCCGGATCGTAGTCAAAGCTCAGCGCCTGGAAGATCGCCAGCTCAATGGTGGTGGCCTGCGGGCCGCCGCCGAGCGACAGCACGGTGGCAAAGCTGGCAAAGCACAGCATAAAGATCAGTGCGGCCGCGGGCAGGATCTGCCGCCGCAGCCACGGCCATTCAACAATATAAAAATGCGACCCGCCGCTTAAACCCAGCTGTGCGGCAAGCTGGCGCTGTTCCGCAGGGATCTGCTGGAGCGCCTGTAGCAGCAGGCGGGCGGCCAGCGGCAGGTTGAAAAAGACGTGTGCCAGCAGAATGCCCCGTAGGCCGTATGGGGTGAACGCGTAGTCGATACCAAACAGGGCGCAGAGCTGTGCCAGCCAGCCGGTGCGCCCATAGACGCTCAGGATACCAAATACCGCCACCAGCACCGGCAGTACCAGGGTCATGGCACACAGGCGCAGCAGGGTACTGCGGCCGGGGAAGCGCCGGCGATACAGGGCGCGAGCCAGCGGGATGGCCGGCAGCACCGACAGCGCGGCCGACAGCAGCGCCTGCCAGAAAGAGAAGCGCAGCACGTGCCACAGGTAGCCGTCCTGCCAGACGCCGCGCCAGTCGGTAGCGGGCGCGTTTTGCCACAGGGCAAAAAACGCCAGCGCGGCAACGCTGGTGAGCAGCAGGGCGGCGAGGCTGCCGGGCAACAGCCAGCCGGGGATTAGCGGCTGACGGCGCGTTGCCATTCGCCGATCCACTGTGTGCGTTGGCGCGCCACGTCCTGCGGGCTGAACTGAAGCGTGGTTTTCGGCACCGTCAGGGTTGCGAAACCGTCAGGCAGAGTCGTTTTTATCGCCGGGTACATCCAGTTGCCGGTCGCCATGTGCTGCTGGAATGGCTGGGTCAGGATGAACTGCATAAACTGCTGTGCCAGCTGCGGCCGTTTGCTGGCCTTCAGCCGTCCGGCGACCTCCACCTGTAAGTAGTGTCCTTCGCTAAAATCGGCCGCCGCGTAGCGATCCTTTTTTTCTTCAATCAGGTGATAAGCCGGGGAGGAGCTGTAGCTCAGCACCATATCGCTTTCGCCCTTCAGGAACAGGCCGTAGGCTTCGCTCCAGCCTTTGGTGACGGTGACGGTTTTTTTGCTCAGCTGCTGCCAGGCCTGCGGGCTGTTATCGCCGAACACCTTCTGCATCCATAGCAGCAGTCCGAGTCCCGGCGTGCTGGTGCGCGGATCTTCGTAGATGACTTTCAGCGGGCGGTCGCTTTCCACCAGCTCCTTCAGGCTTTTCGGCGGGTTTGGCAGTTTGGTTTTGTCATAGACAAAGGCGAACCAGCCGTAGTCGTAGGGAATAAAGGTGCTGTTGTGCCAGCCGCCCGGCACGGTACTGGCAGCCGTATCGACGTTTGACGCGGCAAACAGCCCGGTCTTTTCGGCGGCGTCGAGCAGGTTGTTATCCAGCCCAAGAACCACATCGGCCTTGCTGTTTTTTCCTTCCATGCGCAGACGATTAAGCAGCGAAACGCCGTCTTCCAGCGCCACAAACTTCAGTTCGCAGTTACAGTGGGCTTCAAACGCTTTTTTGACCGCCGGGCCGGGGCCCCAGTCAGCCGCAAAGGAGTCATAGGTATAGACGGTGAGCGTTTCTTTTGCCGCGAGGCAGGGCAGGGAGAACAGCGCCAGCAGAGGTAACCATTTTTTCAACACTTTGCGTTCCTTAGAGTGGGAAATGCGCAAAGGATCTGAGTGAGTGACACTCTCAAATCCCTACGCCGGTATTATCCGGATCAGGTTCGACGGGTTTTTCTCAGCGGAAAACGTGCTGCGCGCCATTGATCCGGCGTCGGGCAGTGCTCGCAATCCTCACATACTCATTTGTATGCTGCGGTTGCTGCGCGCTGTCCTTCACCGCCTGAATGGCTGCTCGCGGCGTTTTAACGTGCTGCGCGCCATTGATCCGGCGTCGGGCAGTGCTCGCAATCCTCACATACTCATTTGTATGCTGCGGTTGCTGCGCGCTGTCCTTCATCGCCTGAATGGCTGTTCACGGCGTTTTAACGTGCTGCGCGCCATGGATCGGGCATCAACATCAGGGTTTTCCGCACCCCGTTGAGAACGGCTTATTCTAGTAGTTTCGTCGTCGAGACGAAAGTCTCATCGTCAGGTGGGGCAAACCAGGCGGATTTAAAATCGAACCAGCCCAGAGTATTCATACGCACGCCGCGCATACTGCGCTGCCCATGTAGCAGCAGCCAGTGGTGGAACAACGGATGCAGATAGTGGCTGTCGATCAGCTGTTTGCTCCAGTCTGCCAGCGGCAGCTGCCGTTCGCGCCACCGCCTGGCCACATCCTGCCAATCGATGGGCACACAGTGGTGGATCAGCGGAATTTCATACAGCAGGGAGAACAGGGAAAACTCCAGCGGCAGGGTGAAGTTGGCGCTGCCGAGCCAAAGATCGCTCTGCGCATCGCCGCGATGCCAGCTTTCATAATCGATCTCCTGAGTGATCAGCTCGACGCCGTGTGCGGCGAGGATCGGGCCAAGCGCGTTGGCAATGCCACGGTGCTCAATGTGGTCGCTGTACCAGGTGATGGTCAGCGAGGCCAGGCCGCCGGGTTTTTCCGCAGCCTCCATATGCCGGCGGTGATGCCAGCGCGGCAGCAGGCCGTAAGCCGGGAACCAGTAACGCTGGTAGGCAATCCCGCTGTGATTCAGCAGGGCGATAGGGTTGAAAATGGTGCTGACCCAGCGCCGCAGCTGTTCGTTGCGCCCCTGTTCAGAGCGCTGGTCGAACAGCAGAAAATAGCAGCCTTCTTCAAGACGACTCTCCTCTGATTTTTCATCGCTGTTTTCGGTTTGCAACTTGACGCCGGAATAGACCAGTTCGTCGCTGATCTCCGGCAGAACCCAGATGTTGACCTCGTCGATCAGCGCCCGATAGCCGAAATAATCATCAAAGGCGGCAATACGCAGCTGGCTGTGCTGGTTGCGTTCTACCGCGTAGGCCCCGGTGCCTATCGGCTGGCGGGAGAAGTTGCGCAGCTCGGACCACTCCTTTGGCAGGATCATCGCGCTGACGCTGGCCAGCAGCCAGGGCAGCCAGCCGTCAGGATGACTGAGATGAATGTCCAGCGTCCACGGGGCGGGGCACTCGATGCGCGTCAGATGGCCAAACAGCGGCTGGTCCGTTAGCCGTTGCAGCGTGCTGGTGACATCATCCATCTCCAGTTCACGCCCGTGGTGAAAATGGATGGCCGGGCGAATAAAGAACCGCCAGTGCAGCGGGCCGATCTGTTGCCAGTGATGGGCGATGTCCGGCTCCACTTCCCCGTTTTCCTCATTTATACGCGCGAGGCCGTTGAAGATTTGCCGTGCCAGGTGGGTTTCCGAACGTCTGAGCGGCGTGCCGGGCAGTAAATTGAGCAGCGGGCGGTAGTACAGCACGCGCATAATGTGCTTGCCCTGGCGGAAGCTGCGGCCTAGATGGGAAAGCAGCATCTGACGCACGCGCCCTTTGTCGCCCACCAACTGTACCAGCTGGTCAATGCGGTCCTGATCCAGCAGCTCCTGCGCCCGCTGCTGCTGGAGAGCCAGCCCGGTGTAGTGGAAGGTCAGGGTGGAGCGTTTACCGCGTCCGGCCTCGGCCTGCCACGCCAGCCACCCCTGTTGCTGCATGGCGTTGAGCAGGTTACGCATATGGCGCCGTGAGCAGCAGAGCTGCACCGCCAAATCGCTGAGCGTGGTTTCCTGCGATTGACCCTCGCAGCACTGCCAGAGCCGGATAAACTGCTGCTGCAAACGCTTCGACGGCATAAAAGAGGAACTCCGTGTTAAAAGCTGTCTGTTTTTCTTACCCTATATTATGGCGATAATGGCAACAGATGGAAGAGCGGGAGGCATTCATCGTCTGAATGGCGTTCTGACATCGTATCCGGGAGCTTTCGCTTTTACGGGTATTTCTGAGTATGGTGCTTTTCACCAGCCAGCGGGCATGCGAGCCGCTGGCTTTTTTCGTTATTTTTCTTATAAGCTGCGGGTTTAGCACTTCAGTCCGTTGAGGCCATCGTCATGAAAGCGTTTTTAAGCCGTCGTCGCCGTCTACACCCTGTCTATCTGGCTTTTATGGCGGTTTCTTTTATGGTCGGTATCGCGGGCGCATTGCAGGCCCCGACGCTTAGCCTGTTTCTCAGCCGCGAGGTTGGCGTACAGCCTTTTTGGGTTGGGCTGTTTTACACGCTGAACGCGGTGGCGGGGATTATCGTCAGCCTGATGCTGGCAAAGCGCTCGGATAATCAGGGCGATCGGCGCATGCTGATCCTGTTCTGCTGCGTCATTGCGATTGCCAACGCCGTGCTGTTTGCCTTTAACCGCCACTACCTGACGCTGGTTATGGCCGGCGTGGTGCTCTCGTCGATTGCCAGCGTGGCGATGCCGCAGATTTTCGCACTGGCGCGCGAGTATGCCGACAGCTCGGCGCGTGAGGCGGTGATGTTCAGTTCGGTAATGCGCGCGCAGCTGTCGCTGGCATGGGTTATCGGCCCGCCGCTGTCGTTTGCCATCGCGCTTAACTATGGCTTTACCGCCATGTTCCTGGTGGCTGCCGTGCTGTTTTTAATCTGCGTGGCGCTGATCTGGTTCACGCTGCCGTCGGTGCCGCGCGCGCAGACCAGCGCTGCGGTGCCGCTCACCGATATCAGCGGCTGGAAGGACCGCGATATGCGCATGCTGTTTGTCGCGTCGGTATTTATGTGGACCTGCAACACCATGTATGTGATCGATATGCCGCTGTACATCAGCAGCGTGCTCGGACTGCCCGATAAGCTGGCCGGCCTGCTGATGGGTATCGCTGCCGGGCTGGAAATTCCGGTGATGCTGCTGGCAGGCCGTTACGTAAAACGCTTCGGTAAACGCCCGATGATGCTGCTGGCCGTCGGCTGCGGCGCGTTGTTTTATCTCGGATTGGTGTTTTTGCATGGGCGAACTGCATTGATGCTGCTTCAGCTGCTAAATGCGGTGTTTATCGGCATTATTGCCGGGATTGGGATGATCTGGTTTCAGGATCTGATGCCGGGGCGTCCGGGTTCTGCCACCACGCTGTTTACCAACAGTATTTCCACCGGGGTGATCCTGGCCGGGGTGCTACAGGGCGCAATGGCGCAGACCTTCGGCCACCACGCGGTGTACTGGCTGGCATTGCTGCTGGCGCTGGTTTCGTTCGCTTTATCCTGGCAGGTCAGAGAGTCGCGGAAGATAAAACCGCAGTCGTGCCCATAGCCGACAGACAAAAGGTATCGGTGCGTGCAGCAATCTGCACGCACCGATGGGTGGTCAGCGCAAAAATGAGGGCTGTTGCCGCTCCCAGGCGCTGATATCGGCATCGTGCTGCAGGGTCAGGCCAATCGCGTCCAGGCCATTCAGCAGGCAGTGACGGCGGAAAGGGTCGATGGCGAACGGGTAAATGTTATCGCCTGCCTGAACCTGCTGGCTTTCCAGATCGACGGTGAAGCCTATCCCCGGTTGAGCGGCAACCTGCTGAAACAGCTCATCGACCTGCTGCTCGCTTAACGTCACCAGCAACAGCTGATTATTAAACGCGTTATTGGCAAAGATATCGGCAAAACCGGATCCGATAATAGCCTGAATGCCGTAGTCGGTCAGCGCCCAGGGGGCATGTTCCCGCGATGAGCCGCAGCCAAAGTTCTCACGCGTCAGCATAATGCTGGCACCGCTGAACTCGGGTTTATTCAGCACGAAATCCGGGTTAGCAAGCTGCCCTTCGGCATCAAGATAGCGCCAGTCGTAAAACAGGTTGCGACCAAAACCGGTGCGCGTCACCATCTGCAAAAACTGCTTCGGGATAATCGCATCGGTATCGACGTTGGCGGCATCCAGCGGCAGCACGATACCGCGATGTTGAGTGAATTTTTTAGCCATGATGATCCCTTACGCTAGCTCGCGGATATCGGCAAAGTGACCGGCTACCGCCGCCGCCGCCGCCATTGCCGGGCTGACCAGGTGAGTACGCCCGCCACGCCCCTGGCGGCCTTCAAAGTTACGGTTGCTGGTCGACGCGCAGCGCTCGCCGGGCTGGAGGCGGTCGTTGTTCATCGCCAGGCACATCGAACAGCCCGGCAGACGCCATTCAAATCCGGCATCAATAAAGATGCGGTCCAGCCCTTCCGCTTCCGCCTGGGCTTTGACCGGGCCGGAGCCGGGTACCACGTAGCCCTGCACGCCCTGGGCAATTTTATGCCCTTTCACTATCGCCGCCGCCGCGCGCAGATCTTCAATGCGCGAGTTGGTGCAGGAGCCGATAAACACCTTGTCGATGGCGACATCGGTCAGGCGAATACCGGGCTTGAGATCCATATAGGCCAGCGCTTTTTCCGCCGAGGCACGCTCCACCGGATCGCTGAAGGAGGCCGGGTCGGGGATCGGGTCGCTGACGGCGATCACCTGTCCGGGGTTGGTGCCCCAGGTCACCTGCGGGGCAATGGTGGCAGCGTCGATCGTTACCACCTTATCAAAGTGCGCGCCCTCGTCGCTGCGCAATGTGCGCCAGTAATCGACCGCCTGCTGCCACTCTGCCTCTTTTGGGGCATAGCGGCGGCCTTTCACGTAGCTGAACGTGGTGTCGTCCGGGGCAATTAACCCCGCCTTAGCGCCCAGCTCGATCGCCATATTGCACAGCGTCATACGGCCCTCCATGCTTAACGCTGCCACCGCCGCCCCACAGAACTCGACAACGTGACCGTTACCGCCACCGCTGCCGGTTTTACCAATAATCGCCAGCGCGATATCTTTCGCGGTGATCCCCGGCGCGGTATGGCCCTGTACTTCAATCTTCATGGTTTTGGCGCGTGACTGCTTCAGCGTCTGGGTGGCCAGCACGTGTTCCACTTCCGAGGTGCCGATACCAAACGCCAGCGCGCCGAGCGCGCCGTGGGTCGAGGTATGGGAATCACCGCAGACGATGGTCATGCCGGGCAGCGACAGCCCCTGCTCCGGGCCCATCACGTGCACGATCCCCTGGAACTGATGACTGAGATCAAACAGCTGTACGCCGAAGGCCTCGCAGTTTTTCATCAGCAGCGACATCTGGATACGCGCCATCTCACCGCTGGCATTGATATCCCGTGACTGGGTAGACACGTTGTGATCCATCGTGGCGAAGGTTTTTGACGGCTGGCGCAGCGGACGATTATGAGCGCGCAGGCCGTCAAAGGCCTGTGCGGACGTCACCTCATGCACCAGGTGGCGGTCAATATAGATCAGCGGGGTTTCGCCGCTGGCCTCATGCACGACATGCGCATCAAACAGCTTCTCGTACAGTGTTTTCATCGTATTATGCTTCGCGAATAAATCGGGCGATCACGCTGCCCATTTCATCTGTGCCGATGGCCTTGCCGTTACCGGCCAGGTCACCGGTACGATAGCCTTCTTCCAGCGCGCGGTTGATCGCCTGCTCGATGGCATCGGCGGCGTCGGCCGCGTTCAGGCTGTAGCGCAGCAGCAGCGCCAGCGACAGAATTTGCGCCACCGGGTTGGCGATGTTTTTACCGGCGATATCCGGCGCGGAGCCGCCGGCCGGTTCAAACAGGCCAAAGCCCTGCTCGTTAAGGCTGGCCGAAGGCAACATGCCCATTGAGCCGGTGATCATCGCGCATTCGTCCGACAGGATATCGCCGAACAGGTTAGAGCACAGCATGACGTCGAACTGTGACGGCGCCTTGATCAGCTGCATGGTGGCATTGTCGATATACATATGGTGCAGCTCAACGTCCGGGTAGTCCTGTGCCACTTCACCGACGATTTCGCGCCACAGAATGGAGGATTGCAGCACGTTGGCTTTATCAATCGAGGTGACTTTGTGGCGGCGTTTACGCGCCGACTCAAAGGCGATACGCGCAATGCGCTCGATTTCAAAACGGTGATAAACCTCGGTATCGAAGGCGCGCTCGTGCATTCCGCTGCCTTCGCGCCCCTTCGGCTGGCCAAAGTAGATGCCGCCGGTCAGTTCGCGCACCACCAGAATATCGAAGCCGCGATCGGCTATATCCCTGCGCAGCGGGCAGAAGTCTTCCAGCCCCTGATACAGGCTGGCCGGACGCAGGTTGCTGAACAGCTTAAAGTGTTTACGCAGCGGCAGCAGCGCGCCGCGCTCCGGCTGTTCTGCCGGGGGCAGATGCTCCCATTTTGGCCCGCCGACCGAGCCAAACAGAATGGCGTCGGCCTGCTCACAGCCTTTCACCGTACTGTCCGGCAGCGGCACGCCGTGACGGTCGATAGCCGCACCGCCCACGTCATATTCGCTGGTGGTGATACGCAGATCGAAACGCTGGCGGATTGCGTCGAGCACCTTGCTGGCCTGGGCCATCACTTCCGGGCCGATGCCGTCACCGGGTAATACTGCAATATGGTAAGTGCTGGACATGTTATACGGTTTCCTTCTGATCTTTTACCTGGGACTTGCGCTGCAATTCCTGCTCAACCTGACGGGCGCGCCAGATGGTGTTCAGCGCGTTGACCATCGCTTTTGCCGAGGACTCGACGATATCGGTCGCCAGGCCCACGCCATGGAACTTGCGCCCGTTGTATTGCACCACGATATCGACCTGGCCCAGCGCATCCTTGCCGTGACCTTTGGCGGTCAGCTGATAACTGACCAGTTCGGCATCGAATTCAGTCAAACGGTTAATTGCCTGATAAACGGCATCAACCGGACCGTTACCGGTAGCGGCCTCGGTTTTCTGTTCATCGCCGCAGCGCAGCTGCACGGTGGCGGTGGCAATCACGCTGGAGCCTGACTGCACGTTGAACGTATCCAGCCTGAAGTATTCCGGCTCTTCCGACTGCTGATTGATAAAGGCCAGTGCCTCAAGGTCATAATCAAACACCTGGCCTTTTTTATCGGCCAGCGCCTTGAACGCATCGTACAGCCTGTCCATGTTGTATTCGGTTTCGCCGTAACCCATCTCTTCCATGCGGTGTTTCACCGCGGCGCGGCCGGATCGTGAGGTAAGATTCAACTGCACCTGTTTCAGGCCGATCGATTCCGGGGTCAGAATTTCGTAGTTTTCGCGGTTTTTCAGCACGCCATCCTGGTGAATGCCGGAAGAGTGGGCGAAGGCGTTTGAACCGATAATGGCTTTATGCGCCGGGATCGGCATATTGCAGATTTTGCTGACGGTCTGGCAGGTGCGGTAAATTTCCTGGTGATTGATGCGGGTATGCACGTTCATCAGCTGACCACGGGTTTTGATTGCCATAATGGTCTCTTCCAACGCGCAGTTGCCGGCACGTTCACCCAGTCCGTTCATTGCCCCTTCGATCTGACGTGCCCCGGCATTGACCGCGGCGAGGGCATTACCCACGGCCATGCCCAGGTCGTCGTGGGTATGCACCGACAGGATCGCCTTATCGATATTCGGCACGCGCGCACGCAGCGCGCTGAAGATGTTGGCGTACTCGTAAGGTAAGGTATAACCCACGGTATCCGGGATATTAATGGTGGTAGCACCGGCATTAATCGCGGCTTCGACCACGCGACACAGGTCATCAATCGGGGTACGACCGCCGTCTTCGCAAGAGAATTCCACATCATCGGTATAATTACGTGCGCGCCTGATCATTTTCACGGCGCGTTCAATCACTTCCGGCAGGGTGCTGCGCAGTTTGGTGGCGATATGCATTGGTGAGGTCGCCAGGAAGGTGTGAATGCGATAAGCATCCGCCACGCGCAGCGCTTCATAAGCGGCGTCGATGTCTTTTTCCACACAGCGCGCCAGGCCACACACCCGGCTGTTCTTGATCTGGCGGGCAATGGTTTGTACCGATTCAAAATCGCCAGGGGACGAGACCGGGAAGCCGACCTCCATCACATCGACCCCCATACGTTCCAGCGCCAGGGCAATCTGCAGCTTTTCTTTCACACTCAGGCTGGCCTGCAATGCCTGCTCACCGTCGCGCAGAGTGGTATCGAAAATAATGACTTGTTGGCTCATTGGGTGGTTCCTTGTCGTCTGTATGTCGCCTGTTTCCGCGAGCATAAAAAAACCCGCGCATCGGCGCGGGTTTCTTAGTTTTGCAAGTCTGAATCAGTGATTGATTCCGCCCACAAGCCTACCGCGCATTAGGAATGCGTTAAGTAGTAGGCCGAGTAGGCGGTTGAAACGAATCATTGGTTCAGACCTCATTAATTCAATGTGGCAATATTGATACCCGATAAAGGTTGGGGCTGTCAACCTAAATGCCCGCACAATGAATGTGCTGCGGGTAAACGCGCAAGAAATTTATTCTGGTGACAGGACAGGCAGCAGAATAATAGCCAAAATGCCAGGCGGAAAGTGAATGCCAAAAGCCGATTATCTCATTTATCTTTCGGTTAATTTTTTCTATGTCATTGTTTTTAGGTGGTATATTTATATTTTCATGAAGTCTTTAGGCAAGGTGCGTGACCTGTCTTCAGGATGAAAATTTTATTTTTTGTTTGAAAGTTAGCAGATAAAACCAAAAATAATGAATGGTTAGAATGGCTGACCATCCTTTTGCCGTAGCTTGGTTTTAATAACAAAACGATCGCGCTGAAAAATGATGGAGCAGCAGTATATTTCGCTTTTATATTGCTTTGTTTTCAGTGTTATCGCCGCTGACAGGGGGCAGGAGGCAGAGCCTTAATACTCTTTTTCGTCCTCATGGCCGGGGTTGCCGTTTGCCTGCCAACTTTTCTACGGTTATGGTGTTTGCCATAACCTCAATAATGGGGCTTAGCCCTGTACCCTGATGTTGGAAAGTGAGTTCCAATATCTAAGCATAAAACAGGTTTTGATCCTGTCTGCCGCCGACGAAAAGCGTATGAACGTTTTTCGCGTCAGATAAGTCAGCACCTTAGAGCCTGGAGGCAAAAATGGAGATGTTATCAGGAGCCGAGATGGTAGTCCGATCGTTAATCGATCAGGGCGTAAAACATGTATTCGGCTATCCCGGCGGAGCGGTCCTCGATATTTATGACGCCCTGCAAACCGTTGGCGGCGTGGACCATATCCTGGTGCGCCACGAGCAGGGCGCGGTGCATATGGCCGATGGCTATGCCCGCGCTACCGGCGATGTCGGCGTGGTGCTGGTTACCTCCGGGCCCGGTGCCACCAACGCGATTACCGGTATCGCCACGGCGTATATGGATTCGATTCCTATGGTGGTGCTGTCCGGCCAGGTGATGTCCTCTCTGATTGGCTATGATGCCTTCCAGGAGTGCGACATGGTGGGGATCTCCCGCCCGGTGGTTAAACACAGCTTTATGGTTAAGCGGGCAGAAGATATCCCGACCGTGATGAAAAAGGCGTTCTGGCTCGCCGCCAGCGGCCGTCCGGGGCCGGTCGTCGTCGATCTGCCAAAGGATATGATGAACCCGGCGAATAAGCTGCCGTACGTCTGGCCTGATGAGGTCAGCATGCGCTCTTACAACCCGACGACGCAGGGACATAAAGGCCAAATCAAGCGTGCGCTACAGACCTTACTGGCTGCGAAAAATCCGGTGATTTATGCCGGGGGCGGAGTGATCAATGCTGCCTGCCATGATGAGCTGCGCCAGCTGGCGGAAACGCTGAACGTGCCGGTGACCACATCGCTGATGGGGCTGGGGGCGTTTCCCGGCACGCACCATCAATGCTTAGGCATGCTGGGCATGCACGGCACTTACGAAGCCAACATGACGATGCATCACTCCGACGTTATCTTTGCCGTTGGCGTGCGTTTTGACGACCGTACTACCAATAATCTGGCAAAGTATTGCCCGAATGCCACCGTGCTGCATATTGATATTGACCCAACGTCAATTTCAAAAACCATCGCCGCCGATGTGCCGATCGTCGGCGATGCCAAACAGGTTCTGCAACAGATGCTGGAGCTGCTGGGGCAGGATCCCGCCCGGCAGGATTTTGACGCGCTGCGCGACTGGTGGCAGAGCATTGAACGGTGGCGCTCCCGTCACTGCCTGGAGTTTGACCGCACCAGTGACAAGATCAAACCGCAGGCGGTTATCGAAACCATTTGCCGCCTGACGAAAGGCGATGCCTATGTGACTTCCGACGTCGGACAACATCAGATGTTCGCGGCCCTCTACTATCAGTTTGATAAACCGCGCCGCTGGATCAACTCTGGCGGTCTCGGCACGATGGGCTTTGGCCTGCCGGCGGCCCTCGGGGTTAAACTGGCCCTGCCTGATGAAACGGTGGTGTGCGTGACGGGTGACGGCAGTATCCAGATGAATATTCAGGAACTGTCGACCGCGTTGCAATACGGCATTCCGGTGCTGGTGCTGAACCTCAATAACCGCGTGCTGGGCATGGTGAAGCAGTGGCAGGATATGATTTACTCCGGTCGCCACTCACAATCTTATATGGAATCACTGCCTGACTTTGTACGGCTGGCAGAGGCTTACGGCCATGTGGGCATTTCCGTGACTCGCCCCGACGAACTGGAAGCGAAACTAGAGCAGGCGCTGGAACAGCTGGCGAAAAATCGCCTGGTGTTTGTCGACATTAACGTGGATGACAGCGAGCACGTCTACCCGATGCATATTCGCGGTGGCGGTATGGATGAAATGTGGCTGAGCAAAACGGAGAGGACTTAACTATGCGTCGCGTATTATCGGTTCTGCTGGAAAACGAATCCGGCGCATTATCCCGCGTGGTGGGGCTGTTTTCCCAGCGCGGCTACAACATTGAAAGCCTGACGGTGGCTCCCACTGACGATCCCACGCTGTCACGCATGACCATTCAGACCGTCGGTGATGAGAAGGTGATCGAGCAGATCGAAAAGCAGCTGCATAAGCTGGTTGATGTACTGCGCGTCAGCGAACTCGGGCAGGGTGATTTCGTCGAGCGCGAAATCATGCTGGTGAAGATTCAGGCCACGGGTTATGGCCGTGAAGAGGTGAAACGTAGCGCGGATATCTTCCGTGGGCAGATCGTCGACGTCACGCCATCGCTTTACACGGTTCAGCTGGCAGGCACCAGCGACAAGCTGGACGCTTTCCTCGGTACGGTTCGTGACGTGGCGGAAATCGTTGAAGTGGCGCGATCTGGTATCGTTGGCGTAGCTCGCGGCGATCGCATTATGCGTTGATTGCCTAAGTTGATTGTCAAGAATATGAGCTAACCCGGCGTAATGCCGGGTTTTTTTATTTTTGTTATCAGGCCGGGGTTGCTGAACAAAAGCAGTTGCTCGCCACACTTTTCTGCGGTTATATGTTACGAAATCTAATCCATAGAAAAGTATGGGGTTATTGTGAAACTGGATGAAATTGCGCGCCTTGCAGGGGTTTCGCGTACCACTGCCAGCTATGTTATCAATGGCAAGGCCAGGCAGTATCGCGTCAGCGATAAAACCGTCGAGAAAGTGATGGCGGTAGTGCGCGAACATAATTACCACCCTAATGCCGTTGCGGCCGGATTGCGCGCTGGGCGCACGCGTTCGATAGGACTGGTTATTCCCGACCTGGAGAATACCAGCTATACGCGGATTGCTAACTATCTTGAACGTCAGGCGCGTCAGCGCGGCTATCAATTACTGATTGCCTGTTCGGAAGACCAGCCCGATAACGAAATGCGCTGCGTGGAACATCTGCTGCAACGTCAGGTTGATGCCATTATCGTTTCCACGTCATTACCGCCTGAACATCCTTTCTATCAGCGCTGGATTAACGATCCGCTGCCGATTATCGCGTTGGATCGTGCGCTGGATCGCGAACATTTTACCAGCGTTGTCGGCGCGGACCAGGAAGATGCGCAGGCGCTGGCCGCAGAACTGCGCAAGCTGTCGGCGAAATCCGTATTGTTTGTCGGCGCGCTGCCGGAACTGTCCGTCAGTTTTCTGCGTGAGCTGGGCTTCCGCGAGGGCTGGGAAGGCGATGAACGTCAGCCGGACTTTATTTATGCCAACAGCTTTGAGCGCAGCGCGGCAGCGACCCTGTTCGAAAATTATCTCGAGACCCACGATATGCCGGAGGCGCTGTTTACCACCTCCTTTGGGCTGCTGCAGGGCGTGATGGATGTGACGTTGCAACGCGAAGGGCGTTTGCCGCAAGACCTGGCGATTGCGACCTTTGGCGATCATGAACTGCTTGATTTCCTTGAGTGCCCGGTGTTGTCGGTCGGACAGAAGCACCGCGATGTCGCGGAGCGCGTGCTTGAGTTGGTTTTGGCCAGCCTTGATGAACCGCGCAAACCTAAAGTGGGCCTGACGCGTATTCGCCGTAATCTTTACCGGCGCGGTCGATTAAATCGCCAAACAAACTGATTTCATATGGCAGCGAAAGCTGCCTGTGACGTTTCTATTTGACGGCTATTCCCCGGTGTTAACGGCAGCAGATAATGATTCAGTTTTTATAATCGACCCGCCAGCGTAAATTAAAGTAAAAATACCCCCGCAGCATCTAATTATAAAACCACCCGCTTATTTATATCCTGCCAGACCTGCGCTACACGCAGATAGGAACTTGCTTAAAATACAATTTATGTTACAAAGCGGGCAGCCTGTGTTTTGCCGGGATAAAAACGATATATTTTTGAGCACTTATGCAACATGAGAAAAATTCCTGTCAGTATTCATCAGCTTATTTTTTATATCGCATTATTACGCGCCGTTTTTAACCCGCACGCATTTTATTGTGTGCAGAAATATTGCGAATCGGCCGATACTGCGGCTTGACAATGTTTTCCTCTGCTCCGTAAACTCTTTTAGTGGGAAAATGTGGAGTAAAGTGGTGAAATTGGGTGGAGGAGTCAGGCTGGCATGTTCCGTGGAGCAACGTTAGTCAATCTCGACAGCAAAGGCCGGCTTGCCGTGCCAACGCGCTATCGCGAAATGCTGAACGAGGGATCTCAGGGGCAAATGGTCTGCACCATTGACCTCCACCAACCTTGCCTGCTGCTTTACCCCCTGCCTGAATGGGAAATCATTGAACAAAAACTATCTCGCCTTTCCAGCATGAACCCTGCCGAGCGCCGCGTACAACGCCTGCTGCTGGGGCATGCCAGTGAATGCCAGATGGATAATGCAGGCCGGATCCTGCTGGCGAATACGCTTCGTCAACAGGCGAGCCTGAGTAAACAAGTGATGCTGGTTGGGCAGTTCAACAAATTTGAACTGTGGGATGAACAGACCTGGTATCAACAGGTCAGGGAAGATATAGACGAAGAGCGGTCTTCAAAGCAGCCTTTGTCTGAGCGGTTACAGGATTTGTCTTTATAACTATGCACGATACTTTTAAACATACCACGGTGCTGTTAGATGAGGCGGTCAACGGTCTCAATATCAAGTCTGACGGCATCTATATTGATGGCACCTTTGGGCGCGGGGGACACTCGCGCCTAATCCTTTCTCAACTTGGCGAGCACGGCCGCCTGTACGCGATTGACCGCGATCCGCAGGCCATTGCCGCCGCCGCTGAAATTACCGATCCTCGTTTCACCATTATCCATGGCCCGTTTTCCGCGCTGGCAGAGTATGCCGAAGAACGCGGGCTGAAGGGGAAAATTGACGGCATTTTGCTGGATCTTGGCGTTTCCTCTCCGCAGCTGGATGACGCCGAACGCGGTTTCTCCTTTATGCGCGACGGGCCCCTGGATATGCGTATGGACCCTACGCGCGGCCAGTCGGCGGCTGAATGGCTGTTGAAAGCCGAAGAAAGCGATATTGCTTTTGTGCTGAAGACCTTTGGCGAAGAGCGTTTCGCCAAGCGCATCGCTCGTGCCATCGTCGAGCGCAATCGCGAGCAGCCGATGACGCGCACTAAAGAGCTGGCTGATGTTATCTACGCCGCAACCCCGGTCAAAGACAAATTTAAACACCCGGCAACGCGCAGCTTCCAGGCGATCCGCATCTGGGTGAATAGCGAACTGGAAGAAATTGAACAGGCGCTTAAAGGTGCGCTAAGCGCGCTAACCGCCGGTGGTCGCCTTTCCATTATTAGTTTCCATTCGCTGGAAGACCGCATCGTGAAGCGCTTTATGCGCGAACAAAGCCGCGGGCCGCAAATACCTCACGGTCTGCCGATGACCGAAGCGCAGCTTAGCAGCCTGGGCGGGCGTCAACTCAAGGCGCTGGGGAAAATGATGCCGGGAGAAAGCGAAGTGGCGGATAACCCACGCGCACGCAGTTCAGTACTGCGCATCGCGGAGCGTACCGCCTCGTGATCGGTAACGAGCGTCATAGCCTGCCGGGGGTTATTGGCGGAGATCTGATACGCCACGGTAAGATCCCGGTACTGGTTTTTATCGCGGTATTGGTTTCTGCCCTGATGGTGGTGACCACCGCGCATAAAACGCGGCTCCTCACCGCCCAGCGCGAGCAGCTGGTGCTGGAGCGTGACGCGCTGGACATCGAATGGCGCAACCTGATCCTGGAAGAGAATGCTTTGGGCGATCATAGCCGGGTTGAGCGCATCGCAACGGAGAAAATACAAATGCAGCATGTTGATCCTTCACAGGAAAATATTGTGGTTCATAACTAAGGACAATCGGACTTGATGAGAGCCGCAAAAAAAACGCAGAAGCAGAAAGCGAAACGTACGGAAGATCAGGCCAGCTTTGTCAGCTGGCGTTTTGCATTGCTGTGCGGCTGTATTTTTCTCGGACTGGTAGGGCTACTGCTGCGGGTGGCGTATTTGCAGGTGATCAATCCCGACAGGCTGGTGCGTGAAGGGGATATGCGCTCACTGCGCGTACAGGCTATCCCGACATCGCGCGGTATGATCAGCGACCGCGCCGGTCGTCCGCTGGCGGTCAGCGTTCCGGTTAATGCCATCTGGGCCGATCCGAAAGAGCTGCACGACAAGGGCGGAATTACGCTTGATAGCCGCTGGAAAGCCCTGTCAGACGCGCTTTCGATCCCGCTTGACCAGCTGGCGGCGCGAGTCAATGCTAATCCTAACGGGCGCTTTGTCTATCTGGCGCGTCAGGTGAATCCGGCGATCGGTGACTACATCAGAAAGCTGAAGCTGCCCGGCATCTTCCTGCGCGAGGAATCACGACGCTATTATCCTGCCGGAGAGGTCACCTCGCACCTGATTGGATTTACCAACATTGACGGGCAGGGCATTGAAGGCGTTGAGAAAAGCTTCGATAAATGGCTGACCGGGCAGCCCGGCGAACGAACGGTACGTAAAGATCGTTTTGGCCGGGTAATAGAAGATATCTCCTCCGTGGATAGCCGGGCGGCACACAACCTGGCTTTAAGTATCGATGAGCGCCTGCAGGCGCAGGTGTATCGCGAACTGAATAACGCGGTGGCTTTTAACAAAGCGGAATCCGGGACGGCGGTTCTGCTGGATATTAATACCGGCGAAGTGTTGGCGATGGCCAACAGCCCGGCCTATAACCCGAATAATCTGACCGGCGTCACCAAAGACGTGATGCGCAATCGGGCTATCACCGACATGTTTGAACCAGGCTCAACGGTGAAGCCCATGGTGGTGATGACCGCACTCCAGCGCGGCGTAGTGCATGAAAGCAGCGTGCTGAATACCGTTCCTTTTCGAATCAACGGTCATGAAATCAGAGATGTGGCGCGCTATAACGAACTGACGCTGACCGGGGTGTTACAGAAATCGTCGAACGTGGGCGTCTCCCGACTGGCGTTAGCGATGCCTTCCAATGCGTTAGTGGATACCTACTCACGTTTTGGCTTAGGTAAAGCGACCAATTTAGGGCTGGTTGGAGAAAGCAGCGGGCTGTACCCACAGAAACAGCGGTGGGCCGACATAGAAAGGGCGACCTTCTCCTTTGGCTACGGGCTGATGGTCACGCCGCTACAGCTGGCGCGAGTTTATGCAACGTTGGGCAGTTATGGCATTTATCGTCCCCTGTCGATAACCAAAGTTGACCCACCGGTAGCGGGGGAGCGCGTGTTCCCTGAACCGCTGGTACGCACGGTGCTACATATGATGGAAAGCGTCGCCCTGCCGGGCGGCGGCGGCGTAAAAGCCGCCATCAAGGGTTATCGTATTGCCATCAAAACCGGTACGGCCAAGAAGGTGGGGCCAGACGGTAAATTCGTCAACCGCTACATTGCCTATACCGCCGGGGTTGCTCCGGCCAGCAAACCGCGTTTTGCGCTGGTGGTGGTGATAAACGATCCCCAGTCAGGCAAATATTACGGTGGTGCGGTATCCGCACCGGTGTTTGGCGCCATTATGGGGGGCGTACTGCGCACCATGAACGTTGAACCGGATGCGTTACCCACTATTGATAAGAATGAGATGGTAACTAACAAAAATGAGGCACTCAGTGGCAGATCGTAAACTGCGTGATTTACTGGCTCCGTGGGTGCCGGGCGCACCGGAGCGCGCACTGCGCGAAATGACGCTGGACAGCCGTGTAGCGGCATCGGGCGATCTGTTTGTCGCGATTAAAGGTCATGCGGCCGACGGGCGGCGTTTTATTCCTCAGGCGATTGCTCAGGGCGTGGCGGCGGTGATTGCCGAGGCGGAAGGCGAAGCGGAAGACGGACAGATCGTCGAGACGCACGGCGTCCCGGTCATTTATCTGGCGCAGCTTTCTCAACGTCTGTCGGCGCTTGCTGGTCGTTTTTACCAGCAGCCGGGCGAAAAGCTAAAGCTGATTGGCGTGACCGGCACCAATGGCAAAACCACCACGACCCAGCTTCTGGCGCAGTGGGCGCAGCTGCTGGGTGAAACCGGCGCGGTGATGGGAACGGTGGGTAACGGCCTTTACGGGCAGCTTGCCCCGGCGGAAAACACCACCGGATCGGCGGTGGATGTGCAGCATTTGCTGGCATCGCTGGTGGACAAAGGCGCAAGCCTGGCGGCGATGGAGATCTCTTCGCACGGCCTGGTGCAGCACCGCGTGGCGGCGCTGCCGTTTGCGGCGGCCGCTTTCACCAACCTCAGCCGCGATCATCTCGACTATCACGGCGATATGGCGCGTTATGAAGCCGCCAAGTGGCTGCTGTTTGCCGAACATCAGGTCGGCCAGGCCATCATCAATGCCGATGATAAAGTCGGACGCCGCTGGCTGGAAAAGCTGCCGGATGCGGTGGCGGTGACGATGGAAAATCATCTCCAGCCGGGCTGTCATGGCCGCTGGCTGAAGGCGACAAAGGTGGATTACCACGACGGCGGGGCCAGGGTGCACTTTTCCTCCAGCTGGGGAGAGGGGGATATCGACAGCCGCCTGATGGGCGCATTTAACGTCAGTAATCTGCTGGTGGCGTTGGCAACACTGCTGTCTCTGGACTATCCGCTGGCCGCATTAACGGCGACCGCCAGCCAGCTGCAACCTGTTACCGGGCGCATGGAGGTTTTCAGCGCACCGGGCAAACCAACGGTGGTGGTGGATTATGCCCATACTCCCGATGCGCTGGAAAAAGCGCTGACGGCGGCACGTCTGCACTGCAAGGGGCGGCTGTGGTGTCTGTTTGGCTGCGGCGGTGACCGCGATAAAGGCAAGCGCCCGCTGATGGGCGCGATTGCCGAGCAGTGTGCTGATGTGGTGGTGATCACCGATGACAATCCGCGCAGCGAAGATCCGGCGGCTATTGTTAGCGACATATTAAGCGGCCTGCTTGATGCGGGGCGCGCCAGGGTAGTCATGGGCCGTGCGCAAGCGGTCACTAACACCGTGATGCAGGCACAGCAAGGCGATATTGTGCTGGTTGCCGGTAAAGGCCACGAAGATTACCAGATTATCGGCCATCAGCGCTTTGACTACTCTGACCGGGATACGGTCGCGCGTCTGCTGGGGGGGTTCGCTTGATAACCCTGACATTACAACAACTTGCCGAGATAACCGGCGGTACGCTGTACGGCAGTGACGGTGCAATTGCCGAGGTCACGACCGACACACGCAAAGCGACGGCGGGAAATCTGTTTATCGCCATTAAAGGCGAGCGTTTTGATGCCCACGATTTTGTCGCAGATGCGGTTACGGCAGGCTGTTCAGGTCTGTTAGTAAGTCAACGCTTACCTGTAGAGGTCTCCCAGGTGGTGGTCGCCGATACGCGAATTGCGCTGGGGCAGCTGGCCGCCTGGGTGCGTCAGCGGTCTGAGGCACGCATCGTGGCGCTAACCGGGTCGTCCGGCAAAACCTCGGTAAAAGAGATGACGGCGGCCATTCTGCGCCAGTGCGGCGAGACGCTGTATACCGCAGGTAACCTCAACAATGATATTGGCGTGCCGCTGACGCTATTACGCCTGAAGCCGCAACATCAATATGCGGTCATTGAACTGGGGGCCAACCACCAGGACGAGATTGCCTATACCACTGATTTGGTACGCCCGGAAACCGCACTGGTTAATAACCTCGCGGCGGCGCACCTGGAGGGCTTTGGTTCTCTGGCCGGCGTGGCGAAGGCGAAGGGCGAAATTTTTAGCGGTCTGCCGCTCAATGGCACCGCCATTATTAACAGCGACAGTAACGACTGGCCGCACTGGCAGTCGGCGCTGCACGGTAAAACCGTCTGGCGCTTCTCGCCCGATCGTCAGGCCGACAGCGACTTTTATGCCTCCGGCGTCACCCTCAGCGCGCAGGGAACGCATTTTACCCTGCATTCGCCGCAGGGTGAGGTGGATGTCACCCTGCCGCTGCCGGGGCGTCACAATATCGCCAATGCGCTGGCCGCCAGCGCGCTGGCGCTCTCGGTGGGTGCGCCGCTGAGTGCGGTGTGTCAGGGGCTAAGCACCCTGAAGGCGGTGCCGGGACGACTGTTTCCGCTGGCGCTTAGCGCCGATAAGCTACTGCTGGACGACAGCTATAACGCCAACGTGGGTTCTATGACCGCCGCAGCGCAGGTTCTGGCTGAGATGCCCGGCTACCGCGTGATGATCGTCGGCGATATGGCGGAAATGGGGGCAGAAGCCGCCGAGTGCCACCGCCAGGTGGGCAACGCTATTCGCCATGCCGCCATTGATAAAGTATTAAGCACCGGTTCACTGAGCCACGGCATTTCTGACGCCAGCGGCGTTGGCGAGCACTTCGCCGACAAGACGGCGCTCGGCGCACGGGCGCTTGAGCTACTGGCGCAACATCAGCAGATCACCCTATTAGTTAAAGGTTCACGCAGTGCCTCTATGGAAAAGGTAGTGCAAATTTTACAGGAGAAAGGCACATGTTAGTCTGGCTGGCCGAGCATCTGGTCACTTTTTATTCGGGCTTTAACGTCTTCTCGTATCTGACGTTTCGCGCCATTGTCAGCCTGCTGACCGCGCTGTTTATTTCCCTGTGGATGGGGCCGCGTATGATCGCCCGCCTGCAGGAGATGTCATTTGGCCAGGTGGTGCGTAATGACGGCCCGGAGTCGCACTTTAGCAAGCGCGGTACGCCGACGATGGGTGGGATCATGATCCTGACCTCGATTACCGTTTCGGTGCTGCTGTGGGCTTATCCCTCCAACCCCTACGTCTGGTGCGTGCTGTTTGTGCTGGTCGGCTACGGCATCGTGGGCTTTGTGGATGATTACCGCAAAGTGGTGCGCAAAGACACTAAGGGATTAATTGCTCGCTGGAAGTATTTCTGGCAGTCGGCCATCGCTCTGGTTGTCGCCTTCGTCATGTATATGATTGGCAAAGATACCCCGGCTACCGAGCTGGTGGTGCCGTTCTTTAAAGATGTGATGCCGCAGCTGGGGCTGCTGTACCTGCTGCTGGCCTACTTTGTCATTGTCGGCACCAGCAATGCGGTGAATTTGACCGACGGCCTTGATGGCCTGGCCATTATGCCCACCGTGTTTGTCGCCGCCGGATTTGCTCTTGTTGCCTGGGCCACCGGTAACGTGAAGTTTGCTGAATATCTGCATATTCCCTATCTGCGCCATGCCGGTGAGCTGGTGATTGTCTGCACCGCGATCGTTGGGGCGGGCTTAGGCTTCCTGTGGTTCAACACCTATCCAGCCCAGGTCTTTATGGGTGACGTTGGCTCACTGGCGCTGGGCGGCGCGCTGGGTACTATCGCCGTGCTGTTGCGTCAGGAGTTCCTGCTGGTGATTATGGGCGGGGTGTTTGTAGTAGAGACCCTGTCAGTCATCCTACAGGTTGGTTCTTTCAAATTACGCGGGCAGAGAATTTTCCGTATGGCTCCCATTCATCATCATTATGAACTGAAGGGTTGGCCGGAGCCGCGCGTCATCGTCCGCTTCTGGATTATTTCACTGATGCTGGTGCTGATTGGCCTGGCCACGCTGAAGGTACGTTAACTATGGCTGACTATCTGGGTAAAAAAGTGGTCATTATCGGGTTGGGCCTGACCGGCCTCTCCTGTGTTGATTTCTTTATCGCGCGCGGCGTTGTGCCGCGCATGATAGATACCCGTGTCGTGCCACCGGGGCTGGAAAAGCTGCCGAAAAACGTTGAGCGCTGGCTGGGGTCGATGAACGACAGCTGGCTGTTGGATGCCGATCTGATCGTTGCCAGCCCCGGCGTGGCGCTGGCGCATCCTTCTTTGATCGCTGCGGCGCAGGCCGGAGTGGAGATCGTTGGCGATGTTGAGCTGTTCTGCCGCGAAGCGCAGGCACCGATCGTGGCGATCACCGGTTCCAACGGTAAAAGCACCGTGACGACGCTGGTCGGCGAGATGGCAAGAGCCGCAGGCTGGCAGGTTGGCGTAGGGGGCAATATTGGCCTGCCCGCACTGACGCTGTTGCAGCAGCCTGCCCAGCTGTATGTGCTGGAGCTGTCGAGCTTCCAGTTGGAAACCACCAGCAGCCTGAAAGCGGCGGCGGCGACCCTCCTCAACGTGACCGAAGATCATATGGATCGCTACCCGCTCGGCATGCAGCAATATCGCGCTGCCAAGCTGCGCATCTATGAAAATGCCACGGCCTGCGTGGTCAATGCCGATGATGCGATGACCATGCCAATACGCGGCGCGGATGCACGCTGCGTCAGTTTTGGTGCCGACTTCGGCGACTATCACCTTACGCGCCAGCAGGGCAGCACCTGGCTGCGTGTGCAGGGGGAAAAAGTGCTGAATACCGACGAAATGCACCTGGTCGGTCAGCATAACTATACGAATGCCCTGGCGGCGCTGGCGCTGGCGGATGCCGTTGGCCTGCCGCGCGCTACCAGCCTGAAAGCCTTAACGACCTTTAACGGCTTGCCGCACCGTTTTCAGCTGGTTCATGAACATAACGGTGTGCGCTGGATCAACGATTCCAAAGCCACCAATGTTGGCAGCACCGAGGCGGCGCTGAATGGTTTACATCCAGCCGGTACCTTGTGGCTGCTGCTGGGCGGAGACGGCAAGTCGGCGGATTTTACGCCCCTCACCCGTTATTTGCAGGGCGAGCGCATTCGGGTGTACTGCTTCGGTCGTGACGGCGCTGAACTGGCGGCCCTGCGTCCGGAAATAGCGGTACAAACGGCGACGATGGCGGAAGCCGTGCGGCAGATTGCCGCTCAGGTGCGGCCTGGCGACCTGGTGCTGTTGTCGCCAGCCTGTGCCAGCCTTGACCAGTTTAAAAACTTCGAGCAGCGCGGCGATCTGTTTGCCCAACTGGCGCGGGAGGCTGGCTGATGCGTATACCGGGTCTCAGTTTTGCCGGTGGGATTTCACATCGCCTGAAATCCTGGGTTATGGGATCACGCGAAAGTGATGCCAGTTCGATGGTGCTTTATGACCGCACGCTGCTGTGGCTGACCTTTGGTCTGGCTATCATTGGTTTTGTCATGGTGACATCGGCATCAATGCCGGTGGGCCAGCGCTTATCCGCAGATCCCTTCTATTTTGCCAAGCGCGATGCGTTCTATCTGCTGTTGGCGCTCGGCATGGCGCTGGTGACGCTGCGTATCCCGATGGATTTCTGGCAGCGCTATAGCAATATGATGCTGCTGGCGACGGTGGTCATGCTGCTGGTGGTGCTGGTAGTGGGCAGCTCGGTCAACGGGGCATCGCGTTGGATCGCGCTTGGCCCGCTGCGCATTCAGCCTGCTGAGCTTTCTAAGCTGTCGCTGTTCTGCTATCTCGCCAGCTATCTGGTGCGCAAAGTTGAAGAAGTGCGCAACAACTTCTGGGGTTTCTGTAAGCCGATGGGCGTGATGGTGGTACTGGCGGTACTGCTGCTGGCACAGCCCGACCTCGGTACGGTGGTGGTGCTGTTTGTCACCACGCTGGCCATGCTGTTTCTCGCCGGGGCTAAATTATGGCAATTTATGGCGATAATCGGCTCCGGTATTTTCGCCGTTTGCCTGCTGATTGTGGCTGAACCCTACCGTATGCGCCGCGTGACCTCTTTCTGGAACCCCTGGGAAGATCCGTTTGGCAGCGGTTACCAGTTAACCCAGTCACTGATGGCTTTCGGGCGCGGTGAGTTTTGGGGGCAGGGGCTGGGTAACTCGGTACAAAAGCTCGAGTATTTGCCGGAGGCCCATACCGATTTTATCTTCTCGATTATCGGTGAGGAGCTGGGTTATATCGGTGTGGTTTTAGCGTTGTTAATGGTATTCTTCGTCGCTTTTCGTGCGATGTCGATCGGAAGACGCGCACTGGAGCTCGATCAGCGCTTTTCGGGCTTTCTTGCCTGTTCAATTGGCGTCTGGTTTAGCTTCCAGGCACTGGTCAACGTGGGGGCCGCAGCGGGTATGTTGCCGACCAAAGGTCTGACGTTGCCGCTGATCAGTTACGGTGGTTCGAGTCTGATTATTATGTCGACCGCCATCGTGTTTTTGTTACGTATAGATTATGAAACGCGTCTGGCAAAGGCCCAGGCGTTCACGCGAGGATAGTCGATGAGTGGAAAGCGACTGATGGTGATGGCTGGCGGAACCGGCGGGCACGTTTTCCCCGGGCTGGCGGTCGCACACCATCTGATGGCGCAGGGCTGGCAGGTGCGCTGGCTTGGTACCGCTGACCGTATGGAAGCGGATTTAGTGCCGAAACACGGTATCGACATTGAGTTTATCCGCATCAGCGGGCTGCGTGGTAAAGGCATCAAAGCATTACTGGCGGCACCGCTGCGTATCTTCAACGCCTGGCGTCAGGCGCGGGCGATTATGAAAGCCTGGCAGCCGGACGTGGTGCTGGGCATGGGCGGCTATGTTTCCGGCCCCGGTGGTCTGGCGGCGTGGAGCTGCGGTATTCCGGTGGTGCTGCATGAACAGAATGGTATTGCTGGTTTAACGAATAAGTGGCTGGCAAAGATTGCCACTAAAGTGATGCAGGCGTTTCCCGGCGCGTTTCCCGATGCGGAGGTCGTCGGCAATCCGGTGCGTACCGATGTGCTGGCGCTCCCGTTACCGTCCGTGCGTTTAAGCGGGCGTGACGGGCCGACCAGAGTATTGGCGATCGGCGGCAGTCAGGGAGCCCGCGTGTTGAACCAGACGATGCCGCAGGTGGCGGCCAGGCTCGGTGACAGCATCAGCCTGTGGCATCAGGTTGGCAAGGGGGCACTGGATGAGGTGAATGCGGACTACACCAGGGTGAACCAGAGCCAACATCGGGTGTCGGAATTCATCGACGATATGGCAAGCGCCTACGCGTGGGCTGATGTCGTGGTGTGCCGTTCGGGTGCGCTGACCGTTAGCGAAGTGGCGGCGGCCGGATTACCGGCGATTTTTGTGCCATTCCAGCATAAGGATCGCCAGCAGTACTGGAACGCCCTGCCGCTCGAGCAGGCCGGGGCGGCCGTTATTTACGAGCAGCCGCAGTTTACCGCCGATGCGGTGGCTGCAACCCTCGCAGGCTGGGATCGTCCGACGCTACTGGCGATGGCTGAAAAAGCGCGCGCGGTGGCGATCCCGGACGCAACAGAGCGCGTTGCTGCTGAAGTCAGCAAGGCAGCGCGCTAAAGATACTCACGCGGGGCGGAGAAGCCCGTCCCGGAATGAATAAGGTGTGGCAACACACCGGCAGGCAGAAGAGATGAATACACAACAACTGGCAAAACTGCGTTCTATCGTGCCCGAGATGCGTCGCGTCCGGCACATCCATTTTGTGGGCATCGGTGGTGCCGGCATGGGCGGTATTGCCGAAGTGTTGGCTAATGAAGGTTATGAGATCAGCGGTTCGGACCTGGCGCCTAACGCGGTAACCCGCCATCTGAATGCCCTGGGCGCAACAATTTATTTTAACCATCGCCCGGAAAACGTCAGCGATGCCAGCGTGGTGGTGGTATCCACCGCGGTTTCACAGGACAACCCGGAAGTGGTTGCCGCGCGTGAGGCGCGTATCCCGGTTATTCGCCGTGCGGAGATGCTGGCCGAACTGATGCGCTTTCGTCACGGTATTGCCGTTGCCGGTACGCACGGCAAGACCACCACGACTGCCATGGTGTCGAGTATTTACGCCGAAGGGGGGCTTGACCCGACCTTTGTCAACGGTGGCCTGGTGAAGGCGGCCGGTACGCACGCGCGACTGGGAAGCAGCCGTTACCTGATTGCTGAAGCCGACGAGAGCGACGCGTCGTTCCTGCATTTGCAGCCGATGGTGGCGATTGTCACCAATATCGAAGCCGATCATATGGATACTTACCAGGGCGACTTCGAAAACTTAAAGCAAACCTTTATCAATTTTTTACACAATTTGCCGTTTTACGGGCGCGCCGTGCTGTGCGTGGATGATACGGTGATCCGCGAGCTGATCCCACGCGTTGGGCGTCAGATTACCACTTACGGCTTTAGTGAAGATGCCGATGTGCGCGTTGAAAACTACCGGCAGCGCGGCGCGCAGGGGCACTTTACCCTGGTGCGCCAGGACAAGCCGCTGATGCAGGTTACGCTGAACGCGCCGGGGCGTCACAACGCCTTAAATGCCGCCGCAGCGGTGGCGGTGGCGACCGAAGAGAATATTGACGATGAGGATATTCTCGCCGCGCTGGAGAGCTTCCAGGGAACCGGCCGCCGCTTCGATTTCCTCGGAGAGTACCCGCTGGCGCAGGTAAACGGCAGCGCTGGCACGGCCATGCTGGTTGATGATTACGGACATCATCCAACGGAGGTGGACGTCACCATCAAGGCGGCGCGGGCGGGCTGGCCAGATAAAAATCTGGTGATGATTTTCCAGCCGCATCGCTATACCCGCACGCGCGATTTGTATGACGATTTCGCCAACGTACTTTCGCAGGTCGACGTGCTGCTGATGCTGGATGTCTATTCAGCCGGTGAGACGCCGATACCGGGGGCTGACAGCCGGTCGCTGTGCCGCACCATTCGCGGTCGCGGCAAAGTTGACCCGATTCTGGTCTCTGACCACGACGCGGTACTGGAAATGCTGTTGCCGAAGTTAACCGGCAACGATCTGATTTTGGTACAGGGTGCCGGAAACGTAGGGCGTATCGCCCGCAGCCTGGCCGATGTTAAATTGCAGTTACAGACGAATAATGAGGAACATCATGGCTGAGAAAGTCGCGGTATTGCTGGGTGGAACCTCCGCAGAACGAGATGTGTCGCTGTTATCCGGAGCAGCGGTCCTGAAGGGGCTTAAGGAAGCCGGAATTGATGCACACGCGATTGATATTCGTGATTTTCCGGCGATGCGCCTGAAAGAAGAAGGTTTCGATAAAGCCTTTATCGCGCTACATGGGCGCGGCGGTGAAGACGGCACCCTACAGGGCGTGCTGGAGTTTCTGGCGATCCCCTATACCGGCAGCGGCGTGATGGCTTCGGCGATCACCATGGACAAACTGCGCAGTAAATATCTGTGGCAGGGCTGTGGGCTCCCGGTGTCGCCCTTTGTGGCGCTTAATCGTGCACAAATGGATGCGGGGCTGGATGCGCAGCTGATGACAAGCATCGACGCGCTGGGATTACCGCTGTTTGTCAAACCCAGTCGTGAAGGCTCCAGCGTGGGTATTTCGCGCGTTAACCAGGCTTCAGAATTGCAGGCTGCGCTGCAAGAAGCCTTCCGTTTTGACGATGAAGTGCTGGTAGAAGCGTTTCTCAGCGGCCCCGAATACACCGTGGGGGTGATCGGCACGGACATTCTGCCATCTATCCGTATTCAGACCGCCAGCGAGTTCTATGACTATGATGCAAAGTACCTTTCTGATGAAACTCAATACTTTTGTCCGTCAGGGTTGAGCGCCGACCAGGAAGCGGAACTTCGCGAACTGACCATCGCCGCCTGGCGCGCTCTGGGTTGCAGCGGCTGGGGGCGTGTCGATGTGATGATGGGCGCAGATGGGCAGTTTTACCTGCTGGAGGTCAATACCTCCCCAGGGATGACAAGCCATAGCCTGGTACCGATGGCGGCCAACCAGGCCGGCATGAGTTTTTCACAGCTGGTAGCGCGCATTCTGGAACTGGCCGACTGATATGTCTCAGGCAGCTTTGAATGTCCGTCAAAGTGAAGCGCAGGAAAAAGCGCGCACCGGTCGCAGCAACGGCTCACGGCTTGCCGGGATCGTCTTTCTGCTGATGGTGATCGGCGTGATGCTGGCGGGTGGGTTTGTGGTCATGAAGTGGATGAATGACGCCTCCCGGTTGCCGCTATCTAAGCTGGTGGTCACCGGTCAGAAGCACTTCACCACCAATGACGACATTCGCCAGACTATTTTGTCGCTTGGCGAGCCGGGCACATTTATGTCGCAGGATGTCAATATCATCCAGACGCAGATAGAACGTCTGTCATGGATTAAACAGGTCAGCGTGCGCAAGCAGTGGCCGGATGAGTTAAAAATTCATCTGGTGGAGTATGTTCCGGTGGCGCGCTGGAATGATGTACATATGGTTGATGCGGATGGTCAATCATTTAGCGTTCCCACCAACCATATCGGCAAAGAGAGTATGCCGATGTTGTACGGGCCTGAGGGCAGTGAGTCAGAAGTGCTGGCAGGCTACCGTCAGATGAGCGATGCGTTGGCGGTCAGTAAACTGAAAGTGAAAGCGGCCTCCATGACCGCACGGCGTTCATGGCAGCTGGTGTTAGAGGACGATACCCGTCTGGAGTTAGGGCGCAGCGACGACATGAAGCGGCTTCAGCGCTTTATCGATCTGCTTCCAACCCTGCAACAGCAGGCGCAGGCGGAGAATAAACGTGTTACCTATGTAGACCTGCGTTACGACTCTGGCGCGGCAGTAGGATGGAAAACGGCTCCCGTGGCGGCGGCTGACGGTAATCAGCAACAGAATCAGGCACAGGTTAAACAACAATGATCAAGTCGACGGACAGAAAACTGGTAGTTGGACTCGAGATAGGCACTGCAAAGGTTGCCGCCCTGGTAGGGGAGGTCCTGCCTGATGGTATGGTCAATATCATCGGGGCAGGGAGCTGCCCGTCCCGCGGTATGGATAAAGGCGGCGTCAACGATCTGGAATCGGTGGTGAAATGCGTACAGCGCGCCATCGATCAGGCGGAGCTGATGGCGGACTGCCAGATCTCCTCGGTTTACCTTGCATTATCTGGCAAACATATCAGTTGCCAGAACGAAATAGGGATGGTTCCTATTTCCGAAGAAGAAGTAACCCAGGAAGATGTGGAAAACGTGGTGCACACGGCCAAATCTGTGCGCGTGCGTGATGAGCATCGTATCCTCCATGTGATCCCGCAGGAGTATGCGATTGACTACCAGGAAGGCATTAAAAACCCGGTTGGCTTATCCGGCGTGCGTATGCAGGCAAAAGTTCACCTGATCACCTGTCATAATGACATGGCGAAAAATATCGTTAAAGCGGTAGAACGCTGTGGTTTGAAGGTAGATCAATTGATTTTTGCTGGCCTTGCATCTAGCTTTGCTGTACTGACTGAAGATGAGCGCGAGCTGGGCGTCTGCGTGGTAGACGTTGGGGGCGGCACAATGGATATGGCGGTCTATACCGGTGGTGCTCTGCGTCATAGCAAGGTGATCCCCTATGCGGGCAACGTTGTGACTAGCGATATCGCCTACGCCTTTGGTACGCCACCCACTGACGCTGAAGCGATTAAAGTGCGTCATGGCTGTGCGCTGGGCTCTATCGTCGGTAAGGATGAAAATGTGGAAGTGCCTAGCGTGGGGGGGCGTCCTCCGCGTAGCCTGCAACGCCAGACGCTGGCAGAAGTGATCGAGCCGCGTTACACCGAGCTGCTGAATCTCGTCAATGACGAGATCCTTCAGCTTCAGGAGCAGCTGCGTCAGCAGGGCGTTAAACATCACCTCGCGGCCGGTATCGTTCTGACCGGCGGCGCGGCCCAGATTGAAGGGTTGGCGGCTTGCGCCCAGCGTGTATTTCACACTCAGGTGCGTATCGGACAGCCGCTGAATATTACCGGATTAACGGATTACGCGCAGGAGCCTTATTACTCGACGGCGGTCGGCTTACTGCACTATGGAAAAGAGTCTCACCTCAACGGTGAGGCCGATATAGAAAAAAGAGCCTCGGTGGGCAACTGGTTTAAGAAAATCAACAGCTGGCTGAGAAAAGAGTTTTAATTTTTACCAAAGGGGATCATGCTAGGCATGTTGAGTGATCTCCAGGCGAACAGCACATAACGGAGAGAAATTATGTTTGAACCAATGGAACTAACCAATGACGCGGTGATTAAAGTCATCGGCGTCGGCGGCGGCGGCGGTAACGCTGTAGAGCATATGGTGCGTGAACGTATCGAAGGCGTTGAGTTCTTCGCGGTAAACACGGATGCTCAGGCACTGCGCAAAACTGCAGTGGGCCAGACCATTCAGATCGGTAATGGCATTACCAAAGGTCTTGGTGCAGGCGCTAACCCTGAAGTGGGCCGCAACTCGGCTGAAGAAGACCGTGAAGCACTGCGTCAGGCGCTGGAAGGCGCAGACATGGTGTTTATCGCCGCAGGCATGGGCGGCGGTACCGGTACCGGTGCGGCACCGGTGGTGGCGGAAGTTGCCAAAGACCTCGGTATCCTGACCGTTGCGGTGGTCACTAAGCCATTCAATTTCGAAGGCAAAAAACGCATGGCGTTTGCTGAGCAGGGTATCGCCGAGCTGTCGAAGCACGTTGACTCACTGATCACCATTCCTAACGACAAGCTGCTGAAAGTGCTGGGTCGCGGAATTTCTCTGCTCGACGCGTTCGGCGCGGCGAATGATGTGCTGAAAGGCGCTGTGCAGGGTATCGCCGAACTGATTACCCGTCCGGGCCTGATGAACGTCGACTTCGCAGACGTGCGCACCGTAATGTCCGAAATGGGCTACGCGATGATGGGTTCTGGCGTGGCGTGCGGTGAAGACCGTGCGGAAGAGGCGGCTGAAATGGCCATCTCCAGCCCGTTACTGGAAGATATCGATCTCTCCGGTGCGCGTGGCGTCTTGGTTAACATCACCGCTGGCTTCGATCTGCGTCTGGATGAGTTCGAAACCGTGGGTAACACGATCCGTGCATTTGCTTCGGATAACGCCACAGTGGTGATCGGTACCTCTCTGGACCCAGAGATGAACGATGAGCTGCGCGTGACCGTGGTTGCGACCGGTATCGGTATGGACAAGCGCCCGGAAATCACCCTGGTGACGAACAAACAGCCGGCTCAGCCTGTCATGGATCACCGCTACCAGCAGCACGGGATGTCACCGCTGCCGCAGGAGCAGAAGCCTGCAGCGAAAGTGGTTAATGAGCCGGGCACACAAACGAACAAAGAACCTGATTATCTGGATATTCCGGCCTTCCTGCGTAAACAGGCAGACTAGGAATTTCCTGAATTGGGATCCTGCGCTCTTTGTGTTAAAATACTTTCCCGCCAGTAGCATAATCTGACGGTAGTATTGCTAATTACTGCGAGATAACGAGATGATCAAACAACGGACATTAAAACGTATTGTTCAGACAACCGGTGTTGGTTTGCATACCGGCAAAAAGGTTACGCTGACACTACGCCCTGCGTCGGCTAATACCGGGGTCATCTATCGCCGCACCGACTTGAATCCCCCGGTTGATTTCCCGGCTGATGCTAAATCCGTGCGTGATACCATGCTCTGTACCTGCCTGGTTAACGAGCATGACGTCCGGATTTCAACGGTCGAACACCTGAACGCTGCGCTTGCAGGTCTCGGTATCGACAATATCGTGGTGGAAGTGAACGCGCCTGAAATTCCTATCATGGATGGCAGCGCGGCACCCTTTATCTATCTGTTGATGGATGCCGGTATTGAAGAACTGAACAGCGCCAAAAAATTTGTGCGCATCAAACAGCCTGTCCGGGTTGAAGATGGCGACAAATGGGCAGAGCTTTCGCCACATAATGGTTTTTCACTGGATTTCACCATTGATTTTAACCATCCGGCTATTGACGCCAGCACGCAGCGCTACCGCATGGACTTTTCTGCAGAAGCCTTTGCGCGACAGATTAGCCGCGCACGTACTTTTGGCTTTATGCGTGATATCGAAGCGCTGCAATCCCGTGGGCTGGCGCTCGGCGGGAGCTTTGACTGTGCCATTGTGGTGGATGATTATCGCGTGCTGAATGAAGACGGCCTGCGCTTTGAAGATGAATTTGTTCGTCACAAAATGCTGGATGCCATCGGCGACCTGTATATGTGCGGCAATAATATCATCGGTGCGTTTACCGCCTACAAGTCTGGCCATGCGCTAAATAACAAGCTGTTACAGGCTGTTCTGGCTAAGCAGGAAGCGTGGGAATGGGCAACCTTCGAAGATGAAGCGACGCTGCCGGTCACGTTCAGGGCACCCAATCTGGTTCTGGCATAAGCCGGAACTACTTATTACGACTGGTTGAGCTGGTACTCTCTCCGGCCAGCGAGGCCAGTCGTTCTAAAATCTTTTTCAGCTTTTCCGGGCTTTGGCTCGCGACCCCGCGTAGAACTTCCGCACTTTCCTCACTGAGCTGTCTCAACGGCGCTTTTTCTGCCATCGGCGTCCGACTGCTGTTTTCTTGCACAGTTTCCTGACCTTTTGCCGCCAGCGAAGGATTTATCCTGATGTCGATTGACGTCAATGATGGTAATATTTGCGCTCGTAAAGCTGACAGCAAACTGGACTGTTCATAGCGTAAGCGCATCAACCAGTTGGCGTTGGCCGTTTCGATCACCAGAATCCCCTGACGGAAATTGGCCACGCGGCACCAGGGATGCAGTTGCGAGGGGATCACCCCCTGAACTGCACGATTCAGCTTGTTCAGCGCGATGGCGCGCTGCTGCACATGTTGCAGTACGCTCTGTTCCTGAGCCTGGTCGAAGAAACTTTCAATAGATTGTGGGCGACTATCGCGCATAGATAAGCTCCGGCGGAACACAGTGATCGGTATTCTAAATCGTTGGCGACAATTTGGCAGACGCTATTTCTGGCCGCATCTCCTGTTGGGGATGGTCGCGGCGAGCTTTGGTCTGCCCCAGGCGTCGGCTCATGATGGAACTACCTTAGCAGAAACCTCTGCACGAAGCCTGAATATCGGCAGCGCCACGCGCATTGACCGCCTGGTGATGCTACAGGAAAGCGCCCGGCGTTCCTCGTTCAGCGTGGACTACTGGCACCAGCATGCTATCCGCACGGTAATCCGCCATTTATCCTTCTCTCTTACTCCTTCTGTATCAACTGTGGCCGCCACGGTGCCGCTGGAAGCGCATAAGCTGGCGCTGCTGGATACGTTAAACGCACTGCTGACCCACGAAGCCAGACCGCCGGTAATCATTCGCCATACCACACAGCGCCAGGTGAGCAGCTCGCCGCGTCATCATATCGGCCTGTGGCTGGCCCAGGTTTGTGGCATCCGCGCCGGGCCACCTTCAGCACTCAGTTAACAAAACGCGTCCCATCAAATCAAATATTAAGTGCTACTGCTTGTGGCAGTGACTGAGAGAAATTATTTACTATGTTAATCAAACTATTGACTAAAGTTTTTGGCAGCAGCAATGATCGTACACTGCGCCGTATGCGCAAAGCCGTAGAGCAGATCAATAAAATGGAACCGGATTTCGTCAAGTTATCCGATGACGAGCTGAAGGCTAAAACTATTGAATTCCGGGCGCGCCTGGAGAAAGGCGAAGAGCTGGAAGCCCTGATCCCGGAAGCGTTTGCCACCGTGCGTGAAGCCAGCAAGCGCGTATTTGGTATGCGTCACTTTGATGTGCAGCTGCTGGGCGGTATGGTGCTGAACGATCGTTGCATTGCAGAGATGCGCACCGGTGAAGGTAAGACTCTGACCGCAACGCTGCCTGCTTACCTCAATGCGCTGTCCGGTAAAGGGGTTCACGTTGTCACGGTCAATGATTATCTGGCCCAGCGTGACGCGGAAAACAACCGCGCGCTGTTTGAATTCCTCGGCCTGAGCATCGGGATCAACCTGCCCGGCCTGCCGGCACCGGCTAAACGTGAAGCCTATGCGGCAGATATCACCTACGGCACCAACAATGAGTACGGTTTTGACTATCTGCGCGATAACATGGCCTTCAGCCCGGAAGAGCGTGTGCAGCGTAAGCTGAACTATGCGCTGGTGGATGAGGTGGACTCCATCCTGATCGACGAAGCGCGTACCCCGCTGATCATCTCCGGCCCGGCAGAAGACAGCTCCGAGCTGTATATCAAGGTTAACAAAATCATTCCTAACCTGATCCGTCAGGAAAAAGAAGATTCCGACAGCTTCCAGGGAGAAGGCCACTTCTCGGTGGATGAAAAAGCGCGCCAGGTGCATCTCACCGAGCGCGGCCTGGTTGCCGTTGAAGAGCTGATGGTCAGCGAAGGGATCATGGCCGAGGGTGAATCGCTTTACTCGCCGGGCAATATCATGATGATGCACCATGTGACCGCCGCGCTGCGCGCCCATGTGTTGTTTACCCGTGACGTTGACTACATCGTCAAAGACGGTGAGGTGATCATCGTTGATGAACATACTGGACGTACTATGCAGGGGCGCCGCTGGTCTGACGGCCTGCATCAGGCGGTGGAAGCCAAAGAGGGCGTGGACATTCAGAATGAGAACCAGACGCTGGCATCCATCACCTTCCAGAATTACTTCCGCCTGTACAACAAACTGGCCGGAATGACCGGTACGGCGGATACCGAAGCCTTTGAATTCAGCTCTATTTACAAGCTCGATACCATCGTTATTCCTACAAACCGCCCGATGGTGCGTAAAGATCTGCCGGATCTGGTGTATATGACCGAAATGGAGAAGATCGGTGCCATCATCGAAGATATCCGTGAGCGTACCGCAAACGGCCAGCCGGTGCTGGTGGGAACCATCTCGATTGAGAAGTCTGAAGTGGTGTCTCAGGAATTGACCCGTGCGGGCGTAAAGCATGAAGTGCTTAACGCCAAGTTCCACGCGCGTGAAGCCGACATCGTTTCACAGGCGGGCCAGCCGGGCGCGGTGACTATCGCCACCAACATGGCGGGACGCGGTACGGATATCGTGCTGGGCGGCAGCTGGCAGGCAGAGATTGCCGCGCTGGAAGACGCCAGCGCTGAGCAGATCGACGCGATTAAAGCCGCGTGGAAAATTCGCCACGATGCGGTACTGGCCTCTGGCGGTCTGCATATCATCGGCACTGAGCGCCATGAATCGCGCCGTATCGACAACCAGCTGCGTGGCCGTTCCGGTCGTCAGGGCGACCACGGTTCTTCTCGTTTCTATCTGTCGATGGAAGATGCGCTGATGCGTATTTTCGCCTCGGATCGCGTCACCAATATGATGCGTAAGCTGGGTATGAAGCCAGGTGAAGCGATCGAACACCCGTGGGTGACCAAAGCCATTGCCAACGCCCAGCGTAAAGTGGAAAGCCGTAACTTTGATATTCGTAAGCAGCTGCTGGAATACGACGATGTGGCTAATGACCAGCGCCGCGCGATTTACTCACAGCGTAACGAACTGCTGGATGTTTCCGACGTGTCAGAAACTATCGCCAGCATTCGTGAGGACGTCTACAAAACTACGATCGACAGCTATATTCCGCCACAGTCGATGGAAGAGATGTGGGACGTTGCGGGTTTACAGGAACGTTTGAGCAATGACTTTGACCTGACGCTGCCGATTGCTGACTGGCTGGTTGCAGAGCCAAATCTGCATGAAGAGACGCTGCGCGAGCGCATTATGCAGCAGGCGCAGGAGCAGTATCAGCGTAAAGAAGAGGTGGTTGGCGTAGAAATGATGCGCAGCTTCGAGAAGGGCGTGATGCTGCAGACCCTGGACTCGCTGTGGAAAGAGCACCTTGCCGCAATGGACTATCTGCGTCAGGGTATCCATCTGCGCGGCTATGCGCAGAAAGATCCTAAGCAGGAGTATAAGCGCGAGTCGTTCGCTATGTTTGCCGCGATGCTTGAGTCGCTGAAATATGAAGTGGTGAGTACGCTAAGTAAAGTACAGGTGCGGATGCCGGAAGAAGTCGAGCAGATGGAAGAGCAGCGCCGCCAGGAGTCCGAGCGCCTGGCGCAGCAGCAGCAGCTGAGCCATGTGGATGCCGAAACCGAAGCGGCACAGTCGCTGGCAGAACAGAGCGGCGAGCGCAAAGTCGGGCGTAACGACCCATGCCCTTGCGGTTCGGGTAAAAAATATAAGCAGTGCCACGGTCGTCTGGCGTAACAACACCGACCCGGCATCGCAGAGGGGACGAGCATAGCTCGTCCCTTTTTTTTTATCCGTCAGCGATGACGGTCATTTATCGTTATCTGCTGAATTTTTCCCGCCTGTTGTATGTATCCCAGCTTGAGTTCCCCACACTTTTTTTAGATTTTCATTCTTCCATCCGTCGGACGATAGGTTTTCCGGCGTCAGATTATCCGAAGATTCAGGACGTCGATCACTGTTGCAGTGAGTCAGCCAGCGCTTCGTCATTATCCGTACATCATCTCTATACAGATAACATTCCAGCGTTTCTGTCCGGTGCGTTCAGTTAACCCTATTCGATAATGGCGGGCTTCCAGGGGCAGACATCTTTGACGCTCCGCCCAGTTTCGACAGAGTAGCGAATGATAATTCTCATTGATGGCGAAGTTACAGGAGGGGCCTGTGTGCGGATCGTTAGGGGTCTTGGTCAACCTGACTCTGGAATATGAAAGTACTTAACTCAATTATGATGCCGCGAAACGGCTTTTTTGCGGGGAAATGACTGGCAATGCTGATAAACACCGATGACTTGCCCTGAGACAATGTAGGCATAATATGCGGCCACGCTGGATGACGTGGCCCGCCTTTATTTACTTGATCAGAAACTCTTCAAGTTTTTTACCGGCATCCAGAGCCTGCTTAATAACAGCAGGCGTACGGCCCTGACCGGTCCAGGATTTTTGTTCGCCGTTTTCATCAGTATATTCATATTTAGCCGGTCGTGGTGCGCGCTTTGCACGCGGCTTGCCCGCTGTGTTTTCTGCTGAAGTCAGTTCGCTTAAATCGATACCGTCTTCCAGTAACATCTGACGATATTTAGCCAGCTTTTCTTCTTTCTCTTTAATCTCAGAGGCGATAGTTGCTTCTGCATCACGTCTTTCATTTACTACCGCTTCCAGTTTTTCTAGCATCTCTTCCAGTTCAGATAAAGACACTTCTCGGGCCTGGGCACGAAGAGTGCGAATATTATTTAATACTTTCAGCGTTTCGCTCATAATGGAATCCGTAACCTTGAGTTGATTTGAAATTGATAGCTACTGCAACGAGCACCAGTCTACAGACAAATGGATCTCGAAAAAACACTAAATCTAAAAATTTATAATTAGAATTTTCTAATCACAAAATTCAGCATAGATAAGAACCTTCCTATCATATAGTGAATTTACAAAATATGAGATAAATCCTAACGGAAAATTATGAGTAAGAGCTGTAGTTGAAGATACACCACTCATTTTTCGGGGGGTAGCATTACATATCTCAAATGGTGTTGATTTATGCGCTCCGAAAGGGAGGTTTATTTGAGCATTTTATTCTGAGAGCAACACCTTTTAGCATTAATGTTACCCGTCACATTTTATGACATCATTTTGCCATTATTAGCCTGCTTAAGCGAAAAAAGATCATCCCGTTTTTATGGCGAGGGTAAATAGGTTTACTGGCGGTGGTGTTAGGATAATCCGTCCCTGCTTTTTAGTTAATCGTGCATGAAAAAGGGACAAATCAAAGGCTGTCACGCAGAGGTTACCAACATAAATAGTTACAACATCCAAGTGGCAGGGATTCTCTCTTAAATGAACCACCATTTTTAAATAGCGAAAAGAACATCGCATGCCACCTGCCACAATCTTATGAAAATAATAGATATTTATATATTCACCATCAGAGGAGCGGCGGTGATGGCAGTTTTTTTTAAATTTTACTCTTAAAGAACCGATAACCGATGTGAGCTACCAGAACACGCTTCATGATTTACCAACTAAACTCCAGGGGAGCAACATGCTCAACAGAATTTTTAAAAATAAGAAAAAAAATCAGCTTCATTCTATGCCAGAGGGAATTCGGTGTGATGACACACCTTCAGTTGAACCTCAGGAAAAAGACAGTGAAGAAGCCAGGAAACTTATTTACCAGGTGATGGATTTCGCAAAAGATGGAATGGGTATTGTCAGTGGATCTGCGACTGACGCTCATACAACCGTATGGCTTTCGAAAAAAGCATGCGTGCAGTTTGGTCTTTCTTACGATGATGAGAGGCCGCTGTTGGATCTGATCGCCTTGTTTAATTCCGCAGATCGTGAAAAGTTTAAGCAACTTTTGAAGAACTCTGTCGTCGGTGATCAACACGGATACATGCATGACTGCCTGATTGAGACAGGGAAGGGGTATAAAAGAGGGTTCAACGTTTCTCTGAATAATTTGGGGTCGATGACCCTGGTGTCCTTTGAAGACGTTAACGAGAACCTTGAGAAAGAAAAAGACTATGAAACGGTCCTGACACGATTTAATCTTTCCCGGGAAATGCTTAACGATGGTTTGTGGGACCTGGACATTATTAATGGCAATGCGATGAATCCTGATAATGTTTTCTGGTGGTCTGAACAGTTTCGAAAACTGCTTGGATTTGAGACGGTAGAAGAGTTTCCTGATGTCATGGATAGCTGGGCATCACGCCTTCACCCTGAAGACAAACAGCTGGCGCTTGATGCTTTCGGCAAACATCTCGGTGACAGAACAGGGCAGACGGATTTCGATATTGAATACCGGCTTATGCTACGCAACGGTAAGTATCGATGGTTTCGCGCACGGGGTCAGACAAAGCGAAAAGCGGACGGTACGCCGCTGAGAGCGGTCGGTGCACTTATCGATATACAGGCACTCAAAGATCGGCAGGTGTACGAAGCTCAACAGCAAGTGTACAGACAGGACTCTGTAGAAATCACGAAAGGAATTGGCGAACTGGTTTCAGAAAACAGCAATATAGCGTCACAAATTAAACTGATTTCGCTTAATGCCAGTATAGAAGCGGCCAGAGCCGGGGTGCAGGGACGTGGTTTTTCAGTTATTGCGAGTGAAATAAGGGCTCTTGCAGAGAGGACGGCCGAGATAACCGGACAAATTTCCAGACTGCAGGTGAGGATGAATAATATCCAAAAGTAGCGCTCTTACATTGCCATAATATTCATGGCGGGCAGCTCATCCGACCCAATGCGCCTGAGGTGCATTGGGTTTTAGCGTACGCCGGGTGATTGCGGCTATCGATGCGTGAGAAGGTGTCAGCGCCGTTGCCAGAAAATACGGAACTACCCAGCAAACGATATTACGGGCCAGACTATCGGCAGCTTTAGAAAAAAGCTGAAGGTTCACTATCCCAGCCGAACCCGCGCCGAGAATGTTGTGCACAGGAGTACGGATTAACCCTGTACCGGAAGAACAAATAATTTTAGCGGAGATATTTTCTGTTATCCAGGCTGACTGCAATATCAGGGAGACTTCGGAGAAAAAATTCGTGATTCAAAGAATACGCTCTATGAATGTCATATAGTCATACTATGAAACATAACTTTATCTATTTGTGCTTATCGTTTACAGTAGGATGGTAAATAAATACATGGAGAATAAAAATGGACCGCAGAAGTGAGAAGGGAGCTGGCATATACACCCCATTCATATTAAAACTTTATGATATGTGGGTATTGAATATATCGAATAATTACGCGTGGCGTTGCAATACTGATAAAATATTACTTCCTCATTTCCAGCAGAATATGGCAAAAAACCATCTGGATATAGGCGTTGGCACGGGTTACTATCTGGCGAAAGCCAATGATATTTCCGACACCATAACTCTTCTGGATCTCAACCCCAATAGCCTTGCGGCGGCAAAAAAACGGATTGGCGTTCACAGAGTAAAACACGTATTACAGCACGATATATTCACTCCGTTACCCGAGGAAGAAAAGGGAAAATATGATTCAGTTTCAATGTATTATCTCTTGCATTGTTTACAGGGGAATATGCAGGAAAAAGCATCAGCGATAGAGCATGCATCACACGCCTTATCTGACAAAGGCACGCTTCACGGGGCGACGATCTTAGGGAGCGGTGTGGAACACAATTCCTTTGGACGCTACTTAATGAATCTCTATAATAAGAAAGGTATTTTCAGCAACAAATATGACTCGCTTAATGACCTAAAAAACGTCTTGTGCCGTTATTTTGAACAGGTCAATATCCAACAACATGGCGTCGTTGCCGTATTTACGGCCACTGAGAAAAAGTAAATTCTATCAGAAGGCGATCTCTTTTATCAGAATGGCGGGATGTGAGTTGATACGGATAACGATCAATTCTTCAGATTATCCCGCATGATCCCTTGCCGTTATCTCATTTAATGGAAAGGGGGATAAATCTCATCACTTTTTTTACACAAACGTGATTACTTCCCGGTTGGCTGGCTAAATGCGTACCCATTACAGTCACGCACTTTTTCATCCGGTCGTATTTAACGGTGAGTTTAAGCTCGAAAGGGCAGCCGCCGTTCATTTGATTTAACGACTTTCACCGCCCCATTTTTAATCTGTCACCTTAATTTCTCATCTCATTATTTTATGAAAAGATGATATTTCAGGTTGCTAAATACGGCAGGAAACCCGTCGGCAGGTTCATCCTCGCCCCGAAGGGCGAGGAGAATTTTAGGCATCAGGGAAAGGCATGCTATTGCCTGGCGCTTCCCGGTGGATATGCAGGAAGGTCAGATGACGTTCATACTGATCGAGAATATCATTAATGATCTGCTCTTTCGTGTAGTCCATCAGGTCGTTGCCCTGTGTACCTTCCAGCAGGAAGGTTTCCAGACGGAAGTAGTCAGACTTACCGCTGCGTGCACGGTAGGTAAATGCCGGTACAGAGTAACACTGTGGCCAAATCTGATAGAGGAAGCTCTGTTCATCGGCCAAATCGACCAGCAGTTCAAGATGGTTCAGTCGTTCGTCATCTACCGCCGGGATCTCATTGACCTGTACTTTCGCGCCACGGCGCTCCAGTTCGCGCCCCACCTCTTCCATCGCCGGGCGGCACACAGTGTCCAGCATCTTGCGTGTATGGGTGGTTCCCGGGTAGTTCATCACGCGCGAAATACGCTGTTTCCAGTTCAGACGGTCATCGCGTGATACAGGAACCGGCGGCGTATTTACCGTCGCACTGGCACGGCGATGGTCTTCAACCCTTAGCGATTTATACAGTCCAGCCATCACGAAAAAGATGACGAAGCTGAAGGGCAGCCCCATGATCACCGTGGTTTTCTGCAGCGCCGTCACGCCGTTCACCATCAGCATACCCAGTGTCAGCACGCCAATTGCCACCGACCAGAAAATACGCAGCCAGTTCGGCGCATCATTATTGATGTCTGTCAGATGGGAGGTAAAGTTCCCCAGCACCAGCGAGCCGGAATCCGCCGAGGTGACATAGAACAACAGGCCGGTGATGGTGGCGACAGAGGCGCTAAACGTGAAGCCAGGATATTGCGCCAGCAGGCTGTAGAAGCCGCGCTCAGGGTGCGCCAGCGTTTCCTGTGCCAGTGCCAGGTTACCGTGGATGATCTCGTTCAGCGCGCTGTTACCGAAAATCGACAGCCACAACAGGGTGAAGATAAACGGAATGGTGAGCGTACCAAGCACAAACTGGCGAATAGTACGGCCACGGGAGATACGCGCCAGGAACAGTCCGACAAACGGCGACCAGGCAACCCACCAGGCCCAGAAGAACAGCGTCCAGTTGTTCATCCATTCTGTCGGGCGATCGAATGCAAAGCTGTTGAGCGTCATGCCCATAAAGCGGTTGATATAATCACCCACGTTAAGCACCAGCGCGTTGAGCAGGAAGCTGGTATCGCCGACGAAAAGCACGAACAGGATCAAACCAAAGGCCAGCAGGACGTTCAGCTCCGACAGAAAGCGGATACCCTTATTCACGCCGGAGGTGACTGAAATCGTCGCCATTATTACTGAAAGAACGATCAGTCCGGCCTGCGCCGTCAGGCCTTCAGGCACGTCGAACAGCACCTTCAGCCCGTAGTTAAGCTGTACCACGCCGATACCGAGGGTGGTGGCAATGCCGAAGATAGTGCCCAGCACCGCGGCGATATCCACCGTATGCCCGATAGGACCGTTGATTCGTTTACCGAAGATGGGATAGAGCGCGGAGCGGATAGTCAGCGGCAGGCCATAGCGGTAGCTGAAGTAGCCGAGGGCAATACCCATCAGCGCATACATCGACCAGCCCGTCAGGCCGTAATGGAACAGGGTCCACACCATCGCCTGGCGCGCCGCCTCCAGCGTCTGCCCCTGGCCTTCCGGCGGCATCATGTACTGGGTCACCGGTTCAGCCACTGAGAAGAACATCAGATCGATACCAATCCCGGCAGCAAATAGCATTGCAGCCCAGCTCATCAGGCTGAATTCAGGTTTCGACTGTTCCGGCCCGAGCTTTATTGAGCCAAAGCGTGAACAGGCCATAAAGATAACGAACACAATGTACAACGTGGCAGCCAGTAAATAATACCAGCCGAAGGTATTGGAAACCCAGTTAAGGGTACGATTAATCCAGCGATCGGAAAAATCGGTAAACAGAATGGTTGTCAGAGAAAACAGCAGGATCAGTACTGCTGAAGTGTAGAAAACCACGGGATTAATGCGATCTCTCTGGAGCTTTTCTGGTGTTTCAGTGGTCGGCATAATATCTCCGAAAAAATGCTCAAAAAGAAAAATCCTGGATTAAGCTCTGCAAAGCGCGCATTAGCGCATATTGGGTTAAAACCGCCGTATATCCGCTAATCACACTGGGAGAACCACCAGGATATCAGTCGTATAATATCTTAGTTTATCGTTGTAACTTTTGTTAGAAAACCTCGCTTAGGAAGAAAATTCTTTGCGTAAGGGGATAAATGATAGTTTTTATTGATCGCGCATTCAAATAAAAAAAATTCTGCGATCTTCACGTCCTGCGACTTATCCGATCGTCATTTAATAAAAAATGGGCCTGACGTGTTGGGGGATTCTGGCTCTATCGGCCATCGATGCGCTGTCTACGACTGAAGCCCGTACTACGGGCTTGCTCATGTTCAATTCGCAACGGGTGTTATGATCCAATGCGCAGACAAAGCAATGTAAACCAAAATGGTTTACAATGATGATTGTACAATGACTTGTCTGTTTGATGAGAGGGCATACATGAGAGCGATAAGTTACAGCGAAGCAAGGCAAAATCTGTCTGCAACAATGCTTCAGACAGTCGAGGACAGGTCACCTGTGCTGATCACCCGCCAGAACGGTGAATCATGCGTGCTGATGTCTCTCGAAGAATATAATTCCCTCGAAGAAACCGCTTATCTCCTTCGATCGCCCAAGAATGCGCGCAGGCTTATCGACTCCGTAGAAAGCCTGCAAAGCGGTAAAGGTGTAGAAAGGGACATCATTGAGTGAAGCTGACATGGTCCGCTGAAGCATGGGAAGACTATCTTAACTGGCAGGAAGCGGACAAAAGAACGGTAAAAAAGATAAATGAGCTCATTAAGGATACCAGCAGGATACCTTTTGAAGGAAAAGGGAAGCCTGAGCCTCTGAAACATAACCTGGCTGGTTTCTGGTCTCGAAGGATCACTTCCGAGCATCGGCTGGTCTACGCCGTCAGCGATGATTCTTTACTCATCGCCTCCTGCCGTTATCACTATTGATCGTGCCTGAAAGCCGCGAACTAAGCGGCTTTTCACGCCCGATGCGCAACGGATGTTATGGTAGATCGTACGGATAATAACGGCGAAAAAAAGGGCCTGCGGCTTGACGGCAGGCCCCTGGTAAAATACAACTAGTACCTGTCAGGGGAGTCTCGCCAAAGAGACTGAGAGGCTAATAGCGATTTTCGCGGCTTAGCGACCCTTAGAACCTGACCCAGATGATACTGGCGTAGGAAGACTCGTATCTTGCCGATCCTGAAGATACCTGCCGCGAGAGCACGATCCCACAGCGCTTTCGCCTTTTCCCTTCCTGTATCACGGGTCTCCGCATGATTTGAGAGGCTTACGTGACACCATCCGCAGCTTTTATTCCGTCGCCCGGAAACCCTACATCATGAGTCGCTGGTCAGTGATCGGCGATGGCGTTACCGGGCTTTGTATCGCTACTCTCCTCGCCGAGCGGGGCGCATCACTGGAAGTGATCGTCGATAGGCAGCATCAGCCGGCATCACACCTGGCGGGCGGCATGCTCGCGCCCTGGTGTGAAGGTGAAAGCGCGCCGCCAGAGGTGGTTGAACTCGGCCAGCGCTCGGCGCCGTGGTGGTCCGCCCGCGTTGACGGAGTGGAACATCGAGGTACTCTGGTGGTGGCTCCGCCGCGCGATGCCCCTGAACTGACGCGCTTCGCCCGCATGACTCATGCTCACCAGTGGGTCGCGCCCGATGCTCTGGAGCCGGACCTGGCAGGACGCTTCGCTCGTGGACTTTTTTTCTCTGGTGAGGCCCATCTCGACCCGCGTCACGCCATGCAGCAGCTGCGTGAGAAATTACAACGCGCTGGCGTCAACTTTCATCACGGACCGCCGGCGGGCCGGATAATTGACTGTCGCGGCATTCACGCGGCCGCTGAGCTGCCCGGCCTGCGTGCCGTTCGCGGCGAAATGCTCATCCTGCACTGCGATGACGTCCAGTTCTCACGCCCGATCCGCCTGCTTCATCCGCGCTTTCCTTGCTACCTGGTGCCGCGTGCGGAAGGGCGTTTTATGCTGGGCGCCACCATGGTAGAGAGCCACGACGGCAGCCCGATCAGCGCCCGTGCCATGATGGAAATGCTGAGCGCGGCGTACAGCATCCATCCGGCTCTGGCAGAGGCGCGGATCGTGGAGAGCGGTACGGGGCTGCGTCCGGCCTGGCCTGACAATATTCCTGAAGTTCGTCATCGCAACGGTGCCTGGTATCTCAACGGCATGTACCGACACGGATTTCTTCTCGCGCCGATGATGGCGGAGAAACTGATGCAACAACTGACGCAGGAGAACCTGATTTGAACATTCAACTTAACGGCAGCTCGATCGATACCCACGCCCGTACCCTGGCGGAATTACTGCGTGAACGGCAGATCGATGCAGGCTGTATCGCCAGCGCCGTCAACGGCCAGTTTGTGCCGCGATCGCAGTACGACTCACAGCCGCTGACAGAAGGGTGTGAGCTGGAAGTGCTATCGCCGATGCAGGGAGGCTGAAACATGTTTTACGACTTCGTGCCGCAATCGCGTTTTTTACTCGGCACCGCCGGCTACCCCTCGCCGCAGATCCTGCAGCAGGCAGCGGAGGCTTCAAAAAGTGAAATTATTACCGTTAGCCTGCGCCGCGAAGGCGGTCAGGGCGGCGCGTTCCGCGAGCTGTTGACGCAGCTGAACAAACGCATTTTACCCAACACGGCAGGCTGTCATACGGTGAAAGAGGCGGTCACCACGGCCCATATGGCGCGTGAGCTGTTCAATACCCGCTGGATAAAGCTGGAGGTGATTGGTCATGCCGACACGCTGCAACCGGATCCGTTTGCCCTGGTGGAAGCGGCACGCATTCTGTGCGCCGACGGGTTTCAGGTCTTCCCCTACACCACCGAAGACCTGATCCTTGGAGAAAAGCTGCTGGAGGCTGGCTGTGAACTGCTGATGCCGTGGGGCGCACCGATTGGCTCCGGGCAGGGGCTGCGCAATATTGAGGGGCTGCGTTCCATGCGTTCATGGTTCAAAGATATTCCCCTGATTATTGACGCGGGCATCGGTTCGCCAAGCCAGGCCGCCCTGGCGATGGAGATGGGGTTTGATGCCATCCTGCTGAATACCGCAGTGGCTAAGGCACAGGACCCGCGGCGTATGGCGCAGGCGTTTGCAGCGGCCATTCGTGCGGGCTATGACGCACGCGGTGCGGGATTGATCGAGCGGCGAGATATGGCAACGGCCTCAACGCCGATCTTTGGTATGGCGCAGTTTAGCTCACAGGAGTGGTAAATCATGAGTCGTTATCAACGACAATCCATGCTGCCGGAAATCGGCGAAAGCGGGCAACAGCGCCTGGCCCAGGCGCGTGTCCTGGTCATCGGCGCGGGCGGTCTGGGTTCAGCGCTGCTGCCGCTGCTGGCAGCAGCCGGCGTTGGCTATCTGCGCCTGTATGATGGCGACAGGGTTGAAGAGCATAACCTGCATCGCCAGACGCTGTACGGTATGCAGGATATCGGTGAGGAGAAGGTGTTCTGCGCCCGGCGCGCGCTGGCCACTCGTAATCCTGAATGCGTGGTGGATGCACGTCCCCACGCCCTGACGGCCAGCGCCACGGAGGCCGCGCTTGATGGCATCGACCTGGCTATCGACGCCGCCGACAACTTTGCCCTGACCTGGCAGCTCTCCGATGCCTGTCTGGCGCATCATATTCCGCTGGTCAGCGCTTCCGTGCTGGGCCGCCGGGGTTACGTGGGCGGCTTTTGTGCTGGCGCGCCCAGCTATCGCGCCCTTTTTCCGCAGCTGCCGGGTTCCGCCGCGAACTGCAATACTGCCGGGGTAATGGGGCCAGCGGTTGCCACGCTGGGCGCAATGCAGGCGCAGATGGCGCTCAGTATCCTGCTGAACTTCTCGCCTTCTCCGCTGGGTTGTCTGGTCAACTGCGACTTTGTGCAGTGGCATTTTCGCCCGTTTCGTTTTGATTCCGCCACCGAGCCTGACCAGCCGCCGGTGCCGTTTATCGATCGCCATTTGCTGACGGCACAAGACTGTGTGGTGGAACTGCGTAGCGTGGATGAGGCACCGGACAGCGTGACCGATGCCGTGCAGCGGGTTCTGCCTCAGCAGCTGTCAGACTGGCAGCCCCCCACCGACCGCCGTATCGTGCTGGTCTGTGCCAGCGGTCTCCGGGCGGCAAAAGCGGCGACGGAGCTTGAACTGCGGGGGTTTAGCCATTTGGCGATAATTGCCGCGGGCCGCTGAAAGCAGGAAAAGGCTTCTGATCACACCGCGGTTACGGTGTGAGTCACTGGGCAGGAAAGCCAACGGAATGTGACAGAATGACGGTTGTGTCCAGAGCGGTGCGAAATTGGCTAAAAACAGCACTGGACCATGCGGTTCTTTATTCACATACAGGCCCGGAGCACAACCGCAGTTGCATAAGCCACTCACCCTGAGTAAGGTGTGCGCCATTCGTGCCGAACCACTGGAAGAAACCATGACAAATCCCTCTGCAAAAGACCCGTTACATGGCGTCACGCTGGAAGCGCTGCTCAATAGGCTGGTCGCGCGTTTTGGCTGGGAGCAGCTGGCAAAGCGCATCAACATTAACTGCTTTAAGAGCGATCCTAGCATTAAATCCAGCCTGAAGTTTCTGCGCCGCACGCCGTGGGCGCGCAAAGAGGTCGAAGATCTCTATTTGGCTTCGCTAAACGATGCCCACACCACCGAGCCGCAGCCGCCGGCCGATAACCCCTGGAATAACAGGCAGAGAAAATAATCATCCTGCTGCCCCCATGGTCTGAAAACAGGCTGCGGTGTGGCGTATCACCGTACTTGCGTTGGACAAACCGATGAAATTTTCTCACAAGTAAAATAGCGGTAGACAATGCCCCGAAGATATCTGGTAATGTGTGCGCCACTCACGTTAACGCCGGGAATATTTTATGTTGTCAACGCTCATCTACCGCAGCCACCTTTCTGATGATGTCCCGGTGAAATCACTTGCACGATTGGCAGAAAAAGCCAATAAAGTGAACGGCTCACTGCACATCACCGGCATTTTGCTTTTCAACGGCACCCATTTTTTTCAGGTGTTGGAAGGCCCGGAAGCGGCGGTGAATACCCTCTACGAACATATCTGCAAAGATCCCCGGCATCATAATGTGGTCAAGCTTATGCGCGATTATGCCCCGCTACGTCGGTTTGGCAACGCGGGCATGGAGCTTTTCGACCTGAGAAAGCATGACAAGGAGTCCGTGCTTCAGGCCGTCCTCGACAGAGGAACGTCAAAGTTTAATCTTACCTATGATGACAGGGCGCTGCAGTTCCTCCGCACCTTCATTGAGACTACGGAAAAGGAAAACTACTTCGAAATTCCTCCGGCAGACCTCTGGGAATTCATCCCGGATGATCATCCGGTATTCGAAGAGACGGCAGTTTCTTCCGCCGACGGCCTGACCTTTGCTTTTCAACCGATAATCGATCCCCTTTCCCGGAAGATTGTCTCCATTGAAGCCTTACTGCGCAGTGCGGATGGCGGGTCTCCGCTGGCGTATTTTGCGCAGTTACCGCCGGATAAAGTATACGAAACGGATCTAAAGTCGAAAAAGCACGTTTTCAGCATGGCTCAAAGAATGGGGATTGAGGGGATCACTTTATCCATCAACCTGTTGCCGATGGCGCTGGTCGACGTTCCTGATGCGGTGGATTTTTTGTTGCAGGAGATCCGCAACAACGGTCTGGTTCCCGAACAGATAGTGATTGAGGTCACTGAAAATGAGGTTATTTCCAGTATCGACGCCCTTGAAACGGCATTAAAGCAGCTGAAGGCGGCAGGCATCAGTCTGGCGATAGATGACTTTGGCGCCGGTTCAGCAGGCCTGTTGCTGCTGGCAAGATTCCAGCCGGACAAGATAAAAATTGACCGTCATATCATCAGCGATATACACCAAAGCGGACCGAAACAGGCCATTGTTCAGGCGATCATCAAATGCTGCTCTTCGCTGGAGATCGCGGAAGGGGTAGAAAAAGCGGAAGAGTGGATGTGGCTGGAAGCCGCCGGTATCAGCAAATTCCAGGGATTTCTGTTTGCAAAGCCAAAGCTTAACGGCATTCCAACCGTATCATGGCCAGAGATGCGATAAGCGTCGGCTGTTGGACTTCCCCCTCCTCAATGAGAAGAGGGAAGTCGTCAGGTCAGCGGTTACTCTTCCATCCACACCGTCTGAGTATTGGTAAACTCACGCAGACCAAAGTGAGACAGCTCACGACCAAAGCCGCTTTTCTTCACACCGCCGATCGGAACGCGCGGATCGGAGAAGCTCGGCGAGTTAATAAAGACGCCGCCGGTCTCGATACGTGACGCCAGCTTTTGCGCCACGGCAAGGTCGCGGCTCCACAGGCTGCCGCCGAGGCCGAACTCCGAGTCATTCGCCATTGCCACCGCGTGTTCAGCATCATCAGCCTCGATCAGCGAAGCCACTGGACCAAACAGCTCCTGTGCAAAGCTGGTCATGCCTGGCTTCACGCCACTGAGCACCGTCGGCGCATAATAGTTACCTTCGCCCGGCAGAACATGGCCGCCAAGCAGCAGGGTGGCTCCTTCCTTCAGCGTGGCCTGTACCTGAGCATCCAGCTCGTCGCGCAGATCGTAGCGTGCCATCGGGCCAATCCAGGTGCCGGGTTCGCGCGGGTCGCCGATTTTCATCTCTTTAACGGCGTTGACAAACTTATCCCGGAACGCGTCGAACACCGACGCTTCCACGATAATGCGCTTCGCGGAAATACACAGCTGACCGTTATTCATAAAGCGGCCCGCAATTGCCCCTTTTACCGCAGCATCAATATCCGCATCCGCCAGCACGATAAAGGCATCGGAGCCACCCAGCTCCAGCACGCATTTTTTTATCGCCGCACCGGACAGGGCAGCGATTGCCGCACCGGCGCGCACGCTGCCGGTTACGGTCACGGCGGCAATACGCCGATCGTTAATTGCCTGCGCCACGCCGTCATTATCGGCGTTCACCACCGCAAAAAGCCCTTCCGGTACGCCGGCACCGATCAGGGTTTTCTGAAGTAACAGCGCGCATCCCATCACGTTAGGTGCCGGTTTCAACAGGTAGCTGTTGCCGGCCAGCAGAATGGGCACAGCCCCGCGCAGCACCTGCCAGATGGGAAAATTCCACGGCATCACCGACAGAACCGGCCCCAGCGGCAGGTAGTCGACAAAGGCTTTGTTCCCCTCGACCAGGGTCGGCTCACGCTGAAGGAAAGTCGGGCCGTGTTCAGCGTACCATTCGCACAGCCCGGCGCTTTTCTCGACCTCAGCCAGCCCCTGATCGACAGGCTTGCCCATCTCACGAGTCATCATCTCCGCCAGCTCGCGCGCCTGCTGACGCAGGGCACCCGCCACGTTGCGCAGCAGCGTCACGCGCTCGCTGATGGCGCTATGACGCCAGCGTTGAAATGCGCTATCGGTTAATGCCAGCGCGCTGTCGACTTCATCGCCGCTGGCAAATGGATAGCGGGCAAGCTCGTCGCCCGTGGCCGGATTGCGGGAAACCGCTGCCGCAGAAGAAACGTTTTTCATCATTACCGCCTTATCAAAAAACAGAATAAGTGGAAAGCCAGCGTCCGTTGCGCCATGACTCAGCATAGCGCCGATCATAATCTTGCGAATGATTCTTTTAAAATGAATAATAGAGAAAATTACTATCTCAAAAAGAGAATGATATGGATCTGACACAGTTGGAGATATTGTGTGCGATAGCCGAACAGGGCAGCGTTAGCGCGGCGGCGGAAAAGCTGCATCGGGTACCGTCCAATATCTCTACCCGTCTGAAGCAGCTTGAGGAAGAACTTGGCTGCGAGCTGTTTCGGCGCGAAAAGCTGCGTCTGCATATCACGGACAGCGGCAGAACGTTTCTCGCTTATAGTCAGCGTATTCTTGCGCTGTCAGAGGAGGCGAAACAGAGCGTCTCAGGCCAGCAGCCCGCGGGTATTTTCACGCTGGGCGCCATTGAAAGCACCGCTGCCGTCAGGCTGCCACCGCTAATTGCACGCTATCATCAGAGCTGGCCGCAGGTCGGTCTGGATCTGTCCACCGGGCCTTCGGGCGAGATGATTGACGGCGTGCTGGCCGGCCGGTACAGCGCGGCGTTTGTTGACGGGCCGCCTAAGCACCCGCAGCTGGAAGGGATGCCGGTTTTCGCCGAGGAGCTGGTGCTGATCGGCGCGCTCAATCATCCGCCGGTTTCCGATGCCTCCGGCATTTCCGGCTCGACCATCTACGCCTTTCGCGCCAACTGCTCATACCGCCGCCTGTTTGAAAACTGGTTTGCTCGCACCCATGCCGTTCCCGGAAAAATTTTCGAGATGGAGTCGTATCACGGTATTCTCGCCTGCGTCAGCGCCGGTGCCGGGCTGGCGCTGATCCCGGCCAGCATGCTGGAAAGTATGCCCGGACGAGACAGCGTTAACGCCTGGCCTCTCGGTGAGGGAATGGGGCACATTTCTATCTGGCTGGTATGGCGCAAGGGCACGCGCTCTGTCAATTTACAGGCGATGAAAACGTTGCTGGCCACCAGGCATGAGTGAAATCATAAGGGGAATCGGTTCTGCCTGATGGCGACAGCCGAGCGCCTGCCCCGTGAATTGAAGCCCTGAATGCCGGTTCACTGCGTTTAAAAGAACGTTCGACATCCTGTACGTCACCCCATTATGGATGGCACTTTTTTATTTTTGTGGTGGTCTGCGTCTTCCTGAACGATGAAGATCTTAATGACCTCGATAGAATATCAACCGTGGTGCGGTTGGCTAAAAACGTGTTGACCTGGCGTGACAAATAGCCAAAGCTGATATGAACTCAATAGCGAATCAGCAGAATTTTAGGCAAAAGGAGTAAAAAATGGCGACAGAATACGCAATCATTGCCGGAGGCTGCTTCTGGTGTACTGAAGCGGTATTTAAACAGATTCATGGCGTGGTATCCGTTGAGAGTGGTTATATCGGAGGACACACAGAAAATCCCACTTACAAACAGGTGTGCGGTGGTGATACGGGGCATGCTGAAGCCATCCGCATTGGTTTTGATCCGGAAAAGGTCAGCTTCGGCGACCTGCTGGATATCAGTTTTGCCACCCACGATCCGACCCAGCTCAACCGCCAGGGAAATGATATCGGCACGCAGTATCGTTCGGCCATATTCCCGGTCAGCGAGGAACAGTTGGAAGAAGCAAAAATGGCCATTGCACGCGCCCAGAGTGAGCACAACGACGCAATAGTGACCACCATTGAAGCCCATTCGACCTGGTATCCGGCAGAAGATTATCATCAGGATTACTGGGCTGGAGAAGGGCAGGGAAATCGTTACTGTCTTGCCGTTATTCCTCCCAAGTTGCAAAAGCTGCATAAGCGCTTTGCGGCTTATACCGCCCCGGAATAAATCACGGCTTTCGCCAGCTTTATTCTGGCTGGCGCTGCGTGTATGTATTTCAGCTTGAGTTCCACGCACTTTTTGAGATTTTCGCTTTATCAGCCGGTATTCTTCCGGCGTCAGGTTATTCAGGAACTCATGAGGACGCTCGCTGTTGTATTCATTCAGCCAGCCAGCCAGCGTTCCGCGATCCTCCGTGTTTCGTTCAGCGTTTGACCAGGTAACAATCCAGTTCTTCTGTCCGGTACGTGCTGTTAAACCTTGCGATAAACGCGTTCCGCGTCGGCTTAGCCGGCTTGATAGGTTCCAGCCTCGCACCCTGCTCTTCAGCTCATTATCCATCCGTATCATTAGCGGGCACCCGCGGTTGTCTCTATCCTGTTCAGCGCACAACGCATTTTTCAGGCAGGCGCTATTAAAGGAAATACGGCAGGCAGAGGACCGTAGGATGAATAAAAAAACGCCCCGCCCGCAAATGCGGACAGGGCGTGGATGAACATCATTATCTGGCCCCTGTTGCGGCCAGATAATGATGGAATATCAGGGATAACTTAGTGAGCTTTTTTAGCTGCGCCCACTTCGTTCCATGCGTCCTGCCAGTTTGAGCCTACGCCTGGCTCAAATTGGTTAGCGCTGCTAGAGTAGATCCGGCACCAGCCAGCGACCGCACCTTCTTTACACTGATAGACTTTGCCGTTTTTAGCCTGCTGCACTGTCGTTCCGGACACGTACTTTTCAATGCCTTCAGGGTAGGTAAATTCTGCCTCAACGTTGCCGCCGCCCGCATTTGCGGTCAGCTTCACATTCTGGGTATCCTGCTTAGGAGCAGCGCCATTCTGGGTAGTGGCTTTAACAACCACCGAAGAAATGCCGGCTTTCAGATTGGAACCTTCAAGCAACAGTTTAAATTTACCATCGGCACCCACGACCGCAGTCTCGAGTTTGCCCTGTTTACGCGTTTTGCTGATAAGCTCTGCGGTAACCTTCGACTCAGGCGTTGCGCTTCCCGTCACATCGATCTTCACCGCGCCGTCAGTCAGCTTGTACTCTTTTTTGAGTTTGTTAACTTCCAGCTCCAGAGGCGCAACCTGTTCGGTTTCAAGCTCCAGGTGAATAGCCGAGATTGCGGAATCTTTCTTGGCATAAATGTTGTTTCTGCCAGCGGCCGGTTCCACGGTGCCATCCTCGTTGAGAATTCCGGCACGCACGTCTTTATACTCTTTGTTGATCAGTTCAGCCAACGCCTTACTCCAGACCTCTTTTTTACCTTCGGCATCGCTGTTGATCTTCAGAGTTACGCCAGCGCTCGACTTTTCCGTGTCTTCAAATACGCGGACAGAGGCGGTGTCACCTGCTTTAAGATCGATAGTTGGGTTAATTTCGCCAACTGATTTTGGAAATTCAGAAGGAATGGCGTTGCCGAAGTCGACATCGATAACTTTGTAGAAGGTATTACCCGTATCCGAGATTTCCCATGCGGCATAAATAACCTGATAACCGGTACGTTCAGGCAGTACGCAGTCATGGCTGACCGCGCCCAGTAATGGTGCAACTCCGTTCATCTCATTCACACAGAACGGCACGGTTTCAAATGAGTCGCGCGTCAGCGGCTTATTGGCATCCCAGCCCTGCTTGGTAATAAAGTAGTTGAAGTTGGTGGTTTTATGCGGTGCGGTAATTTCCCATGTGAATTTGTACTCCCCTGCCTTAATTGGGCTTTTGGCCCACATGTCGGCAGTTTGCAGGTTAAGTTTTTCGCTCATTGGTGCAGCACTACCCGTACCGCTTGGAAGTTTACCATCTGGCGGCGTATTGATATTACCCGGGAAGCCTTTAGGCGATTCACCAATCGATGAAGTATTGTACTGAACCTGGTCGCCGCAGATCTCAGTGTTGTTCTTTGACATCTTGCACATGGTGTCACGAGAAGGAGGGGTGGTGATATAACCGTGTGCTAACACACTCCCACTGACTAATAAGGTAGTAATGGCAAGAGCGAGTTTGTTAAATTTCATAATTTCATCTATTCCGTATTTGCTAATATAAAAATAGAGGCCGGATAATCCATGCCTTTAGCCGTAACTGCAACTGCAGCTAAGCCAGTGAAGAATAGGGGGAAGTTAGCTGGTGCGGTACTTAATGATTCTTAGAATACGTTATATCTCTGTCATCCTGCTTTCATTGTAAAATTCAGCGTGTTGATTTTTTTGGGAGCATCTTATTTAACGGTTTTCTTATAAAAACTTAAATTACCTTATTAAAACACCGGAAAATAACGATAAAGGTATAATTGCTTATCTTTTATCTGATGTGATGATTATGAGTATTAAAATCCTAAGTACTATTCTATTACTGCCCTTGTTGACCTTAGTCGGCTGTCAAAGCTCACAGAGTAGTAAACCTGCCGCTATCCCGGTAACCAGCCAGCTGGCACAACTCTCTTCGCTGGTGGCTTCCGCCAGCTGGTTAAAGCAAAACTGTCACCGGGGTGATATTCCTGACAAGGTGATATTAGTGAATAAGGCGCTGGACCTTGCTAAAGAGCGCGGATGGACGGTCGACCGGAACTTCCGCCAGCAGTTTGCTCAACAGGTTTCCACGCGTATCAGTGCGCTGGACGCGGACAGCCCATCGCAGTCGGTTAAATGCGCAGCCCTGAATCAGGCAGTCGTTCCTTTTATCCAGTATGCACAAAAATAAGCATACGGCGGGCGGTAGGGGGAGTGATGCAGCGGCAAGGAAGCGTTGAAAAGTAAGCGTTTTAACAATGTGTCGGCCTGACTATCAGGCCGCATGATGGTCTGATAGTCAGTATATCCAGAAAAACCTATAGCCATTCGCGCAGATCAGCAGTATTAAACCTGCGGCGCTAAGAAAGGGGCCGAATGGCAGCGGCGCATTGAGCGATCGCCGGAACAGCAAATGGGTCAACAGCACCCAGGTTATTCCACTAATCGAAGCCAGCAGCAGCAGCACCGGCAGCTGCTGCCAACCCAGCCATGCGCCCAGGGCAGCCAGTAACTTCGCATCCCCCAGCCCAAGTGCGTCCTTACCTGACAGCAGGCGATAACCCTGCGCCAGCAGCGCCAGGGTCAAATAACCCGCGATTGCCCCGATGACGGCCGCCGCCAGGCCGGGGCCTCGAAGCCACCCCAGTAAATTGGCCGACAGGCCAATCCACAACAGCGGCATCGTCAGCGCATCGGGCAGCAGCTGATGTTCGGCATCAATTAATACCAGCGCCAGTAATAGCCAGCTAAACAGCAGCACCGCCAGTAATAAGGTTCCGGGGGGAAAAAGCCAGCCGAGCGCCAGCGTCAGCAGTAGCGTAGCGAACTCGGTCAGAGGATAGCGGCGGGATATTCGTCGCTGGCAATGGCGGCAGCGCCCCCTGAGCAGCAGCCAGCTCAGGAGCGGAATATTGTCGCGCCAGCGCACCGTAGTTTTACACCCCGGGCAGTGTGAAGCCGGTAGCCACAGGTTGAACCCCGGCGGCGCATCCGCACCGATCATCAGCGGCAGACGCCAGGTCACCACGTTAAGCAGGCTCCCTGTTGCGGCCCCCAGCAAGGCCAATAACAGCCAGTAAAAGCCGCTATCGATCACGATTGAGTTCCATATGAACCAGCTGCAGTTGAGTCCCCTTTTGTTCAATAAGCAAACGCGACGGTTGCAGCGCGTAGCGCTGCTCCAGCTTCACCAGTGAGTTTAATAACGATGCCAGCGAGACCTGCCCGCTGGCCGCGGTCCAGGTGTCGTCCGATGTCTGTTGCAGGGCTAAGCCCTGTGGCAGCAGCGTATTCAGCTGTGCAAGGGCAGGTTTTTTTTCCGGCTGGCGGGCCAGTACCGCCTGTATCCGGCCTTCCAGCTGACGGATCTGCTGCCATTCAAGCTGACGCTGTTGCAGTTGGTTCTCCGCCCGCAGCTGCCAGGCTACCGCCTGTTCTCTGGCGATGTAGGATCCGGCGACGATGGCACCGAACAGGCAAAGCATCAGCAGCCAGCGCTCGCGGGGTTGCCTGCTTTGCCAAAAGTTGAGACGTTTTTTATTCATGGTTTCCTACTAATAATAATGCTGCTGTCGCCTTGTCTGGCCAGTTGATAGCCCTCCGGCGTGATCAGCTCGTTATCCGCCGGTATCACTTTGGCGAAGTGTAAACTTAGCTGCTGGCGTTTAGCATCCCACTCCAGCGTTTGCAGCGGGATTTCTTTGATGTTTGAGAGCAGGGCCGAGCATTCCGTCAGAAGTACCAGCAGGCCGGCGGTGGGCTTATGGGTTTCTTTCTGATGTATGTGTGCCAGCAATGCCTGTGCGGGCTTTGCCGGTCGCTCCTGTGGAAAATAGTGCTGATAGTGTTGCAGCGTCTGCTCTCTGAACCGGTCGGCGGCTAGGTTTAGCTGCCAGCCATGATAAAGCGGGATCGCCGACAAACAGCATCCGGAGAGGAACAGTGCGGCGGTCAGGCTACGTAAGCCGTTACGCCAGTTTACCGCAGGGCTGAAACCACCGTGCAGCAGTGACGGCAGGCTGATTTTTTCAGCCTCTGCCGTTAATCGGCCGCACGTTTCATGCTCCTTAACGCGCTCGCAAAGCGCACTGTCTTGGGCAGCAAGCAGCGGCAGATCGGCCACGGCTACGCTGACGCCGCTGAACGGTTCGGTGCGCGCCAGCCACTGCTCATCAAGGCGGAAAGCCTGGCCATGTGGCAACATTAAGACGTCTGGTAGCGCGTAGTCTGGGGTAAAACCACGCTGCTTAACCGCATCAAGGGCGGCCTGTAGCCTGGGAGGATCAACGGCCACCAGGTGATTTTCCTGTGCGGTACGCGCCAGCACGGTGAGATGCAATGTGTCGACATCACCCAGCGCGGTCCCCTCCAGCTGCCATTTCAACGCTTCCGCCGACATCTTGCCGCCGGTCACGCAATAAAACAGACACTGCTCGGCGGGGATCGCCAGCCACACCCTGTCTTTCTTCGCGCCGGGGATCGGATCGTCCTCCGTGCCGCTGCGAAATTCTCCGCTGGCGCTGCGGTATTCCCAGCACAGCGTATTGCGCGGCTGCCCGCTAAAATAAAAACAGAGTATCCCACTGTTTTTAGGTATTTTTTTTGCCATCTTAATTACTCGCTTAATCCATGAAGACGTGCGGTGATCCGGTATTGTCCATCCTGGTGTTGGATACGACTGCGCAGTGCGGCAAATATCGTCGGGTGGTTGCTCCACATCAGCAGCTCGTAGCGATCGCTTCGGGTCGCCAGCACGCTTTGCAGCAGGGCGATAGCCGGGCCGATAGTTGTCATGTTGAGGGGTTTGATTAATGCGCTGAGATCCGCCCATCCCTGTGGCGGACGCGAATCTAGCAGGGACTGAACCTGTTTTATTGACAGCGTATTGGCAAACAGTGCCCGCATCAGGGGTAACTGCCTGTCGGTCAACCCGTTAATATTGATGGCAATATTCGTTTCAGGGACCGCACACAGTAAGGGTTGCAGCTGACGCCAAAGGTCGGGCGTGACCGTCGGCAGCCGTTTTATCTGGCTGATTTCATCGAACAGACGCCATTTATTGACTAGCGGATCGGGTTTGACGAGGGAAATCACCTGCTGCATCAGGGCTTCAGCCTGCGGTCGTGCCATGCCCAGATTGCTTAGCATATGCACAAATACCTGATGCGCCATTGGCGGTGGAACCTGTAGCGCCGGGTCTGTCACCCTTTGCGGCAGTAGCGTATTGAGGTTAAAGCATGCCTGGTGGTCCAGCAGTTCAAATTGGATCAGCTGCTCGCCAAACTGACGCTGGCGTACCACTAACTGCGGCTTTTGCAGCGGCTGCGAGTTGAGAAACCAGCGTTCAGCGCTCAACAGATCCCATTTGCTCTGTTGGAACGCCTGGCTGCTTTCTGCACGCGCCAATGCCTGCATGCCATACTGGTTAGCGGTGGTGGCCAGCAGCGCCATAATGGCGATCGTCAGCAGGACCACCAGCATAGCCATTCCGCGTTGCGATCTTGGCATCAGTCTACCCCACTCACGATAATGACCCGGCTTAGTTTGCCGTAATGCGTGGTATTCAGGGTCACCTCGATCGCTTGCGGCAGTGAAAATGCGGCGCGCCATTGGGGCGACCATCTCCCCGCTGACCAGTAACGCAGGGTGACCTTTTCAATCTCGTTAAAGCGCGCGGTGATCGCATTGTCTTCCACGGTTTCACGTATAAGCTGCTGGTCTGCCAGCCGCCAGCGGATTGCCTGTAGGGTTGAGCGGGGCAGCGTGGAGCCGGGCAACGTCGCGTTACGGCGAGTTAACTGGAGTAGGGCTTCAGGCCTGTTGCTGATAAAGGCTGGCCGCGTGCCTGAAATCGTTTCATCCTGTGCCGGGATCATGGCGTGCGAGATATCGCGGTCGAGCAGTGAGAACAGGCGCTGCATCTCTTCCAGCCGCGTAACGTGCTCACGTGTCAGTTCACCGTTGCGCATGACCCCTTGCAGTATCTGATATCCCATCAGGCCGAGCAGCGCAAAGATAGCCAGCGCCAGCATCATTTCGATCAGCGTGAATCCTCGTTGTTTCTGCATTATTCCTTTACCTGCCAACTGTGTAGGGTGGCGATAGCATGCTGACTGTTTTTGTCTGAACGTACCTCAATCTCCAGCGCACGGATTTTGGGGTCGCTGGTACTGACTCCTCGCCAGCGCCAGAACCAGCGCTGCTCTGCCATGACGCTGGTGCCGTACAGCCACTGCTGTGCAGGCCAGGTACGCTCCAGATAACGTTCAGCCAGCTGATTGTCGGCCACCCAGTAAGCAAACTGCTTCTGCTCGAGAAGGGTCAGGTTGCGTACCTGTTCCCCGGTCGTTTTCATCAATGCCAGCCCGGCGATGGCCAGGATCGCTAATGCGACCATCACTTCCAGTAGCGTCATTCCCCGCTGTTTCATGGTAACTCCCGCAGCGTTATCTCACCCTCAGCCGAAACAATCTCGCTGGCCGTCATGTCTGGCCCGCTCAGCCGCAGGGTAAACGGCGGCTGGTCACCATCGGGAAGAAACAGCAGCGTAGCGGGCAGCTTCACCATTTTTCCCTGTTGGTGGAGGGTGACAGAGAGGCCTGCCGGTAGCTGATAACGCGCCAGCCGGTTTTCGACCGGTTGCCAGCGATAACCTTTAAAAAGGGTGTCATCTTTGCTTTCTCCCGGCACCAGACGTGCCAGATCACCCCGCTGTGGATCTATCCTTAAACGGATCACCGCCCCGTCCAGCGGCGCCTGGCCAGCGGCCCAGCGCATCATCACCAGCAGTTTTTCGGCTTCGGGACGGGTACTGTCCGACGGCAGGGTCGCCACGGCGAGCAGCGCGATACCGCTTAACAGCAGCAGAACCAGCATGACTTCCAGTAGGGTAAATCCGGCGTGGCGCTGCATTACAACGCTTCGGCCTCAGGCTGCCAGTTGGTAATATCGTCTGCGGTTTGCGGCGTGCCGTCAGGACCGGCAGAGAAAATATCCAGCGCGCTATGCTGGCCTGGGTTGGCCAGCTGGTAATCGTTGCCCCACGGATCCTGCGGCAAGCGGCGAACGTAGCCATCGCTACGATAATTCCGCGGCACCGGTTCTGCCGTGGGCTTGGTGACCAGCGCTTTCAGCCCCTGTGCCGTGGTGGGATAGCGGCTATTATCCAGCCGGTACATGTCCAGCGAGTTTTCCAGGGTAATAATGTCGCTGACGGCTTTCTGGCGATCGGCGCGGTCCTTATTGCCCATCAGGCTGGGGATCACCAGGCTGGCAAGAATGCCGAGAATGACGATCACCACCATAATTTCCAGCAGGGTGAAGCCGCTCTGCTGGCGGCGGCGTGCGGTTGATTGTTCCATTGTGATTTATCCTATCAGACTGTTAAGTTGTAAAATCGGTTGCAAAATGGCCAGGACGATAAACAGCACCACGCCCGCCATCACCACCACCAGCAGGGGTTCAAACAGGCTGACTGCCAGCGTCATCTGGCCGAGAAAGGCGCTGTCCTGAATATCGGCCGCTTTGGTCAGCATGCTGTCCAGTTCGCCGCTGCTTTCACCGCTGGCGATCATGTGGCCCATCATCGGCGACAATAGCGTTGTCTGTTCCAGCGCCAGCGTCAGGGTTGTGCCTTCGCGTACTCTTTCCGCGGCGAGCTGGAGCTGTTGGCGTATAAACAGATTGGTCAACACCGTGGCGCTGATGTGCATGCCCTCCAGCAACGGCACGGCGCTGTTGGTGAGAATACTGAGGGTACGCGCATAGCGCGCCAGGTTGAGGTTCAGCGCGATACGCCCGATAAGCGGTAGCCGCAGCTTGGCCCGGTGCCAGCGCATACGCTGTGTCGGGCGGCGCAGCAGGATGCGGGCGCAGAACCCCGCCAGCAGCATAACCAGCAGTACCGGCAGGCCAACGGCGCGCGTCATCTCGCTGATGGCCATCAGCAGACGGGTAGAAAGCGGCAGCGCCTGTTTCATATGCACAAACTGCTCGACCACGCTCGGTACTACTGCCGTCAGCAAAATGGTAATGACGCTGATAGCAACCAGCGTCAGTAGCAGGGGATAGATCATTGCCTGGGTGAGCTTACTTTTGATCTGCTGCGTTTTTTCACTGTAATCGGCCAGCTGCTCCAGCACGTTATCCAGTTTCCCCGAGGCTTCGCCCGCGGCGATCATCGCCTGATAGAGAGGGGGGAAGGTGGCGGGATAGAGGCTAACGGCATCCGCCAGCGAAGCGCCTTCAAGCACCTTCTGGCGGATGGCGTGCAGCATGGTGCGCCCCGCCGGCCTGGTCGTCTGCTTTTCCAGCGCCAGCAGCGCCTGTTCCAGCGGTAAGGCCGCACCGACCAGCGTTGCCAGCTGGCGTGTCATTAAGACCCGCTCGCCGGCGGACAGCGAACGGCGGGATGACGAGGCAGCACGCAGTGAACCTGATTTTACCGGGCGCAAGCGCAGCGGCTGGAGCTGCTGTTCGCGCAGCCGTTGGCGTGCCTGCTGCGGCGTGTCGGCCTCGGTTTCTCCCTGTACCTTGACGCCGCGCTGATTGAGCGCCTGATAGCGAAAGCGCATATCAATGTGCCTCGCGCGTGACGCGAAGGATTTCTTCGAGCGTGGTCATGCCGCTAAGCACCTTTTGCAGCCCGTCCTGTTGCAAAGAGCAATAGTCGGCGTTGACCAGCTGGCTAAGTTCCTTTTCACTTTTGTTTTGGCCGATTGCCTGGCGCAGCGCATCATCAATGGTCAACAGCTCATAGATGCCGATGCGCCCCCGATAGCCGTTTTGATTGCACTTTTCGCAGCCGACGGCGCGCCACAGCGGTACGCATTGAGTCGGGCTGTGTGGGAAGTGGGTCAATTCAGCAGCGGTAGCCTCGCCCGGCTGACGGCAGGCGGGGCACAGCCGGCGAACCAGACGCTGGGCCAGTACGCCAATCAGTGAGTTGGCCAGCAGGAAGGGTTCAACCCCCATATCGCGCAGGCGCTCGATGGCACCAAAAGCGCTGTTGGTATGTAACGTGGAGAGCACCAGATGCCCGGTAAGGGAGGCCTGAACGGCGATCTGTGCGGTTTCACCGTCACGGATCTCCCCGATCATCACGATGTCCGGGTCCTGGCGCAGAATGGCGCGCAGGCCACGGGCAAAGGTCATATCAACCTTGCTGTTGACCTGCGTCTGTCCGATCCCTTCCAGCTCGTACTCCACCGGATCTTCGATGGTCATGATATTTTTATCGTCGCTATGGATAAGCTTAAGCCCGGCGTACAGGGTGGTGCTTTTCCCAGAGCCGGTGGGGCCGGTCACCAGCAGAATGCCATGTGGCGTTTTCAGCAGGCGATTCATCGCCTGCTCCGCCTGGGGTGACATGCCGATATCGGCCAGGTTCAGCGTCAGTCCGTTTTTATCCAGCACGCGCAGCACGATGCGCTCCCCGTGACGCGAGGGCAGGGTCGAAACGCGCACGTCGATATTTCTGCCGCCGAGGCGCAGAGAAATACGTCCATCCTGCGGTATGCGTTTTTCCGCAATGTCGAGCTTTGCCATCACCTTAATACGCGATAACAGGTAGCGACTGAGCTGTGCCGGGGGCGACAGAATGGTGCGCAGCATGCCGTCGATGCGAAAGCGGACGCTTAGCTTTTTCTCGAATGGCTCGATATGAATATCGGAAGCGCCTTCTTTGATTGCCTCACTGAGGATGGCGTTAATCAGGCGGATAACCGGCGCGCCATCATCGCTGTCGAGCAGGTCGTTATCCTCCGGTAGTCCATCCACCAGCTCATCGAGATCGAACTCACTGCCCAGCGTTTCAAACATCTGCGTTGAAGAGGCATTCTGTTGATAAGCATCGCTCATCTTCTGGAGAAACACCTCTTCAGAAAGCAACGTCAGGCTGGCCTCCGGTGCATGGCGGCGTGCTTCCAGAATGGCCGTCATTCTGCTCCCCGCATGGAAGCACAGGGCCGTGGATCCCCCCTCCGGCAGCAGCAACACGTTATGCTGCTGCACCCAGCTGAACGGAAATAATGCCTGGCTCATCGCGGCTGTTTCCGATAAAAATCAGCGATCTGCTTCTGTGTTTCCATCAGCGCCTGATTGCTCTGCTTGCCGGACAAATTCTCATCGATCGCTTTACCGATGCGTTTGTCTCCTTCCTCTTCGCTGAGCGTTTCGCGGAAGTTTTTCAGTTTGCCGCCGCTGGTAAGATCAAAGCTGTCCTGCTGACGGATAATCGTTGGGCGAATAAACAGCATCAGGTTGCGTTTACTTTTTTTATCAGAGGTGTAACGGAACAGCCCGCCGATGAACGGGATTTTGCCTAGCAACGGAACGCTGCTCTCTACATTGCTATGTGTGGTATCAAGCAGCCCGCCGACCACGACGGTTTTACCGCTTTGAACCAGAACCGCATTCTTGACCAGGCGGGTATTGAAGGTGGCTCCCAGCGGATCGACCGAACTCTGTTCTGCCACGCTGGAGACTTCCTGCTCAATTTCCATCAACACCGAGTCGCCTTCGTTGATTTGCGGCTTCACTTTCAGTTTGATACCCACGCTTTTACGATCGACCGAGTTGAATACGCCATCGCCGCTGGTGGTTTGTGAGCCGGTGAGAATAGGGACGTCCTGGCCAACGGTGAATTCGGCTTCCATGTTGTCCAGCGTCACAATACTCGGCGTGGCCAAAATATTATTCAGGCTGTTGGTTTGCAGCGCGTTAAATAATCCGGCCCAGTTACCGTGATAGAAGCCCGCAGCCAGACCGTTGGTTTTGCTCAGTGTTTCGGCAACGGTGCTGCCAATCAGGTGACTGACTGGCGCATCGGCTGCCGGAAACTGCGTTCCCCCTCCGTGTTGGTTAAACCACTGAACGCCCAGCGCCAGCCCGTCAGCATCCTGAACCTCAACGATGATCGCTTCTACCTGCACCTGTGCACGGCTGATATCGAGTCGGTTAATGATATCTTCAAGATCGCCCATCACGTCCGGTGGCGCGTTGATAATCAGGGAGTTGGTATAGGTGTCGGCCTTCACCACAATGTCTTTTGACATCGCGACAGGGCTGGCGGTTTTAGACTCTGCTTTATCCTGTATAGAGCCGCTTACGCCACTCAGAACCTCTAACAGGTTCTCCGCTTTGGCATGTTTCAGATAAAACACTTTGGAGTTGCTGCTGTGGTCTTTCTCCTCGTCCAGATTTCTGGCCGCGTCGATCAGCTGCTGGCGTGCCAGCTCGTCGCCGGTAAGCAGCACGGAATTGGTACGCGTATCCGCAACGGCTTTGGCGAACGATTTATTACCGCCTGCCGTTTTGTTATCACCCTTGATTGAATTGAGGATCTCTGCGACCTGAGGCGCTGATGCCCACTGTAATTTCACGGTGTTAACCGTCGTATCTTCAGGCAGATCGATATTTTCGACGATGGCCATCAGCTGACTGATGACCGCCGCTCTGCCCGTCATTAATAGTACGTTACTGGGGTCGTAATGAACGACGCTACCTGCTGCCGCATCGTTAAGCTGGCGTAATAACGGAGCCAGATCTTTAGCCGCGACAAATTGAAGTGGCACAACCCGGGTAATGATCTCATCGCCGCTCACGCTGGCCCCACCCGTGACAAACGGCACGGCGGCACCTTTGGCACTTTTCGAGGGAATAATCTTAAGCACGCCGTTATCCATACTGATCGCGGTGTAGCCGTAGACCTCTAGTACGCTGAGAAAAAACTGGTAATACTGATCGGCATCGAGCGTTTCATAGCTGCGGACGCTAATTTTTCCTTTCACCGTCGGATCGATAATGATGGTTTTATTGAGTGATTTACTTACGGTGTTAATAAACTCTTCGATCTCGGTGTTTTTAAAGCTTGCCTGATAGCCTTCCGCCTGCACGGAGGAGGAGAATAGCGAGCAAATCAGCAGCAGAAGGGGCAAACGCCTGGCGCTGGCTGGGCGGTGGGAGTTCATCAGTTTCATAGGCAGTCCTGGATTTAATTCGGTGTCATCACTTCAGGGTTAAGGCTTCATACCTTCCCTGGTGACGAATAATTACGCGCTGCGGAAAGATACGCACGAGGGTTGCGGTTGTACCGGGCAGCGTGTCTCCGATGCTCAGAGCGATCTGCTGCTGGTTCTGCTGCATGATGGCGATAGAGTGCGAATCAACGTTACTGCTCAGCAATCCGGTCACCTTGAGCGGTAGCGTGCTTTCTGGTGCCCGCAACAGTTGCTCATCACTGTCATCCTGCTGTTGAACGGCCAGGTCCTTGCGCGGGGCGGTAAATAATGAAATGACCGACAGACTGGTATACCCATCCTGAGTCCTCTCCGGCTCGGTTTCAGCCGACAGCTGTGGAGCCTCGGGAGGAGGCAGAAGCGAAGGCGTAGGGAAGTTAAGCGCATAACCCAGCGCGGCGAGCGGCAGGATGACGCTTACAAAATAGAGGGCACGTGGTGATGCAACTCGCTTTAAATCAGTTATCGGCGCATTGTCAGAGAATAAGTTCATGCTAAAACCCATGAATTATGATGCGAAAGCAACGATTAGCGAATGGCATTCAATAGCCATTTCTTTAATGACGGCCTGTTGTTTTTATCCGTGAGGTTGTCCTGGAATGTATGAGGGGAAGCGGCGGTATTCATAGCCTCTTCTTCTAATTTTCTTAAAAGAGGTTCATTTATTTTTAAGCCGTAGTAAGGAACGGTAATCAGAATATTGGTTGGCAGCTGGTTACGTTGCAGAAGCGCACGCGTTTGGAACACCAACTGGTGATAATTATTATCACGGACACATTGATGGTTTTCATACCAGACAATATTAATGATTTCTCTCTTGCTGTTTATTTTTTGCGTGAGGCAGATTAAAAGTCGTTTTTGCGTTTCGCTAAGCGCGATCGTCAGCTTCTTACAGGGAATATCAAGCGTGTTCATCTGACAATCGAGACTAAAAAAAGTACTGTAGTGAATGTTTTCAATGTCGAGTATCTTTTCGTATTGTTCAACGCTTAACATTTTCTTTATTCCTTATGAAGTCTCCAATGTATGCAGCTTTTCGCTGATATATGGGAGAGAAAAACTCTCATGAAAAACGCTTTAAATAAACGATTATGTTTTTTTAATCAGCTTTTTCAAAACGATAACTTGATGAGGATCATAAAATCTTTGCCTGTTTTTTTGCAACACGCAATAAGTTTAATTTTTCATTGAAAATTGGTAACTGTCTGATTTTACGTTACTTCTGTTGTTGTTATTTAACGGTGTTTAAGGTTTTAATCTCTATTAAATTAATCATATCTTCTATTCTATTTCGTATTTTATAGCCGTATTGACATAGTTTGACACTTGTTGTTCCTGTCAATTTTACGATTAGCTAAAAATAGCGGCGTTTTTTTAGTCGCTTACGTGATTTATGTGTTATCTGGAAAAAAGTGAGGTTGTCACCTCGGTAATGATATGAAGGCTGATAAAGAGCTGATTTCTTTTTTTAAGGAGGGGTTACATTAATTAAAATAATGTAACTCTGTTGATTTTTCACCATCAGCGGGGTTGTAAATCAGGATTTGACGCTCAATGAGAATACCATTTGTACTCAACGCTATTTCGGTAGTCATTTAATAGTGAGCGTGTGGGAAATATGTGGGCGTAATTCAAATTCGATGCTGCGATAATCTCGGCCGGCGGCAGGAAAAGACGTCATGCCTGCTGGCAATGCTCAGACCACGAGGCAGCACTGATGGCCGAGACAGCAGCATAATTCGATGATAAAATTTGTCGCCATTCTGTTTGAACCTTTCGAGTGAACGATGATGAAATATTTACAGGTGGCAGTAGGAATTATTCGCGATGACCAACAGAAGATTTTTTTAGCACAGCGTGCAGCCAGTGTTCATATGGGCAATATGTGGGAGTTTCCCGGCGGGAAAATTGAAGAGGGTGAAACGCCTGAACAGGCTTTGAAACGTGAGTTGCTGGAAGAAACGGGTATCGAAGCGCTTAACGCCGTACCTTACGATATTATCGACCACAGCTATAGCGATCTGCGCGTAACGCTACATTTTTTTATTGTCGATCGCTGGAATGGCGAACCCTATGGTCGCGAAGGGCAGCCACAGCGTTGGGTTGCACAGGGTCAACTCAACGCCGCAGAGTTTCCACCCGCGAATGCTGAAATCGTGGCCAGGCTGAAAGCAGGCCACTGATAACAGACAGACAAGGTTTACTGGCGATCGAGTGGCTGTTCGCTCCAGTCATCGCTATCATTAAGATCGCCGCTGCTGGGAATACGCTTCTCCTCAGCGGCCCATTCACCCAGGTCAATAAGCTGACAGCGTTTACTGCAAAACGGACGCCAGGTACTGAGTTCATCCCAGATCACCTGCTTGTTGCAGGTCGGACAGTTGACAACAGTGACATCATTCATGATTTTTACCTTAACAACAGGCCAGCTCGAAATTAAAGCGGGCAGGGACTTCGCCTCGTTCACTGTCTAACGGCAGGAAGCGGATGGCATAACGGCTCTTGTGTCCGGAGACCTGAGGATATAACGCATCCTCCAGCCGGAGCTGCAAGCGCAGCAAATCGGCACCTTCAGCATTGTCCTGGAAAAAACCGTTCAGGCTGGTGTGGGTTCGTAATATCCCGGACTGACGGATCAGAGCGAGCAGTAGCATCAACGCATCACGTATAGGGGCCAGCGAATCAAGCCAGACGGCGACCTGCTGGTCACGCAGCTGTTGTTCGATGTGCAGCCAGATATGCAGTGTGGGAAGATCAAAACTACAGCAGCCGCCCGGAATGCTTAAGCGCTGCCGCACAAGGCTTATCAGGCGTTCTTCACGCAACAGTTGCCCCATGCGCGGTGCCGCAATTAAGGATGTTGCGCAGCCTTTGAGCTTTGCTCTGTGCATCTCGATTTGCGTCATATCAACGCCGGGCACTTCAGCCCATGAAAGCAATTTTTGCTGTTGGCGTTCCAGCTCTTTGAGTATTTCGGTACGCAGTTCTCCGCGTTCAAACACGTCCAGCAGCTCGCCAGCATTACGAAAAAACGTCAAAGCGCCCTGGTGATCGACAATGATTTGGCTGGCGCTAAGCTGTTTTAGCAAAAATTCAATACGCAGCCAGGTACGCATTTTTTCATTCAGAGGGTGCTCAAAAAGAACCGTTGTGCTCATACTGTTAATCCCGATCGGTTGCCAAAACCAGATAACGCTCATGAAGTTCGGCAACGCGCGCAATCACCGTTTCCGGCAATCCGCAGTTATCAATAATGTCATCTGCCACAGCCAGACGCGCTTCGCGCGTGGCCTGGGCAGCAAGGATCTGCTCAACCTGAACGCGGCTAATTTTGTCGCGTTCAGTGGTTCGGGCTATCTGGGTTGCGCGGTCAACATCGACCACCAGCACGCGATCGGCATGATGCTGCAAACGGTTCTCCACTAAGAGAGGCACAACCCATAAGCACCAGGGGGAGCGCGCTAATGCTAACTGCTGCCGGGTTCTGCTGTGGATAAGAGGGTGTAACAGATTATTAATCCACATTTTATCAGCCGCAGAACTAAATATTTTCTGACGCAGAATCGTCCGGTTCAGCGTACCGTCTGGCATCAGTATTTCATCGCCAAAATGCTCATGGATGGCCGCCAGAGCAGGTTGCCCGGGCTCGACGACCTGACGCGCAATAATATCGGCGTCAACAATCTCAACGCCCAGCCCGGCAAAAATGTTAGCAATGGTACTTTTTCCACTGCCGATACCACCGGTCAGCGCTACTGTATAGGACATAGGTTTTAGCTCAAGCTACGATGTTATGTTGGCTTATTATTTACCGCACGCAAACAAATAATGTGGCACAGATCACAAGGCAAATTTACAGGCAAATTTAAGTGATTGTAACGTAAACAAAGCCAATGTCGCAGTCTTGTCTACACGTTTTTAGCGCGTATGATAGCGTCACTGGAGCTGGCACTTCGCCTGTAAACGAAAGCGTGAACCGATACAGGGAACGAATTCGGATAAACGCCACCAACCAGGAAAATCGTTATGCGTATCGAAGAAGATATTAAGTTAGGTTTCAAAGACGTTCTTATCCGGCCTAAACGTTCAACGTTACAAAGCCGTTCTCAGGTGGAGCTGGAACGCCAGTTTACCTTTAAACACTCGGGCATAGCCTGGTCTGGCGTGCCGGTCATCGCGGCCAACATGGATACCGTTGGCACCTTCAATATGGCAGAAGCGCTCTCCTCCTTCGATATTCTTACCGCAGTACATAAACATTATAGTGTTGAGCAGTGGCGAGCGTTTGTAGAGCGTGTCTCGCCAGCGGTGTTGCGCCATGTGATGGTCTCTACCGGCACGTCTGAAGCCGATTTTACCCGGCTACAACAGATCCTGGCGCTGTCGCCGATGCTTAACTTTATTTGCATAGACGTGGCTAATGGCTACTCGGAGCATTTTGTGACTTTCCTACAGCGAGCACGCGAAGCCTGTCCGGATAAGACTATTTGCGCGGGCAATGTGGTGACGGGAGAAATGGTCGAGGAGCTTATCCTTTCCGGGGCAGATATGGTCAAAGTCGGTATTGGTCCGGGGTCCGTTTGTACTACCCGTGTTAAAACTGGCGTGGGCTACCCACAGCTTTCTGCGGTGATTGAGTGCGCTGATGCGGCGCATGGCCTGGGCGGGCAGATTGTCAGCGATGGCGGCTGCTCGGTTCCTGGCGATGTGGCTAAGGCCTTCGGCGGCGGCGCTGATTTTGTCATGTTGGGCGGTATGTTGGCCGCTCATGATGAATGTGAGGGCACGCTGGTGGAAGAAAATGGTGAACGGTTTATGCTGTTTTACGGCATGAGTTCCGAATCAGCCATGAAGCGCCATGTGGGGGGCATTGCGCAATATCGTGCGGCAGAGGGTAAAACCGTCAGGCTGCCGGTGCGTGGCCCGGTGGAACCCACCGCGCTCGATATTTTAGGCGGCCTGCGCTCCGCCTGTACCTATGTTGGTGCCGAGCGACTGAAAGAGCTGACCAAGCGTACTACCTTTATCCGCGTCAACGAGCAGGAAAACCGCGTGTTTAACCGTTAGTTGTCCGGTCTCTCCCTGCCTGGTTCCGGGCCGGGAGAGTCGCCTATCCAAGCGCATCCCCCAGTCTGAATACGGGCAAATACATCGCCACGACCAGCGTACCAACAATCCCGCCGATCACTATCATCATCAGTGGCTCCAACGTTGCCGCCAGCGTGTCTGCCAGCTGATGAGTCTGCTGTTTGTGCCACATTGCCAGCCGGGTCAGCAGCGTATCCAGCGAGCCCGACTCTTCTCCCACTTTGATTAGCTGATAACACAGCGGGGTAAATAGCGGGTGTGACTTTAGCGCCTGGTGCAGTGGGTAGCCCGCCGCAATATGCTGTTGCAATTGACGGATGGCCTCACGCCACAGCAGCGGGGTAAGCGTTTTCTCTATCGCCTGTAGACTGTGTAACAGCGTCAATCCGGCTCGTTGGGTCAGGGAAAGGGTTGTAAATATCTGACTTAACAGGCTGCCTCGATATAACCTGGCCACCAGCGGTAGCCGGAGCAGCAGGCGTTGCTCATAGCGCTGCCATGCAGGATATTTAAGGCGCTGTGTTTTCCAAAGCAGGCAAAGCGTTGTGAAAATACCCGCCAAGAGTAGCGACTGCTGCTGTAATAGCTGCGAGAACGCAATCACAGCTTTTGTAAACCCCGGCAGCGGCGCGTTAAACGAACGATAAATGGCAACAAACTCCGGGAGAACAAAAACCAGCATGCCGATGCTAACCAGCAGGGCAACGGCGATGATAAACAGCGGATAACGCAGCGCTTTTTGTACTTTATGCTGAAGTTGTTGCTGTTGCTCCTGCTGAATTGCCAGCTGCAGGCAGCATTCGTCCAGATCTCCGGTGAGTTCGCCGATATGAACCAGCGCTGGAAACAGCGGCGGAAAAATATCGGGCCACTCGCGTAACGCCTGTGAAAACGGCTCCCCGGCGCTAATTCGCTGATGCAGGTTGAGCAGTAGCGCCTGCCAGCCTGCTTCAGGATGCCCATCTGCTAATAGCTGCAAACATCCGGGCAGTGGTAACCCTGCTTTCAGCAACGTGGCGAGCTGGCGGAAAAATGCGTTCTTCTGCTGCCATCGCCAGCGGCGAGATCTATAGCGGCGGCCACGCGAAATTTTTAGCGCTATCTGATGTTGTGCAGCCAGCTCTTCCGTGATCTGCAAGGGACTGGCTGCAAAGCTGTAGCCTTGGTGAAGTTGCCCGCTATCATCGATAGCCTGCCAGCGGAACAGATAGCGTTCACTCATCGCTTCCTCCCGCTACTCGGGTTAACTCCTCCAGCGTAGTTTCTCCGCGATTGACGCAGTGCAGACCTTCAACGAATAGCGTGTTCATTCCCTGCTGCCGTGCAATTTCCGTCAGCTCTTCCGGTGGCGCTGATTTTGCCAGTGCGTTTTGCAGACGTGCGGACACGGGCAGCAGTTCAAACAGGGGGAGACGGCCATAGAAACCAGAGAAACAGCGTTCACAGCCTATCGCCTGCCAGTTTTGCACCGTACCTGGCCAGATGTGAGGAGGGAAATGGGACGTCGCTTGCGCAGGCTGACGGCAGTGAGGGCAGAGCTTTCGTACCAGACGTTGGGCGATAACGAGTTTAAGAGCCGAAGCCAGCAGATACCCGGGTACGCCCATCTGTCCCAGACGCACCAGCGTTTCGGTAGTCGAATTAGTATGCAATGTTGAAAGCACCAGGTGTCCTGTCTGTGCTGCCTTTACGGCGATTTCGGCGGTTTCACCGTCACGGATTTCGCCGACCATAATCACATCGGGGTCCTGGCGCAGCAGGGCGCGTAATACACGGTGAAAATCCAACCCTGACTTAGCGTGGATCTGGGTTTGATTGACCCCCTCCAACGGGATTTCAACCGGATCTTCTACACTGCACAGGTTACGTGTGGCGATATTCAACCAGCTCAGGCCGCTGTAGAGCGTAAAGGTCTTGCCACTTCCCGTGGGACCGGTAACCAGAATCATCCCTTGAGGACGAGCCAGCGCCTCGCGGTAGCGTTTTAACAAGGGGCTGGGCATACCGAGATTTTCCAGCGCGATGGTATGACTATCGCTTTGCATCAGGCGTACCACGGCCTTTTCACCAAAACGCGTCGGCAGGGTCGAAAGACGGAACGATTCGGTATTATCGTTGAGCACCAGTGAAAACTGTCCGTCCTGCGGAACCCGGCGTTCTGCAATATCAAGGCTGGCAAGGATTTTCAGGCGAGCGATCAGCGGTGCGCTGTTTTCAACCCCGGTACAAGGCAACTGCTGTAATACACCGTCGACGCGTAAGCGCAGCCGCAGGCTATCTTTTTGCGGCTCGATATGAATATCAGAAGCACGTTTTTGCAGAGCCTGTATCAGCAAGGCGTTAATAATTTCTACTGCCGTTCCGTACTGCTCCAACGTACCCTCTGCCGTAACAGAGGCTGAAATGCTCCCCTTCACGTTAAACTGTTCCAGTTTTGCCCGTGGCCAGCATTCAACTTCTACAGGGCAGTGGGTAGCGAAGCGAAGCTCAGCCATCAGTGCATGGCTGGGCGTTTCTGCTACGGCGATATGCAGACGTTCGGCGGTGAAGTCAACTATTATCGCCTGATAAGCCTGACAAATACCTTCTACCGCTCGTTGCGTTGCCGGCGTCATGGCAACGGCTCCTCATCAAAACGGAACAGATCCTGGCAAGCTTCTTTGAGACCAGCGGATGTGCTTTCACAGCTGCGTCGCCAGCTTAGCTGCCCATCTTTACTGTCCCACTGGGGGGTAAGCCTGACGCTCAATCCCTTTAAACTTTCCTGGCCCGTCAGCGTTATAACCCCCGCATTGACCTTGAGGGCTGAAATGTAGCGCGAGGTGCGCTCGGTCGGAACGCCGTTGCTTCCTGCACTACAGTTGCCGCTGCCGCCGCGCTCAATGGCACAAAGTTCAACGGCCGTTTTATATGGCATGGTGGTCTGTAACATATCGGTAAGTGCGGCCTTTTGCAGATAGCTCTGGTAGGCGGGCAGACCGATAGCGCTAAGAATGGCGATGATAGCGATGACAATCATCAGTTCGATCAGGGTGAATCCCTGTTGGTGGGTCATGGCAAACCTCCTTGTGGTTGAGAGGTAAGCACAATAATTCGGAGCAGCTGGCCTGTGCCAGCGACAAATATCCGGTTTCAGGCGGTCGCCGCAAGATGTGAGTGTTCGTTACATTGCATAAGGTGATTGCCTGAAGCCACTACGCAAAAACAGTATTCTTCGGGTAAAAAGGCCAGCGCCAACGGCTGGCCTGGAGTAAAACAGGATGGACGAGTTAACAAAAGCGCATTGACAGGTCGAGGGCCCGTATATGTTTGGTCAGAGCACCCACGGAGATATAGTCCACGCCGGTTTCGGCAAATGTTCGCAAGGTTTGGTCGGTTACGTTGCCGGAGACTTCCAACAGGGCGCGGTTATCGCTCAGCTTCACGGCATCTCGCATCTGCTCAACGGTGAAGTTGTCGAGCATCACAATATCTGCCCCGGCCTGAAGTGCCTGTTCAAGTTCTTCGAGCGACTCGACTTCGATTTCCACCGGAACATCCGGGTGCAGCCAGCAGGCTTTTTCAATGGCTTTGGCTATCGAACCACAGGCAATAATATGATTTTCTTTGATCAGAAAGGCATCGAAAAGACCAAGACGGTGATTGGCTCCGCCGCCGCACAAAACGGCATACTTCAGCGCGCTACGAAGCCCCGGCACGGTTTTACGTGTATCAAGCAGCTGGGTGCGGGTGCCATCCAGCAGTGCGACATAACGTCTGACTTCAGTCGCTACGCCAGAGAGCGTTTGCACGAAGTTCAGTGCCGTGCGTTCGGCGGTAAGAAGCAGCGAAGCGGGCCCTGTCACCTCAAAAAGCGGCTGATTGGCAATCAGGGTATCGCCATCATCGACGAACCAAGTGAGTTGCGTTTTGTTCCCCAACTGAATGAACACTTCTTCTACCCAGGGCCTACCGCAAAAAATCCCGGGCTCACGGGTGATCACCACTGCATGAGAATGCGTATCGGCAGACAGCAGGCTGGCGGTAATGTCGCGGCTGGGGTCGATGACTCCACCTAAGTCTTCACGTAATGCCTGTTCTACGCTTGGAGGAATATCGCTTTCAATACGATCGAGCAGCGCGGTGCGGCGGCTGTCCGCATCGTAACGGCGGGATGGCATGATTAAACTCCGAAAAGTCGGGTAGCAGAGGCTGACATGCTAACGCGTTTATTGCGGCCGTGCCAGCCAGTGCTTGTGCTACGGCGTCATGTGATGCGAAATGGAGAGATGGCCCACCCGGTAGCGCTCGGCACTGTCGTCGTCAGTGAATGGTTGTGGGCTTAACTGAAAGTTCAATTGTCGCCAACGCTGTACGTCCCAAGCCACTATTTGTGTAGTGCTTTCAGCGACGGTTTCGCTTGCGTGACGGCACTGCGCTAAATCTGCCTTGGGTAAAACAGGGGTAATGATACGACGGGCAAAAACCGATTGTACAAGTTCGGCAGCTGGCTGAAAGTCTTGCACCAGCCAGCTGTCGATTGCTGGACGGCCGAAATCCTGCATTAGCCGCCGGAAGCCGCCTCCGGTAAGAAAGCTCGCCATACTGCTACAGTCCTGCCAGAGGTAAAACGGCGCATATAGGGGTTCATCCGTACAAAACGGGTCGTTGCTTTCAGAATAGCACCAGACTTTCAGCAACAGTCCTGGGACGTTATCAAACTGATGACCGTTTTCCAGGATACGGGTAGTAATGATGCTCATGTCGTAGTCGACAGGTAGCCGGAAGCGATATTGCATGGCAATCATGGGTGTTTCTCCGCAGATCGGTGAACGTTTTCATCGCTGGCGGCCGATCCGTCTCCAGGATATTTAAGGTATTGGGGAGCGCCGTGCGTAGCAAAAACTCGGCATATCAAATTACTATTATCTTGAGAGAGACTCATCGTGAAACTCCATTATCTGAAACAGAGTTGCAGCATAACCCTGGTAAATAGTTTATAAAATCGCATAATTTGATATCGATAATCCCGAAAAACAGGATGATTAATGACACCCTCGAGGCCTGTAACTTTTGATCTGGACGCGTTGCGTAGTTTTGTACTGGGTATGGAATTGGGAAGCTTTGCATTAGCGGCTCGCCGCCTGAACCGCTCTACGTCAGCCGTCAGCGCGCAACTGAAAAAACTGGAGCAACAAAGCGGTCTACCTCTTTTACATAAAGCTGGACGGCGGCTGGAGCTAACCGAAAATGGTGAGCTGTTAATGGCCTATGGACGTCGCCTTCTGGCACTGAATGATGAGGCTTTCAGCACAATGGCCGGACGGAATATTGCCGGCAGCGTGCGTATTGGTTTACAGGAAGATTTTGGCGAGGCGCTGTTGTCGGAAGTGCTCGGCCAGTTTTCCCGTGCTCATCCACAGGTGCAGGTTTCAGTGTCTATTGGTGGTAATGCGCAGCTGCTGCAAGGGATCCATCAGGGAGAGCTTGATTTGGCATTGTGCTGGCAGGGCGAACTGAACACACGCTTTATGCAGCCACTACCGGCGGCTACCCTTGGTTGGATTGGTTGCGAAGAGATGCGGCCTGAACGATGGCTGGCGCAGGGTGAACCTTTGCCGCTGCTATTATTCGATGCACCTTGCCTGATCCGTATGCGCGCGATAGACGCGCTTGATAATGCGGCTATTCCCTGGCGTGTGGCATTTACCAGCCGCAGCCTGAGTGGAATATGGGCGGCGGCCACGGCCGGGCTGGGGGTGACATTACGTAGTGAGCTTGGCCTGCCTGCCGGGCTACAAATACTGCATCACCCCTTATTGCCCAAAGTTGCTGAACTGGGGATCGCGCTGCATCAGGGGCAAGAGATTATCGCGCCTGCCGCCGGTCGTCTGCGCGAAATCTTACTGGCACAGCTGGTTCCGCGGTTGTCAAAGATGGCCGCAACTTGATAAGGTAAGACGCAAACGCAGTGGCGCTGAAGCGTGAGAAAGCAGAAAAAACCACGTTAATCTGCTTTCGTCAAAAGTGAGGAGAGCAGGGTATGCAGCTGCAAGACGGCTGGATTGAGGGCGTGCGGCGCGTGCCATCGCCGCATTTTAATCAGCGGCCGGATGGTGAAGCTCCTTCACTGTTAGTCATTCATAATATCAGCCTGCCTCCCGGTAAGTTTGGCGGCCCGTGGATTGATGCGCTGTTTACCGGTCAGCTTGATGCCAACGCCGATCCTTATTTTGCCGAGATATGCCAGCTACAGGTGTCTGCACACTGCCTTATCCGTCGTGATGGCGAGATTGTGCAATACGTTCCGTTTCATCTGCGGGCCTGGCATGCAGGCGTTTCCAGCTACAGGGGACGCGAAGCCTGCAACGATTTTTCAATTGGCATTGAACTGGAAGGTACGGATACGCTGTCCTATACCGACGCGCAGTACCAGGCGTTACGGGCGGTCACTCAATCATTGATCCAGTATTATCCATCAATCGCACAGCATATTACCGGGCATAGCGACATCGCTCCGCAGCGTAAAACCGATCCCGGCCCGTCTTTCGACTGGTTGCGTTTTCGTACCGGACTGGCTACGCACGCTCATACCAATGCAACAGGAGTTAAGGAATGACATTATTTAGTCTGTTATTGGTTCTTGGATGGGAACGCTTATTTAAGCTGGGCGAGCACTGGCAGCTCGATCATCATTTGATACCCCTGTTTCGTGCTCGCACGCACTTTTCCCTGACACGTACTCTACTGATGCTGCTGGTGGTTATGGGGCTGACGGCGCTCTGCCTGCTGGCGGTGAAAGGACTGTTTTTTGGTGTTCCCAAGCTGCTGTTTTGGGTTCTGGTAGGGCTGCTATGCATTGGGGCGGGGTCGGTACGTCTGCATTACCATGCTTATCTGAAAGCTGCCGGGCACAACGATACGGCGGCCCATAATGCGATGGCACAAGAGCTAACCCTCATCCATGGCGTACCCGTTGACTGTGACGAACGTGAATATCTGCGCGAGCTGCAAAATGCGTTACTGTGGATTAACTACCGATTTTATCTGGCCCCGTTGTTCTGGTTTGTTGTCGGTGGGCCTTGGGGGCCGGTACTGCTGATGGGATATGCATTTCTGCGTGCATGGCAGAGTTGGCTGGCGCGCATGCCCGATCCTCTGGCTCGCGTTCAGTCTGGCGTTGATGCCATTTTATATTGGGTAGACTGGCTTCCGGTACGGCTGGTGGGCGTCGCTTATGCACTGCTGGGGCATGGTGAGCGTGCGCTGCCCGCATGGTTTGCCTCACTGGCAGATCGGCACACCTCGCAGTACCAGGTGTTAACCACTCTGGCGCAGTTTTCTCTGGCCCGCGATCCCCACATGGATAAGGTTGAAACACCACGGGTGGCGGTTGTGCTGGCGAAAAAAGTCTCTCTGGTTTTGGTGGTTGTGGTGGCATTACTGACGATTTACGGCACGCTGGTTTAGAACCGGCCTGCCGGGGACTGGCTGGAAATATAAGTCGGTGATTTTATACCCGTCAACGGACTGATTTCACATGAACGGAACGGATGAGATGGTGTTGATAGACCCCTCTGTTGAAGCCAGAAAGATTAACCCCAGATAGCGGTAATTATCCTTATCTCCGTTATCTTCTTTATCCGAGTCTCTTTTGAATCTTTTATCGTAGTCCAGGTTTGCCAGGTGTTTACATGAGCGACGAAGTTATCCGCATTGTCCATGATTAAATTTGATTTTAACATCGGGGTGGTTTTTATTATATTTAAACCTGTTTCAGCATCGACAGGTTGGGTTATACCAAAGTGCTGGTAGACAGTTCGCATAAATAGATTAAAGTGTATGTTGTTTTTTAACTCACCACTTTCAATTTGGTCATAGAGTTGTTGGCGCAGAGCACGGGTATCACCAGGCAAAAAGACTTCTTCAAACCTACCGTTATAACAAATGTCCGACGTGCAGGATGTTAAATGAGAGGTTTCGTGAATAAAGGTAGAGTCCAGATAGTTAACGTTCATCTCCATAATGGAACTGCCTACGGCTTTATGCTCTACATTAGAGTCAAGCATGATGAATATCCTGCGGCCAGGGTCTTCCAAATACGTAAAAGCCAGCGGTATCTTTCTGAGAACATTTTGATCTGCGATTGTACTATGGGAATTAAATGGGTTTAACACGTCTACAATACGTCTGGTGGATACAATAACGATATTGTTATAGGCATTTATTTCAGATGTACTTAGAAAATCACGCGCGCGCCCCAATTGTCCTTTAAGCCTCAACAGGGCTTCACTGAGTATTTTTTCACTGCGAGTGTTAAGAGACAGGGCAAGATATCCCTTAATTTCATGTTCATAAGACAGATCGCTTATCCGGCTAATTGCCAGAGCAATATTCTCTTGTGCCGATCTAAAAGCCATACGGTATTTTGTGCGTGCAAGAGTGATATAAGGAGGCGCTAAATTATCCTGATGAAAGCCGTAGAATAAATCATATGGATGCCCCGACAGGTCACGAGTAATATAGCTATTCATATCCGCCGTCAACGTTACCATATCTTCAGCAAAGGGTACTTTTCTTATCGGTAAAAATGCATTTATAGTTTTAATATGCTCAATCTGCTCATCTGTTAATCCCCCACCGGCAGGTGCTTCACGATAAATATATCTGGCATCATTGATGGTTAATTCACCATTTTTTTTCAATCTTTCGGTGAATATGCTTAGAATAGGTCTATCGAATCCTTTTTTTACCGAATCTATAAACTCATATCCCTCTGTATCAGGTAGTTTTATCGCCTTATCCAAAACAACCATCATGATGAAGCTCACCGCATCATCCTTTATCTTGCTCCATTCCTGAATTTGTTCTTCATAGGTATCAGCATCTATAGCATGTTCAATATGGATAGCCAGTGACAAGAAGGGGGATATCGGATTAGGAATGATATTTGATGCTTCAATCATCTCTTCATAAATATCACGGCCCACGCTGGTATCTGATTTTATCTGTGAGTGGAGATCGGATAATGCTTTATTTTTTATGGACGTAAATAAATCTGAAAAAAAAACTTCAGAACTGACCTCTGCTGTATTTATCGCCACTCTGTCCACATAAAGATTATCGTCACTGAGGGTCTTTAGCCAGGCATCAATACCATCGTAAAATAGATTGCTCCTCCTGTTTGCCAGAGTGAAGTGAGAAGCTATCATAGCCCGATTTTTTTCGCTCCCGCAGGCATTGGTTACCCATGAACGCATCTCAAAATCACCTCTGAAAGGGAAGAACTTAAAATCACTTTTGGGTAAGTATAGCGTCACCTGACCACTATTCTTATTTCTGAAAACAAAAGCATTTGCCGCGCCGTAGCCGTTGATATCAAAAGGAGTCACGGTGACGTTGCCATCCCTTAACAATCCCACGCCGTTGAGTACATCTATGGCCGAACTTCGGTTAATCTCGCTGCTGTCCAGATGATTGATAAATGAAATAAAAATATTTTTTATATGTTCATTTTTATGTTTATATTGTTCAGTTAGCTTTTGCTTAGCGTAATTATAAAAATCTATCTCCCATACCAGATCGCCGAATTTAGTGGGGTCTATTTTAATCCTGTCACCAAATTCAAAATTTTTAGTATGAGAGTTCAGATAAGAGATATCATAAATCGCACTAACCGCATCAACCCGCACATAATATTTCCAAAAATCGCTGCCAAAATTGGTGAAAAGGCATTCAGTGAGCGTTTTCTTTATTAAGGGCATAAAATAAGTAATGTTTACACCATCTTCAAAACGCTCCATAAATGTGATGAAATAGTTTTTGTCAGGATCGATGTCTAAATTAAATTTCCGGCCGATCCTTTCTCGTAAAACGGTAGCAGCGAGATCTCTTAAATCTGGATATTGACTGGCGTATTTTTCAACATATTTTTTCAATGCCTCCCGTCCTGTTGCAATAAAGTGACAGGGCTCCGTTTCTTTTATCGCCATCTTACCATAAGCATTTTTTAGCTGAAAAATAGTCCCCTCAATACTTTCTATAATACGGTTATCATCGCCCTCCCCAACGGCGTTATTTTGACTTAGATGAAATGCCTCTGCGAGCGGAAATCTTATCGGGTCATGAAAAACGATAAAATTGCCAGCCTGATCCAGCATTCCTGCAATCTTACTCAGCAGATGGATGATCTTACTGCCAACACGTATAGCCGTGGTCGCCGGCTGGTCGAATGGAGCTATCACTTCGGCGTGCGGGTTCTTCAGGGCAGGCTCTTTTGCCTGTAGTTGCGTAAACTTCTTAATCGCCTGGCATACCTGCCGTTCAAGCTGAATTAAATCCGCTTCGTGGCCGTCATTCTTTTGTTTTTTTTCCAACGGATCGCTTCGGGCGCTATTTATCCCATGCGTGCACTGTGCGGGATACTGACTGACGAAAATAAAATTATGGCTGGACGGGTAAATCACAGGCTGTGTGTGGGTATTATTACCGACTGTTGAGTTATCACCGTAGCTTTGCCGTGCGCAGGTAGCTCGTGAGAGGCAATGCAGAAAAAGATTAGACAAATCCTGGCGCATGATATTATTGCTATGTCGCCCAAGATTTTTCGAAAGGTCAGAAACCGAATCTTTCTGGGCAATAGGGGTATACAAATCGCGAGTGTTTTGCAGAGCCGGAGAAATTGGCATTTGTACGTCCTGTTTTATTTTAGAGGTGATAAAGAGCGGCCATTCACTGTGATAAATTGCATTTTTAGTGGTGTGAGCGGCTTGATGAGTTTTACAGGGTTAACCGGATGAAAGTCAGGTAAATCGTTCACGTATAATGATTTCTGCATGATAATCTGCAAAGGTATAAAAACATCAATGCCTGGCAGACGCTAATAGCAGGATGTTTGTGATATTGGAAGGTCGTTGAATAATTTTCTACTATGGTAAGAATGGAGGGTAAATCCATATTGTTATTTTTCCTGTCTAAAGAGGTCTACTCTATGGCGACAGGATAAAATGATTTCTTGTTGCAGTAAATATTAGCATTATATAAGAATCGGTATTGGGATCTGACTTTAGAGACCTTGTCTGCCTTAGGTTATTATCTAAATCAGACAGGTATTTGATAAACGTAACAAAATTATCCGCATTGTTCATCAACATGTTGGCTTTCAGCATGGGGTCATTTTTAATCATCTCGATGGCAACATCAATATCATAGGGTTCAGTGATACCAAGTTGGCTATAAACCATATGCATAAACAATTCAAAATCTTTATTTTCCTTTAGTGAATCACTGGTGAGTATTCCGTTAAACTTCTCAAGGAGAGTTTTTGGGTTTCCTGCGTCAAATATCCTGTCAAAAAAAGAATTATAACAAAAATCCATCGTATCTGATGACAGGTGGGATGCTTCATGCATAAATATACCATCGACCAGATCGACATTCCTGTGAAGAATGTCTGTTCCTGCTTTTCTCATTGACTGGCTGCTATCTAGCATAATAAAAATCCTTCGATAGGGGTCCAGCTTACAGGAAAAACCCAGTTCCAAATTTTTAAGATAATTAAGATCTTTTATTTCGCTAGTAAATAAAATTTTGCTCCTCGGATTCACGGTCTGCTTTGTCGATACGAACCCTATATTTTTAAAGCCAGTTTCTTCGCATTCGGTAAGATAATCGGCTGTACGTTTTGCTTGACATCTTAGTCTGGATAAGGCTTCTGTGAGTATGCTGTCGTCTGTCGTATCAAGAGCAATAGATAGATAATTTTTGATTCTTTCTTCGTAATCCAGACTGTTTAATTTATCAAGAGCTAACTCAATGTGCTTACCAGATGATGTTAACGCGGCTCTGCAATTGGTTCTTGCATGATTGACGTATTGAGGTGATTCTAAATCATTATCTTCCATGCCATAGAAAATATCGAATGGATGTCTTTGAAGCCTTTCGAAAACAGATTTATATATAAATTCATTTAGTGAGGTAATTTTTTTAGTATAAAAGATGTTTCTTGTTGGTAAGAATTTTTTCAGGTGTGGTTTTTTTTGAGGAATGTCATTTTTCTCTTTGAGAAGCCATTCCCATTCTGGCGAGGCAGGATCGAAATATTGAGATTCATTAACGGTGGGGTAATTTTCTTCAGCGGGATGGGCGACACCCTCATCATTATCAAATAACCAGTTCCATCCCGGAGACTGGGGGTTAAATATGTCATATTCTGGCACTTGTGGTTTATTTTCTCCAGCAAGCATATTGCTAATATCCAGAATTCGTTCTTCATTGATTCCTTCCTTTACTGCGTTTATAAACGCATATCCTTCAAACCCAAGTGATTTGATCATTTTATCCAGGACCACCAAGGCGATGAGATTAACCATATCATTTTCAATCTTCCTCCATTCCTGCATTTTTTCCCTGTAGGTGTCAGCATTGATGGCATGCTCAATATGCATAGCCAGAGACAGGAACGGCGATACCGGGTTAGGAACGATATTCGATGCATCAACCATCTCCTCCCACATATCACGCCTGACCTCTGCATCGGATTTTATCTGTGAGTCCAGGTCGGAGAACGTTTTAGCCTTTACGCTGTTAAATAATGCACTAAAAAAGTGCTCTGACGGGACTTCAACTGATGAGATGGCAATTCTGTCTGAATAGCCATTATCAAGATTAATCGAATTCAGCCAGGCATCCACGCCGTAGTAAAAAAGGCCATCCTGCCTGTTTGCCAGAGTGAAGTGCGAGGCCAGCATTTTTCTGTGTTCTTCAGTGGCACAGGCGTTGGTAACCCATGTGCGCATTTCAAAATCCCCCCTGAAAGAGATAAGTTTGAAATCGCTTTTGGGAAAATATAGCGTTACACGCTGATTGTCTCTATTTCTGAAAGTGAAGGCATCGGCAGCGCGGTATTGATTAATATCAAAAGGAGTGACTATAACGTTGTTGTTTTTTAACAGTCCTACTCCGTTAAGAACATCTTTAGCCGCACCGCTGTCAATCTGGGCCGTATCAAGGTGATTGATAAAGGAGATAAAATGATTTTTAATATGCTCATCCTGATGGCTGAAGTCGTCAGTGAGTTTCACCTTCGCATAACTATAAAAATCAATATCCCATATCAGCTTAATAAAGTCCGTAGGTTTTATTTTTATTGCATCGGCTACGTCATGAATTCTGACGTTTTGCTGTGAGGCATCATAGATCCCACTCACCGCATCCACATTTACCAGGTAATCCTGAACGTCACTGCCAAAGTTAGTAAAAAGATATTCCGTCAGCGTTTTTTTGGCTATGGGCGGCCCATACTGAAGTAACCTGTCACCTTCATACATGCTAACGTCAAACTGCATAAAAAAAACTCGGTCAGGGTCAAGGTTTAAATGAAAACGCTGCGCTATTTTTTCTTTAAGGATTTTTCTTGCCAGCTCTTTCAGGTTGGGGGGTTTTTTTTTGTAGACATCAAAAAAAGAGTCCATAGCTTCCCGACCCACGCTGACAATTTTATGAAGCTCGGGTTTTTTTTCCGAACTGTCATTTAATCTTCTCGAATCGATATCTTTGATGGTGATTTCATCATGGGTTTTACGATTATTTGATGGTTCTTCAGCCAGATTTTTGGTGCTGTAAGGGAGCGCTTCCACCCGCTGAAGTTGTAGCGGTTCATAATAAGCAATAAAATCACCAACGATTCTGGCTACTCCTTCAATTTTATCCAGCAGAGTGGTCATACCATTGGCGGGCGCCTGTGCCGTGGCCGCTGAATCGGTGCAGTGGGGGATGCTGTACGGCCTGTCTGCGGGCAGCTTTGCTGTTTGTAGCAGGATAAGCTTATCCAATGCCTGGCACACCTTTTGCTCAAGCTGGTTTAAACAGAGGCCATTATGAATAAATGGACCTTCATCTTGAATGTCTGAAGTACCAACTTTCCAGCTGGTCAATTTCAGGTATGGATACGGATTGGCGTCAGTTAAATGACACGCAGAGGTGTAAATCACAGGCGCTGGGTGGCTACTGCTGTCAAGCGTTATGCTACGATTGTCGCTGGCCGCCCGGGAAAGGCAATGCAGAAATATATTGGAAAAATCCTGGCGGGTTATATTGCCGCTATGCCTTCCGCGATGTATTGCCATTTTGTTAATAAGATCATCATGTTGCTTTCGATCAGCAAATTCGTATTTATATTGGTGAGGCGAAGGTATTGGCATGCTTAACATCCTGTAATTAGAGTAAGTATTATTTCTTCATAACAAATAATATTTGGCTATTAACAGGTTTAAATCGTTATTTTTCTTATTAACGCGTTATAAGATACATAAAGGGATTATGTATAATCTTCACGCAACGCTTGTCTGAGGTGCAACGGTAAGAGCTTGCAGGGATAAAAGATCGATGTTATCTACGTCTCCCTTAATATGAATGTAGCAACCTGTTTACAACGTTTTTCGCGGGTATCAGTTGTGAAGGAATCATTAGTTATAATGCGCTTTAATTTATATTGTCTCATGAGGCATCAAGGCTCCCTCAGCCTGACTGGTTTTTTTAGCATTGAATACGCTCAAAATATAAAATAAGAGAATACCTTGTGGTGCTATATTTTACTGCAATAAAATCGGTTTATTGCAGTCAATGTGACTTACCGTTTACATCACGCTGTCTGCCGGGGGCGTCCCAAACTGCGGCATGCCGTCGGCATCCCAGTCAAAACGCTTGATCCGCGTATGGCGGCCGGGGTCATACAGCGGGTCGCCGTCAATTTCGGTGTAGCTACGCGCGTGATACACCAGCACATCCTCGCCGTTCTCCCCCCGCGTAAAGCTGTTATGCCCCGGCCCGTACTGGCGATTATCCCAGCTGCTGGTGAACACCGGCGCGGCAGATTTATGCCAGTTAGCAGCTACCAGCGGGTCGGCAGCCGCGTCAATCCACAACAGCCCCATGCAGTAGTTCTCATCGGTGGCGCTGGCCGAATAGCTGATAAACAGCCGCTGCTGGTGGCGAATTGCCGCCGGGCCTTCATTGACGCTGAAGCCGGCGCATTCCCATTCGTACTGAGGGCGACTGAGCATGATCGGCTGGCCGCTGATTTGCCAGGGGGTGGCCAGCTGCGCCAGCCAGAGGTTGGAGTTACCGGGGATCGCCGGGTCTTTCTGCGCCCACAGATACCAGTTTTTACCCTGGTGCACGAAGTGGGTGGCATCCAGCGAAAAGCTGTCGATTGGCGTGCGGATCTGCCCGCGCTCTACCCATTCCCCCGTGAGCGGGTCATTAGCGTCGCAGGTCAGGGCAAACATGCGGTGCTGGAACAGACCCGCCTTAATCTCCGGTGACGGAGCGGCGGCAAAGTAGATCACCCACTGACCGTCAATATGATGCAACTCCGGCGCCCAAATCAGCGCACTCATTGGCCCGTGGGCGTGTTTCCTCCACACGGTGACGGCCGCTGCCTGTGCCAGCCCCGCGAGGGTTGCGGCCCTGCGTATTTCCAGCCGATCGTATTCCGGCACTGAGGCGATAAAGTAGTAGCTGCCCCGATGGCGCAGGATAAAAGGGTCCGCGCGCCGTTCGATCAGCGGATTTGGCCAGTGGCTCATCGCATCTCTCCTTGTGATGGTGTGTTCATCTCTTTGTCGTGTTGATACTCGTTCAGCTCCTGATAGCTGGCGCGGCGCAGTTGCAGGTCAACCTGGATCTGCTGCATCAGCCTGCGGTCCGTTTTTAACAGCCTGACCACGCCCGCGGTGATCAGGTAACCCAGCGCCGGAATGGCGGTAAACAGCAGCACAATGCCGTTCAGCGCGGCGGGGCTTTGCCGTTGCGCGGCGGCATCGTAGCCGTACCACGAGAGCAGGAATCCGACCATCGCTCCGGCTACCGCCAGGCCCACTTTAAGAAAGAACAGATTGCCGGAGAAGCTGATGCCGGTAATACGTTTACCGGTTTTCCATTCGCCGTAGTCATCGACGTCGGCCATCAGCGACCAGTGCAGCGGAGAAGGGATCTGATGCAGGATGTTGAGCAGGAAATACATCACCAGCACCAGGAGGGTGGCGTGCGGATCGAGGAAGTAAAAACCGCCGGAAAACGCGGCCAGCGCGATATTTGTCCAGAAGAAAACCTTTAGTTTGCACCAGCGGTCGGTCAGTACTTTTGCCAGCGTGCTGCCGATCATCATGCCGACAACGCCCAGACTGATAAACAGCGTGGCGAACTGGGTTGTCTGCTGCATGACCCAGGTAACGTAGTACATGGTGGCGGCCATGCGGATAAATCCGGGGCAGACGTTACACAGCGTCAGCAGCAGAATGCGCACCCACTGGTCGTTTTTCCACACGTCACGCAGGTCGGCCTTTAAATCATCATGACTGGGCACCGCGGGGCGGATGCGCTCGCGCACCGTGGCGAAGCAGAACAGAAACATCAACAGGCCGATCAGCGCCAGCACGCTCATCGCCATTTGATAACCGCGCGCTTTATCCACGCCGCCAAACCACTCGGCCATCGGCAGCAGGGAAAGGGAAAGGATCAGGGTGGCAATCCCGACCATCACGAAGCGGTAAGACTGGCAGGAGACCCGCTCGCCCGGATCGCTGGTGATCACGCCGCCCAGCGAGCAGTAGGGAATATTGATGGCAGTGTAGGTCAGCGACATCAGGAAATAGGTGACAAAGGCGTAGATCACCTTGTTGTCATCGCTCCAGTCGGGGGTGGTAAACATCATCACGCTGAACAGCACGTAGGGTAGGGAGATCCACAGCAGCCACGGACGAAAACGCCCCCAGCGGCTTCGGGTGCGGTCGGCAATTGCGCCCATTATCGGATCGGTTATCGCATCCAGTACCCTGACCGATAGCAGCAAAACGCCGACCAGCGCCGGGGCAAGGCCAAAGACATCGGTATAGAAGTAGTTGAGAAACAGCATGATGGCGCCGCCGATCATGTTGCACCCGGCATCGCCCATTCCGTAGCCAATTTTCTCACGGACAGAGAGTGCTGTGCCCTTCATGGATCGTTCTCCCACTGTGGTTGGTACAGCAGAGTATTGACTCTTAACGGAGGGGATGTGCAGGTGAAAAACGCCGCAAAGATGGATTAAACGCGTGGAGAGTATTAAATGTGAGGCAGATAACAATTCGGCCAGCACGGCTGGCCGAATCAGAAGCGCGTGTAATGATTACGCGCGCTGGCTGCGGGTTTTAATCCAGTAGCCCACGGCAAGGATCAGCACCCATACCGGGATCAGCCAGACGGAAATCGCCATACCCGGCGTGATGGCCATCAGCACCAGGATTGCGACCATAAACAGCAGGCAGAGCCAGTTTCCCAGCGGATAGAACAACGCCGGGAAGCGGGTTTTTATCCCTTGCCGATCTTTCTTACGGCGAAACTTCATATGCGCCAGGCTGATCATCGCCCAGTTGATCACCAGAGCCGATACCACCAGCGCCATCAGCAGGCCAAAGGCTTCGCCCGGCATCAGGTAGTTGAGCAGCACGCAGAAAGCCGTAGCCACGGCAGAGAACAGAATAGACGCCACCGGCACGCCGCGACGGTCCACTTTCAGCAGCGCTTTAGGGGCGTTGCCCTGCTGCGCCAGGCCAAACAGCATGCGGCTGTTGCAATAAACGCAGCTGTTATACACCGACAGCGCGGCGGTCAGGATCACCACGTTCAGGGCGTTTGCCACCAGCGCATCCCCTAGCTCGTGGAAGATCAGCACGAAGGGGCTGGTATCGGCGGTGACCCGCGTCCACGGCATCAGGGACAGCAGCACGGCCAGCGACCCGACATAGAAAATCAGGATGCGGTAAATCACCTGGTTAGTGGCTTTAGGAATGCTGGTTTCCGGGTTGTCCGCTTCGGCTGCGGTGATCCCGACCAGCTCCAGGCCGCCGAATGAGAACATGATGATCGCCATCATCATCACCAGCCCGGTAAATCCATGAGGCAGGAAGCCGCCCTGCTGCCACAGGTTGCGCACGGTAGCCTGTGGTCCACCGTTGCCGCTGAACAGCAGCCAGCAGCCGAACAGGATCATGGCAACTACGGCCACCACTTTAATGATGGCGAACCAGAACTCCATCTCACCAAACACTTTCACATTCGTCAGGTTGATGGCGTTAATCAGCACGAAGAAGACGGCGGCAGACATCCAGGTGGGGATTTCCGGGTACCAGAACTGAATATACTTCCCTACCGCGGTCAGTTCGGCCATGGCGACCAGCACGTACAGTACCCAGTAGTTCCAGCCAGAGGCGAAACCGGCAAAGTTACCCCAGTATTTATAGGCAAAGTGGCTGAAGCTGCCGGCTACCGGCTCTTCCACCACCATTTCACCCAGCTGGCGCATAATCAGGAAAGCGATAAATCCGGCAATGGCATAGCCGAGTATGACGCCGGGACCGGCGGATTGGATCACCGATGCGCTACCGAGGAAAAGGCCCGTACCGACGGCCCCGCCCAACGCGATCAGCTGAATATGGCGGTTTTTCAAGCCGCGTTTCAGCGTGTCGCCCTGCTGTTGTTCCATAGAAACCTCGTTCTTATTAATGTCTGTGTCAGGCTTAACTTCCCGGCGTGCACTAAGCCGCAGAGTTATCAGCTGTACATATCATCCGATGATGTGGCCATCTACGCTCATCCTGGTGAGAGAGCTCGCCATCTACCTGCAATCCGGTGCGTGACGGTATTACCGTAATGTATTGAAAACTTTACGCCGCTAATAAGCTAAATATCGGGCAAAAGCTATCCCAGCGCAGAGAATAGTGATATGAGCCGACTAATGCACCTGGTTTCGTATTATGTAAGTAAGGTTGCGTAAAAATACGGCGTTCGTATCAGGTAACACCGTTCCTTCTTTTGTCACAAAATCAGCAGAATGACGAATAATATTCTCTTATGACCCACCGTGATTTTGTGCAGTAACTCGCTGCCTCGTTTCAAAAAAACGATCTTATGTAACAATTTTATCTCCAGCTGAGAGGAGGGTAACAGGATGCCTGAGCGCTGATGGGGGACGAGGGCAGGGTCTGCTTTCCATGGGTTACCATATGGACATCAGGTGAATACTTTGTTAGTTTACTGGCACCTTTTTGGAATTGGTATTACCAATTTACTTCGGCTAATCGTACAAAGAAGGGATGATGGCCTACAGCAAGATCCGCCAACCAAAGCTCTCTGATGTTATTGAGCAACAGCTTGAGTCCCTGATAATGGAAGGGACGCTGCGTCCCGGAGAGAAACTGCTGCCCGAGCGTGAGCTGGCCTTGCAGTTTGACGTCTCCCGTCCCTCACTGCGTGAAGCTATCCAGCGTCTGGAAGCAAAGGGGCTGTTATTACGCCGTCAGGGGGGAGGCACTTTTGTGCAGAAAAGTCTGTGGAAAAGCCTGAGCGACCCGCTGGCTGAATTACTGGCCAGCCATTCTGAATCCCAGTTTGACCTGTTAGAAACGCGTCATGCGCTGGAAGGCATTGCTGCCTATTACGCCGCGCTGCGCGGTACGGACGAAGACCTGGCACGTATTCGCGACTGCCATCTGCAGATTCAGACGGCGCAACAAAGTGGCGATCTGGATGCGGAAGCCAATGCCGTGATGCAGTATCAGATTGCTGTCACAGAAGCGGCACATAATGTCGTGCTGCTGCATTTATTGCGTAGCATGGGGCCGATGCTGGAACAGAACGTCAGACAGAACTTTGAAATGCTCTACTCGCGCCGTGAAATGCTGGCGCGGGTTAGCGAACACCGCGCCAGTATTTTCACGGCGATTGTGGCACGCGAGCCGGAAAAGGCGCGTGAAGCCTCACACCGCCATCTGGCGTTTATCGAGGAAGTATTGCTGGACAGAAGCCGGGAACAGACTCGTAGAGAACGCTCCCTGCGCCGTTTACAGCAACGTAAAGACTAACGCGTAAAGATAACGCGGCACGTACCCGATAACGGTATGTGACTCACGAAGGACCTGTCTCTCTGTGTTTTGCAGAGGATCAGAGCACAGAGAGACAGGTTCCAGACAATTCAACGAAATTAGACACAGATAAGGAATACCCCCATGTCAGAACGTTTAAACAATGACGTGGATCCGATGGAAACTCGCGACTGGTTAGAAGCGATCGAGTCGGTCATCCGTGAAGAAGGTGTTGAGCGCGCACAGTATCTGATCGACCAGGTACTGAGCGGAGCACGTAAAGGTGGCGTTAAGGTGGCTGCCGGTACGTCCGCCAGTCAGTACATCAACTCTATTGCCGTTGAAGATGAGCCGGAATATCCGGGCAACGCTTCTTTAGAGCGCCGTATCCGTTCCGCTATCCGTTGGAATGCGATCATGACCGTTCTGCGTGCGTCGAAAAAAGATCTGGAACTGGGTGGCCATATGTCCTCCTTCCAGTCTTCTGCCACCGTGTATGAAGTGTGCTTTAACCACTTCTTCCGTGCGCGCACCGAAAAAGACGGCGGCGATCTGGTTTACTTCCAGGGCCACATCTCTCCGGGCGTCTATGCCCGCGCCTTCCTTGAAGGCCGCCTGACCGAAGACCAGCTGAACAACTTCCGTCAGGAAGTGGACGGTAAAGGCCTGTCCTCTTACCCGCATCCTAAACTGATGCCTGACTTCTGGCAGTTCCCAACCGTTTCTATGGGTCTTGGCCCGTTGGGCGCTATCTATCAGGCTAAATTCCTGAAATATCTGGAACACCGTGGCCTGAAAGACACCTCTGCCCAGACCGTTTACGCCTTCCTCGGCGACGGTGAGATGGACGAGCCGGAATCCAAAGGGGCGATCACTATCGCCACCCGCGAAAAGCTGGATAACCTGGTGTTCATCATCAACTGTAACCTGCAACGCCTGGACGGCCCGGTCACCGGTAACGGCAAGATCATTAACGAACTGGACGGCATCTTTGGTGGCGCCGGTTGGGAAGTGATCAAAGTGATCTGGGGCGGTCGTTGGGACGAGCTGCTGCGTAAAGATACCAGCGGCAAGCTGATCCAGCTGATGAACGAAACCGTTGACGGTGACTACCAGACCTTCAAATCGAAGAGCGGTGCCTACGTGCGCGAGCACTTCTTCGGTCGCTATCCGGAAACCGCCGAGCTGGTGAAAGAGATGACCGACGACGAAATCTGGTCACTGAACCGTGGTGGTCACGATCCGAAGAAAATCTACGCCGCGCTGAAAAAAGCGCAGGACACCAAAGGTAAGCCGGTGGTGATCCTGGCGCATACCGTGAAAGGTTACGGTATGGGTGAAACCGCGGAGGGCAAAAACATTGCTCACCAGGTGAAGAAAATGAACATGGATGGCGTGCGCTACATCCGCGATCGTTTCAACGTGCCGGTTGACGATGCCAACATCGAAAAACTGCCGTACGTGACCTTCGAAAAAGGGTCAGACGAGTATAACTACCTGCACGGCCAGCGCGAAAAGCTGGGCGGTTACCTGCCAACGCGTGAAGCGAAGTTCAGCGAGAAGCTGGAAATGCCGGCGCTGGAAGATTTCCGTCAGCTGCTGGACGAGCAGAACAAAGAGATCTCCACCACCATCGCCTTTGTACGTGCCCTGAACGTGATGCTGAAAAACCCGTCGATCAAAGATCGCTTGGTGCCGATCATCGCCGACGAAGCGCGTACCTTCGGTATGGAAGGTCTGTTCCGTCAGATCGGTATCTACAGCCCGAACGGCCAGCAGTACACCCCGCAGGACCGTGAGCAGGTTGCTTACTATAAAGAAGACGAGAAAGGTCAGATCCTACAGGAAGGGATCAACGAACTGGGGGCAGGCGCATCTTGGCTGGCGGCGGCAACGTCTTACAGCACCAACAATCTGCCGATGATCCCGTTCTATATCTACTACTCAATGTTTGGCTTCCAGCGTATCGGCGATCTGTGCTGGGCAGCGGGCGACCAGCAGGCGCGCGGCTTCCTGGTCGGCGGCACCTCCGGTCGTACCACCCTGAACGGCGAAGGCTTGCAGCATGAAGATGGCCACAGCCACATTCAGTCGCTGACTATCCCGAACTGTATCTCCTACGATCCGGCCTACGCCTATGAAGTGGCGGTTATCATGCATGACGGCCTGGTGCGTATGTACGGTGAAGCGCAGGAAAACATCTATTACTACATCACCACGCTGAACGAAAACTACCACATGCCTGCTATGCCGGCCGGTGCAGAAGAGGGTATCCGTAAGGGTATCTACAAGCTGGACACGATCGAAGGTAGCAAAGGCAAAGTACAGCTGCTGGGTTCAGGTTCTATTCTGCGTCACGTCCGTGAAGCGGCAGAGATCCTGGCGAAGGACTACGGCGTAGGTTCTGACGTCTACAGCGTGACCTCGTTCACCGAACTGGCCCGTGACGGTCAGGACTGCGAGCGCTGGAATATGCTGCACCCAACCGAAGAAGCCCGCGTACCGTACATCGCCCAGGTGATGAACGATGCCCCGGCCGTGGCGTCTACCGACTACATGAAACTGTTTGCCGAGCAGGTGCGCAGCTTCATCCCGGCTAGCGATTATCGCGTACTGGGTACTGACGGTTTCGGTCGTTCAGACAGCCGTGAAAATCTGCGTCACCACTTTGAAGTGGACGCATCTTACGTGGTCGTTGCCGCGCTGGGCGAACTGGCTAAACGTGGCGAAATCGATAAGAAAGTGGTAGCAGAAGCGATCGCTAAATTCGACATCGATGCTGATAAAGTTAACCCGCGTCTGGCATAAGAGGTAATAGAGTAATGGCTATCGAAATTAATGTTCCTGATATCGGGGCGGACGAAGTTGAAGTCACCGAGATCCTGGTCAAGGTTGGCGACACGGTAGAAGTTGAGCAGTCAATACTGGTGGTCGAAGGCGACAAAGCCTCAATGGAAGTGCCTTCGCCACAGGCTGGCGTGGTGAAAGAGATCAAAATCGCCACCGGCGACCGGGTTGAAACCGGTAAGCTGATTATGATCTTCGAAGCGGCTGGCGATGCAGCAGCACCGGCAGCAGCTGAAGAGAAGCAGGAGGCGGCCCCGGCTGCTGCTCCTGCTCCGGCAGCAGCCAGCGCGGCGAAAGAAGTGAACGTACCGGATATCGGCGGCGACGAGGTTGAAGTCACCGAGATCATGGTGAAAGTCGGCGACAAGGTTGAAGCAGAACAGTCGATCCTTACCGTTGAAGGTGACAAAGCCTCAATGGAAGTGCCTGCGCCATTCGCCGGTACGGTGAAAGAGATCAAAATCAGCGCTGGCGATAAGGTCAGCACCGGTTCTCTGGTGATGGTCTTTGACGTTGAGGGCGCGGCGCCTGCCGCCGCTCCGGCGGCGAAAACTGAAGCGGCAGCACCTGCTGCGGCTAAGCAGGAAGAAAAAGCCGCGCCGGCCGCGGCTCCTGCCAAAGCAGAGGCGAAGTCTGAATTTGCGGAAAACGATGCCTACGTGCACGCCACCCCGGTTATCCGCCGTCTGGCGCGTGAATTCGGCGTTAACCTGGCGAAGGTCAAGGGCACCGGACGCAAATCACGTATTCTGAAAGAAGACGTGCAGAGCTACGTGAAAGACGCGGTGAAACGTGCCGAAGCGCCGGCGGCTGCCGGTGGCGGAATGCCGGGCATGCTGCCGTGGCCCAAAGTGGACTACAGCAAGTTTGGTGAAGTTGAAGAAGTCGAGCTGGGCCGCATCCAGAAAATTTCTGGTGCTAACCTGAGCCGTAACTGGGTGATGATCCCGCACGTTACCCACTTTGACAAAACCGACATCACCGATCTGGAAGCGTTCCGTAAGCAGCAGAACGCCGAAGCAGAGAAGCGTAAGCTGGACGTGAAGTTCACCCCGGTGGTGTTTATCATGAAAGCGGTAGCAGCTGCACTTGAGCAGATGCCGCGCTTTAACAGCTCGCTGTCTGAAGATGCGCAGAAGCTGACGCTGAAAAAATACATCAACATCGGCGTGGCGGTTGATACGCCAAATGGCCTGGTGGTTCCGGTCTTCAAGGACGTCAACAAGAAAGGGATTGTTGAGCTGTCGCGCGAACTGACCGCCATCTCGAAAAAAGCGCGTGATGGTAAACTGACCGCGGGCGAAATGCAGGGTGGTTGCTTCACCATCTCCAGCATTGGTGGCCTGGGAACCACCCACTTTGCGCCGATCGTTAACGCGCCGGAAGTGGCTATCCTCGGCGTTTCCAAGTCGGCGATGGAGCCGGTGTGGAACGGCAAAGAATTTATGCCGCGCCTGATGATGCCGATTTCGCTCTCCTTCGACCACCGCGTCATCGACGGTGCGGACGGTGCGCGCTTTATCACCATCATCAATAACACCCTGGCCGACATTCGCCGTCTGGTGATGTAGGACCATTGATTAAGGCCGGCGTAAGCCGGCCTTGTTGTAAAGATCCGTGGCGCCGTGGTTTGCAGTTTGTTAACAATTCTGTAAACTCTTGCGGTGAACGCGTCCCGGTGGATGAAGGACGTTGAAATAAAGTTTGACCCGCCGGACTATCAATTAAGAGGTCATGATGAGTACAGAAATTAAAACTCAGGTCGTGGTACTTGGGGCAGGTCCTGCAGGCTACTCTGCGGCATTCCGTGCAGCGGATTTAGGTCTGGAGACCGTAATCGTTGAACGTTACAGCACCCTGGGCGGTGTTTGTCTGAACGTGGGCTGTATCCCTTCTAAAGCCCTGCTGCACGTTGCCAAAGTGATTGAAGAAGCGAAAGCGCTGGAAGCGCACGGCATTGTCTTCGGCAAACCGCAGACTGACGTTGATAAAATTCGCGGCTGGAAAGAGAAAGTCATCTCCCAGCTGACCGGCGGTTTGGCCGGGATGGCGAAAGGCCGTAAGGTGAATGTGGTTAACGGTCTCGGTCAATTCACCGGTGCCAACACGCTGGAAGTGACCGCAGAAGATGGTTCGAAAACCACCATCACTTTCGACAATGCGATTATCGCCGCCGGTTCACGCCCAATCGAGCTGCCGTTTATTCCACATGAAGATCCGCGCGTTTGGGATTCCACCGATGCGCTGGAGCTGAAAGACGTGCCGGAACGCCTGCTGGTAATGGGCGGCGGTATTATCGGCCTGGAAATGGGCACCGTTTATCACGCGCTGGGTTCACAGATCGACGTGGTGGAAATGTTTGATCAGGTGATCCCTGCTGCGGATAAAGACGTGGTGAAAGTGTTCACCAAACGCATTTCCAAGCAGTTCAACCTGATGCTGGAAACCAAAGTGACCGCCGTTGAAGCGAAAGAAGACGGTATCTATGTCACGATGGAAGGCAAAAAAGCGCCGTCAGAACCACAGCGTTACGACGCGGTGCTGGTGGCCATTGGCCGCGTACCCAATGGTAAAGGTCTGGACGCGGGCAAAGCCGGCGTTGAAGTGGACGACCGTGGCTTTATCCGCGTGGATAAGCAGATGCGCACCAACGTGCCGCACATTTTCGCCATCGGCGATATCGTCGGGCAGCCGATGCTGGCGCACAAAGGCGTGCATGAAGGCCACGTAGCGGCAGAAGTGATCTCCGGTAAGAAACACTACTTCGATCCGAAAGTGATCCCATCCATTGCCTACACCGAGCCGGAAGTTGCCTGGGTTGGTCTGACTGAGAAAGAAGCGAAAGAGAAGGGCATCAGCTATGAAACGTCCACCTTCCCGTGGGCCGCTTCAGGCCGCGCTATCGCTTCCGACTGCGCCGACGGCATGACCAAACTGATCTTCGACAAAGCCACCCATCGCGTTATCGGTGGTGCCATTGTCGGCACCAACGGCGGCGAGCTGCTGGGTGAAATCGGTCTGGCTATCGAAATGGGCTGTGATGCGGAAGATATTGCGCTGACCATCCACGCGCACCCGACCCTGCATGAATCGGTTGGCCTGGCGGCGGAAATCTTTGAAGGCAGCATTACCGACCTGCCGAACCCGAAAGCGAAAAAGAAATAAGTCGCGATTGGCGTAAAAAAATAACGGCTCCTGCGGGGGCCGTTTTGTATTTCTGCGGCAAAATAGCGTATCGTTGCCGCCTTTGAATAGCGATGAAAAGGCGCGTTGTGTCCGAGAAAGTTGCCCTGATCACCGGTGCCTCCCGCGGTATCGGTCACCATCTTGCCCGCCATTTTTATGCGCAGGGCTACCACCTGATTTTAGTCGCGCGTGATGCGCAGCGGCTGGCGGCATTGACCGCCACCTTTGATGGGCAGCGCGTGCAGGCGCTGGCGCTGGATCTCTGTGATTCTCCGGCGGTGGCACAGCGGCTACGGCTGGCGCTGGCGCGGTATCAGCATCTGAACGTGCTGGTTAACGCCGCCGGGATTTTCCGCCCGGCTTCAACACAAACCCCGCTGGCTGACTTCAGCGCGCTGCTGGCGACCAACGTCACCGCCATCCACCATCTTTGCCAGCTGTGTACACCGTGGCTGCTGAAATCCGCAGAGGGCCGCATCTTTAACCTTGCTTCGGTCAGCGGCGTGCAGCCGTACGGCAGCATTGCCAGCTATGCCGCCAGCAAACACGCGCTGGTGGGCTACGGTCGATCCATCGCCCGCGAGCTGGGCATGCAGGGGATCAAGGTCACCACCCTGTGCCCGGACGTGGTGGATACCGAGATGGCGCAGGGTAGCGGCCTTGAGGCGGATGAGATGTTAACCACCGCCGATATCTGTCGTGCCGTCGATTTTGTCATGTCGCTGTCGCCGGCTGCGGCGGTCGAACTGCTGACCATCGGGCGTCAGCCGCGCCCGCGTCAACCCGCCTGATTCAGGAGCTTTCATGCTGGAACTACAGGGAGTATCGCACGCGTTCGGTGAGCGCCAGGTACTCAATAACATCGATATACAACTGACTGAAAAGCGTATCGGCATCGTCGGCAGCAACGGCTGCGGCAAAAGCACCTTCGCCAGGCTGCTGAACGGCCTGCTGCTGCCGAAGCAGGGCGAGGTGCTGGTCGATGGCCTGAGTACCCGCCAGCATGGCAAGGCGGTGCGGCGTAAAGTGGGCTTCGTATTTCAGAACCCGGATAACCAGATTGTGTTTCCGCTGGTGGAGGAAGATCTGGCCTTCGGCATGAAAAATCTCGGGCTGTCGAAAGCGACCATCCGCGAGCGCACCGACGCCGCGCTGGCGCGTTACGATATGCAGGATCTGCGCCAGCACCCGGCACATCTGTTAAGCGGTGGACAAAAGCAGCTGCTGGCCATTTCGGGGGTGCTGGTGATGGAGCCGCAGTATATCGTGTTTGACGAACCGACCACGCTGCTCGATCTGCGCAACAAGCGCCGCATTGCCGAAGCCATTACCGGACTGGATCAAACCGCCATTGTGGTATCGCACGATCTGGACTTCTTACAGGATTTTGACCGCGTGCTGGTATTCGACGGCGGGCAGGTGGTGGTGGATGATATTCCCGCCGTGGCGCTGAATGCCTATATCAGGATGATGTCATGACGGTAAGTGATTACCAGCCCGGCGATTCCGCCATCCACCGTCTGCCGCCAGGGATCAAGATCCTGGCGCTGGCGGCGCTGGGCACGCTGCTGTTTATCTTTCCCCGGCTGGAGTTTGCCGTTGCCGCGCTGTTTGCCATCGTGGTGCTTTATCCGCTGGCGCATATTCCCGTGCGTACCCTGCTGTTGCAACTCAAGCCGCTGCTGTGGCTGTTGCTGCTGCTGTTTGCCGTGCAGTGGTGGATGGTGAGCTGGCAGTCCGGCCTGCTGGTGATAGTGCGCCTGGCGGCGTTAATGCTGATGGCGGCGCTGGTGACGCTCACCACCCGCACCAGCGCGATGATCGAGGCGCTGGAAAAAGGGCTGTTCTGGCTGCGCTATATGCGCATCAATCCGGCAAAAATCAGCCTGGCGCTGGCGCTGGCATTGCGCTTTATCCCGGTGCTGGCGGCCATCACGCTTGAAGTGCGCGAAGCGCAAAAAGCGCGCGGGCTGGATAACAGCATGATTGCCGTGGCCGTGCCGGTGATGGTACGGACTCTGAAAATGGCCGATGATATCGCCGCTGCGCTGGAGGCCCGCGCTTACGACCCGCAGTTATCCAGCCCGCGGAAAAACGGAGAGAAGATCCATGTCGACTAAAGATATTGTGTACATTGCGCTGTTTGCCGCCATGACGGCGGCGCTGGGCCTGTTTCCGGCATTTAACCTGCCGGTCATTGGCGTGCCGATCACCGCCCAGTCAATGGGCTGCATGTTTGCCGGAGCGATTGCCGGGGCGAAACGCGGCGCGCTGGCGATGGTGCTGTTTGACCTGCTGGTGGCCATGGGGCTGCCGCTGCTGGCCGGAGGGCGCGGCGGGTTTGGCATCTTTATCGGTCCCAGCGGCGGGTTTATCCTTGCCTGGCCGCTGGCGGCGCTGCTGATCGGCTGGCTCTATCGCCGCAGCCTGCGCTCCCTGACGTGGGTGAAAGAGCTGCCGATCGTGGCGCTGGGCGGGTTGGGGCTGATCTACTCGATGGGCATCCCGTGGATTGCCGCCGTGGCGGGCATCTCCCTGAAGCAGGCGGGCGTTGCATCGCTGGGCTTTTTGCCGGGCGATCTGGTGAAAGTGGTGCTGGTGGTGGCCATCGTCCGCACGGTGCGGCGCGCCTGGCCAACCCTGGAATAACGCCGATGGGGCGGAGCGGTTTTTTTCCGCTCCGCCCGTGCCTACAGCCGCAGTAAGATCTTGCCTTTCAGCTCACCGGACCTCACCGCCGCTACCGCCTTATCTATCTCCGCCAGCGCATACTCGGCGACAATCTCGGTGGCAATCACTCCGTCACGGATCAGCGCCATCACCTCGTCGATTTTGCCCTGCACCAGCGCCTTGTCGTGGTGATGTACCCACATGCGCAGATGGAAATGGGAAAAACGGATATCGGGGCGGCTGCGCCAGAAGGCGGGCGGGATCGGCTGGCCGGATAACAGGCCATAGTGGATAAACTGCCCGCCGGGGGTCAGCGCCTGAGCCAGCGTCAGTGACTCTTCACCGCCGATACAGTCGAAGATCGCCGCCACGCCGCCGCTGCGTTGTAACGCGGCCAGCGCCTGAGGGTAGTCCGGCGCGCTGCTGTCCAGCAGCTGCCGGGTGGCGTAACCGCTAAACAGACTGAGGTTTTCCGCCTTACGCACGATGGCAATCGGCTCCAGCCCCCTATGGTTGGCGATGCGGATCAGCATTTTGCCGATAGCCGAATTGGCCGCATTGATCATAATGCGCATGCCGGGGGTGAAGTTCAGCTCTTCAGTGAGCATCAGCAGCGCGGTCATCGGATTGACGTAGCCGGTGGCCGCCTGACGATCGCTGACGAAATCAGGCAGGGTAAAGCACCACTGTGCCTCGCTGTCTTTGTAGTTTTGCCAGGCCCCCATGCTGCCCACCGGCAGCACGCGCTGGCCGACTGCCAGCGCCGGGTCGTTGCTTTGGCAGATGCTGCCCACGCCTTCAAAGCCGGGGACAAACGGCAGGGCGATACGCGAGCGGTAGGCACCGGAAATCGTGATCAAATCTGAAGGGTTAATGGTGGCAAACGACATGTTTACCCGCACCTGCCCGGCGGCAAGTTCAGGCAGTTCGGCCTGTTCAAGCCGCAGGATATCCTCGATATTACCGAACTCACGGACCATCGCTCTGGTGAATAAACTGGCTTTCATGGTATCTTTTCTTCAGTGTCGTTCAGTTTACGGGTGAGTGTTTTTTATGCAGAAATATCACGACGACACCTTTCGTGTCTCAATGCGCGATATTGATATGAATGGTCATGTGCATAATTCGGTCTATTTAGATTACTTTGAAGACGCGGTGGTTAACGCCTTTCGCCGCCACCATCTGCTGCCGTTATTCCGCCCGCAGAGCGCTGGCGTAGCCTATCATGTGAAAAAATGTGAGGCAACGTTCCTCCATCCGCTGACGGTGGATGACGAAGTGATGCCACGGGTCGCGCTCGAAAAGCTGGGTAACAGCAGTGTAATTTTCGCCATCCAGCTGCGGCTGGCGGATAACGGCACGCCCTGTGCCGAAGGGAAATTAATCTGGGTATGCGTGGATCCACGAGATAATAAACCCTGCCCGATCCCGCAAGAAACCCGCGCCGCGTTGCGCCAGCACCTGCCGTTTAATCAGGCCAGCGCCTGATGCCGGTACAGGATCGCGTTCAGCTTCACGCAGCACGCCGGCCGCATGCCGACGCGCTGAATATCGATAGAGAGAGGCTGAGTTGGCTACAGCTGTGGCAAGGCTCAAACGCGCTGTATCAGCATCTTTGCCGGCTGTCGTTAGCCACCGGCGTGGTGGCAATCGCCAGCGCCAATGATATTACCTTTCCCGTTGCCTGGCTGGCGGCCACCGCCCAGCCGTTGACGGCGGCGGTTATCGATCCGCTGACGCCGGAAGAGAATCTGCACGACATCCTTCATCGGCTGAAGCCGGATCTGCTGCTGCTTAAGCGGCAGGATCATCGGCTGATCGCGCTGGCCGAGCGGCTGGCTATCCGCTGGCTGGCGCTGGATGGCTGGCAGCATGCGCAGCCGGCCGCTGACGATAGCGCTTTCTGCGCGGATATGCAGGCGGCAACGCCGTTTCTCATCGGCTTTACCTCCGGTACCACCAGCCTGCCAAAGGCGTTTATCCGCTCGCGTCGATCCTGGCGTTGCAGCTTTGAAAACGGTATGGCGATCTTCCGGCTGGCGGAGGCCCCGTCAACGCTGTACCCCGGCCCGTTGTCGCACGGTATCGGGCTTTACTGCCTGAATGAAACCCTGTACGCGGGCGGCTGTTTTTACAGCATGGCGCGCTGGCAGCCGCAGGCGGTGCTGATGTTACTGGCGCAGCAGCGGATTGAACGGCTGGTGGTGGTGCCGACGATGATCGCCGGGCTGGCCGCCGCCGCGCAGTCAGATTATGCCAGCCTGCGTGGCCTGATCAGCGCCGGGGCCAAGCTGGAACTGAATCATTATCACCTTGCCAGGGCGCTGTTTCCGCAGGCGGTAATACAGGAGTATTACGGTGCCTCCGAGCTGGGCTTTGTTGCCGTTTCCACCGTCGATGATGACAATATCCGCGCCTCGCTGAAAAGCGTTGGGCCGGCTTTTCCCGCCACGGAAATCACCATCCGCAATGACGACGGTGAATTATTGCCTGCCGGGCAGCCGGGCACTATCTGGCTAAACAGCGAACAGGTTATCGACGGCTATTTATGGGGCGACGACGGTAGCGCCTTCGAAAAGCAGCCCTGGGGAGCCACGGTGGGCGATATCGGTTATCTCGATGTGCAGCAGCGCCTGCATATGATCGGCCGTCGGGGAAATATGATCCTCAGCGGCGGCAACAATATCTATCTCTCTGAAGTTGAGTCGGTGATCAAAAGCCTGCCCGGCGTCACTGAAGCGGCGGTGATTGCCGTCGACGATGCTTATCTGGGGAAAAAGATGGTGGCGGTGATTGAAGCGGCTGACGACATTATCGGGCAGCTGCCGCAGCAAAGTCGCCTGTTGCTGGCAAAATATAAGCGGCCGCGTCACTACTATCAGATCAAACGCTGGCCGCTCACGGCGAGCGGAAAAATCAAACGCGCCGAGTTGGAACGGAGGATCGAAGATGGCAGCTGCACAGAGCTTACTGAACTATCAGCCTGAAGATGACCGGCAGCCGGTGATCGTGGTTGCCTGCCGCACCCCCATCGGCAGGGCTTATGGCTCTCTGGCCAGCGTGTCGCCGGAGGCGCTGCTGGCTCCGCTATTTGACAGGCTGATCGCGGCGTTGCCCGGCGGCTTTACCGCGATTGATGAGGTGATCATCGGCAACGCCACCGGCGGCGGCGGCAATATTGCGCGGCTGGCGGCGCTGGCGGCGGGCGTGCCGCTGACAGTCCCCGCCGTGACGGTCGATCGCCAGTGCGGCTCCGGGCTGGAGGCGGTAATCAACGCCTGTCGGCTGGTGCAGGCCAGGGCGGGCGAATGCTATCTGGCCGGGGGCGTAGAGAGCGTCAGTAACGCGCCCTGGCGGGTGGAGAAGCCCACCACGCTAAAGCAGATGCCGCGCTTTTACCCGCGCGCACGGTTTTCGCCGGATGAGATCGGCGACCCGGAAATGGGCATCGCCGCCGAAAACGTGGCGCGCCAGTGCGGTATCAGCCGGGAACGCCAGGACAGCTTTGCGCTGCGCAGCCATCAGCGCGCGCTGGCCGCCGCGCAGCAGGGCGCATTCCTTGAGGAGATCGTCGCGCTCGACGTTAACCATCAGCGGGTTGAAAACGACGAGTGCCCGCGACCGGACACCTCGCTGGCGCGGCTGGCGGCGTTACCGCCGGTATTTGCCGCCGACGGCTCGGTGACGGCGGGTAACTGTTGCCCGCTCAATGACGGGGCTGCGCTGCTGCTGGTGATGAGCCGACGCAGGGCGCGGGAGTGCGGCTTTACCCAGGGACTGCTGTTTGCCGATGCCTGTAGCGCGGGCGTGGACCCGAATTTACTCGGCCTCGGCCCGGTTCCGGCCACGCAAAAACTGCTGCGGCGTCAGCCGGGCCTGACGCTGGACAGGGTTGAGGCGATTGAATTCAATGAAGCCTTTGCCGCCCAGGTGCTGGCATCGGTTGATGCACTGGGCATTGATGAACACAGGATCAACCCGCAGGGGGGGGCTATCGCTCTCGGTCATCCCTACGGCGCATCCGGGGCGATCATGGTGACCCGGCTGTTCAGCCAGCTGGTTAGCCAGCGGCAGAGCGAAGGCTACGGGCTGGCGATGCTGGGGATCGCCGGTGGGCTGGGGCTGAGCGCATTGTTTAAGGGCATGCGGCTGTGAGTCAGCGCCCCTGCCAGCGTGGGGCGCGCCGTGCGGCAAACGCACGCAGGCTTTCCTGGTAATCCTCGCTGCGCTGTAACTGCTGCAATTCCCTGTCGCCCTGCTGACTGTCATCGGCCGCCAGCGCCTGGTTCAGCAGCGCGTTGCAGGCCTGTACCGCCAGCGGTGCGGCCTGGTTAAGGCGTTCAGCCAGCGCCAGCGCAGTGTCTGCCAGCCGTTCCGCATTCACCACCTGGTTAAACAAACCCAGTGCCAGCGCGCGCTGGGCCTCCATCGTCTCACCGGTCAGCAGCAGCTCACGGGCAATATTCGGCGGCAGACGCGCCGCCAGCTGGCTGATGGCCCCGCCCAGCGGCAGCAGCCCGTGCTGTACTTCCGGCAGGGCAATACGGGAGTCCTCACTGGCGACGATAAAATCGCACGCCAGCGCCATCTCCAGCCCGCCGCCAATAGCATGACCGTTCAGCGCCGCGATCCAGATTTTGCGCCGTGGCAGATGCTGGAGCGGATGATAGCCGCCGCGTGAGTTACGCAGCCCCTCACCGCCGTGGGTGAATGCCTCATGCAGATCCGCACCGCTGCAAAACGCCTCGCCGGAACCAGTCAGGATCACCGTACGCACCGCCGACTGCCGCTCGCACCAGTTTAGCCACTGCTCCAGCTCGCTGACCATCTGCGCATTATAGGCATTGCGACGGGCAGGGCGGTTCAGCGTCAGGCGCACCACATGTTCAGCCGGGCGATCGCACAGCACCAGCGGGGTTATCGGGTTATCAGCATTCATGACGGCTTCCGCTAAGGATGGGTAGAGAGTGTGAGAGTGTATCATGCCGCTGTTTGTAACTTGGAAAGCGCCCACGAATCAAGGCAGGGAGCGACTAGCTCCCTGCTTTGTTCAGGTTTTTTCAGCCCTCACGCCGCCTTTCCTGGCGAGGTTATCCTGGTAATCAGCGCCGTTTATTCTACTTATTTGGCATAGTCTGAAGTATGGTCTAACCTCGTTTTGCCTGGCAAAATGATACGCTGTTTAACCGCTTAAAAAGTTGGTAGAATTTTAAGGTGGTAAAAAATGGTTAAATATCAGATTAATAGTTCTAGAGTGTTCCCCACATACGCGGGGATAAACCAGTCGCCTAATAACCAACGGCGGCCCTGTGAGACGGTTGCGCGCCCAAACCCTATCCATATGAAAACGTATAATATTGCTACGACTTAACGGCCACGGTCGTTCTGCTTCCTGCCGTATTTTATCGAACTGATGGCGGTTAAACGGCGAGCAGGGTAATTATCACAGAACGAAGGTTATATTTTACTGAATATCTGTCGGATGAGATTAGCCACAGGGAAGAGCCCTCTGTGTTTTCAGATTGTGGCCCGGTGGAAAATATTGCTGGCTCAGAGACATTTTAACGTGGCGTAGCGGTTACAGGCACAGACTTAGCGGAATTCCCTTGAAGCCGAAAAGAAGACTGTTATCTTTATAACGGAAAAGGTGTATAAGCCCGGTAAATCCCTCTTTGGCTTGCGGATCGATATACTTCTCTGTCAGTGGATCGCTGGTGAGCTGCCCCGCGATCCTGAATGATTTAATGGTGCTGAGGTTGATTGAGTCAAAATTGAAACGGTACTCAGTTTCGATAACCCTCTCAGAAGAAAACGTCTCTAATTTTCCCTGTGGGCCATCAATCAGTATCTGTGCGGAATATCTGTGCTCATTGTCATCTCGCCAGCTATACCAGGTACTGCGGCTGATAATATATCTGTCAGGTTCATCATAGATGACGATTTTTTTTGAGATACAGTCTTCCATTGTCGATATCAATACCCATGGGAAAAAATACCAGCCAGATATGAAGATGATAACTGATGCAAAGAAAACAAAAAATTTCATCACGGATGGTGTTCTCCAATAATCATAATGGAGGTGCAATCACTTCCCGCGCTACCCATCTCACCTTTGCAAAGGTAAAAGGAAATATGACCACTCCATGCGTTATTAAGATAAATGAACTTTAAATTATCATAATTAACATGCTTGTTTCTTAGCCAGTAGTGGATCCTTTCAATAGCACTCTGCGGGTAAGTCTGGTTCTTACGGTAAAAATAGAGTCGACCTTCTTTTTCTTCCGAGTGATGATATTTAATATCGGTTAGCATTATTTTCTGATAAGAGTAAAATCCGGCAAGGAACAATAAAGCTGATAACAATAATAATTTAGCAATCAGTAACAGGCTTGTAACGGAGAAATGAGGTTTGAAGTTGCCACATGCGTCATTGTTTATCGAGTTTAGCACGCTGGGGTTAATGCTATTATCAGTATAAGCGTCCGTTTTTGCACCAGAGTGGATTAAGGCGATGCTCCCTTTTTGCAAAATGTGGCCTTTTCTCGCCTGGGTTGTTAGCGTCAAGTTCGGCAGCCCGGCATCTTCAAACGCTCGTCTTAAGCGATAAAGACTTTGCCTGACGGCACTATCCGACACTGTCACCCCACGTTTGATCCAGCACTCTTGCTGGAGCATCTCTCTTCTTATGAATTCCCCCTCATGTTTAATGAGGTACTCCAGACACCGTGCTTCCTGAATGGTTATTTTAATGCTTTTCGTATCGTTGCTTAAAATACAGTTTTTGGGTTCGAAATAGGCGCGCATTGTGCTTCCCCTGGAAAGCATAAGGTTTGCTAATTATAGTTAAAAGAAACCGGTCAGGATATGGTTATTTCCGTTGGGAACTGAATATTCACTAATAATTATCATTTTAATGAATGTAACAGGATTTTTATTGGCTTGGGATACGCGTTGTCTGGTTGCTTTTTTCTTAAGTCTCTCTTTGATAAAGCCAGTGTTTGAATTTTTACAGGTTCAGCGCGCTTAATAAATTATTTTTCGCCATCAATCATTGGCGCGTTTTTATGTCTAAGTTTAGATTGAGAGTGGGGGTTTTATATTTAATGTCTAAAGGTTTCGGCCGTATATGAATTCACTTTTTTTTAATATGTGATATGCCTTGCTTGAAATCTATCATAAAAGTGTTATCAACCTGACAATGAAGATCCACTGGTCTGGTGGCTTTATTGGTGCGATTCAATTCTGGAGCGGGTTCTTAATCATCGTCACGATACCGGATAATGCACCGCCCGTTTCTGGTAGATACATTTACCGTTTTTTTAGACAGTGATAAGAGTAATCTATATGTTTTGTTCAAAAAAATGGGTTAAGTATCTGATAAATCCATTTTCTCCCGGGGGATCCGTCAGGTGAGTGATGTTGCTATTTTGTAAACAGATTAACAAGGTGGTGAATTCCTGCTATGCTGGCCCCCGCAAAACCGGGCACCTTACCCTACGCATAGGAATGTTCTCACTGTGAGCTGCGACTGAGGTAGCCCGGTATGCCAAATACAATGAGAGCGAGGAGAACGTCGTGCTAGAAGAATACCGTAAGCACGTTGCCGAGCGTGCAGCCCAGGGGATTGTTCCTAAACCGTTAGATGCTTCCCAAATGGCCGCGCTGGTTGAACTGCTAAAAGCCCCTCCTGCGGGTGAAGAAGAATTTCTGTCCGATCTGTTAATCAATCGAGTGCCGCCGGGTGTAGATGAAGCGGCGTACGTCAAAGCCGGCTTCCTGGCCGCCGTTACGAAGGGTGAAGCGACTTCTCCTCTGGTTACTCCTGAAAAAGCGATTAAGCTGCTGGGAACCATGCAGGGCGGATATAACATTCATGCGCTGATCGATGCGCTCGATAATGACAAGCTGGCCCCGCTTGCTGCTGAATCTCTTTCCCATACGCTGCTGATGTTCGATAACTTCTATGATGTTGAAGACAAAGCGAAAGCGGGCAACCCACACGCCAAAAAAATTATTCAGTCGTGGGCTGACGCCGAGTGGTTCCTGAAACGTCCTAAGCTGGCAGAAAAAATCACCGTTACCGTGTTTAAAGTGACCGGCGAGACTAATACCGACGATCTTTCCCCAGCGCCGGATGCGTGGTCCCGTCCTGATATTCCCCTGCACGCGCTGGCCATGCTGAAAAACGCGCGTGAAGGCATCGAACCCGACGATGCGGGCAACGTCGGTCCGATCGGACAGATCGACGCGCTACAGAAAAAAGGTTTTCCTCTGGCTTACGTCGGTGACGTGGTTGGTACAGGCTCTTCGCGTAAATCGGCCACCAACTCGGTGCTGTGGTTTATGGGCGACGATATTCCCTACGTGCCAAATAAAAAAGGCGGAGGCGTGTGCCTGGGCGGTAAAATTGCCCCCATTTTCTTCAATACCATGGAAGATGCTGGCGCATTGCCCATCGAAGTTGACGTCGATCGTCTGAATATGGGCGATGTGATTGATATCTATCCTTATAAAGGGGAAGTACGCCATCACGACACCGACGAAGTACTGGCTAACTTTGAGCTGAAAACCGAAGTGCTGCTGGATGAAGTCCGCGCCGGTGGCCGTATTCCGCTGATTATCGGCCGTGGTTTAACCACCAAAGCGCGCGAATCGTTAGGCCTGCCGCACAGCGATGTGTTCCTGCAGGCGAAAGACGTTGCGGCCAGCACGCGTGGTTTCTCTCTGGCGCAGAAGATGGTGGGCCGCGCCTGTGGCGTTGAGGGCGTTCGCCCTGGCGCCTATTGTGAGCCTAAAATGACGTCGGTCGGCTCCCAGGACACGACAGGCCCAATGACCCGCGATGAGCTTAAAGACCTGGCCTGTCTGGGCTTTTCTGCGGACCTGGTGATGCAGTCCTTCTGCCATACCGCCGCTTATCCTAAGCCAGTGGATGTAACCACCCACCACACGTTGCCCGACTTTATTATGAACCGTGGTGGCGTGTCGCTGCGTCCGGGCGATGGCATTATCCACAGCTGGCTGAACCGCATGCTGCTGCCGGATACCGTTGGCACCGGCGGCGATTCCCACACGCGCTTCCCGATAGGTATCTCTTTCCCGGCGGGTTCTGGTCTGGTGGCCTTCGCCGCCGCGACCGGCGTGATGCCGCTGGATATGCCGGAGTCGGTGCTGGTTCGCTTCAAAGGCAAAATGCAGCCGGGTATCACCCTGCGCGATCTGGTTCATGCTATCCCGCTGTATGCGATCAAAGCAGGTCTGCTGACCGTGGAGAAGAAAGGCAAGAAAAACATCTTCTCTGGCCGCATTCTCGAAATCGAAGGGCTGCCTGACCTGAAAGTAGAGCAGGCGTTTGAACTTTCGGATGCGTCCGCAGAGCGCTCTGCGGCGGGCTGTACCATTAAGCTCGGCCAGGATCCGATCATCGAGTATCTCAACTCGAATATCGTGCTGCTGAAATGGATGATCTCGGAAGGTTACGGCGACCGCCGTACTATCGAACGCCGTATTCAGGGTATGGAAAAGTGGCTGGCCGATCCGCAACTGCTGGAAGGTGATGCCGAGGCAGAGTATGCGGCGGTAATCGATATCGATCTGGCAGAGATCAAAGAGCCCATTCTGTGCGCGCCGAACGATCCGGACGATGCCCGTTTGTTGTCAGACGTGCAGGGCACTAAAATCGACGAGGTGTTTATCGGCTCGTGCATGACCAACATTGGTCATTTCCGTGCTGCCGGTAAGCTGCTGGATAGCCATAAAGGCCAGTTGCCAACCCGTCTGTGGGTAGCACCGCCCACTAAAATGGACGCGGCGCAGCTAACCGAGGAAGGTTATTACAGCGTATTCGGTAAAAGCGGTGCGCGTATTGAAATTCCGGGCTGCTCGCTGTGCATGGGGAACCAGGCGCGGGTGGCGGACGGCGCGACGGTGGTTTCAACCTCAACGCGTAACTTCCCGAACCGTCTGGGTAACGGCGCAAATGTTTTCCTTGCGTCTGCCGAGCTGTCTGCGGTGGCCTCGCTGCTGGGTAAACTGCCTACGCCAGATGAGTATCAGGCATTTATGGATCGGGTGGATAAAACCGCCGTGGATACCTATCGCTATCTGAATTTCGACCAGCTGACGCAATATACCGATAAAGCGGATGCGGTGATTTTCCAGACGGCTGTTTAAACCCCGTCATTGCTGAAAAACCGGGCGCAGTCCCGGTTTTTTTTCGTCTGGAGAAAAGCGCTGTTTTTCCATCGACAGGCTGCGATAATGCGCGCTAACGCTCAGTATTAATCAGCCGGACGCGCAAAATAGTTTTAGCACGCGCAGTCAGCTGGCCGGAAGGAAAGCACTATGGAATATGAATTTCTGAAAGATGTCACCGGAGTGGTGAAGGTTCGCATGTCGATGGGCCATGAGGCGATTGGGCACTGGTTCAACGATGAGGTGAATGGCCATCCTGAGATTCTGGCAGAGGTGGAAGCGGCGATAGCCGGGGTTAAAGGCAGCGAACGTCAATGGCAGCGGGTGGGACGTGAGTACACGCTGTTGCTGGATGAGGAAGAGGTGATGATCCGGGCTAATCAGCTTGGTTTCGAAGGGGATGACATGGAGGAGGGGATGAACTACTACGACGAAGAGAGTCTGTCATTCTGCGGTGTCGAAGACTTTTTAGCTATCATTGCCGCCTACCGGGCTTTCTTACTGGGGCGCTAACGAAGGCGAACAGCTTGAGCGATTGTCTGCCGGCGCTGCCGGAACGGGCTGATATCAAAAGCGGCCTTGCGGCCGCCTGGTCGTAGCAATATGCTGCGGCGAGACTATCCGATGGCCGGTATATTCCGACCGTAATAAATCTCGCGCATCTCTTTCCATAACAGATCGGTAATGCGTTTATGTTCCTGTGCGCTGAGATCTTCCGGTTTGGTATTAAACAGGTAATGTTTAAGATCAAACTCTTTCAGCAGCATTTTGGTGTGGAACATATTCTCCTGGTACACGTTCACATCCATCATGTCATACATTGACTTCATATCTTCCGACATAAAGTTCTGAATCGAATTGATTTCATGATCGATAAAATGCTTAACGCCGTTCACATCACGGGTAAAGCCGCGCACGCGATAGTCGATCGTAACAATGTCAGATTCGAGCTGGTGTATTAAGTAGTTCAACGCCTTTAACGGCGAAATCACACCACAGGTGGACACTTCGATATCAGCACGGAACGTACAAAGACCGCCCTCGGGGTGGCTCTCCGGGTAGGTATGCACGCAGATATGGCTTTTATCCAAGTGGGCAACAACCGAGTTCGGCAGCGGGCCTGGATGCTCTGAAGTATCGATATCACGGGGGTCAATGGGTTCTTCACTGACCAAAATGGTGACGCTGGCACCCTGTGGTTCATAATCCTGACGCGCAATATTCAGCACGTTGGCACCGATAATTGAGCAGGTTTCACTCAGGATTTCGGTCAGGCGGTTCGCATTGTACTGCTCATCAATATAGGCAATATATCCGTCGCGCTCAGCTTCTGTGTTCGCGTAGCAGATATCGTAGATACAAAAGCTCAGGCTTTTGGTCAGGTTGTTGAAGCCATGTAATTTCAGCTTTTGCAATTTCATTCACCCCCTTAAAATGCCCGGCTAGTCTGCCAGCGCATTTAACAAATATTGCGGCAGGGCAAAGCTGCCGGTATGGATTGCCGGATTGTAATAACGGCAGTTCAGGCCTGCTTCAGAGAAGCGCGCGGTCAGTGTGGCCATATCCAGCTGGCGCAGCGCCGGGTTATCGCTTGCCCAGGCGAAGGTCATGATACCGCCGTAGTAGGTCGGGATCGCGGCCTGATAGAAACTGACATCACCAAAGTAGTGGCTCAGTTTACGATGGCTGTTGACCGCCTCATCCTGCTGTAGGAAACACACGCCGTTTTGTGCCACAAAAATGCCGTCCTGATTCAGACAGCGGCGGCATCCCTGATAAAACTCCGAAGTAAAGAGACTTTCTCCTGGCCCGATCGGATCGGTACAGTCAGAAATGATCACATCAAATTTATCACTGGTTTGATTAACGAAGTTTACACCATCGTCAATAACCAGCTTGAAACGCGCATCGTCATACGCTCCGGCGTTATGATTCGGCAGGTACTGACGGCAAAAGGTCACCACACCGGCATCGATTTCAACCATCGTTATCTGTTCGATGTTTTTATGGCGACACACTTCACGCAGCATTGCGCCATCGCCGCCACCGATAATCAGCACGCGCTTTGGTGCACCGTGTGCCAGCAGGGGAACGTGGGTCATCATCTCATGATAGATAAATTCATCGCGTTCGGTGGTTTGCACCACGCCGTCCAGCGCCATAACGCGGCCCAGGGCTGCATTTTCAAAAATAACCAGATCCTGATGATCGGTCTTTTCGCGGTAAATGATTTTGTCGACAGAAAAATACTGCCCGAATCCGGTATGAAGCGTTTCATACCACATTTCATTAGTCGCCATGGTGGGCATTCCTTTTCACGAAAATGGGCGCAGTATGATAGCTATTTATCGCCTTAGTTGCACGGCCTACCGCCCGGCGGGGGGATGAGGGGGAACTTACTTCACCCAGGCCAGCAAATTCAAAGAGTCGCGCGCCAACGATTTACATTTAGTATCGTTCGGAATGGCAATACCGCTGAGATCGCGATAGCTGTCCTCGCCCAGTGCTTTCATATTAAAACTGGTGTAATTGCTTAAGTCCCAGCGATTTTGCTCGGCAAAAAAGAGCAGGGCGCGGCGAATCTGGCTATCGGGAATGTTCTGATAGCCACAATCATTCTTTAAATAGACAAATACTGCGGTTAAATCTGCGAGGTCCTCTGCTTCCGGTTCGCCGATCGCAAAGCTGGAGCCGGAGCAGCCTAACAGCCCTAACAGTAAAAGAGCCTTGATGCTTTTCTTCATGATTAATCTCTTACGTCTGCCATGATCAGACGTTAGCACAGTTCACGTCCGGCACCAGCCCCTTTTACCGGAATCCTGCCATCACGGGATGTATTGCGCGCTTGACCTTCCCACAGGGGCAGGGTTTATGCTGATATTCATTAACGTCAGCATAAAAAAAGGAATGGATAATGCAACGTCGTGATTTTATTAAACTCACCGCCGCGCTGGGTGCCGCCAGCGCATTGCCAGGCTGGAGCCGCGCCTTGACCGCCGCAGAGCAGCGCCCGCTATTGCCGATCCCCACCTTACTGACCCCCGATGCGCGCAGTGAAATTAGTCTGACAGCCCAGGCAGGCAGCAGCAGCTGGCGCGGCAGTCGGGTCTCCACCTGGGGCTATAACGGTCCTCTGCTGGGTCCCGCTATCCAGCTGGAACGCGGCAAAGAGGTCAATATCACCGTCTATAACCGCCTGCCAGAAGCCACTACGGTACACTGGCACGGCCTTGAGCTGCCGGGAAATGTCGACGGCGGTCCGCAGGCGCGCATTGAGCCAAATCGCAGCCGCCGCGTCACTTTTACTCCCGACCAGCCCGCGGCAACCTGCTGGTTCCATCCACACCAGCATGGCCGCACCGGTTATCAGGTGGCGCAGGGGCTGGTCGGGCTGGTCTTGGTTAATGACCCGGAGAGCGGCAAGCTGCTGTTGCCAAAACGGTGGGGCATCGACGATATCCCAGTGATCCTCCAGGATAAGCGCCTGAGCGCCGACGGCAGCCGCATCGATTATCAGCTGGATATGATGAGCGCGGCGGTGGGCTGGTTTGGCGATACCATGTTGACGAACGGGGCGATTTATCCGCAGCACGGCGTACCGCGCGGCTGGCTGCGTTTGCGCCTGCTGAATGGCTGCAATGCGCGTGCGCTAAACCTGGCGACCAGCGACAAACGCCCGATGTATGTGATTGCCAGCGATGGCGGCCTGCTGGGCGAGCCGGTGCAGGTCAGCGAGCTGCCGATGATGCCGGGTGAACGTTATGAAGTGCTGATCGATACTGCTGACGGTAAAGCGTTTGACCTGCAAACCCTGCCGGTACGCCAAATGGGCATGACGCTGGAACCGTTTAACCAGCCGCTGCCGGTACTGTCGCTCGTGCCCCTGCTGGTACAGGCCAGCGGCACGCTGCCGGATAAACTGGTCGACCTGCCCGCCGTTCCATCATCACAGGGGCTGAACACCCGCTGGCTACAGCTGATGATGGACCCGGAGCTGGATCGACGCGGTATGCAGGCGTTAATGGATAAATACGGCCATGCTTCGATGGCAGGCATGAGTATGGAGGCGCACGGCGGCGATAAAAAAGCCGGCGCGCATCACGACGAAATGCCGGAGATGGATCACGGAGGGATGGCAGGGATGGCAGGGATGGCAGGGATGGATCATGGCCATTCTGCGGCGAAGAAAGCGTATGACTTCCATAATGGCAATCAGATCAACGGCGTGGCGTTTAACATGGATAAACCATCGTTTGAGGTCAGGCAGGGTGTTTATGAGAAATGGACGATTTCGGGCGAAGGCGACGAGATGCTGCATCCCTTCCATATTCACGGCACCCAGTTCCGCATTCTGACGGAGAACGGTAAGCCTGTGGCCGCACACCGCAGCGGCTGGAAAGATACGGTACGCGTCGAGGGCGGGCGCAGTGAAGTTTTGGTGCGTTTTGATCACCAGGCCGACAAAGCCAGTGCCTATATGGCGCACTGCCATCTGCTGGAACATGAAGATACCGGGATGATGCTGGGCTTTACCGTGGCGTGATAAAAGTGGATGACTGCCCGCATGCGAACTGCCGTGGCAGGGTTAACGCCCTGCGCACCCTTTTTTTTCGTCCGTATTTAACATATTGATTTATATAGTGAGATTGTCAGGGCGAAAAAAAAGGGTTTAACACGATAAAATGGGAAAAAGTGAATGCGGTAAGCTAGTTAGCGCTGTAGAGTAACGGTTCACTGCCGCACAGGCAGCTTAGAAAATCAGAACCCCGTTCACAATTGCGTGTTTCAGGTTCACTGCCGCACAGGCAGCTTAGAAAACTGGTTCGCTGCACGGGTCAAACTCAATTTCGTTCACTGCCGCACAGGCAGCTTAGAAAATCAGAACCCCGTTCACAATTGCGTGTTTCAGGTTCACTGCCGCACAGGCAGCTTAGAAATCAAGAAAATCAAATGGCCGGACAAGGTAAAGGTTCACTGCCGCACAGGCAGCTTAGAAACAGATGACCAGCTAATAAGCCTCTCATCATCAGTTCACTGCCGCACAGGCAGCTTAGAAAAGTTTTTGGTTTGGTCGCCATATAGAATTATTGTTCACTGCCGCACAGGCAGCTTAGAAATTAACCCCGGCACCAATACCGATAGAGTCATAGTTCACTGCCGCACAGGCAGCTTAGAAAAAAACGTGTTCATGAATCTCGGAACGGCTAGTGTTCACTGCCGCACAGGCAGCTTAGAAATGTTTAGCGGTATCTCCGCATAGCGCATGGAAGTTCACTGCCGCACAGGCAGCTTAGAAATTGCCGGGTAAGGCAAGGCAATGGCTAAAAGAGTTCACTGCCGCACAGGCAGCTTAGAAACATCGTGGACGCCGCCCAGAGCATCACCAGCTGTTCACTGCCGCACAGGCAGCTTAGAAACATCAACCTGATGGACTCCATGCTGCCCAAAACGTTCACTGCCGCACAGGCAGCTTAGAAAAGTAGGGCGGGATAGTGCCGCATTTAATAGCCGTTCACTGCCGCACAGGCAGCTTAGAAATTACCCGATGCTTCAATGAATCCAGACGTACCGTTCACTGCCGCACAGGCAGCTTAGAAAAGTTTGCGATTAGCCAAATCATGTCAGCAATAAGTTCACTGCCGCACAGGCAGCTTAGAAAAGACGCTGAACGAGCTTATTAACGTCTTAGAGGTTCACTGCCGCACAGGCAGCTTAGAAAAAAGACGGCACGTTTTTCACCAAAGACGATTTGTTCACTGCCGTACAGGCAGCCCAGAAATTTCGACATGGTCACCGGGGATCCGCTCTACACACTAATGAATTGCTCTACCAACAGATTAGATTATCTGTTGATTTCTGGTTATCATAACCCTCTCTGTACATGGAGTTTAGGACTACATAACATGGCCTTACATGGCTCGTTCGTTCTTAATGGGGCTGATTACTCTCCGCTTAGCTTTCCGGGAGTCGGAACGTTTATGGCGTTTTCCGGGAGTGGTGACAACAGGAACCGTGCCGGTTGTGCTCATATACCGACTGTAGGGCCTCTCCCGACAGGTAAATACTGGATTGTCGACCGATCCCAGGGTGGATTGCTCTCACAGAGCCTGTCTGCATCAAAAGATCTATTTAATAAGGTATTCCGCGATGCGCAGTTTGGCCATTCTGACTGGTTTGCTCTATGGCGAGATGATATGAGCATTGATGACTGGACGTGGATAAACAGCGTCAGGCGTGGGAATTTTCGTCTACATCCAGGAACAATATCGGAAGGCTGCGTAACGCTTTATCGAAATTCTGATTTTGCTCTGCTCCGAAACATGCTGCTCCGGACGCCGTTGGTCGATGTTCCCTGCATGAGAAATCTGAAAGCCCGTGGTTCTATTGAGGTATCAAGTCATGCGTATGGCGACACCTGCCCGACGACTCGCTAAGACAGTTATGTTCATTGCACTATTTTGTCTGTTTGCCAGGCTAATAGATTCATCACAATTTATCGGCCTTGCCACGGCCAACGCTTTTGCCGCATGGTTGCACGGCAGTGCCAGTCAGGAAAACTACGATGACCTGTGGTTCTTTGTTGATGTGACCCTTTCTGTGCTGTCTGCTGTTGTGGCATATCACATGGTGATGTTGTTGGGACGTAAATTGCGCGCGTCGTCGGGGCATAAATAAATTAACGGTGATGGTGATAATGACAGGCAGCACGACAGACCATCACTCCTGCGATGCTTGTTTTGTCTGTGTATCATCAAGGAGCACTTGCTACGCTCGCCCTTGACGATACCCGATGAGGGATCAGCAGAGCGGCGTTTCTGTTGTGGCAAAGCCGCGGGATTTTACCGGAATGACGTCTGGCTCCTGGCTCAACTACCGCCAGAGCGCCCGTAGATTCAAACCCGCTGCTCCAATTGTTAGAAGATGGATTATTTAGCCCATAGCCATTTAAATTATTTAAAATAATAAAAAAATATCCACTGGCTCTAAGAACAGAACCGGTGTAGCCTTTTGCCCGTAAGGAAATTTCACTGCTGAACAAGCAGCTTAGAAAATAGCGATATATATTATTGGTAGTTACTGGGTTTCTACTGCCGTACAGGCAGCTATAAATAGGCTCGCAAATATTCCTACCGCCAGCGGTCGCTTTAAAACCGTGTCTGGCGATAAGCTAAAACGTATTTAATTCTCCAGAAAATACCAGCAAGAAACTAGCCACTCCACAAGGGATCTCCATATGGAAATGATTAAGCCCTCCGATTTAAAAACTATTCTCCATTCAAAACGTAGCAATATTTATTATTTGCAATACTGCCGGGTGCTGGTGAACGGCGGCCGGGTGGAATATGTCACTGACGAAGGTAAGCAGTCTCTGTACTGGAATATTCCCATCGCAAATACCACGGTAGTGATGCTGGGTACCGGTACATCGATAACCCAGGCGGCGATGCGCGAGTTTGCCCGCGCCGGGGTCCTGGTCGGGTTTTGCGGCGGCGGTGGAACTCCGCTGTACGCGGCCAATGAAGTTGAGGTCGATGTCTCCTGGCTCAATTCACAAAGCGAATACCGTCCTACTGAATATCTTCAGCACTGGGTCAGCTTCTGGTTTGATGAGCAGAAGCGGCTTAGCGCCGCCATCGCCTTTCAGCGTGTGCGCATCAGTCAGATCCGCCAGGCATGGCTGGGTAGTAAAATGATGCGTGAACATAAATTTGCCATCAGCGAGCCTCATTTGACCGGGATCCTCGACCGATTCGAGCAAGGTCTGGCGCGCTGTGATAACAATACCGATCTTCTGGCACTTGAAGCGGTAATGACTAAAGCGCTGTATAAACTGGCGGCACAGGCGGTGAGCTACGGCGATTTTGTCCGTGCCAAACGCGGTGGCGGCATTGATGCGGCCAACCGTTTTCTCGATCATGGCAATTATCTTGCCTATGGCCTGGCGGCGGTGGCCTGCTGGGTGATTGGATTACCACACGGGCTGGCGGTGCTGCATGGTAAAACCCGCCGCGGTGGGCTGGTGTTTGACGTGGCCGATCTGATTAAGGACGCGTTGATTTTGCCACAGGCTTTTCTTGCCGCGATGGCCGGAGAAGGGGAGCAGGAGTTCCGTCAGCGTTGCCTGTCCAGCCTGCAAAATGCTGAAGCGTTAGATACCATGATCGCCGCGCTGGAAGCCACCGCCCGAGAACATAGCCAGGTGGGAAAATGAATGTTTTATTGATTGCCCAGTGTAATAAACGTGCTCTGGAAGAGAGCCGCCGTATCCTCGATCAGTTTGCCGAACGTAAAGGCGACCGCAGTTGGCAGACGGCAATCACGCAACAGGGGTTGCTAACCTTGCGTAAGCTGCTGCGCAAAACCGCGCGGCGCAATACCGCCGTGGCCTGCCACCAGATAAAAAGCAACGGACAGAGTGAACTGCTGTGGATTGTTGGTAATCTGCGCCGTTTTAACGCGCAAGGCGCGGTGCCAACGCATACCACCTCGCGCGATGTGCTGAAAAGCGCCGATGAAAACAGCTGGCACAGCGTGGAGGCCGTCAGCCTGCTGGCCGCTATTGCCGGGCTGTTTCATGATTTCGGCAAGGCCAACAGCCTGTTTCAGCAGATGCTTGTCGGGAAAAAAGGGGTCAAACGTTCTCAGCCTTACCGCCATGAGTGGGTTTCGCTGCGGCTTTTCTGCGCCTGGGTTGCGGGGCGTGACGATCGGGTATGGATCGCCGCCCTTAGTCAGATAGAGCCACAGGATGAGCAGGCGATGCTGGCCGGGCTTGAGAAAGAGGGTCTGATGGACACCACAAATCCTTTTGCCCCCTTACCGCCGGTGGCACGCGTGGTGGCGTGGCTGATCCTCTCCCATCACCGTATGCCGGTTTACCCGAAAAAGAATGGTTCATCAGAGTCAGCGTCATATTTACCGCCTGACCTGGAACACTGCGATGGCTGGCTAACGGAGCAGTTGGATGCGCTATGGAACGCCGAAAATCATCATGATCAAGGCTGGACGCCAGCCGACTTCAAGGCCCAGTGGCAGTTCCCGCAGGGTACGCCGATGCGCAGCGGCCTCTGGTGCGGCAAAGCGCGTAAGATGGCCCAGCGCCTGCTGGCCCAGCCGGCATGGCTGGCACAAATCGATATCAATCAGCGTTTCAGTTGCCATATGGCGCGGCTGGCATTAATGCTGGCCGATCACGTCTACTCTGCCCAACCGGCCACGCCGGGCTGGCAGGACGCGGACTGTCTGCTGTATGCCAATACCGACCGCGACAGCGGCAGCCTGAAGCAGCGTCTGGATGAGCATAATATCGGCGTGGCGCAAAATGCCCTGCTGCTGGCGCGTAGCCTGCCGCATTTACGCAAAACCCTGCCAGCGATTACCCGCCATAAAGGATTTAAAAAACGCAGCACAGATGAGAGGTTCCGCTGGCAGGACAATGCCTGGCAGAAGACCTGCGAACTGCGCGATCGTGCATTTCAACAGGGTTTTTTCGGCATCAATATGGCGTCGACCGGCTGCGGTAAAACCTTTGCCAATGCGCGCATTATGTATGCGCTGTCCGATGAACAAAAAGGCTGTCGTTTTTCGGTGGCACTGGGGCTACGCACTCTAACGCTGCAAACCGGCGATGCGCTGCGGGAAAAACTGAATCTGGAACAGGACGATCTGGCGGTACTGGTAGGTTCACAGGCGGTGACCCAGCTACATCAGTTGGCTAAAGATAACCCGGTTTCGCACGACACGGGCAGTGAATCAGCAGAGGCATTGCCGGAGGAAAACCAGTACATCAGCTATGAAGGCAGCCTTGATGACGGGCGCTTAAGCCGCTGGTTACAGAAGAGCCCCCGGATAAATAAGCTGCTGAGCGCCCCGGTACTGGTCACCACCATCGATCATTTAATCGGCGCGACCGAAGGGCTGCGCGGCGGCAGGCAGATAGCGCCGATGCTGAGACTGTTAACCTCGGATCTGGTCCTCGACGAGCCGGACGATTTTGATATCGACGATCTGCCCGCGCTGTGTCGGCTGGTGAACTGGGCGGGTATGCTGGGTTCGCGCGTGCTGTTCTCCTCGGCAACCCTGCCGCCCGCGCTGGTGCTGGCGCTATTCAACGCTTACCGCAGCGGGCGCGAGATTTTCCAGCACGCCTGTGGCCTGCCCGTTGACGGCAATATTTGCTGCGCCTGGTTTGATGAAAATGCGGTGCTGACAGAGGAGCTGCGCCTGCCTCAGGCGTTTATGCAGCAGCATAAAGAGTTTGTTGCGAATCGGGTCAGCTGGCTGGCTAAACAGCCGGTACTGAGGCGTGGCTGGATAGCGCCGGTGGCTCCTCCCGCGCGGGATGAGGCGACGATTTACTCCCATATGGCGCAGGTCATTTTACAGTCGATGATGACGCTGCATCATGCTCACCATCAGCGCCATAAGGAGTTGCCCAAAACGATATCGGTAGGCGTGGTGCGCTTCGCCAATATCAATCCGCTGGTGGCCGTTGCTCAGCAGCTGCTGGCGACTGAGGCGGCGGAAGATACCCATATTCATTACTGCGTTTATCACAGCCGGCACCCGCTGGCGATGCGTTCGCATTTTGAACAGCGGCTGGATGCCACCTTAACTCGCCATCAGTCCGATGCGATCTGGCAGGTAGCGGAGATCGCCGCAGCGCTGGAGCAGCATCCGCAACAGCATCATCTGTTTGTGGTGTTGGCGACCTCGGTAGCGGAAGTGGGCCGCGATCACGACTACGACTGGGCGATTGCCGAACCCAGCTCAATGCGGTCGCTGATCCAGCTGGCGGGCAGGGTACAGCGCCATCGTCAGGAGGAAGCACAGAGCGAAAATATCCATATCTTGCAGCAGAATATTTGCTCATTAAAGGAGCGGGATAGCCAGAAACCGACCTACTGCAAGCCAGGGTTTGAGCAAAAAGGCTATATGCTGGCGAGTCGCGATTTACAGAAGATCCTCGACAAAGAGCAGTATCAGACCATCAGCGCGATTCCACGAATTCAGTCCCGGCAAAAAGTGGGTAAAGGTCCATTGTTTGCTAACCTGGCCGATCTGGAACACCGGCGACTGATGGTGGAGTTGCAGGGAAAGCAGAAAGAGCCGAATGAGTACTGTGCAGCCTTATGGTGGCGCGAACAGGCCAGCTGGTGTGGCGAAATGCAGCGGCGTAAGCCGTTTCGTCAGTCACCGCCTGAGGATATGCACTTTATGCTGATAGCCGAGGAGGGCGATCGGCCAGAAATCTGGCAGCCTGACGATGGCCCGTCCGGGCGCAAAAAGAGCATGGTGGCATATCCCGATCTGACGTTCGCCGCCGGCGTCAGCGCCTGGATTACCCCGGACTATCAGCAGGTCTGGCAGCAGCTGGCCGAGAGACTGACGATGGAGCTGGAGGAGGTCAGTCTGCGCTTTGGTGAAATCGTGCTGCGCACTAAGCCTGAGAGCAAAGAATGGCATTTTCATCCGCTATTAGGCGCGTTTCAGGCAGAGTAAATTGCCAGCCAGCGTGGCGGTACGCGCTGCCGGTCAAAGGGATTTTGATTTTATATTTTTTGTAGGTACATTAATCTATGGATATCTGCTACGATCCTGACAAGGATGTGAAAAACAGACGTAAGCACGGCTACTCACTCGCTGACAGCGCCCTGCTGGACTGGGATGAAATGGTCGTATATGAAGATAACCGGCAGCCTTTTGATGAAATCCGGTTGATTGGCTTAACCTATGGCCTTGCCAGGCTGGGTAACAGGATTTTTTCCGTCTGTTTTACCGAGCATGAAGAGGTTTACCGGATAATCAGTTTGCGCCTTGCCACCAGGAAGGAGATCCAGCGTTATGCCGAAACTTAAGCCGGGAACCGTCTTCCCCACTACAGAAGAAGACGCAAAAATTTACGCCGCCGTGGCGGATGATGAAGACAGCATGCTGTTGGAAGACCCGCAGCTGAAACTGACGCCGTTGAAAAAGCGCGGTCGTCCGCAAAAAGCACAGCCGAAGATTGCGGTAAGCGTGCGCTATACGCCGGAGGTGATCAGTGCGTTTAAAGCATCAGGCGCGGGCTGGCAAACGCGGATGGATGTGGCGCTACAGGACTGGTTAAAGACCCATCAGCCAACAGAAATAAAGCTCTGAAGAAAAGAGAACGGCATCCGTAAGGGTGCCGTTTTTTTATTAAAAAATCAATGGCATGCTGCCTGTTCGGCAGTAAATAAAAAATACTTTAAAATTATTTCTAAGCTGCTTGTTCAGCAGTGCTGGCAAGAGTACAGCATAACTTTTCCTGCTATCAAGATTTTTAACAATGCTGAGCTGGTATTTTCAGCCTGACTCCCTGAGCGTAAAAAATTCAGCGAACATTCTGGCAGTTGACCTCACGTTGGTGTATCTTTCCCCTTTACAATTAGGTGTTGGTTTGGGGGCGGGGTGATTAGAAATATACTTTGGGTCGTTATAGGTTTGGCTATCATCATACTGGCGTGTAATTCGCGAGTTGATTCTCTAAGTGTTAACGTTAACCTAAATATCATAAAGTTATAGCGATTTTGGAGTTTAATTCGCACATAAAAGGAGACCCTATGCTGCGAGAGACCTTAGCGTCTTTTATCACCAGCTATATTGCCGCCCGGAAAACGGCAAAGCTGGAGGCGTTTGATAAAGAGAGCGCGAAAAAACTGGCCGTGTTAGCGTCAGAGGATGAAATCAGCGTACTGCGCCAGCAGCTTCAGCAGCAGCGCGCGGAGCTGGAGCAAAAATACCAGCCGCAGGCCTGGCTGAGCGATGCAGCCAGCCGCGCCGGGCAGATCAAGCTGGTGACACACGCCGCAAAATTTACCCACAGCGATGTCCGCGGCAGCAGCATATTTAGCAGCGGCAGCGGTCAGCATGAAACGTATCTCTCCACCGCAACCCTGCAAAAACCGGCGCTGGATGCCGTTGGCAACGCTGCTGCCCTCGATATTGCCCGGCTGCTGCAAAGCGAGGTGGAAGGGGATTCATTAATTGCCAGCCTGCAACGCGGCGATTACTCCGCGCTGGAGTCGCTGACCGATAACCCGGAACTGTGCGCCAGCTGGATAAGCGGATTTAAGCAGGTGCTGGTTGACCGCCAGCCGGCCAGCCATAAGCTGGCTAAACAGATCTATTTTCCTATCGCCGATGGGCAGTATCATCTGCTCAGCCCGCTGTTTTCCTCATCCCTGGCGCATGCCCTGAACCAACGTATTACAGAGGCCAAATTTAGCGAGCAGGCCAAAACGGCGCGTGCCGCGCTGAAAGCGAAAAGCTGGCATGACGCGCCGGTAGTGGCTTATCCTGATACCGCCATCACCCAGTTTGGCGGCACCAAGCCGCAGAATATCTCCTATTTAAACAGCGTGCGCGGCGGAAAAGTCTGGCTATTACCCTGTGCGCCGCCGGTATGGCAAACCCTGAGCAAACCCCCTGCTAAGCATAAATCTATCTTTAACTCCTCCAACGACTTTTCCCGTCAGTCCTGGCCAGTTATTCAGCGAATGAGCCGCTTTTTACGGCGCGTAGAGCGGCTGGACAGCACGCTTGATATTCGCCAGCAGCGTCTGGCGATGACCGATGAGATTATCGATATCCTGTTTAACTATGTTGCCGGGATACAAAACCAGACGGAATCGATCGGATGGAGCGCACATCCGGACTGCGTACTGAAACGTTCGCAGCAGCTGTGGCTTGACCCCTGGCGCGGCGATAAGGAATTTCAGTTCGAGCGTGAGGGCGGTGACTGGAAAAGCGAAGTCGCACGCGATTTCGGCCACTGGCTGAGTCGTCATTTACACAGTGATAAGCTGAATATGGGCGAGACGGAACGCCGCCACTTCTCCACCGCTCCGCTGTTTAAGCAACGGCTGCGCGAGCTGGAAAAAGACCTTGCGGAGGATCTGCCATGAGCGCGCTGATTGTCCTACGCCATCTGCGGGTAGAAAACGCCAATGCCATTGCCGGTATAACCTGGGGCTTTCCGGCTATCACTCATTTCCTCGGTTTTACCCATGCCTTATCGCGCAAACTGCAACAGAGCCACAATATGACTCTGTCCGGCTGCGGCGTGATTTGCCATCAGCAGCAGGTCCACGCCTATACCTCAGGCCGCGACTACCAGTTTGCACTGACGCGTAATCCGTTGACCAAAGAAGCGAAAACCGCCGCCTTTAATGAAGAAGGGCGCATGCATATGACGGTTTCACTGTTGATGGAGTGTCATGGCAGCATTGCCGGTGGCGAACAGGGGGCAGCCGAGCTAAAGCAAACGCTGGCTAATCTGTGTCAGCGCTTACGCCTTGCTGGTGGTACGGTCATCTCGATCGGCCAGGTGCAGATAAGCGGCTGGCCGCAGGATGACGGCGAGACGCGCAAAATAATGCGCCGCCTGCTGCCCGGTTTCGCCCTACTGGATCGCTCCGCGCTGCTGGCGCAGCACCACGACCAGCAGCCGCAGCCGGAGATGCTGGATGCCTGGCTCGATTTTGCCGCCTTAAAGATGCAGGCGGATGACGGGGCAACGCCAGCGGACGGCAATGTGCAGTGGCAATACCAGCCGAAACCTGGTGCAGGCTATCTGGTGCCGCTGATGACCGGCTACCGCGCTATCTCGCCGCTCTATCCGCCGGGAGAGGTGGCCAACAGCCGCGATACGGAAACGCCGTTTTGTTTTACCGAGGCCGTGTACGGCGTGGGCGAATGGCGCGGGCTGCACCGCATAGATGATCTACGCCATCTGTTCTGGCGTTATCACCATCAGGACGACTATTACCTGTGCCGTGGTGAAGAAACAGCGTGCGATCAGGATTATCCTGACGATGCAGATGATGACATCAACTACAACTAATTTGACCTTATAAGGAAATAATCATGGCTAAATCAGCTATTAAAACCGCCTCCGTGCTGGCCTTCGAGCGCAAGTTATCTAACTCTGATGCCATTATGCTGGCCGGAAAATGGCAGGATAAGCAAAACTGGACGCCGATAAAAATTCAGGAGAAAGCGGTGCGCGGCACCATCTCCAACCGCCTGAAAAATGCCATCGCCAGCGATCCGCAAAAACTGGATGCTGAGATCCAAAAACCGAATTTGCAGCGTGTTGATGTGGCCGCGCTGCCTTATAACTGCGACAGCTTAAAAGTCTGCTTTACTCTACGGGTGCTGGGCGGTCTTGCCACACCGGCGGTATGTAACGACAGGGCATACCAGGCGGCGCTGGCGGCGGTGATTGACGGCTATATTGCCCGCCATGGCTTCAGCACGCTGGCCGCGCGCTATGCCGAAAACATCGCTAACGGGCGCTTCCTGTGGCGTAACCGTCTGGGTGCCGGGCGTGTTGCGGTGCAGGTGACCAGCGGCGAAAAACGCTGGCAGTTTGACGGCCATAACTACAGTCTGCGGGCATTCAGCCAGCCGCAGGGCGATTTACTGGAGCTGGCGCAGGCGATTGAACAGGGGCTGAGCGGTGACAGTTTTGCGCTGTTTAACGTTGAGGCCCAGGTCTATCTCGGTAACGGCCAGGAGGTCTTTCCTTCACAGGAGCTGGTGCTGGATAGCAACAGTAAAAAAAGCAAGCTGCTCTACCAGATTGACGACACGGCGGCCATTCATTCGCAGAAAATTGGCAATGCGCTGCGCACCATTGATAGCTGGTATCCGGACGCGGATGAACTGGATGTAGGGCCGATCTCCGTTGAACCTTACGGTTCGGTGACCAGCCGGGGGATCGCCTATCGTCAGCCCATCAAGAAAATGGATTTTTATACCCTGCTGGATAACTGGGTGACCAAAGATAAACAACCGGATCTGGAGCAGCAGCACTACGTGATGGCGATATTGATCCGTGGTGGTGTATTCGGTGAGAAAAGCGAGTAGGGGGCTTTATGGATCGCTATCAGGATATTCGCGTGCGGGTGGATGCGGAGATGACTGCACCGGTGCTGCTGGCACAGGTGTTTATGCGTCTGCATCAGGTGCTGATGCGGGCGGCGAATGGCCGTATCGGTATCAGCTTCCCCGATGTCAAGCTGACCTTGGGCGACCGTATCCGGCTGCACGGCACGCTGGATGACTTAAGCTCACTACAGCAAAGCGGCTGGGATAAGGGCCTGACGGATTATATCGCCTGTTCCGCCATTGACCCTGTTCCGCCGGGGGCGGCGTGGCGCACCGTCAGGCGCGTCCAGGTGAAAAGTAGCGCTGAACGCCTGCGCCGACGTTCGGTGAATAAGGGCTGGCTAAATGAAGCAGAGGCCGCAGAGCGTATTAACGTACTGAGCGAGCAGCGCAGTGATTTGCCGTATTTGCAGATAAAGAGTGGTTCTAATGGCCATGCCTGGCGGCTATTTATTGAACATGGCCCGCTTGTCTCTGTGCCCGTCAACGGCGGCTTTAGTTCCTATGGGTTAAGTGCCACTGCCACCGTGCCCTGGTTTTAACCCTTTTTTTTCCGCTAACGCTAACCTGTTGATTTTAGGTGGCGTTAGCGGGGCGTCTTAAAAAAGGGTTTTATGGCAAATTTGAGGTTTTTACTTGTTTTATAGCGGGTTAGTCTGTTTTATTAACAGTTCACTGCCGTACAGGCAGCTTAGAAGTTCAACAAGAAGCGCGATGAAGAAATTGCTGCGTTCACTGCCGTACAGGCAGCTTAGAAGGTATTGACTGAATCGGCAAATTCCCATCAGGTGTTCACTGCCGTACAGGCAGCTTAGAAGTTTGAAACTGGCGAGAGAGTCGGCGTGAAACAGTTCACTGCCGTACAGGCAGCTTAGAAGAACTCGTCTAGCCAACGCCGCCCGCCGCGCTCGTTCACTGCCGTACAGGCAGCTTAGAAGAACTATGAGGCACTCATTAATGTCTTTGTGCGGGTTCACTGCCGTACAGGCAGCTTAGAAGTGGCATCGCTGAAGCTGGGCCTGAATCATGACGTTCACTGCCGTACAGGCAGCTTAGAAGGGAGAAATGGAAAGCATTCATGACCATGAAACGTTCACTGCCGTACAGGCAGCTTAGAAGCTTCTGGGCCTGTCCAGTCAGTTTACGACCTAGTTCACTGCCGTACAGGCAGCTTAGAAGTGTTCGGTGCTGCGAATTCCAGTGTGGCTTATGTTCACTGCCGTACAGGCAGCTTAGAAGTCAGAACCCCGAATTGCTTCGTCGATATAGTCGTTCACTGCCGTACAGGCAGCTTAGAAGTGTTAAATGAACACCCAAGATTTTGCCTACGTGTTCACTGCCGTACAGGCAGCTTAGAAGACACCAACTTGGCCCGTTTCCCACACCAACTTGTTCACTGCCGTACAGGCAGCTTAGAAGTGGCATGGTGTACCGCCTACCAGTACATCGGGGTTCACTGCCGTACAGGCAGCTTAGAAGATGAATATAAATTCCGTTTCCGGGTCTTTCTCGTTCACTGCCGTACAGGCAGCTTAGAAGACCCAGGTGCTTACCCCAGAGAACTAACAAGTGTTCACTGCCGTACAGGCAGCTTAGAAGCACAGGCAGTCTGATTTGCACTGACATTCTGAGTTCACTGCCGTACAGGCAGCTTAGAAGCGGCAAACTTTAATAGCTGCATGCGGATTCCTGTTCACTGCCGTACAGGCAGCTTAGAAGGCGTTCCGAACATTGAAAATCTCCGCATCATCGTTCACTGCCGTACAGGCAGCTTAGAAGTTCCAGCTCACGCTCCGTCCAGTCACGCATGGGTTCACTGCCGTACAGGCAGCTTAGAAGTTCGGGAACGGCTCGGAATAACTGTTGTGGCTGTTCACTGCCGTACAGGCAGCTTAGAAGAACGTCTGATTGGTATCGCATTCCACGCTGCGTTCACTGCCGTACAGGTAGCTTAGAAGTGTGATACCCGGAAGCGCTTTTAATTCTGCGGGTTCACTGCCGTACAGGCAGCTTAGAAGGGTAACGATGGGTATGAGATTAACTGCGGAGAGTTCACTGCCGTACAGGCAGCTTAGAAGATGAAAATCGGCGAAAAAATTAAACAGATCCGGTTCACTGGCGTACAGACCGCCTTAAATGTACCCGTCAAAGCAAGCTATAGCAGCGCAGTGACTGCTGCACTGCTATAGAAATTAACGACAGTGGGGCGATAGATAACAAATAAACAATTGTTTCTGCTCACGGCTGAAATAACGTCTGACTGAGAAAAATTACGGCCAAAGATGAAGTTAATTTTTTTTATAGAATTAAGTTCCTGGTGTGACTATTGAACATCTGTCTTCTCTAAGGTGATGGAGAGCTTATTACGAAAAAAAGCGTATCGTTACCTTTAAAAAGCACCCTTGATAAAATTTCAGCTTAATGATAAGTGCAATTGTATTTTTTGCCCATTTATCGACCCGTTTGTCGGCATTTCAATAAGTTAAATTGATGATAGTGATGGGGGCAAGGTGTTAAAAAGAACTGCTTGAGATCCGTTAAATCAAAGCGTAACCTCCTTTGTAGGTGAAAAAATCACCGCATGCGAGAGTGAAAAGGAGGACGTTATGGATAAGGAGAGTAACTATATGGAATTTTCGCTTAATAAAGATATGGATATCCGCTCAAGAAGTTTTGATGCTCTGATTTCATATATGGAGCACAGTAATGAGTTCTGGTATATAAAAGATCATAATTCCAGGTTTATTTATATGAATGATTACGGACTTCACTACAGCGGGTTACCCAAAGGATTTAATCCCGAAGGGAAACTTGACAGCGAGTGCCCGGTTTATTGGTCAGAGATTGCTGATATCATTCAGGCTAATGACAGAAATGTTATGGAAAGTCAGAAGGTTATTCCAACGCTAATGACATTTATGTATGGCGGCAAGGAGAAGCTGATCCAGCCATTTCTGGCAGACGTAACCCCACTGGTCAAAGAGGGTAAATCCATTGGCGTAGTGGGACGGGCCAAAAAGCTAGAAATTTACTCGATGTATCATCTCGAGAATAACAAATGTCCAGAGTCCATATCCTTTGGTAAACCCACCGACCTGTTTACCGACCGGGAGTTTGACGTGGTGTTTTTCGCCCTGCAGTCATTAAGTGCGAAAGAAATCGCTAAGAAATTGAGCATTTCGCACAATACGGTGGAAAATTATCTGCATTCCATTTACGACAAGATTGGCGTTAGTGCCTTAAATCAGCTAATAGAATATTGCAGGAAAAATGGCTACGATAAGTATGCTCCTAATCGGTTTATTAATCCCAACCCCTATATGCCGTTAATTTGACCTCCCCCTGTCTCTGATGATTTGAGAAACTGCGACACATTGTCAGAGACATCTCCCTTGTTATGTCACTCGTTAACTTCGGAAACGCCCGCATCATAGCTTGATGTACCAGCAGAACGTTAATTTTTAGCAACCTGATAATGAAAAGGGGCCAGCGAGGCTTCCTTTAAAGCCTGTCAGTGCCTTTTATTTATAACGGAGGCACAGATCTTGTGAACGCAGTTTTACATCATTAGGGGCCGTGATGGATGATGCCACCATGAATGTGGCAAGTGAAGATCTGACGGAGACAGGCAGGGGGGAGAATCTCACTTTTTACGAGCGCAATACTGATAAGCAAAATCATTATCACCCATGTTGCTATTTCAGAATAAGCCGCTGGCCTGGCTCTTGCGAACATAACACAATTCAATGCGGGTACTATATAGCTGATTGCTGTATCACGATAAAATAGAGTGAATGTAAATAAGAAAAAACCCCGGTTAAAGTTCTTAATTTTAAAGTTTTTAATCCGGGGGGATTGGCTTCTATTTAAGTTTGGTGGGAATAGTCTTATTATAGTTTTATATTAATTACTACGGCTATTCCGATTTTATTGGTCTTTATTGGCTGGTCTCCTTTGTTTTTTCCAAAAAATTCGGTGTTTGTCAGACACTTTCCTTTTTGTGTTTTTTCTCCGATGCTGCTCTCTTGGGCAGTATAGTTGACGTTTTTTAGTTTGAATAAAATGTATGATTAGACTTGCAGCAATGGTTAACAGCAGGATAATTACGATTATAATTCCTAACATTTACAGATATCCTTTCCAGTAAATTAAGGGGTAGTGTTAACATAAGCTAAAATAAGAATAGATCAATCAACTTTTAAAAACACACTGCGTTTGATTTAAAGCATTGAAAATGATCTGTTTTTGGGTTTTGATAGTGGCTGAAATGGAATGGCGGAAGTTGTTATCGAAGAGGGAATTATGGATATCTACGCTCAAAGATCAGGTTCGCTTAAAAAAATAGTGTTAGTGACTGATGATGGCTATTTTTATCTAGGGTTGAAGTATTCCTGTTTAAGTAATTTGACCATGACAACCTTAGGATTTGACAGGTTTATGAAAGAAAGCGTGTGCGCTGACGCTATGCTCATAATAGATATGCTCTCCTGGTCTTTTTTTAAATCAAGCAATGAGACCTCTTTTTATGAAAAAATGATAAAAAACAGAAGGCCTGAAGACATTGTAATGCTGACATCAAATATTTTTCAGGAGATCATTACCGATATGCTTTATCCCGGCCTGTGCAAAGTTGATCGTAAATTAAGTTTTTCATTCTTTTCAGAGTTAGCTTCAAATCAGGAGAAAATTAATTTAGCCAAATGGTGTCCTAAGTTTGAAAGGAAAAGAGGCCTGACAAACAGAGAGATGAATATTATTCTTGAGATTTTTAGGGGGGGGAAGGAAACTGAAATCAGTTTGCAGCTAAACATTTGCCCTAAAACCGTCAGTGCGCATAAGCTATCCGCCCTTTCCAAGGTAGGGTGCAAAAATATTTCTCATTTCTTTCTTCTTGGCAGACCTTTTTACCGGGATCTGAAGCTTTTATTAAACACGAAAAGCAGGTCTCTTTAGAAAAGGGCATGCCGCTCTCTCCACAAGGTAAAAGTATATTAATAATCTTAAGTGAGAAATTGCAACGATTTAATCGGTCTGAAAGTTTCTCCTTTTTCCAATCCAGGTTGGTGTAAAAACGCACCTGTTCCTATTAGTCTGAATATAAAAACTTTTGCTACAACCAGGCGCGATAGATTATGCAATAAATACCGCCTCTCCGGGCGACCCGCCTCGCTTGGCCTGGCCTACGCGCGGCCCTGTGGGTATACCACCCACAGAGCCGCAGGAAATGTTGCCTCTGGTCGAGAATAAGCTGGCGTCCGTTAAAATCGGCTGCATCCTGTCTTGTTGTAACAGCGCTAGCGTTGAACTTTATCCCTCCAGCGCCAGCCGCAGATCCTCAAGCAAATCATCCTTATTCTCGATACCAATGGATAAACGGACGGTGGTCGATTTAATGCCAATACGTTCCCGCACATCCAGCGCTACCCCGGAATGGGTGGTGCTGGCCGGATGGCTGGCAAGAGACTCCGTACCTCCCAGGCTGACCGCCAGTTTGAACAGCTGCAGGTTATTGAGAAAGCGGAATGCCGCATCCTGACCGCCACGGATATCGAAAGAGAAGGTCGATCCGGCTCCGCTACACTGGGCGCTGAAAATTTTCCCCGCCGCGGAATCCGGGCTGAGGAACGGCAGATAGTGGATCTGTTCAACCTTGGGGTGGCTGCGCAGGAAGCCCGCCACCGCGGCAGCATTGTCGTTGGCGCGCTCCATACGCAGCGCAAGCGTCTCCAGCGAGCGTCCAATCATCCAGCTGGAGTGCGGATCGAGCTGCGTGCCGATGGCGCTGCGCAATGCTTTGACCTGACGGATCAGCGCCCGGTTGCCTATTGCTGCACCGGCGATAAGATCGGAATGCCCACCCACATACTTGGTGAGCGAGTAGAGCGAGATATCCGCGCCGTGTTCGGTCGGGCGGGAGAATACCGGGCCGAGCAGGGTATTGTCGCAGGCGACGACCGGACGGTGCTGCTGCTGTCGTTCAATACGATCGGCCACGCGCTTCATTAAGGCAATGTCCACCAGGCTATTTGTCGGGTTGGCCGGAGACTCAATCAGGATCGCCGATACGCGCCCCTGTGCCATCGCCTTATCTGCCGCAGCCTGAACAGAGGCTTCATCGATCCCGTCGGCAAAGCCGACTGCCGCCACGCCAAGATTGCTAAAGGTTTTACCCAGCAGCGTTTCGCTACCACCGTACAGCGGCTGCGAATGGAGAATGGTGTCACCGGGCCTGACAAAGGTGAGCAACGTGGTAGCGATAGCCGACATGCCGGATGAGAACAGCGCCGCGCTTTCGGTGCGTTCATAAATGGCCAGCCTGTCTTCCACAATTTCGCTGTTGGGATGGTTGAAACGCGAATAAACCAGCCCGTTGCCTTCTCCGGTAGGCGGCTCGCGTCGTCCGGAAACATAGTCAAAGAAATCGCGCCCTTCTTCGGCACTGTTAAAAACAAAGGTTGATGTCAGAAACACCGGCGGTTTGACCGCGCCTTCTGATAACGCAGGATCATAGCCGTAATTCAGCATCTGGGTTTCAGGCTGTAGCTCGCGCTGGCCGATATGGGTTTTTTTAGAGTGAGAGGAAGCCATAAGATCTCCTGCCGAAGCGGCACGTTTTATCATTATGGTGGGTAAGCTAACACGAGGCCAGATAGGGCGATAAATGAATAATTGCTCTAAGGTTACATCATTATGCCATATGAAATAGGGCTGTCTTCACGTATAGCAGTCCATATGTCTGCAAGGCCCGGTGCCACCACTCTGTTGCGCAACGATGAGCGTAAAGCCGGTGAAGTGTGGTAAACTTTGCCGCTTTCCCAAAGCAATCGACGAACCGCTAATGATGAAACACACCGTAGAAGTTATGATCTCTGAGGCTGAAATCGCCTCCCGTATTACCGAATTAGGTCTGCAAATCAGTGAACACTACCGCAACAGCGGCAGCGATATGGTGCTGGTAGGCCTGCTGCGCGGCTCGTTTATGTTTATGGCCGATCTTTGCCGCGCCATCGACGTTTCTCACGAAGTCGATTTTATGACCGCTTCCAGCTACGGCAATAGCACGACCAGTTCCAGAGACGTGAAAATCCTCAAGGATTTGGACGAAGATATTCGCGGTAAAGATGTGCTGATCGTTGAGGATATTATCGATTCAGGTAATACGTTAAGCAAAGTGCGTGAAATCCTTAGCCTGCGTGGACCAAAATCAATGGCGATATGTACTCTGTTGGATAAGCCTTCAAGGCGTGAGGTGGACGTTCCGGTTGAGTACGTTGGTTTTGCCATTCCCGATGAGTTTGTGGTGGGTTACGGCATTGATTACGCCCAGCGCTATCGCCATTTGCCGTATGTGGGCAAAGTGGTACTGCTCGACGAATAGGCCCGCCTGGCGCGCAACAGCACGATAGACTAAGGCCGCAAATGCCGGCCTGCTATAACATATGCGGCTTTTGTGAAGGCGGACCCGCCCGGTGCCTGCAACCGTATGCCGATTATGGATTAAGGTCCGGGTCGTTGAGCAAATTCGCAATGCCGTGGCGGTAGCGCTGCTCCAGCGTTTCACGGTTGGTGGCCGAAACCTCCAGGTCGCGCAGGTAGCCGTCCTGAATGCCGTACACCCAGCCATGAAGATTAACCTGCTGACCCCGCTTCCACGCGGACTGCATGATGGTGGAGTGGCCCAGGTTGTAGACCTGTTCGATAACATTGATCTCACAGAGCTTGTCCACGCGCTTCTCCGGCGGCAGTTCGCCCAATAACGCGCTATGCTTGTACCATAAATCGCGGATATGCAGCAGCCAGTTGTCAATCAGCCCCAGTTCCGGATTTTCCAGCGCAGCCTGAACACCGCCGCAGCCGTAGTGACCACAGATGATAATGTGTTCAACTTCCAGCACTTCGACCGCGTACTGCACCACCGAAAGGCAGTTTAAATCAGTGTGGACGACAAGGTTGGCGACGTTGCGGTGAACAAACAGTTCGCCCGGCTCCAGCCCGGTCAGGCGCTCGGCGGGTACGCGGCTGTCTGAACAGCCAATCCAGAGAAAACGGGGCTTTTGCGCCAAAGACAGGCGTTCAAAAAAGCCGGGATCTTCTTCTTTGAGCAGTCTGGACCACTGGCGATTGTTGCTGATAAGGGTGCTGATATCTTTCATGAGTGTGCTAACCAATAGCTCAAAATGCGTGGCAATAATATAGGCCAGCGCAGCATAATTGAAAACGACTAACGAAAAATCACTAACCGAAAAATCGAGTAGCATAACGGTGATCGAGACAGACCTCTCCCGCACGCTGAGCCGCTGCGCTAAATATCGCGGATATAACTAAAACAGGGCACTTATTAACTTATGACTTATGCACTGGAACTTGAAAAGCTAACCAAAACCTACCAGGGCGGGGTTCAGGCGCTCAGAGGCATTGATCTTGCCGTCGAAGCCGGCGACTTCTATGCCCTGCTCGGGCCTAACGGCGCGGGTAAATCGACCACTATTGGCATCATCAGCTCGCTGGTGAATAAAACCGCCGGAAAGGTGCGTGTGTTCGGCTATGACCTGCAAAAAGATATGGTCAACGCGAAACGGCAGCTGGGGCTGGTGCCGCAGGAGTTCAATTTTAACCAGTTCGAAACCGTCATGCAGATAGTGGTGAGCCAGGCCGGATTATACGGCGTGGAAAAGGCGGTCGCGTTGCAACGGGCTGAAAAATATCTGACGCAGTTGGATTTGTGGGACAAACGTCATGAGCGCGCGCGTATGCTGTCCGGCGGCATGAAACGCCGTCTGATGATTGCCCGCGCCCTGATGCACGAACCGAAACTGCTGATCCTCGATGAACCGACCGCCGGGGTTGATATTGAGCTACGCCGCTCCATGTGGAGCTTCCTCCAGCAGCTGAATGCGCAGGGAACCACTATTATTCTCACCACGCATTATCTTGAAGAAGCGGAGATGCTGTGCCGTAACATTGGCATTATCCAGCACGGTGAGCTGGTGGAAAATACCTCGATGAAGGGGCTGCTGGCTAAACTGAAATCGGAAACGTTCATCCTCGATCTGGCTGCAAAAAGCCCGCTGCCAAGGCTAGAAGGCTTTCAGTACCGGCTAACCGATACCACAACCCTGGAGGTTGAAGTGCTGCGCGAGCAGGGGATGAACAGCGTATTTAGCCAGCTTAGCCACCAGGGCGTGCAGGTTTTAAGTATGCGCAACAAGGCAAACCGTCTTGAGGAGCTGTTTGTGGACCTGGTAAACGGCCGCAAAGGAGACAAAGCATGACACATTTGTATTGGGTGGCCCTGAAGAGTATCTGGGGCAAGGAAGTTAACCGTTTTGCGCGCATCTGGATCCAGACATTGGTGCCGCCGGTTATCACCATGACGCTCTACTTTATTATTTTTGGCAATTTGATCGGTTCACGCATTGGTGAAATGCACGGCTTTAGCTATATGCAGTTTATCGTGCCGGGGCTGATTATGATGGCGGTGATCACAAATGCTTACGCCAACGTGGCCTCCTCTTTCTTCAGCGCCAAATTTCAGCGCAACATCGAAGAGCTGCTGGTGGCTCCGGTGCCAACCCATGTGATTATTGCTGGCTACGTTGGCGGCGGCGTGGCGCGCGGGGTCTGCGTCGGCGTGCTGGTGACGGCGATCTCGCTGTTCTTCGTTCCGTTCCACGTACACTCATGGCTGATGGTGGCGGTGACCCTGCTGCTGACGGCGATACTGTTCTCGCTGGCGGGCCTGCTGAACGCGGTGTTTGCCCGCACCTTTGATGATATCAGCCTGATCCCGACCTTTGTGTTAACGCCGTTAACCTATCTTGGCGGCGTGTTTTATTCGCTGTCGCTGCTGCCGCCGGTGTGGCAGATGGTGTCGAAGCTGAATCCGATCGTCTATATGATAAGCGGCTTCCGCTACGGTTTTCTTGGCATAAACGACGTGCCGCTGGGGTTCACCCTCGGTGTGCTGGTGGCGTTTATTCTGGTGTTTTATGCGCTGGTGTGGGGATTGATCCAGCGTGGACGCGGGCTGCGTACCTGATGATATGACAAGGGCCGAACGGCATAACCGTTCGGCCCTTGTCTGAAGGTGGCCCCTGTTAAGGAGCTGTGCGGATTATGCGACCTGAACCGGAACCGCCTTCGCTACGCGTTTCATCTGATTATCACCTTCGAAATAGGCCACCTTAGGCTGCCATTCGCGCGCCTGCTCATCCGACATCTGCACGTAAGAACAGATAATCAGCAGGTCACCTTCACAGGCACAGCGTGCTGCTGCGCCGTTAACCGAGATGATTTTAGAACCGCGTTCGGCGGCGATAGCGTAGGTGGAGAAACGCTGGCCGTTATTCACGTTATAAATATCGACAGCCTCGTATTGCAGAATGCCGGAGGCGTCGAGAAAATCCTGGTCGATGGCGCAGGAACCTTCGTAATTCAGGTCTGCCTGAGTGACCTTCACCCGGTGGAGTTTGCCCTGCAACATAGTACGATTCATCATTCATTACTCTGCGATCAATTCAAAAACGGACGCCAGTATTATTTGAACCGGCGCTGCTGTCTACTGTGTGAGGTCGACCTGCTGATTATCAATCAGGCGTGCCTTGCCGAGCCATGCTGCCATTAAAATCACCGCCCGCTGGCTGTCAACGTTCAGCGGCAGCAGCGTATCGGCATCGACTATCGCCAGGCCATCGGCCCGCAGACCGTTTTCAGCCAGCGTGTTTTCAGCGCTGATCATCATCTCCTCAACGTGGCGTTCTCCCTGACCGAGCCGTTCAGCGATTTGCTGCATCACTTTACTTAGCAGGGGGGCGATTTTGCGCTCTTCTGCCGTCAGGTAACCATTGCGCGAGCTGAGCGCCAGACCATCTTTGGCGCGCACGGTGGGTACGCCGATAATATCAATATCGTAGCCCATATCCGCCACCATTTTGCGGATCAGCGCCAGCTGCTGATAATCTTTTTCACCGAAGCAGGCGAGATCCGGCTGCACCAGGTTAAACAGCTTGCTGACGATGGTGGACACGCCGCGAAAATGGCCGGGACGGCTTGCGCCTTCTAACAGGGTGGACAGGCTGGGGACATCAACAAAGGTCTGTCCATCCACCCCATGAGGGTAGATATCTGCGGGAGCCGGGGAGAACACCAGGTCAACGCCACGGCGATTCAGCTTTTCGCAATCCTCCTGGAGGGTACGCGGATAGCGCGCCAGATCGTCAGCGCGTTCAAACTGCATCGGGTTGACAAAAATCGAGACGATGACGATATCCGCACGTTCGCGCGCTTCATCGACCAGCGTCATATGTCCGTCATGCAGGTTGCCCATGGTGGGAACCAGCGCAACACGTTTGCCATCCTGACGCCAGCGCCGCACTTCACGGCGCAGCATCGGCAGGGTTTCAATAATCAGCACGCTGTGACTCCTCGTTTACTGAAAGCTGTGTTGTTCGGCCGGGTAGCTGCCGGCTTTGACTTCTTCCACATACTGGCGCACGGCGGCGCGAATATCTCCGGTTTCGGCGAGGAAGTTCTTGGCAAATTTAGGAATATGGCCGCCGGTGATCCCAAAGGCATCGTGCATCACCAGGATCTGGCCATCGGTGGCGTTACCGGCACCGATGCCGATAACCGGAATACTCAGCGCTTCGGTCACACGTTTCGCCAGCGCGACCGGAACGCACTCCAGAACCAGCAGCTGCATACCGGCGGCTTCAAGCGCCAGGGCATCTTCCAGCAGCAGGTCGGCCGCTTCAGCGTCACGGCCCTGCACCTTATAACCACCGAAAATATTCACCGACTGCGGCGTCAGGCCGAGATGGCCGCAGACCGGCACGGCACGCTCGGTAAGCTGTTTAACCGTTTCCGCCAGCCATTTTCCGCCTTCCAGTTTAACCATATTCGCCCCGGCGCGCATCAGCCGTGCCGCGCTGTCAAAGGTTTGCTCCGGCGTGGCGTAGCTCATAAACGGCAGATCGGCGAGCAGCAGCGCGGCGGGCGCTCCACGGCGCACCACCTCGGTATGATAGACAATATCGGCCAGGGTCACCGGCAGCGTCGAATCGTGGCCCTGTACCACCATGCCCAGCGAGTCGCCGACCAGCATCACCTGGATGCCTTCATCGGCAAACAGACGGGCAAAGCTGAAATCATAAGCGGTAATAGAGGCGAACTTCTCCCCCTGCTGTTTCCACTGGCGTAACGTCGAGACGGTAGTTGGTTTCATCGTATCCTCATCAGGAATCTTCTGTTTGGCGTATTTTAAAGCAATGAAAGAGGCCCGCATAGCCGATACACAGGCTGCTCACCAGGGGCGAATGGCACTGCTGTCGAGGGTAGCGAATATATCAGCCAGCCGTCTGCCGTCCGGCAGGCAGAGCGATGGGGCGATCTCCAGCAGCGGCATCAGCATAAAGGCACGGTTGTGCATATCGTAATGCGGCACCGTCAGGCGGGGGGTGTTTAGCGTCTGTTCACCGAACAGCATGATATCAAGGTCTAGCGTGCGTGGGCCCCAGCGGTGCGCTTTGCGTACGCGGCCCTGTTCCAGCTCAATACGTTGGGTGTGGTCCAGCAGCGCTTCAGCGTTAAGCCCGGTATCGAGCGCCACCGCCGCGTTAAGAAAATCGGGCTGATCCGGCGGGCCATAGGGTGGCGTGCGGTACAGGGAAGAGATGGCCACCAGCTGACAATCAGGCATTGCCGCCAGCGCATCAAGCGCGCATTGCACCTGATGCAGCGGGTCGGCCAAATTACTGCCCAGCGCCAGATAAACGCGGATCATTGCTGGCTGTTGCTGTTGCCGCCGTCACGGCGTGCGTTGCCGAGTACACGCTTGCGTGGGCGGCGGGTGCGGCGGCGCGGGGCCGGATCGTCACCGAGGGTGTTCATCATCGTCTTCTGCTGCGGCGGTGCGGAGACCTGGAATTCGCTCCACCAGGTCGTAAGCCGCTGCAGCTCGTGGTTATTTTCCACTTCGGCACGCAGCGCCAGCAGATCGTAGGCGGCGCGGAATTTAGGGTGCTCCATCAGCTTCCACGCACGTTTACCGTGGCGGCGTGACAGGCGCAGCTGCAGCTGCCAGATATCGCGCACCAGTGTGGTAATGCGTTTAGGGATCGCCAGAGAGCGACAGGCTTCATCCAGCACTTCATTCATCGCCAGTGCGAAGGCATCGTAATAGACGAGGCCACTCTCCTGGGCAATTTTCTGCGCCATTTCCAGCTGGGGATACCAGAACATCGCGGCAAACAGGAAGGCCGGATTAACGCGCATCTGGTTATGGATGCGCGTATCGGTATTTTTCAGCACCAGCAGGATCATCCGCTCCATATTACTGTCACCCTGTTCCGTGACGTAGCGCGTAATCGTCGGGAACAGCGGCTGGAACAGCTGGTATTCAAGCAGCTTGAGGTAGGTGCTGTGACCATAACCGGCCTGTAGCAACTTCAGCGTCTCTTCAAACAGACGCGCAGGGGGAATATCGTGCAGCAGGGTGGCCAGACGCGGGATGGGTTCCCCGGTCTCGGCGGCGATGCTCATGTCCAGCTTGGCGGCAAAGCGCACCACGCGCAGCATGCGTACCGGGTCTTCACGGTAGCGGGTTTCCGGGTCGCCGATCATGCGGATGATGCCCTGCTGCAGATCGCTCAGGCCACCAACATAATCACGCACCGTGAAATCGGCAACGCTGTAATAGAGGCTGTTGATCGTCAGATCGCGGCGCTGGGCGTCATCTTCAATCGTGCCGAAAATATTATCCCGCAGCAGCATGCCGTTCTGGTCGCGCTGTGAGCTGTTACGATCGTCAACAGCCTGCTGTTCGGCTTCGTGGTGGCCACGGAAGGTGGCGACCTCGATAATTTCCGGGCCGAACATGACGTGGGCGAGGCGGAAGCGGCGGCCCACCAGACGGCAGTTGCGGAACAGCTTGCGCATCTGATCCGGCGTGGCGTTGGTGGTCACATCAAAGTCTTTCGGCTTTTTACCCAGCAGCAGATCGCGCACGCCGCCGCCAACCAGATAGGCTTCGTATCCCGCTTTATTCAGGCGATACAGCACCTTGAGGGCATTTTCACTGATGTCCTTGCGCGAGATGTTATGACTGTCACGTGGAACGATCGCCACCTGACGCACTTCCGCGATCTCGGCGGGGGCCGCTTCTTCGCGACTAAGGACTTTACGGCAAAAATTAGCAACTCGGGTAAAAATGGGACACCTCGATAGTGACAAAAAAATCTGGTCGATAAAAACAGCGGCTAATCATAGCTCAGAGTGAGCCATTTGAGAATGCCGAAGTCGCCGTATCAGTCAGCATAGCGTTGTTTCTGGGGATTTTAGCCTGCTGCCAGTCGATAATTGCCTGCCGTAACAGCGCGGCGGGCGTTAAATCGCGCCAGTCATCGCCTGCAGTCTGGCCGAGAAAACGCAGGGCCTGCACCAGCGACGGGCGCGGATCGCCAGCCGGTAACGGTGGCGCATGATTTTGCTTCGACAGTTTATTACCGTCGTGATTGATTGCCAGCGGCAGATGTAAATGGTGCGGCGCGAGCCAGCCAAGCTGCTGATAAAGCGTGATTTGCCGCACCGTTGGCTCAATTAAATCCGCACCGCGTACCACTTCCGTGATGCCCTGAAAATGGTCATCCACCACGACCGCCAGGTTATAAGCAAACAGTCCATCCCGGCGATGAATGATAAAATCTTCCTGCGCCAGCTGCGGGTCAGTCTGGACGCGTCCGCGCAGCCTGTCGTGAAAAGTGAATACCGGGTTGTCCACTTTAAGACGCATGGCGGCCTGCTCAGGGCCATGGAGCAGCTCCCGGCAGTGGCCGTCATACAGCCCGCCGCGCTGCTGAATGCGGCGACGAGGGCAGGTGCAGTAATAGCTCTTTCCCTGTTGCTGAAGCTGGTCAAGGGCTGCGCGATAGGCCTCGTGGCGTTGCGATTGCCATAGCACCTCGCCGTCCCACTCAAGACCGTAGTCTTCCAGCTGCTGCAAAATACGCGCTGCCGCGCCGGGCACCTCACGCGGTGGGTCGAGATCTTCGATGCGAACCAGCCAGACGCCGCGCTGCGCGCGCGCCTGAAGGTAACTGCCTAAGGCAGCAATCAGGGAGCCAAAATGCAGGTCGCCGGAGGGGGATGGGGCGAAACGCCCGATATAGGATGCTGACATATTGAGAAAAGATGGGCAGTGAAGCGCGATCGGAAGCGATCTTTTGCTTCACTGCACAATCTACAGGCCGTTAGCCAGCCATCTGCTTTTCGCGGATTTCCGCCAGCGTTTTACAGTCGATGCACAGATCGGCGGTAGGACGCGCTTCAAGACGACGGATACCGATTTCAACGCCACAGGATTCACAGTAGCCAAAATCGTCGTCTTCAACCTTTTTCAGGGTCTTCTCAATCTTTTTAATCAACTTGCGCTCGCGGTCGCGGTTACGCAGTTCAAGACTGAACTCTTCTTCCTGAGCGGCACGGTCGACCGGATCCGGGAAGTTTGCAGCTTCGTCCTGCATATGTGTGACCGTACGATCGACTTCGTCCCGAAGCTGATTACGCCACGCTTCAAGAATTTTCTTGAAGTGCTCCAGCTGGGCTTCATTCATATACTCTTCGCCAGGCTTCTCTTGATACGGCTCCACCCCAGCGATGGCGAGAATACTCAGTGACGAAGTTTTACGGCTTTGCCCTTCTTGCATGTTGTGTCTCCTGGATAACACGCACTACACACCCTTCAATATTCAGGGGGCAGGGGCGTAAGCCCTTTCCTGCACGCCAAAATACTTGGGTATCGATCCCACAAGGGGAAAAAACAGGCCGCTATAAATAACAGAAGCGGTCAAGGTTAGCAATTTTTCCTGAACACGCCTTGACAGGCATGTGAAGAAAAGCGTATTTGGCAACCTGCTGTCCTTCCGCAAACCGCCGCCACACCGCTTTTTGGTGAGCATCCGGTAAACGGGAGAGACAATTAGCGCCGTATAAAAGCAAATTGCACGATATTTTACAACTCCCCTTTCAGCGCACCCTGTAGCACGATCCCGTGCGGGGATAATTGCGCCTTATAGCATAGAACTTCGACACCATTTTGACGCGCCTGTTCCAGCAATTCGGCATAACGCGCATCAATATGTTTCGCGGGCAAAACGTGATCAATACCCGAATGCAGCACGGCGTAAAGCAGCACCGCACGCTGGCCGGATTGAGCGATATGACTCAGTTCGCGCAGATGCTTCTGCCCGCGTGTAGTCACCGCATCCGGGAAGTATCCTTTACCCTGCTGCAACAGGGTTACCGATTTGACTTCAATATAGCAGTTGCGGCGATTATCTGCCTGTAACAGGAAATCAATGCGACTTTTTTCACTGCCGTACTTCACTTCAGACAGCAGCGTTGGGTAACCCGTCAGCTCGGCAATCTGTCCGGCGATCAGCGCTTCACGCACGGATCCGTTGGCGCGTAGCGTATTAACGCAAATCCAGTGCCCCTGTTGTGTCTCCGTTAGCTCCCAGCTGTGCGGGTATTTTCGCGTCGGGCTGGCCGATGTGGAATACCAGACGGTATCGCCCGGCGTGGCGCAGCCGGTCATCGCCCCGGTATTGGCACAGTGAAGGGTCAGCGCTTCTCCCTCCGGAGTTATCACGTCAGCCAGAAAGCGTTTGTAGCGTTTCACCAGCCGCGCGGGGCGCAAAGCGGGACTAAATTCCATAGCCATTCCTTATGATAGTGACCCTGCGGCGATTTCCGTAGAGGCAGCGCATCGGCCAGCACCGACCGCCCGGCTTCCGCCGGGAAGGTCTCTGCACGTCAGCAGAATGATGTTCTGCTGACATGCCTGCGGCAGTGTCAGACCCAAAAACAATCGTTTTACTTCACCCACCCGCACCTCCGGTAAATCAAACGCGCCAATGCTACAATGCGCAGCAGATTTAGACCATGTTGTTATGGAGTCAAAACGTGAGCTCATTACCGGTCAGCGCCGTATTACCCGAGCTGTTAACCGCGCTGCAATCTTCACCCCAAATTCTGCTGGCCGCCCCGACCGGGGCGGGTAAATCGACCTGGCTGCCATTACAGATCCTGCAACTGGCCGGGCTTACCGGGCGTATTCTGCTGCTGGAACCGCGCCGGCTGGCAGCGCGCAATGTTGCCCAGCGGCTGGCGGAACAGCTGGGCGAAGAACCGGGGGCGACCGTTGGCTACCGCATGCGCGGCGAAAGCCGTAGCGGAGCCAACACCCGGCTGGAGGTGGTGACGGAAGGGATACTGACGCGCATGCTGCAACAGGACCCGATGCTGGAAGGGGTGTCACTGGTTATCCTCGACGAGTTCCACGAGCGCAGCCTGCAGGGCGATCTGGCCCTGAGCCTGCTGCTCGACGTGCAGACCGCGCTGCGTGACGATCTGCGCGTGCTGATTATGTCGGCCACGCTGGACAATGCACGCTTAAGCGCATGGCTGCCGGATGCCCCGCTGATCGCCTCGGACGGACGCAGCTGGCCGGTGGAGCGGCGCTATCAGTCGTTAAATAGCAGCCTGAGGTTTGAGGAGGCGGTTGCCCGTCAGACCAGCCAGCTGCTGCGCGAAGAGCCGGGATCGCTGCTGCTGTTTCTGCCCGGCGTGGCGGAAATTCAGCGCGTGCAGACCCAGCTGGCTGGGCTTATCGCCAGCGATGTCGATCTCTGCCCGCTGTACGGCGCGCTCTCGCTGGCCGAGCAGCGGCGGGCGATCCTACCTTCCCCGGTGGGGCGGCGTAAAGTGGTGCTGGCGACCAACATCGCTGAAACCAGCCTGACCATTGAGGGTATTCGCCTGGTGGTGGACAGCACGCTGGAGCGCGGCGCGCTGTTTGACGTGCGCAGCGGACTCACCCGCCTGCAAACCCAGCGCATCAGCCAGGCCTCAATGACCCAGCGCGCCGGGCGCGCCGGGCGACTGGAGCCGGGTATTTGCCTGCATCTGCTGGCACAGGAACAGGCGGAGCGCGCGGCGGCGCAGGGTGAACCTGAAATCCTGAACAGCGACCTCTCCGCCCTGTGGCTGGATCTGTTGCAGTGGGGCTGCCGCGACGTCAGTCAGCTCAACTGGCTGGATGCACCGCCGCCCGCCGCTATTGCCGCCGCCCAACGGCTGCTGTTGCAGCTGGGGGCAACCGACGGTGAAGGCAGGCTCACCGGCAGCGGGCGCAAAATGGCGGCGCTCGGCAGCGAACCGCGCTATGCGGCCCTGCTGATTGCCGCCGGAGAGAATGCGGATGCGGTCGCCACGGCGGCCCAGCTGGTGGCAATGCTGGAGGAGCCGATGCGGGGATCGGTCGATCTGCGTGACGGTTTCCAGCGCCGATTGCCGCAGTGGCAGCGGCGCGCGCGCCAGCTCCAGCAGCGCCTGAAGATCAGCGGCGGCACAACGGATGAGGGAAGGCTGGCCGAGCTGTTGGCCGCTGCCTTTCCTGACCGCATCGCCCGGCGGCGCGGGGCAGAGGGTCGCTACCAGTTGGCTAACGGCAGCGGTGCTGCGCTCGATCGCGAAGATGGCCTGACACGCCATGAATGGCTGATTGCCCCCGCCCTGTTACAGGGTAATGCCCAGCCGGATGCGCGCATTCTGCAAGCGCTGCCGCTGGATATTGACCTGCTGATCCGTCAGTGCCCTGCGCTGGTACAGCAGCAGACTGAGGTGGAGTGGGACGAGGAAAAAGGCACGCTGCGCGCCTGGCGGCGTGAGCAGATTGGTCAGCTGGTACTGAGGTCGCAGCCGCTGGCAAAACCTGACGAAGACGAACTGCACGCGGCGATGCTGCGCTGGATCAGGCAGAAGGGATTATCGGTGCTCAACTGGACGCCGCAGGCGGAACAGCTGCGGCTGCGATTGCTGTGCGCCGCGCAGTGGCTGCCGGAAGGCGACTGGCCGGCTGCCGACGAGCGCGCGCTGCTGGCTTCGCTGGAACAGTGGCTGCTGCCGACAATGGGGGGCGTGCGTGATGCAAAAGGGCTGCGCCAGCTGGATATGGCCAACGCATTATTACAATTTCTCACATGGACCCAGCGTCAGCAGCTGGATAGTGCGCTGCCAACTCATTACACTGTGCCGACCGGAAGCCGGCTGCCGATCCGCTATTATCAGGATAAGCCTCCGGCGCTGGCGGTGCGCCTGCAGGAGATGTACGGCGAGGCGCAAAACCCCTGCATTGCACAGGGGCGCGTCGCGCTGGTGCTGGAGCTGTTATCTCCGGCGCAGCGGCCGCTGCAAATCACCCGCGATCTGGCCGGATTCTGGGCCGGTGCCTGGCGTGAAGTACAGAAAGAGATGAAAGGGCGCTATCCTAAACATCTGTGGCCTGATGATCCGGCCAATGCCTTACCGACACGGCGGGTGAAAAAGTTTTCCACGCCGTAATTTTTGTGCCCGGCTGACGGATTTCGCGCAGCGACCGGATGATTCAGAAGGTTCTGGTTCCGCAAAGGCCGTTGTGAGAAGAGAGTAGTCGGCCCGGCCGATGCCTGCCCTGGAGAAATGAAACACATGTCTGACGATCGCGAACCTATCGGGCGCAAAGGAAAGCAGCCGCAGCCACCGCGTAACAAAGCGGGGCGAGGTCGCCGCAGGGAACCGCAGTATGATGATTATGACGATCAGGACCATGACCTGGATGACGAGGAGATAACCCCGGTGCCACGTAAAGCCAAAGCACGCCCGGCGCGTAAAAAAAGAGGCTGGTTAGGCCTGTTCATTAAGCTTTTCCTGGTTTTCGTTGTGGCGATGGCCGCCTATGGCTTCTGGCTGGACAGCCAGATCCGCAGCCGTATCGACGGTAAGGTCTGGCAGCTTCCGGCCACGGTATATGGGCGCATGGTCAGTCTTGAGCCGGGCATGTCATATAACAAAAAAGAGATGATCGCGCTGCTGGAGGGCACGCAGTATCGTCAGGTGACGCGCATGACGCGCCCCGGAGAGTTTACCGTACAGGCCAACAGCATTGAGATGATCCGCCGTCCGTTCGATTTCCCCGACAGCAAAGAGGGGCAAATACGCGCACGTATGAGTTTCAGCAACGATCGCCTGAGCGAGATCAAAAACCTCGAAAGCGGTCGTGATTTTGGCTTCTTCCGCCTCGATCCGCGTCTGATCACCATGCTGCAATCGCCGAACGGCGAGCAGCGCCTGTTTGTGCCGCGCGCCGGGTTCCCGGACCTGCTGGTGGACACGCTGGTGGCAACCGAAGACCGCCACTTCTATCAGCATGACGGTATCAGCTTCTATTCGATTGGCCGCGCCTTCCTCGCCAATATCACCGCCGGACGCGCCGTGCAGGGGGGAAGCACCCTGACCCAGCAGCTGGTGAAAAACCTGTTCCTGACCAACGAACGCTCGCTGTGGCGTAAGGCCAATGAAGCCTATATGGCGCTGATCATGGATGCGCGCTACGGCAAAGATCGCATACTCGAACTGTATCTGAACGAGGTGTATCTCGGCCAGGCGGGCAGCGATCAGATCCGTGGCTTCCCGCTGGCCAGCCTGTACTACTTTGGCCGTCCGGTAGATGAACTAAGCCTTGACCAGCAGGCGCTGCTGGTGGGCATGGTGAAAGGGGCATCGCTTTACAATCCGTGGCGTAACCCAAAACTGGCGCTGGAACGCCGCAACCTGGTGCTGCGCCTGCTGCAACAGCAGAAGGTGATCGACGAGGAGCTGTACGCAATGCTGAGCGCGCGTCCGCTGGGCGTGCAGCCGAAAGGCGGCGTGATCACCCCGCAGCCCGCCTTTATGCAGATGGTGCGTAACGAACTACAGGCCAGCCTCGGCGATAAAGTGAAGGATCTCTCCGGGGTGAAAATCTTCACCACCCTCGATCCGGTATCGCAGGATGCCGCCGAAAAATCGGTGGAAGAGGGCATTCCGGCGCTGCGTAAACAGCGTGGCCTGAACGATCTGGAAACCGCGATGGTGGTGGTCGATCGCTTCAGCGGCGAAGTGCGCGCGATGGTTGGCGGTGCCGATCCGCAGTTTGCGGGCTATAACCGTGCGCTACAGGCGCGCCGTTCAATCGGTTCACTGGCAAAACCGGCTACCTACCTCACCGCCCTGAGCCAGCCGGACGTTTATCGTCTCAACAGCTGGATCGCCGATAATCCGCTGGCGCTGAAACAGCCGAATGGCCAGATTTGGCGACCGCAGAATGATGACCGCCGCTTCAGCGGCCAGGTGATGCTGGTGGATGCGCTGACCAACTCGATGAACGTGCCGACGGTCAACCTCGGGATGACGCTGGGGCTGCCGCAGGTGGTGGATACCTGGACCCGGCTCGGCGCGCCGAAAGATCAGCTACAGCCGGTTCCGGCGATGCTGTTGGGGGCGCTGAACCTGACCCCGATTGAGGTGGCCCAGGCCTTCCAGACCATTGCCAGCGGCGGCAGCCGTGCGCCGCTGTCGGCACTGCGATCGGTGATTGCCGAAGATGGCAGCGTACTGTATCAAAGCTTCCCGCAGGCCGAACGCGCGGTGCCGGCCCAGGCGGCGTATCTGACGCTGTACAGCATGCAGCAGGTGGTTGACCACGGTACGGCGCGGTCGCTAGGGGCGAAATACCCTAAAGCCACGCTGGCGGGGAAAACCGGTACCACCAACAACCTGGTGGACAGCTGGTTTGCCGGTATTGACGGCAAAGAAGTGGCGATCACCTGGATTGGCCGCGACAACAACCAGCCGACCAAACTGTACGGCGGCACCGGGGCGATGCAGATTTATCGTCGTTACCTGGAAAACCAGGCTCCGCTGCCGTTGATGCTGAATCCACCGGAAGATATCGCGCCGATGAACGTCGACTCTGCCGGTAATTTCGTCTGCGACAGCGCCAGCAGCAGCTGGCGTCGTCTGCCGGTGTGGACCACGGACGCCAGTGCGCTCTGTCAGCAACAGCAGCAGCAGGTTCAGCAACAGCAACATATGTTGCAGCAGGATCAGCCATCGCAGCAGCAGGATCAGCAAAAAGACGCTAACGGGGTTGCTGGCTGGATAAAGGATATGTTTGGCCAGTAACGGCAGGCGTAGCGCAGATAAAAAGCCGGGTAACCGGCTTTTTATCTGTTTTTTCAGGGGTTCCTCTTTGTACAAGCTGCTGTTCACATAAGCGGTGAAAGGATTTAATTTCCCTTTTCCTTATGCGATGCTTAAGCCCCGTTTATCAAAAGGACTCAGGTCATGCCCGACGACTCCCGCTGTACCTTTACGGAAGGCAGCGTCACGCTGCCGGAAGGCTACAGCGACCGTACCGTTAACGTGCTGCTGGCCGGTGACGATGCGTCTCCCTCTCTGAATATCTCGCGCGATACGCTCCGGCCCGACGAAACGCCGGCGGACTACATTACCCGCCAGCTCGAAACGCTGTCCGGCAGCCTGAAGGGCTGGGTGCTGAAGGGGCGCGAGGCGGCGCAACTCGGTGAAGAACGGCTGCCCGGCGAGTGCGTGTCTGCCAGCTATCTGCGCGACGGCCGGCGTATCTGGCAGCGCCAGGCGGTGTTTACGCCGGGCGAAGGGCGCGTGCTGGTGTTTACCCTGGCGCAGCCGCATAAGCTTTCATCACGGGATGACGCCCTGCTGCAACGGGTGCTGGCAAGCTATCGCGCACCCATGGAAACCGGTCAGGAATAAAAGGAACTTATTATGAGTGAAGCCGCACGCGTCGGCGACGCCATCGGCCATTCCGCCGCGCTGGCCGGGATTATTAGCGGTACGCTGGTCGGCGGGCTGATTGCCGCCGCGGGGTCCGTGGCCGCCGGCGCGCTGTTCGTCGCCGGGCTGGCCTCGTCCTGTCTTGGTATCGGCGTGCTGCTGATTGGCGCGAGCCTGGCGCTGGGGTATCTCGCCGGGGAGGCGGGCACGGCGGCGCGCGACGGCATTGCCGCGGCCGGGGCGGGCAGCGTGTCGGCCTCGGGGCAGATACTGACCGGCTCGCCGGACGTGTTTATCAACGGCAAGCCGGCGGCCATCGCCACGGTCAGCCAGGCGGGCTGCGATAAGGACGGGCCGTCGATGCAGATGGCCCAGGGCTCCGACCGGGTGTTTATCAACGGCCGGCCCGCCGCGCGCGTCGGCGATAAAACCAACTGTGACGCCACGGTGATGGCCGGCTCGCCCAGCGTGCGCATCGGCGGCGGCACCGTCACCACGCTGGCGATAAAGCCCGAGGTGCCGGAGTGGGCCTACAAGGCCTCCGACCTGACGCTGCTGCTGACCGGGCTGCTCGGCGGCGCGGGCGGCGCGCTCAGCAAGGTGGGTAAGGTGGGCAAACTGCTGGGCAGGCTGCCCGGCATCAACAGGCTGGGGCAGATTGCCTGCCGCTTTGGCACGCTGATGACCGCCGGCGCGGCGGCGGGCATTATCGCCCGCCCGGTGGATATCATCAGCGGGCAGAAGTTTCTCTCCGGCGACGACGAGCTGGACTTCGTGCTGCCGTCGCGCCTGCCGGTCGAATGGCAGCGCTACTGGCGCAGCGGCAACCCGGCAGAGGGCGTGCTGGGGCGCGGCTGGAGCCTGTTCTGGGAAAGCAGCCTGCAGCGTCACGGCGACGGGCTGGCGTGGCGCGCGCCGTCCGGCGACCTCGTCTCATTCCCGATGGTGCCGTGCGGCCATAAAACCTACTGCGAGGCGGAAAAGTGCTGGCTGATGCACAACGCCGACGGCAGCTGGCGGCTGTACGACGTCGGCGAACAGTCCTGGCACTATCCGCCGCTGGACGGGGAGCATCCCGCCCGGCTGAACATGCTGACGGACGCCGCCGGCAACGCCACCTCGCTGTTTTATGACGAGCAGGGACGGCTGGGCGAACTGGTGGACGGCGCGGGCCAGCGCCTGGGCTGCCGCTATCTGACCACCGCGGCCGGGCGGTCACGCCTGAGCGCGGTGCTGCTGCACACCCCGGACGGGGAGCGCACGCTGGTCAGCTACGCGTATGACGACGAAGGGCAGCTTGTCACCGTGCGCAACCGCGCGGGCGAGGTCACGCGCCGCTTCACCTGGCGCGACGGGCTGATGGCCAGCCACCAGGACGCCAACGGGCTGCTGAACGAATATCAGTGGCGGGAAATTGACGGCCTGCCGCGCGTCACCGCCTGGCGACACAGCGCCGGGGAAGAGCTGGCGCTGCACTACGACTTTAACGGCGGCACGCGCCGGGCGGTGCGCGACGACGGCATGCAGGCCAGCTGGCAGCTGGACGACGACGACAGCGTGGCGCAGTTCACCGACTTCGACGGCAGCCGGCTGGCGTTCGTCTACGCGCGCGGCGAGCTGTGCGGCGTGCTGCTGCCGGGCGGCGGCCAGCGCCGGAGCGAGTGGGACCGCTACGGGCGGCTGCTGAGCGAGACCGACCCGACCGGGCGCAAAACCCTTTACCAGTACGACCGTAACGGCGACCGCCTGGTCTGCGTCACCCACCCGGACGGCGGCCGCGAGTATCAGCAGTGGGATGACCGGGGCCGCCTGGTTAAACAGACCGACGCGGCGGAAAACAGCACGCTTTATCACTATCCGGATGAAGAAGAGAGCCTGCCGACGCGCATCACCGACGCCCTCGGCGGCGTGGCCCGGCCTGAGTGGAACGGCCGGGGGCTGCTGACGCGCTATACCGACTGCTCCGGCAGCGTCACCGCGTACGGCTATGACGTTTTTGGCCAGCTCACCGACCGCACCGATGCGGAAGGCAACGTGACCCGGTATCTCTGGGACGCCGCCGGGCGTCTGCAAACCCTGCGCCACGCGGACGGCAGCGAGGAGCACTTCGCCTGGAACGAACGCGGGCAGCTGGCGCGCCATCAGGACCCGCTCGGCGGCGAGACGCGCTGGCGCTACAACCTGCTGGGCCAGCCGCTCAGCGTCACCGACCGCATCGACCGCACGCGCAGCTGGCACTACAGCCCGCGCGGCTGGCTGACGCGGCTGGAGAACGGCAACGGCGGCGAGTACCGGTTCAGCTACGACGCCGCCGGGCGCCTGACCGGCGAACGCCGCCCGGACAACACCGACCGCCTGTACCGCTACGGCCCGGACGGCCAGCTTGCCGAACGCCGGGAAACCAGCCCGCAGGACGGCCTTACGCCGCCGCCTCACCGCCTGCACCGCTTCCGCTATGACGAGGCGGGGCGGCTGGAATGGCGCGGCAACGACAGCGCCGAATGGCGGTATCACTACGACGCGGCGGGCAGGCTGAACGCGCTGGCGCGTACGCCGACCGCCGCCGGGGCGGCGCTGGGGATTGAGGCGGACCGCGTTGAGCTGAAGTACGACGGGGCGGGCAACCTGCCGTGCGAGCGCGGCGTGAACGGCGAGCTGGGCTACCGGTGGGACGCGCTGGCCAACCTGCAGGCATTGACGCTGCCGCAGGGCGACGGCCTGCAGTGGCTGCACTACGGCTCCGGCCACGTCAGCGCGGTGAAATTTAACCGGCAGCTGGTCAGCGAATTTACCCGCGACCGCCTGCACCGCGAAACCGGGCGCAGCCAGGGCGCGCTGCACCAGCAGCGCCGCTACGACGCGCTGGGCAGGCGCAGCTGGCAGAGCAGCGCCTTCAGTGACGGCAGGATAACCCGGCCGGAAGAGGGCATCCTGTGGCGGGCGTTCCGCTATACCGGGCGTGGCGAGCTGGCGGGCGTCAGCGACGCGCTGCGCGGCGAGGTGCACTACGGCTACGACGCCGAAGGCCGCCTGTTGCAGCACCGCGAGCTGAAGTCCGGCAGGGTGGGGGGCAGGCTGCTGTATGACGCCGCCGACAACCTGCTGGGCGAGCAGGCCCCGCACGACGACCCGGAACAGCACCCGCCGCCGCGGCCGCTGGGCGACAACCGCCTGGCGCACTGGCGGCGGCTGTTCTACCGCTACGACGCCTGGGGCAACCTGGTCAGCCGCCGCCACGGCGTCAGCGAGCAACATTACACCTATGACGCCGACAACCGCCTGATACGGGCCCGCGGCGTCGGCCCGCAGGGGGAGTTCAGCGCGCGGTATCACTACGACGCGCTGGGCAGGCGCACCCGCAAGGAGGTGACGTACGCAGGAAAATCCGCGCAGACCACGCGCTTCCTGTGGCAGGGCTACCGCTTATTGCAGGAGCAGCGCGCCAACGGCACGCGCCGCACCTGGAGCTACGACCCGGAAAGCCCGTGGACGCCGCTGGCGGCCATCGAGCAGGCGGGAGAGGGGCCGGAGGCGGACATTTACTGGCTGAACAGCGACCTGAACGGCGCACCGCTGGAGGTCACTGACGCCGAGGGTAATCTGCGCTGGTCGGGACAGTACGACACCTTCGGCAGGCTGCTGGGCCAGACGGTGGCGGGTTCAGCACAACGCACGGGGCCGGTGTACGACCAGCCGCTGCGTTATGCGGGGCAGTACCAGGACAACGAGAGCGGACTGCACTATAATCTGTTCCGCTACTACGAGCCTGAGGTGGGCAGGTTTACCACCCAGGACCCTGTGGGGCTGGCGGGGGGGCTGAACCTGTATGCTTATGCGCCGAATCCGTATGGTTGGGTTGATCCGCTTGGTTTAACGAAATGTGGTGTTCATTATGGAGAGTTAGATCATCTTGGGCGGCCAACTGGAGTTAGAGCTCGATTAAATGCAAGTAACATAAATACGGGTTCACATGCTAATCCTGCTATTCAACCGCCTGGATTTATTACCGGTGCTGGTTCAAACCGTGCTCGTGGGCATCTTTTAGGACGGCAGTTAGGCGGATCAGGTGATGATGTGCGAAACCTCGTTACTATTCAGCATCGCCCAGTAAATACACCTGATATGAGTAGTGTTGAGGGGCGTGTAAGGAAGGCATTGGAACGAGGTGAAACTGTTGATATGTCGGTAACACCAATATATAAAGGGCCTTCTCGAATTCCGGCTGGTATAACGATACACGCCGAAGGTAATCGTGGGTTTTTTGAAAGCCTAACTCTTCTCAATCCTCCAGGAATGTGAACTATGTCTATAGAAAGTTTGAGAAATATTTTAATTCCTCCTAACTCTCCTAACGAAACGGGAGCTGGGGAGAGCTGGCCATTTGTCGATGAAAATGTTACGTTTCCAATGGATTACGTTGAATTTATTAATATTTATGGTACAGGAAGGATTGCTGATTTTATTGCTCTTTTAAATCCTTTCACGAAAAACTTTGATCTCAATTTCTTCGAGCAGAAAAAACTAATAATTGAGGATTTTAATTATTTGATTGATGAAGACCCTAGTTATTACAAGTACAACTTATATCCTAAGCTTAATGGTCTTTTACCTGTGGGCATAACGGATAATGGTGATTATATATTCTGGGTGGTAACTGATTTAAAAGATAGTAACTTATGGAAAACTGCAATCATCGCTTCCAGATCACCAGATGTAGAGTATTTTGATGAAAGTATCACTTCTTTATTGTCTGGAATACTTTTAAAAAAAATAAAGCCAGATTCTTTGCCTGATAATTTCCCCCCTAATCAAATTATATTTGATGGAATTTAATTTATTAATGATAAAGCCGGAAGTGATCCCACAGATCCTTCCGGCTTTTTACCTTCAGCCGCCCTTCACGCCAGCATCTCTATCATCCGCTTTTTAGCCTGCTCCAGCTCCTGCTGCTGCGCCTTCAGCTGCTGCTCCATTGCCCGCAGTCGCCTCTCTTCGCGGCTGTCGGGGATCAGCAGCAGACAGCCGTCCAGCACCGCCAGGCTTACGCCGGTTCCCACGGAAAAACCCGCCTCCGCCAGCCACTTGCCCGCAATACTGACCTGTGGCGTGTCGCGTTCGCCGCCTTTCGGGCGGTAGCCGACGGTAACGCGCCGCTGCATTTTGGACATTCCCCCCCGTTCTCACAGGGTTAATCACTCTGATGAGTATTTATGACGAGGGGGGGCTGAACCCGCCGCTGCCGTAAAGAGGTCACTTACGCGGATAAAGCGCCGCAGACCACGCGCTTCCTGTGGCAGGGCTACCGCTTATTGCAAGAGCAGCGCGCGAACGGCACGCGGCGGACCTGGAGCTACGACCCGGAAAGCCCGTGGACGCCGCTGGCGGCCATCGAACAGGCGGGAGAGGGGCCGGAGGCGGACATTTACTGGCTGAACAGCGACCTGAACGGCGCGCCGCTGGAGGTGACCGACGCGGAGGGTAATCTGCGCTGGTCGGGACAGTACGATACTTTTGGCAAGCTGCTGGGCCAGACGGTGGCGGGCTCGGCACAGCGCACGGGGCCGGTGTACGACCAGCCGCTGCGCTACGCCGGGCAGTACCAGGACAACGAGAGCGGACTGCACTATAATCTGTTCCGCTACTACGAGCCGGAGGTGGGCAGGTTTACCACCCAGGACCCGGTTGGGCTGGCGGGTGGGATGAACCTGTATGCGTATGCGCCGAATCCGCTTAGCTGGATCGATCCGTTGGGGCTGGCGAAGTGTTCGGCTGATGCGAGTAATGGAAAATATTCATCTAGAAATACAGCGCTTCGGGCTGCAAAAAGAGATGCTGGCATACCAATGACTCAGGCACCTACAAAAGTTGAAATGGTTAACTTAACCGATAGAAATGGCAAGCATATTCTTGGTGAAGATCATCTTCCATTAAAAACAAGAGAATATACTTTCACTAGGCCAAATAAAGAAAGTGTTGTAATCCAAGATCATTGGCCTGGCCATATTTATGGCCCGCAAGGGACTCCGGGTAATCAGGGGCCACATATCAACATAAGACCAATAAGTGATACCCGCAACGGTAAGGTTGTTGGAACGTTGGAACACTACCCATTTTAGGATTAAATTATGTCTCACTGGTTTGAACTGCTGGTTAATTCTCAAGCTATAAAATCCATCTATGGGGATGAGACTCCTTCCTTGAAAGGTGTTGATGTACATAGTTTACTTCTTCACCGTGATGGGCCTAAGCTGTCAATTAAATTGAATCTGAATGAGTATCCATCGCTACCGCCTAAAAAATGGAACGTTCAGAAATTTAATACAGTACAGATTGTCCTTTCTTTTTTGGATTTGAAATCTGTAAAAATATCAGGGTGGGTTGATACAATATATTCTGTCGATATAAATATCAATATTGAAAATGGTCTGGTTATTTTAAATATTGATGATAAAGATTTGAAATTAACAGCTGAAGCAAGTTTTTTAGATTTAGAAGCTATTACTGCTTATTCTAAGATTTAAATAAATTTAAGCCGGAAGCGATCCCACAGATCCTTCCGGCTTTTTTACCTTCAGCCGCCCTTCATGCCAGCATGGCGATCATCCGCTGCTTAGTCTGCTCCAGCTCCTGCTGCTGTGCCTTCAGCTGCTGCTCCATTGCCCGGAGCCGCATCTCTTCGCGGCTGTCGGGGATCGGCAGCAGACAGCCGTCCAGCACCGCCAGGCTTACGCCGGTTCCAACCGCAAAACCCGCCTCCGCCAGCCACTTGCCCGTGATGCTCACCTGTGGCGTGTCGCGTTCGCCGCCTTTCGGGCGGTAGCCGACGGTAACGCGCCGCTGCATTTTGGACATTCCCCGTTCTGGCATGACTAATCACTTTTATGAGTATTTAGGGTAGGTGGTGCTGAACCCACCGCAGCCGTAAAGAGGTGACGTACGCGGATAAAGCGCCGCAGACCACGCGCTTCCTGTGGCAGGGCTACCGGCTGCTGCAGGAGCAGCGCGCCAACGGCACGCGGCGGACCTGGAGCTATGACCCGGAAAGCCCGTGGACGCCGCTGGCGGCCATTGAACAGGCGGGAGAGGGGCCGGAGGCGGACATTTACTGGCTGAACAGCGACCTGAACGGCGCGCCGCTGGAGGTGACCGACGCGGAGGGTAATCTGCGCTGGTCGGGACAGTACGACACCTTCGGCAGGCTGCTGGGCCAGACGGTGGCGGGTTCAGCACAGCGCACGGGGCCGGTGTACGAGCAGCCGCTGCGCTACGCGGGGCAGTACCAGGACAACGAGAACGGACTGCACTATAATCTGTTCCGTTACTACGAGCCGGAGGTTGGCAGGTTTACCACCCAGGATCCGGTGGGGCTGGCGGGTGGGCTGAATCTGTATGCGTATGCGCCGAATCCGTATGGTTGGATCGATCCGTTAGGCTTAACAACCCAAAATGCTGAATTCAGGGCTGCGAAACAAGGTGCTGGAATCCCTAAATCCACTCAGTTTAATACTCATGCGTATGTTTATGATAATAAGTTTGAAAATAGAACAGTGTATGAATTTAATGTTGATGGTAAGAAGAAGTATATAATAAAACATGAGGATGATAAATTCGGAAGAGGTCCTCATTTTCATGGTGCTGATGACTTAAAAGAAAACCCAATGAAGCCTGGCAAATACAATCAGTATCCTGGTCATTACCCGGAAGATGAAAAAGGGTTTTCTAAGAAAAGGAAGAAGTGCTAATGAAAGAGCGTGCTGATAAAATAAATGAGCTTAAATATAAATTGCAACAAAAGAAAATACTGGAAGTTTTTTTTGAGGGTGATTCTACTAAGGATGTTGTTTTTCTTAATGAATCTGAATGCAAAGAAATAGTTAAAAAAGCATTTAAATTGGCTTATGATCATGTAATTAAAGAAGAGATGGTAACTGACTGTCAACATGAGGCTGTATTTGATAATTATATTTCAAAGGAATATAAAAAGCTCTTCAATATGCATTTTGACGAAATAAAAAAAGACACGGTAAATGTTTTTTTCTGGACAAGTAATATTTATTGTGCGGAAGTAAATGGAGAGGTATTGCTTAAAAATCTTGATAAAATAATATCAGAGACTGGTTGTAGTGATTTGGTAATTATTAATGCAGGTTTGACCTTTGGTCTATGTTTGCTGTTTGATGAACATAGCCTAAGTATAGCTTATTGGAATAATGTAAATATACGTTAATCGCTATTTTAGATAGAAAAAAGCCTAAATTAAAGCTGGAAGCGATCCCCAAGATCCTTCCGGCCTTTTACCTTCAGCCGCCCTTCACGCCAGCATGGCGATCATCCGCTGCTTAGCCTGCTCCAGCTCCTGCTGCTGCGCCTTCAGCTGCTGCTCCATTGCCCGCAGCCGCCTCTCTTCGCGGCTGTCGGGGATCGGCAGCAGACAGCCGTCCAGCACCGCCAGGCTTACGCCGGTTCCCACGGAAAATCCCGCCTCCGCCAGCCACTTGCCCGTGATGCTTATCCGTGGCGTGTCGCGTTCGCCGCCCTTCGGGCGGTAGCCGACGGTAACGCGCCGCTGCTTTTCTTACCGTTGCCTGCAATGGCCCAAAATGGGGCAGAATCGCGCTTAATTTTGTTAGCACCGATCTGTCAGAGAGGCTCGACGGCCAGGGCTTTTTTCTTGCAGAGCGCGCTTCGTTTCGCATATTATCCTGCGTTATAAGAATAATTATCGTTTCGTTTCCCATTCAACAATTCTTTTACCAGAGAAAGATCATGTCCATTATGCGCACAATATCTCCCGGAAACTCATCGATTCACCCCGTCAGAGGCAGGTTATCGTTTCTGATTGCTCTCTCCCTGGGCTGTGGATCTGCTGCCGCCGCCGAGCAAACTATGACCGTTAATGCTACCGCCAGCAGCGAGTCTGCGGAAAGTGCATGGGGCCCTTCAGCCACCATCGCGGCTAAACGCAGCGCTACCGGCACCAAAACCGATACGCCGATTGAAAAAAATCCGCAGTCGGTTTCGGTGGTGACGCGTCAGGAGATGGATATTCATCAGCCCGCCTCGGTTAAAGAGGCGCTGGGCTATACGCCAGGGGTGATGGTGGGTAACCGCGGGGCATCTAACGTCATTGACGCACTGTCGATCCGTGGCTTCAGCGAAACTAATACCAACCAGTATCTGAATGGCCTGAAATTGCAGGCTGATAACTATTCTGAGTTCGCCATCGACCCTTATTTCCTCGAGCGTGCAGAGCTGCTGCGCGGCCCGGTATCGGTGCTGTATGGAAAGAGTAATCCGGGCGGCGTGCTGGCAATGGTCAGCAAGCGGCCAACGGCTGAAACTCTGCGTGAAGTGCAGTTTAAAATGGGAACTGACAATCTGTTTTCCACCGGGTTTGATTTCGGCGGTGCGCTGGATGATAGCGGCGAGTTCTCTTACCGTCTGACGGGGCTGGCACGCAGCGCGGATGCCCAGCAGCAGATGAATAAAGAGAAGCGCTACACCATCGCCCCTTCCTTTAGCTGGCAGCCGAATGAAAAAACCAACTTCACTTTCCTGAGCTATTTCCAGAATGAGCCAGAGACCGGCTACTACGGCTGGCTACCGCGTGAGGGAACCGTGGTGCCAATCATCGATGCTAACGGTAATCAGCACAAGCTACCGACTGATTTTGATGAAGGTGAAGCCAGCAATAAAATCTCGCGGAACACCAAAATGGTGGGTTACAGCGTTGATCACGCCTTTAACGATAGCTGGACGGTGCGCCAGAATCTGCGTTACTCCGAGATGCGGACAAACTATCTCAGTATTTATGGCAACGGGCTTAACACCGCAGATAACACCATTAATCGTGGCTATGCGCATTCTCAGGAGCAGCTGAATCAGTTTGCCGTCGATACCCAGGCCCAGGCTAAATTTGCTACCGGTGAGTTAGATCACACCTTACTGGCGGGAGTGGATTATCAGCGTTCGCGTAACGATATTGACGCAATTTTCGGTACAGCGACCGCGCTAAGTGCACTGGATCCACAATACGGCAACGATCGGCCTACTGCGTTATACAGTCCTTACCAGTACCTGAATAAGCAGCAGCAGACGGGCCTGTATGCTCAGGATCAGATGGAATGGGACCGCTGGGTACTGACGCTGGGTGGCCGTTATGACTATCTTATGATGTCAGCGTTTGACCGTAACGGCAGTGAGAAAAAGACCCATGATCAGGCTTTCACCTGGCGCGGTGGCCTGAACTATGTGTTTGATAACGGCATCGCCCCGTACTTCAGCTACAGCGAATCCTTTATCCCTAATACCGGAACCACCCTTACCGGTGATACCTTCCAGCCATCGCGCGCGAAGCAGTACGAAGCGGGCGTGAAATTTGTGCCGAAAGATCGACCGATTGTTATCACCGGGGCGGTTTATCAGCTGACCAAAAACAATAACCTGATGGGCGATCCGACCGCGCCGTTGTTCAGCGTGCAGGGCGGCGAAATTCGCTCCCGTGGCTTTGAATTCGAAGCTAAAGCCGCAGTCAATGCTAACGTCAATTTAACCGCGTCTTACAGCTATACCGCTGCGAAATATACCGAGGATAACTATCTGCGCGGTAAAACGCCGGTGCAGGTGCCGAAGCATATGGCATCGCTGTGGGGGGATTACACCTTTAATCAGACGGCGCTGTCTGGCCTGACGCTGGGTACCGGGTTACGCTATGTCGGCGCAAGTAAAGGGCTGTACCGTCCAAATTCTGGTGACATTAATAATGGTGATAATCAGAATCAAAACTTTGACGTTGCCGGATATACCCTGGTCGATGCGGCGGTGAAATACGATCTGGCCCGTTTTGGCTTGCCGGGTTCTTCCATCGGCGTTAACGTGAATAATCTGTTTGATCGTGAATATGTCGCCAGCTGCTATCGTGAACACGCCTGCTACTGGGGTGCCGAGCGCCAAATCGTCGGTACGGCGACCTTCCGTTTCTAACTCTCAAACCGGGCGCGGTTCGCCGTGCCCGCCTGGCAGAAGAAAACCATGTATCAACCGCACGCAACCGAAACCTCCTTTATTCTGGATAACGTCAGTTTTAGCGTTCCGGGCAGAACCCTGCTACAGCCGCTGTCGCTGGCCTTTCCCGCCGGAAAAGTCTGTGGCCTGATCGGCCATAACGGCTCCGGTAAATCGACCCTGCTGAAAATGCTTGGCCGCCACCATGCCGCCACGGCGGGGCAGGTGTTGCTTAACCAGCAGCCGCTGGCCGGCTGGCACAGCAAGGCGTTTGCCCGTGAAGTGGCCTATCTGCCGCAGCAGCTGCCCGCCGCCGAGGGGATGACGGTGCGCGAGCTGGTGGCGATTGGCCGCTATCCCTGGCACGGTGCGCTTGGCCGCTATGGCGCTGAAGATCGTCAGCGGGTTGATGAGGCTATCGCGCTGGTCGGCTTGAAACCTTTCGCGCAGCGGCTGGTGGACAGCCTGTCCGGCGGTGAGCGTCAGCGCGCCTGGATCGCCATGCTGGTGGCGCAAAACAGCCGCTGCCTGCTGCTGGATGAACCAACCTCGGCACTGGATATTGCTCACCAGGTTGAGGTGCTGGCGCTGATCCAGCGTCTGAGTCACGAACGCGGCCTGACGGTGATTGCCGTGCTGCACGATATTAATATGGCCGCACGCTATTGCGATCGCCTTGTCGCGCTGCGCGCCGGGGAAGTGATTGCCCAAGGCGATGCCGCAGAAATTATGCAGGCAACGGTGCTGGAACAGATTTATGGCATCCCGATGGGGATTTTACCGCACCCGCAGGGCGGTGCTCCGGTCAGTTTTGTTTACTAAAGGTTGATATCGTCATGCCGGATTTGATGCGCCGCCGTCTGTTAACCGCCCTGGCTTGTTCTCCGCTGCTGGCAAGGCTTCCCGGCGTTGCGCATGCTGCCAGCGCACCGCGTATTATCGCGCTGGAATGGCTGCCGCTCGAACTGCTGATGGCGCTGGGCGTCATGCCGCTGGGGGCAGCAGAACTGCATAACTACCGCCTGTGGGTGGGTAAACCCGAACTGCCGCCATCGGTGGTGGATGTCGGGCTGCGTACCGAACCCAATCTTGAACTGATCACCCAAATGCAGCCGTCGCTGATCCTTTATTCACAGGGATACGGCCCCGATCCCGCGCGTTTACAGCGTATTGCGCCGCACATGGGCTTTACCTTTAACGACGGCAGTGATAAGCCGCTGACCAGCGCGCGCCATGCGCTGATGGCGCTGGCAGAGCGTATCGACCGCGTGCCGCAGGCACAGGCTCACCTGGCACAGCTGGATGCGCTGATGCAGCAGGTCAAAACGCGGCTGGCCGGCCGTTCACCTCGTCCTTTACTGCTGATGTCGATTTTGGATGCACGTCACGCCATCGTGTTTACCGCCAACGGCCTGTTCCAGGAAGTGATGGATCATCTTGGGCTGGAAAATGCCTGGCAGGGTGAAAAAACCTTTTGGGGCAGCGCGGTGATCGGCATCGAACGGCTGGCAATTCTGCATAACGTGGAGGCTATCTGCTTTGAACACGGTAACGAAAGCCTGATGCAGCAGGTCACCGCCAGTCCGCTATGGCAGTCGATGCCGTTTGTTCGTGAGCGGCGTTTCCGCCAGGTGCCGCGCGTCTGGTTTTATGGTGCCACGCTGTCGGCGATGCAGTTTCTCCACTGCCTTGACCGTGAACTGGGGGAGAAATAATGCGCCAGTCTCGTTTATTGCTGCCGCTACTGTTTTTTGTGGCGCTGGCGTTAACCCTGTTTAATCTGCAACACAATCTGCCCGTCAATCAGTGGTTCAGTGCGCTGGGCGCGCCCGATCTCAACAATATTGAACAGATGGTGTTTCACTATAGCCTGCTGCCACGCCTCACGCTGTCGCTATTAGTCGGGGCGGGTCTTGGTCTGACAGGGCTGCTGTTTCAGCAGGTATTGCGCAATCCGCTGGCCGAACCGGCCACGCTTGGCGTTGCCAGCGGCGCCCAGCTGGGGCTGACGGTGGTGACCCTGTGGGGAGCCGCTGCAAACGTCGTGCCGCCGCCGCTGGCGGCGCTGATTGGCGCCATGCTGGTCGGGGGGGTTGTGTTCGGCGTTGCCTGGGGCAAACGCCTGTCGCCGGTGGCGCTGATCCTCGCCGGACTGGTGGTGTCACTCTACTGCGGTGCGGTCAATCAAATCGTCGCCATTTTTAATCACGACCAGCTGCAGAATATGTTTCTCTGGAGCACCGGCTCGCTGAATCAGATGGACTGGAGCAACGTTGAGTTTCTCTGGCCGTTTCTGCTGTGTGGGCTGCTGATGACGCTGCTGCTGCTGCGCCCGATGACCCTGATGGGGCTGGATGATGGCGTGGCCAAAAATCTTGGGCTGGCGATCTCGCTGGCACGTATTGCCACGCTGGCGCTGGCAATCGTAATCAGCGCTGCGCTGGTCAATGCCGCCGGAATTATCGGCTTTATCGGGCTTTTTGCACCGCTGCTGGCAAAAATGCTCGGCTTCCGCCGCCTGATTGCCCGTCTGGCGATCGCACCGCTGATGGGGGCGCTGCTGCTGTGGCTGGCTGATCAGTCGGTGCTGGCGCTGACCGGAAAAATTGGGGAGATCTCCACCGGTACGGTGACGGCGGTGATCGGCGCGCCTCTGCTACTGTGGCTGTTGCCGCGTCTGCGCAGCGCGGCACAGCCTCCGGCGCTGGATCTGGGCGACAGAACCCCGACCGAGCGTCAGCGCGTGCTGTGGTGGGCGCTGCTGGGCGGTGGAGCTCTGCTGATGCTGCTGGCGGTAGGGCTGAGTCTCGGACGCAGCGCCAACGGCTGGATTTGGGCCAGCGGCGAGCTGTGGCACCAGCTGTTGCCGTGGCGTGCTCCACGCCTGGTGGCGGCGCTGGCCACCGGTATGATGCTGGGCGTGGCGGGCTGCGTGGTGCAGCGTCTGACCGGTAACCCGATGGCAAGCCCGGAAGTGCTGGGCATCAGTTCCGGTGCGGCATTTGGCGTCGTCATCATGCTGTTTATTGTGCCGGGCGATGCGTTTGGCTGGCTGCTGCCGGCCGGTAGCCTGGGGGCGGGATTAACGTTACTTATCATCTCTATTGTCGCCGGACGCGGTGGCTTCTCGCCCGAACGCATGCTGCTGGCCGGAATGGCGCTCAGTACCGCATTCAGTACTCTGATGATGCTGCTGCTGGCCAGCGGCGATCCGCGTATGAGGGGCATCATGACGTGGATATCCGGCTCAACCTACCAAATTGATGCTGTGCAGGCGCAGCGCACGCTGGTGATTGCGCTGGTGCTAATGGCGCTGGTGCCGCTGTGTCGTCGCTGGCTGACTATTCTGCCGCTGGGGGGCGTTACCGCACGCGCGGTGGGGATGGCGTTAACGCCGTCACGTCTGGTTTTACTGCTGCTGGCCGCGGTATTGACGGCGGCAGCGACCCTGACTATCGGGCCGTTAAGTTTTGTCGGGCTGATGGCTCCCCATATGGCGCGGATGCTGGGTTTCCGGCGCGCCTTGCCGCAGCTGGTGATGGCGGCGTTATTGGGCGGAGGGCTGATGGTGATGGCGGACTGGTGCGGGCGTATGCTGTCGTTCCCGGATCAGATCCCGGCAGGGCTGCATGCCACCTTTATTGGCGCGCCGTACTTTATCTATTTGCTGCGCAAGGTATGAGGCTGCGGGGCGAAACGGTTTGCTACCGTTGCGCCCCGAGAAATTACAGTTTGGCGAAGCTGCGGCGGGCAGCATCAATCGTGTGCTGAATCTCCGCCTGACCGTGCGCCAGCGACATAAACCCAGCCTCAAACGCTGAAGGTGCGAGGTAAACGCCTTCTGCCAGCATCAGATGGAAGAAACGTTTAAAGCGCTCGACGTCACAGCGGATTACGTCAGCATAGCGGGTCACGCTGGCGGCATCGGTGAAGAACAGCCCGAACATACCGCCAACGTGGTTGACCACCAGCGGGATGTTTTCTGCTTTCGCTGCCGCCAGCAGGCCATCAGCCAGCTGGTTGGTGAGTTCGGTCAGGGTAGCGTGGGTACCGGGCTGGGCGACTTCGGTCAGGCAGGCAAAGCCCGCGGCCATGGCAATCGGGTTCCCCGACAGCGTGCCGGCCTGATACACCGGGCCGCCTGGGGCCAGGGCTTCCATCACTTCGCGGCGACCGCCAAACGCCCCCACCGGCATCCCGCCGCCGATGATTTTGCCGAGGCAGGTCAGATCCGGCTCGACGCCGTAATGGGCCTGAGCGCCGGCCAGCGCCACGCGGAAGCCGGTCATCACTTCATCGATAATCAGCAGCGCATCAAATTCATCGCACAGCGCGCGCAGCCCTGGCAGGAAGTCCGGCAGCGGCGGCACGCAGTTCATATTCCCGGCCACCGGCTCAACGATAATGCAGGCGATCTCCTGCGGATATTGCTCAAAAGCGGCACGCACCGACGCGAGATCGTTATAGGTGCAGGTCAGCGTATGTTTGGCGAAATCCGCCGGTACGCCGGGGGAGTTCGGCTGGCCGAGGGTTAACGCGCCGGAACCGGCTTTGACCAGCAGGCAGTCGGCATGGCCGTGGTAGCAGCCTTCAAATTTGATAATTTTGTCGCGATGCGTGAAGCCACGCGCCAGACGGATGGCGCTCATGGTGGCTTCGGTGCCGGAGTTCACCATGCGTACCATATCCATCGTCGGCACCAGCTCGGTGACCAGCGCGGCCATTTTGACTTCCATCTCGGTCGGTGCGCCAAAGCTCAGGCCGCGTTCGGCCGCGTCGATCACCGCATTGCGGATGGCCGGATGGTTATGACCCAGTACCATTGGCCCCCATGAGCCGACGTAGTCAATATAGGCTTTACCGTCTGCGTCATACAGATAAGCCCCGTTGGCGCGCTCGATAAACAGCGGCACGCCGCCCACGCCATTAAAGGCTCGCACCGGCGAGTTGACCCCACCGGGGATTAACTGCTGCGCCTGAGCGTACAGGTTTTCAGACTTACTCATGGAACCACTCCTGAAATTCATGATAAAAACGCATCCATTCTAAGGGAACATCGCCATCCGGCGAAAGGCCACCGGTGCCTCAGGCAAGATTTGGTCGCAATTATTTTGCGACGAAGGATGTACCATGCTGTGCTATCGTCTTATCTGGCAGGCGCGCTCTGGGTGGCAAAACTTGATTGCTATACCTGGCTATAAGATAATGACCGCAATGATGGTCGAATAGTGACCTGTCAGGCACCCGGCCTGCACGAATACTGGAGTTTGCAATGACTGACGATGTAGCACTGCCCCTGCAATTTACTGATGCTGCGGCCAGTAAAGTCAAAAACCTGATTTCCGACGAGAACAACCCCGACCTGAAGCTGCGCGTCTATATTACCGGCGGCGGCTGTAGCGGTTTTCAATACGGTTTTACCTTCGACGATAAAGTCAATGAAGGTGATATGACCATTGAGAAATCGGGCGTGGCGCTGGTGGTAGACCCAATGAGCCTGCAGTATCTGGTGGGCGGTTCGGTGGATTATACGGAAGGGCTGGAGGGATCACGTTTTATCGTGACCAATCCGAATGCTAAAACCACCTGCGGTTGCGGTTCTTCGTTCAGTATCTGAGTGCGTCAGGATCCAGCTTTCTTCCCCTGGCAGGCTGACCGCAGCGTGACGTTAATCGAGAAAAGGCTTCCTGGTCGTGATAAACTAGGAAGCCTTTTTTTACCATTCTACGGTAACTAAGTTCGTATTTCGCCCGGTTTTTGCATCGTGCATTAGCGGGCTTTGTGTGATTTTAGGCTGTACCTGAGATCCCCCAGCACAGGGGATAGTGGTCGCGCCATGGGCAGGGATATTATGCCCGTTGATGTTGCACTGCGAGTAGATGACAACTTTCACGCCTATGCTGCCGGTCATTGAACCAGCAAAGGCATGACCCGTCATCATCAGCCCAAGGGCCAGATAAACCGTTTTCATGCGGGGGAAGAGTTCCTGGTGTTTATAGTAAAACAAAGGGTGAGCTTCGTTTTGAAATACGCGTGATAGCGCGCGTGGTTAAGTTAACGACTCTTTATGTAGAACCTTTAATCACCTTAACGGTGATTTTTTTGCGCTTCAGGCGGTCCGGGATACAGCATCGGCCGCACATTTTTTGCACAGTTGGCATGATACTTGTTCCGAAGATGTTCGGCTAGTCCAGTTTGATAAAATTGTCTAAAATTTGCGCGATTTTTTTCGGCGGGGGCAGGGCGCTTTCAGCCGTGGCGGCAAAAGCCAGCCACGGTAGTCACGAGAGTAGGGGGCTTAGCCCTGTGCCAGGTGGGCCAGCAGCTTTTCTACTAACAGGGAAGACTGTTTCGCCGCCACCGCCAGGAACTCATCAAAGCTGAGATGTGACTGCTGGTCCGCCACGTCGGAGATAGCGCGTACCACAACAAAAGGCGTACCAAACTGGTGGCAGACGTGACCGATGGCGGTCGCTTCCATCTCAACCGCAATCGCCTGCGGGAAGGTGTTGCGAATGTGTGCCAGCGGGGCTGCACCGTTGATAAAGGCATCACCACTGACCACCAGCCCGCGCACCGCGTGCAGATCCAGCTGATGAATACACTGCTCAACTGCGGTAATCAGCTTTTCGTCGGCCTTGAACGCCGCCGGGCAGCCTGCCATCTGGCCCGCTTCGTAACCAAACGCGGTAACGTCGGCGTCGTGATAGCGCACTTCGTCTGACACGACGATGTCGCCAACCTTCAGCGTTGCCGCCAGCCCGCCCGCTGAACCGGTGTTGATCACCACGTCCGGCTTGCAAAGCTCCAGCAGCAGAGTGGTGCCCAGTGCGGCAGAGACTTTACCGATACCCGATTTTAGCAGGGCAACGTCCACGCCGTTCAAGGTGCCGGTATAAATTTCGCAGCCTGCCAGCGTCAAGGTTTGACGGTTTTCAATCTTGTCACGCAGCAGCGTCACTTCCTGTTCCATTGCGCCAATAATGCCTGCTTTCATAGGGATACTCTCTGAATTAGTGGAATTTGCCATTCATTTCGGCGCATAGTCTATCATGGCAACCCGACAGAGATCTGCTCTGCGGCCAGCGTCGCGCCTCAAATGAAAGGGAGTAAGGTATGACCGCGATTGACTTTCGCAACAAAATTAACTGGCAGCGTTGTTATCGACCTGACCAGGGGCCGAAAGATGAACATGAAATTTTGCGCATCTTTGAGAGCGATCGTGGCCGCATCATCAACTCCGCGGCCATCCGCCGCCTGCAGCAGAAAACCCAGGTTTTCCCGCTGGAGCGCAACGCGGCGGTGCGTACACGACTGACCCATTCGCTGGAGGTTCAGCAGGTCGGGCGCTATATCGCCAAAGAGGTGCTGACGCGCCTCCAGGAGGCGGATCGACTGGAAGCCCTCGGGCTGGCGCAGCTGACCGGCCCGTTTGAAAGTATCGTCGAAATGGCCTGTCTGATGCATGATATTGGCAATCCCCCGTTTGGTCATTTTGGTGAGTCGGCGATCAATGACTGGTTTTGCCAGCAGCTGGACGCGGGCTGGTCGTTGGAAAGCGGACGCGAAGATCGCTGCGCCACGGGGTTGCTGCATCGTCAGGATGACGGACTAGACCCACTGCGCACGAAGGTTCGCCAGGATTTAGCGCACTTCGAAGGTAATGCCCAGGCGATCCGCATGGTGCACACGCTGATGAAAATGAACCTGACCTGGGCGCAGGTCGGCTGCATTTTGAAATATACCCGCCCCGCCTGGCTGACCGATCCCATCCCCGCTGGCCACGACTATTTAATGAAAAAGCCAGGATTCTACCTTGCGGAAGAAGAATATATTGAAAGACTGCGAAACCATTTAGATATTCAGCCGCACTGCCGCTTTCCGCTGACCTATATTATGGAGGCCGCCGACGATATCTCGTATTGTGTGGCGGATCTGGAAGATGCGGTGGAGAAAAATATCTTCGACGTTGAACAGCTCTATCACCATCTCTTTAAGATTTGGCCCGAGCACCAGCCGGGAGACCTTTTTGCCACCGTGGTCACCAGCGCGCTGGATAAGTCACGCAGCCAGCAGACGCATTGCTACAGTGAAGATCAGTTCTTTATGTATTTACGTGTCAATACCGTGGCGCAGCTGGTGCCATATGCCGCCAGTCGTTTTATTGACAATTTGCCCGCCGTTTATCGCGGAGACTTTAACGCAGCGCTGTTAGAGGACGGCAGCCCCCACAGCCAGCTGCTGGATATTTTCAAAAAAGTTGCCGTTCGTCATGTGTTTAATCACCCTGACGTTGAACAGCTGGAGCTACAGGGCTATCGGGTGATCCGAGGTTTGTTAGATATTTACCGTCCGTTATTACAACTGACGCGCAAAGAGTTCGGCGAACTGGCGGCAAATGATTATTTAAAAGGCTATCCAATTGAAACGCGGTTGTTTCATAAACTCTCCAGCCGTTTTCGTCTGGCTTACAGCGAAGCCGTGGAACAGTTGGATAAAAGTCCACAGGAAGAGGCGATTTGGGAATATTATTATCGCGCACGCCTGTTGCAGGATTACATTAGCGGTATGACAGATTTGTATGCCTGGGATGAGTACCGGCGCCTGATGGCCGTCGAGTGAGAGATGAAGCGCTAACTTTTGTAAAGATGAACAATATTTTTTTACTTATAATTCATCCTGAGACATGAACTTAGCGCGTATATATCAATCTCATTATGCATAACCGACCTGATGGTTACTTTATTTAATCACTTGAGAATCCGCCTAATGAAAAAGAATACGTTAGTATTGAGTGCGCTGGCTTTAAGCATGGGTCTGGCATTAAGCCCCGTAACGTCCATCGCGGCCGAAACTGCCTCCTCCTCCTCTTCTTCTGCTCCGACGACGCAACAGTTGCCAAGCCTGGCCCCGATGCTGGAAACGGTGATGCCTTCAGTCGTCAGCATTAACGTTGAGGGCACCACGCCACGCAAGGCGCAGCAGTCACAACAGTTCCAGCAGTTCCAACAGTTCTTTGGTGGCAATTCACCGTTCTGTCAGGAGGGCTCACCTTTCCTCGGCTCTCCACTGTGTCAGGGGGGCGTACCTGGCGATAACGATGGGGCAGACAGCCCGCAGCAGAAATTCCGTGCGCTGGGTTCCGGCGTGGTGATTGATGCGGCGAAAGGCTACGTGGTGACGAATAACCACGTTGTTGATAATGCGACGAAAATCCAGGTTCAGCTCAGCGATGGCCGGAAATATGATGCGAAGATGATCGGCAAAGATCCCCGTTCCGATATCGCGTTGATCCAGCTGGTGGATGCCAAGGATCTGACCGCAATCAAGATTGCCGACTCTGACAATCTGCGGGTTGGGGATTACACCGTCGCTATCGGTAACCCTTATGGTCTGGGCGAAACCGTCACGTCAGGTATCGTTTCTGCCCTGGGGCGTAGCGGCCTGAATGTGGAAAACTATGAAAACTTTATTCAGACTGACGCCGCGATCAACCGCGGTAACTCCGGCGGCGCGCTGGTCAACCTGAACGGTGAGCTGATCGGTATTAATACCGCCATCCTGGCACCGGACGGCGGAAACATCGGTATCGGCTTCGCCATTCCGTCGAACATGGTGAAAAACCTGAGCGCTCAGATGGTTGAGTATGGCCAGGTGAAACGCGGCGAGCTGGGTATCATCGGTACTGAACTGAACTCCGAGCTGGCAAAAGCGATGAAAGTTGACGCGCAGCGCGGCGCGTTTGTCAGCCAGGTGTTGCCGAAGTCTTCAGCGGCCCAGGCCGGAATTCAGGCGGGTGACGTGATTGTCTCAATCAACAACAAGCCGATCTCCAGCTTTGCCGCCCTGCGTGCTCAGGTCGGTTCGCTGCCGGTAGGCACCAAAATGGATCTGGGTTTGATCCGCGACGGTAAGCCGATGACGGTGAATCTGGCGCTGCAGCAGAGCAGCGCGGCGAAAGTCGATTCCGCCACCATCTATACCGGTATTGAAGGGGCTGACCTTAGCAATTACGATGTCAAAGGCGTGAAGGGCATTAAAGTGGATGACCTAAAACCGGGCTCTGCCGCAGCGCGTATCGGTCTGAAGAAAGACGATATTATTCTCGGGGTTAACCAGCAGCCGGTCATTAATCTGGGTGAACTGCGAAAAATTCTCGACAGTAAGCCTTCGGTACTGGCGCTCAGTATTAAACGCGGGGACAGCTCGATTTATCTGCTGACGCAGTAATTTTTGCGGTTAAACAGCGCTCTATAGCGCTGATGGAAAATAGCAGATAATAAAACGGTGCCATGCGGCACCGTTTTTTTGTCTGTACTAGCGCCCGTTGCGGGTCAGTTTTTCCAGATCGGATTCAATTTCTGTGATCTTGTTGGATACCACGCTTTCCAGATGGCGAAGATCGTCCAATATTTTACGCTTCAGGTCGACTTCAATGCGATCCTGCTGGCAAATCTGGTCAAGTTCATCAATGACATAGCGTAGATTCGGGCTGATCTCCTGCACTTCTTTATAGCCCTGGCTGGCGTTATCGGCCACTACGGTCTTGCGCTGGCGTGGGTATTTAAACTTCACGCTTTTGGCAAAAAATTCGCCTTTGTCCTTGCGGAAATAGATTTTGAGGATGTCATTATTGGCTTCCTGACGCAGGCTGTAGCGGTCAATATCTTCAGGTGAAGCAATACCCAACCCTTTCAAATTGTCATACATGGTGTTGATCCTTATGCGGGAGATGGTGGTTTCGGCTGCGCGTCGCAAATACGGGGCTGTGCAGCACGCGCTGTGCATACGTCCTTATCTGTCCGTAGCGGTGGAAGTGCGCTGTACGCCCTCGCTTTACTCAGTTCACCCATCCCGAACTCCGGTGATGATAGGTACAAAATGAAGAAGACGGATCGGGGGAGGAGCGTCATTGCGCTGAACGGCGCGGATTATGGCTCAAAATGTGCTCAATAGCATCATCTGCTGCGCGACGGGGGAAAGGTTGCTATCTGTTGTTTTGTAAAGTTAACGTTACATTAAAGTGCGGGCAGCTGCCGCCGCCCGCAGACGAGATTAGTCGATAGTACGCAGCAGTTCATTGATGCCGGTTTTGCTAAGGGTTTTAGCGTCCACTTTTTTCACGATCACCGCGCAGTACAGGCTGTAGCTGCCGTCTTTAGATGGCAGGTTGCCGGACACCACGACCGATCCAGCCGGAACGCGACCATAATGTACTTCGCCGGTTTCGCGGTCGTAAATTTTGGTGCTCTGACCAATATATACACCCATTGAGATCACCGAGCCTTCTTCCACGATCACGCCTTCAACGATTTCGGAGCGCGCACCGATAAAGCAGTTATCTTCAATGATGGTGGGGTTCGCCTGTAATGGCTCCAGCACGCCGCCGATGCCAACGCCGCCCGACAGGTGAACGTTCTTACCAATCTGTGCACAGGAACCAACGGTAGCCCAGGTATCAACCATCGAGCCTTCATCGACGTAAGCGCCAATGTTGACATAAGAGGGCATCAGTACGGTATTACGGGCAATGAACGATCCCTGACGTACCGCCGCGGGTGGCACCACGCGGAAGCCTTCTTTTTTGAAGCGCGCTTCGTCGTAGTCAGCAAACTTCATCGGCACCTTGTCGTAAAAACGGCTCTCTGCACCCTCAATTACCTGATTGTCATTAATGCGGAAAGAGAGCAGAACCGCTTTTTTCAGCCACTGATGGGTGACCCACTGGCCGTCGATCTTCTCGGCAACGCGCAGAGCGCCGCTGTCCAGCAGGGCGATAACCTGACTGACCGCTTCGCGGATGGCGGTATCGGCATTGACCGGGGTAATGTCAGCCCGGCGCTCGAAGGCTGCTTCAATAACATTCTGTAACTGTTGCATCGTTAGTCTCTTCCTGGTTTTTGCCAGCCGCCGTTGAAAAAATTCGGTCCCACCAGAGCGGGCGCGGCGGTGGCGCTGTTAAAAATTGAATCGGGTCACACTTTATCGTTTGGATTCAGGGCCTCTGTCAACCGTTGTTGCAGTACTTCGCGCAATTCTGTGTCTAACGCCCGCCGTTCGCTGTCGGCGAGAATAAACAGATCCTCGACACGCTCGCCGATGGTACTGATGCGTGCACCGTGCAGCGACACGCCTAAATCGGCGAAGACCTCGCCAACGCAGGCCAGCAGGCCGGGCCTGTCGAGCGCCACCAGCTCCAGATAGGTTCGCCTGTCGGTGTGGGTGGGGAGAAAGTTCACCGAGGTTTCCACGTTAAAATGTTTGAGGCGTGCAGACTGGCGGCGGGTGCGTGGCGGCTGCCAGTCGGTCTGACAGATGGCCTGTTCCAAAGCGTGACGCGTTGCCTCATGGCGGTCGGTCGCCAGCGGGCTACCGTCCGGCTCCAGCACGATAAAGGTGTCCATCGCCATGCCGTCGCGGCTGGTAAAAATCTGCGCGTCATGGACGCTAAGATTACGCTTATCTAACTCCCCGGCAACGGCTGCAAACAGATACGGCCTGTCCGGGCTCCAGATAAAAATCTCGGTGCCGCCGCGCGTTGCCAGTGGGCTGACAAGGATAAGCGGTTGGCTCAAATCGTGATTCATCAGGTGGCGTGCATGCCAGGCCAGCTGGTTTGGCGTGTGGCGCAGGAAGTAGTCGGCGCGGCAGCGCCTCCAGATACGGTGTAGCGCCTCTTCGTCGATATTATCCATGCGCAGTAGCGCCAGCGCCTGAAGCCGATGATGACGCACGCGCTCGCGCAGATCCGGGCTGTTCTCCATGCCCCGGCGCAGCTGTTTCTCGGTGGCGAAGAACAGCTCGCGTAACAGGCTCTGTTTCCAGCTGTTCCACAACGTTTCATTGGTCGCGCAGATATCGGCTACCGTCAGGCAGACCAGATAACGCAGGCGGTTCTCATTTTGCATCACTTCCGCAAACTGTTGGATCTCGGTCGGGTCCTGAATATCGCGGCGCTGCGCGGTCACCGACATCAGCAGATGGTGGCGTACCAGCCAGGCGACCAGCTGCGTTTCACGCGAATTCAGCCCGTGCATTTCGGCGAATTCTTGTGCGTCCTGCGCGCCGAGGATGGAGTGATCGCCACCGCGTCCTTTGGCGATATCATGGAACAGCGCAGCCATTAGCAGCAGCTCCGGCTGGGGCAGGCGTGGCCACAGCTCTACGCAGAGGGGATGACGTGGCCTGACGTTTTCATCGGCGAAGCTTTCCAGCTTCTGCAACACGCGGATAGTGTGTTCATCCACGGTATAGGCATGGAACAGGTCAAACTGCATCTGACCGACGATACTGCTCCACTGCGGCATATAGGCCCAGAGCACGCTGTGACGGTGCATGGGCACCAGCGCACGGCTGACGGCTCCAGGATGGCGCAAAATGGCCATAAACAGCTCGCGAGCTTCAGCAATATTGCACAGCGGCTGCTTCAGGTGGCGGCGTGCGTGGCGCAGATGGCGCAGGGTATTGGAGTAGATGCCGGTAATTTTCGGCGTGCGCACCATGGTATAAAACATCCGCACGATCGCTTCCGGCTGGCGGACAAATAGCGTTTCGTCCTGGAGGTCGATCAGCGTGCCGCGTAGCTGGAATTCTTCGTCAATCGCGCGCGGTTTCTCGTCTGCACCAAGCGCCAGAATCGCCTCGTCAAACAGCTGTAGCAGCATCTGGTTCAGCTCCCCAACGCGGCGCGTCACGCGAAAGAAATCCTTCATCATGCGCTCGACCGGTTCGTTGCCTTCACCCTGGTAGTTCAGGCGCTGGGCTACGCTGAGCTGGCGGTCAAACAGCAGGCGGTTATCGTAGCGGATTAGCGAGAGATGCAGAGCAAAGCGAATGCGCCAGAGAAAGCTCTGGCATTCGTTCAGCTCGTTGCGCTCCGCTTCGGTAAGAAAACCAAAACCCACCATTTCGGCCATGGAGGTTGCACCGAAGTGACGCCGTGCTACCCATAGTAGCGTGTGAATATCGCGCAGACCGCCGGGGCTGCTCTTAATATCCGGCTCCAGGTTATAACTGGTGCCGTGGTAGCGTTGATGACGCTCCTGCTGCTCGGCAATTTTGGCGGCAAAAAAGCGGTCAGATGGCCAGAACCCGTCGCTGAACACGTTTTTCTGCATTTCAAGAAAGAGTGCGAGATCGCCGGTTAGCATGCGGGATTCGATCAGGTTAGTGGCGACGGTGAGGTCTGAAAGCCCCTCAAGAAGGCACTCTTCCAGCGTGCGTACGCTGTGACCCACCTCCAGCTTTAAATCCCACATCAGCGTCAACAGTTCGCCGGCACGCTGGGCGTCGCTGTCTGAAAGGGGCTGGCGGCTGAGAATAAGAATGTCAATATCAGACAGCGGATGCAGCTCACCGCGGCCATAGCCGCCCACCGCCACCAGGGCTATCCCCTCTTTTTCCGGGAAGCCAAAAAAACGCCACAGGCGGCGCAGCAGACGGTCAATAAACAGGGTGCGGGCAGCGATCAGGCTTTCCGCATCCTGCCCGGCATCAAAGGCGGTCGCGAGATGCAGCTGGAACGTATCAAGGTGATGCCGCAACGTATCGCGGTTCAGCTCTTCATCATCCCAGCGTCGCGGGGCGCGAGTGAGTTTCTTCAGGATGTTGACGTCCGTCACTTCTTTATTCATTTCACCGCTCCGAAGAGATAAAAAAAGCCGGCGGCGGCCGGCTTAGATTGCTGAACATATCACGCGGCTCCCGTCTGGCCCGCGGCGGGATGTTAGCTTTCGTGCGTCAGAACCGCCGGAATGGTGTCATCTTTACGCAGCGTCATGATTTCACAGCCGTTTTCAGTCACCACAATCGTGTGTTCGTACTGTGCAGACAGGCTACGATCTTTCGTTTTTACCGTCCAGCCATCTTTCATGCTGCGGATGCGGTAGTCGCCAGCATTGACCATAGGTTCAATGGTGAATGCCATGCCTGGCTGTAACACCACGCCGCCATCATCGGCATCGTAGTGCAATACCTGAGGCTCTTCATGGAACCCCTTGCCGATGCCGTGACCGCAATACTCGCGTACCACGGAGAAGTCCTGTGCTTCGACGAATTTCTGGATTTCGCGGCCCAGGGTGCGCAGGCGAATGCCTGGCTTAACCATACGCAGGGCCAGATAGAGGCTTTCCTGCGTTATACGGCACAGGCGCTCACCCTGGATGGTGGGCTTGCCGACGATAAACATGGTTGAGGTGTCGCCATGGTAGTCATCCTTGATTACCGTAACGTCGATGTTGACGATATCGCCATCCTTGAGGATTTTATCGTCGCTCGGGATGCCGTGGCACACCACCTCATTGACCGAAATGCACACTGATTTGGGGAAGCCGTGGTAGCCGAGTGAGGCGGAAATCGCGTGCTGTTTGTTCACGATATGATCGTGACACAGGCGGTCCAGCTCAGCGGTGCTGATACCGGGAACCACGTGTTCCTCAATCATTTCCAGTACTTCGGCGGCCAGGCGGCCGGCCACGCGCATTTTTTCGATCTCTTCAGGGGTTTTTATTGAAATTGCCATTCATTCGGTCCGCATTTGTCGTCATTTTCGACAATAATAATGAGAGTAGGGCAATGGTAGCAGTCCACCAGGGCGCTGCCAATTGGAGTTTGATCTCTGAGCGGGCTTGCAGGCAACAACGGACTGCAAATGCAACAACAGTTGGCTTCAATGTCGACTTTATGGTATAAAGCGCGCCGACGATTCCTTGTACGTTGAGTTTCACCGTTGCAAAGAAACGCACTAATCTCACTATGTGTAAATAACACACACGTATCGACACCTACGCCGGGGTGCCTTGCAGGCTTGAAAAAGCCGATGGGTCGGTTGTATGGGATACGTGGAGGCTTAACCCCAAACTTATTTATAGAGGTAATCATGGCAACTGTTTCCATGCGCGACATGCTCCAGGCCGGTGTACACTTTGGTCACCAGACCCGTTACTGGAACCCGAAAATGAAGCCATTCATCTTCGGCGCTCGTAACAAAGTTCACATCATCAACCTTGAGAAAACGGTACCAATGTTCAACGAAGCTCTGGCTGAGCTGAGCAAGATCTCTTCCCGTAAAGGTAAGATCCTGTTTGTTGGTACTAAGCGCGCTGCAAGCGAAGCGGTAAAAGAGCACGCTCTGAGCTGCGACCAGTTCTTCGTTAACCACCGCTGGTTGGGTGGCATGCTGACTAACTGGAAAACCGTTCGTCAGTCAATCAAGCGTCTGAAAGATCTGGAAATTCAGTCTCAGGATGGCACTTTCGACAAACTGACCAAGAAAGAAGCACTGATGCGCACCCGTGAACTGTCCAAGCTGGAAAACAGCCTGGGTGGTATCAAAGACATGGGCGGCCTGCCAGATGCACTGTTTGTTGTCGATGCCGATCACGAACATATCGCTATCAAAGAAGCAAACAACCTGGGTATCCCGGTGTTTTCTATCGTTGATACCAACTCTGATCCAGACGGCGTTGACTTCATTATCCCAGGTAATGACGATGCGATCCGTGCTGTTAGCCTGTACCTGACTGCAGTGGCTGCCACTGTACGTGAAGGTCGCTCTCAGGACCTGGCTCAGCAGGCTGAAGAAACCTTCGCTGAAGCTGAGTAATAAGGCTTGCTCTGATAAAGAGCCCCTTATCAATCAGATATCAATCTGTAACGAAGGGGCCTGAATTGGCCCCTTTATTTTTTCGACTTCGCTTTGCCGATTGTCACAATCGGCGGGGCAGAATGTTTTCCCGAGACCGGCATTTGTGGTGAGCGCCTGCGGGCATTGCTGACAGATGCAAGCTAACCGAGGATGAGAGAATGGCTGACATTACCGCTGCTCTGGTAAAAGAACTGCGTGAGCGTACTGGCGCAGGCATGATGGATTGTAAGAAAGCACTGACCGAAGCCAACGGCGACATCGAGCTGGCGATCGAGAACATGCGTAAATCTGGCGCGATTAAAGCGGCGAAAAAAGCAGGCAACGTTGCGGCTGACGGCGTGATCAAAACCCGCATTGAAGGCAACTTCGGCGTGATTCTGGAAGTGAACTGCCAGACTGACTTCGTGGCAAAAGATGCCGGTTTCCAGGCTTTCGCTGACAAAGTGCTTGATGCTGCCTTTGCCGGTAAAATCACAGATGTTGACGTGCTGAAAGCGCAGTTCGAAGAAGAGCGCGTAGCGCTGGTGGCGAAAATTGGTGAGAACATCAACATTCGCCGCGTTGCTTCCCTGGAAGGCGACGTGCTGGGCAGCTACCTGCACGGCGCACGTATCGGCGTTCTGATCTCTGCTACCGCAGCAGATGAAGAGCTGGTTAAGCAGCTGGCTATGCACGTCGCAGCAAGCAAGCCGGAATTCGTTAAGCCAGAAGACGTGTCCGCTGAAGTCGTGGCAAAAGAGTACCAGGTTCAGCTGGATATCGCCATGCAGTCCGGCAAGCCAAAAGAAATCGCTGAAAAAATGGTTGAAGGCCGCATGAAGAAATTCACCGGTGAAGTGTCTCTGACCGGTCAGCCTTTCGTCATTGACCCAAGCAAGACCGTGGGCCAGCTGCTGAAAGAGAAAAACGCAGACGTGACCAGCTTCATCCGCTTTGAAGTGGGCGAAGGCATTGAGAAAGCTGAGACAGATTTCGCGGCAGAAGTCGCGGCCATGTCCAAGCAGTCTTAATGGTCCGACAAGAACCGCCACACGGCGGTTCTTTTTTGTCTGCCTTCCGGCAGCGCATTTTCAGTCTCATCCCAATAGTAATGACCCGCTGCTTTTAGGATGATACCGCACGCAGTTAACACCCCTTTTCGACGATATCTTCCAGGAAAATAACCATGGCGACCAATGCAAAACCCGTATATCAACGTATCCTGCTGAAACTGAGCGGTGAAGCACTGCAAGGTGCTGAAGGCTTCGGTATTGATGCCAGCGTGCTGGATCGTATGGCTCAGGAAGTGAAAGAGCTGGTAGAGCTGGGCATTCAGGTAGGTGTGGTGATCGGTGGTGGTAACCTGTTCCGCGGCGCTGGCCTCGCGCAGGCGGGCATGAATCGCGTGGTGGGCGACCATATGGGGATGCTGGCAACGGTGATGAACGGCCTGGCGATGCGTGATGCGCTGCATCGTGCCTACGTCAACGCCCGCCTGATGTCCGCTATCCCTCTTAACGGCGTTTGCGACAACTACAGCTGGGCAGAGGCGATCAGCCTGCTGCGTAACAACCGCGTAGTGATCTTCTCTGCCGGTACGGGCAATCCATTCTTTACCACTGACTCCGCAGCCTGCCTGCGCGGCATCGAAATCGAAGCCGACGTGGTACTGAAAGCCACCAAAGTAGACGGCGTGTATTCTGCCGATCCGGTGAGCAACCCGGATGCCGTCCTGCACGAGCGTCTGACCTACGCCGAAGTGCTGGACAAAGAGTTAAAAGTGATGGATCTGGCGGCCTTTACGCTGGCACGCGACCATTCACTGCCTATCCGTGTGTTCAATATGAACAAGCCCGGCGCGCTGCGTCGCGTGGTGATGGGTGAAAAAGAAGGTACGCTGATCGCGCATTAATATCAGTCTGCGGTTAGAATAAGGTATATTCTGCCTGCCAGAATTATCTAAGAGTCATTGGCATTTGAACGGCTTCTGCCCGGCAGAGGCTGGTGGATCAAACAGAATCCAAGGGTTTTAACGTGATTAACGACATCAAAAAAGATGCAGAAACGCGCATGGAAAAATGCGTAGAAGCATTCAGAAACCACATCAGCAAGATCCGTACCGGCCGTGCATCGCCGAGTATCCTCGACGGTATCATGGTTGATTACTACGGTTCTGCTACGCCGCTGCGCCAGCTGGCCAGCGTCACCGTAGAAGACTCGCGCACGCTGAAAATCAACGTTTTCGATCGCTCAATCGGTGCAGCCGTTGAGAAGGCGATCATGACATCGGACCTCGGGCTGAACCCAAGTTCAGCCGGTAGCGATATTCGTGTTCCGCTGCCTGCGTTGACCGAAGAGCGTCGTAAAGACCTGATTAAAGTGGTGCGCGGCGAAGCCGAGCAGGGCCGTGTTTCCGTGCGTAACGTACGCCGTGATGCTAACGATAAGCTGAAAGCGCTGCTGAAAGATAAAGAAATCAGTGAAGACGACGACCGTCGTGCACAGGAAGATGTGCAGAAAATGACCGATATCTTTATCAAGAAAGTGGATGCCGCGTTGGCAGATAAAGAAACGGAGCTGATGGACTTCTGAGTCCGTCACTATCCGCTTAAACGCCGTACAGACTCCCTTCATACGAAGAGGGGGCTGGCGGCGTTTTGCATTTGTTAACTTGCCCGACAGCTGCCCGTTACGCTTAGCGATCGGTGGTTGTGCCGGGTCATTATACTGAGCAAACGCATGAAGCAACTGACCATCCTCGGTTCGACCGGCTCTATCGGCACCAGCACGCTGGCCGTGGTACGCGCCAATCCGCAGCTATTTGCCGTTAAGGCACTGGTTGCCGGGCGCAATGTTGAACTGATGACCGGGCAATGCCTGGAGTTCCGACCGGCGTATGCCGCGATGTCGGATAAGCGTGCGGCAGAGGAACTTCGGCTTCGTTTGAAGGATCTTAATGTCGCTACCGAGGTGCTGAGCGGCGAGCAGGCGGCCTGCGATCTGGCTGCGTTGGATGATGTCGACCAGGTGATGGCAGCTATCGTCGGCGCGGCGGGTTTATTGCCCACCCTGGCGGCTATTCGCGCCGGAAAAAAGGTGCTGCTGGCGAATAAAGAATCACTGGTCACCTGCGGCCGTCTTTTTCTTGAGGCGGTAAGCGCTTCAAAAGCCCAGCTGTTGCCAATAGACAGCGAGCACAACGCGATTTTTCAGAGTTTGCCTGCTTCCCTCCAGCAGCAGTTAGGGTACGCTTCTCTTGAGAATAATGGCATTGAAAGCATTATTCTAACCGGATCGGGTGGCCCTTTTCGCGACACGCCGTTGGTGGAATTGCCTCATATGACGCCAGACCAGGCGTGTGCGCATCCGAACTGGTCGATGGGACGTAAAATTTCCGTCGACTCGGCCACCATGATGAATAAAGGCCTGGAATATATCGAAGCCCGCTGGCTGTTTAATGCTACCGATGCGCAGATGGAAGTGATTCTGCACCCGCAGTCTGTGATCCATTCAATGGTGCGCTACCGTGATGGTAGTGTGATTGCTCAGCTGGGTTCGCCGGATATGCGTACGCCAATTGCTCATGCGATGGCCTGGCCACAGCGGGTGGAGTCAGGTGTGCAACCACTTGATTTTACGCGCATGTCGGCGATGACCTTCGCGCAGCCTGATTATACTCGCTATCCATGCCTCAAGCTGGCGATGGATGCCAGTAAAGCCGGGCAGGCGGCGACAACCACGTTGAATGCGGCAAATGAGATTGCGGTAGCCGCGTTTCTGGCGTCAGAAATTCGCTTTACCGATATTGCTGCGCTGAATGTTGCGGTACTGGACACGCTATCTTGCCAGGAGCCGCAAAACGTCGATGCGGTGATTGCCATTGACCGCGAAGCACGGGCAGCGGCGCAAGCCTTACTGCCACGCTTTGCGGCCAAGCGCGCCAGCGTGATTTAACACGCCGCTATTTGTGAGCGTTGGGCGGAGGTGGTATAGTCTTGCCCCACCGTTCGGGGTAATGGCGTAGTTAAGCGGAGTAAGCCCGCGCGATAACGGCCTTTTTTGCGCCAGGCGGGTGATATATTTCAGAAGTCGTTAAATTCTGAACCAAGGAATTATTACGCGTTATGTCGTCCGAAAATCAATTACAAACCGATGACCCGCAGGGGACAGGCCCTCGCCATGTGGCCATCATTATGGATGGCAACGGTCGCTGGGCTAAAAACCAGGGCAAGCTGCGCATTTCTGGTCATAAAGCAGGAGTGAAATCTGTACGCCGCGCCGTCAGTTTCGCCGTCAGTCGCAAACTGGATGCACTCACGCTTTATGCCTTCAGCAGTGAAAACTGGAATCGTCCACAGCAGGAAGTGTTGGCGCTGATGGAGCTGTTTGTCTGGGCACTCGACAGCGAAGTTAAGAGCTTGCATAAGCATAATGTCCGGCTGAAAATCATCGGCGATATCAGCCGGTTTAATAACCGGTTACAAGAGCGTATCCGTCGCGCTGAAGAGCTGACGCAGCAAAATAATGGACTGACTCTCAACATTGCCGCGAATTATGGCGGACGTTGGGATATTATCCACGGGGTTAGAAAAATTGCAGAGCAGGTGCAGGAAGGGCTTCTTCGTCCGGATCAAATCGAGGAAGAGACGCTTGGGGCGCACCTCTGTCTGAATGATATGGCACCTGTAGATCTCGTAATAAGGACCGGGGGAGAGCATCGCATCAGTAACTTCCTGCTGTGGCAAGTAGCCTACGCAGAGTTCTGGTTTACCGATACTCTTTGGCCTGATTTTGATGAACAAGTTTTTGAAGGTGCACTGAATGCATTTGCACAACGAGAGCGTCGCTTTGGCGGTGCAACACCCGGTAGCGCATAGGCGCTCTGGGGGTAATATTTGTTAAAGTCACGCCTGATCACCGCGTTTATTTTAATTCCCATCGTCATTGCAGCGCTGTTCCTGCTGCCGCCGTTAGGGTTCGCCATCACTATTTTAGTCATCAGTATGCTGGCCGCATGGGAATGGGGACAGCTGGCTGGCTTTGCTGCCCGTTCGCAGCGTATCTGGCTGGCGCTGATCTGTGGCCTGCTACTGGCGTTTATGCTTTTCACGCTGCCGGCCTACCAGCATTCGGTGCATCTTCCACAGATAAGTGACTCACTGTGGGCGGCCCTCGCCTGGTGGGCTGTTGCACTTCTTCTGGTGCTGTTCTATCCCTCTTCGGCCTCATTTTGGCGCAATTCGCGTCCGTTGCGCGTCATTTTTGGTTTATTAACCATCGTGCCGTTCTTCTGGGGCATGCTCGCTCTGCGGCAGTATCATTATGAATCAGACCACTTTGCCGGTGCCTGGTGGTTGCTCTACCTGATGTTTTTGGTCTGGGGAGCGGATTCCGGTGCCTATATGTTTGGCAAACTGTTTGGTAAACATAAGCTGGCCCCCAGGGTCTCCCCTGGCAAAACCTGGGAAGGTTTCGCCGGCGGGCTACTGACTTCAGCGCTGATATGCTGGCTGTTTAGCGAATTTGCGCCACTGCATGTCCCGCTTTCCACTCTGCTGATCTGTTCGATTGCTGCCGCACTGGCGTCCGTTCTGGGCGATCTTACGGAAAGTATGTTTAAACGCGAGGCGGGTATCAAAGACAGCGGTAATTTGATCCCTGGGCACGGAGGGATCCTCGACCGCATTGACAGTCTGACTGCTGCGGTACCGGTATTTGCCTGTTTGTTACTGTTGGTCTTTGGAACGTTGTAGGGAAACACAATGCTAAGCGTACTCTGGAGTTTTGCTGCTTTTATCGTCGCACTGGGGATTTTGATCACCGTGCATGAATTCGGCCATTTCTGGGTGGCCCGGCGCTGCGGCGTCAAGGTTGAGCGCTTCTCGATTGGCTTCGGCAAGGCACTGTGGCGACGTGTTGACAAGCAGGGTACTGAATACGTCATCGCACTGATCCCGCTGGGCGGGTACGTCAAGATGCTGGATGAGCGCATGGCCAGCGTGCCGCCTGAAGTGCGCCATCAGGCATTCAATAACAAAACCGTGTTGCAACGCGCGGCCATCGTCAGCGCCGGTCCGGCTGCTAATTTCCTCTTTGCTATCTTTGCTTACTGGCTGGTGTTTATCATCGGCGTGCCCGGCGTTCGTCCTGTTGTTGGTGAAATAATAAGCGGATCGCCCGCGGCAGAGGCACAAATTACCCCCGGAACGGAACTTAAAGCCGTTGACGGTATCGAAACGCCTGACTGGGATGCTGTGCGCATGGCGCTTGTGGCAAAAATTGGAGATGACGATACGCGCATTTCCATTGCGCCTTTTGGCAGTGAGCAGACCAGTGAAAAGATTATCGATCTGCGCCACTGGCAGTTCGAGCCAGACAAGCAGGACCCGGTGACATCTTTGGGGATCCAGCCCCGTGGGCCACGCATCGAATCGGTGTTGGATCAGGTACAAAAGAACTCCGCCGCAAGTCGGGCGGGTTTGCAAGCTGGCGACAGGATCGTTAAAGTCGGTGGTCAGCCTCTGGAGCAGTGGCAGAATTTTGTCACCGCGGTGCGTGATAATCCGGAAAAAGAAATGGTTATTGAGGTAGAGCGTGCAGGCAGCAGGGTGCAGTTGACCCTCACGCCAGAAGCCAATCCTCAAAACAAGGCTGAAGGGTTTGCCGGTGTGATACCTCGTGTTATCCCGCTGCCTGATGAATATAAAACGGTGCGCCAGTACGGGCCGTTTGCCGCAGTCGGTGAAGCCAGCGCAAAAACCTGGCAACTGATGAAGCTGACGGTAAGTATGTTGGGTAAACTGATTGTCGGCGATGTTAAGCTGAACAATCTCAGCGGGCCGATTTCGATCGCGCAGGGTGCTGGGATGTCAGCGGAATATGGTTTGATTTACTACCTGATGTTTCTCGCTCTGATTAGCGTAAACCTTGGGATTATCAATCTGTTCCCTCTGCCGGTGTTAGATGGTGGTCATCTGCTTTTCCTGCTGATTGAAAAAATCAAGGGAAGGCCGTTGTCCGAGCGAGTTCAGGACTTCAGTTATCGCATCGGCTCAATTTTGCTGATGTTGTTAATGGGGCTTGCGCTATTCAATGATTTCTCACGCTTTTGATTTGTCTCCGGGCAATAGATTCGTGAGAACCAGCTAGGAAGAATGCATAACAACGATGGCGATGAAAAAGTTGCTCATAGCGTCGCTGCTGCTTAGCAGCGCTACCGTATACGGTGCAGATGGATTCGTAGTGAAGGACATTCATTTCGATGGCCTGCAGCGAGTCGCCGTCGGTGCGGCATTGCTCAGTATGCCCGTCCGTGTCGGAGATACCGTCTCCGATGAAGATCTCAGTAACACGATACGTGCACTGTTTGCGACCGGAAATTTTGAAGATGTTCAGGTATTGCGAGACGGCAACACGCTGATTGTACAGGTCAAAGAGCGCCCAACCATTGCCAGCATCACTTTTTCCGGCAATAAAGCGGTGAAAGAGGACATGCTTAAGCAGAACCTTGAAGCCTCTGGCGTGCGCGTAGGTGAAGCGCTGGATCGCACCACCGTCAGCACAATCGAGAAGGGGTTGGAAGACTTCTACTATAGCGTCGGCAAATATAGCGCCAGCGTGAAAGCGGTCGTCACGCCACTGCCTCGTAACCGTGTTGACCTGAAGCTGGTGTTTACCGAAGGTGTTTCTGCCAAAATTCAACAGATCAACGTGGTGGGTAATAAAGCGTTCAGTTCGGATGAGCTGATTTCACGCTTCCAACTGCGTGACGATGTGCCGTGGTGGAACGTCGTTGGCGATCGTAAATACCAGAAGCAGAAGCTGGCCGGTGACCTTGAAACCTTACGCAGTTTCTATCTCGATCGCGGCTATGCGCGCTTTAACATCGATTCGACTCAGGTCAGCCTGACGCCGGATAAAAAAGGCATTTACATTACCGTTAACATTACCGAAGGCGAGCAGTATAAGCTTTCCGGCGTGGCGGTAAGCGGCAACCTGGCCGGGCACTCTGCTGAAATTGAAGGGCTGAGCAAAGTTAAGCCTGGCGAGCTGTACAACGGCGCGAAAGTGACCCGCACGGAAGACGACATCAAAAAACTGCTCGGCCGTTATGGGTATGCCTACCCGCGCGTGCAGACCCAGACTGAAATTGATGACGCCAACAAAACCGTTAAGCTGCATATCAACGTGGATGCGGGCAACCGCTACTATGTGCGTAAAGTTCGCTTTGAAGGCAACGATACCTCGAAAGATGCCGTTCTGCGCCGTGAAATGCGTCAGATGGAAGGTGCCTGGTTAGGCAGCGATCTGGTTGAGCAGGGCAAAGATCGTTTAAACCGCATTGGTTACTTTGAAACGGTCGACACTGACACCGTGCGCGTGCCGGGATCTGCCGATCAGGTCGACGTGGTCTATAAAGTCAAAGAACGTAACACCGGTACGCTGAACTTTGGCGTGGGTTACGGCACCGAAAGCGGCGTCAGCTTCCAGGCGGGAATTACCCAAGAGAACTGGCTCGGTACCGGTAATACCGTTGGTATCAGCGGGACTAAAAACGATTACCAGACCTATGCGGAATTCTCACTGACCGACCCTTACTTCACGGTTGATGGAGTCAGTCTCGGCGGGCGTCTGTTCTATAACAACTTTAAGGCCGATGATGCCGACCTGTCAGACTATACCAATAAGAGTTATGGTCTTGACGGCACGCTGGGCTTCCCGGTCAATGAAAATAATACCCTGCGTGTGGGGTTAGGCTATGTACATAACAGCCTGTCAAATATGCAGCCGCAGGTGGCGATGTGGCGTTATCTGCGTTCTGTGGGGATGAATCCGTCACTTTCCAGTAATGAAGATTTCTCGACGGATGACTTCACATTTAACTATGGCTGGACGTATAACACCCTGGACCGTGGTTTCTTCCCTACGGCGGGTAACCGAACCAACCTGAACGGCAAGGTCACTATCCCTGGCTCGGACAATGCGTTCTATAAAGCAACGCTGGATACGCAGCAGTACGTGCCGCTGGATCAGGACCATTCCTGGGTGCTGTTAGGTCGTGGACGCGTAGGTTACGCTGATGGCCTGAGCGGTAAAGAGCTGCCGTTCTATGAAAACTTCTATGCCGGTGGCTCCAGCACCGTACGCGGTTTCCGTTCCAATACCATTGGTCCGAAAGCAGCCTACTACAACAACGGCTCTTCCAACTGTTCCGGTAGCGACGTCGCTAAAATTTGCAGCTCTGACGATGCGGTCGGCGGTAATGCAATGGCCGTTGCCAGCGCCGAGCTGATTACGCCAACGCCGTTCCTGAGTGAGAAGTATGCCAATTCGGTGCGCACCTCGCTATTTGTGGATGCGGGCACGGTCTGGGATACGCACTGGGACGACACCGCAGCGACCCTTGGCGCAGGTGTTCCTGACTACAGCAAGCCGGGCAACATCCGTATGTCTGCGGGCCTGGCGTTGCAGTGGATGTCACCTCTTGGACCGCTGGTGTTCTCGTATGCCCAGCCGTTCAAAAAGTATGACGGAGATAAAGCCGAACAGTTCCAGTTTAACATTGGTAAAACTTGGTAATTTGGCACCGCAAGGAAGCGAAGTAACATAACAGAGTATCGCGCCGTCTATCGTAGCCTCAGTACTGGCTACGATAACGCGCAACACATGTGTCCGTGACACAAACGTTGATGGTAAGGAGTTTATAGTGAAAAAGTTGTTGTGTGCCGCAGGTCTGAGTCTTGCACTGGCGGTTTCCGCTGGCGCTCAGGCTGCTGATAAAATTGCAGTGGTGAACGTTTCCAGCATTTTCCAACAGTTACCAGCGCGTGCGACCGTCGCGAAACAGCTGGAAAACGAATTCAAGGGCCGTGCTACCGAGCTTCAGGGCATGGAGCGCGATCTGCAAACCAAAATGCAGCGCTTGCAGCGTGACGCCTCAACCATGAAGGCCAGCGATCGCAGCCGCATGGAAAAAGACGTGATGACACAGCGTGAGGCTTTCTCTACCAAAGCTCAGGCCTTTGAGCAGGACAATCGTCGTCGCCAGATGGAAGAGCGTAATAAAATCCTGAGCCGTATTCAGGATGCCGTACAGAAAGTTGCCGACAGCGAAGGCTACGACGTTGTTATCGATCAGAATGCGGTAGCCTACGTTGCTAAATCTAAAGACATCACTGCTGATGTTCTGAAACAGGTTAAATAAGTCATGTCTTCAATTCGACTGGCTGATTTAGCCCAGCAGTTGGATGCAGAATTGCACGGAGATGGCGATATTGCCATCTCCGGCATTGCTTCTATGCAATCCGCCCAACCCGGTCAGATAACCTTTCTTTCGAACAGCCGCTACCGCGAGCAGCTCGCAGCCTGCCAGGCTTCAGCCGTGGTGCTGACGGAAGCGGATCTGGAATTTTTCCCTGGCGCTGCGCTGGTGGTTAAAAACCCTTATCTCACCTATGCCCGCATGGCGCAGCTGCTGGACAGCACGCCGCAGCCAGCGACAGACATCGCCCCAAGTGCCGTAATTGATGCCACCGCGCGCCTGGGCAACAACATCTCGATTGGCGCTAACGCGGTGATCGAATCCGACGTGGTGCTCGGCGATAACGTGGTTATCGGCCCCGGCTGCTTCGTCGGCAAAAAGACCCAAATCGGTGCTGGCAGCCGTCTTTGGGCTAACGTTTCCGTCTATCATGAAGTACAAATTGGTCGCGATTGCCTGATCCAATCGGGTACGGTGATTGGCGCTGACGGCTTTGGTTACGCCAACGATCGGGGTAATTGGGTGAAAATCCCGCAGCTGGGTACGGTGATTATTGGCGATCGCGTCGAAATTGGTGCCTGTACTACTATCGATCGCGGTGCACTTGATAACACCCAAATCGGTAATGGTGTTATCATAGATAACCAGTGCCAGATTGCACACAATGTGGTGATTGGCGACAATACCGCAGTTGCGGGTGGCGTTATCATGGCTGGAAGCCTCAAAATTGGCCGCTATTGTATGATTGGTGGTGCCAGCGTGATAAACGGTCATATGGAAATTTGTGACAAAGTGACCGTCACCGGGATGGGAATGGTGATGCGGCCGATTACCGAACCAGGAGTTTACTCCTCCGGGATCCCGCTACAGCCCAACAAAGCCTGGCGCAAAACTGCGGCACTGGTGATGCACATTGATGAAATAAGCAAACGCTTAAAAAACATCGAGCGCAAAGTCACTTAAGACTAAGCGAGCATGCACCAATGCTGCCCGGCTTTCATAAATAAAACATGCGAAGCAGGGAAAGCATGGCGCACAGAAATGATTCGCGGCCTGCGGACGATCGACAGATTGTTGCAGGCCGTGTTATTGATGCCATCTGATTTTTTAGGACAGGAAGAGTATTTTGACTACTGAAACTCATACTCTGAAGATTGAAGAGATTATTGAACTTTTACCGCATCGTTACCCGTTTTTACTGGTCGATAGGGTTCTTGAGTTTGAAGAAAGCAAGTATCTGCGTGCGGTTAAAAACGTCTCGGTCAACGAACCGTTTTTCCAGGGACATTTCCCTGGTAAGCCGATTTTCCCAGGCGTGCTGATACTGGAAGCGATGGCCCAGGCCACCGGAATTCTGGCCTTTAAGAGCGTGGGTAAACTGGAGCCGGGCGAGCTGTATTATTTTGCGGGTATCGACGAAGCGCGCTTCAAGCGCCCGGTAGTACCTGGCGATCAGATGATCATGGAAGTCACCTTCGAAAAAACCCGCCGTGGGTTGACGCGCTTTAAGGGCGTGGCGACCGTTGACGGTAAAATTGTCTGCGAAGCGACGATGATGTGTGCCCGCAGCCGGGAGGCTTAATTCGTGATTGATAGTACCGCCGTTATCCACCCCACTTCAATTGTCGAAGACGGTGCAGTCATTGGTGCAGGCGTCCAGATTGGTCCGTTTTGCGTGATTGGCGCGAACGTTTCCATTGGCGAAGGCACGACGCTGAAATCGCACATCGTGGTGAATGGTCACACCCGTATCGGTAAAGACAATACTGTTTACCAGTTTGCTTCGATCGGTGAGGCGAATCAGGATCTGAAATACGCGGGGGAACCCACGCGTGTCGAAATCGGTGACCGTAACCGTATTCGTGAAAGCGTCACCATTCATCGTGGCACGGTACAATCGGACGGGGTAACCCGAGTTGGCGATGACAATCTGCTGATGGTGAATGCACACGTTGCCCATGACTGCGTCGTCGGTAACCACTGCATTTTGGCCAACAACGCGACGCTGGCGGGGCATGTTATCGTTGATGATTATGCGATCATTGGCGGTATGACGGCGGTGCACCAGTTCTGTACTATTGGTGCGCATGTGATGGTTGGCGGCTGTTCTGGCGTTGCGCAGGACGTACCGCCGTACGTCATTGCCCAGGGCAACCACGCCACGCCTTTTGGCATCAATCTTATAGGCCTGCAACGCCGCGGCTTCAGCAAAGAGGCGCTGCACGCTATCCGTGCCGCGTACAAACTGCTTTACCGTAGCGGTAAGACGCTTGATGAAGTTAAACCGGAGATCGCCGACATCGCACAAGCGCATCCGGAAGTTCAGCCGTTTTACGATTTCTTCGCTCGCTCTACAAGGGGTTTAATTCGTTAACCCATGCCAAAGCATCCCTTAACGATTGCCCTTGTCGCCGGAGAAACTTCCGGCGATATTCTTGGTGCCGGTCTTATCCGCGCATTGAAAGAGAAACATCCTGACGCCCGTTTTGTTGGCGTAGCCGGGCCGCTGATGCAGTCCGAAGGGTGTGAAGCCTGGTATGAGATGGAAGAGCTGGCGGTCATGGGCATCGTTGAGGTGCTGGGCCGTCTGCGCCGTCTGCTTCATATCCGCCGCGATCTCACCCGCCGCTTTACCGCTTTGAAGCCCGATGTCTTTGTTGGCATTGATGCGCCTGATTTCAACATTACCCTGGAAGGGCGGCTGAAGCAGCAGGGCATCCGCACTATTCATTACGTCAGCCCTTCGGTTTGGGCCTGGCGTCAAAAACGCGTGTTTAAAATTGGCCGAGCTACCGACCTGGTGCTGGCATTTTTACCGTTTGAAAAAGCGTTTTACGACCGTTTTAACGTGCCGTGTCGCTTTATTGGTCATACTATGGCAGACGCAATGCCGATCGTGCCCGATAAGCAGGCCGCGCGCCGTGAGTTGGGCATTGCGCCACAGGCTCTGTGCCTGGCGCTGCTGCCCGGCAGCCGCAGCGCCGAAGTCGAGATGCTAAGCGCCGATTTTCTCAAAACGGCGATGCTGCTGCGGGAAAAATATCCGCAGCTGGAAATCGTCGTACCGCTGGTCAATCCGCGCCGCCGCGCGCAGTTTGAAGCGATTAAAGCCGAGGTGGCGGCGGATTTGCCGATGCACCTGCTGGACGGCAAAGGCCGTGAGGCGATGCTGGCAAGCGATGCTGCCCTGCTGGCCTCCGGCACGGCCGCGCTGGAGTGTATGCTGGCAAAATGCCCGATGGTGGTCGGCTACCGTATGAAACCCTTCACGTTTTGGCTGGCAAAACGGCTGGTGAAAACGGATTATGTTTCACTGCCCAATCTGCTGGCGGGCCGTGAGCTGGTGCCGGAGCTGTTGCAGGATGAATGCCAACCGCAGCGGCTGGCGGCCGCGTTAGAGCCGCTGCTCGCCCAGGGGGAAACTCGTGATACGCTATTGGCCACCTTTGCCGAGCTGCATCATCAAATCCGCTGGAACGCCGATGAGCAGGCGGCAGCGGCGGTACTGGAGCTGTGTCGATGAACGAATTTATCTATCCTGAAGCCCGGCTGATTGCCGGGGTAGATGAAGTGGGCCGTGGCCCGCTGGTCGGCGCGGTGGTGACCGCTGCGGTGATCCTCGATCCTTCCCGACCGATTGTCGGGCTGGGGGATTCAAAAAAACTGTCTGAAAAGCGCCGGCTGGCGCTGTATGACGAGATCAAAGATAAAGCATTGAGCTGGAGCCTGGGGCGCGCAGAGCCGGAAGAAATTGACCAGCTTAATATCCTGCACGCCACCATGCTGGCGATGCAGCGCGCGGTTGCCGGACTGCATCTGTCGCCGGATTTTGTGCTGATTGACGGCAATCGCTGTCCGGCACTGGCTATGCCGAGCCGCGCGGTGGTAAAAGGGGACAGCCTGGTGCCAGAGATTAGCGCCGCCTCTATCCTCGCTAAAGTCACGCGCGACCGTGAAATGTGCGAACTGGATCTGCAGTACCCGCAGTATGGCTTTGCCCGGCATAAAGGCTATCCGACGGCTGTGCATGTGGAAAAACTGGCCCAGTTTGGCGCAACGCCGCAGCACCGCCGCAGCTTTGCCCCGGTACGCAACGCGTTGCTGGATGCCGAACTGGCCGCTGCGGTTGCCCGCACGCTATAATTCTCCTCCTTGGCGTTAACAGGAACACAGATGGCCGAACCTCGTTTTATTCATTTACGCGTCCACAGCGACTATTCCATGATCGATGGGCTGGCGAAAACGGCCCCGCTGGTGAAATACGCGGCAAAAATGGGTATGCCGGCCATCGGCATTACGGATTTCACCAACCTGTGCGGGCTGGTGAAGTTTTACGGAACGGCCCACGGTCAGGGCATGAAGCCGATTATCGGTGCGGATTTCAACGTCAATAGTGAAGCGATGGGCGATGAGCTGACGCAAATCACCGTGCTGGCCGCCGATAACCAGGGCTATCAAAACCTGACGCTGTTGATCTCACGCGCCTACCAGCGTGGCTACGGGCCGGCGGGGCCGACCATCGATCGTGACTGGCTGGCCGAGCATCAGCAGGGCCTGATCCTGCTCTCAGGCGGTCGTCGTGGCGATGTCGGCAAAATGCTGCTGCGCGGTAACCATGTCCAGGTTAACGAGTGCCTGAATTTCTATCAGCAACATTTTCCCGATCGCTACTATCTTGAACTCATCCGCACCGGACGCCCCGACGAAGAGACGTATCTGCACGCGGCGGTTGAACTGGCGGTGGCGCAGAGCGTGCCCGTTGTCGCCACCAACGAGGTCTGTTTCCTGGCTGAATCAGACTTTGATGCCCATGAGATCCGTGTAGCGATCCATGATGGCTTCACCCTTGACGATCCCAAACGTCCGCGTGAATACAGCCCGCAGCAGTATCTGCGCAGCGAGGAGGAGATGTGCGAGCTGTTCTCGGACATTCCTGAAGCGCTGGAAAACAGCGTTGAGATTGCGCGGCGCTGCAACGTCACGATACGTCTTGGCGAATATTTCCTGCCGCAGTTCCCCACCGGCGAGATGACCACGGAAGATTTCCTCGTGGTGAAATCGAAACAGGGCCTGGAAGAGCGTCTTACGTTCCTGTTCCCGGATGAAAAAATACGTGCCGAGCGCCGTCCAGCCTATGATGAACGTCTGGATATTGAGCTGAACGTAATCAATCAGATGGGCTTTCCCGGCTACTTCCTGATTGTGATGGAGTTCATCCAGTGGTCGAAGGATAATGATGTGCCGGTCGGGCCTGGGCGCGGTTCGGGTGCCGGTTCGCTGGTGGCCTATGCGCTGAAGATCACCGACCTCGATCCGCTGGAGTTTGATCTACTGTTTGAACGTTTCCTCAACCCGGAACGTGTTTCAATGCCCGACTTTGACGTCGACTTCTGCATGGAAAAACGTGACCTGGTGATTGAGCACGTTGCGGAAATGTATGGTCGTCAGGCCGTCTCTCAGATTATCACTTTTGGTACTATGGCGGCGAAAGCGGTGATCCGTGACGTCGGGCGCGTGCTGGGGCATCCATACGGGTTTGTTGACCGCATCTCCAAGCTGGTGCCGCCCGATCCGGGTATGACGCTGGAAAAAGCCTTTGCGGCTGAACCGCAGCTGCCGGAAATTTACGAGGCGGACGAAGAGGTTAAGGCGCTGATCGATATGGCGCGTAAGCTGGAAGGCGTCACGCGTAACGCCGGTAAACATGCCGGGGGCGTGGTGATTGCACCCACGCAGATCACTGATTTTGCCCCGCTGTACTGCGATGAGCACGGCAACCACCCGGTTACCCAGTTCGATAAGAACGATGTCGAGTATGCCGGGCTGGTGAAGTTCGACTTCCTGGGCCTGCGCACGCTGACCATCATCGACTGGGCGCTGGCGATGATTAACGCCCGCCGAGCAAAAAGCGGTGAGGCGCCGATCGATATCGCGGCGATCCCGCTTGAAGATAAAAAAAGTTTCGATATGCTGCAACGCTCGGAGACCACTGCGGTATTCCAGCTTGAATCGCGCGGCATGAAGGATTTGATCAAGCGCCTGAAGCCTGACTGTTTTGAGGATATGATCGCGCTGGTGGCCCTGTTCCGTCCGGGGCCGTTACAGTCCGGCATGGTTGATAACTTTATTGACCGTAAGCACGGGCGCGAAGCGATATCCTACCCGGATATTCAGTGGCAGCATGAGTCGCTGAAGCCGGTGCTGGAGCCGACCTACGGTATTATCCTGTATCAGGAGCAGGTGATGCAGATAGCCCAGGTCCTGGCCGGCTACAGCCTGGGCGGGGCGGACATGCTGCGCCGCGCGATGGGTAAAAAGAATCCGGAAGAGATGGCCAAGCAGCGTGGCGGCTTTGAGGACGGGGCGAAAGCGCGCGGCATAGACGGCGAGCTGGCGATTAAGATTTTCGACCTGGTAGAGAAGTTCGCCGGCTACGGCTTTAACAAGTCGCACTCTGCCGCCTATGCGCTGGTTTCCTATCAGACGCTGTGGCTGAAAGCGCATTACCCGGCCGAGTTTATGGCGGCGGTGATGACCGCCGATATGGACAACACCGAAAAGGTGGTTGGCCTGGTGGATGAGTGCTGGCGCATGGGCCTGAAGGTGCTGCCGCCGGATATCAATTCCGGCTTGTATCAGTTCCATGTGAATGACGAAGGCGAAATTGTTTACGGCATCGGTGCGATCAAAGGGGTCGGTGAAGGCCCGATCGAAGCGATAATTGAGGCGCGCAACGAGGGCGGTTATTTCCGCGAGCTGTTTGACCTTTGCGCCCGTACCGATACCAAAAAAATGAACCGCCGGATGCTGGAAAAGCTGATTATGTCCGGTGCGTTTGATCGTTTAGGCCCGCATCGTGCTGCCCTAATGAGCGCGCTGCCGGATGCGTTAAAAGCCGCCGACCAGCACGCTAAGGCCGAGGCGATTGGTCAGGTCGATATGTTTGGCGTGCTGGCTGAAGCCCCGGAGCAGGTGGAACAGTCATATTCCGACGTGAAGCCGTGGCCGGAACAAATTCAGCTGGATGGTGAAAGGGAAACCCTGGGGCTTTACTTAACCGGTCACCCGATCAACCAGTATCTGAAAGAAATTGAGCGTTATGTCGGTGGACAGCGCCTGAAAGACATGCACCCGACCGAGCGTGGTAAAATGACTACCGCAGCCGGTCTGGTGGTGGCGGCCCGTGTGATGGTAACTAAACGCGGTAACCGTATTGGCATCTGCACGCTGGATGACCGTTCTGGTCGTCTGGAGGTGATGTTATTTACAGATGCGTTAGACAAGTTCCAGCATATGCTGGAGAAAGACCGTATCCTGATCGTCAGTGGGCAGGTCAGCTTCGATGACTTCAACGGCGGGCTAAAAATGATGGCCCGCGATATGATAGACATCGATGAAGCACGCGAAAAATATGCGCGCGGGCTTGCTATCTCGCTGACGGACAGGCAAATTGATGGCCAGCTTTTAAACCGTCTCCGTCAATCCCTTGAACCTTATCGTTCGGGGACAATTCCGGTACATCTCTACTATCAGAGAGAGGATGCGCGCGCCAGGTTGCGCTTTGGTGCAACCTGGCGCGTGTCGCCGAGCGATCGTTTGTTAAACGATCTGCGGTCGTTGATAGGATCGGAGCAGGTGGAACTGGAGTTTGACTAAAACAGGATTATTATGAGTCTTAATTACCTGGATTTCGAACAGCCAATCGCAGAGCTTGAAGCGAAAATTGATTCGCTTAAGTCGGTTGGCCGTCAGGATGAAAAACTGGATATTAATCTGGATGAAGAAGTTCAGCGTCTGCGCGATAAAAGCGTTGAGCTGACGCGTAAAATCTTCTCCGATTTAGGGGCCTGGCAGATCGCGCAGTTGGCGCGTCATCCGCTGCGCCCGTACACGCTGGACTACGTGCGTAACGTGTTCACCGACTTCGACGAGCTGGCTGGCGACCGCGCCTATGCCGATGATAAAGCTATCGTTGGCGGCATTGCGCGTCTGGAAGATCGTCCGGTAATGATTATCGGGCACCAGAAAGGACGTGAAACCAAAGAGAAGATCCGTCGCAACTTTGGTATGCCGGCGCCGGAAGGCTACCGTAAGGCACTGCGTCTGATGGAGATGGCCGAGCGCTTCAACATGCCGATTATCACCTTCATCGACACGCCGGGTGCTTATCCTGGGGTAGGTGCAGAGGAACGTGGTCAGTCAGAAGCTATCGCACGCAATCTGCGTGAGATGTCCGGACTGAAAGTCCCGGTGATCTGTACCGTTATCGGTGAAGGCGGTTCCGGTGGAGCGCTGGCGATTGGTGTGGGTGACAAGGTCAATATGTTGCAGTACAGCACCTACTCGGTCATTTCACCGGAAGGCTGCGCTTCTATTCTGTGGAAAAGCGCAGATAAAGCGCCGCTGGCGGCTGAAGCGATGGGCATCATCGCCCCGCGTCTGAAGGAGCTGAAGCTGATTGATAGCGTGATCCCGGAGCCATTGGGTGGCGCGCATCGCGATCCGCTGGCGATTGGTGCCTCGCTGAAAGCGCAGCTGTTGGCCGATCTGGCCGATCTCGATACGCTGACCAAAGCAGAACTGTTGGACCGCCGCTATCAGCGTCTGATGAGCTACGGCTACGCCTGATAGCTCGATTCTGCTTATAAAGGGCCAGACGGTGAATTGAACTGTAAACGTCGGATTTCGATCTGATGTTTTTCAGTGCAGTTCGCCGTCTGGCTCTTTTTGTTTCTGTATTCTGCCGCCCGGCCCCCTTATTTTGCCGCCAGACGCCGTGCGTGGAACAGGCAAAACGATCAGGAGAACGTCATGAATATTATTGCCATCATGGGCCCGAATCACGTGTTCTACAAAGACGAGCCTGTCCGTGAATTGGATGCTGCGCTGAAGCAACAGGGTTTTCACACCGTCTATCCGCAGGGCGCCGAGGATTTGCTGAAGCTTATCGAGCATAATCCTCGCATTTGTGGCGTGGTGTTTGACTGGGATGAGTACAGTCTCGATCTCTGTAGTGAGATCAACCAGCTGAATGAATATCTGCCGCTCTACGCCTTTATCAACACCCATTCGACGATGGATGTTGGCATCAACGAGATGCGTATGGCGATCTGGTTCTTTGAGTATGCGCTCAATGCTGCCGAAGAGATCGCCCTGCGTATTCGTCAAAGCACCGAGGAATACGTCGATACTATTACGCCGCCGCTGACTAAAGCGCTGTTTAACTACGTTAAAGAGGGCAAAACGACGTTCTGTACTCCCGGACATATGGCGGGTACGGCATTTCAGAAAAGCCCGGTGGGTAGCCTGTTTTATGATTTTTTTGGTGCCAATACGCTGAAGGCAGATATTTCGATTTCAGTCAGTGAATTAGGCTCGCTGCTTGACCATACCGGCCCCCATCTGGAGGCGGAAGAGTATATCGCACGCACCTTTGGCGCGGAGCAGAGCTATATGGTCACCAATGGCACCTCCACCTCCAACAAGATTGTCGGAATGTACGCGGCAGCGGCAGGCAGTACCGTATTAATAGATCGCAACTGCCATAAATCCCTGACTCATCTGCTGATGATGAGCGATATTATCCCCATCTGGCTAAAACCAACGCGTAATGCGCTGGGTATTCTCGGCGGGATACCCAAGCGCGAATTCAGCAAAGAGAGCATCGCGCTGAAAGTGTCGCAAACACCGCGTGCCGGCTGGCCGGTGCATGCCGTCATCACCAACTCGACCTATGATGGGTTGCTTTACAGCACGCAGTTCATCAAAGAGACGCTGGAGGTGCCGTCAATTCACTTCGACTCGGCGTGGGTGCCCTACACCAACTTCCATCCAATCTATCGGGGTCTGAGCGGTATGAGCGGAGAGCGTACGCCGGGTAAGGTGATCTACGAAACGCAGTCAACGCACAAACTGCTGGCCGCGTTCTCACAGGCTTCGCTGATCCACATTAAGGGCGACTACGATGAGCAGACCTTCAACGAAGCCTATATGATGCACACCACCACCTCGCCGAACTACGCTATCGTGGCCTCTATCGAAACGGCGGCGGCCATGCTGCGCGGTAATTCCGGCAGGCGTCTGATTAACCGCTCGGTGGAGCGCGCGCTGCATTTCCGCCGCGAAGTCCAGCGGCTACGTGAAGAGTCAGACGGTTGGTTCTTCGATATCTGGCAGCCGGATGGGGTGGATGAGCCAGAATGTTGGGCGATCCAGCCCGGAGGGGAGGAGTGGCACGGCTTCCGCGATGCCGATGCCGATCATATGTACCTCGATCCGATCAAGGTAACGATCCTGACGCCCGGTATGAGCGAGATGGGTGAGATGGCGGAAGAGGGCATCCCGGCGGCGCTGGTGGCCAAGTTCCTTGACGAGCGCGGCGTGGTGGTGGAAAAAACCGGGCCGTACAACCTGCTGTTCCTGTTCAGCATCGGCATTGATAAAACCAAGGCGATGAGCGTCCTGCGCGGACTGACGGAGTTCAAACGTGCTTACGATCTCAATCTGCGGGTAAAAAACATGTTGCCGGATCTGTACGCGCAGGATCCTGACTTCTACCGCAATATGCGCATCCAGACGTTGGCACAGGGCATTCACAGCCTGATCCGCCAACACGATTTGCCACGGCTGATGCTGCAAGCCTTTGCGATGCTGCCGGAAATGAAGTTAACGCCACACCAGATGTTTCAGCAGCAGGTGCAAGGCAATGTGGAAACGGTTGATATCAGCCGGCTGGTTGGGCGCGTATCGGCCAATATGATCCTGCCTTATCCGCCTGGCGTACCGCTGGTGATGCCGGGTGAAATGATTACCGAAGAGAGCCGCCCGGTGCTCGATTTCCTACTGATGCTGTGTACCATCGGCAGGCATTATCCCGGCTTTGAAACCGATATTCACGGCGCGACTCTGACCGAAGAGGGGCAGTATCTGGTAAGAGTGTTGAAACAGGCCGGTGAAAACGAGCCGGTTTGACGTTGGCAGCAGGTGCCATTCAGGAGCGGATATGTCAGTTTTGGCGTTAAAAAAAGTGCATCATATTGCGATTATCGCTCGTCACTATCAGGTCAGTAAGGCATTTTATTGCGATATCCTCGGCTTCACTCTGGTGGGCGAGGTCTACCGCGAGGGGCGTGATTCTTGGAAAGGCGATTTGGCGCTGAACGGTGATTACACCCTCGAACTGTTCTCGTTCCCCGAGCCGCCTGCGCGCGTCGATCGGCCGGAAGCCTGCGGTTTGCGCCATCTGGCGTTTAGCGTCGATGACGTTGACGCGGCCACGCACTGCCTGGCAAAGCACGGCGTACAGTGTGAAGCGGTACGCCGCGACCCGCTGACCGGCAGGCTTTTCACCTTCTTCAAGGACCCGGACGGTTTGCCGTTAGAACTGTATCAGGCATAAAATAATCTCAGGTTAAGCCCGGCGCGGTTGCCGGGTTCTTTTTGTCAGGAATGCTATGTCTGCCATTGCTTATCTTGAACAGTCGCTTGCGGCGGAGCACGCGGTGTTGCTGGCCTACAGCGGCGGTCTTGACTCCAGCGTATTGCTGCATCAGCTGGTGCAGCTAAGAGAGCGGCGGCCGCAGCTGCGGCTACGTGCGGTTCACATTCATCATGGGCTGAATCCGTTGGCCGACGGCTGGGCGGCGCACTGCCAGCAGCAGTGTGCACGATGGCAGGTGCCGCTGATGGTGATCCGGGTGCAGGTCGATGCCCGCGAAGGGGGGATTGAAGCGGCGGCACGTCAGGCGCGTTACCGTGCCCTGCATGCGCAGCTGGAGGCGGGGGAAACCCTGCTGACCGCACAGCATCTGGACGATCAGAGCGAAACGTTGCTGCTGGCGTTAAAGCGCGGCAGCGGCCCGGCCGGGCTGGCGGCGATGCCACAGGAACAGCGTCAGGGAGATCGTCGTCATCTGCGCCCGCTGCTGGCGCAAAGTCGTCAGCAGCTGGAATGCTGGGCGCATCGCCACCAGCTCGACTGGATTGAGGATGACAGTAATCAGGATGCACGTTACGACCGCAATTTCCTGCGTTTACGGGTGATGCCGTTGCTCAATCAGCGCTGGCCGCATTTTGCCAGCGCGGTGGCGCGCAGTGCGCAGCTTTGCGGTGAGCAGGAGCACCTGCTGGATGAGCTGCTGTCCGAGTCGCTTGATGCGCTGGTGGATGAGTCTGGCGCGCTGAATTTCACGCCGCTGCTGGCGATGAGCGACGTTCGGCGTTTTGCCCTGCTGCGGCGCTGGATCGCACGACAGCACGGCAGCATGCCGTCACGCGATGCGCTACAGCGGCTGTGGCAGGAAGTCGCCTGTAGCCGTGCAGATGCCGATCCGCGCCTGCGGATCGGCCGCAGCGAAGTTCGGCGTTTCCGCGATCGCCTCTATTGGCTCTCGCCTCTACAGCCGCTGGGCTCATGCCGGCTGGCGTGGCCAGCTCCCTGGCGGCCGTTAACCTTGCCAGATGACCTGGGAGAACTGCGCCTGAGTCCGAAAGGTATCGCACTGCGTTATCCGCAGCCGGCAGAGATCCTCGGCGTGCGTTTTCAGGCCGCGGGGGCTTTTCATATTGTCGGTCGTGCCGGCAGCCGTTCGCTAAAAAAACTGTGGCAGGAGCACGGTATCCCGCCGTGGCGGCGCGAGCGTATTCCGCTCATCTTCTATAACGATCGTTTGATTGCCGCCCAGGGGGTATTTGTGACCCGCGATGGCAGCGTGCAGCCGGGCGCAAAGGCCCTGCACATTGACTGGCGTCGATAAACCTAACCGTGGAGAACGATGATGCAATATCTTGTGCTGGCACTGCTGCTGCTCTGCATCAGTGCACCAGGCCAGGCCGACGGCAATCGCCGCGCGGGACAAGAAAAATCTGACCGCTGTGCCGCCTGTCATGGTGCAGAGGGCAAGGCGATCATACCAATTTACCCCAACCTTGCCGGGCAGAATGCTCCCTGGCTGGTTCAGGCATTACAGGCGTATAAAAGCGGTGCTCGCAGCGGTGGACAGGCCGAGATGATGAAGGCCTTTGTTGCCGGGCTGAGTGACGAAGATATTGACGATTTGGCCGCTTATTATGCGGGCTTAAAACCTTAGCAGGGGAGGGTAAGATAGGAGCAGCGGGCAGATTGTCGGACTGCCCGCGGGATAAGGGCTAATCAGGTTCGCTGACCACCACCGTACCAAGTTCCGGATGGTTGAAGCTGAGTATATGGTCGAGGCGCAGCTCCTGACAGGCTCCGGCAACCTCAATACTCAGGTATTCCACGTTCTTACGTGACACCATATCTTTTGCTCTCGCCTGCAGCTGCTCGCCGTTTTTTAACGTCAGCGCCAGCATCCAGCCGTTCTGGCAGGCGAGCTCCAGACTATCATAATCATCACAGTTGATCGGTCTGTAAACCTCATTCGTCAACATAGTCGCTCACCTTTTAAACTTGCGGCAGCAATCGCTGCCCGTTCCCTGAAGGAAGAGAGTAGCTCAAAACTGCGGCTATCTCACCGAGTGCATTCTGTTACGGCACCTGTTTTCGTTAGCCACTGACAGGCCCGGCATAGGGGCGACGAATTCACCCGCCATATCTTGCATCCGCGCCTCCCAGAGCGTTTTCTCTGGCGATATTCTGACTATAACACAGCCCATTTAGGGAAATCAGCCCGTTATCAGGTGATTTAAGGCGTCATCCGGTTACAATACTCCGCAACTAAGATAAGGATACTTATGGCACTGAAAGCAACAATTTACAAAGCCACGGTTAATGTCGCGGATATGGACCGTAACGTCTTTATTGACAATACCCTGACCCTGGCCCGTCACCCTTCAGAAACCGCAGAGAGAATGATGCTGCGCCTGCTGGCCTGGATGGTGCACGCTAACGAACGCCTGGCCTTTACGCGCGGGCTGAGCGCTGAAGATGAGCCAGAGGTGTGGCAGCTCAATGACCATAACGGTATCGACACCTGGATTGATCTGGGGCTGCCGGACGAGCGCAGGATTAAAAAAGCCTGTAGCCGCTCTCAGCAGGTCTGGCTGTATACCTATAACGGGCGTGCCGCCCAGCCCTGGTGGCAGCAGCATCAGAACAAACTGGCGCAGCACGATAATCTGACGGTACGCTATTTGAATGATGAAAAACTTGCCGCCCTGGGCCAGATGGCTTCACGCTCAATGATCCTTCAGGCGACCATTCAGGACGGTACTATCTGGCTTTCAGATGACGTTAACCACCTGGAAATTCAGTTCGAGCAGTGGCAGGAAGGCGGGAAAAACAGGTGATAGTATTGCCACGCGGGATCGTTATTCCTGATGCCGACATCGAGCTCTCTGCGATCCGCGCGCAGGGTGCCGGTGGCCAACATGTGAATAAAAGTTCGACGGCCATTCATCTGCGCTTTGATATTCGCGCCTCCAGCCTGCCGGAATTTTACCAGCAGCGCATGCTGGCGGTGAGTCACCATCTCATCACCCCGGAAGGAATGGTCATTATCAAAGCACAGGAGTATCGCAGTCAGGAGATGAATCGTGAGGCCGCGTTAAAGCGTCTAGAGAATCTGATCCTGGAGCTTACCACGGTGGAGAAAACCCGCCGTGCAACGCGCCCAACGCTGGCGTCGAAGAAACGGCGGTTGGAAGGTAAGGCGCGCAAGGCGTCAACGAAATCACTGCGCGGCAAAATCCGCGGCGATTAAACCCGCTCTCGCTGCTTATTGAAAACGACGAAGTTCCGGCCGTGAAGCCAGAACTTTGTCGTGCGCTTTCGCTATCAGTAGGCTGTAGATTTGTAGGTCGTCATGCGCATTCGGCAAATTGACTCCCTACAGATCGCAAGCCGGATGACGTCAGGAAAATAAGTGCATATGCTTATAGAAGTGCAAAATATAATAGGTGGCATACGAAACGCCCATATACAGCGCAAGCGTAAAGATAAAGCCAAACGTATTACAGGTCGCGGTGGCACAAAGCGGGGTTTTACGCGGAATAAATAAAATAGCGACCAGCGGAATAATAAACAGGAAATGGCCGATGAAATCGATCATGCCGAAAGGTATCACTGCCACCGTAACGAAAAAGCCCATGACGCCAATCCCGGCATATCCTGCCGCCCTGCCGCTATATATGTGCCAGGCACAGCAGAACTCAACAAATCCACAGGCGCGAATAAAGAACGACCAGTCAAGCCCCATAGCGACATAGCTGTGTTCGGTTAACAGCTGATGGAACAGTTCCGGATGCATGAACTTTTCAATTGCGCCCCACAGGAAAGAGTAGGCGAGGGTAAAACGCACCAGCTCAATCGCCAGTCCTCGCACCGCTACCGGACGCAGCGTCTGCATAATCAGATAGACGCCAGTACCGATAAATACCAGATAATCGAGCATATGGAACAAGCCATACAGCTGGATAGCGTAGCCATACAGGAACAGGACAGCTACGCCGGCAATCAGGCTGGTACGCTGATGAAATGCGGTTATGGCGATCAGATAATGGACATAAACTAAAGCCGGGTTTTCTATTACCAGCTCTGGAGTCAGGATGATGTTAGGAAAAAATAGTGCCAGCGTCAGAAAGAACCCTGAAGTACCGTAACGCATCACCTTGGGAACCAGGCTTTCAAGACAGTTCAGGCGTGGCTGCCAGCGGCTGACATCAACCGGCGAGGGGATTTTTCTGTCCAGCACCGAAGTCAGGAAAATAACCAGCGTAGATAATAAGAGCAGGCCGATAAATTCGCCGGACTGCATTATTTCCATCAGAGATACGGGCTCTTTCGTCGTATCGTAATCAACAAACCATTTTACATGAGCTAAAGCGTCGACTGGCTTAAAAAGGGCCAAAAGACAGATTCCGGTGAGGCGTTTCATTTTCTCTCTGCTTAAATATCTAATAAATAGTCGGCGTGAATTAAAAGGTTATTTTAATTACTCCGGCTGATTTAGGGGGATGAATGGCGGGAGTATATTGGAAGAGAGTCAATTCAGCTGCGGATTTTAATGATATTAAAATGAATAATAAGTTTTAATGCCTTAATCTATATTATTTTCGATATTTTACAGGATGAGCCTGTGGCGCACCGAGCGGCAGAAGCTTAATTCAGGCCTGCGTAGCGGGTATTAACGGCTTCAGACATGTAAGGGCAAAGAAACGTCACCCGGCTGGAAAAAATAAACCCCGGTCGCTGGCTAATCAACGACCGGGGGGAGTGTGAAACCGTGGCGAACCGCCTGAAAATTATTGCGCCAGTTCAGCCATCAGGAAATCAACGATTTCGTCGGTTTTAATCAACCGTTTCTCACCGCCGCGGCGAGCTTTATACTCAATCTCATCGTTATCAAGATTACGTTCGCCAATCACGATAGTATGCGGTACGCCAATCAGCTCCATATCGGCAAACATCACGCCCGGACGCTCTTTGCGATCGTCCAGAATCACATCAATACCTTTAGCACGCAGCTGCTGATAAAGCGCTTCGGCCAGCTCTTTAACACGGAAGGATTTCTGCATGTTCATCGGCAGAATGGCCACCTGGAAAGGCGCTAACGCCGGAGACCAGATAATCCCGCGCTCGTCGTGGTTCTGTTCTATCGCCGCAGCCACGATACGGGTGATACCAATACCGTAGCAGCCCATGGTCAATGTCTGGTTGCGCCCATCTTCACCCTGTACCGAGGCTTTCATCGCTTCAGAGTATTTGGTGCCCAGCTGGAAAATATGGCCGACTTCGATACCGCGCTTGATCAGCAGCGTGCCTTTGCCATCCGGGCTGGCATCGCCTTCAACCACATTACGAATATCCGCGATACGCGGCAGCGGCAGATCGCGCTGCCAGTTAATGCCGCTAAAATGCTGGCCGTCGATGTTGGCACCGGCGCTGAAATCACTCATTGCGGCCACGGTACGGTCGGCCACGATCGGCATATTCAGGCCAACGGGGCCGAGTGAACCCGGTCCTGCATTAACCAGGGCGCGGATCTCTTCTTCGGTGGCGAAGGTCAGCGGCGCGGCAACGATATCGATCTTCTCCGCTTTAATTTCGTTAAGCTCGTGGTCGCCACGCACCAGCAGAGCAACCAGCGTGTGGCCACTCTCTTTGGTCGCCTTGACCATCAGGGTTTTAACGGTTTTTTCAATCGGCAGAGTAAACTGCTCAACCAGGTCGGCGATGGTTTTTGCCTCTGGCGTGGCGAACTGTACGCGTTCCTGCGTGGCATCGGCACGACCGCCCGCCGGCGGCAGAGCCTCGGCCATCTCAATATTGGCTGCGTAATCCGATCCGGTAGAGAACACGATATCGTCTTCGCCGCTCTGCGCCAGCACCTGGAATTCGTGAGAGGCGCTGCCGCCGATAGAGCCGGTATCTGCCTGTACGGCACGGAAATCAAGCCCCATGCGGCTGAAGCTCTGGCTGTATGCGCGGTACATGGCGTCGTAGGTTTCCTGTAAGGATCCCTGACTGGTGTGGAATGAGTAAGCATCCTTCATGATGAATTCACGCGAACGCATAACGCCAAAGCGAGGGCGTACCTCATCGCGGAATTTAGTCTGGATCTGGAACAGGTTCAGCGGCAGCTGTTTATATGAACTTAGCTCATTACGGATTAAATCGGTGATGACCTCTTCATGGGTTGGGCCAAGCACAAAAGGACGATCGCTACGATCGACCAGGCGCAACAGTTCCGGGCCGTACTGCTCCCAACGCCCACTCTCCTGCCACAGATCGGCGGGTTGCACCACCGGCATGGAAATTTCAATGGCCCCTGCGTTGTTCATCTCTTCACGCACGATATTTTCCACTTTCTTCAGTACGCGTAGACCGGTTGGCAACCAGGTGTAAAGGCCCGATGCCAGTTTGCGGATCATCCCGGCACGCAGCATCAGCTGGTGGCTGATCACTTCAGCGTCGGCAGGGGTCTCCTTCAGGGTGGAGAGCAGATATTGAGTAGTGCGCATGAGTTACGATTCCATATAAACGGAAAAAGAGTCAAAAAATGTGGACGCTAGTGTAGCAGCGTGTTCGTTGAGTCAAAAGATGCCGCGATAAATTAACGCGGGTCTATGGCAATGACTTCGCTGCCCGAAGGGATAATCTGCCAGCGCACATTGAAATCCAGCAGCCATGCGGCATATTCACGCCCGGCTTCTTCCCCTTTGCGATACGCGGGGCGAGGGTCTTGCGCCAGTACCTGAGTGATAAAACGCTCAAGATGCGGATAGCGAGGCTGAAGCTGAATCAGCTGCTGCCGTGCGCTGGAGCTGAAACTGACCGACATATCGGCCGTGGGGGCCTGCTGGGCAAACCCGGCACGGGCATCCGACAGCGATTCGGCAAACGGCAGATAGGGCTTGATATCGATAACCGGCGTGCCGTCTACCAGGTCCAGGCTGCCTAATTGCAGTATCACCTGATGCTTTTGGCAGCGGATGCCTTTAAGTTCAACCAGCGACATCCCCACCGGATTGGGGCGGAAGGTCGAGCGGGTGGCGAAAACCCCCATACGTGCGTTGCCACCTAAACGCGGTGGACGCACGGTAGGACGCCAGCCGCCTTCCATCGTCTGATGGAAAACAAACAGCAGCCAGAGATGGCTAAACTCTTCCAGACCTCTTACCGCATCCGGATGATTATACGGGGCCTGCAGATGAAGCTCACCGCCGCCGTCTTCGACCAGCCTGGGCTGACGCGGTACGGCAAACTTCTCCTTCCACGGAGAATGGATCACGCCAATCTGGGCGAAGGAGAACTCGCTCATGGCTTGCTGACTTTAAGTGCAGAACCCTGACATATCGCCTTACGGAAACAGCCCTGCGCAGCATTGACGATTTCACACTGATGCACCAGCACCGCATTGGCTTTCATGCCAGAAGCACGCAGCTGCATACGCTTACGTGCGGTGGCCATGTTTGCCGGGGAGTCCTGGCTACTGCTTTGGCAGTCATCACCATAGACCTCGCCGAGATCCCTGAAGGGCAAACTGACCAAATCAGCGGGATCGGTATACAGTTTTACCGGGGCAGGGCGCGCAGCCGGCTTCGTCCGCGTTGGCTCGGTTTGTGCTGACGGCGGAAAAGGTGTAACGGGTTTATAAGGCCGCTTAAGCAACGAACACCCTGTCAGCGTCAGTGCTAACAAACAGAGCGGTAAAACACGCATGGAAAAATCCTCATTCGGAAAAGTGGCGTTATTGAAGCAAGCTGAAGCGGAAATGACAAGCGGATAGCGTACAAGAGGGGATTGCAGCAGGAATAAAGCGTTGCGGGCAGCCGTTGCTGCTGCCCGCATTAGGCTGTTACCAGCCTTTTACTGCGCCGCCGTTAAAGACTTTATTGGCCGCGTCATTGACTTCATCAGACTGGTAAGCCTGTACGAATTTTTTCACGTTTTCCGCGTCTTTGTTATCTTCACGAGCCACGATGAGGTTAACGTAAGGCGAGTTCTTATCTTCTACGAAGATACCGTCTTTCGCCGGAGTCAGGTTAATCTGGCTGGCGTAGGTGGTGTTAATCACCGCCAGGGCAATCTGCTGATCGTCCAGTGAACGCGGCAGCTGTGGCGCTTCCAGCTCTACCAGCTTCAGGTTTTTCGGGTTTTCAACCACGTCCAGTGAGGTTGGCAGCAGGCCAACGCCGTCTTTCAGCTTGATCAGGCCGACCTTCTGTAGCAGTAACAGGGTGCGTCCCAAATTAGTAGGGTCGTTAGGAATGGCAACCTGAGCGCCGTTCTGAAGCTCATCCAGAGACTTGATCTTCTTCGAGTAGCCCGCGATTGGGTAGACGAAGGTGCTGCCAACAGAAACCAACTTATAGCCGCGATCTTTAATTTGCTGATCGAGGTAAGGTTTATGCTGGAAGGCGTTAACATCGATATCGCCTTTGCTCAACGCTTCATTGGGTAACACGTAATCATTGAAGGTGACCAGCTCGACGTCCAGGCCATATTTATCTTTGGCCACTTTCGCAGCCACATCAGCAACCTGCTGCTCGCTGCCAACGATAACGCCAACTTTGATGTGATTAGGATCTTTGGCTTTCTGATCGCAGCCTACCAACGCCAGGGTTCCGATCAGTGCACCTACAGCGGCAAACGTTTTCAAATTAAAAGACATATCCCTTCCTTAATATAGAGAGAAATCACAGTGATGTTTATTTATGGCTGACTGCCCGAACAATGCGATCGCCACAGAGCTGAATCAAATACACCAGAACAACCAACAACACGAGTACGGTATTCATCACCGTGGCGTTGTAACCAATATAGCCATACTGATAACCAATCTGGCCCAATCCGCCTGCCCCGACGGCGCCGCCCATAGCAGAGTAGCCGACGAGAGTGATTAAGGTAATAGTAGCGGCATTCACCAGACCCGGTAGTGCCTCCGGCAACAGAACTTTGCGGATAATTTGCAGCGGAGTCGCCCCCATAGCGCGCGAGGCCTCAATCAAACCGGTCGGCAGTTCAAGCAGCGCATTCTCAACCATGCGTGCAATGAAAGGTGCGGCACCAACGGTAAGTGGCACAATTGCCGCCTGCAGCCCGATGGACGTGCCGACGATAATTCTGGTGAAAGGGATCATCCAAACCAATAAAATGATAAAAGGAATGGAACGGAAGATGTTCACCATAGCTGACAGCACGCTGTACAGTTTGGCATTGGCGGCAATCTGCCCCGGACGGGTAACGTAGAGAAGCACCCCAACCGGCAGGCCAAGAACAAAGCCAAAAAAACCGGAGACAAAGGTCATCATCAGGGTTTCCCAGACGCCGCGACCCAGTAGCCACATCATTGCCTCAGACATAACCCAGTACCTCTACCTTTACATGATGTTCTTGCAGGAACGCGATGGTGGCCTGAATATTGGCCGCTTCGCCGTGGATTTCGGCCAGCATGATGCCGAATTTCACACCACCGGCGTAATCCATCTGCGCGCTGATAATATTGTTATTAACGTTAAAGCGCCGGGCCGACTCTGAAAGCAGAGGGGCATCAACCGACTGTCCGGTAAATTCCAGACGTAACAGCGGCATGGTGGTGTCGCTGGCTTCGGGTGACAGGCGCTGCTGATAGTCATCGGGAATATCCAGATGCAGCGTAGACTGGATAAACTGCTGTGCCAGCGGCGTTTTAGGGTGAGAAAACACTTCACTGACCGTGTCCTGCTCAATCAGCTGGCCATTGCTGATAACGGCAACGCAATCACAAATACGTTTCACCACGTCCATTTCGTGCGTGATCAGCAGGATGGTAATGCCCAGGCGGCGATTGATATCTTTTAGCAGTTCGAGAATAGAGCGTGTCGTGGCCGGGTCCAGAGCGCTGGTCGCTTCATCGCACAGCAGCACCTTAGGATTGCTGGCCAGCGCCCGGGCAATCGCCACGCGCTGTTTCTGACCGCCAGAGAGATTGGCAGGCCAGGAGTCATGTTTGTCGGCCAGACCGACCAAATCCAGCAATTCGGCGACGCGCGTTTTAATTTCCGCTTTCGTCAGATTGCCCAGCTCCAGCGGGAGCGCCACGTTTCCAGCAACGGTGCGTGAGCTAAGCAGATTGAAATGTTGAAATATCATTCCAATCTGACGACGTGCCAGCGTTAGCTGCGTTTCAGAAAGCGTCGTGAGATCCTGATTATCAACCAGAACCTGACCAGAGGTTGGTCGTTCCAACAGATTGACGCAGCGGATCAGGGTACTCTTTCCTGCACCCGATGCACCGATCACACCATAAATTTGCCCGGCGGGCACATGCAAACTGACATCTGTCAGCGCCGTGATGGTGCGTGAGCCTTGCTGGAACACTTTGGTAATATTTGAAAGTTTAATCATTGATTTATTTATTATCGTGATAGGGCTAAGCCGTGGCGTTGATGATAACCGCATCCCGTAATTGCCGGGACTAAGTGGATGGTAAGGCATCCAGACGTCTAAATCAATCGGTGTCATTCAATCGGACATTCTCTCTTTCGAGGCAATCATGCGATACTCTACGGCAAATTTTTGCAGCAGGAGTTTCAACGTGGCTGATAAGGTCCCCGCAATTTTTCTCGATCGTGATGGCACAATTAATGTCGATCACGGTTATGTCTCTGAAATCGACAACTTTGAGTTTATTGATGGCGTCATTGACGCGATGCGTGAGCTAAAGCAGATGGGCTTCGCGCTGGTGCTGGTCACTAACCAGTCAGGCATAGCGCGAGGTATGTTTAGCGAAGATCAATTTATGCAGTTGACCGAATGGATGGACTGGTCACTGGCCGATCGAGATGTCGATCTGGACGGCATCTATTTCTGTCCGCATCATCCGGAGGGCGTCACAGAAACCTTTAAGCAGTCGTGTGACTGCCGCAAACCCCAGCCCGGCATGCTGCTCACTGCGCAGCAGGAATTGAACATCGATATGTCTGCTTCTTATATGGTAGGCGATAAGATAGAAGATATGCAGGCAGCGGCAGCGGCTGGCGTTGGTAAGAAAGTGCTGGTACGCAGCGGCAAACCGGTCACTGCAGAAGGTGAGAATACCGCCGACTGGGTGCTTAACAGCCTTAAAGAGTTGCCAGGACGTATTAAAAAGGGTTAAAAAACAGCATTTCGTATGAAATTAAAGCAGGTGGTAAATAATTATAGATTTCCACTTGCGTTCCTGCGAGCTCACCCTATAATGCGCCTCCATCGACACGGAACAACGGCTTACAGGCCAGCGTGTTGAGAGGTTCAGGAAGTTCTGAACCGCCGGAAAAACTTCTCAAAAAGAGGTTGACTCCGAAGGAGGAAAGCGTAGTATACGCCACCTCGCGACAGGAAGCTCCGGCACTGTTCGCACCGCTCTTTAACAATTTATCAGACAATCTGTGTGGGCACTCGCAGGATTGATATCAGACACCTCCGGGTGTCAAAAAAAATATCAAGCCTCATGAGTGAACACATAATGACATTCATTATGACGTTTTACGATTGAGCATCGCTGAACTTGTTTCAGCAAATCGAACTTTTAATTGAAGAGTTTGATCATGGCTCAGATTGAACGCTGGCGGCAGGCCTAACACATGCAAGTCGAACGGTAGCACAGAGAGCTTGCTCTTGGGTGACGAGTGGCGGACGGGTGAGTAATGTCTGGGAAACTGCCCGATGGAGGGGGATAACTACTGGAAACGGTAGCTAATACCGCATAACGTCTACAGACCAAAGTGGGGGACCTTCGGGCCTCACGCCATCGGATGTGCCCAGATGGGATTAGCTAGTAGGTGGGGTAACGGCTCACCTAGGCGACGATCCCTAGCTGGTCTGAGAGGATGACCAGCCACACTGGAACTGAGACACGGTCCAGACTCCTACGGGAGGCAGCAGTGGGGAATATTGCACAATGGGCGCAAGCCTGATGCAGCCATGCCGCGTGTATGAAGAAGGCCTTCGGGTTGTAAAGTACTTTCAGCGGGGAGGAAGGCGATGGGGTTAATAACCCCGTCGATTGACGTTACCCGCAGAAGAAGCACCGGCTAACTCCGTGCCAGCAGCCGCGGTAATACGGAGGGTGCAAGCGTTAATCGGAATTACTGGGCGTAAAGCGCACGCAGGCGGTCTGTCAAGTCGGATGTGAAATCCCCGGGCTCAACCCGGGAACTGCATTCGAAACTGGCAGGCTAGAGTCTTGTAGAGGGGGGTAGAATTCCAGGTGTAGCGGTGAAATGCGTAGAGATCTGGAGGAATACCGGTGGCGAAGGCGGCCCCCTGGACAAAGACTGACGCTCAGGTGCGAAAGCGTGGGGAGCAAACAGGATTAGATACCCTGGTAGTCCACGCCGTAAACGATGTCGACTTGGAGGCTGTTCCCTTGAGGAGTGGCTTCCGGAGCTAACGCGTTAAGTCGACCGCCTGGGGAGTACGGCCGCAAGGTTAAAACTCAAATGAATTGACGGGGGCCCGCACAAGCGGTGGAGCATGTGGTTTAATTCGATGCAACGCGAAGAACCTTACCTGGCCTTGACATCCACGGAATTCGGCAGAGATGCCTTAGTGCCTTCGGGAACCGTGAGACAGGTGCTGCATGGCTGTCGTCAGCTCGTGTTGTGAAATGTTGGGTTAAGTCCCGCAACGAGCGCAACCCTTATCCTTTGTTGCCAGCGATTCGGTCGGGAACTCAAAGGAGACTGCCGGTGATAAACCGGAGGAAGGTGGGGATGACGTCAAGTCATCATGGCCCTTACGGCCAGGGCTACACACGTGCTACAATGGCGCATACAAAGAGAAGCGACCTCGCGAGAGCAAGCGGACCTCATAAAGTGCGTCGTAGTCCGGATCGGAGTCTGCAACTCGACTCCGTGAAGTCGGAATCGCTAGTAATCGTAGATCAGAATGCTACGGTGAATACGTTCCCGGGCCTTGTACACACCGCCCGTCACACCATGGGAGTGGGTTGCAAAAGAAGTAGGTAGCTTAACCTTCGGGAGGGCGCTTACCACTTTGTGATTCATGACTGGGGTGAAGTCGTAACAAGGTAACCGTAGGGGAACCTGCGGTTGGATCACCTCCTTACCTGAAGATACCTTCCGGCGCAGTGTCCACACAGATTGTCTGATAGAAGTAATGAGCGAAGAACACCAGAGTCCCCATCGTCTAGAGGCCCAGGACACTGCCCTTTCACGGCTGTAACAGGGGTTCGAATCCCCTTGGGGACGCCATACCGATAACGAAGTGAAAGACGTTATCACCCGTATCTCAAAACTGATTATGCGAAAGCGAGTCACGTTTGAGATATATGCTCTTTAATAATCCGGAACAAGCTGAAAATTGAAACGACGTGTCGTATTCATTCTCCGTAATAAGAATGAAATCAACGATACGTTAGAGTCTCTCAAATGCTTACAGCCGACAACACGTCTTTCGGGACGCTTGTGGGTTGTGAGGTTAAGCGACTAAGCGTACACGGTGGATGCCTAGGCAGTCAGAGGCGATGAAGGGCGTGCTAATCTGCGATAAGCGTCGGTAAGGTGATATGAACCGCAACAACCGACGATACCCGAATGGGGAAACCCAGTGCAATCCGTTGCACTATCATGTCATGAATACATAGCGGCATGAGGCGAACCGGGGGAACTGAAACATCTAAGTACCCCGAGGAAAAGAAATCAACCGAGATTCCCCCAGTAGCGGCGAGCGAACGGGGAACAGCCCAGAACCTGAATCAGTTTGTGCATTAGTGGAAGCGTCTGGAAAGTCGCGCAGTAAAGGGTGACAGCCCCGTACACAAAAATGCACTTGCTGTGAGTTCGATGAGTAGGGCGGGACACGTGACATCCTGTCTGAATATGGGGGGACCATCCTCCAAGGCTAAATACTCCTGACTGACCGATAGTGAACCAGTACCGTGAGGGAAAGGCGAAAAGAACCCCGGCGAGGGGAGTGAAACAGAACCTGAAACCGTGTACGTACAAGCAGTGGGAGCACCTTCGTGGTGTGACTGCGTACCTTTTGTATAATGGGTCAGCGACTTATATTCTGTAGCAAGGTTAACCGTATAGGGGAGCCGCAGGGAAACCGAGTCTTAACTGGGCGTTAAGTTGCAGGGTATAGACCCGAAACCCGGTGATCTAGCCATGGGCAGGTTGAAGGTTGGGTAACACTAACTGGAGGACCGAACCGACTAATGTTGAAAAATTAGCGGATGACCTGTGGCTGGGGGTGAAAGGCCAATCAAACCGGGAGATAGCTGGTTCTCCCCGAAAGCTATTTAGGTAGCGCCTCGTGAACTCATCTCCGGGGGTAGAGCACTGTTTCGGCTAGGGGGCCATCCCGGCTTACCAACCCGATGCAAACTGCGAATACCGGAGAATGTTATCACGGGAGACACACGGCGGGTGCTAACGTCCGTCGTGAAGAGGGAAACAACCCAGACCGCCAGCTAAGGTCCCAAAGTCATGGTTAAGTGGGAAACGATGTGGGAAGGCACAGACAGCCAGGATGTTGGCTTAGAAGCAGCCATCATTTAAAGAAAGCGTAATAGCTCACTGGTCGAGTCGGCCTGCGCGGAAGATGTAACGGGGCTAAACCATGCACCGAAGCTGCGGCAGCGACGCTTATGCGTTGTTGGGTAGGGGAGCGTTCTGTAAGCCGTCGAAGGTGTGCTGTGAGGCATGCTGGAGGTATCAGAAGTGCGAATGCTGACATAAGTAACGATAAAGCGGGTGAAAAGCCCGCTCGCCGGAAGACCAAGGGTTCCTGTCCAACGTTAATCGGGGCAGGGTGAGTCGACCCCTAAGGCGAGGCCGAAAGGCGTAGTCGATGGGAAACGGGTTAATATTCCCGTACTGGGCGTTACTGCGAAGGGGGGACGGAGAAGGCTATGTTAGCCGGGCGACGGTTGTCCCGGTTTAAGCGTGTAGGCTTGAGTTCCAGGCAAATCCGGAACTCTTTAAGGCTGAGGCGTGATGACGAGGCACTACGGTGCTGAAGTAACAAATGCCCTGCTTCCAGGAAAAGCCTCTAAGCATCAGGTAACGACCAATCGTACCCCAAACCGACACAGGTGGTCAGGTAGAGAATACCAAGGCGCTTGAGAGAACTCGGGTGAAGGAACTAGGCAAAATGGTGCCGTAACTTCGGGAGAAGGCACGCTGGCGCGTAGGTGAAGCGACAAGCTCGTGGAGCCGAAGCCAGTCGAAGATACCAGCTGGCTGCAACTGTTTATTAAAAACACAGCACTGTGCAAACACGAAAGTGGACGTATACGGTGTGACGCCTGCCCGGTGCCGGAAGGTTAATTGATGGGGTTATCCGCAAGGAGAAGCTCTTGATCGAAGCCCCGGTAAACGGCGGCCGTAACTATAACGGTCCTAAGGTAGCGAAATTCCTTGTCGGGTAAGTTCCGACCTGCACGAATGGCGTAATGATGGCCAGGCTGTCTCCACCCGAGACTCAGTGAAATTGAACTCGCTGTGAAGATGCAGTGTACCCGCGGCAAGACGGAAAGACCCCGTGAACCTTTACTACAGCTTGACACTGAACATTGAGCCTTGATGTGTAGGATAGGTGGGAGGCTTCGAAGCGTGGACGCCAGTCTGCGTGGAGCCAACCTTGAAATACCACCCTTTAACGTTTGATGTTCTAACCTGGCGCCGTGATCCGGCGTGGGGACAGTGTCTGGTGGGTAGTTTGACTGGGGCGGTCTCCTCCTAAAGAGTAACGGAGGAGCACGAAGGTCAGCTAATCACGGTCGGACATCGTGAGGTTAGTGCAATGGCATAAGCTGGCTTGACTGCGAGAGTGACGGCTCGAGCAGGTGCGAAAGCAGGTCATAGTGATCCGGTGGTTCTGAATGGAAGGGCCATCGCTCAACGGATAAAAGGTACTCCGGGGATAACAGGCTGATACCGCCCAAGAGTTCATATCGACGGCGGTGTTTGGCACCTCGATGTCGGCTCATCACATCCTGGGGCTGAAGTAGGTCCCAAGGGTACGGCTGTTCGCCGTTTAAAGTGGTACGCGAGCTGGGTTTAGAACGTCGTGAGACAGTTCGGTCCCTATCTGCCGTGGGCGCTGGAAGATTGAGAGGGGTTGCTCCTAGTACGAGAGGACCGGAGTGAACGCACCGCTGGTGTTCGGGTTGTCATGCCAATGGCATTGCCCGGTAGCTAAGTGCGGAAAAGATAAGCGCTGAAAGCATCTAAGCGCGAAACTTGCCTCGAGATGAATCTTCCCTGACTCCTTGAGAGTCCTGAAGGGACGTTGAAGACTACGACGTTGATAGGCCGGGTGTGTAAGCGCAGCGATGCGTTGAGCTAACCGGTACTAATGACCCGTGAGGCTTAACCTTACAACGCCAGAAGCGTTCTGGGTTGTGTTGAGAGACGCAAAGATATTTTCAGCTTGTACCGGATAAAAGAATTAGCGGAAACGAAAGATTTTGCGCTGGGCCAACGCGGCACCAGTGAAAAAGATTCGTTTCGTGCACAAAGAATTTGCCTGGCGGCTGTAGCGCGGTGGTCCCACCTGACCCCATGCCGAACTCAGAAGTGAAACGCCGTAGCGCCGATGGTAGTGTGGGGTCTCCCCATGCGAGAGTAGGGAACTGCCAGGCATCAAATAAAGCAAAAGGCCATCCTTCGGGATGGCCTTTTTGCGTTACAGACATTTATTGATATTCATCACTGACACCTTCTCTAAGCAACAGTCAAATCCCGCTCACAAAAAACGCGTTCAATAGATTTAAAATAATCTCGTAACAAACAGTTGGCTGATATTTACTGATACATTAAATTCCTTTGGTGCTTAGCAAAGCAGGGACTCATTCACGAGGTGTATTTAATGACAGACTCAGTCACCACGAATAATATGCAGGGGCAAGGCTCGATCACCACCCGTCAGCGCATCTGGGCCATTGTCGGGGCTTCATCGGGTAATCTGGTAGAGTGGTTCGACTTCTATGTTTATTCATTCTGTTCGCTTTACTTCGCCCACATCTTCTTTCCAAGTGGTAATCCTACAACACAGCTATTGCAAACCGCTGGGGTATTTGCCGCAGGCTTTTTGATGAGGCCGATCGGAGGTTGGATTTTTGGCTACATCGGCGACAAACACGGGCGAAAAGCCTCTATGTTGATTTCGGTATGCATGATGTGCTTTGGTTCGCTGGTCATTGCCTGTCTTCCAGGTTACGACGCCATCGGCGTTTGGGCACCTGCATTGCTGCTGCTGGCCCGGCTGTTTCAAGGCCTGTCCGTTGGTGGTGAATATGGCACCAGCGCGACCTACATGAGTGAAGTTGCCGTAGAGGGGCGCAAAGGTTTTTATGCGTCTTTCCAGTACGTTACCCTTATTGGGGGGCAGTTACTGGCGTTGTTAACCGTGGTAATATTGCAACAGGTTCTGTCGGATACAGAGCTGCGTGACTGGGGTTGGCGCATCCCGTTTGCGCTGGGAGCTTTGCTTGCCGTCGTTGCGCTTTACCTGCGGCGCTCATTGAATGAAACGTCGGATGTTAAAACCCGTGCTCACAAAGATGCAGGATCGCTGAAAGGGCTGTGGAAACACCGGCGCGCTTTTCTTATGGTTCTGGGTTTTACCGCCGGGGGGTCTCTCAGTTTCTATACCTTTACCACCTATATGCAGAAGTACCTGGTCAATACCGCGGCGATGGACCATAAAACGGCCAGCGTGCTAATGACCGCGGCGCTATTTGTTTTTATGCTGCTTCAACCATTCGTCGGCGCCCTGTCGGATAAAATTGGCCGCCGCTATTCAATGTTGATCTTTGGTGCCCTGGCTGCGATTTGTACCGTGCCAATTCTGACGATCCTCCAGAGCGTGACCAGTCCGCTACTGGCCTTTGCGCTGGTAATGCTCGCATTGGTGATCACCAGTTTCTACACTTCGATCAGTGGGATCTTGAAAGCAGAGATGTTCCCACCCGAAGTCAGGGCGTTGGGAGTAGGATTATCCTATGCGGTTGCTAATGCGCTGTTTGGTGGTTCAGCAGAGTATGTTGCCCTGTCTCTGAAGGCTGCGGGCAGCGAAACCAGTTTCTTCTGGTATGTATCTGGGATGGGCGCGCTGGCGTTCTTAGTTTCGCTAATGTTGCATCGGCGTGGGCAGGGTTTAAAACTGTAATTACCGATCGATATTCCATAATGCGTAGCCGGTGGCAGCACCGGCTAGATCCCAGCTAAAATCCTTCCAGCTCCAGCCCGTTCCTCCCGCGCGGCTGTCGTACAGCTCTTTAGCGGCCCCGAGGCTGATAGAAAACAAAACGCCGAAGCCTGCACTGTGGCCCCGGCTCCCGTTTTGCCGGTCGCCATACGCATTCCCCGCTGCGGCAAAAAAAGCGGAAGAGAGGAAATGCTGGGCTTTGTCACGCCCGGTCCACTCGTCTTGCGCCATATGAGTGCAGCCGCTACACGACAGCAGGCTGACAAGCAGGAAAATGCGCATACGGCCTCCGATAAGCCAGCAATAACACGATCAGAGAATACGGCTGATTAGGCGATCTATCCGGATACGTCGCAGCCGACGAATCAATTTGCGCACCTTTACCGGATAGTCGGCGATGCTTTCAAGATCGTGGAAATGCTGCACCCGGGTCGTGTGTTCACGAATGAGGTTGAGTTCGTGATCGCGCTGTTCGGCCAGCTGTTGCAGAGGATCGTGGATCAGCACGGCATTTTCCAGGTCCAAACGCCATGCGCGCGGATTCAGGTTATTTCCGGTCACCATCATCCATTCCTCGTCCACCCACAACCCCTTCAGGTGGTAACTATTCTCGCCATCCTTCCACAGACGTACGGTTAACTGCCCGCTGTCGACGTAATACTGCAACCGACTGAGAAAACGTCGCAGGTTAATCTCATACAGATAGGGCAATGCGCTGATGATCTTAAATGGCTGGTCCTGAGGGATATAGAAATCGTTAGCGGTTTTGTCTCCGACGATGATCTCCACCTCCTTGCCTCGCCGCAGCAGCCAGATAATGTTGCGCACCAGAATGGCCGGCAGGTTGAAATAAGGTGTGCAGATCGTCAGCTTGCGCTCGGCACAGGGCATCAGATGATAGATGGTCTTATTAAGCAGGCTGCGTTTTCCCAAACCGACCAGCGGAGTGACGGACAGCTCCTCATTGCTGGCTACGCCATCGAATTCATAGTCGAAGCCGCGCAGCTCTTGGCGAAACTGGCGGGTTTCATTTTTGATTTCCGGGCTGGTAGGGCGCTCCAGACGATTCAGGCGATGCACCGCTTCAGCCTGAATCAAGTTTGTTTCTATCCAGTCAAACAGGGTGTCGGCGAGCACCTGGTTGCCGATCAGCTGATAGCGGTCATAGCGATATTTGTCTTTCTGATGCAGATAAACATCATTGAAGCTGGCACCGGTATACAGCACGCTATCATCAATAACCGAGCCTTTTAAATGCAGCACACCGAGCGCTTCACGCGTATTAACCGGAATACCATAAACGGGAATAGCAGCACCAGGGTGCTGGCTGGCCATTTCACAATACCAGTCGGCGTTTGTCACGCCGGCCGCTGCACCGATACGTCCTCTTTGAGCCCGATGCCAGTCGACCAGTACGCGAATATCCAGCTCCGGACGGCGTTGTTTTGCGGCATAGAGCGCAGAGAGGATAGCGCGCCCCCCCTCATCGTTTTCCAGATAGAGCGCGACGATGCAAATACGGCGGGTGGCGGAGGCAATCTTTTCCAGCAGGGTCTGACGAAAATCAGACGGTGAGAAAAGCGTGGTGAAATCAGCCGCGGACTGCGGAATTTTTGGCAGCTGGGCAAGGTGCTGTTGGTGTTTATTGCGTTTAAATTTGGTCAACATCACAGTGCGTTGCTTCCCTGTTCATGAAATGGCCTTTGACCACAGGATAAAAGGTTCTAACCGCGCATAATACCATTAGATTTTCCCGATGGTAGCAGATTTACCTTTCCGTACCTGCATCCTGCTCCTGCAATGGCAGCGTAAGGCTGACGATGCCCTCCTCCAGCTGAATATCCATCTCAAATCCTAACTTGCGTGCCAGCGACATCATGCCCTGATTGCCCGGCATGGTAATGCCGTTCAGTTGATGTAAGCCATGCTGGCGCGTATAGGCAATCATTTTTTCCAGCAGACGACGCCCGAGCCCCAGCCCTTTCAGGTCAGAGCGCACCAGCACAGAAAATTCCGCATCGATGTTATCAGCGTCGGAAATGGCGCGCGTGACCCCAATGATCTCGCTGAAATCGTCATGCTGCCGTACCGCGACGATGGCCATTTCGCGATCGTAGTCGATTTGCGTCATGTTGGCTAAATCGTCATGAGTGAACTCATTTATCTCACTAAAGTAGCGATAATAAAGGTCTTCTTTTGTCACCCGTGAAATAAATTGCTGAAGCAGCGGCTCGTCTTCCGGCAGAATTGGGCGGAAAAGCGTGCGCTGGCCATTTTTAAGCTGAACGATTTCTTCCAGCTCGTGTGGATAAGGGCGTATTGTCAGCCGGGACTGTGCATCGCCGTTGAAATGCGCCAGCTGGAGCGTGACGTCCAGCGGCGTAAACCCGGTATCACTGGCCAATAGCGGATGGATTTCTAAGCGAACAATTTCCGGACAGTCCACGATCAGGTTTGATACCTGCACCAGCAGCTGGATAAGCCCGTCTGGATCCAGCGTATGCAGCGCGCTGCGCCCGCGTATTTTACCGCTGACGAGGGCCTGTTTAACCAGATAGCGCGCCAGCGCCATATTGAGCGGCGGCAGGGCGGTTGCGGCCTGACGATCGTCCTGCCAGGGGGAACCGCCCTCACCCAGCATAATAATTGGGCCAAACAGCGGGTCCTGCTCCACCACAATCCGCAGCTCATGCCCCCCGGCCCGGTTTGCCATGCTTTGTACCAGCAGCCCCTGTATACGTGCCTGTGGCCAGGCAGCAGCGGCGCGATCGACCATCGCATTTGCCGCCTGCCGCACTTCATCGGCCGTGCGCAGGAACAGCATCACGCCCTGGACTTCCGATTTATGTGGGATATCCGGTGAACGCAGCTTCAACGCCACCGGATAGCCGATTTTCGCGGCAATTTGCACCGCCTGCGAACTGTTGCTGGCAATCCAGGTCGGGGGTGTTTTCAAGCCATATGCCTGCAAAATCGGCTGCACCTGGTGAGTATCCAGGCACGTTATGCCGTCTGCCAGGGCGCGCTGGATTATCCGGTGGGCATCGCTGGTGTTGGCGGTGAGGTCAGGCGGCAAGGCGGGCGTTTCACGCAGCTGCTTCTGATTACGCCGATACTCCACCATATGCATAAAAGCGCCGACCGTTCCTTCTGGCGTACGATAAGTGGGAATGCCCGCTTTATTAAACAGCAGCCGGGCCTGCTGTGAGGAGAATTCGCCGCACCAGTTGGTCAGCAGGGTTATCTGCCGGGCACGCGGATGCTGTTTTACCAGCTCAATGACCTTTTGCGCCGTGAGTGAAGCGGGCGCTACCGCACTGGGAGCATGTATGATCAACAGCGCATCAAGATCGTGGCTATCGAATAGCATTGACAGTATCTGGATATAACGCTCTGGCGTTGCATCATCTTTCAGGTCGAGCGGGTTGCCCGCAACATCGCCGACGGGCAGCACTGAGGCTAATGAGACGAGTAAAGACTCATTCAGGGTGGCGAGCCTGCCGTTACGGGCATACAGTGCGTCCAGTGCCAATGCTGCTGGTGCCGCGCCGTTGCTGACGATCATCAGCCGCTCACCGCGCAGCGGGCGCATATAACTGAGCGTTTCAACCGCCGAGAACAATTCATGGGTATCCTGTACGCGCAGCAGCCCCGCGCGTTGGATGGCGGCATCCCAGGCGGCATCCATTCCCCCCTGAGTATTGAGCAGGCGCTGGGCCTGCGGGCTTCTTCCGCTTTTAATCACCACGATGGGTTTATTACGTGAGGCGCTGCGGGCGGCCGAAACAAAACGCCGCGCATCGCTGAGCTGTTCAAGATAAAGCAGGATGGCGCTGGTCTTCCCGTCACGGGCGAGAAAGTCCAGCAGGTCATCGGCATCGATATCCAGACTGTCACCCAGCGCGATAAACCATGAGAAGCCCTGCTGGCGCTGCTGCGCCCAGTCAAGAATGGTGTTGGAAACCGCAGACGACTGCGAGATAAAGGCCAGTTTACCGGGTCTGATGGGAACCGGTGAGAAGCTGGCGTTCAGCCCTTGCCAGGGGGCCAGCAGGCCGAGGCTATTAGGGCCAAGCAGACGGATTTGCCAGCGGCTGGCGCAGGCTTTCAGCTCGGGCAGCTGGTCGCGCGGAGCAGAGAGCACAATACAGGCTTTGCAACCGCGTTCGCCCAGCGCGCGTAATAATTCCAGATTACGCCGCCCGTGAGTGCAAAGGACCGCCAGGTCCGGTGAGAGGGGCAGGCTGGCGATATCAGGCCAGGTCAGCACGCCACATACCGCCTGATATTTGCGCGTGACCGGCAGCACCGGGCCGCTGAAGCCACCGGCCAGCAGATTACGCATCATCAAATACCCGGCGCGCTCTGACCGGATAGAGGCACCGATCACCGCAATGGATTTCGGTCTTAACAGAGCTTCTAGTCCGCGCTGGCTCATCGCCGCTCCTTCAGTTAATCGTATTCTGATCTTACTCTGGAGTGGGTGAAAATGCTGTGCTGTGCATCAGCTAATTGGCAGCGGACGTCGATTCACGATCCGTGCATTGATAAGACGGATGATGGGGTTTACCAGCCAGATACCGCTGGCGAAAACGATCGAAATGGCTGAACAGCCCTTCTCCTGCCGCGCTATCGCCCGCCTGCAACAGCAGTTCAGCCGCGACTTCGGCCGTGCAGTGTTGGCCAGCGGCATGAGCCGTGCGCAGCTGATAGTTAGAAGGCCGCGTCAGCCTGAGCGACATCACCGGCAGCGCATCCAGCCACGGGCTTTTACGGAACATTTTGCGCGCTTCCGTCCAGGTGCCGTCCAGCATAATAAACAGCGGCGGTTTGCCGTCGAGCGGCGGAGCGTTTAGCACCGGGCGTGCGGGGTCGGCATAGGATTCAGGAAAAACCACCATCGGCTGATAATGGGTATTTTGCACGGCCTGAAGCAGATCTGCATCCGGCTCGGTACGTGACCAGCCAAACGCCAGCGTGTCCGGCAGAATATCGGCAATCAGCCGCCCGGTATTACTCGGCTTCATCGGCTCGCTGTCAAACATCACCAGGCAAAAACGGCTGCGCGCCTGTTGGGGCATGATAGTGGCGCACAGGCAGTTTTTTTGCGGCAGCAGGCAGCCCTGGCAGCGGCTAATGCGATTGCCCCGGGCGAGGAAGGGGCGCGTTGCTCGGGCGAGTCGCCCGGCGCGCAGGCGCAAAACAGCGTTATCGGTCATCATCAGTCATCAGCGAAAAACGCTATTCTAACCAATTCTGACCCACGCTGCCCGCCCAATCAGTCTACAGATTTTCATCAAGCCAGGCTTCAAAGGGGGCTTTTGGCATTGCTCCGCTCAGCACATCGGCCACTTCGCCCTGTTTAAACAGCATAATGGTTGGAATACTCCGAATGCGGAAGCGGGCGCTTAGCGCCGGTTCAGCTTCGGTATTCACCTTTAAAAAGCGTATTTGACGACCGCGCTCGCGGGCAACCGCCTCATAAACGGGGGCAAAGTTGACGCAGGGGCCGCACCAGGGGGCCCAGAAGTCGATCACCACCGGCAGGTCGCCCTGTAAATATTTATCCAGGGTCGCGGCCGTGGCATTGACCACCTTCCCGTCAAACAGGTTATCGCCGCAGCGGCCGCATTTAGCATCGTCCGCAACGCGTTCTACCGGCACCCGGTTGGTTGCCTGACATGATGAGCAAACTGTATTCATTATTCACCTCATTGCAGGAGTAAGTAATTGCTTACTGCGTTTTCCGTCGATGGCGAATAGTATGCGGAGGGGGGATAAGTCGCTCAACGTGGTTCGTCCAATATGTTTGATAGGTAAACTCTCACAGATGTTGCCGCTGGTGGGCAGCATATGGGCGCATTTATCGGAAGTTAATAGCTAAGCGCTGCGACATCAGGTAATCTGCGCGCTTCGCGCTCAGCCCAGGTGGAGGACAAATGAACGACGAATTGAAAGGTAAGAGCAGTAAGGTCAAAGTGATGTATGTTCGCGGCGATGACGAAAACAGCAAAAGCGGAAAAAACCCGCGTACCGGTAAAGGTGGCTATCGTCAGGACGGTGAACGCCGTCCCGCGCGCACGACAGACAGCAAGCCACGTGGCGGGCGCGATCGCGACGAAGGGCGTTCTGACTCTCCGTGGCGTACCGTTTCCCGTGCGCCCAATGCCGCAGCGGCGGATGACAAACCCGATCACGGTGGCATCAGCGGGAAAAGCTTCATCAATCCCGAACAGCTGCGCCGCCAGCGTATGGAAGAGACGCGTGTTTACGGAGAACATGCCTGTCAGGCATTGTTCCAGAGCCGCCCGGAATCTATCGTACGCGCCTGGTTTGTGCAAAGCGTCACGCCACGCTTCCGCGATGCGTTAAAGTGGATGGCCGCCAACCGTAAGGCTTATCACACCGTTGATGACGCCGAGCTACAGAAGGCATCCGGCACTGAACACCATGGTGGTGTCTGCTTCCTGATTAAAAAGCGCGTCGGCATGCCGGTGAGCGAATGGCTGGCGCAGTCCGGTCAGAAAGATTGCGTGCTGGCGCTGGAAGATATCGGTAACCCGCACAATCTGGGTGGCATTATGCGCAGCTGTGCGCACTTTGGCGCTAAGGGTTTGCTGGTGGATGATGCTTCCCTGTTAGAGTCAGGGGCGGCGGTGCGTACCGCAGAAGGTGGAGCGGAACATGTGCAGGCCATCAGCGGTGAAAGTTTTGCCGCGGGATTGGATGCGTTCCGTAAAGCGGGCTATACCATCGTCACCACGTCCAGCCATCAGGGTATACCGCTGGCGAAGGCAGAACTGCCGGCCAAAATGGTGCTGGTGCTGGGCCAGGAGCGCGACGGTCTGTCTGACAGTACTTTAGAGCAGGGCGATCTCAGCGTTTCTATCAGCGGCACCGGCAACGTTGAAAGCCTTAACGTTTCGGTAGCGACCGGCGTGCTGTTGGCCGAATGGTGGCGTCAGAACGCGTAACGCAATGGAAAAATAGGGAGCGTTCGCTCCCTGTAAAAGGGCGGATCGGCGATCCGCCCTTTTTTAATGCGCGCCGCCGCCGCCCCCGCCTGCCGAAAACGGTGGCCGGGCAAACCACACCAGCACCAGCAGGATAAGAAAGACTCCGGCAGACGCCCAGAAAATTTCATTAGCTGAAATGATCAGCCCCTGATTGGTGATTTGCTGTGCAATCCACGCCGATGCCTGATCGTGAGTCAACCCTGCCTGTTCCAGCTTCGCGTATATCTCCTGACTGTTTACATTGTAAGGCGTCACCGATTCTGTCAGCTGGCTATGGTGGACCGACTCGCGATTGGTCCACAGGGTGGTGGTAATCGAAGTTCCGATGGAACCCGCCAGCGTGCGGGTAAAGTTAGACAGGCTTGACGCTGCGGCGAGTCGCTCCGGCGGTAATCCTGACAGGGTAATGGTAGTCAGTGGCATAAAGAAGCACGCCACGGCAAAACCCTGGATAAACTGCGGCCACGCCGAAGCACCAAAATCCATACCGGGTTCAAAGGTATAAGCGCGCCAGTAGAAGCACACCGCATACATAATGAAGCTAAAGGTCACCAGCCGCCGCATATCCAGCCTGTGGGAAAAACGGCCGATAATCGGCGACAGGATCACCGGGATAATCCCCACCGGGGCCGAAGCCAGACCAGCCCAGGTTGCCGTGTAGCCGTATACCTCTTGCAGCAGCTGGGGTAACAGCACGATAGAACCAAAATAGAGCATATACGCCAGGCTAATGGACAGGCAGCCGATGGTGAAGTTGCGCGATTTGAATAGTGATAAATCCACGATCGGATGGTCATCCGTCAGCTCCCACACCAGCAGCACCGCCAGGGCCACCACCGCGATAGCGGTTAACGTAATAATCTCCGTGGAGCTAAACCAGTCCAGCTCTTTCCCGCGATCGAGCATCACCTGCAGACAGCCGATGCCGACAACCAGCAGAACCAGTCCTACGGTATCAATAGGACGGATCACCGTGGCCGTTTCGCGGTTGCGCAGCGTCTGTAAGGCAAGGATCACCACCGCGACCCCGATAGGCACGTTGATAAAGAATATCCAGCCCCAGTGATAGTTATCACTGATCCAGCCGCCGAGGATCGGGCCACAAATGGGGGCAACGATCACCGTCATCGCCCACAGCGAAAGCGCAACGCTGCGTTTTGCCGGGGGATAATTATTGAGCAGCAGGCTTTGCGACAGTGGGATCAGAGGGCCTGCAACGATCCCCTGGATGACGCGAAAGAAGATCAGCATAGAAAGGCTTTCAGACATGCCGCACAACCAGGACGCCACGACAAAAGCGATGGTCGACCACAGAAACAGCTTCACTTCGCCGATCCGCTTGGCCAGCCAGCCGGTGATCGGAATGGAAATGGCGTTGGCTACGCCAAACGAGGTGATGACCCAGGTGCCCTGCGAGTTTGAAGCACCGAGGTTTCCGGCGATGGTCGGGATGGCCACGTTAGCAATGGTAGAGTCCAGAACCTGCATAAACGTTGCCAGTGACAGCGCAATGGTCATTAAGACCAGTGGCGTGCCAGAAAGAGGCTGACGTGGCATATCCCCCCCCGTTGATTTAGCTGGCATTAGCGCGAATAATATCGGCGATAAGCCGGTTTGCAGGCGTCAAATCCAGCGTCAGGGCATCACTGGCATAAGCCGGCTCGCTGCGTACGCGGGTGGCCAGCACGGCACCTTCACCGCTGCGGGTATCCACTTTTACCTGCGTCGACAGGCCAATACGCAGCGGATGTTTCGCCACCTCCTGCGCATCAAGCGCGATGCGTACCGGCAGGCGCTGTACCACTTTGATCCAGTTACCGGTGGCATTCTGTGCAGGAAGCAGTGAGAACGCGCTTCCGGTGCCCATATCCAGCCCAATTACCTTGCCGTGATAGACCACGTCATCACCGTAAATATCGCTAACCACGGTTGCGGGCTGGCCGATACGAACGCCAGCCAGCTGGGTTTCCTTAAAGTTAGCGTTTACCCACAGATTGTTCGCCGGCACGACGGCCAGCAGGGGGGTCGTGGTGCCAATCTGCGAACCCACCTGCACGCTGCGACGTGAAACGTAGCCATCGATCGGGCTGACCACGTTGGTACGTTGCAGGGCAAGCCAGGCATCACGCAGTTCAGCAGCACTCTTCTTGACCGCAGGCTGATTTTCCAGCGTGGTATCGAGGATCATCGCCTGATTGGCGTTATACTGCTGCATCGCCACGTCCAGCTGCGCTTTGGCGGTGGTCACCGCATCGCGCGCGTGCTGCAGATCTTCTTTACCAATCAGATTCGATGCCCCCAGCGGCTCGCGGCGATGTAAATCCGCCAGCGCCTGCTGCAACGCCGTTTTTCGCAGTTCAATCGTCGCCTGATACTGTTTGCCGTTGATAATCAGCTGATGAGTTTGTCGCACGCTGGTGGCTAACGCCGTTTGCGCTTTCTCAAATGCCTGCCCGGCATCGGTATGATCCAGGGTGACCAGTACATCTCCTTTTTTGACGTAGTCCGTATCATCAAACCACACCTTATTGACGCTACCCGCGACCTGAGCCATCACCTGCGCCTGATTTCCGGCCACATAAGCATCGTCAGTTTCCTGGTAGTGACGTAATACCAGTAACCAGTAAGCCAGATACACCACGCCAACGATGACGAACAGGACGGCCAAAAAAATCAGCGCGCTTTTGCGTTTTTTCTTCTTTTTCGGCTCCTGCGGCGCCGCGCTTGCATTCATAGTTTACTCCTGAATTTTTTGCGGCCGAAGCCGCTGTCATCATGTTAGCGATCGTTTGGGGCAAAAATGCCAGCGGCCTGGCGCTGGCAAAAGGGTAAGTGGCGGGAAACAAGGTAGCGATTCTTCGCAAAGGTTGTGTCACACAATATGCTATTAATCAGGTCATCAGCGTGACAGGGAGGCAACAACCTCCTCTTCATCCATTTGGTCCATACGATTCAATAGTTTACGAGTGATCGCTTCCAGTTGAGTTTTTTCGGAAGCGCTTAATGCCGACCATAAAAGTTTCAGGCACTGATGCTGAGGCGGCAGTAGCTGGCGTAAGAACTCGTCGCCTTTTGGCGTCAGATGCAGGTGCAGGCAGCGGCGGTCATTATCGCTTTCGCGACGTTCTATCCAACCGCGTTTCTCCAGCTCATCAGCAATGCGTGTGGCGTTAGTGCGTGACGAGCCGAGGGCAGAGCTCAGCTCTGAAGGCTGGATGCTGTGATCCTCCTGCGCATCCAGGGTAATTAATGCCATAAACAGCGTCTCGTTAATTCCCTGTGCTTTCAGCATCTTATTGCGATTTTCCAGCAGTTTACTCTGCATGTGCATACACAGGCGCGTCAGTATAATTTCCTGTAGTGGAAAATCTTTCTGGCGGTTCGCACGAAAATTCAGCATCTGTTCAATGGGAGTAAATGAACTTTCCATTATAAATGAACCTCACTAGTTGCAACGGGTGTAATAACGATGGTGATTAATGGGTGATGCGACTTTGCCGTCGGTGAGATTTTCACATTGGCCTAGTCATCATCCTTAGTTTCACGGTCATTCCTTAACCAGGCCACTTGATAGCCGTGATAAACAATGCTGTGTGTAAAACGTAAAAAACCTGACAGGGCACGGAACCCGAAGGGGCCGGTAACATCCGGTTAGGAAAATTTGGCTGATATGACGTTTTCAGTAAAACGGAGATGAAGGCGCTATCATGACCATTCGTTTCGCCCCCCCCCTAACGTGGGGGCGGTGCGAAGACGTAAGGCTGCTCTGCGATCGCTTAATCATTTCAATTGAAAATATAACCAGGCTTAGTAAATTTATCTTAACCATAACAGAGTCAGAAATGTCTTAACAGGCGAAAAGTTCCCAAAAAAACATTTTCAGTTGAGAACATTATTCGGTTATGCCCTCAAACCGCTGGCCATGCCACCAGACCAACAGGTTACATACGGTGAGCGCTGCGCCAGCACCACAGACGCCATACCAGCCCGCAGCTTGAAAAGCCGATGCCGACAGGAGGGATCCCGCGGCTCCGCCAACAAAGTAGCTGGTCATATAACCGGCGGTGAGGCGGTTACGCGCTTCGGGCATATTGCGGTAAATCACGCTCTGATTGGTAATATGTACACCCTGAACCGCAAGGTCGAGCAAGATAATGCCGATGACCAACGCGAGCAGTGAATGAGCACCCAGGGTAATAACCCCCCATGAAGCCAGTAAAACGATCAGTCCTGCGCTGGTAGTCAGGCGGGCCTTGCCTTTGTCTGCCAGGGCACCGGCATGACGTGCCGCCAGTGCACCCGCGGCACCGACCAGCCCCAGCATGCCTATTTCCCCTTCTGAATAATTCCACTGCGGTGACGAAAGCAGAAATGCCATAGAGGTCCAGAGCACGCTGAAGTTTGCAAACACCAGACAACCGATGATGGCTCGGGTACGCAGGATGGAATGACGGGTGTAGAGGGAGAAGATTGATCCCAACAGCTGGCGATAATTTAGCGCCACCGACTGTTGATAACGCGGCAAATAGCGCCACAGCGCCAGCGCCATCAATACCATTAGTGCGCTGGCGATCCAATAGACGCTGCGCCAACCGCCCAGCTCTGCCAGTCCTCCGGCAACGGTTCGGGCCAGTAGGATGCCCAGTAGCAGACCGCTCATCACCGTACCGACGACCTTACCGCGTTTTTCCGGTGCGGCGAGGGTTGCCGCCAGCGGTACTAAAATCTGTGCGACGACGGAAAACAGCCCGGTCAGCGCCGTTCCCAGCAGCATAAACGGCAGCGTGGACGACATCGCCGTGATCACCAGCCCCCCGGCGGCGAGCAGACTCATCGTGACGATCAGGCCACGGCGTTCCAGCATATCCCCCAACGGAACCAGCAGCAGCAGTCCGATGGCGTATCCCAGCTGGGCAGTAGTGACAATAAAGCCTGCCTGATGGAATGAGAGTTCGAAGGTGCGGGCAATGGTGGCCAGCAGCGGCTGAACATAATAGTTACAGGCGACTGACAGGCCGGTAGCCAGAGACATCAGTATGACCAAAGCGGGTGTAAGGGCTTGATGAGGGGGGTTCATAAAAATCAACTATCACGGTAAGAAATGTCTTATAGGCTAATAGTAACCTAAAAAACTATTTCACTCACATGATTATTAACAGGACAAACCAGTTCGGCGGTATGACCGCCGAACTGCCGGGCTGACCAAAGAGAGGGGGCAACCCAAAATAGGTCGGTGGGCTATCCGGTGGGGAAGATAGCCCGAGGGCAGATTACTTGCCAGCCGCCAGCGCGTCTTTCACCCAGCCGTCGAACTGCGCCTGGTGCGCTTTGATCCAGCCATTCACATGCGCGTTAATATCTGCTTCAGAAGACTGTCCCTGATGCATGCGTGCGTTTTGCGCATTGATATCCGCTAACGGCAGTTTCATCTCGGCAAACAGTTTTGCGGCTGCAGGATTTTTCTGAGCCCACTCTTTGTTAGCCACGATATGCATCGTATTAACCGGGAAGCCGTAATTGGCGCCATTTGGCAATTTGGTATCAACATCTTTCTGTGCGCCCGGCATAGAAGAGAACGGCACCTGCAACCACACCACATCGCGTCCCGGAACCAGCACGTCACTGACCCAGTACGGCGTCCAGGTGTAGTAAAGCACCGGTTTACCGTCTTTGAAACGGGTGATGGTATCCGCGATCATTGCCGAGTAATTGCCCTGATTATTCTGCACGGTATTACTCAATCCAAAGGCTTTAACCTGGTGACTGATCACATCGTCACAGCCCCAGCCCGGCGTGCAGCCGGTTAAATCGGCTTTGCCGTCATCATTGGTATCAAACAGCTTAGCCACTTTGGGATCTTTCAGCTGGCCAATGTTGGTGATGTGGTATTTTTCAGCGGTTTTCTTATCGATCAGGTAGCCCTGGGCAGCGCCCTGCACGTAAGTACCCTGGCGATAGAATTTGGCATCGCCACCGGCGGCCTGATACATATCGTCATGCAACGGTTTCCAGTTAGTGGCGACAAAGGTGGTATCACCGGCGGCAATCGAGGTATAGGCAACGTTGTAATCGACTTCACTCGGGTCATCAACGGTGTACCCCAGTTTTTCCAGCGCACGGCTTACCAGTAGCGTCTGAAAGGTCTCTTCGGTAATGGTGCTTTGAGCGGGTTTAACGGTAATGCCTTTACCCGGCAGATCGGCGGCGGAAACCTGAGCGGCGGCCAGCGTGGTGAACGCGGCGGCCAGCAGTGCTGTCTTACGCATAGCGATTCCTTAATAGTGGGTCGTGCTGAGGTTGCAGGCGGCACGGTGGCGTGCCGCCAAAAGAATTATTTGATAAAGGGGCGGGTCAACAGGCCCAGCGGGCCGCTGGCAAACCAGCGCCGGTTGCCACGGCTGCGGTTGTCTCTGCCAAGGGACTGGGTGAGTCGGTCAAGGATAATTGCCAGAATGACGATACCCACGCCGCCCACGGTCGCCAGACCCATATCCAGGCGTCCAATACCGCGTAATACCATCTGACCAAGACCGCCTACGGCAATCATTGAAGCAATGACCACCATTGACAGGGCCAGCATCAGCGTCTGATTGACCCCGGCCATAATGGTTGGCATCGCCAGCGGCAGCTGCACTTTAAACAGCATCTGACGCGGGCTGGCACCGAAGGATTCAGCCGCTTCAATCAGGTCGGCAGGCACCTGCTTAATGCCGAGAATGGTCAGGCGAACAATCGGCGGCAGGGCGAAGATAATGGTCACCACCACGCCCGGCACGTTGCCGATGCCAAACAGCATAACGATTGGCACCAGGTAGACAAATGCCGGCGTGGTCTGCATCGCGTCCAACATTGGCCGGATAATTTTCGCCGCTCGCTGACTACGTGCCAGCCAGATGCCCAGAGGCAGGCCGATGATGATGCAAAACAGCAGGGCGGTCAGCACCAGCGCCAGCGTGACCATCGCCTGGGACCAGGCCCCGATGGCGCCAATCGCGACCAGTGACACCAGCGTGGCGACCCCCATGCTGAAGCTGGAGAGCTGCCAGGCAATCAGGGCAAAAACGATAATCGCCACCGGTGCGGGCATACCCAGCAGCAGCTGCTGGAAGGTGCTAAGGATATAATCTACCGGCAGGCGAACACCCTGGAACAGCGGACGAAAGTGAGTCACTACCCAGTCGATCGCGGTGGTCACCCAGCTGTCGAGCGGGATCAGCGTTTTATGGAACGGATCGAGGATATTAAAGTGTTCCGCCTGCGGTGTCGGAGCGCTATTCAGCCAGTCGCCGCCGCCTGCCGCATCGTGCGAAGCGCCGGGAGAGGCTCCCCAGGCATCGCTGCTGCCGCCAGCAGAATTGGTGGCAGGTTGGCTGGTCGTGGCGGCATCCGGCGCTCCCCAAGGATCGCCGCCGCTGGTTGCGGCCTGGCTGGCATCCGCTGGCGCGCTCTGATTTGGGGTTGCAGACTCCCACGGGTTACTGGTTTGTTCACTCATGGCTGGCCTCCATCACGATCTAATGCTTGCAATAACGTACCTTTGGAAATAATGCCGATGTACTGTCCCTCGTCACCGACGATCGGCACCGCGCACGGAGCCTGGGCAACATGGGAAAGCAGGTCGTTAAGCGTGGTATCAGCGGGCATCGCCTGTGGGGTGTCCAGCAGCGCCCGATCAAGGCCCGCGCCTTCTGCCAGCGCGGCCTTTAGCGAATCTACGGAGACGGTACCAACAAAGCGTTGTTTTTCCAGCACGTAGCCGTACTCACGGTCGTTGTCCTGCAACAGCTTGATGGCTGAACGCGGGCCGAGCCCTGGCGCTTTACGGATCAGCGCTGCGGCACTACGGCGGGCAATATCCTTCGCGCTGAATACGTGGCTGATATCCACGCCACGGAAGAAGGTGCGCACGTAGTCGTTAGCCGGATTGTTGAGGATCTCATCCGGCGTGCCGACCTGCACCACTTCACCGCCCTGCATAATGGCGATACGGTCGCCAATGCGCATAGCTTCATCAAGATCGTGAGAAATAAAGACGATGGTGCGCTGGTGGCGCGATTGCAGCTTGACTAATTCATCCTGCATTTCGGTACGAATTAACGGGTCAAGCGCGGAGAAGGCTTCATCCATCAATAATATATCGGGATTAATCGCCAGGGCGCGGGCTAATCCAACGCGCTGGCGCATGCCGCCGGAAAGTTCATCCGGGTAAGCATGGGCGTAATTATCCAGCCCAACCTGTCGCAGTGCATCGAGCGCTTTTTCCTGACGCTCTGCCAGCGGCACGCCGGCTAATTCCATGCCAAATGCGGCATTATTTAATACCGTCATATGTGGCATTAACGCAAATGACTGGAATACCATGCTGATTTTATTTCTGCGGACCTGGCGTAACGCGCTTTCAGATATTTTGGCAATATCTTCACCGTCGATGATGACCTGGCCGCGGGTGGGTTCAATCAGACGATTGAGAAGGCGAACCATAGTGGATTTACCGGAGCCGGATAATCCCATGATGACAAAAATCTCGCCTTCTTCAATGGCCAGACTGGCGTCTTTCACGCCAAGCGACAGCCCTGTTTTCTCCAGCAGCGTTTCTTTATCGATGCCTTTTTCAATATATTTAAACGCGCGATCGGGGTTGTCCCCAAAAACTTTATATAAATTTTTAACTTCAAGTTTAATAGCCATGCATTCATTTATTTCCCGGTTAAAGTTGATTTTCTTATGTTAACTCTTCTTTGTAATTAAATATTATCGGCCTATACCGTAGCATACTGAGAATTTGAGGCAACCCTTAGCGGGCAATTAGAAGACTCTGATTTATTGGGGATTACGGCTAATGTCAGAGTGGGTAAGGGATTACGGCGAGTGACGCGAGGAGAAAAAAAGGGATATTTCTCTAAGGATCTTCTCTCTGATGAGCCAGATATTGTTATGATGTTTGCCTGCTGAAGCCAAATAGCCCGTATACCACGACCATATTTGAATCAAAAAACAGGCAGGTTTTTTTAAGAAATAGAAAATCATTAAAATAAGCTATGACCGCCGGTGACGGCCATTCGCCAGGCGCTTAAAAGTCCCAGTCTTCGTCTTCGGTCTCTACCGCCTTTCCCATCACGTAAGAGGAGCCGGAGCCGGAGAAAAAGTCATGGTTTTCGTCGGCATTGGGCGACAGCGCGGCGAGGATCGCCGGGTTAACATCGGTCATGTAAGAGGGGAACAGCGCCTGGTAACCGAGGTTCATCAGGGCTTTGTTGGCGTTGTAATGCAGGAATTTTTTCACATCTTCCTGCCAGCCCACGCCCGCATACAGCGCCTCAGTGTAAGCCACTTCGTTTTCATACAGCTCAAGAAGCAGGTCAATGGCAAACTGCTGTAGTTCCTCTTTACGCGGCGCCGTCTCTTTTTCTAATGATTTCTGATACTTATAGCCGATGTAATAGCCGTGAACCGCCTCATCTTTAATAATCAGGCGGATCAGATCGGCGGTGTTGGTCAGCTTACCTCGACTGGACCAGTACATCGGCAGGTAGAAACCGGAATAGAACAAAAATGATTCAAGAAACACGCTGGCTATTTTCTTTTTCAGCGCATCGTCATGGTAATAATGTTGCAGGATAATCTGTGCCTTAGCCTGCAACGGCGCGTTTTCCTCACTCCAGGCGTAGGCGGCATCAACATCACTGGTGTGGCAGAGCGTCGAAAATATCGAACTGTATGAACGGGCGTGCACCGCTTCCATAAAGCTGATATTTGACATCACCGCTTCCTCGTGCGGCGTCAGCGCATCGGCCATCAGTGCCGGAGCCCCCAGGGTGTTTTGAATGGTATCCAGCAGCGTCAGGCCGGTAAAGACGCGGATCGTGAGCTGCTGCTCTTCGGCGTTGAGGGAGTTCCATGCCGGAATATCGTTGGAAAGCGGAACTTTTTCCGGTAGCCAGAAGTTGCTGGTCAGTCGATTCCACACTTCCAGATCTTTGTCATCTTCGATTTTGTTCCAGTTAATCGCGTGAATTTTATTTAATTTCATAGTGATATCTTGTTATCGGGCCAGGAAATCTGGCCCGCGATGGAAAGGGGATCAGAGCGAGCAGGAGACACAACCTTCGACCTCAGTGCCTTGCAGGGCCATCTGACGCAGACGAATGTAGTACAGCGTTTTAATGCCTTTCTTCCAGGCGTAAATTTGCGCGCGGTTGATATCACGCGTGGTGGCGGTGTCGCGGAAAAATAGCGTTAGCGACAGCCCCTGATCGACGTGCCGTGTGGCTTCAGCATAGGTGTCGATAATCGCTTCCGGGCCGATATCATAAGCATCGCGATAAAACGCCTGATTATCGTTATTCATAAAGGGGGCCGGATAGTAGACGCGGCCGGTCTTCCCCTCTTTACGGATCTCAATGCGCGACACAATAGGGTGAATGCTTGAGGTGGCATGGTTGATGTAGGAGATCGAGCCCGTCGGGGGAATGGCCTGCAAATTCTGGTTGTACAGCCCGTACTGCATCACCGCGTCTTTCAGCGTCTGCCACTGCTGACGCGTTGGGATGGCAATCCCGGCGTTGGCAAACAGCGCGGCGACCTGCGAGGTACGCGGTTGCCAGCTCTGCTCCAGATACGGATTGAAATATTCGCCGCTGGCATAACGGGATTGAGCAAACCCGCTGAAGGTGGTACTGCGCTCACGCGCCAGCTGGTTAGAGGTACGCAGGGCATGGTAGGTCACGGTATAGAAATAAATATTAGTGAAGTCCAGGCCTGCTTCTGAGCCGTACTGGATACCTTCCCGCGCCAGGTAGCCGTGCAGGTTCATCTGCCCCAGGCCAATAGCGTGTGACTGCGCGTTGCCCTGTTCGATCGACGGCACCGAATGGATATGGCTTTGATCGGATACCGCCGTCAGTCCGCGTACGGCGATCTCCACCGTGCGGGCAAAATCAGCAGAATCCATCGCATGGGCGATATTCAGCGAGCCGAGGTTACAGGAAATATCCTTGCCGATGCGGCGATAGCTCAGGTCATCGTGATATTCGGTCGGGCTGTTAACCTGTAGGATTTCCGAACACAGGTTACTCATATTGATACGCCCGTGGACAGGATTTGCCCGGTTCACCGTATCTTCAAACATGATATAGGGATATCCGGACTCAAACTGGATCTCTGCCAGCGTCTGGAAAAATTCACGTGGGTTGATGAACGTGCGGCGAATACGCGCGTCGTTCAGCATCTCGTGGTACTTTTCGCTGATGCTGATATCGGCGAACGGTAAACCATAAATTCGCTCCACGTCATAGGGAGAGAACAGCGCCATCTGCTGGTTATCTTTCGCCAGCTGGAAGGTGATATCGGGGATCACTACGCCCAGCGACAGGGTTTTGATGCGGATCTTCTCGTCGGCATTTTCGCGCTTGGTATCGAGGAAACGCAGGATATCCGGATGGTGCGCATGCAGGTAGACCGCGCCAGCCCCCTGACGTGCTCCCAGCTGGTTGGCGTAGGAGAAGGCATCTTCCAGCATTTTCATCACCGGGATCACGCCGGAAGACTGATTTTCGATACGTTTGATCGGCGCACCGGCCTCACGCAGGTTTGACAGCAGAAACGCCACGCCGCCGCCGCGTTTGGACAGTTGCAGCGCTGAATTCACCGCCCGCCCAATCGACTCCATATTGTCTTCAATACGCAACAGGAAGCAGGAAACCAGCTCGCCGCGCTGCTGTTTACCGCAGTTCAGGAAGGTCGGTGTTGCAGGCTGGAAGCGGCCGCTCAGAATTTCATCCGTCAGCGCCAGCGCCAGCGGCTGGTCACCTTTCGCTAACGTTAGCGCGACCATACACACGCGTTCGGTAAAGCCTTCCAGATAGCGTTTGCCATCGAAGGTTTTCAGCGTATAGCTGGTGTAAAACTTCCAGGCACCGAGGAATGTCTGAAAGCGAAAGCGCCGTGCGGTGGCCTCAGCGAACAGCGAGCAGACAAACTCAAACGGATACGCATTCAACACGTCAGCTTCATAATAGCCTTCAGCCACTAAAAACTGCAGGCGTTCGGCGATGGAATCGAACTGAACGCTGTTCGGAATAACGTGCTGAATAAAGTACTGACGCGTGGCCTCTCTGTCTTTCTCAAACTGAATATGGGCATTGTCATCATACAAATTGAGCATCGCATTGAGAGCGTGATAGTCCGCCGTGGCCGTGCTGCCCGCTAAGAGTGTGCTGTCTGTCGCTGCCAAAATTCGGTTACTCCCTTGTAGATGTTAGCGATGTCGTCAGAGGTGCCCATCAGCTCAAAGCGGTAGAGGTAGGGAACGTGGCATTTTCGCGCAATGATGTCGCCAGCCAGGCAAAAAGCCTCGCCAAAGTTACGGTTTCCGGCGGCGATAACGCCGCGGATCAGCTGACGATTATTGATGTCATTAAGAAACTGGATCACCTGTTTAGGAACCGCCCCATGCCGCGTGCCGCCACCATAGCTGGGTACGACCAGAATATAAGGCTCACTGACCTGTAGCTGTTGCGAGCTGTCCAGCGGAATGCGGCGTGCCGGCAGGTTCAGGCGCACGATAAAACGATGGGTGTTTTCTGACAGGCTGGAGAAGTAGACCAGCGTAGCCATAGCGTTATCCCCGCACCGTAGCAATATGACTTAGCGCCTGGATTTTGTCCGGGCGGAAGCCGCTCCAGTGCTCTTGTTCGGCCATCACTACAGGAACCTGACGATAGCCCAGGGATTTAAGTGTCTCGGTATGTGCCGGTTCCTGGTCGAGATTAATCAGTTGGTAAGCAATGCCTTTCTTGTCCATCGCATTTTTAGTGGCGTTGCACTGGACACAGTTATCTTTAGTGTAAATAATAATGCGCATGATTCGTATTTACCTCACTAAGGGGTGAGCTGATGATTCTGGTACTGGGTAATTGAGCGACCACTTTGCCAAAACACATCATATTGTGTTTGTTGTATGCGTTAAATACTAGATATAGCGTCATGGGATTGCAACCGTACAATGATCAGGCCATAAGATTTTTCGCTAAATTTCGCTACTGATGTCTTGCCGCACAAGGTGTTGACGCGCAAAAAAAATTTTCGGGTAAAGATGACGCATTGGCTGTGAGCGCGATGGCCTGGGGCAGCGCGTACGCCTGACGTTGTTTCTTGAACCTCTACTGCGGCGATGCCATTGACGTTAATCTCACGCCGTTCGCCAAAAATGTGCTTCTTAGGTCGAAACAGGCTTATAGTTATATGGCGTGTTCAGACACGCCACCTGACGGCCGGTGTTTGTGGATTATTCCGAAAGCCCCGAGGGCAAAGGCTGTTGTAAGGTTGCCGGGTTTACAGAATGAGAGGAACAAGCATGTATTTACGACCTGATGAGGTAGCACGCGTTTTGGAAAAAGTGGGATTTGAAATGGATGCGGTAACCCCCAAAACCTACGGCTATCGCCGCGGCGAAGACTATGTGTATGTCAACCGTGAAGCACGTCTTGGTCGTACCGCGTTGGTTATCCACCCAATGCTAAAAGAGAGAAGCCAGGCGATCGCCAGCACCGCCTCGGAGGTGAAAATCTGCGATCACTATATCCGTTTTCCGATGTATCTGGCCGGTGAGGCCAACGACCACTATGGTATCCCCCACGGCTTCAGTTCACGCATGGCGCTGGAACGCTACCTTGAGCGCATGTTTGGTTAACTGGTATGAGAGGCTCGTTTCTTAAAGAGAGCGGCATGAGTCAAGGTGTTGCGTTCAGGGCATGGCAGATTGTTTTCCCTTTGATGGCTGAATAACGCATCGATTAACCGCTGTGTTCGCCCGCTGGCACGGGGAGGTAAGTAATGAAAACTGACTCGCTCCGGCTTAGACTGTCAGCATACTGGATTCAGGCAGGAATAATCATGAAACGGCTGATCACAGCGCTGATGGCAGCGTGGATGTTAACGGGATGCGCGACAATTGTTTCCAGCGAGACTCAGGATGTCACGCTACAAACCCAGCCTCCGGGGGTGAAGTTTGTGATACAGGATGAAAGCGGGAGGGCGGTAGCAGAGGGCTATACGCCCAAAACCGTGACGCTGGCGAAGTCCAACGGTAACTATTTCGGTAAGAAAAAGTATCGGGTGATGCTGGAGCGCGCTGGCTATATTCCACAGACTTTGCCATTAAAGGAGAGCCCGAACCTGTGGTATCTGCTGGGTAACATTCCGCTGCTCGGTTTCCCCGGCTGGCTGGGGGTTGATCCTTTCTACGGAGGGATGTACAAAATTGAGCCAGCGCGCCTGCAGATCATCATGGATCCGGTCGGCGCGCGTGGGGCATAGGTGACGTAGCTGAATCTCACCAGGCCGGATTTCCGGCCTTTTTACTGCGCGGTCGGTTGAACCATCCCCTGCGCGGGTTTGAAATGCTCCAGATACTGCGGCTGGAAAATGCACATGCGTATGGTGTTACGATATTCACCGTTAATAAAGAATTCGTGGATCAACTCACCTTCTACCTTAAAGCCCAGTTTGCGATAGATGTGAATTGCCTTGTCGTTCTCTTTGTCGACGATCAGATAGAGCTTATAGAGATTCAGCACGGAGAAACCATAATCCATTGCCATCTTTACAGCCTTGCTGGCTAATCCCTTGCCCTGATGGTCGGGGGCGATAATAATCTGAAACTCCGCCCGGCGATGAATATGATTAATTTCTACCAGCTCCACCATACCGGCATTCGCGCCGTTATGTTCCACCACAAAGCGCCGTTCGCTCTGATCGTGGATGTGCTTATCATAGAGATCTGACAGTTCAACAAAAGCCTCATACGGCTCTTCAAACCAGTAACGCATAACGCTGGCGTTATTATCCAGCTGGTGGACAAAACGCAGATCTTCGCGTTCCAGCGGACGCAATTTAACATCGTGATCGACAAGCCTTGCAGACATAACTCTTCCTGATTTCATATGCAGTATTGCCAGCCAAGTATAGCTGCATCCGGGCGGCAACAAAAACGCGCCGATTGGCGCGTTGAGCTTTTAGTCGTGCTGGCGTTGGTATCAGCTCTGCTGACCCGTGGTCAGAAGTTATAGCCGGCAACCAGGTAGTAGCCGAAGCCGGAAGATTTCAGGCTGAAATCACCGCCGCCGAAGTTTTGCACCACGCCGTCGTTCCACTGGCCACCGTTATGGAAGTAACGCGCGACAAATGAGTAGTGCCAGTGGTCGTAGCCAAGAGTAAGAATATGGCTGGAGGCGATGGAGTTACTGGTGCGCGCCGGGCTGGATTTATCTCCGAGGTCGGAACCCCAGTCAAAGTTGGTGAAGCCGATATAGCTCAGATTACCGCCCCATAACGTAGTCAGCGGCACAAAATATTTCACTTTGAAGCGGTAGCCGTCCCAACTATTTTCGTTAGCGGCATCATAGTTTTCCCACTGATATTTGGCGTATACATTGAGCGACAGACCAATATCTGAATGGGTATCGATATCGGTGCCCAGACCCATATACCAGGTATTCTGGCGGCTGGCCTTGCTATCACCCATATCGTAAACGTAGTTATTGGCGAAATACCACTCTTTAAACGGGCCAAAGCCCAGGCTGGTGCCCGTCAGTTTATCAATAGAGAAACGCGGTTCGATCTCCATAAAGAACGGGGAACCGTTATCCCAGGCACCCTTGTCATTACCGTTACCAACACCAAAGAATTTTGGCACATCAACGTAGCCGTAGAAATCGAACCAGTCTTTATGTGCAAAGGCTTCGTATTCAAGATAGACATCATTATTCAGCTTCGGTCCGAAGCGCGTATGGTAGCTGCCCACCACATTCACACTTTGATGCCACCAGTCAGAAACATAGGAGGCATCGCCGGTCTCTGCGACTGAGGTTTGTGAATAAGAGAGTGCGGCCAGCGCTCCCGCCATCATTATTTTATGTTTCATTGTTTTTTCATATGCTCAGTGACCTGTGCGACAGCTATCGTTCAGATCGCGTTACCGGTTTAACGGGCGACAAGGGGGGCTTGTCACTTGAACGAAAACACCCGTTGGAAGTTTTACGGCAGTGTGCCGCTTTCAGCGCTCTAGGAAATAGAGATCACTCACACTTGTCAAATTCTGTTTCATTTCAATTCCGCTAAAGTGTGATTTGTGTCACAAAATAATCCTGCTGACATGAACTTTTTCACTCTCTGGTGTTCATGCAATCTTAGTCGCTACGTAAACGGTTGCCTGGTTGAAAAAAGAGGCTTTTCGGTAACGTTGCTTGTGACGGCATTTTGTCACACGGCAAAATTTGCATTTTTGAATAAGTTTTACTTATTGTTAGATTCTGGCCCAATACAGAGTTGCGTAAGCAACATCGGTTGCTCACTGTCTGCAGTGCAATGAAAAATCGCGCCGTAGGGAAAAATGATGGCGGCAGCCTTTATTTGCCCGTCGGTAACCAGACCGGTGCCAAAGCCTGTACGACACCAGAGCTGATGAAATAGCCACAGTAATGAAATCTTATCCACTGATTATCCTGCTGAATACGTGGTTTACACTATGCAGCCTGCCTGATTCTAATCAAAGCTGGCGCGAGTGTTAATTACAGGATTAAGTGAATGAGTAACAACATTAAAAAAAACGCCGGCAGTTTGTTATATAAGGTTCTTTCTACCTCCATGTTAATGGTGATGATGGCGACCTGCTGTGTTGCGGGTTATGCCCTGTGGGATATGAATCAATAAACACCGCATTCTGATCACCTGGGATGGAGAGGGGAGGTTTAAATGCCCCCATTTCAGTTTACGCACAGCATGGGCGCACTGTTTTCACCGCCGATAGCCAGTGCTTTATCATCCAGCAGATACATCCGGCTGGTATGGATCTCTCCTGGGGTGAGATGTCGAAAAACATATTTTGCCACATCATCATCGTTGCTTTGATCGCCCAGCCTGCTGCTCTGCTGAATAGTGGTATTTATCAGCCGGTTTTGACTTACGCTGCTACTGAAGGTGATTTCGCGCAGCACGGCAACAGGGTGGAGCTGCCTACCGCCATTGATATAGTCACTGATACTGCCGGTATAGATCACGCGCCACCGGGTTAAACCATCGCGATAAAAACGATAAATACCGCGCGTCAGCGTCCAGTTATTCTCATCACTGATATCATATCGTGCCTGAGAAACAATGCAGCTGGCTTTCAGCGGATTAAAGACCATATCTTTCAGCATACAAGCCACAAGCGGTAGTATAAGTCCGCCAATAAAACACAGCGTAGTTGGCGATTTAACGATATTTAAAAGAGTACGATTCACAGTTGTTCTCCGAATCCCGCAGCGGGGCAACACAGGCGATCAGGCCCAGATCGGGGCTGGCTCCCCCCGTAGTAATGTAGAGGTAACGGGCATGTTCGGGGTTAATATCCCCGTTCTTGTTAATAGCGTACTGCCTGTAAAGTTGTAGTGTCTGGACGACCCGCTGTTTGTCGGGTGAAATATTTCCCGGCACCCAAACCTCCGTCTGTGGTGGGGTCTCCGCGCCGTGCCAGCGCACGTAGTTGATTGGTGTGGGTTTGATTGCCAGCAGCCAGCTGACCGCCGCGGCCAGACAGCTCCCCAGTACCAGCCCGGCTGCACCTGCCGCTAAACGTCGTCTCAAAAAGCGATGGGCTCGGTACGCACTGACGTGCCGCGAAACCAATCCTGTCGAGACGTGCAGCGGATTGCTGGCAGATGTTGTACGCCGCGTTATGTCAGGTTGTTCTGTGCGCACAATCAGCCGGTATCCACTGCGCGTTACGGCAATCAGCTGGACGCTGTCATTGACTTCGAGCGCGATCAGCGCACGGCGAATCTTGGTAATCATCACCCGTACACTGTTGTCTGTAACCTCTACGCCGGAATGACGCCAGCCCACATCCATTAGCTGTTCTTGCGATAACACCTGCTCTTTAGCCTGAGCCAGCGCGATAAAACAGCGACAGGCAGAGGCGGGAAGCATCACGCCTTTCCCGTCCGGTATACGCGACAGCATTCGGGTACGACCGTCAAGCATGAGAAGATTATCGATAATAATATTGTTATCCATTGTTTGAACTCATCTTCTTTGAATCGATGTCAGTGAGCTATTGATGAAATATTCGTGCTGATTATCGATGTTCGTTAGACGTCATGCCCTTGTTATTTGCAGGGGAAATAATCGACAGGCTCACTTAAGCTTTATTATTATTAATCTGTCAGTGGACAGGATGACAAATGGCATGCTGTTAACAGAAACGGCGGTGAATTAATTTATCCGTTTATTATGCACGGTTTTGCGCGATATGTCCTGCTGGTTACGCGTATCATTATTTTTCTTCATTAATATATGATTCATTTTTTCCATAACGAATGCGGCGGATTAGTAGATTCTCTTTACTTTACCAGAATCAAATACAATTAATCAGCGGCGTGAGAAAGTGTGTGATGAAATTTATATCTGATTTCAATGAGCAACTATCGGTTGCTAAGGAGGCCATAGTCCATTCTGGAAATAGAACTTGCGTTCCAATTTTCTCTGCTAAAGTATGGTTGTTCCAGAATAGTGGTCAGATGAAATACAGGCATTTGTGTAGAAGCGTCTGTATCAAGAGGCCACAACCCTGCCGTAATAGATTAAGCAGGCGAAAGTTTTGTCTGCGTCAGACCGGTTATAGGTTGCAGAAAACAGTGGTTCTATTAGAAAAATATCTGCTGCGAAGATCGGCACCCGGCTCTCTTCCTGTTGTCTCAAGCGTTCAGATATGCGTAAAACGTACCTTATATTATTCGATCTTATGACTTCTTTTTATCGTTACGTTGAGTAAAAAAAAGCCAGCGATAAGCTGGCAAAGGGGCACAATAATGACAGGGGATGATAGGCAAGCGACAAATCAGTTTAGGGGATGTGTAGCCAGCTCATGTATGGGTGTCAGCCGTTGTGTCAATCAGATAGTGTTACCGTCGTGCTTCTTTCCCTTTCAATTCTTCAATAACTCCTCTATTTTTATCGATAAACGCCAATCAATGCCGGGCCGATATAGAGGCGGTGTACTGAGGTAAATTCCAGTACGACCCCACCAAGAGGTAGTGAAAAAAGGAAAACAGATTTCAGGTGCGTCTTGATTTACTATCAACGGGCCACGTCTGAAAACCAATCGATACTAACGGTAGATTGCTCAATGTGGGGATGATAACCTGGTTTAGTGGAATGTCATTCCGCTAAATAACAACACTTTTGGCGCTATACTCCGGTGTTGTTTTTTTATTGTTTCTCGACATATTAGAAGATCTCCCTGGCAGGAAAACTTTTCCGCTTACTCATGCCGTTATTTTATTATCATCAGCTGATAATACACAGTGGTTAATGTTGTGATAAATGTAAAATTGGATACTTTAATACGTTGCGTTATGCCATATCAAATAGCGTGATTGAGCTAGTGGAGAAAGAGACTAAAGTCGCGATCAGCGTTATGGGGGGCGGGTCTGAAAAAACAGCAGAATATTAAATAGCGTATCAGGAAGCCCAACACAATGTCAGCCCTCATCAGGATTCTGGTTGATAACGCATTTTCTATCGGCGAGTATGCTTGAAGCGATAATGATGTTTTTTTATCAGAGTGATCGAGGGAGTGACCAAGGCGTAGCTGCCGTGGTGCATTATTAATTGTTAATTTAATAACGTTGTTTTTTTAATGCGTGATAATATTTTTTTAATTTTTTATAACTTCCTTTTTGTTTCTGTTGTGATGATTATCGTGTGGTGATGAGTTGGGGGAGGCTGTCGTTAAAGAATTTTATGATTATCTTGTTTTACCTCACCTCATTCTTTGGTTTTTTTTAATTATTAAGCGCCAGGTTTTTGTGTAAATATTCTTTACTTTCAATAAGTTACAGTGCATTTGGTGCTGGGTATTAATAATGAAAGGCATAATATGTCAAGCTTGTTAATAGATTGTAATATTGAGTATTTCTGCGTAGAGATCTATCCAGTGCCAACCGCGTGAGATTTAGAGATTCAGACATGTCCAGTTTAAATGAGCACCTACAAAACATCCACGATCTTAACCTTTCCTATTTGTTACTTTGCCAGAAATTAATTTCGACAGATAAATCTGCAGCGGGGTTTCGTCTTGGGCTACCGGAAGAAACGATAAATAACCTGAAAGCGCTTACATTGCCCCAGCTCATTAAGCTGGCAGCAACGAATCAATTGATTTGTCGCCTGCGTGTGGAGGATGCTGCCATCATCAATTTAACCAAAGACTCACGGGTTGAAGCGTTACAACAAATTCATACCGGGATACTGTTATCTACTGACTTGATCAATACTCTGAATAAACAGCAAAGTCGCGATCTCAGGGGTAAAAAGTGATCGGTAAAAAAGTGCTGGATGAAATCTACGAAATAAATATAGCGATGGAACTGATCGTTCTGGGTGCAAGAATGCAGGTTCTTGAGTCAGAAACTTCGGTGAGCCGTCGGCGCCTGGTACGTCTGTATAAAGAAATACGCGGCTGCCCACCGCCAAAAGGAATGCTGCCATTTTCTGAAGACTGGTTTATGTGCTGGGAGCAGAATATTCATTCCTCGCTGTTTTATAATATTTATCTCTGCTTGCAGAAAACGGAAAATGAACGCCCGATCACCACCTTGATGCAGGCCTATCGGCTTTATCTTGAACAGTGCTATCCGCATTCTTCAGAAACGCCCGTACTGGGATTGACCCGTGCGTGGACGTTGTTGCGTTTTATTGGGTGCGGAATGATCTCACGGAAGTCTTGTATGCTGTGCGCAGGTGGTTTCGTGATGGTAACCGAGTTTATCAAGGAACCCTTTACCTGTAGTCTGTGCTGCCCACCTTCACGGGCGCTAAAAAAATTCAGTGCAACTAGCGGTAGTTCATAAGCCCCTGGCTTCGACAATCCGACAGCATAGCTAGACGGGGCTTAGCGACCGTGGCCCTTGATGGCCGTTGTTCTAGCCAGCAGGCGTTATGAGATAAATAGGGGGCCACGGTAGGAATGTTCTGCAGCTCTCAACCCTTCGCCATTGAGACCGGCGTGCCAACGTGGTGTGCCCAGGTTGGTACAATGCCCCCGCTCAGATTACTCCGTCGGTTACGCGAAATAGGCACACATCATCATACGTAGCGCCAATTAATCACTCTGTGGTTCCGACTTGATGTGCATTTCTGGTATATTCTGATAAATAAATTTCAAGTAATCAGGAGCAAGCGGTTAATGGAACCAGAGGATAATATTAATGACATTATCAGCAAGCAACTGGAAGCGGCACTAAGTGATTTAGGCGAATTTATCTGGGCCTATGTCGTTTTGTCTAAAAAAGATATGTCGTGCATCTTTGGCGTGACCAATTACCCAGGTGAATGGGTAAAGCAATACAGGGAAAAGGGATTGCAATATACCGACCCGGTAGTGATCACGTCGCTGAATCGGTTAACGCCCTTCGCCTGGGATGAAAATCTGCTGGCCGGTTCAGGCTTTCGATTCTCAAAACTTTTCGACCGGGCCCGTGAGTTTGGCGTGACCAATGGGTATACTTTTGTGTTACATGATTATAACAATAATCTTGTCACCTTATCTTTTACATTTACCCCGGAATGCAGAGCAGAAGCTACAGAAACGTTTATCAAGAACAAGGGGGAAATCTCTTTGCTCCTTGCGTCAGTTCATGAAACGTACCTGACACTGACATCGCTGTCAGAAAAGAATGCCTCCCGCTCCCGTTCAGAAAACGCCTCTCGTTTTACGGAAAGAGAAAACGAGATCCTTTATTGGGCTAGCGTAGGTAAAACCTACCCGGAAACGGCGATGATACTCGGGATAAAGACCTGCACCGTCAAATTTCATATGTCCAATATTGTCAAAAAACTGGGGGTGGCAAATGCCCGGCATGCAATACGTCTAGGTATGGAACTTCAGCTGATCAAACCGGTTAGTTAAATTAGATGGAAGAGTCGGACGTCAGTGGCCAGGCGTCCAGCATGCTTTCATCCATTGTGCTGATTTTTCTGGATATTCTATCTTTCAGCGCCTCCTGGCTTTCTTGGTCTACATGGCCCAGCAACAGATGAACAGGCTCATTTTTTTCGGAAATGCCCGTTTCAAGCAGCGAGACATTCCATCCAGAGCTTTTGATGATATGTAGCATCGGATGACTGGCGACGGCCAGAATGCCGTCATAATGATGCTGCCTCGCATAGTTGATGAGCGAGAGAAATAAAACCAAAGTAACGGGAAATCTGCGTCCCAAAAGAGTATGGGTTCTTTCTTTATCTACAAAAAAGCGCGTGGATTCAATGAAGTTCCCTTCGGGAATAGACACATTTTTAAAAAATGAAGAAAATGCGCTGTTCAACATATTGTCGTCTTTCATATCAATCATCCGCGTGCCGCAAATTATCATTCCATTTTCAACTCCAAAAATGTAGTTGGTTTTTTCATTATCAAACTGATCCAGTTCCTTCCCTTCAGAACAGTTTACGGCCCATTGTAGTCTGTCTTTGAAGGTGTTTTTTCTTAGGACAAACAGATCTTCTGATTTTTCGTTGCTCATTAATGAATAGTTAACGCTGTAAATATTAAACATAATGTCACCTTTATGGATATATAAAATTCATCCGGTAACATCAGTGAAGTTTCGTTGGGAGCATGCCGGTGCATAGGCATAATAGTGCTTTTTAACTTGTTTTTGCTAACTTTATCATGCTGTTAAATGGGTTGGAATATATTGAGGAAGTCATTATTTATCCTGATAATATCTTCAATCAATTCGAAATGCGTTCATGTTTTATTTGTTTTTTTATATGTATTAACGTTTTTGGCTTGCGTGCGGTATGTTGTTTTCACTTGTTATGTTTTCTTTTTTGAGTTGTTTTGTGCGATAAGGGGTAATCAGGTTTGGTGATGAAAACTTACGCTGAAAATTATCAATGTAAATGTTCAAATGAAGTGTTTTTAGTATATTTTATTTTTTATAAGTTAATAATGGATAAAGAAGAGGGGTGTTATGAATAATTATCGGAGTGATAATAAGGTTCTGGGAGTGTGAGTAGGGTGGGGCTATTTTTTCATAGGCGCTATGTAATCTTTTAATATCTTAAATGCTAAAATATATCTTCTGGGATGTGGCAGTGTTATATTTTTTATCGATATTAATCTTCTATCACTATCGATTTACGTGTGGCGACCCTTTAGTTAACTTAGCGTTAACTTCATCTCTAATGGCTGCGGTTTTAAATCTTTATTATCGTTTGCTGTTAATGCCTCTGGTATCTAATAGTCCCCCTGTGAAATAATCACACCGTGAGCGTACTAAGGTAGAGTAACGAACTATACTTTAGTCTAGTTGTACTATCACGCGCTAAGGATATAAGATCTCACCGTCATAAAAAACTGACGAAAATAATAAAAGACTTGACCACATTTAGGTCAGGTAGCCAGAGATGGCCAGCACCAGGGAACTTTTCACCACACCTTAGTCACGCTATCAACTCAGCAGAGGCATATGTTCTCTGCTGGTTTTTAGTTTTCTACCACCGTAATTTCCTTAAGGCGTGCTTACTAGATGGTTACTGTGATTAACCTTATCCAGCCTAAAAGGGCCCATTACTTTCCATCCTCTGTCCAACCTGCCATCTTTCCATACGTGATGCCGATAGCTGCAAAACAGCGTTTTAGCTCAACCTAACCTAAAGAGAAAAGACCCGTATTTTTCCCATCGTCAGCGGTGAGTTGTTTTGCTTTCTGGCGGCTGTTTCCACCACGTTTACCTTCCGACTAGCCCATCTGCCAATAAATTTTTAAACCTCATGTTAAGGTATTTTCGTTATCACGGGCAAAAGAGTGCCTGGAAAGTGACCCGTTTGGCTACCAGCGTATGGCGTCTGCGTGCGTGCGGAAAATTAAGCCAGTCCTGAATGCCGAACGAGACCGGTCCAGGGGCGTTTGCTCGTGGTTGATGACAACTAAATCGATCCGTGTCAGACATTTTTCCGGTCGCTTTACTCAGGCAAATGGCCATAGAGAAATGCGTATACGTGTTTACAATTACCTGCCGAAAGTGTTATTTGTGATATATGTCAAAAATTTAAAATAATAATATATCCGGTGAAAATTATGAATTACAGGCAGGTTGCCCGGCAGCTGGTTCCAATGATGGGGGGTAAAGACAACATATCTTCCGCCATTCACTGCGCGACCCGGCTCCGGGTTGTGCTTGAAGATGAGTCACAGCTGGATCTGAATGCAATTGATGCGGTTAAGGGCGTAAAGGCCAGCTTTCGTAAGGCTGGACAGGTACAGGTCGTCTTTGGCAGTAACGTGATCAACGATATTTATGATGCGTTTGTTCAGGTAGCCCAGATTGATGACTCCTCGCAAAAAGAACAGGCCTCACAGAACGCTGAAAAAAAGCTCGGCTATTTCCATCGTGTTGCCAGCACGCTTTCCAACGTATTCGTTCCTTTAATCCCCGCAATCATCGCCTCTGGTCTGCTGATGGGGCTGCTCAGCATGATCAAAACCTATGGCTGGCTGGATGCGCATCACCCCATCTATGTTCTGCTGGAAATGTTCAGCTCATCCGCTTTTATCATCTTGCCGGTACTTATCGGTTTTACCGCAGCAAGGGTGTTTGGCGGTAACCCCTTTATCGGTGCCACGCTCGGAGGGATCCTGACCCATCCGGCGCTGGCTAACGTCTGGGGCGGCTTGGGAAACTTCCACACGCTGGATTTGTACGGGATGCAAATTGCCATGATCGGTTATCAGGGCACGGTTTTCCCGGTGCTGCTGACCGTCTGGTTTATGAGTTTCATCGAGAAACATTTGCGCCGCAGGGTTCCTGACCTGGTGGAAATTATCTTTGTGCCGTTCCTGACTCTGATTATTTCAGGCTTCGTCGCCATGCTGATCATTGGCCCTGCGGGCCGAATGCTCGGCGATGGGATTGCCTATGTGCTGACCACGCTGATCGCTCAGACCGGATGGGTGGCCGGGCTGCTGTTCGGGGGACTTTATTCCGTGGTGGCAATGACCGGTATTCAGAACAGCTTCCATGCGATTGAAGCCGGCCTGCTAAGCAATCCGTCAATCGGCGTTAACTATCTGCTGCCGATATGGTCGATGGCCAACGTCGCCCAGGGTGGTGCCTGCCTGGCGGTCTGGTTCCGTACCCGTGATGCGAAGGTACGCAAAATCGCCATTCCTGCTGCTTTCTCCGCCATGATTGGGTCGGTGGAAGCGGCGGTATTTGGGGTGAATTTGCGCTTTGTGAAACCATTTATCGCCGCGATGGCTGGCGGTGCCGTTGGCGGTGCCTGGGTAGTTATCAATAAAGTCTACGCCACCGGGGTTGGACTGACCGGGCTACCGGGGCTGGCAATTATCCAGGCCAGCTCTTTGGTGCACCAGCTGATAGGCCTGGGAATGGCATTTAGCATCGCGTTCGTTATTTCGCTCCTGTTTAACTACAACCAAGAGGGTGACCAATGAGTGACAAACACCTCCTGAAGCAGACCTTACACGCCGTAATGAATGGATATCGGCGTCATCCTGCTGACCACCACCGCCCACACTGGCATCTCTCGCCGGTGGTAGGCCTGATGAATGACCCCAACGGTTTTATTCAATTCCAGGGGCGCTACCATCTGTTTTATCAGTGGAACCCGCTGGCCTGCGACCACAGCACTAAGTTCTGGGGACACTGGAGTTCGACCGATCTGATCAACTGGCAGCATGAGCCCGTAGCGCTAATGCCCAGCGACAGCTTCGATATTGATGGCTGTTTCTCCGGCTCGGCTGTGGATGACAACGGTCAGCTGGTGCTGGTTTATACCGGCAACGTGATGCTGGACAATGACGACCGCACGGCATGGCAATGTATCGCCCGGCAGAATGAGCAGGGTGAATTTGATAAGCAGGCGGTTCTGGGGCAGCTACAGGGCTACACCGGACATATACGCGATCCTAAGGTCTGGCGGCACGAAGAAAGTTGGTACATGGTGCTGGCGGCCCAGGATCTGCAGCTGCGAGGTAAGGTGCTGCTGCTGAAATCTCCGGATTTAGCATCCTGGACATTACTGGGTGAGATTGCCGGTAGTCAGTTACGCGACGTCGGAACGTTTGGCTATATGTGGGAGTGTCCTGACCTGTTTAATCTTGACGGTCACGATGTGTTAATCAGTTGCCCACAAGGCGTCGACGCAGAGGAGCGGCGCTATCTGAACCAGTATCAGTGCGGCTATCTGCTGGGTGAGTTGGATTACCAAAAAGGCGATTACCCGCACGGTCCTTTCCTGGAGCTGGACTATGGACATGAGTTTTATGCTCCGCAAACGACCCTTTCCGACGATGGCCGCCGTCTGCTGGTTGGCTGGATGGGCGTACCAGACCAGGACGAGTTCTCGCAGCCGACCCTGAAACACGGCTGGCTGCATATGATGAGCTGTCCGCGCGAGCTAAGCGTGCGCGAAGGACAGCTGTACCAGGTGCCTGCCCGCGAACTTGTGGCATTACGCACGGCGGGCCAGCAGGCTGAAGGACGAGCCGACTCGCTGCCCGTCTTTAGCGCTGACAGCGCCGAACTGCTGCTACAGGTAGCCGGTAGTTTTGAGATAGACATCGGTGAGACTCTCTGGCTGAAATGCGACCCGGACGGCATTACCCTTAGCCGTAAGGGATTGAGTAGCCCCGATGAAGAAAGACGCTACTGGAGTGGGGCCGTGGAGAAATTGCAGATCCTGCTTGATAGCTCAAGCATCGAGATCTTTATTAATGACGGCGCGGGCGTAATGACTTCACGTTATTTCCCTGAAGAGCGGCCGGAGCTGAGATTTAGCGGAAGCGCGACGCTAACGGTTGATTACTGGCAGCTTCGGGATAGTGAGTTGGGTGGGCGGCCATGACCTGTTGCTGGAAACTCTGTGCGGTAGATCCGGCAATTTCCGCCGTTTAACAGCCTCAGCAGCGGCTGACTGACCGGATAGTGACTTTGCTTCGGCACAATGCGAATATTGTGCCGACAGCATAAATGCCGAAAAGGGTCAGTAGCCGCACATCGCTAGAAAATACTCTCCACGCGCGGGACACTGCATATTTCCGACGCCATGGCGCTAATTGTTGTCATCGGTGAAGTCAAACGTTACCCCAACGTTATATTCCTCCCCGCCATGATCTGCTGAAAAAGGGTCGTTTTGACGCAGTAGATGGGTCTTAGGTAATGCGCCATGACTTATGCTGTTACGGTTATTCTGGTGATAACGACAACCAAGAGTGTCGCACCCAGGAGTCAATCTGACTTTTGCCTTGGGCTCGGACGTTTTCCACTGTAGTGACGGAGAAGATTTCAGCGGGTTGTGATCTAACGGGTCTGTTAATGGTGCAGAAGAAAGCGAGGGCTCAGGAGCCTTATAACTCAATTCTGGCGCGACAGCAGCGGCATTCGTCATCATACAGGCGGGAAGGATTATTGATGATGAAAGTATAATTTTCAAAAACATAAACATATCCTTGTTTTATCATCTTACAAAACATTATGCCTGAAGCGATATGCTCCAACCATAATAATATTAGATGAGCACTGGTTATTCACCGTTATCGCAGATTAAATAGATGTCAGACGGCGGCATAATAGTCATGCACCTAATCCCGGGTTATGACACGGCAATTGCCGCAATCGGCTGGCGTTATTGCCGTCAAGAATACCACGAGCGATGAGGGTATAGAAATTGACTGCCTGTCGTGCATCGCTGCCGGAGCGCCGTTTGGCATGCTAAAAGACTCATATCGCAAGCACGCGGCCAAGGGGAGAGCGATAGCACCATCTGTCCTTATAGTCTGCCGTTGGTTTGCCAAACGAGTAGCGCATCGTTTTACCCTGTGCGGCGCACAAATCGTATGCTGATTTGACATTCAGCCAGGTAACGATGGTGCCCGGGCAGAATGAGTCTTGCTGCTGATCATATCCCCCATTAACATAATCAAAACATACCCATTCGGGACTCTCTGCCTTTGTAATAAGCTGAAATGCGCAGGGTTTTCCATCGAATAGCAACACGTATCCGAAGAACATGTCTCGCAGGCTCATCAGCATATCGAGCATTTCTTTTTTATTTCCCGGTATATGTCCCCAGCGTTTTTCGTAAAGTTCACAATAAATCGTCGTGAGCTCTTCAGGTGAAAAGTGAGACTGGTCAAGAAACTGGCCACCTGCATTAAGAAAACGCTTTAACTCCCTACGCCGACTGTTCTTTGTTGATGAAGAATAACCGTCTTCGCCACACCCCTTCGCCAGACAAATAGCGCGTTGGCTGTTAAAGCGTAAAGTGGCATTTCTGGTTTTATCGCAGTTCAGTGACGAAAGTATTTTGGTTCGAAAAGGCAGGGATGTTTTTAAGTCAGGGTGCAAAGGTAAAATAATTTCATCCCGGTTAAGGGGATAAAAATCGATGCGCGATTTTTGAGCGTCGCTGCCCGTTGCAGCAAAAACACCGCCCCAGGTACAGCATCCCCCTAGAAACTTGTCATCTTTGTCGCGTTTTACAGAGTATGTTGGCGTAAAATTCAGACGTTCTTGCAGGAACAGCAGCACGTCTGGATGCGTCATAAAGCTGCCACCGTACAGGCTGTAGCACAATTTATAATCATCTTCTGTGCCCTTTTTCCATCCAGAAGTGAAAAGGTTGATTGATTGCATCATTGATATTTGTCTTAAGTAAAAAATATGTGCTGATCATACATAAAAGCCAAATAGTTTCTAGTGGGTATGATATTGGGCGTGTAACGGTTGAAAAGGTAAGGTTTTCGTTATAAATTTCAATGTGTTATGGTTTTCTATGTAATTCCCTCCAAGCGTATACCAATGTAGTTTTATCGCCTTTTCTGGCGATAAAGAAAAGAGGGTGTGGATTGCCCTACCGCCTACCGTCAGCTCTGGCCGGAGCAGGGTTAGCGGAGATATCAATGTACTTTCTTAATCCCATTGGACGGCTTACACCGCGAGGATCGGAAAAGGGCAGTTTAAAGTTGGGAGATGTCGATACTTTTACTCTCCATGTGGTATCGCCGATAAAGCAAAAGCTTGCGGAGTGGGGCGAAACTTTTAAAGCTTCGAAGTGACCTGAAGTATAAGCGCCTCCGATAGTCAGTTCCTCTACTACGCCTTGAGAGAGATCCAACAGCAGGAGCGTCAGCATATCTTCAAAAACAACGTCATCCGTCACGAATAAAAGATAGCGACGCGCATCGACTTTTATCGCAGCTTCAAGCACTTTTCCTGGAATGATAATCCCTGTTAAGTTGCCGCCAATCAGCACTTCAGAACGAGCCTGAGTGGTATCTGTTGCTTCACTGACTTCCGATAATGATAGTGTAGTGACTTCTTCCATCTTTATTTCCACCAGTTGCCCATTTCCCATGCGGCTAAAGCACCGCCAGCAAATCCACCCAATAACACGCATACAGGCGCACCAGGCCCACACATTAAGCCAGCAATAGCTCCTCCAGCCCAACCGCCTGCAATACCTGCTCCGTTAATAGCAACCTGCCTGCCGGTTTCAGAAGATTTATTGTCTGATGCGTATACTTCATACACTGACACCCCGATAGAAAGAACTATCAAGCCCTTAGCAGCACGAGATAATTTCATCATTTTCAGGTTAACTTGAGGGTTTGATTTGCCCGCTGACTCAATGATACCAGCATAAACTTGGTTTTTTTGCGTTTCTGATAAGCTATTAAAATTAGCCTTTGGCCCGAATAGAGAAGCGGTCTTTTTAGCGACTAACTCATTAAGGGTTTTACCTGAAGTTTTCAACCTTTCTGCCATTGCCCGACCAAGCGGCGTACTCCGAGTTCGTACCATATCCATGATCAGATTTCTGGTTTCCTGAGCCTCCATTGCTGCTTTTTCCCAGCTGATGATGCCACTATTAGCTTTGGCTCTGAGATCAACAGCCATTTCTTTAATGCGTTTAGAGTACTCAAGGCGCAGTCGGGGATCGACTGAGAGTCTCGCCGCTGCCGCAGATACATCGCCTTGTAAGGCGTTTACTGCACTTTCAAATTTCGCTTTCCCGTCTGAGTCCAGCGTACTAAGCAAAGCCGTATCCATTTTCAGTCCCTGTAAGGTGAGCGATACTGCAAATATAACAAATATGCTAATGAGAGTGAAAATTGGATTGCCCCCACAGTTCGACAAAATGGAAATCTTTACCGAACTCTCCTTGCAGCGAGCTCTTTTGCAATACCCAGAAGAGGCACGACCAGCTCTAAATATCCTTTTGCTAACAATGGTCATTCCATTGGTCTTGGCAGAAAACTCACCCACCCATTGACTGTAATGGTTTACTGAATTTAGCCATCTGAACAGAGGTGATATGCTCACCTCAGAACAACACAGGTGTTCCAATGAAAAGAAGAAATTTTAGTCCTGAATTCAAACGCGACTCCGCTCAGTTGGTTGTTGATCAAAACTACACCGTCTCTAATGCCGCTAAGGCTATGGATGTCGGTCTTTCCACGATGACTAAATGGGTCAGGCAATTGCGTGAAGAGCGTCAGGGTAAAACACCAAAAGCATCTCCGATAACACCGGAACAAATCGAAATACGCGAGCTGAAGAAAAAGCTACAACGTATTGAAATGGAAAACGAAATATTAAAAAAGGCTACCGCGCTCTTGATGTCAGACTCCCTGAACGGTTCTCGATAATCGGGAAACTCAGGGCGCGTTATCCTGTGGCCACTCTCTGCCATGTGTTTGGGGTTCATCGCAGCAGCTATAAATACTGGAAAAATCGTCCTGAAAAATCAGACGGCAGACGGGATGTGTTACGAAGTCAGGTACTTGAGCTACATGGCATCAGCCACGGTTCGGCCGGAGCAAGAAGCATCGCCACAATGGCAACCCAGAGAGGCTATCGGATGGGGCGCTGGCTTGCTGGCAGGCTCATGAAAGAACTGGGGCTGGTCAGTTGCCAGCAGCCGACTCACCGGTATAAGCGTGGCGGTCATGAACACGTTGCTATCCCGAATCACCTTGAGCGACAGTTCGCCGTAACAGAGCCAAACCAGGTGCGGTGATGTGACCTATATCTGGACAGGCAAACGCTGGGCATACCTCGCTGTTGTTCTCGACCTGTTTGCAAGAAAGCCAGTGGGCTGGGCAATGTCGTTCTCGCCGGACAGTAGACTCACCATAAAAGCACTGGAAGTGGCATGGGAGACTCGCGGTAATCCCGCAGGAGTGATGTTCCACAGCGATCAGGGCAGTCATTATACGAGCAGGCAGTTCCGGCAGTTACTGTGGCGCTACCGGATAAGGCAGAGTATGAGCTGTCGTGGAAACTGTTGGGATAATAGCCCAATGGAACGCTTCTTTCGGAGTCTGAAAAACGAATGGGTGCCAGTGACAGGTTACGTAAGTTTCAGCGATGCGACTCACGCCATAACGAACTACATCGTTGGATATTACAGCGCACTCAGGCCGCACGAATATAATGGTGGGTTGCCACCAAAAGAATCAGAAAATCGATACTGGAGAAACTCTAACTCGGTGGCCAGTTTTTGTTGACCACTTCAAGCCGAAACTTTCAAATCAAAAAGCAAGGGATTGTCGCGTTCAGGTTCGTAGCGGAGCTTCTCTTGCAGATTCGCCCATGAGTAAGCTTTACCTAACTGGGAGGCTTTAAAAGCGATTCCAGCATACTCAAATGAGAAACCATTCATACGACCCGTAGAGGAAATGTTTGGTAAGGGGGTTATCCCTTTCTCAGCAAGTGCTCCAATGAAGTCATGAATATCAATGGCAGTTGCTAATAGCTCGTCGATAGTGTTCTGCAGGAACGTTTTGGGGCTTGGCTGACCTTCGCGCTTCTCTTTCTGTTCCTCACCACGTGATAGCCTCTTACACCTACTAGAGGGCGAAGGGCCTTGTAAAGGGGAAGGACCCTTGGTTCTGGTCAGGTCATGCGCTGACTCGAGTTCCTGGATTACCCGTGTACTAATCAGATTTTCATTTCTGCCTAGGTAGAGCTTCCCTCCTATCAAGTCGACTCTGCTGGCAATGATATGAATGTGTTGGCCTGCGTCGTCGTCATGTATGACATAGCAGCGCAGGTGCGTTTCACTGAACCCCATGCGATTCATATAGTCGTCGGCAAAAGAAACCCATTGCTTCGCTGTGAGTGATTCACCGATAGGTAGGCGAAGCGAATTGTGCCACACCGGCTTGACTACGTCGGGGCGAAGTGAAGCAGAAGCGCTGAACTCAGTTATCAAATCAGCTGCTGAGTCTCCCAGCATGTTCCCCCCTATGAACACCGGGTCAGTTTTATGGTGAGTTCCAGGCTTTAACGCGTATAGAACAACTCCGGCGAAGACCTTACCGCGTTTGATCTTCTGCATGCCCTTCATTAGAGGGGATACTCCATAGATCAGCTGTGAGAAGTCGTGAGCGAAGATCACCAATTTGACGTTTTACAGCAAAGAGTTCTGTCTTAGTCAGCGGGCTGCAGCATTGCTTAGCATTTAGGTGGTTTAAGAGCTTATTGAGGCTTTGATTTATCTAACCTAACATTTTCCATGTGCATCGGTTGATTTCTGGGACAACAGGTACATGGTTCTTAAGCAAACACATGCGAAGCCATTCGCCTTTGGCGTATTGTTTACGCTCCTGATTCAAAGTATTTAGCTCTGAGTTATTTAGTCGGACGCTAACGCAATGAATACGTAAATTATATGCAGCAGGGGGGGGTAAATAAATTATTCATTAAAAAATTTTATTTCAAAATTAGCACATTCCTTATGCCTAATATATTTATAATCGATAGGTGTATTATGTCAACGATGTGGGGTTTGACTTTCCCCTTTTGCATCCGAAGAGCAGAAAAAGCAAGGCTACTCAGCTTCGCTGAGTTAGCTCATGCTTAATTAGTAATATATAGTTGTTATTTTATCTTTACAGAGGAAGATGGGATTGTTTTTTCTTGAGGGTTTAAATCCTTTCCTGGGATATATTTATCCATCACTTTATTGTGGAATGCTAACAAGTCTGTTTTGATGTCAACTACTAGGTCATCTAATTTGAAAATATTTCCACTTGATTCAAATTTTATATTTTTCCAAGAAATATTCCCCGGTGATTTAAGCAATGCAGGTATGGAGAAGTCAGGGCTAGTAATATTTTCTAAATTAATAGAGTTTCCAATAATGTCAATTTGAAAAGTCCATACTTTTTTTCTTCATGAAAATAACTTTTATCATCAGATGAGTTGATTTTATTATTATACTCTTTTATTGCTTGTGAATAATTTAGGAAAAAAAATGGAGAATCTTTTTTTTCGTATATCTTGGAGTAAATAAAGTGGGATATGATCTGTAGGACAGCCACAATTTCCACCTGATATATGTAAAATGAAAGGATTGACTGGGAGAAGATTAATTGGATAACAAATTTTGATGATTAGATAACATTGACTTTTCATTTCAATTTCTCAAGTTTAATCCAAGGGAGATGTAATCATATGTCTTAGCGCAGTATTTGACAATCAAAAAAAATAATATATAAAAATATAACTAATGCAATAGCAATTATGTTTGGATGAAGTATGTATGAAGATAAAAAAGTAGATATATATAGGTTATTTATTACGAGGAAAATTTCAGTGTTTATAGATAAATTTAACCACTGTGGTTTTAGTTGCGATTTTATTATGAGTAATGATATTGAATTATTTGAGAGTTGCCATGTAAAAAAGCTAATCAACGTAAAAAAGGATATGGAGATAACTGAGCTATATGTTGAGTTAAATGAATTGGATACAATCAATTTTGTTGATATAGAGCGTGATAACTATATAATAAATTGTGAAGATGATTTAATAGTTAATAGTTAATAGTTAATAGTTAATAGTTAATAGTTAATAGTTAATAGTTAATAGTTAATAGTTAATAGTTAATAGTTAATAGTTTTACTAAGTGTTTTTTTACTCAAAATTGTGTAAGAAAAACAGATGCTGTAAATGTCGAAAAAACAATAAATAAATTCCTTAAGCATCTGAAGTTATTAGGTGTAATACAAGCGCTTAATGCAATTCAATTAATAAGATTGAAAGGTTATTTAAACCGTAGCGATCTTTTAGAATTATATTCGAAATATACAGGTTATTTAGAAAGCATATCGGAAGGATCTGAATATAATAATTATTTTTACCTAACGAGAATGGTTCTGGATCTGAGGATTTTAAAGAGTTTAAATATAGTGACTTAAATGATTGCAGGTAGAGAAATATATTATTTTATTCACTTAAAATTCCGATCCTACTTGCTGTACGAACAATCAACATGCTTGATGTTACCTAAGGATTGTGGTAAGGCAAAGTATGCGGTAAAATTACATACAAGAATATTATTTTTTGAGAGCGATTGATAAGTTGATTAAAATCAATGGGATAGATCTTTTTTCAGGTGCGGGGGGCTTTTCGTTAGCCGCTTTGGAGCTGGGTATTGAAATTCTTGCTGCTATTGAGCTTGATAAAGATGCGTGTGATACATATGACAAGAATTTAATACAAAAAAGGAAAAATAATATAAAGCTAATCAATAAAGATATTATTGCTATTCCCCCTTCTGAACTCATGGATAGCCTACATCTTAAAGAAAGAGAGTTGGACCTCATTATTGGTGGGCCACCTTGTCAAGGATTTTCATCACATAGAATAAAAAATGCTGGTGTCAATGATCCAAGAAACACATTACTTATTCGATACTATGATTTTGTTAAGGTGTTTCAACCTAAAATGTTTCTTGTTGAAAACGTACCTGGCTTGCTTTGGGGAAAACATAAAGACTATTTAAACAACTTTAAAAAGCTTGCCGCTAATAGTGGATATAATATCTTGGGTCCATTAAAGTTGAATGCAAAAGATTATGGAGTCCCTCAAAACAGAAACCGGGTATTTATCTTAGGTCTCAGAGATGATATTTCTATCAGCGAAGGTGATTGGCCACCTCTCCCAACTCATTTCAAAGATAAAAAACCTTATTGGGTTAATGCTTCTGAAGTCTTTGAAAAACCTACACCTTCTATTATTGAAAAAATTACTGCTATTTTAGGGCAAGATGTCGCACAGAAATTAAAATTTAAAAATACGCTTAAAGAAAATAAAAGTGATCAAAATAATATTCATATGAATCATGCTGATTATATGATTGAAAGATTTAGTTTGACACCAATCAATGGCAGTCGGGAAGATGTTGATTTTAGATTGCCTTGTCATTCGAATGGCTATGTTGGTCATAAAGATGTTTATGGTCGGATTAGGCTATCATTACCTGGCCCGACAATAACGACTGGTTGTTTTAACCCTTCAAAGGGTCGTTTCCTACATCCGTGGGATAACCATGGAATTAGTGTAAGGCAGGCAGCTAGATTTCAAACATTCCCCGATGATTACATTTTTTCTGGAGGCATCATTAGCCAAGGGAAACAGGTGGGAAATGCTGTTCCTGTAAATCTGGGGAAAATTCTTCTGAAATCTTGTGTTGAAATAATAATCAATAACTCTCAAAGGGATGATAAAAATGCAGATGAGATCTCTTAGCTTTAAAGCGAGAGCAAGGACAATTTAACATCTCGGTAAGGGGCAGATTGCAGACTGCCCAACTGCTGTAAGCGAGCTTTGGAAAAATGCATATGATGCTTATGCAAGAGATGTGGCATTATACACAATAGATGGCGATTATCCTTGCGGAGCCCTTATAGATAACGGTTGCGGAATGTCCTTGCAACAACTTATTGATAATTGGCTTGTTGTTGGCACCGAATCTAAAACGAGAAAGAACACCTTAGAAGAAAATGAGCGGTTCGGATTAGGTATCCGAAAAACTCAAGGAGAAAAAGGGATTGGGCGATTATCTGCTGCTTTTCTATCTCCCGTAACTTTTCTTGTTACTAAGAAAATGGATAATAATTATGTTGCCTTACTAATTGATTGGAGGCTTTTCGAAAACCCGTATCTCTCATTTGACGATGTCACTGTTCCATTCAGAGAGTTTGAAAAAATAGATTCTCTATCTGATGTTTTATCTGGTTTGCTCATTGAACTTAAGAAGAATGTATCCTTTCCCAGCAAAGATGAAGATGAAGTTCGTCATTTTAATCATCTTCTCATAAAAGCAGCTTGGGAAAAATTCTCAGAAGACGAGAAAGCTGTAAATGAAAAAAGTGACTTTATTACTACTCAAGATAAAATAATTAATTTTTGTGATCAATTTAAAATTGATCCTAGTGTCTTCGTTCCTTGGGAAGAAATCTTAATCAAAGTTGAAAAGATAGACGGTGGTAAACATGGTACCGCTCTCTTTTTATTGGAGCTTGGACGAGATTTGTCATTATTAACCAATGCAGGGGATTTAGCTAAGGATAATGCAGAGTTGTCTGATGTTGAACAAAGCTTGGTTGACACTTTAAGGGCATTTGTAAATCCTTATATTTTAGAGGATCTATCATTCTCTTATGAAATATATACAGTTAAGGCCAATGGTTACCATCGTCAAATATTAAAGCAATCGGATGTATTTAGTAAAAGCGATTTTGATGCTTTAGAGCACACTGTTGTAGGCTATGTTGATGCGAAAGGTTGGTTTAGAGGTCGCGTAAAAGCTTTTGGTGAGGATAAGGGCGAAGTAGTTATTCCTGCCAGCATAAGTGTTAATTCTGATTCTGGAGTCGGACCATTTGAAATTCAAATTGGGACATTAGAATTTCTGCCGCAAAATACCTCGCACACCGAGCGAGAGCATACACATTTTGACCTCAAGGCAAAAAAATATGCTGGGCTTATGGTGTTTCGGGATAATTTAAGAGTGTTGCCATATGGACGAGTAGATAATGATTTCTTCCAGATCGAGGAAAGACGTTCATGGAATGCTGGGCGATACTATTGGTCTAACCGAAGAGTTTTCGGATTTATCAGTATCACACAATCAAATAATAAAGAACTAAAGGATAAATCTGGAAGGGAAGGCTTCATTCGAAACCAAGCTGCTAGAGAATTGAAAACATTAGTTTCAGATTTATTAACATCATTAGCGGATAGATTTTTTGGTAGAAATTCCGAAGATCGTAAAGAACTTCTTGAGCAAGTTAAACGTGAAAAGGAATTACGAAAATCAGCACAGCAACAAGCTCGTAAATCTACACAAAAGAGTTTCTCAGAGGCACTAAAAACGCAAACTCCCGTTTTAGATGCTTCGCTTGAAGCTGTAAAAAAATTGAAGACTAAATTAGATAGTAATCAAAACAAGCATGATTATAATTATATAAAAGAAATAGATGCTGACCTTGCTAATTTAGAATCATTGAGAACAGAAATAAAAACTCCAACTAAGCCACCTAAAATTGGTGTATATGAGGAGAAATATAGAAGTTATCGTGATAAATACAATGAATTTTCTGCGTATATATTAGAGATGAAATTAATAGTTAATAAATTGGATTCTGAATTAAATAAGTTAGAACCTTCGTTAGTAGGTAAGAATCATCTTGATAAAAATCAAGGGATCATAAATGCCAGATTAACCAAGTTTAGTAATAATATAGATGAAAAAACAAATGCACTCTTAAAGAAATGGGGGGTAGAAATTAAAAGTGATAGAGCTATATATTACTCTAAAGCTATATCAATAGTTGACTCAATTAATAACAATGCTGAGATCGAGAATGTTCTAAATTTACTCGATAGCATTTATATTGAAACAATTGACTCCCTAACATTCAAATATCAATCTATAAATAAAGGATTAGAAAGGTTATTTGATGGGGTAAATTTAGACTCTGCTTTTTCGCTATCAGAAGAAGAAAGAGAGTATTTCGAGGATAAAGCTAAGAGTTTAAATGCTTTGGCTCAGTTGGGAATCAGCGTCGAAATACTCTCACACGAGCTTGAAGAAATGGACTCGATGGTAACACGAGGACTAAATTCTTTGCCTTCAACCGCGAAGGAACACCCGGGTTTCACATTGGCTCTGAATGCACATAGATCATTAACACAACAAATCAGGTTTTTATCACCTTTGAAAATATCTGGATATCAGTCAAGGCAAAAAATTTCCGGGAAAAATATAATGGATTATATCCTGAGATTTTTTGGTGATCGTTTTGAAAGACAACGTATTTCCATTGAGTTCGGTGATGATTTTAAGAACATATATATAAATGATATACCTTCACGAATATATCCGGTTTTTACTAATATTATAAATAACGCAATGTATTGGGTGAGTTTGTCCGATAATCGTCTTATCAAAATATATTTTGTTAATTCTTTAGTTATAATTGCAAATACAGGCCCTGCTATTGACCCAGATGACATTCCTCGTTTATTTGAATTGTTTTATAGCAAAAGAGCTAATGGTCATGGTGTCGGGCTTTATTTATGCAGGGAGAATTTAGCTGTAGCACACCATAAGATTTGGTATTCTGATCCAAATGTTGAAGATGACTATTTAATTAAAGATGGTGCTAATTTCGTAATTAAGTTCAATGGAGTGGAGTCATAATATGGCTGTAACAACTTATAATTCCCTTGTGCAGAAAACTTTTTGTGATAATGCTATTCGTTCAGTAGTAATGATAGATGACGATTTTATTACTTATTCTGACTCTATCAAAGCACTTAATAGCGAGATAAAATTAGACCCAGCAAAAATTGATTCCTCAAAGCGTGCTGCTACCCTCGAAGAATATTTTCAAGCCAAGAATATGATCTGTGATATTGACAACGGTTCAGTAAACTTTGATGTTGACCGCATCCGTAAGTCAGATTTGGTCATAATTGATTATCATTTAGATACAATGCACCGGATAAAACCATTACAATATTAAAAGAATTAAAAAATTCTGATCATTTGAATATGATTGTTATTTATACGAGAGAGGAGCTCAAAACTGTCTGGATGCAAATTGCTTCTTCTCTAAGAGGAATCGAAAATTGTAATGATAAAATACTTGAAACAGAAAATGATGAATTAATTGAATACTGGCAGAGTGTTATTTTACCTGATTTGATCCACAAAGGAGAAAGGGCATTAACGAGGGATGAAACTATACTATATATCCAAAATGACTCCCTATGTAAGCGTATTAAGAAAGCAATCCGAAATGATGGAAGCCTTACAGAGCAAAATGATATTAATTTCATTGCTAAGATGATTTCTGAATATGCAGTCGCTGAAAATGCCGTCATTCCAGATTATGTGACAAAAAGTATGGTTGTAGGGGATACTGCCGGTATTAAATGGATTCAAAGTGGTAATATATTTATCAGTGTGTTCCATAAGGATAAAGATGATCATGAAAGTGATGGTGAGAGAATTTGGCAAACACTAAATGAATCATTAATAGAATGGAACCCATCTTACTATCAAATTATCAAGTCAGAGATTCAAAATACTATTGAAGCAGAAGCACTTTCTTTCAATAACCATTTAGCTAATGATGGTTATGGTCAAGCTGGATGGTTGAATCAAATATTAAATTCCGCTTCTGAAGAAATTAAAAGGAAAAATATTGAATTTGTTTTTAGTAATTTATCTGAAGAACTCTATGAAAGATTGAAGGGAAATAAATGTTTAGTAGGATTCATTAATGATGTTTTTGAAACATATACAACCGATTTTAAAAGTAGTGGAGAAGCGAAATCATTAGAGTATTGTTCAAAACAAATGAATTTACCTGCAAATGCAAGCTCATTTAATGAGATGTATCATGCTTTGAACATGAATCTGTCTTCTAAAAATTTTGAAGAAAGACATATTTCAACAGGTACAATTTTCTTCGATACTGAATCTGAAAAATGGTATTTATGTGTTTCTGCTGCTTGCGATCTTGTGCCTACTCAGGGTAATGAACCACATCATAAAAGATTAAGTCCTCATCGTTTAATTAAGGTGTTAGAACTTTTCAATGCTAACCAGAATAAAGCATTACCTAATGGAGAACAATCCAAGTACATTTATGTAATTCATAAGAATACCAGAAAATATTTATCTATATTTGAAGGCGATAAAACTTTACCAGTCGTTGATTATATAGTTGTTTTAAATCACGGCCATACTGTTCCGGGGGAAGAGAAAAATATACTTTCAGCGGTATTCTTGAGTAGCATGGATGACAACGTACAAAATGTACCAGTTAAACTGAAATTAAAGTCCCAACTTCGAAGTGGTTATGCTGAACGATACCAAGCTATTGCGTCGCAATACAGTTCTAGAATCGGTGTAGATTATGTATCTATGATGCCTTAAAACATGAAAAGCCGATTGATATACGAGTATAGTCATATCGGCTTTTCTATAGTGCCAAGTTATATTTAATACTCTTGCGAAACTTAATTATCATCTCTGCCTTAATCTCCTAAGTTTCATTGACTCAAGCGAAAATAACAATAAAGTTGTGCTATAAATGAATCCTGAATTAGTTAGCAATTTGAGATTTAAGGCATCTGGTTGCTCACTTAAAAAATGAAATGCATAAACCAAATAAACTGCTAATGTTGCCGTTCCAATCATAGGGCCGATATCGCCCTGATCATGAGGTTCCAATGTGACATTGAACTTAAATATGAGCCATTCATATCCCCCTGTTAAAAAGACTACCATTATCATTGCAGATAAAAGATATAGTATGTTTTCTATGTTAGGACTTTTTAATGCTGATTCTTTTTGTAAAAATTCACATACTGATAAACCAAAGAAAATAAAATAAAGCGGTCTTGAGCTGAATTTTTCAAATATCTTAATGATAGTATCCATATCTACCTGTTGTGTATTGTGATTTTTGGAAAACATTATGCAGCAACCGCTTTATACTTTTGAGCATGTACATAATCACCCCACCACTGCATTAGTGTCACTCGTTCAGCAAGGTACTCCGCGCGATTATACGCTGCAACAATTTCGTCTTTCTTGGAGTGGGCAAGCGCTGCTTCAAGGACTTCAGATCTAAACTTACCAGACTCCTCGGCCGCTGTTCTCGCAATCGAGCGCATACCGTGGGCTACAAGCTCACCTCCGAATCCCATTCGAATGATAGCGGCATTGGCTGTCTGCTCATGCATATGGCTTAAAGGGACTTTTATACTTGGAAAAATCCACTCTCTGTGCCCACTCACTGGTTTCATTGCTTCTAGGATACGCAAAGCTTCTCTATTTAATGGCACTTTGTGAATTTTTCTCATTTTCATAAAATCAGCAGGAATGGTCCAAATGCCATTAACTGTATCATTATCACACCATCTTGCTTTAACGGCTTCACTTGGACGAACCCAAGTTAACAATTGCCATTCAACCAGTAGTCTTGTCTCCATACGTTCAGAAGCATTGTTCAACGTAGCCAGAAAGCGCGGTAATTCATAAGGAGGTAGTGCTGGCATATTCTGCTTTTTGGGCTTTCTAAAGCGCTGTGCAAGATTATCTGCGGGATTGAACTCAATGAGTTCTTCTGTTGCTGCCCAACGAAAAATTTCATTTAATCGTGAAATAATGCGCCTCAGGGTTTCAAGAACCCCACGCTGTTCGATTGGGTCAAGCTGTTGCTTCAAGAGTTTGGGGCGGATCTCTTTTATCGGAATATTACCCAAGCCAGGGAAGACGTTACGTTCAAGGCTTCGCCAGATATCTGCTGCATGATCTTCTGAAATCCCAGACGTTCTTTTCTTCTCTTCCAGCCATTTTTTTGCAACTACCTGCAATGTGTGTTCAGTGGCCGCTTTTAGTGCATTCGCTTTATCGGCTTTATGGGTTTGCGGATCATTCTGCTGGACGAGTAGGGCGAGATACTGATCTCTGAGAGAGCGAGCTTGCGCGAGGGTAAGGTGAGGGTAAGTTCCCAAACTAATTTTCGTTCGTTTCTTAGTCACGGGAACCGCATACCTGAAGTACCAGTTTTTCTTGCCACCTTTCACGGTTGGCGATATGCGCAAAAACAAGCCGTCACCATCGAAGAGGTTCACTTCCTTCTAGCTAGGCTTAGTGTTTTTGATTTGAGTATCATTCAGTTTAGTGACGACTTTCGGCATGTTTGGACCCTCAGATTTTGGACCCTTGGGTGTTGGGTCCAAAACAGGGTGTCACATGGCGTGGATTCTAGCAACTATCGGTGGACTGCTATGGACACAAAAAAGCCCGCAGGGCTTACGCCTTGCGGGCTTTCAGGACTTCATCGAAAGGGTCTGGTAACCAATCGACCAAGAATTTGGTGGAGCTGGCGGGAGTTGAACCCGCGTCCAGAATTACTACACCGTCGGCACTACATGCTTAGTCCAGTTATTACATTCGCCGGTTAGCTGCGAACGGACACGCTACTAACAAACTAGCCTGATTGGATTTAACGCTTCAACCCCAGGCAAGGCATCCACGCGATCTCTTTTAGTTTTGACCTCTCTTGATCCCCGTCCTAAGAGCGGAGGCTAGGGAGAGAGGACACCTTCAGTTTATTAAGCTGATTAAGCTGCTAAAGCAGCAGGTGCGAAGTTTTCGTCGTTTGCGACTATTTTTTTGCGGCTTTTAACGAGGCAAACCGCCCCTCGGCATGCTCCTAGGGCTTCGCAAATCCTGTCGAATCCAGAATCAGCCCCAAGTACTGTCGTGCACTATATCATAAGAAGCGGTCGTTGCACCACTATGTTAGCGGTTGGCGTGCTTCATGATGCGCGCTTTGTCTAATTTCCATTCGCGATCTTTAATATCATCGCGTTTATCGTGTTCTTTCTTACCCTTTGCAAGGCCTATCTTGAGCTTAGCCCAGGCATTTTTCCAATACATGGAAAGTGCCACTATGGTATAGCCATCGCGATTGGCTTTACCAATTAGCGTATCCAGCTCACGCTTTTTTAAAAGCAGCTTACGGCTACGGGTTGGGTCGCACACAATATGTGACGATGCAACGCTCAGCGGCTGGAAGGTAGAGCCGAACAGGAAGGCTTCGCCATCACGCAACAGGATATAGCTGTCGCTGATGTTGGCCTTGCCGGCACGGAGAGATTTGACTTCCCATCCCTGTAGCGAAAGCCCGGTTTCGAACTCTTCTTCAATGAAGTATTCGTGGCGGGCGCGCTTATTCATGGCAATGGTGGCGGAACCGGGTTTGTGTGATTTTTTCTTTGTCATAGTGACCGCTAGTGTACATGAAGCGGCGATTAATGGCATCCCCCGTCACGGTGGTGGCGGGTAAAAAGGCAATCTTAGCAGAAGGTTCACAGCAGAGAATTTTTGTTTGATATCCGTCGATGGTATTATCAGGTGGTTATGAGAAATGACAGGAATCGATATGTCCCAGATTAGTCGTTCTGCGCTGGTGCCGTTCAGTGCTGAACAAATGTACCGCCTGGTTAATGATGTAGACAGCTATCCACAGTTTCTACCCGGTTGCGTTGGAAGCAGGGTACTGGATGCCAGTCCCGACCAGATGACCGCCGCAGTGGATGTCTCTAAGGCAGGGATAAGTAAAACCTTTGTCACGCGCAATACGCTAACCGACAACCAAAGCATTGATATGCAGCTGGTAGACGGTCCGTTCCGCAAGTTAAGCGGCGGCTGGCGGTTTACCAAGTTGAGCGAAGAGGCCTGCAAGGTTGAGCTAAACCTGGATTTCGAGTTTACGAATATGCTGGTTGAGCTGGCATTTGGCCGGGTATTTAAAGAGCTGGCCAGCAGTATGGTACAGGCATTTACCCAGCGTGCGAAAGAGGTCTACAGTGCCTGATATCGCTATTGAAGTGGTCTATGCCCTTCCTGAAAAGCAGTATCTTTACAACGTTAAGGTTCCGCAAGGTAGCTCCGTTGAGCAGGCTATCATTGCTTCGGGGCTGCTTCAGCTGCGCCCGGAGATCGATCTGCAGGAAAATAAGGTGGGTATCTTTAGCCGACCGGTGAAGCTGCACGATGAGGTTAACGGCGGCGATCGCGTTGAAATCTATCGTCCGTTGATAGCCGACCCCAAAGATCTGCGCCGTCAGCGCGCCGAGCGCGCGGCAAAAAAATAAGGCGCATAACGCGCCTCATCGGTATCTGTCCAATGATAACACCCCACTGACTTTCTCCGGGATTGCTTCTGATGCAACAGACTTTGTAGAGCAGCAGAGCGAAGTCAGGCGGCCTGAACGGCGTTCAGACCTTACCTTGCCAGCGGGGCTTAGCCGTCGTTTTTGCTCAAAGCGGGCTTATTATCAATATTGGTCAGCGAGCCGTTTTTGTCAAAAGTGAGCGTCAGCGTCTGCTGCTTAACCGCCTCGTGACCCGGTTCCTGACGGAAGACGTAGTACCAGACGTTATTCCCAAACGGATCGTGCATCATCGGAGTACCCAGGGTGTAAGCAACCTGCTGCTGTGTCATTCCGGTGTGGATCTTTGCCACATCGTTGGCAACCAGGTAATTACCCTGATTGATATCCGGGCGGTAAACCACGCGCTCCAGAGTGGAACATCCAGCGGTCATCATCAGAAGAACCACCGCAGCAGCAGTCAGCGTTTTACAGCGCATAATCAATGTTTATTCCTTTGTGGCTATATTCGTATCCCCTGAATTCCCTGAAATCATAGCGTCAGTTCTTCCGGGTCTGTCAGTAGGCAGCAACAATATCAGCATAAGCTACCGATGATAATAAACCTTTCCGCAGTTTAAAACCTCTGTGAAGCCACCATATGACCACAAACCGTTAAAAAAGTGCAATTGTCAGGCCGCCAAAAGTTCTTTGGCATTCGCCAGCGTGTTGCGCGTCACCTCGCTTCCGCCCAGCAGGCGCGCCAGTTCTTGCAGACGTGAACGCTTATCCAGTGGCTGCATATGGGTTTCGGTCATTTCCCCATCGGTTTCTTTACTGACGTAGAAATGATGGTGACCGCAGCCCGCAACCTGCGGGAGATGGGTGACGCACATCACCTGTGTGGATTCGCCCAGCTGGCGCAGCATCTTGCCGACCACGGCAGCCGTAGGCCCGCTGATGCCGACATCTACTTCGTCGAAAATCAACGCTGGCGTATCCATTTTGCGCGCGGTGATCACCTGAATCGCCAGCGCAATGCGCGATAACTCGCCGCCCGAAGCAACTTTTGCCAGAGGTTGCACCGCCTGCCCGGGGTTAGTACTGACGCGAAAATCAATGCGGTCAGCCCCTTCAGCAGTCAGATGGTCCGGGTTGAATTGAATATCGATGGTAAAGCGGCCGTGTGGCATCGACAGCATGTGCATACTGTCAGTGATTAATCCGGTCAGCTCGTCGGCGAAGTGAACGCGGCGCTGATGCAGCTGCTCTGCGCAGCTAACGGCTGCGGCATAGTGCACACTGACGGCATGACTTAATTCATCCAGGTCACTTTCCTGTTGGTCCAGCAGCTGCTGTTCGGCCAGCAGCTGCTGATGGAAGCCCGGCAGCTCCTCAGGGCTGATGTGATGTTTGCGCGCCAGTCCGATCTGACGAGAAAGGCGCTGTTCCAGCTCGTGCAGGCGATTAGGGTCAAGGTCCAGACGATCGCAGTAGTGGCGCAGCTCATCGCTCGCTTCGCCGATTTGGATCGCGGCCTCTTCCATCATCGAGAGAACGCCGCTAAGCTTATCGTCCATCTCAACCAGTTCGCACATCAGCTGACGGGCGCTATACAGCTGATTTTGCAAATTATTATCTTCGCCATCCGCCAGCATTAGCAGCGTCTGCTGACTGGTGGAAAGCAGCTGTCCGCTGTTCGCCAGACGCTTGTATTCCTCATCGATCTGTTCATATTCGCCGTTGACCGGAGCAAATTCATTCAGCTCTTTCAGCTGGTAATGCAACAGCTCGCGTCTTGCCTCGCGCTCCTGTGACTGTTGCTGATGTTGGGCAAGAGCGCGACAGCTCTGATGCCACTGGGAATAGTGCCGCCCCATGTTTTGCAGCAGTTCAGGTTCTGCGGCGTAGGCATCAAGCAGCATTTTCTGATGTTCGGATTTGAGCAATAGCTGATGAGCGTGCTGACCGTGGATTTGAATCAGCGCCTGGCCCAGATCGCGCAGCTGGGAGAGTGGCACGGCGGTGCCGTTGATAAATCCGCGCGAGCGGCCATCGCTGCCAATGACCCGACGCAGCAGGCATTCATTGCCGTCATCCAGCTGATTGTCGCTTAACCAGCGCTGGGCCGAAGGCGTATCTTTCAGGGAGAAGCGCGCGCAGATATCAGCACGCGTGGCTCCATGACGCACCATATCTGCTTCGGCACGGCCACCCAGACAAAGACCCAGCGCGTCGATGGCGATAGATTTACCCGCACCGGTTTCCCCGGTGATGGCCGTCATACCGCGCTGAAAGTCGATCTCCAGCTCGCGCACGATGGCGAAGTTACTGATGGTCAATTGTGCCAGCATAGTTGCCTTCCTGTATGAAAACGCAGATATGGTTTTTTATACAGTATATACTGGTTTTATAAACAGTAAATAAGTCTTGCGCATTTTTAGAATAATTTTTTCGACCAGCCGAGTTTTGAGCTTAAGGTATTAAAATAATTGTAATTTTTTGGATGGATTAGGTTGAGGTGGTAATCACTACGGCGAATAAGGACATCCTCACTCTGCTGGATAGGCAGGGCAATCTGGCTATCACAGCTGATTTCTAGATCGCTGCGCATATGCGAAAAACGCAGGCGAATCGTACTGCTGCTGTTAATCACCAGCGGGCGCGCTGACAGGGTATGCGGGAACATCGGCACCAGGGCAATGGCATCCAGCGACGGCGTCAGGATCGGGCCGCCAGCCGAGAGTGAGTAGGCGGTTGATCCGGTAGGGGTTGAGATGATCAGCCCGTCTGAACGCTGCGAAAAGGCGAAGTTTTCATCGATATAGACTTCGAATTCAATCATATGGGCAACCTTGCCCGGATGTAACACCACTTCATTTATCGCTGTGCCGATGCGGGGCGTGCCGGACTGGCGGCACACCTGTGCCTCCAGCAAAAAACGGCTTTCTACGAAATAGTCCCCTTCCAGCACGTCGGCCAGCTGCTGCTGCGCGTTATCCGGGTCCAGGTCGGTGAGAAAACCGAGATTGCCACGATTGATGCCGATGACTTTTATATCGTAGCGCGCCAGCACGCGAGCGGCGCCCAGCATGTTGCCATCGCCGCCGACCACCACGGCCAGATCCGCAGTGCGGCCGATCTCTGCCAGCGTACCGGTCTGCACGCCTTCCAGTTTTAATTCACGCGCAATCTGCTGCTCGATAATCACCTGATAGCCTTTCGCCGTTAGCCAGCGGTAGAGCATTTCATGCGTGGTGAGCGCGGTCGGGTGGCGCGGATGGCCGACGATCCCGATACAGCTGAAGGGCTTATTCATGTTACTGGCATTCCTTACGAGGTAAACTCCCCCGACAATGTGACTGGTTCCCTTGAAACCCCGAATCTGATCCCCATAATAAGCGAACCAGCGAGATGAATATGTACAAACGCGGAGAAATTCATGAGTAGTAAAGAACAGAACACACCTAACGAGCAAGCCTCAGACGAAATTGAGACTGAACAGGCAAAAAATCAGGGCGCGGATACGGCAGCAGAAGCGGCAGATCAGCGCGATGAGCGTATTGCCCAGCTGGAGGCACAGCTTGCTGAATCGCAGGGCGGCGTGCGCGACGCGCAGCTGCGCGCCCAGGCTGAAATTGAAAACATCCGCCGCCGTGCCGAGCTGGATGTAGAGAAAGCGCACAAGTTCGCGCTCGAAAAGTTTTCCAACGAACTGCTGCCGGTGATTGACAGCCTGGAGCGCGCGCTGGAAGTGGCGGACAAGTCAAATCCTGAACTGGCCGCGATGATTGAAGGTATCGACCTGACGATGAAGTCGCTGCTGGGCGCCGTGCGCAAGTTTGGCGTCGAGGTTGTGGGCGACACCAACGTACCGTTCAACCCGGAAGTCCATCAGGCGATGTCGATGATGGAGTCCGAAGAGGTGGAGCCAAATCACGTCATGATGGTGATGCAGCGCGGCTATACGCTAAACGGCCGCCTGTTGCGTCCTGCTATGGTGGCGGTTGCTAAAAGCAAAGGCTAATGCTGCCCGCTGCGGATGAAATATCCCGGCTTTCCCCTGTCTTATAGCCGCATCGCGCGGCTATTTTTATGCTCCGAAAACCCGTTGTACCTCCCGCCTTCCGTCCGCCCCCGTGTCGAAAAATGATGCCACCATCGGTCGGCCGACGGAACCTTGCCCTAAGACTAGCGCGCCGGTAACTGCGGCATCCAGTCAATCGCACTCTCTCCATGTTCCGTGAGCCACCGATTGGCCTGAGAGAAATGAGCACTGCCGAAAAAACCCCGGTGAGCGGAAAGGGGCGAAGGGTGGGGGGCATGAAGAACGTGGTGGCGTTTGCGGTCGATGATACTGCCTTTCTTCTGCGCATGGGCGCCCCATAACAGGAACACCACCCCCTCACGATGCTGGTTGATGGCGGCGATCACGTTATCGGTAAAGGTTTCCCAGCCGAATTTAACGTGTGAATGGGCCTGGCCTGCCTCCACGGTGAGTACCGTATTAAGCAGCATAACCCCCTGTCGTGCCCAGCTTTCGAGGAAGCCATGATTAGGGCGCTCGAAGCCCGGAATATCGGTGACCAGCTCTTTGTACATATTCACCAGCGATGGCGGTACCGGAACGCCAGGAAGCACGGAAAACGCCAGCCCGTGCGCCTGATTAGGGCCGTGATAAGGGTCCTGCCCCAGAATGACCACTTTCACCCCCCCCAGTTCCGTCAGGCGAAATGCGTTGAACACGTCCGTTTGCGGGGGGTAAACGGTTTTACCAGCCGCGCGTTCAGCGGCAACCCTTGCCAATGTGTTCCTGAAGTAAGGTTTTTCTTTTTCCTCTGCCAGCACATCGTGCCAGGTCATGGTATTGACCATCACCCTCTCCCTTTATTTATTTAAAGGCGTAGCTTATCGCGCTTTGCGGGCGGGTAGTACCTGAAAGCAATGAAAAGTTAGCAAATGTGCACCCGGCGTTTAACGGCCTAAAATAGCGATAAAACAGGATCTTGCCATTTTTCGCAATCTTAGCGCTGCGCAGGGCTTGATTTGCATCAATGAGCCCCCCGCCCGCGGCTGGTATACAGATCGTGGATTTATCTATCAACCCGGTGCGGCCCTTTTAGGCCGTGCCGCTACTGCCTGGGAGGCAAAATATGATTACCGGAATTCAAATCACCCGATCTGCCAATAGTGATTTACATAATTCTTTCTGGCTGCTGGACAGCGAAACGGCGCAGGCGCGCTGCGTCTGTGCCAATGCCGGGTACAGTGAGGATCAGGTGGTCGCAGTAAGTGATTTGGGACAAATTGAGTATCGCGAAATTCCCCTGGATGTAAAACCACAGGTGCGCGTAGAGGGCGGGCAGCATCTTAACGTCAACGTTCTGAGTCGGGAAACGTTAGAAGAGGCGGTGGAAAATCCTGATAAATATCCGCAGTTAACCATTCGCGTATCGGGTTATGCGGTACGTTTTAACTCGCTGACCCCGGAACAGCAGCGTGACGTCATTACACGAACCTTTACTGACAGTCTTTAACCATAAAACGCCAATGATGATTGATCGGGTGTTGAATAACGCATCATTCTTTTTTCTATTTAACATATTGAAATAAAATATGTAAATCCATTTTTACCCGATTCAGTGCAGGATGGTGCGTCCTGTATTGCCCCTTCAGCGGCCGTTTCGATTAAAAGCCTTTTTTTATTCGATTAAGACGAAAAAAAACTGCACCCTGACGTGTTGGCAGGGTGCAGTGAATTCAGGCGGATAGGTTAGCGCTGGATTATTCAGCCGCGTCCGGTTTGCTGCTGGACGGCTTACGGCGCTTACCAATGTTTTTGCTATCGCGATGGCGTTCTTTCACGCGTGGCTTTTCTTCCGCTTTCTGCTTGTTTTTCGTTTCAACGCGTTTGGCCAGCACTTTCTTCGAGGGCTTCCCTTTCAGCTTTTCGCTGGGCGGACGCGTAGTCGGGCGCAGTTCATCAATAACGCGCGCTTTGATCGGCTCTTTGACGTAACGGATGATTTTACCCAACAGCAGGTTGTCATGCGCTTCAACCAGAGAGATGGCAATCCCTTTTTTGCCAGCACGCCCGGTACGTCCGATACGGTGCAGATAGGTATCGGAGGTGACCGGCATGTCGAAGTTGAAAACGTGGCTGACATCATCAATGTCAATACCACGCGCCGCGATATCGGTAGCAACCAGAACATTCACCCGGCCGTCAACCACGCGCTTAATCGCTTCGTTGCGCTTGGCCTGTACCAGCTCCCCTTCGAGATAGCTGGTATTAATACCCGCTTCACGCAGCCAGCCACAGACTTCATGCACGCGCTCACGTTTACGCACAAACACCACGGCACGCGTCACTTCTGGCTGTTTCAGCAGGTGCAGTAGCAGGGCCGTTTTATGCTTGATGTCGTCCGCACGATAGTACCACTGCTGGATTTTTTTACGCTCGCGCCGTGCCGGGTCCGCTTCAATCTCAACCGGCTCGTTGAGAATACGCTCGGCAAAATCCTTGATGGCTTCACCTTCCAGCGTGGCGGAGAACAGCAGCGTCTGTTTGCGCCAGCGGGTTTCTGCCGAAATGGTTTCGATATCCTGGGCGAAGCCCATATCCAGCATCCGGTCGGCTTCATCAAGGATCAGCGTTTCAACCGCGCGACAGTCAAAGTTCTCTTCTTTGATGTATTGCAGCAGACGTCCGGTTGTGGCGACCACAACGTCCTGGTTTTCGCTAAACACTTCAGCATGGTTCATAAAGGCCACGCCGCCGGTGATGGTGGCAATGTCCAGGTGCGTGTGCTTTGCCAGCTCACGCGCCTGGTCTGCGACCTGCATCGCCAGTTCGCGGGTTGGCGTCAGGATCAGAATGCGCGGCGGGCCGGACTTCTTACGCGGGAAGTCGAGCAAATGCTGCAGTGCGGGCAGCAGGTAGGCCGCAGTCTTGCCTGTACCGGTTGGTGCCGAACCCAGAACGTCACGACCCTCCAGTGCTGGCGGGATGGCCTCGGCCTGAATAGCCGTGGGGCGCGTGAAGCCTTTCTCCTGCAGGGATTGCAGCAGGCTTTCGTCTAGTTCAAGTTCGGAAAAAGTGGTTACAGTCATGGTCTACCTCAGTTTGGGGCGCTGATTATAGACAGATTGAGCGCGATCTTCATCTGTTTGTGTGGGGTTAATGACTTTTCCTTCGTCATCGATTGTCCTATGCTAACGCCGTTTCCCTTTCAGGTCAGTCAAATGTCACCATACAAAGCAATTCTTCGTCCTAATGGATTTACCTTCAAACAATTTTTTATCGCTCACGACCGGTGCGCGATGAAAGTAGGCACGGACGGCGTGCTGCTCGGCGCCTGGGCTCCGGTGACTAGCGTAAAACGTGTGCTGGATATTGGCAGTGGCAGCGGCCTGATTGCACTGATGCTGGCACAGAGGACGTCTGAGCCGGTACAGATTGATGCCGTAGAGCTGGATGAAGAGGCGGCAACCCAGGCGCAGGAAAACGTGGCGGCATCCCCCTGGGCGCACAGAGTACATGTACAGCAGGCTGATGTCGTTGAATGGGCCCAGCGCTGCGAGCATAGCTATTCGCTGATCGTCAGCAATCCCCCTTATTTTTCCCCAGGATCGCAGTGCGCTTCGCCCGAGCGGACCACGGCACGCTATACCACCGGCCTGACGCATGAGATGCTGCTAGACTGTGCCGAAAAGCTGATCGACGAAGACGGTTTCTTCTGTGTGATCCTGCCTGCATCGGCGGGGAGTAAGCTGCTGGAACAGGCATTACAACGCGGATGGCATCTGCGTTTTCGCACCGATATTGCCGATAATGATACCCGCCCAGCCAATCGTGTTCTGCTGGCGCTATCCCCCCAGCCCGGCGAACGATTGCTGGACAGCATGACTATTCGTGGGCCGGATCGGCAGTATTCGGCCGCGCACTGCCGACTGACGCGAGATTTTTATCTATTTCGCTGAGTCGGGTCGCAGAATGGTGGGGCGTGCGTCCCCCGATTTTTCGGGGTAGTCGAGCGAATAGTGCAGCCCCCGGCTTTCCCTGCGTTGCAGGGCGCAGCGCACCATTAGCTCAGATACCTGTACCAGGTTACGTAGCGTTAATAACGCGTCGGAAAGGCGAAAATTAGCGTAATAACGATCGATTTCCCCCCGTAGCAGGGTGATACGCCGCAGGGCTCGCTCCAGACGTTTGCTGCTACGAACGATGCCAACGTAGTCCCACATTAACAGGCGCAGCTCATGCAGGTTGTGCTGGATCACGACCTGTTCGTCAGCGTCGTCGAGCCAGACTGTTTCCCAGGCAGGAAGGTTGGCGACCGGCGTCAGCTCAGGCAGATGACGCTGAATGTCTTCAGCCGCTGACCAGCCATAAACCAGGCATTCCAACAGAGAGTTCGACGCCAGACGGTTAGCGCCGTGCAGGCCGGTATAGCTCACTTCTCCGATGGCATACAGCCCGTGGATATCCGTCCGTCCCTGCCGATCTACCATCACGCCGCCGCAGGTGTAATGCGCAGCGGGCACAATCGGGATCGGCTGGCGGGTGAGATCGAGATCAAGCGTCAGGAGTTTCTGGTATAGGGTGGGGAAGTGGGCGCGGATCGATTCCGCCGGGCGGTGGCTGATATCCAGATACATGCACTCCGCGCCAAGACGCTTCATTTCATGATCGATAGCGCGTGCCACAATATCACGCGGGGCCAGTTCCTCCCGCCGATCGAAATCCGGCATAAAGCGGGTGCCGTCAGGGCGTTTCAGCACTGCGCCTTCACCGCGTAAGGCTTCACTAAGCAGAAAGTTGCGCGCCTGCGGGTGGAACAGACAGGTCGGGTGAAACTGGTTAAATTCAAGGTTAGCCACCCGACATCCGGCGCGCCATGCCAGGGCGATCCCGTCACCGGTAGCAACATCAGGGTTGGTCGAATGCTGGTAAACGTTAGCCGCGCCTCCGGTAGCGAGTACCACCGCGCGTGCCCGACAGGCGGTCATCGTTTTGCGCTGGCGATCCCAGACCCAGGCCCCTATCACCCGACGCGCGCCCGGCAGACCGATTTTATCGGATGCGATCAGGTCGACGGCGCTGCTGTGCTCGATCAGAGTGATGTTGGGATGGCTTCGCGCCAGGTTTACCAGCGTGGTTTCCACCGCTTTACCGGTAGCGTCGGCGCTGTGCAGAATGCGGCGCTGGCTGTGGCCGCCTTCGCGCGTGAGATGATAATCATGCTGGGCGTTGGCGGTGTTGTCCCTGTCAAAAAGAACTCCCTGTCTAATCAGCCAATGCACACATTGACGCGCATTACCGGCGATAAATGAAGCGGTATCCGGTTCGCACAATCCATCTCCGGCGACCAGGGTATCTTCGATATGTGATTCAATACTATCGGTTTCTGCGAATACGGCGGCAATACCGCCCTGGGCATACAGGGTGGAACCTTCGCTAACCGGGCCTTTGCTCAGGACGGTAATCTGGTGTGTTTCCGCCAGACGAAGTGCCAGCGAGAGGCCAGCGGCACCGCTGCCAACGATTAGCACATCACAAAGATAATCGGAAGAAATCGTCATTTTGTTTAATTTACTAAACAGGTGATTTGTTGAGCATAGCACGCCGGTCAATCGAAAAAAAAACTTTCGCTCATCAGCAGGTGATTCTGAAGCGATTTCCAGGGCAGGGGGAATAAATCGGCCGGCCACGGGTGAAGAAGGAGCCGTGCGCTATTAAGTTTACTATCGAAAACGCGACCAGAGCCGCGTGATTATAAGGTGAAATAAGAAGCGTGTTGCGTTACTCTGCGGGCGTCATCAGGCTATATACGAATACCGTTCGTGAGCAACCTGAGTAGAAATCGGCGAGAATGCAAAAAAACAGCAGGTTTATCTATCTCTGATGATGACAACACTGAATGATGGCGTAATGGAACTTTCCGCATGACAACGACTCATACCGTATGCTTGCTCGAAAAGTTTGAGTCAACACTAGGATTGCGCTTACGCGTGGAACAAGATTGGGGGAGACCTTACCTCGGATGAGCGAGCAGTTAACGGATCAGGTTCTCGTTGAACGGGTACAAAAAGGCGATCAGAAGTCGTTTAATTTACTGGTAGTTCGCTATCAGCATAAAGTGGCGAGTCTGGTTTCCCGCTATGTTCCGTCAGGAGACGTGCCAGATGTAGTACAAGAGTCGTTTATAAAAGCCTATCGTGCGCTGGAATCATTTCGCGGCGACAGCGCTTTCTATACCTGGCTTTATCGGATTGCCGTCAACACGGCCAAAAATTATCTGGTAGCTCAGGGGCGACGCCCACCAACCAGCGATGTGGATGCAATCGACGCTGAAAATTTTGAAAGTGCAGGTGCGCTAAAAGAAATATCGAACCCTGAGAACTTAATGTTGTCAGAAGAGTTGAGACAGATCGTTTTTCGAACCATCGAGACGTTACCCGAAGATTTACGTATGGCTATCACCCTGCGTGAACTCGATGGCCTGAGTTACGAAGAAATAGCCGTTATCATGGAGTGCCCGGTAGGTACGGTTCGTTCCCGTATATTCCGCGCTCGTGAGGCTATAGATAATAAAATTCAACCACTTATCCAACGCTAGCGATAGCGGACACAGGAAGGGTATTGAGGTATGCAGAAAGAACAACTTTCCGCTTTAATGGACGGTGAAACGGTTGACAATGAGCTGATGTCAGCGTTGTCCAGTGATGTCGCACTGAAAAAAAATTGGGAAAGCTATCATCTGATCCGCGATACCCTGCGTGGTGATATTCCGGCTCAGCTCGATTTCGATATCGCTTCTCGTGTGGCCGCCGCTATTGAAGATGAACCGGCAAAAAATATCACCCGCTTGATCCCTGAAGCACAACCGCAGCCTGAACAGGCGGCCGCCATGCCGTTTTGGGCCAAGTTGCGCCCCTGGGCGGCTCAGATAACCCAGGTTGGTGTAGCCGCCTGCGTGTCTCTCGCGGTCATTGTTGGTGTACAACAATATAATAAGCCGGTTGCCGGTCAGTCCTCTGACACGCCGGTGTTTAACACGCTGCCGATGATGGGGCAGGCCTCACCGGTGAGTTTAGGCGTTCCGACTGACAGTATGAATTCCGGCTCGAACAGCGCCAGTCAGCAGGATCAGCGTCGCCGCGTCGGCGCCATGTTGCAGGACTACGAGCTACAACGCCGTCTGAATGCACAACAACTGCGTTTTGAACAGCGTCCCGACCAGCAGCAGGCTGCTGCTCAGGTTCCCGGTAATCAGTCATTAGGAATACAGCCGCAGTAATGAAGCAGCTTTGGTGCGCCGTCAGCCTTATGGCTGGTGGTCTGATGTTCTCTTCTGTCACCCCGGCTGCACCCGTGCAGTCCGGGGTGTTGTTACAGCAGATGAAACAGGCCAGCCAGTCCCTCAGTTACGAACTTGCCTACATCAATGTTTCCGGTCTTGGCATCGACTCCCTGCGTTATCGCCATGCCGTTATTGATAACAAGGTTTTTGCGCAGCTGTTGCAGATGGATGGCCCACGCCGGGAAATCGTGCAGCGCGGCAATGAAGTCAGCTATTTCGAGGCAGGTCTGGAACCTTTCAGCATGCAGGGCGACCATATCGTCGATTCGCTGCCTTCGGTGATCTATGCAGATTTTAGCCAGCTTTCGTCGGCCTATGATTTTGTCTCCGTTGGCCGTATGCGTATTGCCGATCAGCTGTGTGAGGTGATCCGTATCGTGCCGCGTGACGGTACCCGCTACGGCTATACCGTCTGGCTGGATACTGAAACCCGATTGCCCCTGCGCGTTGACCTGCTTGATCGGGACGGTGAAACGCTTGAACAGTATCGGGTGGTGAGCTTTGCCGTGGACGATGGCGTACGCAAGATGATGCAGGGTCTGGAAAGTGCCAAAATGCCGGCGGTGCTGTCGCTGCCGAAGGGCAACGCCGTGACCTTTAACTGGCAGGCCGGATGGCTGCCGGCAGGGATGAAAGAGGTCGCACAAAGCCGCCGCCAGCTTCCTTCCCTCGACCGCCCGGTTGAGTCACGCCTTTTTTCAGACGGCCTGTTTACCTTCTCAATTAACGTCACGCTGGCCGATAAGACCAGCTCGTCCCAGCTGCTGCGCACCGGGCGTCGTACTATGCAGACTGAAGTGCGTAACAATGCGGAAATTACCGTCATCGGTGAGCTTCCCCCTGCGACGGCAAAACGTATTGCTGACACTATTACTCTAGGATCCGCGCCATGATGAAAGAATGGGCAACGGTGGTGTCGTGGCAGGATGGCATCGCGACGCTGCACGCCGAAATGAAAACGTCCTGTAACAGCTGCTCGGCGCGTAAAGGCTGTGGCAGCCATATGCTGGAGAAGCTGGGGCCAAAAAATGCGCATGTGATGAAAATCGCCAGTGCGGAACCGCTTATTCCGGGTCAACGTATTGAGCTAGGTATTGCTGAAACCAGCCTGCTCAGCTCGGCTTTTTTGGTCTATATGACGCCGTTAATTGGATTGTTTGCCCTGGCTGGCGTGTTTCAGATGCTGTTTCACAGCGATTTAGCGGCCGCCTGCGGTGCGCTGCTGGGTGGCGTGGGAGGCTTTATTCTTGCTAAAGGCATTTCCGGTTTACTGGGCCGTTCTGCCTCTTTTCAGCCGGTGATCCTCAGCGTAGCCCTGCCGCCTGACGTTTTACGTGTCTCCAGCGATAGCTGATAATTGACCTTCTGCCCGCGCACGAGTCTGCACGGGCAGGGTGTTTCTACTCCCCTCTGATTTATCCATGTTTAACCTCATTTCTGCTGCTTTTTATAGTAACTCACCCGGTCAGCCTACCCCGTGCAGGAACAACACGTTTTATCCGCCTGGCTTCAACTTTTGATCGGCGCGTATACAGTGAGATCGATAAAGTCAATCCTTTGAAGCTGGTGAGCATTTTCTCCAGCACGATGGGGTAAAGCGTACCTGGTACGTCGATGCCCGGTAGGGGCCGGTAATGAAAATCGAAAAAGCACTTAACTATTTTAATCCGAAAGGACAGGCCATTATCGACGGTGCCTGCTCGACCAGTACCGAAAGCCTGAGTCCCGCCGACGTGATGGCAGCGCTGGCGATATGTCAGGCCAGAACGCGTCTGGGTGTCAATGTTTGGCTGGGTAAAACGGGCATAAGTCAGAGAGCGAGCGAAGAGGTGATTAAGCAACTGACGCGCTACGCGCGTAAGACCGCTCCGCCTTTACTCACTAAGGCAGCTGGTAATAAGGTGGCTCAATGCATGAGGGCTCTGGCCGTCTTTGCCTGGCTTGATTACTCACGTTCTGCTGCTGACCGTAGCCTCTGCGGGGTCTGTCTTGGGCGCGGGGCGAACCTCTCGACGTTCGACGTCAAACTGACTTCGGGAAAGGCGATATCGCACGAGCTCGGTCGCCGATCGCAACGGGGTGGGAACGGCTGCCAGCGCTGTCACGGCAAAGGGACGGTGAGCCTTCGCTGTCGCTGCAACGGCAGCGGCAGAGTGAAAGATATCGTCGTATCGAAACGGCAGGGGAGCGCGGTAGATAAAGTCTGTGGCTACTGCGGCGGGCGCGGGTTCAGGCGTGTGCCGTCTGCGCGAGTTTTTAGCGCGATTCAACTTCTGGTGCCGGGATTAACCCAGTCATCCTGGTCGCGTAACTGGAAGCCCCATTATCAACTGCTGGTCGCTAAATGTGAGGCTGAGGCAGGGCTGGCCGCCGCTGAGTTTCGCAGAATCACAGCCTGACTGGTTGAATATCGATCGAAAAAGTTGAGTTTTGCATAAATTTGGATAATTATTGACCCCAGAGTGGGATTTCAGTACCTGAATTGTTGCCACTGACTTAAAGGCTCCGCAAACGCGGGGCCTTTTTTGTTTTTTGGCATCCTGCTTTTCAGCCCCGGCTTCGTCCGGGGCTTTTTTGTGCCTGAAATTCACTCCTCATACCCCTTCAGCATATCGGCGGTCAGCGCTGTTTTTGCCGCGAAGCGCCTACAGATCATATATCCATAAAAGGTAATTAAACCTATGACCATAAAAGCTCTATTACTCCTGTCTGCCTCCGCACTTGCCTTCTCGACTCAGAATGCATCAATCGTTACACCCCCAAGAACGGCTCACGACATTACGGAGAATTACTATAACAACGCGAAAAATTGCGGCAGTGAAAACAAACCCGCATTTTTATGTTCCGGGGTATTACTGCGTGCAACCGCCGCTTCGGCTAATTACCATTCGTGGGACCCAAGCCCGCAGTCGCAGGCCAGCGGAGGCGTGTCGTTTTCTTACCTCAGAACGGATGCCAAGTTCACCCGACTGGCTTATGGCCTTAAAAATGGCATGATTTTCTACCCGCACAATAAAGCTCCGTCTGATAAATATCAGATTGAGGTACTGTGCTCATTCCCGGTGGATGCGGATACGGACAACAGAAAAAACAGGGGATGCGGCTATCACGCCTCTTATCCCGATTCGAGTCGCTCATGCCGGACGATGGGCATCCGCACTGCCCATGACTGGCATCAGCACTACGAAAGCATCGTTCAAAATTCACACCAGCACCAGTGTGGTTTTGATATGCAGGAAGGCACGTCTGAAAATGGCCACTATTTTTATCAGTCAATACAGGCCAGGCGATTGATGGGCAACGCATTTCTGACGATTCAGAATGAACTTAGGTTGGCCAGCTGGTCGCCGGGAACGCCGGGGAAACTTCCCGTGCAGGCTTTTTTTTATATCGATGGGGGATTGATAAATGCTCAGCGCGATCAGCGCGATTTCTATCAGCATACCGGTCAGATAGTGCCCGTTATCAGGTTAACATTACCAGCGTCATTATCCTCCGACGCCAGATTCAACTACCGTGCGGCCGATCAGGCCGTTAATTAATGTCAGACCTTCTCAAAGACGGATGAAAAGGGCGATGGTGGCGCGCTGCTCTGCCATCATCGCCCACCCGTCAGCGATAAGAGCCTGCCGATTTGCCGGCAGGATCACCCGACGATCTTCTGATGAACACCGATGTGCCATTTACTTTACGCCCTTGTTGCCTTGTATTCTTTCGTGAGCGAAGCGAACAGTGTAATATGCTGGCACATTGATGGTGGGTGCAATGATAGAAATGTCCAAAGCCGTGTCCACTGCGCAGAAACGAACGATTTAACTTGCGAAAAAAATTCATATAAATGAAGCATATAAGAAACTTTTCAATCATCGCCCACATCGACCATGGCAAATCAACGCTCTCTGACCGCCTGATTCAAATCTGCGGCGGCCTGACTGAGCGCGAAATGGCTGCCCAGGTGCTGGACTCAATGGATTTAGAGCGTGAGCGTGGCATCACAATCAAAGCGCAAAGCGTCACGCTCGATTACCATGCGAAAGACGGTGAGACTTACCAGCTCAATTTTATCGACACGCCTGGCCACGTAGACTTCTCATATGAAGTTTCCCGTTCGCTGGCGGCCTGCGAAGGTGCTCTGCTGGTGGTAGATGCCGGGCAGGGCGTGGAAGCCCAGACGCTGGCTAACTGCTACACCGCGATGGAAATGGATCTGGAAGTCGTACCGGTACTGAATAAAATCGACCTGCCGGCGGCAGATCCAGACCGCGTATCGCAGGAAATTGAAGATATCGTCGGCATTGATGCCACTGACGCGGTACGCTGCTCGGCAAAAACCGGCGTTGGCGTACCCGACGTTCTGGAGCGTCTGGTGCGGGATATTCCGCCGCCGGAAGGCGATCCAGAAGGCCCATTGCAGGCGCTGATCATCGACTCCTGGTTCGATAACTATCTGGGCGTGGTGTCGCTGGTGCGTATTAAAAATGGCACCATGCGCAAGGGCGAAAAAATCAAGGTAATGAGCACCGGCCAGATTTATAACGCCGACCGTCTGGGTATCTTCACGCCAAAACGCGAAGATACCGACGTACTGAACTGCGGTGAAGTGGGTTGGCTGGTCTGTGCCATCAAAGATATCCTCGGCGCACCGGTGGGTGATACCCTGACGCTGGCACGTCATCCGGCGGAAAAAGCGCTGCCCGGTTTTAAAAAGGTGAAGCCGCAGGTTTATGCCGGGCTGTTCCCTATCAGTTCTGATGACTATGAAGCTTTCCGTGACGCGCTGGGCAAATTGAGCCTGAACGACGCCTCATTGTTCTACGAACCGGAAAGCTCCACCGCGCTGGGCTTCGGCTTCCGCTGCGGTTTCCTCGGCCTGCTGCATATGGAGATCATCCAGGAGCGCCTGGAGCGCGAGTACGATCTTGAGCTGATCACCACCGCACCGACCGTGGTATATGAAGTTCAGACGACCGACGGAGAGACCGTCTACGTTGACAGTCCGGGCAAGCTGCCGCCGCTCAATAATATCGAAGAGCTGCGCGAGCCGATCGCCGAGTGTCATATGCTGTTGCCGCAGGAGTATCTGGGTAACGTCATCACGCTGTGCATTGAAAAACGCGGTGTGCAGACCAACATGGTTTACCACGGTAACCAGGTGGCGTTAACCTATGATATCCCGATGGCGGAAGTGGTGCTCGATTTCTTCGACCGCCTGAAGTCGACATCACGCGGCTATGCGTCACTGGACTATAATTTTAAACGCTTCACCGCCTCTGACATGGTGCGGGTTGACGTGTTGATTAACAGCGAACGCGTTGATGCGCTGGCGCTGATCACTCACCGCGACAACTCACAGTACCGTGGGCGTGAGCTGGTGGAAAAGATGAAAGATCTGATCCCGCGTCAGCAGTTTGATATCGCTATCCAGGCGGCAATCGGTAATCATATCATTGCCCGCTCGACGGTAAAGCAGCTGCGTAAAAACGTACTGGCCAAGTGTTACGGCGGTGACGTCAGCCGTAAGAAAAAGCTGCTGCAGAAACAGAAAGACGGTAAGAAACGTATGAAGCAGGTGGGTAACGTTGAGTTGCCACAGGAAGCGTTCCTTGCCATTCTCCATGTCGGTAAAGATAGCAAATAAGCCCGGTTTCGGGCCGAGAGGGAATTGGAATGGCTAATATGTTTGCCCTGATTTTGGCGATAGCAACGCTGGTTACCGGCATCGTCTGGTGTATCGACAAATTTAAATGGGCGCCGGCTCGCCGTGCGAAACGTGCTGCGGCTCTGGCACAGGGAGCGGTAGAAACCAAAGCGGATAAGCAGCCGGGCTGGGTTGAGACCACCGCATCGGTGTTCCCGGTTCTGCTTGTGGTGTTTGTGGTTCGCTCATTTATTTATGAGCCGTTCCAAATTCCTTCAGGATCGATGATGCCAACGCTGCTGATCGGGGATTTTATCCTGGTGGAGAAGTATGCTTACGGCATTAAAGATCCGATTACGCAGACCACGCTGATTGCTACCGGGCACCCTAAGCGGGGCGACATTGCGGTATTTAAATACCCGAAAGACCCGAGCCTCGACTATATTAAGCGCGTGATTGGCCTGCCGGGCGACCGTGTGACCTACGACCCGCTGAGCAAAACGGTATCGGTGCAGACGGCATGTTCTGACGGTCAACGCTGTGACAGCGCGCTGCCGGTCACCTATTCTGACGTACAGCAGAGTGATTTCATCCAAACCTTCAGCGGATTTAGCGGTAATGAAGTCGGCAACGGTTTTTATCAGCTGCCGCAGGGTGAATCCATGCCGGGTGGGCTACGTTTAGCCACCCGCAATGAAACGCTGGGCGATGTCACTCATCGTATTCTGATGGTGACCCAGGCGCAGAGCCAGCCGGGTTCTTATTACCAGCAACCGGGTCAGCCACAGTCGAGCTGGGTCGTGCCACAAGGCATGTACTTTATGATGGGCGATAATCGTGATAACAGCGCTGACAGCCGTTATTGGGGCTTCGTGCCGGAACGTAACCTGGTCGGCAAAGCCACCGCCATCTGGATGAGCTTTGATAAGCAGGAAGGGCAATGGCCAACGGGTGTTCGCCTGAGCCGTATTGGCGGTATTCACTGATGTTAGCCCACGGGTAACATTGACTTAGGGTGGCCTGTCGTTTTGCAGGCCACTGCACACGAAACAGATCGTGTTGGTGTACTGGCTCAGCCCTGTTCCCTGTGCAGAATAATTGACGCATTCAGAAATTGGTAACGCATGAATCCCATCGTAATTAACAAGCTGCAGCGTAAGCTGGGCTACACTTTTACTCATCAGGAATTATTACAGCAGGCGCTCACTCACCGCAGCGCCAGCAGTAAGCACAATGAAAGACTGGAATTTCTCGGTGATTCTATTCTAAGTTACGTGATCGCTAACGCGCTTTATCAACGCTTCCCGCGCGTGGATGAAGGCGATATGAGCCGTATGCGCGCCACGCTGGTTCGCGGTAATACGCTGGCTGAAATGGCACGAGAATTTGACCTGGGCGAGTGTTTACGCCTGGGGCCGGGTGAACTGAAAAGCGGCGGCTACCGTCGTGAATCGATTCTGGCTGACACCGTAGAGGCGTTGATTGGCGGGGTATTCCTCGACAGCGACATCCAGGCGGTGGAACAACTGATCCTCAGCTGGTACGCCAGCCGTCTTGATCAGATCAGTCCAGGCGATAAACAAAAGGATCCAAAAACGCGTCTGCAGGAGTTTCTGCAGGGTCGCCATCTGCCGCTGCCATCTTATCTGGTGGTACAGGTCAGAGGCGAAGCGCACGATCAGGAATTTACTATTCACTGCCAGGTAAGCGGCATGGCGGAACCGGTTGTGGGAACCGGCTCCAGCCGTCGTAAAGCTGAGCAGGCAGCGGCCGAGCAGGCGCTGATTAAGCTGGGAATTGAATGAGCGAACAAACCACCCATTGCGGCTTTATTGCTATTGTAGGCCGTCCGAACGTTGGAAAATCCACCTTGCTGAACCAGCTATTGGGACAGAAGGTTTCCATCACCTCGCGTAAGCCACAAACTACGCGCCACCGTATTATGGGCATCCATACCGAAGGGCAATATCAGGCCATTTATGTTGATACACCTGGCCTGCATATGGAAGAGAAAAGGGCGATCAACCGCCTGATGAACCGTGCGGCAAGCAGCTCGATTGGCGACGTTGAAATGGTGATCTTCGTCGTGGAAGGCACGCGCTGGACGCCCGACGACGAAATGGTGCTGAACAAGCTGAAAGATGGCAAGGTGCCGGTGCTGCTGGCGATCAACAAGGTTGATAACATCACTGACAAAAGTATCCTGCTGCCGCATCTACAGTTCCTCGGGCAGCAGATGAACTTTATGGACGTGGTGCCAATCTCTGCCGAAAAAGGCAACAACGTTGATACCATTGCCAACATCGTGCGCAAGCGCCTGCCGGAAGCGGAACATCACTTCCCGGAAGAATACATCACCGATCGTTCGCAGCGCTTTATGGCGTCTGAAATCATCCGCGAGAAGCTGATGCGTTTCCTCGGAGCGGAGCTGCCTTATTCCGTTACGGTGGAAATTGAGCAGTTTCTGACCAATGAACGCGGCGGTTTGACCATCAACGGCCTGATCCTCGTGGAGCGCGAGGGCCAGAAAAAGATGGTGATCGGCAACAAAGGCGCGAAAATCAAAACCATCGGTATTGAAGCGCGCAGAGATATGGAAGAGATGTTCGAGGCGAAAGTCCACCTCGAACTGTGGGTAAAAGTGAAGTCCGGCTGGGCGGATGATGAACGCGCCTTACGTAGCCTGGGCTATACCGACGACCTCTGATCCTGATGGAAGGCTGGCAACGCGCATTTGTCCTGCACGGACGTCCCTGGAGCGAAACCAGCCTGCTGCTTGATCTCTTTTCCGAGCAGCACGGCCGTGTGCGGGTGCTGGCTAAAGGCGCGCGCGCCAAACGCTCCAGCCTGAAAGGCGCGTTGCAGCCTTTCACTCCGCTGCTGGTGCGCTGGAGCGGCCGCGGTGAAGTGAAAACCCTGCGATCTGCGGAGCCGGTCTCACTGGCTCTGCCGCTAAGCGGCACCACGCTCTACTGTGGCCTTTACGTTAACGAACTCCTTTCCCGCGTGCTGCAGCACGAAACCGCCTTCAGCGAACTGTTCTTCGACTACCTGAACTGTATCCAGACGCTGGCAGCCGATCCCCCTTCGCCCGAACCGGCGCTCAGGCGTTTTGAGCTGTCGATGCTGGGCCACCTCGGCTATGGCGTTGATTTTCTGCACTGCGCCGGCAGCGGTGAAGAGATCGCCGACGGCATGACCTACAGCTACCGTGAAGAGAAAGGCTTTATTGCCAGCCTGGTGACAGGACACCGCAGTTTCACCGGTCGCCAGCTGCGTGCGTTATCGACACGCGAGTTTCCCGATGCCGATACGCTGCGCGCAGCCAAACGTTTCACCCGTATTGCCCTGAAACCCTGGCTCGGTGGTAAGCCCCTGAAGAGCAGTGAGCTTTTTCGTCAGTTTCTGCCGAGAAAACCGGCAAATGCCGCGCCAGCAGACGAAGAATAGCCACCGATCGTACCTTTAAGCGCCGCGAACGTTGTACACTCGAAAAAACCTTTTGTGAACATGTGAGGATCTCATGGCAGAGCTGTTGTTAGGCGTCAATATCGATCACGTTGCCACCGTCCGTAATGCCCGTGGCACTAACTATCCCGATCCGGTTCAGGCGGCATTTGTTTCTGAACAGGCCGGTGCCGACGGCATCACCGTCCATCTGCGTGAAGATCGCCGCCACATCAATGACCGTGACGTGCGCATTCTGCGCCAGACCATCCAAACGCGTATGAATCTGGAAATGGCGGTGACGGACGAGATGGTCGACATTGCCTGCGAGATCCAGCCGCACTTCTGCTGTCTGGTGCCGGAGAAGCGTGAGGAAGTGACCACCGAAGGCGGTCTCGATGTGGCAGGTCAGCTGGATAAAGTGACCGCTGCGGTTAAGCGACTTAACGACGCAGGCGTTCTGGTCTCGCTGTTTATTGATGCCGATCGTGGTCAGATCGATGCCGCCGTCGCTGCGGGCGCGCCTTATATTGAAATTCATACCGGTGCCTATGCTGAAGCGCCAGAGGGCTTAGCGCGGGATACGGAGCTGGCGCGCATTGCCGCAGCGGCAACGTATGCCGCGGGCAAGGGGCTGAAGGTCAACGCCGGCCACGGACTCACCTACCATAACGTGCTGCCGATTGCTGCCCTGCCGGAGATGGTTGAGCTGAATATTGGCCATGCCATTATTGGCCGCGCGGTATTTAGTGGGCTGGCCGCTGCGGTACAAGAGATGAAGCAGCTGCTACGAGCAGCACGCGGCTGATGGCTATTCTTGGTCTCGGTAGCGACATTGTGGAGATCGATCGCATCGCCGCAGTGATTTCCCGCACGGGTGACCGCCTGGCGCGACGCGTGTTGAGTGATAACGAATGGCGGCAGTACCAGTCTCATCAGCAGCCGGTGCGTTTTCTTGCCAAGCGTTTTGCCGTCAAAGAAGCGGCGTCTAAGGCGTTTGGCACCGGCATTCGTGGCGGCCTGGCGTTCAATCAGTTTGAAGTATACAACGATGAGCTGGGCAAGCCGGGGCTGCGTTTCTTAGAACATGCGCAGGAGATGGCGCAGAAGCTGGGCGTGGCGCATGTGCACGTCACGCTGGCCGACGAACGTCACTACGCCTGTGCCACGGTCATTATCGAGAGTTAACCCGCGGGATGCAGCTGCACAAACTTTTCCCATAGCCTGTCGGGGCTTTCGGTGCGCTCGGGATCGGTGATAATGGTGTTGTCGATAGGGCAAACTTTCTGGCAGGTCGGCGCATCATAATGACCGATGCACTCGGTGCAGCGCCCGCTATCGATATGGTAGTACTCATCTCCCATTGAGATCGCCTCGTTGGGGCATTCCGGCTCGCACATATCGCAGTTGATACAGCGTTTTGTAATGAGTAAAGCCACAAAAAAAACCTCCTGTGTAGGCCTGTGTCGAAACCTGGCACAGGATAAGGGATCCTAAGCGGCGCAGAGTAACACAGTGGCCTGAAAAGCCCAAAAAGCGTGTTTATTGCAGCTTACCTGTTGTTGCAAGAAAAATTGATTTTATCCACTGAAGCCGATTCATCAGGCTCATAGTATTAAGTTTCCGGCCTCTTGGTTTTATTGAAATACCCATGATTTTCATCTAAATGGAGTAGATTTATATGGCAATGATCTCATTGATAAATATTCCTTGTCCGCATTGTCTCAGAGAGAATGCCGTGCTTGAGGTTGAAGGAGAAACGCCTCAATCTTTGAAGGGGACATTCGCGTTGATGGCGATATGTCGAAGCTGCTCAGGTGCGTTAATCGCCGAGGTTGACCCCCAGCATGAGATCTTGAACCACCGTGCTGGATTTTTCAACTACGCTAAGAAAACGCAAAGAGATGTGCTGCTTGATTGTCGTAAGCACTACTCCAACGAGTGGGGACGGGTATTAAGAACGTATCCAACTGCAATAATTCATGAAGCTCCTGACGCTACGCCAGAAAGAGTGGCTAAATTTTTCGTTGAAGCTAAAGAAAATTTTGAGCGTGGAAATTATGAAACTTGCGGGGGCCTGTGTCGTAAAGTTATGGATCTTGCGACAAAGCAGATGGCTGTTGCTGAAGATATATCGGCCTGGAAACTGCAAAAGCGTATTGAGAAATTGAAAGAAAAAGGTGTGATCACAAAAGAAATGTATGAATGGGCTGACATCGTTCGTCTCGATGGAAATGAACAAACTCATTCTGAAGATGAATTTGATCCTCAAAGTGCTAAGGCGGTATTAGCGTTTACCGAAACATTTCTTCTTTACGCCTTCACCTTGCCAGAGATGGTAAGAGAAAAGCGTAAAGAAGCCGAGAAAGATGTCGCGTAGTTCGCTTAAAATTCCGCAAGGGCGCTAATTTCCAGATGGATCATTTATCGTTAGTGCCCCTGCTCTTATCGTCGGCATCATCTTCTGAGTTCAGACTGCCACCAGAAAACGCTTCGCCACCGTGATAAAGCTGGCCCCGCAATGCGAGTTATAAATACGCTTGGCACTATTATTTTCCATCGCTAAATGCAAATGGAGCATTAGCGCACCACGACAATAACCTCCCTGAAGGCGATTTGCGTATGGTGGTGAGTCTCTCTTTTCTGCGAGAAAGCCTTTGATTAAACCGTCTGCGAAATTCCCAAGTATCAGGGATCTTAGTCATACAACCATCGACCCGTTTTAGCTGATTCTGAAAACATTCTGACTGTTAACGGCTTTTTGAGTTGCTTTACGGGTTTTTTGATAAACCATTGGCGGAAGAACCACGGGATCACCCATGGATAATAGCTTTCGATATTTAGGGATGAGATGTCGATATTAAATTTATTCGCATATTTATCTATCGCAAGTGCCACATCCTCAACTTCAGCATATTCTTGCAAGATAACGTCTGGATTGAGCGGAATGGATTTTAGGCGTAAAGACGTGACTACGGGTAACTCTCTACGAAAGAAAGTCAAAACTTCTTCATCTGTCACCATATCTTAGCGTTTCCTCTGGCTATGCGGTTATAATTTATGGTTGCTTTCAATGAGATTGAGGTCACGTCAGAGGCAATGATGAGCCATCCCAAAACGGGAACAGTAAGCCCGACAAGAGCACCGAGATTAGTTACAAATTTGGATTTTAAAGTTTTAAGACTTGCATTGGTGAAAGTGGGGAGGCGAAATGGTAGTTCAATGTTGAGATAACGACGAGCAGTCTCAGAGGCCACAGAGGTGCCTTTAGTTGCCCCAGCGAATTTCCCTCTTGTTGGACGGGTAGGTTGTCCAGGAATGATGCAGGCCGCTGCCACGATATCTGTGGTGCCAAACTGTTCATTTACCGCGTCGAGAAAAATCCAGAAAAACAGCTCTCCCGCCGAAAGATTAGAGATCCCTTTATAAAAGTATGTCCCATTGAGTTCTTCAACCGTATCCCTATGCCTATCCCTGTCATCCTGTTCGTTATTTAATCTATGACAATTTTACGACTGAATACAAGGTATTTAAGGTTTCTGACCCTGAGATAAAGCCATTATACCGTGTCAGATATTGAGCGGTCATTAAAGACTGATTAAGGCCAATACCAGAGTAAATCGTCCGATATTTTTCCGTTTGGCTCTGACAATAATCCTATTTGTCGTCTCGAATGCAAGACATCCTGAGCGGCTGCCGTACTCTGGGTGCGCGACTACAAATTGATCGATTCGGTAGATTAACAAAGAGGGAAGCGTGACATTGATTTTCTCAGGTTTTCCCATCAGCCGGGTGATATCCACATCAACCAGCGCCCAGACTGCGTCCGCATAATCGGGGCTGGCTACCCTGCTTTCCACGCAGGTGGGATCCGTACTGCTTCGCCGCCTTCAACACGCAATGCGATATGCGCCTCGACAGCTTCAGGTAAGCTCTCAAGCGCATCCCGATAATCATCGCCATCTGAAAAGCAGTCGCGAAATCAGGGACGCTAACCCAGAAAGATGAATCACCTTTATCAATGGCGATGGGACAGGACATGCAAATCTCCAGATAAAGTCCAGCCTGTTTTTCAATACTTTATCAAGATGGGTAAGGAAATATCCTTCTGCGGGAGCTTTACCGTTAACAACATTTTTCGTTGTTTAGATAGCAATCTTTTACTCTCACCCGATATCCCCCATCAGGTTTGAATCAATGCTTTCTATGAGCCGCAGCGCGCACTCATCGATCAAACCAGTTTTTTCATTAAGGCTTCGCTGTGGCGGAGATGGCTGGAGGCGCGTTCCTGATCGTGCTGGATCAGGGCCATAAACAGCAGGTCGGTCAGCGCCAGCTGGGCGGTGGTGGAGGAGATGGCGGCGCTGCGTGTGGTTTGCTCTTCCGCGACGGTATACAGGCAATAGTTGGCCGACTGTTGCAGGGTATTCGGGGTGAAGCCGGTAAAGGCCAGTACCGTAGCTCCGATGCGTCGGGCTTCCTGTGCCGCCAGATTAATCTCACGTCGCTCTCCGGTATAGGAGATGGCCAGCAGCACATCGCCTGTGTTTAACGCCTGCACGCTGGCCAGCAGCGCGTGCATATCCTGTTCGGCCACGGCGCTGATGCCGATTTTCATCAGCTTCCAGGAAAAGTCCTTTGCCACCAGACCGGAAGCGCCAACGCCGATCAGCACAATACGCCGGGCCTGTCTTAACAGGCGCAGCGTTTCGAGCAGCATCTCTTCACTGTTGATATCCAGCGTGGCGCGGAGGGCTGACGTTTTTTCGGCAAACAGCTTTTCGCCGACCACTTTTAGCGCATCGTCACTCAAAATAGGGTTGTGTACGGTAACGGCCTCTTTTTCTGCCAGCGATTCACTCAGCGCCAGCTTCAACGCGGGAAATCCCTTATAGCCAAGCTTCTGGGCGAATTTCACCACGCTTGACTGGCTAACGCCCGACTCATCAGCCAGCTTCTGTGAACTCAGTTGGCGCGCATGCTCCGGTTGCGACAGCAGATAGTCAGCGAGGCGGCGTTCATTCATCGCCAGGCTGGGATAAAGCTGACGAATGCGCAGCAGTGAACTCATCTCTTTTCCTCTCAGGTACTCAGGTTCGTTATAATGAATTATCGCTAAAGATAACTCACTGAATACTCAGTCTAACGCGGCATTCTACGCTTTCCATGATTAAACACGTTAAAATGCCTGACGGTTGATATTAAAACCGGCGTATAAAGAGTGAGTCATCGCTGGACAGAGAAAACAGGCAGATAAAGAAATGATGGATCTTGGCTCACTGATATCAGAAACGCGTAATCCCGATACGCTTGACCTGGATAACCTGTCGACGCTTGACATGGTTACTAAATTAAATCAGCAGGATACGACCGTCGCCGGGGCGGTCAGCCGCACCCTACCGCAGGTGGCCGAGGCTGTTGATTCTGCCGCCGCCACGCTCTTGGCGGGCGGGCGACTGATTTATATTGGTGCCGGCACCAGCGGTCGGCTGGGGGTGCTGGACGCCTCAGAGTGCCCGCCAACCTTTGGGATACCGCACGGCGTGGTGATCGGGCTGATTGCCGGAGGGCCGGCTGCGCTGGTGACGTCGGTCGAAGGCGCTGAAGATGACGAAGGGCTTGGCATCAGTGACCTGCAGGCACAGAATTTAAGCGCTAACGATATGGTTATCGGGCTGGCCGCGTCCGGGCGCACCCCCTACGCGATCGGCGCGCTGCGCTATGCCCGCCAGCTGGGCTGCCGTACCGCCGCGATATCCTGCAATCCGCATTCCCCGCTGGCTCTCGAAGCCGAAATAGCCATCTCGCCGCTGGTCGGCCCGGAGGCGCTAACCGGTTCAACCCGTTTGAAATCGGGTACTGCGCAAAAGCTGGTGCTGAATATGATTTCAACCGGAGCCATGATAAAAATTGGCAAGGTCTATCAGAACCTGATGGTCGATATGCGGGCGTCGAACGTCAAACTGGTCGATCGCGCGCGGCGTATGGTCTGTGAAGCCACCGGCTGCGAGGTGGCACAGGCGGAGTCGGCCTTGCAGCAGGCACAGTATGAGGTGAAGACGGCCATCCTGATGATTCTGACCGATCTGACCGCCGAACAGGCTGGTCAACGTCTGGCCATGCACGGCGGCTTTTTACGTGCGGCACTCCAGGGCCATAGCCAGCAGCCTCAGGCACATAAATAACAACGCGTTGGGGGATTAGCACAGCCGTCATTAGCTATGCTAAGGTTGCCGCCCTGATGAATAAGATACTTTACCGGCGGCGACGGGCACCATACGTCGTGCGCCTGGTTTATGGGTTGATGGCCCTGAGGAGTATGGTTTGACAACCGCTCGTGAAAGACGCGTGGTCTTTTTTGACCTTGATGGCACCCTGCACCAGCAGGATATGTTTGGCACTTTTATGCGCTGGCTGCTGTGGCGTCAGCCGCTTAATCTGCTGCTGGTGGTCCCATTACTGCCCTTGATTGGTCTGGGCCTGCTGATAACGGGTCGCGCGGCGCGCTGGCCGATGAGCCTGCTGCTGTGGTCAATCACTTTCGGGCGCAGCGAGTCTCGCCTGTTGCAACGCGAAGAGCAGTTTGCCCGCTGGTTTCGTCAACGCGTCACGGCTTTCCCGGTGGTGCAGCAGCGCCTTAATGACTACTTATGCAGTGAAGATGCCGACGTCTGGTTGATCACCGGCTCCCCCCAGCCGCTGGTGGAACGCGTCTATTTCGACTCAGCTTTTCTGCCACGGGTTAAACTGATAGCCAGTCAAATGGCGCGCGCCTACGGTGGCAGAGTACTGACGATGCGCTGCCTGGGCCATGAAAAGGTGGCGCAGCTGGAAGAGCAGATCGGTACGCCGCTACAGCTCTACAGTGGTTACAGTGACAGCAAGCAGGATAATCCGCTGCTATTTTTCTGCCAGCATCGTTTTCGTGTCACCCCGGCGGGAGAACTTCAGCAGCTGGAATAAGCGGGCGTCCGTTTTATCCCGACTGCGTCAACCTGTCCGGCCATCCTTCGCGCCGGCCGGGAACAGAATGCCCTATCCCTGGGCGATATCAGTAGTTTGAGACAGCTCGTAAGATTGACTGCTTGCCTGCATGCGGCATTATTTCGGTATATAATGTCGCGTTTTTTTTGCTGGAGACTCGGGTGACCGATCGTAATGATGAATACTGGATGCGCCACGCGCTTCAGCTGGCTCGCCGAGCCTGGAATGAGGGTGAGGTGCCGGTGGGTGCGGTGCTGGTGCTGGATGGTCAGGTTATTGGCGAGGGATGGAATCGCCCTATTGGCCATCATGACCCGACGGCGCATGCTGAAATGATGGCCCTGCGTCAGGGGGGAAAAGTGATTGAAAATTACCGTCTGATGGACACCACGCTCTATGTCACCCTTGAGCCTTGCGTCATGTGTGCCGGTGCGATGGTACACGGCCGTGTAGGGCGGTTGGTATATGGCGCGCGCGATGCGAAAACCGGTGCGGCCGGTTCATTGCTTGATGTGCTGGGGCACCCTGGAATGAACCACCGCGTGCGGGTGGACTGTGGCGTGCTGGCCGATGAATGCGCCGCAATGCTGAGCGAATTTTTTCGCCAGCGCCGGGCTGAGAAAAAAGCGCTACGGCAGCGGCAAAGCACTGACGGGATTTAAGGCTGCATCAGGTTCTACTGCCGGATAGGCCTGGCGAAGCTCGGCCTCGGCAGCCATTTTTTGCGCCAGCTTCCTCTCGCGATCCTGCAGATAACCGACCAGGCTGAGCTGGTATTTGCGGATATTCTCCACGTAGGCGTATGCCTCATGGCCACGGGCATAGCCGTAGGTCGTCTGGCTGTAGTAGCGTTTCTGGCTAAGCATCGGCAACCTTACTTTGACATCCGCCCAGCTGTTCGGATCGCCCTTCTGTTTTTCCGTCAGCTTACGCGCGTCAAGCATATGGGCGTAGCCCATGTTGTAGGCCGCCAGCGCGAACCATATTCGCTCATCTTCAGGCACGCCCGATGGGACTTTTTCCATCATGTGCGTCATATATTCACTGCCGCCACGAATGCTCTGCTCCGCATCGGTACGATCGCTGACGTTCAGGCTGTCGGCCGTACTGCGCGTGAGCATCATCATGCCGCGAACCCCGGTGGGGGAGGTGGCCAGCGGATCCCAGTGCGACTCCTGATACGAGATCGCCGCCAGCAGTCGCCAGTCAATCTTCTTGGCGTATTTCTCAAACAGCCTACGGATATCCGGCAGCGTTTCGTCGATAGAACGTAAGAAAGTGCGGGTATCGACATAATCAAAGGTGCCGACGTGGCCAAGATATTTTTCATCAAGGCGGGCAATGACACCTTCTTCTGACATCTTGCTGAAGAAATCGAGCATCGCGGCGTTAAGGCTGTCATTCGCCTCCTGCTGAGTGTACCAGGTGACGGCTTCTTCTTCAGTAATATCAAACGCTACCGTCAGCTGCGGGTGGATACGCTGCATCAACCCGATCGACACCGAATCTGCGATGGTGTAGTCGATCTTTCCATCCGCTACGGCCTGTAATAACCCGTCCGGGGTCCGATCGGTTGAGACCGCCCAGTCAAGATCCGGGTACTGACGATCTTTAATCTCTCGCAGCGACGACAGATAGGCTGAGCCTGAAGCCACCGTCAGGCGGCCTTTAAGATCGCCGAGATTTTTCGGACGAGATGTGCCGATGCGGTACACCAGCTGCTGTGAAACCGAATAATAGGACGGGCCGGCGCGGAAACGCTTGAGTCGCTCCCTGTTGTAGATTAAACCGGCAGCCAGGATATCGGCCTTATCATCGGCCAAATCGTCAAACAGGTCGGCCAGGTTCGGACGTACGGTGACCACCAGCCTGACCCCTAAATAATCGGCGAAGCGTTTTGCCAGCTCGTAGTCCATACCGGCCGGAGATTGATTGACGGTGTAGTAAGTCAGCGGGGAATTTATGGTGCTGATACGCAGCTCTCCACGCGATTTAATCTGCGCGATGCGATCGGTTGAGCCGCCATACCACGGGATCGATGGCCACAGTGCCAGCGCAAGCAGCACGGTGATTAGTCCGATCAGCAGATAATTAAACCTAAGGCGTTTCAAATAGTTATCTCTCGATTTTTCTCAGGCGTCTGTCTTATAAGGCAGTATTTATGGTCTGTAATCGGCCCTGAGCGTGGAGCATTTTGCTTAACTACGGGCATCGGTGCAACAGAATTCAACAACTTTAGTGTGTTTTTTAGGCAGCATTGGTCGCCACTAAATTCAGCGCAAACGGTTTCGTAACGGGTGGGGATTCTCTATAATAGCGCCGGTTTTCCCTGTTGCGCCCAATGTAGCGTCGCCCGGCGCTCGAGACGAGAGATCTTTAATGATGGAAATTCTGCGTGGTTCGCCCGCTCTGTCGGCATTTCGTATTAACAAACTGCTGACCCGCTTTCAGGACGCTCACCTGCCGGTGAGTGACATTTACGCCGAGTACGTCCATTTTGCCGATGTCAGCGCGCCTCTCAGCGCGGATGAAAAGTCACGCCTGCAGCGCCTGCTGAAATATGGCCCCTCTCTCACTGAGCATACCCCGGAAGGCCGTCTGCTGCTGGTGACTCCGCGTCCCGGTACGCTTTCGCCGTGGTCTTCGAAAGCGACGGATATCGCTCATAACTGCTCGCTGCCGCAGGTGATCCGCCTGGAACGCGGTATGGCCTTCTACATTAAGGCCCCGCAGCTAACGCAGTCACAGTGGGAGCAGCTCACGGCGCTGCTGCATGACCGCATGATGGAAACCGTGTTCAGCGATTTCCAGCAGGCCGAAGCGCTGTTTGCGCACCATCAGCCCGCTCCGCTGCAAAGCGTCGATGTGCTGGGCGAAGGCCGCAACGCGCTGGTTCAGGCCAATATCAAACTGGGCCTGGCCCTGGCGGAAGACGAGATTGACTACCTGCTGGCGGCGTTTGAAAAACTGGGCCGCAACCCGAACGATATCGAACTGTATATGTTTGCCCAGGCTAACTCCGAGCACTGCCGTCACAAAATTTTCAATGCCGACTGGGTGATTGACGGTGAGCAGCAGCCTAAATCGCTGTTCAAGATGATTAAGAACACCTTTGAGAAAACCCCGGACCATGTGCTGTCAGCCTATAAAGACAATGCCGCGGTGATGGAAGGCTCAAAGGTGGGGCGCTTTTACGCCGATCCGCAGGGGCGATATGACTTCCATCAGGAAGATGCGCACATTCTGATGAAGGTGGAAACGCACAACCACCCGACCGCCATCTCCCCGTGGCCGGGAGCCGCAACCGGCTCCGGCGGTGAAATTCGTGACGAAGGCGCTACCGGACGCGGTGCGAAACCGAAAGCGGGTCTGGTCGGTTTCTCGGTATCCAATCTGCGTATTCCCGGCTTTGAACAGCCCTGGGAAGAGGATTTCGGCAAGCCGGATCGCATCGTCACCGCGCTGGATATCATGACCGACGGCCCGTTGGGCGGGGCGGCCTTTAACAACGAATTTGGCCGCCCGGCGTTGACCGGCTACTTCCGCACCTATGAGGAGCGCGTGAACAGCCACAACGGCAGCGAGCTGCGCGGCTACCACAAGCCGATTATGCTGGCGGGCGGTATCGGTAATATTCGTGCCGATCACGTTCAGAAAGGCGAAATTAGCGTGGGAGCCAAGCTTATCGTGCTGGGTGGCCCGGCGATGAATATCGGCCTCGGCGGCGGTGCGGCGTCGTCAATGGCCTCCGGCCAGTCTGACGCAGACCTCGACTTTGCCTCCGTACAGCGTGATAACCCGGAAATGGAGCGCCGCTGTCAGGAAGTGATTGACCGCTGCTGGCAGCTGGGGGAAGAGAACCCGATCCTGTTTATTCACGATGTTGGCGCAGGCGGCCTGTCTAACGCCATGCCGGAACTGGTGAGCGACGGTGAGCGCGGCGGACGCTTTAATCTGCGCGATATTCTCAATGACGAACCGGGCATGAGCCCGCTGGAAGTATGGTGTAACGAATCCCAGGAGCGTTACGTGCTGGCCGTTGCCCCGACAAGCCTGGCGTTGTTCGACGCGCTGTGCCAGCGTGAGCGCGCACCTTATGCGGTGATCGGCGAGGCAACGGAAGAGATGCACCTGTCGCTGGCAGACAGCCATTTCGACAATACGCCGATTGATATGCCGCTGGACGTGCTGCTAGGCAAAACGCCGAAGATGACCCGCGATGTCACCACCCGGCAGGCGAAAGGCGAGGCGCTGGTGCGTGATGGCATTTCGCTGGCCGATGCGGTGCACCGCGTGCTGCATCTGCCCGCCGTAGCGGAGAAAACCTTCCTTATCAGTATTGGAGACCGTTCGGTTGGCGGCATGGTTGCCCGCGACCAGATGGTCGGCCCGTGGCAGATCCCCGTGGCGAACTGTGCGGTGACCACCGCCAGTCTCGACAGTTATTACGGCGAAGCGATGTCGCTGGGCGAGCGCACCCCGGTGGCGCTGCTCGACTTTGCCGCCTCTGGACGTCTGGCGGTAGGCGAGGCCATTACCAATATTGCCGCCACGCAGATCGGCCCACTGACGCGCATCAAGCTGTCGGCAAACTGGATGGCGGCAGCCGGGCACCCTGGCGAAGATGCTGGCCTGTATGAAGCGGTCAAAGCGGTGGGTGAAGAACTGTGTCCGGCACTGGGCATCACCATCCCGGTGGGTAAAGATTCCATGTCGATGAAAACCCGCTGGCAGCAGGACGGCGAACAGCGCGAAATGACCTCTCCGCTGTCGCTGGTGATCACCGCATTTGCCCGCGTGGAAGACGTGCGCAAAACCGTGACCCCACAGCTGCAGACCAGCGATAACGCCCTGCTGCTGATTGACCTTGGCCACGGCGTTAACGCGCTGGGTGCCACCGCGCTGTCACAGGTTTATCGCCAGCTGGGCGATAAGCCTGCCGACGTGCGGGATGCGCAGCAGCTGGCTGGTTTCTATCATGCCATTCAGGCGCTGGTCGCCGACGGCAAACTGCTGGCCTATCATGACCGTTCAGACGGCGGGCTGCTGGTGACGCTGGCCGAGATGGCCTTTACCGGCCACTGCGGTATCGAGGCCGATATCGCCGCGCTGGGTAGCGACAACCTGGCCGCTCTGTTCAATGAGGAGCTGGGCGCGGTGATCCAGGTCGCCGCCGCCGACGTGGCGGAAGTCAGAGAGGTGCTGGTGGCCCACGGCCTCGGCGACTGCGTGCATCTCCTGGGCAGGGCGGTCAGCGGCGATCGCTTCACCCTTTCCAGCGGTAACTCAACGATTTACAGCGAAAGCCGTACCACTCTGCGCACCTGGTGGGCAGAAACCACCTGGCAAATGCAGCGTCTGCGCGATAACCCGACCTGTGCCGATCAGGAACACGAGGCGAAGAAAGATGACCGCGATCCGGGGCTCAACGTTGCCCTGACCTTTAAGCCGCAGGAAGACGTCGCCGCGCCATTTATTGCCACGGGCGCACGGCCGAAAGTGGCGGTGCTGCGTGAGCAGGGGGTTAACTCCCACGTTGAGATGGCGGCTGCCTTCCACCGTGCCGGTTTTGAGGCGGTTGACGTGCATATGAGCGACCTGCTGGCGGGCCGCCGTGGACTGGACGATGTTGAGGCGCTGGTCGCCTGTGGCGGCTTCTCCTACGGTGACGTGCTGGGTGCAGGCGAAGGCTGGGCGAAGTCGATTCTGTTCAACTCTCGCGTGCGTGACGAGTTCGAAACCTTCTTCCACCGTCCACAGACTCTGGCGCTTGGCGTGTGTAACGGCTGCCAGATGATGTCAAATCTGCGTGAGCTGATCCCAGGCAGCGAGGCGTGGCCACGCTTCGTGCGCAACCAGTCAGAGCGCTTTGAAGGGCGCTTCAGCCTGGTGGAAGTGGCGGCCAGCCCGTCACTGCTGCTGGACGGCATGGTTGGTTCGCGTATGCCGATTGCGGTGGCTCATGGTGAGGGCTTCGTTGAGGTGCGTAACAAGGCGCACCTGGCAGAGCTGGAAAGCAAAGGTCTGGTGGCGCTGCGCTTTGTCGATAATCACGGCAGGGTGACAGAGCAGTATCCGGCTAACCCGAACGGTTCAGCGAACGGCATCACGGCGGTTACCAATGAAAGTGGTCGGGTCACCATTATGATGCCGCACCCGGAACGCGTCTTCCGTACCGTCAGCAACTCCTGGCACCCGGCAGAGTGGGGCGAAGATAGCCCGTGGATGCGCATATTCCGTAATGCCAGAAAACAGCTGGGCTAAGTCAATCTGTTGAAAAGGCTGGATTTATTCCAGCCTTTTTTTATGGGCCTGCCTGTTGTCGCATATTCCCGACATCACCTTCGGGACTTGTCTCCTTTAGGCGACATTCAGTGTTATGAATTTTATGGTTTTTTTTTTGAAGACCCTTTTTTTGTCTCTATGCGGAGACGGTTTTTCATAGCGAACACTCAATTTTTAAATCATTCTGCCAGGGTGTAATGAAAATACCTTATTTAACAGGGGTTTGTTTTTTTATACAAATATGGCACGACAATTGCTAATATACTGGTAGTGGCTCATTCACCTGGTTATGACAGCCCTGCGCAAGCGGACAAGTGCCCATAATATTCGAATGACGCACAATACGGTGCCTGTCGTCCACCTCACCGATAATCGTTCACTTTGTGACGTTATCAAACATCGGACGCAACGTTGAGTTAGGCACCACCTCTTTCGTTACGCTGGCTTTCCGGCGTGACCGCAATGGCCGGTTCTGTGAACCGGCCATTTTCATTTTGGCCGCAGCGCTTCCTTCTGTGCACGCGCTCAGCTAGCATCGCCGCTAACCCTTTTTAAAGAGATCCTGCCGTGAAGAGATGGCGTCTGTTTCCACGTTCGCTGCGCCAGCTGGTGCTGATGGCGTTTTTACTGGTGCTGTTACCGCTACTGGTGCTGGCATGGCAGGCCTGGGAGAGCCTGTCGGCGCTTAGCGAGCGCGCCGCGGACACCAACCGCACCACCCTGACCGACGTGCGCAGAAGTGAAGCAATGGCCCGCACGGCGCTTGAGCTGGAGCGCAGCTATCGCCAGTACTGTGTACTGGATGACCCGATGCTGTCGCGCCTGTATCAGACACAGTACGGCCGTTATTCACAAATGCTTGATGCGCACGCCGCGGTGCTGCCGGATATAGGCATTTATGACACCCTGCGCCGGTCTTTCACCCAGCTTGGTGCTATGCACTGTGAAAACAGCGCCCCGGTGCGTGCGGCGGCTGAACGACTGGAAGACTTTTCGACCGCCAATGGCCAGCTGGTCAGGTCAACGCGTGAAGTGGCTTTCGCGCGGGGTTTACAGCTGCAACGAGAGATTGCCGGGCGCGGACAGTATTTCGGCTGGCAGGCGCTGATCCTGTTTCTGCTCAGTCTGGGTCTGGTACTGCTGTTTACCCGCATGATTATCGGCCCGGTCAAAGCCGTCGAGCGCATGATCAACCGACTGGGCGCGGGAAAGTCGCTGGGCCAGGATCTGGCGTTTAAGGGGCCACGCGAAATCCGATCGCTGGGGCAGCGTATTCTCTGGCTTAGCGAGCGCCTTGCCTGGCTGGAATCTCAGCGCCATGAATTTTTGCGCCATATCTCTCATGAATTAAAAACCCCGCTGGCGAGCATGCGCGAAGGCACTGAACTGCTGGCTGACGAGGTGGCGGGGCCGCTGACCGCCGATCAGCGCGAAGTCGTCACTATTCTTAACGATAGCAGCCGCCATTTGCAGCGCTTAATTGAACAGTTGCTGGACTATAACCGCAAGCTGGCGGATGGCCCGCTGGAGCTGAAGGACGTTCAGCTCCAGCCGCTTATTGCCACGCTGGTTTCTTCTCACAGTCTTACTGCACGCGCTAAGCAGGTTCACACAGAGATAGATTTGCAGGCGGTTCTCTGCCGCGCTGAACCGATTTTGTTACTACGGGCAATCGATAATCTGTACTCCAATGCGCTACACTATGGCGCGGAATCTGGAAAAATCTGGATACGCAGTCGGCAGCAGGGCGGTCTGGTACAGATTGAGGTCGCCAATACCGGAACGCCAGTTCCTGCCGCAGAAAGAACGCTGATTTTTGAGCCCTTTTTTCAAGGGAGCCTGCAACGTAAAGGCGCGGTAAAAGGCAGCGGCCTGGGGCTCAGTATTGCTAAAGACTGCGTGCGCCAGCTGCACGGTAATTTGCAACTGATCGACAGCCTTGATGCTGATGTGTGCTTCCGCATTGAATTACATACCACCGCCGGGAAAAGATAATCATGCAACTGCCCCATTTTTCTGCCGTAGTGAAGCGCGGAGGTTTTGGCCGATCTTTCATCATCGTTTTGCTGGCGTTCGGCCTGATGGCATGCAGTCAGAAACAGCCGCAGTATGTGGCGGAGGGGGCGGACAGCACCTTGACTGAACCTCAACAGGACGTTGCCGATTTTCATCTGGTTAGCTGTCAATATGTCTGGTCCTATATGGGCGATGCGGCGCTGAATAACCCGCTTTACTGGCAGCGCGCCATAGACTGTGCTGTGCGCCTGACGCCTGCGGAAGCCCGCGCAAAAGCCAAAGGCCAGCCGGTGGATAGCTGGCAAAATGCTTTCAGGCAGGCGGTATTGCTTAGCCACGGTAACGTTACCCCTATTGAGCGACGTCATTTTCTACAACGGCTGGATAGCTACGCGCAGGATTACCCGGCGCCGGTGCGGCCCTTACTGATATTGTGGCGTGATGGGCAGAGGGCGCTGCTGCAATTATCCGCAGAGCGGTCACGATACGCCGCTTTAGAGCAGAGTACTCAGGCTGAACGTGTTGCGCTGCGCGAGCAGCAAACGGAACTTCAAAAAGAGCTGGCTACCACAAGACGCAAATTAGACAGGCTGACGGATATCGAACGCCAGCTCTCCGCGCGTCGTCCGGCAGACGCGAGCGAAAGCAATGGTCATGACGCCGGGGCAGCGGAAAATTCATCAGCGGATGAGGCAAATCCATGATCAAAACATCGGTGCGATTACTGCTGGTCGATGATGACCCCAGCTTGCTTAAGCTGCTGGGAATGCGCCTGCGCAGTGAAGGTTTCACCGTGGTTACCGCCGGCAGCGGCCCGGAGGCGCTGCGTGTGCTCAACCGCGAAAACTTCGATCTGACCATCAGCGATCTGCGCATGGATGAAATGGACGGTATGACGCTGTTTGTTGAGATCCAGAAGCTAAAGCCCGGCATGCCGGTGATTATTCTTACCGCACATGGTTCGATCCCTGATGCCGTGGCGGCTACCCGCCAGGGGGTATTCAGCTTTCTCACCAAACCGGTCGATCGCGATGCACTTTATAAGGCCATTGATGAGGCGCTGGCACATCGAGCGCCCGTTGCAGACGAAGCCTGGCGTGCCAATATCGTCACCCGTAGCCCACTGATGCTGCGTCTGCTTGAGCAGACCCGCATGGTCGCCCAGTCTGATGTCAGCGTATTGATCCACGGCCAGAGCGGCACGGGGAAAGAGGTGCTGGCCCAGGCGATACATGGTGCCAGCCCGCGTGCAGGCAAAACCTTTATCGCCATCAACTGCGGTGCGCTGCCGGAACAGCTGCTGGAGTCAGAACTGTTCGGCCACGCGAAAGGGGCCTTTACCGGGGCGGTCAGCAGCCGCGAGGGGCTGTTCCAGGCCGCCGAAGGGGGAACGCTGTTCCTTGATGAGATAGGCGATATGCCACAGGCGCTGCAGGTCAAACTGCTGCGCGTATTGCAGGAGAGAAAAGTACGGCCGCTGGGCAGCAATCTCGACGTGGATATCAACGTTCGGATTATCTCCGCTACCCATCGCGACCTGCCCAAGGCGATGGAGAAAAACGAGTTCCGCGAGGATTTATTCTATCGCCTCAACGTGGTGAGCCTGAAAATTCCGGCGCTGCATGAGCGCGCCGAGGACATTCCGCTGCTGGCGACCCACCTACTGAGGCAGTCGGCCGAAAGGCATAAGCCCTTTGTGCGCAGCTTCTCGACCGATGCGATGCGCCGTCTGATGGCGGCCAGCTGGCCTGGCAACGTACGACAGTTGGTCAACGTCATTGAGCAGTGCGTGGCGTTAACGTCGGCACCGGTGATTAGCGATGTGCTGGTTGAACAGGCGCTGGCGGGAGAAAACACGGTATTGCCAACGTTTGTCGAGGCGCGTAACCAGTTTGAATTGAACTACTTGCGTAAACTGCTGCAAATGACGAAAGGCAATGTGACCAACGCCGCGCGTCTGGCAGGCCGTAACCGTACCGAGTTTTATAAGCTACTATCACGCCATGAACTGGATGCGGCAGATTTCAAAGGATAATTTTCAGTGCCGCTACGCGGGTGACTTATGGTAGTTTAGCTGCCTGAAAAGAGAGACAGCGCGCCCGGCGTGACCTGTCCGGCGATGTTAACTGATTGCTCCTCCGCCCAGCGGAAGGCGAAAAAAGGGTCTGCCATGAAAAAGATTGATGCAATTATCAAGCCGTTCAAACTGGATGATGTGCGTGAAGCGCTGGCCGAGGTCGGCATCACCGGAATGACGGTGACGGAAGTCAAAGGATTTGGTCGCCAGAAAGGGCACACCGAGCTTTACCGTGGCGCAGAATATATGGTCGATTTTTTGCCTAAGGTAAAGATTGAAATTGTGATCGCTGACGACATCGTCGATACCTGCGTTGATACCATTATGCGCACGGCACAGACCGGAAAAATCGGCGATGGCAAAATTTTCGTCTACGACGTGGCGCGAGTGGTTCGCATCCGTACCGGCGAAGAAGATGAGGAAGCGATCTGACGGAGCCTTGACATCGGTAGCCTGGCATAGCCAGGTGAGGTGAACGCCACACGCACGACTCCGTTGTAGTACTGCGGCGCGGCGGCCAAAGCGAAATCGATCGACCCAGGCCAGAGGGCTGGAAAGCGCCATGCCTTTTCCGGCCCTCTGGCCGTATAATATCCCCATGCCTTAAAGGGTGCTATGCGGCCCAAACACCTCATAGTGGATGTGGCTCTGCCCTACGCCAAGCTGCACCAGGCTTTGTTCCACGGATCTCATAAACGCCAGCGGGCCGCACAGATAATAATGCTGCGCCCGATCGCTAAAACAGGACTTCAGCGGCAGCAGATCCATCAAACCCCGATGGTGACAGGTCCCTTTATCCTCCTCCAGGGGATGCTGATACCAGATATGCTGCGAGAAATCAGGCAGCCGTGCTCCCAGTGCGCTTACTTCTTCCGCGAAAGCATGCGTGTTGCCATTTTCCGTGGCGTGCAGCCATTGTACCGGGGCGGGATGCTTATCCTGCGCCAGCTTGTGCAGCATCGCCAGCATTGGCGTCAGGCCGACGCCGCCGGAAATCAACGCCACCGGCGTGCGTGCGTCGATATCAATAAAGAAATCACCCGCAGGTGGCGACAGATGCAAACGTGAGCCCGGCTGCTGCTGGTGCAGCCAGCTTGACAAGGTTCCACCCGGCTGATGACGCACGGCAATACGATAATCACGACCGTTGGGGGTACGCGTCAGGGAATATTGACGAATCTCCTGATTTTCAAACGATGGATCCGTCACCCACAGCGCCAGATACTGCCCCGGACGATAGTCGGCTACCGGTCTGCCGTCGACCGGCGTCAGCACAAAACTCTTAATCATCGAGCCCTGCGGAATGACTTCACTGATAACGAACTCACGCTGACCGCGCCAGCCGCCACTTTTTTCTTCCGACTGCTGATAAATCTGCTCTTCACGCTGCACGAATACGCCGGCCAATACGCCGTAGGCTTTGCCCCAGGCTGCCAGAACGTCGTCGCCGGGATGCAGCATTTCGTCAATGGTTGCCAGCAGATGCTGTCCGACCACGGCATATTGGGCGGGACTCACGGCAAAAGTGGTGTGTTTTTGCGCGATTTTTTCCACCGCCGGGCCGAGTGCCGCCAGATTGTCCAGGTTGCTGGCATAAGCCGCGATAGCATTGAACAGGGCGACACGTTGATTGCCGTTGCTCTGGTTGCTCATATTAAAGATATCTTTCAGCTCAGGGTGATGGTCGAACAAACGTTGATAGAAATGTTCAGTAAGGCGTGGCCCCAGTTCTGCAACGGCGGGAAGGGTTGATTTAACGGTGGCAATGGTTTGGCTATCCAGCATTTTTTTGCTCCTGCATGAGAAAATCATAACATGTATTTTATATGCATCTTATGGCAATCGAAGGTGCATTGTAAATACGCTTATAATATTCAGGGATATATTTTCTCGCTGCCTGTAGGATGAGATGAGATTCATGCCACGACCAATGAGAACAATTCCGCAGGCAAAGGCTTGCCACAAAGTGGAGTCAAACCTTACCGACGCTGAAGCCAATCGTTTGCGTAAAAAGGCTGCCGTGAAGCTATTCAACGGGTGGGCAAACAGTTTACACTGTGGCTATTACCCCCGTATGTGGGTCATACCTTTCGAAAGTCAGTTGAGTCAGGAGATGCAGATGTTAAAGCGTGATATGAACATTGCCGATTACGATGCCGATTTGTGGCAGGCGATGGAGCAAGAGAAAGTGCGTCAGGAAGAGCATATTGAGCTGATTGCCTCAGAAAACTATACCAGCCCTCGTGTCATGCAGGCTCAGGGATCTCAGCTGACCAACAAATATGCTGAAGGCTATCCGGGCAAGCGCTACTACGGCGGCTGCGAACATGTGGATATCGTTGAGCAACTGGCTATCGAGCGCGCTAAAGAGCTGTTTGGTGCTGACTATGCCAACGTGCAGCCGCATTCTGGCTCCCAGGCTAACTTCGCCGTTTACACGGCGCTGCTACAGCCGGGTGATACCATTCTGGGCATGAACCTGGCTCACGGTGGCCACCTGACCCACGGCTCTCCGGTTAACCTGTCCGGTAAGCTATATAACGTCATCCCTTACGGTATCGACGAAACCGGTAAAATTGATTACAACGAGCTGGCCGAACTGGCTAAAGAGCATCAGCCAAAAATGATCGTGGGCGGTTTCTCTGCCTATTCCGGCATATGTGACTGGGAAAAAATGCGTGAAATCGCCGACAGCATCGGGGCTTACCTGTTTGTTGATATGGCACACGTTGCAGGTCTGGTTGCTGCGGACGTGTATCCGAACCCCGTACCGCATGCCCATATCGTCACCACCACAACCCATAAAACGCTGGCAGGGCCACGCGGCGGTCTGATCCTGGCGAAAGGCGGTGATGAGGACCTGTACAAAAAGCTGAATTCAGGCGTCTTCCCTGGCAGCCAGGGCGGCCCGCTGATGCACGTTATCGCGGGTAAAGCGGTGGCGTTCAAAGAAGCGATGGAGCCTGAGTTTAAAACCTATCAGCAGCAGGTTGCGAAAAACGCCAAAGCGATGGTGGAAGTGTTCCTTGCTCGCGGTTACAACGTTGTATCCGGCGGTACGCACAACCATCTTTTCCTGCTGGATTTGGTAGACAAAAATCTCACCGGTAAAGAAGCGGATGCGGCCCTGGGCCGAGCCAACATTACCGTGAACAAAAACAGCGTGCCTAACGATCCGAAGAGTCCGTTTGTGACTTCCGGTATCCGCATCGGTTCGCCAGCGGTGACGCGTCGCGGCTTTAAAGAAGCTGAAGTGCGCGAGCTGGCCGGCTGGATCAGCGATATTCTTGATAATATCACTGACGAAGGCGTGAGCGAGCGCGTGAAGAAGCAGGTGCTGGATATCTGCGCCCGTTTCCCGGTCTACGCATAAGCGAGTTTTGCCCCGTAACGAGGGGACAGCACGATCAATAACGGGGGACGTCAGTCTCCCGTTTTTTTGTCTTACGGCTGCTCACCCCGGCGGCCAAACGCACCTTGCTAAGACTCCAGCAGCGTGCGAAGACTGCGCAGCTGGTGTTCTCCCAGCGGCAGCTCAGTATAGATAAAAGGGGGAGAGTAGAGCGGTAGCGAAGTGGGATAGGGGCTAATGACCAGCGTTATGCCGGGCGGCGCGCTGTTATGCTGAAAGTCGTGAACATCCTGATATTTGATATTCAGCGGCAGCAGGGTCAGCTCACGTAACTGTTGCTCAATCTGCTGCTCTAGCCCCGGATTGTCTCCCGTAAGCAGCAGCACCTGCTTCTCATGCAGGGCGTTTTCCTGCACCAGCCATGCGCCAAAAATAATCGCAACCAGCTCCATCTCTTGATGAGAAAACGTGACCGCATACTGCTGTTCAAAAGGCTTCATCGCCTTACGCGTGGTGCGCAGCAGGCGGGGATAGTGTAGGCAGATATTCTCTGACAGGTTGTCATCAATACCTATGGCGAACAGCGCGCGCTCCAGCGCCTGGGCCAGATGAGTATAGAGGCGCGCGCTGAGATCGGGCCTATGACGAAATTCGATACCTGCGATGTGCTGAAAGCGCGCAATCGAAGACTCTACGGCCTGTAGCAGGGCACGCTCATTTTCTCCGGTTACTGTCGCCGCTAGCGGAGTATGTAGCTGGCTGAACATCAGAGTCAGTAACATCGCCAGATGGGCATCGGTCTGATAGCCGCGCTTTTGCCAGCAGCGAGCAATCTCTTTAGCCAGTACATATTCCGTTTTACCGAGCAGCCACTGCCGTTGCCGCGGGCTGAACTCCGGCTGGCAGTGCCATGCAAGCGAGTAACGTAGCCAAATTTGCAGGAAAAAGCCGTCGCGGGCGCTAAATTCACGCGCCAATTGCTGCGAACAGTGTTGGATCAGCACCGTCAGATTGTGCTCATCATACAGGGCCTTATCGACGGGCTGCGTCAGCAGGCGGCGCTTTACGGCATCTGCAAACCAGCCGCTGACAAACTGCGGAGACAGTCGCAGCGCCCGGCGCAAGCCGTGCAGCAGGCACAGCCGCTGGTCCAGCGGCGTGCCGCTGAGATACAGGTGCCCCGCTTCGTCTGGATTAATAGCCAGGTGGTGATTGCGCTGGATTTCTGCTGCCAGCTCCGCTATATCTTGTCGCGCGAGGGTGCGATCGCCACCGTTGAGCTGACAAATTGACGCCAGCGTGACGTCGTGGTTAGGCAAGAGGAGCATTAACAGCAGGCGGCAGCGGCGCTGCGCGGTGGAGAGGGCAGCACCTTCAGATAAATAGTCACTCGTCATCTGCTATCTCAGTAACGGTAGATGTATTAAGCATAGTCTCGGCGGATGACTCGGCGACCAGGCCGGCCGGTTTTATTCAGAGCTTTTAAGGCAGGTCACAAAAATAGTCGACGATTGTCTGGAATAGGATTTTACTGTGTTACATTATAACAAATTGGGCGTTCCGCTATGTTGGCTGATGGCCATTGGTACGCCGGCAGTCTCGGCGCATCCGCATAGTTTTATCGCAATGCAGACCACGCTGGTGCATCAGGAAGGACAGCTTTCCGGGTTAAAAATGCGCTGGGTGATGGATGAAATCACCTCTGCCGATCTGCTTTATGATGCGGGTAAAGCGCAGCCTGATTCGGTGGTCTGGAAAAAGCTGGCGGCTGAAGTGATGGCCAACGTTCTCGTACAACACTATTTCACCGAATTCTGGCACCAGAAGCAGCCGGTTAAGTTTGACAAGATGCCGAAGCAGTATGGGTTGTCGCGTCAGGGAAACAGGGCGGTGCTGGAGTTTATTTTGCCGCTGGCTCATCCGCAGCCCTTAAAAGGCCAGCGTTACACATTTTCCACTTTTGACCCGACCTACTTTGTCGATATGACTTACGATTCTGAAAAAGATTTAACCTTACCGCCGGAGCTGGCCTCACAGTGCCGCTTGCAGCTACAGACTCCGCAACCCGGTGCCTCGCTAAAGGCCTACGCACTGGCGCTGGATAAGAACGATGCGCCGACGGATGAGATGGAACTTGGCCGGCAGTTTGCTCAACAGGTGACGTTGGTATGTCGGTGACAATGCAAATAACGCGTCGATACGGCGCGTGGTTTCTGCTTCTGGCGCTGCTGGCCGGCGGTGGGCTCCTGCTATGGCAATACTGGCCGCAAATGCTCTGGCAAAGTGCCCTGTGGCAAAAAGACTTGCACCGACAGATGACCCAGCTGTTGCAGCAGGTCGCCGAAAACCCGCAGCAGGCGGGGCTGGCGCTAATGGGATTTAGCCTGCTGTATGGCATTTTACATGCCCTGGGGCCGGGGCATGGCAAGGTGATCATCGCAACGTTTCTTGCTACTCATCCAACGAAAATGAAAACCAGCCTTCAACTGACGCTGGCAGCCGCACTGGTGCAGGGCGGTATCGCCATTGCGCTGGTTACGCTGGTGCTGGGTATACTTCAGCTTTCCGCCCGTCAGCTCCATCTCAGCAGCTACTGGCTGGAAAAGGGCAGCTACCTGCTGGTTATCGGGTTGGGGTTGTGGCTGTGCTGGCGTGCATTAAGAAAACTGGCGCTTCAGCGGGCAGCCGTGCCGCCGAGCATGAAGATAAATCGTATTCTGCCCGCAGGAAAGCAGCATGGCGCGCACTGTGGGTGCGGTCATCAACATGTGCCGGACGCGAATAGGCTGGCGCAGGCACCGGGGTGGCAGACAAAAACAATGGTGGTGCTGTCGATGGGATTACGTCCCTGTTCAGGCGCCATTATGATGCTGCTGTTTTCCAAAGTGGTCGGCGTCTGGTTCTGGGGTGTGCTGTCTGCCCTGGTGATGGCGATGGGAACGGCGCTGACCGTCTCGGCTATGGCGTTGCTGGTACATCTTTCCAGGAAGCTCGCGCTGCGTTTCAGTCGTGATGATAGCCGGACGAGCTGGCAAATTATCGTGCTGAATAGTCTGGCGTTGCTTGGGGGGATGGTGCTGGTGGCTGTGGGAGCACTATTATGGCTTAGTGCGCAACCGGCAATGTCTGGCGGCATCCGGCCAATGTTCTAACCGTCAATCAGGGCCGATCGTCCGTTGGCGATCGGCCCCTGCTGCCTGAAACGATTAACGCTTAAGCGCTTCGCTCAGCTCGTCGCGCATGTTGGCCAGCATCGCTTTCACTACGCGCGGATTGCCCGCAACGATGTTACCGGAGTGCATGTAGCCATGAGCGCCGATAAAGTCGGTGACCAGGCCGCCCGCTTCGCGCACCAGCAGTTCACCGGCGGCAAAATCCCACGGCTTAAGGCCAATCTCAAAATAACCGTCGACGCGGCCTGCTGCCACGTAGGCCAAGTCCAGCGCGGCAGAACCGCTGCGGCGGAAATCGGCGCACTGGGTGAACAGTTTGCCTACGATGTTGATATAAGGGGTAGCGTGTTGCTTCACTTTGAACGGGAAGCCGGTTGCCAGAATGGTGCCGTCCAGGTCGCGAGCGGTGCCGCCGCGCAGACGGTAGCCATTTAGCTGGGTGCCCTGGCCGCGCACGGCGCTGAACAGTTCATTACGCATCGGATCGTAGACGACCGCCACTTCGGTACGGCCTTTAATGCGTACGGCGATAGAAATACTGAAATGAGGCAGGCGTTTGATGTAGTTGGTGGTGCCATCCAGTGGATCGATAACCCATTGCACATCCTGATCTTCGCCCTGTAGCTCACCGCTTTCTTCAGTAATGATGGTGTGCTTTGGGTAAGACTTGCGGATCACTTCAATAATCTGGCGTTCCGCTTCGCGGTCAACATTGGTGACAAAGTCATTGCTGCCTTTCTGGCTGGCTTCGACGGAGTCCGGGGTTTCATAGTGCTTGGCAATTACGTTTCCGGCCTTGCGCGCAGCGCGCACGGCAATGTTGAGCATCGGATGCATAGGTAGTATCGTCTCACTGGATGTTAAAGAACGGGTATCCTGAATATTTGCAATGGGTAAGAAGCAACGCATGAACGCCCGTTTGCACCGACAGATGCAGGTCAGGGAAGGCGTACCTCTTGTAGCCACTGCGCGTATTTGGGATTTTTATCATAATCTGATAGAAAACGGCGCGTAGTATAGCAGGGTACATCGGTAAATGTCCTGAAAATATGCTAGCATCGCTAAATTATCTCTCAACCCCGGAAGACCCCTAACCCTTATGCTGCAAAATATCCGAATTGTGCTGGTAGAAACGTCTCATACCGGCAACATGGGTTCCGTTGCCCGTGCGATGAAAACGATGGGCTTAACCAGCCTTTATCTGGTCAATCCACTGGTCAAACCCGATTCACAGGCGATAGCGCTGGCCGCCGGAGCCAGTGATGTGATCGGCGAAGCAAAAATCGTTGATACCCTCGATGAAGCGATATCCGGTTGCAGCCTTGTGGTTGGCACCAGCGCGCGTTCACGCTCTTTGCCATGGCCCATGCTGGACCCACGGGAATGCGGGATAAAAAGCGTTGAAGAAGGGCAGCACGCCCCGGTAGCGCTGGTGTTTGGTCGCGAACGCGTTGGGTTGACGAACGAAGAGCTGCAAAAGTGCCACTATCATGTCGCAATCGCCGCTAACCCGGATTACAGCTCGCTGAATCTGGCGATGGCAGTACAGATTATTGCCTATGAGGTGCGCATGGCTTTCCTGCAATCCGTGGAAGCACCGCAGGCGCAGTGTGATGATTCTCCTTATCCGCTGGTGGACGATCTTGAACGTTTCTATCAGCATATGGAAAAAATGATGACGGACAGCGGGTTTATCCGCGCGGCCAGTCCGGGACAGGTGATGAGCAAAATGCGCCGCCTGTTTACCCGTGCCCGCCCGGAGCGTGATGAGCTGAATATTTTGCGCGGCATGCTCTCGTCTCTTGAGAAACGGCAGGGCGATTAAAGCGGTGCTAAAAACAGTACAATAGTTGAGTGAATTACTGGGTTAAATAGTTGACTGTTTTACTAGGTTAAATACTTGACCAAATTACTCGGGAATGGCAGACTGGCGAACATAATTTGTTAACACCCATTCAGGGTTATAACCGAGGTTGTTTACGCCATGAGACTGACATCCAAAGGCCGTTATGCTGTTACCGCTATGCTTGATGTTGCGCTGCATTCTCACGAAGGCCCGGTGCCTTTAGCTGATATTTCAGAGCGTCAGGGCATTTCCCTTTCTTATCTTGAGCAGCTGTTCTCACGTCTGCGTAAGAATGGCCTGGTAGCCAGCGTGCGCGGTCCGGGCGGCGGTTATCTGCTGGGTAAAGCCGCCGATGCTATTGCGGTTGGTGCAGTGATCACCGCCGTTGATGAGTCGGTGGATGCGACCAAATGCCAGGGTAAAGAAGGCTGTCAGGGCGGCGAGCGTTGCCTGACTCACGTTCTGTGGCGTGACCTAAGCGAGCGTATCAGCGACTTCCTGAATAATATTACCCTGGCCGAGTTGGTTAACAACCAGGAGATCCTGGTCGTTGCGGACCGCCAGAATAGCAATGAAATCCGTCGTGCGCCTCATGGCCGCATGCACGAGACGATTAACGTCAATCTGCGCGCCTGATCGCAACCCCGGCGAAGTCATCTTCGCCCGCAGAAACGCATAAAAGGCCTGAAATGGCCTTTTATGCGTTTCTGCTATCCGTAAAATTTCAGGGCGCAGGAGGGCGGAAGACAGCAACCTCCCGGAGCTTAACAAGCAATGAAATTACCGATCTATCTGGATTATTCTGCCACCACGCCAGCCGATCCGCGCGTAGCGGCCAAAATGATGCAGTATCTCACCCAGGATGGCACCTTCGGCAATCCTGCATCGCGATCCCACCGCTTTGGTTGGCAGGCTGAGGAGGCGGTCGATGTGGCCCGCAACCAGATTGCTGAACTGGTTGGAGCCGATCCGCGCGAGATCGTTTTTACTTCCGGTGCTACCGAAGCCAACAATCTGGCGATCAAGGGCGCAGCCAGTTTCTATCGGGAAAAGGGCCGCCATATCGTCACCTGTGCAACGGAACATAAAGCGGTGCTGGATACCTGTGCTCAGCTGGAGCATGAAGGTTTTAGCGTCACTTATCTCACTCCGCAAAGCGATGGTTCCCTCACCTTACGCCAGGTTGAATCTGCGCTGCGCGATGACACCGTGCTGGTGACGATTATGCACGTCAATAATGAGATAGGCGTGGTGCAGGATATCGCCTCCATCGGTGAACTTTGCCGCGCGCGAGGCATTATCTTTCACGTTGATGCCACGCAGAGCGTCGGCAAGCTGCCCGTCGATCTCGGCCAGCTGCCCGTCGATCTGATGTCTTTCTCCGCTCATAAGATCTACGGGCCGAAGGGGATCGGTGCGTTGTACGTCTGCCGTCGGCCGCACATCCGTCTGGAAGCGCAGATCCACGGAGGTGGACATGAGCGCGGTATGCGCTCCGGCACGCTGCCGGTGCATCAGATTGTTGGTATGGGCGAGGCGTATCGCATTGCTAAAGAGACCATGGCCGACGATATGACGCGTATCGGCGCGCTGCGCCGCCGACTGTGGCAAGGAATTAATCGTATTGAAGCGGTATCCGTTAACGGTTCGCTGGAGCACGGCGCGGCAAACATTCTTAACGTCTGTTTCCATTATGTTGACGGCGAATCGTTGGTTATGGCGCTGAAAGACCTGGCGGTTTCTACCGGGTCGGCCTGCACCTCTGCCAGCATGGAACCTTCTTACGTCCTGCGCGCTATCGGACTGAGCGATGAGCTGGCGCACAGCTCCATTCGTTTCTCTCTGGGGCGTCTTACCAGCGAAGAAGAGATCGATTACGCTATTCAGCTGCTGCAAAAGTCGATTACCCGTCTGCGTGAGCATTCTCCGGCCTGGCGGGCTTTTAAAGCCGGTAGTGAGTGAGTTGGCCGGTTAGCCTGAATTATCGCCTTTTGCCTAACGGGCCGGAATTTTCCGGCCCGTTTTACTTTCCCCAGATCTTAATCGCATCCTGTGAAAACTTCGCTGACAGATTTCTGTTAGGCTGATCGGACGAATTCAACTAGCATCGTGCTGCGGCGAATCGCAGCGGTCGGAGATACCGGCCAAAATAACGAAAAATGATAAGGAGCTATGCGATGACCACCCCGATGAAAATAACTCTGTCAACCACAGCGGCCGACCCGCGCTGGGGCGAAAAAGCCACGCTGAGCAGCAACGACCAGGGGATGACCATCCACCTGAACGACAGCGATCCGCTGGTGACCATCCAGCGTGCCGCTCGCAAGATCGACGGCCAGGGGATCCGCCTCGTTAGCCTGAGCGGCGAAGGCTGGGATCTGGAGAACAGCTGGGCTTTCTGGCAGGGTTATCGCGGGCCGAAGGGCGAGCGCAAAGTGCAGTGGGCCACGCTGAGCGATGCCGAACAGCAGGAGCTGAACAACCGCCTGAAGATTGTCGACTGGGTGCGAAATACCATCAATCTGCCGGCGGAAGAGCTGGGGCCTGAGCAGCTGGCCACGCGCGCCATCGATTTGCTGTGCGATGTGGCCTGCGATGCGGTCAGTTACCGCATTATCAAAGGCGAGGATCTGCGCCAGCAGAATTATACGGGATTGCACACCGTAGGGCGCGGTTCATCGCGCAGCCCGGTGCTGCTAACGCTGGACTATAATCCGGGCGGCAACGCCGAAACCCCGGTGTTTGCCTGCCTGGTCGGTAAAGGGATCACCTTTGATACCGGTGGATACAGCCTGAAACCGAGCGGATTTATGGACTCGATGAAGTCCGATATGGGCGGAGCGGCAACGCTGACCGGCGCGCTGGCTTTAGCCGCCGCTCGTGGGCTGAAAAAGCGCGTGAAGCTGATCCTGTGCTGTGCTGATAATATGGTAAGCGGCAACGCCTTTAAGCTGGGGGATATCATTCGCTACCGCAACGGTAAAAGCGTTGAGGTGATGAATACCGATGCCGAAGGCCGCCTGGTGCTGGCCGATGGCCTGATCGATGCCAGTGCGCTTAACCCTGAACTGATTATCGATGCGGCCACGTTGACCGGGGCCGCAAAAACCGCGCTGGGAAATGATTATCACGCGCTGTTCAGCTTTGATGATGCGCTGGCCCAGTCGCTGTTGACCAGCGCGGCGGGAGAAAATGAGCCGTTCTGGCGACTGCCGCTGGCGGAATTCCATCGCAGCCATCTGCCGTCAAATTTTGCCGATCTCAATAACATTGCCAGCCCGGCACACTCTGCCGGTGCCAGTACCGCAGCGGCTTTCCTGTCGCACTTTGTCAGTGACTACAAACAGGGCTGGCTGCATATTGACTGCTCGGCTACCTACCGTAAAAGTGCCGTAGACCAATGGTCTGCGGGTGCTACCGGGCTGGGCGTGCGCACTCTGGCTAATCTGTTGCTGGACCGCGCAAACTCAATCAGGGCGTAGGCAAGCTCCCCCCTGTTGTGCTTCCATGAGGCAGGCCACGAGGCTGGTCTGCCCACCGTTTACCGTGATGAACCGGAACCTCTTTAATGAATGACCTTAATCCGCGTCTTGAAGACGTGCTGAAACTGGCGGCGACCGAGCCGGCGCACCGCCCGGCGTTTTTCGCCCTGTTGATGGAGGCCAGCGTTGTCGTGCCGGGCACCAGCGCCCAGCCTGAACAGGCGATTGATGCCAGCACGCCGGTCGATTTGCAGCACTGGGAAAAAGATGACGGAACTGACGTCATTCCGTTCTTTACCTCGGTCAGCGCGCTGGAAAGCGCGGTCAGCGGCGAGCAGGCGTATCTGGTCATGCCGGTACGTACGCTGTTTGCTATCACTCTCGGTGAAACGCTGTTTCTTAACCCGAAGCGGGAGAGCGGTAAAGAGTTCACGCCGCGTGAAATCAGCCATCTGCTGGAGGATGGCGGCAATGCGTTGAGTCAGCAGACGGTGCTGGAGGGAGGAACTTCGCTGCTGCTGTCCGAAATAGCCGAACCCCCTGCGCAGATGATCGATTCACTCACCCAGCTGTTTGCCGGATACAAGACCGTGCGTCGCGCTTACCTGGCGCAGATTAAAGAGGCGGCAGACCGGCCAGCCAATCTGCTGATTGGCATTGAGGCCGATGGTGATGTTGACGCAATCATTCAGGCGGCGGGCAGTGTGGCAACCGATACGCAGCCCGGTGACGATCCGATAGATATTTGCCGGGTGGCCGAGGGGGAAAAGGGCATCAGCCATTTCTTTACGGCGCATATCACCCCATTTTATGAGCGCCGCTGGGGCAGTTTCCTGCGCGAATTTAAAGTGAAAAATATCGATTAAACGGGTATTGCAGGCGTATCAGTAACATCCACCCTTCCGGGGGGAATTCACGTCGACTGCGCATCATTCACAATCGGCAGGTCATGACGGCTGCCCCATTCGCCCCAGGAGCCGTCATACAGCGCCACGTTTTTCACCCCGAGGCTGGTCAGCGCCAGAATGACCACGACCGCCGTCACCCCTGAACCGCAGCTGGCGATCAGCGGCTGCGAAAAATCCACGCCCTGCTGGCTGAAGATTGCCCGCAGCTCGTCGGCTGGCTTCAAACGACCTTCACTTACCAGCGTGTTCCAGGCAACATTCAGACTCCCTGGAATGCGGCCACGGTGCAGGCCTGGACGCGGCTCATCCACCTCACCGTGAAAACGGTTGGCGGCGCGGGCGTCAATAATCTGTGCTCCGCCTTCATGACTGATCAACAGCACCTCGGTGGCACGTTTGATTTCACCATTGTTTGGCCCAACGTCAAACTCTGCTTCAGCCACATCGACCGCACCACTGGCCAGCGGCAGCTGCGCCTGCTGCCAGCCCGCGAGCCCGCCCGCAAGGATCGACACTCGTTCGACACCAAAATAGCGCAGCATCCACCAGGCGCGCGGGGCCGAGAACAGATTGCCTTCGTCATACACCACCAGGTGCCTGTTGCTGGCAACGCCCAGCTCACGCATCGCGACGGCGAAGCTCTCGGCGCGCGGCATCATGTGTGGATAGGGGCTGGTATGATCGGACAGCGCTTCAATATCGAAAAACGGAGCGCCCGGCAGATGGGCTGTCAGATATTCGGCGTGAATATCACGCGTTTTCTCCAGTCCGGGAGCCAGCATGCGGGCGTCCAGTATCTGAATATTTTCATCGTTTAAACGCTGCGCCAGCCACTCTGCGGAAATAAAAAGAGAAGGTGTTGTCATTGCGGCCTCTTTGTTATTCAGGAATAACGCAGTGTCAGCGATCTTTTTGGCTATCACAAGCTTATATTTATTTGTTAACCCCGGCCGTTTGCGGCGTGCAGAAACCGGTGCCCGATGGAAAAGATCAGAGCGGTAATGAAACTATTTGACTCGTGCTGCGGCTTCTGGAGCGGCAACCGTATGATTGGACGGTGTTATCCCCCTAAATCAGACAGTTCCCCGGATGCTTTTCTGTTCATCTCGCGCCATGCTGCGTAAAATAGTTGCAAACAGGGGGGGAGGAATGCGATTTCCCGCGGAGTTTTCGCTAAATTATTGAAACTCAGATAGTCATCGATGGCGATGCCCCCTATAATTCGCGGCCACTTTCCCGGCTCGGGACAGGTTTTTACGGCTATATTCGAAAAAAATAATACAGGGGTCCACATGACTATTGAGCGTACATTTTCTATTGTTAAACCTAACGCGGTGGCAAAAAACGTTATCGGTGCCATTTTTAGCCGTTTTGAAAGCGCCGGCTTTAAAATCGTTGGCAGCAAAATGCTGCATTTGAGCAAAGAGCAGGCTGAAGGCTTCTACGCAGAACATCAGGGCAAGCCGTTCTTCGACGGTCTGGTCGAGTTTATGACGTCGGGTCCGGTGGTTGTTTCCGTACTGGAAGGTGACAACGCCGTGCAGCGTCATCGTGACCTGATGGGTGCAACCAACCCGGCCAACGCTCTGGCGGGTACGCTGCGTGCCGACTATGCAGACAGCTTCACCGAGAACGCAACCCACGGTTCAGATTCTGCAGAATCGGCCGCGCGCGAAATCGCTTATTTCTTCGGCGAAGGCGAAATCTGCCCGCGCACCCGTTAATTCGGTTGCCTGACGGAGAAGGGGGCAAAATTATTTTGGCCTGACGCTTTAACCCTTCATAAGTCATGAGTACAATGATGCGCCCCGGCAGTTTACTCTGCGGGGCGTTTCTTTTTTATTCACCCCAAAACCCAGCGCCATAACGTGTAACAACGAGGCCAGAGAACACTATGTCAGAACTTAATGTGACGCCATCGTCCGTATCACCTGAAATCGTCATCCCAAAAAAAGAAAAAATCAACCTGCTGGATCTTAATCGTCAGCAGATGCGCGAATTTTTTGCCGGTCTGGGTGAGAAACCGTTTCGTGCCGACCAGGTTATGAAGTGGATCTATCACTACTGCTGCGATGATTTCGATGAAATGACCGATATCAACAAGGTTTTCCGCAACAGGCTGAAAGAACTGGCGGAGATCCGTGCTCCCGAAGTGGCGGAAGAACAGCGTTCGTCGGACGGCACCATTAAATGGGCAATCCAGGTGGGCGGTCAGCAGGTAGAAACCGTCTACATTCCGGAAAAAGACCGTGCCACCCTGTGCGTTTCCTCACAGGTTGGGTGTGCGCTGGAGTGCAAATTCTGTTCTACGGCGCAGCAGGGGTTCAACCGCAATTTGCGCGTATCGGAAATTATTGGTCAGGTATGGCGCGCCGCGAAAATTATCGGTGCCACCAAAGTGATCGGCCAGCGTCCGATCACTAACGTGGTCATGATGGGGATGGGTGAGCCACTGCTTAATCTGACCAACGTGGTGCCGGCGATGGAAATCATGCTGGATGATTTTGGTTTTGGCCTCTCAAAACGCCGCGTTACGCTGTCAACGTCGGGCGTAGTGCCCGCGCTGGATAAGCTGGGCGATATGATTGACGTCGCGCTGGCGATTTCGCTGCATGCGCCGAATGACACAATTCGTGACGAAATTGTACCAATCAATAAAAAGTACAATATTGAGACCTTTCTGGCGTCCGTGAGCCGCTATATCGGCAAGTCAAATGCGAACCAGGGTCGAGTCACCATTGAGTACGTGATGCTCGATCATATCAATGACAGCACCGATAACGCGCATGAACTGGCTGCGCTGTTGAAAGAAACACCGTGCAAAATTAATCTTATTCCGTGGAACCCCTTCCCGGGCGCACCTTATGGTCGCAGTTCGAACAGTCGCATCGATCGCTTCTCTAAAGTGTTGATGGAATATGGATTTACCACTATTGTGCGTAAGACTCGCGGCGATGATATCGATGCGGCCTGCGGTCAACTGGCCGGTGATGTCATTGACCGTACCAAGCGCACGCTGAAAAAGAAAATGGCTGGTGAAGCGATCTCTGTGAAGGCGCTCTGAAAGCCGAGTTTTTTGCTCACTTATCCCTGTGGTTTTGATGAGGTTGGCGTACGATAAGTTGCCAAAGTCATCGGGGGAACAGGGATGAGATCAGAAATTCTGGCAGGCGTGCTGCTGATATTGCTTGTGGGATGCCAAGCCTCACCGCCGAATATCACACGGGTTGAAACGCGTATTCAACTGGGTCTGGCTTATCTGTCCAAAGGCAATACGGATGCGGCACGCAGAAATTTACGGCGTGCGCTTCGCCAGGCGCCGGATGATTATCGGGTTCAGCTGGCGATGGCGCGTTACCAGCAGCAGATGGGCGATATCAGTATGGCACAGCAGCATTACCATCGAGCCCTGACGCTGGCGCCGCAAAACGTCTATGTGCTTAATAATTACGGTGCGTTTCTCTGCGGATTAGGGCAGTATGATGCGGCACAAACACAGTTCAGCCTGGCCAGAGCGGTTCCCGTAAAAGGCCTTTATGCTGACAGTGTAGAAAATTCAGGCTACTGTTTTTTAAATGCGGGTCAGCAAGATAAAGCGCGTGTAGCGCTAGCGGATGCGGTGCAAACCGACCCAGCTAAGGGACTGCCTATGCTGGCAGAAGCCGAAAGGCGATTGGGAAAGGGAAGACGCTCAGAATCTCGTCTTCTGTTAGATGTTTATCAACACAACTTTCCTGTTTCTGCGGAAAGTTTGTGGTTAGAGATTCGCTTCGCCGCGCAGGCAAAACGGCCTGATGATGTCAAACGTTATGGGGGTCAGCTTGCGCAAATTTTTCCACAATCGATACAGTACCAGCATTTTTTAGCTAATGAATACTGAAGCCACTCAAGAAAAATCTAACGTAAATTCAACAGGCGAGCGGCTGCGTACCGCCCGTGAACAGATGGGACTGACTCAGCAGAATGTTGCTGAGCGCCTCTGCCTGAAACTTTCCACTATTCGAGATATTGAAGAGGATAACTCGCCCGCCTCGCTGGCATCGACATTCCTGCGCGGCTATATCCGTTCCTATGCCCGCCTGGTGCACGTGCCGGAAGAAGAGCTGCTGCCGATGATGGCTAAGCAGGCTCCGGTCAGGGATGCCAAAGTCGAAATGATGCAAAGTTATTCCCTTGGTAAGCAGCGCAAGAAGCGAGACGGCTGGCTGATGATTTTCACCTGGCTGGTGCTGTTTGTGGTGTTGGGATTGACCGGTGCCTGGTGGTGGCAGAATCATAAAGCCGCTCAGGACGATTTAGTCTCGATGGGCGATCAAAATGCCTCGGTTGAAGAGGATGGCCGCCAGTCTATCGCGTTAAGCGACGATAACGCCAACGGCGGCGCGCAAACTGCCATTCCTCTGGACAATAAGCCAGCGACGGCAAACAACGCCCCGTCCTCAGTGACCGCGACCAGCGACAACGGCACGCCGGCAGCCACCGCGCAGAGCAGCCAGGTGACGGCTTCAAACGCTGCGCCAGCGGCGAATGCCGTGAATGACAATACACCACCGGTCGCCGTTGCCCCTTCGCAGGCTGCAACCAATAGCAGCGCCGCTGCACCTCTGCCCACCGGCAGCGCAGCGGTCAGCCGGCCTGCCGCTGATGCTAATGCCATGATGATGACTTTTTCTCGTGATTGCTGGCTGGACGTCACCGATGCAACCGGCAAGAAACTGTTCAGCGGTATACAACGCAGCGGTGGTAAACTAAGTCTGGCGGGAAAAGCACCCTATCATTTAAAGATTGGCGCTCCGGCCGCAGTACAGATCGAATATCAGGGTAAACCTGTCGATCTGGGTCGTTTTATCCGTACTAACCAGGTTGCTCGCCTGACCGTAGGTGCGCCATAACGCATCTTCTCTGGTCGCGAGTGATTGTGGAGAAAGAATATGCATAACGAAGCACCCATTACCCGCCGCAAATCAAAACGCATTTACGTCGGCAAGGTGCCCGTGGGGGACGGTGCGCCTATCGCCGTTCAGTCCATGACCAACACCCGCACTACCGATGTTGCCGCAACGGTCGCTCAGATCAAAGCGCTGGAACGCGTTGGTGTGGACATCGTGCGCGTGTCCGTACCCACCATGGATGCCGCAGAAGCTTTTCGTCTTATCAAGCAGCAGGTTAACGTTCCGCTGGTCGCCGATATCCACTTTGACTACCGTATTGCGCTGAAAGTCGCAGAGTATGGCGTGGACTGCCTGCGAATCAACCCAGGCAATATCGGTAATGAAGAGCGTATCCGCACCGTTGTCGATTGCGCCCGCCATTACAATATCCCAATACGTATTGGGGTGAACGGTGGGTCGCTGGAAAAAGATCTGCAGGAAAAATACGGCGAGCCAACGCCGCAGGCGCTGCTGGAGTCGGCTATGCGCCATGTCGATCATCTCGACCGGCTCAACTTTGATATGTTCAAGGTTAGCGTAAAAGCGTCAGACGTTTTTCTTGCCGTTGAATCATATCGCCTGCTGGCAAAACAGATAGACCAGCCGCTGCACCTGGGGATCACCGAAGCCGGTGGTGCGCGTGCTGGGGCGGTCAAATCAGCGATTGGCCTCGGCCTGCTGTTATCTGAAGGCATTGGCGATACGTTGCGCATTTCGCTGGCGGCCGACCCGGTTGAAGAAGTGAAGGTGGGCTTTGATATCCTTAAATCGCTGCGTATTCGTGCGCGCGGCATTAATTTTATTGCCTGTCCAACCTGTTCACGTCAGGAATTTGATGTGATCGGTACGGTGAACGCGCTTGAAGAGCGGCTGGAAGATATTATCACGCCGATGGATATCTCCATTATCGGCTGTGTGGTCAATGGCCCCGGTGAAGCGACGGTTTCAACCATGGGCGTGACGGGCGGCAGTAAGAAAAGCGGCTTCTACGAAGATGGCGTACGTCTGCGCGAACGCCTGGATAACGACAACATGATAGACCAGCTGGAGGCGCGCATTCGTGCTAAAGCCACCATTCTGGACGCAGCACGCCGGATTGATATCCAGCAGGTTGAAAAATAATTGAATCGCATTGTGCCTGGCTTCTTTTGTAAGCCAGGCGTGATCGGCGCGGGCAGTTTTCGCCGTGACAGCGCAACAGCCGAAGCGTAACCCTGTTACGTAACAGTTATTTATCCATTTTAACAGTGCCAGGCTGTTAATCTGATGAATAGTGAGGCCGGGCGCTTTCCTGGCGCAGAGAGTCGGTAAACCCGCCTGCGCATCACCAGATAAAAGAGAATATTTAGTGGCGAAGAATATCCAGGCCATTCGTGGCATGAACGATTATCTGCCGGCTGACACCGCCGTGTGGCAGCGCGTAGAGCAAATCCTCAAACAGGTACTGAGCAGCTACGGTTTCAGCGAAATCCGCATGCCGATTGTAGAGCAGACCCCGTTATTCAAGCGCGCTATCGGTGAAGTCACCGACGTGGTTGAAAAAGAGATGTATACCTTTGACGATCGTAACGGTGAGAGTTTAACCTTGCGCCCGGAGGGTACCGCAGGCTGCGTGCGTGCGGGTATTGAGCACGGTCTGCTGTACAACCAGGAGCAGCGTCTTTGGTACATTGGCCCGATGTTCCGCTATGAACGTCCGCAAAAAGGCCGCTATCGTCAGTTCCATCAAATTGGTGCCGAAGTCTTTGGTTTACAGGGGCCGGATATTGATGCCGAACTGATTATGATGACCGCCCGCTGGTGGAAAGCGCTGGGTATTGCCGACCATGTAAGCCTGGAGCTGAACTCTATCGGCTCGCTGGAAGCGCGTGCGAACTATCGTAATGCGCTGGTCGCATTTCTTGAACAGCATATTGAGGTGCTGGACGAAGATTGTAAGCGTCGCATGTACTCCAACCCGTTGCGCGTACTGGACAGCAAAAACCCGGATATTCAGGCATTGCTGAACGATGCCCCGGCTCTTGGTGATTATCTGGATGATGAATCTCGCGAGCATTTCGCCGGGTTGTGCCATCAGTTGGATGCGGCAGGCATTGCTTATCGCGTTAATCAGCGTCTGGTACGCGGTCTCGACTATTACAACCGCACCGTATTTGAATGGGTAACCGACAGCCTGGGTGCCCAGGGCACCGTCTGCGCAGGCGGCCGCTACGATGGTCTGGTTGAACAGCTGGGTGGTCGCGCTACGCCGGCGGTCGGTTTTGCTATGGGGCTGGAGCGTCTGGTGCTGCTGGTACAAGCGGTTAATCCAGAATTTGAACCGATGCGCGTTGTCGATGTCTATGTTATCGCTTCAGGTGATGGCGTACAGAGTGCGGCGATGCTGCTGGCCGAACGGTTGCGAGATGCGCTGCCGGAACTGAAGCTGATGACCAATTTTGGCGGCGGTAACTTCAAGAAGCAGTTTGCTCGTGCAGATAAATGGGGCGCGCGTATCGCCCTGGTGCTCGGCGAAGATGAAGTGGCGAATAAACAACTGGTTATCAAAGATTTACGTAACGGCGAGCAGCAAACTCTGGCGCAGAGTGATGCGGCCGCCACATTGGCGGCGCTGTTACAGCTTTAAGCCTGAAGGCGAGCACGATTTAAAGGAGTAGAATTGCGTGGAAGTGTATAGCAACGAAAATGAACAAACCGATGCGCTGAAAAATTTCTTTGCCCAGAACGGCAAGGCGCTGGTCGTCGGTGTGGTATTAGGTGTCGGGGCCTTAATCGGCTGGCGCTTATGGAGCAATCAGCAGGACAGCGGTTCGCGTGAAGTTTCCGCGGCCTATCAGCAGGCGACCACGGGGCTGGATGCCAGCAAACCCGCATCGCTCGCAGCGGCAGCCAAGTTCGCCAGCGAAAACAGCAATACCTACGGTGCGCTGGCCTCACTGGATGTGGCAAAACGTTATATTGATAGCAATCAGCTGGATAAAGCCGCTGAACAGTTACAAAACGGCCTGAAAAACACCCAGGACGCGAACCTGCAGGCCGTGCTGAATGTGCGCCTGGCGCGCATCCAGCTGCAGCAGAAGCAGCCAGATGCAGTACTAAAGACGCTGGATAACGTTAAAGGCGATGGCTGGACGGCTATTGTGGCTGATGTACGCGGTGAAGCGCTGCTCAGCAAAGGTGATACCCAGGGCGCACGCGATGCCTGGAGCAAAGGGATCGCCTCTGATGGAGCATCGTCGCTGAAAGAGATGCTGCAAATGAAAGTGAATAATCTGCCGGGCTAATACGGTGAAATAGTTTGAGTGCGGCATGGTGGCTAAAAGGGCAAAGACCTGGTCGTACGTCGGGTGTTTTCCCCGGATCTGTCGGCTTGAAGTATCATGGATCGGGCTCTAAAAATTTGGCCTGCACAGGCACAAGAGGAATTTCATGGAATTGCGTAAGTTACTTTTGCCGGGACTGATGTCAGTCACCCTGCTTAGCGGATGTTCGTGGTTTAGTGGTGAAGAAGATGTTGTCACCATGTCACCACTACCGACGGTACAGAATCAGTTCGAACCGAAAAAAGTGTGGAGCACCTCCGTCGGAAATGGCGTGGGTGATTTTTACTCTAACCTGCATCCGACCTGGGCAGATAATACCGTTTACGCGGCCGATCGCCACGGTACGGTTAAAGCGCTGAATTCAGGCGATGGCAAGGAACAGTGGAAAGTTGACCTGTCTGAAAAAACAGGCTTTTTCTCAAGCAATATCCCGGCGCTGCTGTCAGGTGGACTGACCGTTGATAACGGCCGCGTTTACCTGGGTAGCGAACGCGCCCAGGTCTTTGCTCTGAACACCAGCGATGGCTCGATTGCCTGGCAGACTAAAGCGGCGGGTGAAGTATTATCCCGTCCGGTAGTCAGCGATGGGCTGGTGCTGGTTCATACCAGCAACGGCATGTTGCAGGGGTTCGATCAGCTAAGCGGCAATGTGAAATGGTCGGTCAATCTTGATGTGCCAGCACTGAGCCTGCGTGGCGAATCTGCACCGGCCAGCGCATTTGGCGCTGCCATTGTCGGTGGTGACAATGGGCGCGTGAGTGCGGTGATGATGAACCAGGGCCAGATTATCTGGCAGCAGCGTATCTCGCAGCCCGGCGGCGCTACTGAAATTGACCGCCTGGCCGACGTAGACACAACTCCGGTCGTGGTGAACGGCGTGGTATACGCGCTGGCCTATAATGGTAACCTGACGGCGCTGGATCTGCGCTCCGGCCAGATCCTGTGGAAGCGTGAGATTGGCTCCGTGCACGATATGATCGTTGACGCAGGCCGTATCTTCCTGGTCGATCAGGACGATCGCGTAATGGCGCTGAATACCGAAGGTGGCATCAGTATCTGGCGTCAGAGCGATCTTTTGCATCGCAACCTGACTTCACCCGTACTGTATAACGGCTATCTGGTGGTGGGTGACAGCGAAGGTTACCTGCACTGGATGAATACCGACGATGGGCGTTTCGTTGCCCAGCAGAAGCTGGACAGCTCTGGCTTCCAGACTGAGCCGGTGGTGGCCAGTGACAAACTACTGATCCAGTCGAAAGACGGCGAGGTTTACGCGATCACGCGTTAATCTGATTTTGCATGACTACCCGTTCGTTTCACCTGCTGGCAGGCTGAACGATCAAGGGTAAACGGCTCCTGATTAGTCAGGGGCCGTTTTGTTTTTCTCCCGGCGTGTTATCCTAAGCGCCATCGGCCTGTGCCCTGCGCCAGATCAACTGGCTACGGGCAGCGAAAAAAACTTCGCAGCCAGGCGCTTATTATTTAGTTATGAGGCTTCAATATGGTACCTGTGGTCGCGCTGGTCGGGCGTCCCAATGTGGGAAAATCCACCCTTTTCAACCGTTTAACGCGCACGCGAGATGCGTTGGTAGCGGATTTCCCCGGACTTACCCGAGACCGCAAATACGGTCGCGCTGAAATAGAAGGGCGTGAGTTTATTTGTATCGATACTGGCGGTATCGACGGTAACGAAGAGGGCGTAGAAACCCGTATGGCGGAACAGTCACTGCTGGCGATTGAAGAAGCCGATGTGGTGCTGTTTATGGTCGATGCCCGCGCCGGGCTGATGCCAGCCGATACGGCTATTGCTAAACATTTGCGTTCTCGTCAGAAGCCTACCTTCCTGGTTGCCAACAAGACCGATGGCCTTGATGCGGATTCGGCGGTAGTGGATTTCTGGTCACTTGGGCTAGGAGAAATTCACCCGATTGCCGCTTCTCACGGGCGCGGCGTAACCAGCCTGCTGGAGCTGGTGCTGCTGCCGTGGATGGACGAAGTTGTGCCGCAACGCGAGCTGACGGAAGAAGAAGAAAACGCAGCCTACTGGGCTGAGCTGGCGGCGAAAGAAGCCAAAGTCAATGGCGAAGCGACGGCGGATGAAGAGGATGACTTCAATCCACTCGATCTGCCGATCAAGCTAGCCATCGTCGGTCGTCCTAACGTCGGCAAGTCAACCCTGACCAACCGTATTCTCGGCGAAGATCGCGTGGTGGTGTTTGATATGCCGGGAACCACGCGTGACAGTATTTATATCCCGATGGAGCGTGACGGTCGCGAGTATATACTGATCGATACCGCCGGGGTGCGTAAGCGCGGAAAAGTCACTGAAACTGTTGAGAAATTCTCGGTAATCAAAACGTTACAGGCGATTGAAGATGCCAACGTGGTGATGCTGGTTATCGACGCTCACGAAGGTATTTCCGATCAGGATCTTTCCCTCTTGGGCTTTATCCTTAACAGCGGGCGCTCACTGGTGATCGTAGTCAACAAGTGGGACGGTCTGTCACAGGAAGTGCGTGATGAAGTAAAAGAAGCGCTGGATTATCGTCTTGGCTTTATCGACTTTGCGCGTATTCACTTTATCTCTGCTCTGCACGGCAGCGGTGTGGGTAATCTGTTTGAGTCGGTGACCGAAGCGTACGACTGTTCAACGCGCCGCGTTAACACCTCGATGCTGACGCGCATTATGCATATGGCCGCTGACGATCACCAGCCGCCTCTGGTACGCAGCCGCCGCGTGAAGTTGAAATATGCTCACGCCGGGGGATATAACCCGCCGATTGTGGTGATCCACGGTAATCAGGTCAAAGACCTGCCGGATTCTTACAAGCGCTATCTGATGAACTATTTCCGTCGTTCGCTGGATATTATGGGTACGCCGATCCGTATTCAGTTCAAAGAGGGTGATAACCCGTACGAAGGCAAACGTAACCTGCTGACGCCAAATCAGCAGCGCAAACGCCAACGTTTAATGAGTCATCTTAAAAAGAACAAACGTTGATACCAAAGGGGGCCTGATGGCCCCCTCTGTTTTCTGCTGATGGCAGCTCCCGCTGGTCAGGTTTTTAGCCTGTTGTCACCTCGTCAGCGCTTCTTCATCGCCCGCCGCGCAGCCTCTTTGCGCCAAAAAATCCAATGCCTCCCGCAACGTCACGGCCTTTTCGTCCCCGGCTGACGGGCCCTGTGCACAAAATGACGCTGTAGAGTTAACCTGAATTTTTTACAAACCATCAAACTCTCTGTACCGCTCGCCTTCACCTTTTTTACGCATCATACCAGTATCGGCGTCTGGCTCTGTGTTGATCAATTTGTGCCAAAGCCAGGCTAAACGTTATCAATGGTGAGCAAGTTGTTAATTTAATGTTTTGGCATTACGAACCTGATGGTACAATTTTTTCGTTTGCTGGTATGGCTGCTTACGCTGCGCGTGGCGGCCTGCTTAAGCAAAAAGGAGGGTGCTACAGCCCCGCGTCAGGTTCAATCAGATAAGGCTTTATGTGAGTCCGCCTTATTATCTCCAGGAGTATTTTTGTATGCCTAAAATGCGCGCCGGATCGTCTAAATGGCTGGGCTTAGGGTGTTTCGTGTTGGGTGTTCTGTTACTGGCAACCGGTCTTTACTTTGTGATCGGCGGTAGCAAGCTGGTATCACTCGGCGGCAGCGGGTATTTCGTCATTGCCGGTATCTTCACCGTGCTATCCGCCGTCCAGTTTTTCCGCCGCCGTTCTTCCGCGGTTGTCATTTATGCCCTGGTGTTTATCGGCTCAGTTATTTGGGCCGTACAGGATGCTGGCCTCGACTTTTGGCCGCTGGTTTCTCGCCTGATGTTCCCCGCTGGCATGCTGCTGCTTGCGCTACTGACCTATCCATCTCTACGTCAGCGCGAAGCGCGTAGCGCTCATGCCAAAGCGGCCTATGGACTGAGCGGCGTTACGCTTCTGGGTCTGCTGGCTACCGCCTACGGGATGTTCCAGCCGCACCCGACCGTGGCTTCTGACGGCCAGGAACTTCCGCTGGTTGCGGTTGATAAGTCTGTCGAGCAGAAAAATTGGGATAACTACGGGAATAACGCTGCCGGAAGCCGCTTTGTGGCGCTGGATCAGATAACCCGTGATAACGTCAAGAATTTGAAGCCGGTATGGACCTATCACACTGGCGATATCCCCGAAAGCCCGACGGGTAACGGCGCTGAGGATCAGCAGACCCCGTTGCAGGTCGGCGATCGGGTGTTCCTCTGCACCCCGCACAATAACGTGATTGCGCTGGACGCAGACAGCGGTAAGCAGATCTGGAAAACAGAAGTCAACGCTCAGTCTCAGGTATGGAACCGCTGCCGTGGGCTAGCCTATTTTGATGCCAATAAACCGCTGCAACAGCCTTCGGTGCCTGACTCTACGCCAGTTATGCCCGTGACGCTGGTCGCGGGGGACAGCTGCCAACGCCGTATTCTGATGAACACTATCGATGCGCGTCTGGTGGCGATCAATGCCGATAATGGCGAGCTGTGCCAGCACTTCGGCAACAAAGGTTTTGTTGATCTGAAAGCCGGTCTGGGCGAAGCCAGCGATCCTAAATATCAGTTGACCTCTGCTCCGACCCTCGCCGGTACGACCGTGGTGGTAGGCGGCCGCGTAGCGGACAACGTGCAGACCGATATGCCGGGCGGCGTGCTGCGTGGTTTTGATGTCGTCAGCGGTGCCTTGCGCTGGGCGTTTGATCCCGGTAACAAGGAGCCTAACGCTTCTCTGAAGGACGGAAAAAACTTTGTTCGCAGCACGCCGAATTCATGGGCGCCGATGTCTTACGATGCGGCCATGAACACCGTCTTTTTGCCGATGGGCAGCTCTTCAGTCGATCTGTGGGGGGCCAACCGTAACGCGCTTGACCACAGGTATGGGGCTTCCATTCTCGCGCTGGATGCCACCAGCGGTAAAGAGAAATGGGTGTATCAGACCGTGCATAACGATTTATGGGATTTCGACATTCCGATGCAGCCAAGCCTGATCGACTTCCCGCAAAAAGATGGCAGCACTAAACCAGCGGTGGTGTTTGGCACCAAAGCCGGACAAATTTACGTGCTGGATCGTCTGACCGGCCGGCCGCTGACCGAAGTGAAGGAAGTGCCGGTTAAGCGCGGCAATATTCCCAACGAACAGTATACGCCAACCCAGCCGAAATCCGTCGGGATGCCGCAGATTGGCGCGCAAACTCTGAAAGAGTCGGATATGTGGGGAGCCACGCCGTTTGACCAGCTAGCCTGCCGTATCGGCTTTAAATCGATGCGCTACGATGGCCTGTATACCGTTCCGGGTACGGACGTCTCTCTCAGCTTCCCAGGATCGCTGGGCGGTATGAACTGGGGCAGCCTGTCGACCGATCCGCATAATCATTACATCTTCGCCAACGATATGCGTCTTGGCCTGTGGGTGCAGATGCTGCCAGCAAAAGCCGATGCAAAAGCCGGCAATGGCGGCGAGTCGGTGAATACCGGGATGGGAGCGGTGCCGCTAAAAGGCACGCCGTATGCGGTAAACAAAAACCGCTTTATGTCTCCGCTGGGTATCCCTTGCCAGAAACCGCCGTTCGGCACGCTTTCCGCAATCGATTTGAAAACGCAGAAAATCGTATGGCAGGTTCCGGTAGGGACAGTGCAGGATACCGGGCCGTTTGGCATTAAAATGCGCATGAAGATGCCGGTCGGCATGCCAACGCTGGGCGGTACGCTCGCCACGCAGGGTGGCCTGGTGTTTATCGCCGGAACTCAGGATTATTATCTGCGCGCTTTCGATACCTCAACCGGTAAAGAGGTGTGGAAAGCCCGTCTTCCGGTTGGAAGCCAGGGCGGGCCGATGAGCTACAAATCACCGAAAACCGGTAGGCAGTACATCCTGATTTCTGCGGGCGGGGCGCGTCAGTCGCCGGATCGCGGTGATTACGTGATCGCCTACGCGCTGGATAAATAGTTAAGGTGACGGTATTAACTCTACCCCTTCAGCAGTGAAGGGGTATTTTTTTGCCTGCTAAACGTCACGTTGGGGGCCAGCTTCACTGCTGTGGAAATGGGAGCACGACAGTGCTCCGGCGTCCGCAGGGGACATCAGGCTCTTTTTTTAACAATAAATGTCAGACAGGTAGTCGCCGCCTCAGCCGAAAATAGTGGGCGGCGCGACAATCAGGTGCTGCGCCTGCGTGTTTTTTTCAGCGGGGTGATGGCGGTGACTTCACTTTCTATCCAGCCATCGTCGAGACGGGTCTTCAGCGTGTCACCCTGATGCAGCTGTCCGGTTTTTTTAACTACCTGACCCTCGGCGGTGCTGGTAACGCTGAAGCCGCGTGCCAGCGTAGCCAGCGGGCTGACGCCCTCCAGCCTGGCGGCAAGCTGACCAAAGTGCTGTTTTCCTGTGCCAAGCCGTTGCTGCATCGCCTGCCGTAGCCTGTATTGCCACTGTTGTAACTGCTGGCTTGCCCGTTCAATACGCATCTCCGGGCGGAAAGCGTTGAGGCGCTGGCCGAGTTGCTCCTGGCGACGCGTGGCCTGGCGCAGATGCTGTTGCAGCGCGTCGTCCAGTCGGCGCTGTACTTTCATTAACGCGGTTTGTTGACGCGCCAGCCTCAGCTGCGGATGCTGCTGCTGTAAACGGTGCTGCAGGCGGGTAAACGTGCTCTGCTGTCGCGCGAGGTAATAATCCATCGCCATTTCCATACGCTGCTGCTGCTGCTGTAGCTGGCGCAGCCGCTCAATCTGATCGCGGCTGACCAGCTCGGCGGCGGCGGAAGGCGTTGGGGCGCGCAGGTCGGCAACAAAATCGGCAATGGTGACGTCGGTTTCATGACCCACCGCGCTGACAATCGGTATACGACTGGCAAAAATCGCCCGCGCCACGCGCTCATCGTTAAAGCTCCACAAATCTTCCAGCGAGCCGCCGCCGCGACCGACGATCAGCACATCGCACTCCTTACGGGCGTTGGCCAGCTCAATGGCGCGTACGATGCCTGTAGGCGCTTCTGCGCCCTGCACAGGAGTGGGGTAGATCACCACGGGCAGAGAAGGGTCACGGCGTTGTAACACGCGTAACACGTCGTGTAACGCAGCGCCGCTGGAGGAGGTGATCACCCCGACCTGACGCGCCGGATCTGGCAATGGCTGTTTATGCGCCTGTTCAAATAGCCCTTCTGCCATAAGGCGCTGCTTCAGCTGGTCAAACTGCTGCTGTAACAGGCCGTCCCCGGCAGGCTGCATGCTTTCGGCGATCAGCTGATAGTCACCGCGCGGTTCATACAGGGTGATGGTGGCGCGCACCAGCACCTGCTGGCCATTTTGCGGGCGGAAGGTGACGCGGCGGTTGCCGTTGCGAAACATCGCGCAGCGAACCTGAGCCGTGTCGTCTTTCAGCGTAAAGTACCAGTGGCCGGAAGAGGGCTGGGAGAAATTAGAGATCTCCGCGCTCAGCCAGACCTGGCCCATTTCCATCTCCAGCAGCTTGCGCACTGTGCTATTAAGACGGCTCACGGTAAAAATATTGGTGCCTGGCGGTTGCGACATGTGATGAAGATCAAACTTTAAATCAGCGGGTTAATCCATTGATACTACATCCCTGGTTCAGGGGATCAAGAGTTTTAAGTAAATAATGCTGGAGGCAATCGATTCCGGCCTGTATAATGCCGCGGCAATATTTTACAAGTTCTCATTCACCCTGAGGTTGAGATATTGCCATGCTAAGAATCGCTAAAGAAGCCCTGACATTCGACGACGTTCTGCTCGTTCCTGCTCACTCCACGGTGCTGCCAAACACCGCCGACCTCAGCACTAAGCTCACTAAAACTATCCGTCTGAACATTCCCATGCTGTCTGCTGCTATGGACACCGTGACCGAAGCGGGTCTGGCCATTGCGCTGGCGCAGGAAGGCGGTCTGGGCTTTATTCACAAAAATATGTCCATTGAGCGCCAGGCGGAAGAAGTTCGCCGGGTGAAGAAGCATGAAAGTGGCGTGGTCACCGATCCGCAGACCGTGCTGCCCACCACCGCACTAAGCGAAGTGAAAGCATTGACCGAACGTAACGGCTTTGCCGGTTACCCGGTGGTCAACGGCGAAAACGAACTGGTCGGTATTATTACCGGACGTGACGTTCGCTTTGTCACCGACCTGAGCCTGCCGGTTTCCGCGGTGATGACACCTAAAGAGCGCCTTGTAACGGTGAAAGAAGGTGAGGCGCGCGAAGTGGTGCTGCATAAAATGCACGAAAAACGCGTGGAAAAAGCGCTGGTGGTGGACGACAGTTTCCATCTGCTGGGCATGATCACCGTCAAAGACTTCCAGAAAGCGGAACGTAAACCTCTCGCCTGTAAAGATGAGCACGGCCGCCTGCGCGTTGGTGCTGCCGTTGGTGCGGGCGCTGGCAATGAAGAGCGCGTCGACGCGCTGGTTGCTGCTGGCGTAGATGTGCTGCTGATCGACTCCTCTCACGGTCATTCTGAAGGCGTTCTGCAACGCATCCGTGAAACCCGTGCTAAATATCCCGATCTGCAAATCGTTGGCGGCAACGTGGCGACCGGCGCTGGCGCGCTGGCGCTGGCGGAAGCAGGAGTCAGTGCGGTCAAAGTCGGTATCGGCCCTGGCTCAATCTGTACTACCCGTATTGTTACCGGCGTGGGCGTACCGCAGATCACCGCCGTTTCTGACGCCGTTGCCGCGCTGGAAGGCACCGGTATCCCGGTTATCGCTGATGGCGGCATCCGCTTCTCTGGCGACATTGCTAAGGCGATCGCCGCCGGTGCTGCGGTGGTGATGGTCGGCTCCATGCTGGCAGGCACAGAAGAGTCACCGGGCGAAATTGAGCTGTACCAGGGGCGTTCATTTAAGTCTTACCGTGGTATGGGCTCCCTGGGCGCGATGTCGAAAGGCTCTTCCGATCGTTATTTCCAGACCGACAATGCGGCGGACAAACTGGTGCCGGAAGGTATCGAAGGTCGCGTGGCGTACAAAGGCCGTCTGAAAGAGATCGTGCATCAGCAGATGGGCGGCCTGCGCTCCTGTATGGGTCTGACCGGCTGTGCTACTATCGACGAGCTGCGCACCAAAGCGGAATTCGTGCGCATCAGCGGTGCCGGTATTTCGGAAAGCCACGTTCACGACGTCACCATTACCAAAGAGTCGCCGAACTACCGTATGGGTTCCTGATAACCCAAGACTGCCCGCCCGGCCTGGCCGGGCGTTTTACCCCATCCCGAATTTTGTATGACATCGCCCTGGAATAGCCCAATGACGACGGAAAATATTCATAAACATCGCATCCTGATCCTCGATTTCGGTTCACAGTACACCCAGCTGGTCGCACGCCGCGTGCGCGAGCTGGGCGTCTACTGCGAGCTGTGGGCGTGGGACGTTACCGAAGAGCAGATCCGTGGGTTCAATCCTAACGGCATCATCCTCTCCGGCGGTCCGGAAAGCACCACCGAGCACGACAGCCCGCGTGCCCCGGACTACGTGTTCAACGCCGGTGTACCGGTGCTGGGCGTGTGCTACGGCATGCAGACGATGGCGCTGCAGCTGGGCGGCAAGGTGGAAGGCTCCAGCGAGCGCGAGTTCGGCTATGCCCAGGTGGAAGTGAAAAACCAGAGCGCGCTGATCCGCGATATCGAAGATGCCATCAGCGCAGACGGCAAGCCGCTGCTGGACGTGTGGATGAGCCACGGTGATAAAGTCACCGCCATCCCGTCTGATTTTGTCACCGTTGCCAGCACCGACACCTGTCCGTTTGCCATTATGGCTAACGAAGAGAAACGTTTCTACGGCGTGCAGTTTCACCCAGAAGTGACGCATACCCGTCAGGGGCTGCGCCTGCTGGAGCGCTTCGTGCGCGATATCTGCCTGTGTGAAGCGCTGTGGACGCCTGCTAAGATCATCGAAGATGCCGTTGAACGTCTGCGCGAGCAGGTGGGTGACGACAAGGTGATCCTGGGCCTGTCCGGCGGCGTTGACTCATCCGTTACCGCAATGCTGCTGCATCGCGCTATTGGCGACCGTCTGACCTGCGTGTTCGTTGATAACGGCCTGCTGCGCCTGAATGAGGCGGAGCAGGTGATGGAGATGTTCGGTGACCACTTCGGCCTGAATATTATCCACGTGGCGGCGGAAAACCGTTTCCTTGACGCGCTGGCCGGCACCGATGAACCGGAAGCCAAGCGCAAGATTATTGGGCGCGTCTTCGTTGAAGTATTCGATGAAGAAGCCACTAAGCTCAATGATGTGAAATGGCTGGCGCAGGGCACTATCTACCCTGACGTGATCGAATCTGCCGCTTCGGCGACCGGTAAGGCACACGTGATTAAATCACACCATAACGTTGGCGGCCTGCCAAAAGAGATGAAGCTGGGTCTGGTTGAACCGCTGAAAGAGCTGTTCAAAGATGAAGTGCGCAAAATTGGTCTTGAGCTGGGCCTGCCGCACGCCATGCTGTTCCGTCACCCGTTCCCTGGACCAGGGCTGGGTGTGCGCGTACTGGGCGAAGTGAAAAAAGAGTACTGTGACCTGCTGCGCCGTGCCGATGCTATCTTTATTGAAGAGCTGCATAAAGCCGACCTGTATAACAAGGTCAGCCAGGCGTTCACCGTGTTCCTGCCGGTGCGTTCCGTAGGCGTGATGGGCGATGGCCGCAAGTACGACTGGGTCGTTTCCCTGCGTGCGGTAGAAACCATCGACTTTATGACCGCGCACTGGGCGCATCTGCCGTATGAGTTCCTCGGCCGCGTTTCAAACCGCATCATCAACGAAATCGACGGTATTTCCCGCGTGGTTTACGATATCTCTGGAAAACCACCGGCGACTATTGAGTGGGAATGATTTAACGTCTGGCTATAGCTGGCACGTTTAAGTAATAAAATACCTCTAAGCCCGCGTAATTGCGGGCTTTTTTGTTTTTGTGTCTGGCATTTTCTGGCAGCGATTAGTAACGGGAAGCACGGTTTTTTTAATGGAATTGTTGATGGTGTTATCATTTGTAACTTAATAAAAAATAGATATTTAAATGGTTTTGTCGCTGCCAGCATTGCTCACGCAGCTTCCCATGCCCTTAGCCCGTCGGTGAAAGAAACTTCGCTTCATGCTTCATGCTACCGCTCGATCGCAAATTTCTCTTGCTTTATTTGCTTGAGTAACACAGCATTGTCCCTAGTCCCGGGACTCGGGACGACGAGGTGGATTGGAGTATGAAAGGTCAAGATGTTTTATTATTATTGAAGCTGGTATCGCTGCAACGTCAGGAAAAGCATCTAAACGGTGCCGAAAATTTAAGGCCGCGGCCTGAGTTATGGCAGGACTGGGACATCACAGAAGAAGAAACGCTGAAGCAGAAAGGGATCATTGAATTTAGTGAGATTGAAGCTTACCGTGAGAGTCTTTATACCGTTCGTAGCTTGGAAAAAGCGACGGGCATAAGTAAAACACAAATAGCAGAGTCTGTTAAAAGATGCACGGATATTGGTCTGGCTAAGAAAGACCGTAAATATGGTGTGCCGAGAACTAATAAGAAATCCCTACTCGAATTTGTCATCTACGGGATAAAGTATGTCTTCCCCGTCAGAATGGGAGAACTAACGCGTGGGATAGCCACCTCTTTTTCTGCTCCTGTGTTAAATGAAAAGCTGTTCAGTTCGGGTGAGTTAATCGCGGTCTGGCCTGATGAAAGAGCAAAAAGCAAAGGATTAAAAGTGATACCTTTATTTCATAGCGTTCCTTATGCTGTTCGGCAGGATGGTGATTTATATGCCATGCTTGCTCTGGTGGATGCTATCAGGCTCGGAAATCAGCGTGAAGCGGGCTTAGCCGCAAATATGCTGGAAAATATGTTTACGGAGAGATGATCCATGGAAGCTAAACAGCAACAGCGTATGCTGGTCGAAGTGGCGGGTGCATTAGGGCCTGATTTGGTGAAGCAGGTCACTTTTGTCGGAGGATGTACTACTGCACTTTTACTGACGGATGAGGTTACTGCAGAGCAAGTCCGGCACACAGATGATGTAGACTTAATTGTTCATGTGATTAGTTATGCAAGTTATCATGCTCTTCAGGAAAAATTAAAGGAGAAGGGATTCAAAATTGTTGCCCCGGATAAAGATGAAGATATCCCCATTTGCGCAATGCAACTGAATGAACTGCGTGTAGATATTATGCCAGATGATGAAGCTATTCTGGGTTTCAGTAACAGATGGTATAAAGAAGCCATGGAAAATGCTTTTGATTATCAACTTAATGAAGACATCATTATAAAGCTTGTTTCTCCGGTCTACTTTATTGCCACCAAACTCGAAGCCTGGCTTGGCAGAGGGCAGGGAGATGCATTAACCAGCCGCGACATTGAGGATATCATTAATTTAATCGACGGGCGTGAAGAATTAATTAGTGAATTAGGCAGTGCACCAGATGCAGTTAAGGCATTTATCTCAGAGCAACTTAGCCAGTTACTGAGCGACACTAATTTTGAATATGCAGTGAGCAGTCAAAGCAACAGTAGTAGCCAGCGTGAGAAAATTATATTTGATCGTATTGAAGAGATAGTCACCAGGACTTCATGCTAATGCATATATCCTGGAAAAGCCAAAAGGGCTCATCCCATAAGAATAATAATGATTATGTGGCCATCAGAGCGAATGGTAACCATTTTACTGCGGTTATTGTTGATTCGTCAGATAAAGGTAAAGCATCCCGTCGTCTGGCTGAACATTGGGCAAAAACACTGTTGACGAGTTACATAAAGCAAGAACATGGATCGGTCTTGACGCTTCTGAAAGACATTCACCGGACGCTGATCCCGGACTATCTTACCGAGAGTGCCAGTTATACTCTGATTGACATTGACTTAAAGGATCGTAGCGGAGAGATCGTTTATGTCGGCGATTGCAGGCTGGGAAAAAGCAATCACTGTAATATTAATTGGGTTAACGAGCCTCATATTATGGTTAACACTTTCCCGGAGTTAGATGAAAGCTATGCTTGTTTCCTCACACGAGTTTTAAAAGCTCGTCGATTTACCCTGCCAGACCAGCTAAATTTTAGTTGGCACCATGGAGAGGTATTGCTGCTTTGTACCGATGGTTACTGGCGACCTCATAGCGATAATCAAGGGTTAAATCATGATGACGCCAGTGCACTCGAAGTCAGACCTGACGCTCCTGACTTCACGCTTACTGTCGATTCAGATTGCGACAATTTTTACTTTATTACCTAAGAAGCGCGCATCGCTAATAGAACTCACAGCTCATATCCGACACGTCATGATCGTGAGACGACTTCAACCCGGCAGCGGACATTGGCGTTCCAGCTCAATCAGCGGAGAAGCAGGTCAGCGACAGGAGGATCGCACGGGGGGAAATCACGATGCTGAGCACGATCATGAATGCTCAGTCCGGTTGAAGATCTGGGATATCTGGCGATTGATCAGATCGCTCAAGCCGGACTGGCTTTCCTTCAATTAAACTCACTTTTGGCGAAGTTAATTCGCCGCGAGTTCTCTTCGCACGATTTCTGCGCCTGCACTTAACGCATGCAGTTTGCCTCTTGCGACGCGACGAGATAAGGGAGTCATGCCACAGTTGGTCGAAGGATAGAGTTTGTCAGCATCGACAAACTGAAGCGCCTTGCGTAGCGTATTGGCAACTTCCTCAGGGGTCTCTATGTTGTTGGTTGCCACGTCAATGGCCCCTACCATCACTTTTTTGCCTCGAATAAGCTCAATAAGATCCATTGGAACGCGAGAGTTTTGACATTCGAGCGAGATGATATCGATATGAGACGTTTGCAGTTTGGGGAAGATTTCTTCATATTGCCGCCATTCTGATCCCAGCGTCTTTTTCCAGTCCGTGTTGGCTTTGATGCCGTATCCATAGCAAATATGCACAGCAGTTTCGCATTTAAGTCCTTCAACTGCCCTTTCTAACGCGGCAATCCCCCAGTCATTCACCTCATCAAAGAAGACGTTAAATGCCGGCTCATCAAATTGGATGATATCGACACCGGCAGCCTCTAATTCTCTGGCTTCCTGATTGAGTATTTTAGCGAATTCCCAGGCGAGCTTTTCGCGACTTTTGTAGTGGCTGTCATAGAGCGTATCTATCATCGTCATCGGGCCTGGCAGCGCCCATTTGATGGGTTGCGTGGTTTGCTGACGTAAGAACTTTGCATCTTCGACAAAAATAGGTTTCTGACGAGCCACAGCGCCGACGACTGTCGGTACACTCGCATCATAACGATTGCGAATTTTAACCGTCTCACGTTTCTCAAAATCCACCCCGTCGAGGTGCTCAATAAACGTGGTAACAAAATGTTGGCGCGTTTGCTCGCCATCGCTGACGATATCAATACCGGCCTGCCGTTGGTCTTCCAGGCACAAACGTAGGGCATCCTGTTTACCCTCAATCAGCTCATCACCCTGCAATTTCCAGGGGGACCACAGCGTCTCGGGCTGTGCAAGCCAGGAGGGTTTAGGCAAACTGCCCGACGTTGAGGTAGGTAACAATATTTTCATAACAGATGACCTTGTATTTTGTTTAATCAGAGAACGTTATTAGCAGACCATTGCTCAAGAATAGTCCTGTATGGTTTGATGAAGTGCTCTTCGGTAAACTTACCCTGCTCAATAGCTAACTGGCTACGTTCTTCTCGATCATAAACAATTTGAGTTAATGCATAATCCGGGTTGACCAGGTTTGGCTGGTATTCTTTTCCTGCTACAGAATTGGCATTGTAGATCTCAGGTCGATAAATTCTCTGAAACGTCTCCATCGTGCTGATGGTGCTAATAAGCTCAAGATCCGTGTAATCGCCCGTTAAATCACCGGAAAAATAGAAAGCCAAAGGCGCAACACCGTTTGCTGGCATGAAGTAACGGGCCCGTAGTCCCATTTTTTGGAAATAATGATCGGTCATGGACGGTTTATTTTGCTGGTATTCGAAGCCCAATACTGGATGCTGGTACTCAGTTCGATGATAGGTATTTTTATTAGAGACGCTCAGGCATATTACAGGCGATTTATGGAAATTATTTTTGTATTCATTTGAGTTAACGAAGCATTTAAACAGGTTTCCATGCAAATCACCGAAGTTTTCTGGGGTGCTGAACTCGGATTTCCCCTTGTTGTGCTCTAGAAGCAATACGCTGAAGTCATAATCTCGCACGTAAGAGGAAAAGTTATTGCCAACAATACCTTCAAAGACTTCGTTGGTTTTTCGATCGATAATATTCGTTTTTAATATTTCAATCACCGGGAAGGTATTGCCTTTGCCTTCAACGTCCATTTCAACGGAAACGATCTCAAGTTTGACAGAGTAACGATCGCCATTGGGGTTATCCCAATGTGCCAGGGTGTTAAAACGATGATCAATCATCGCTAAGGTGTTGCGCAAATTCTCCTGGCGCATGTTACCTCTGGCTAGATTAGCAAAGTTGGTCGTGATACGCGTATTCTCGGATGGGTTATAATTTTCATCGAAGGAAATGCTTTTAATCGTAAATGTAAATTCTTTATTCATCGCGATGCGGTATCCTGATTTCCGATATAAAACCTGAAATTAATTCTTGTTTTACAGCAATTTCAAATTTTCTTGTCTGATTTTAGTATTTATTGGCCTTCAGGCCTTCATGTTGTCTGGTACTGATTGTACTGCATACTTTATGCCAGACTCATCGATTGAGTAAAAGTGATTTAATTTCATCAAAACATGAGCCACCTTCATGATTTGGCGCTTGTGCAGCATTGTTGCAAAAGCCCCCGTCCCTCATGGCCCACGACTGAGATGACCAGCCTCCTTTGACTGACATTCAGAACGGTCAGTTATGCCCCCGTTTTCACTTAACTTAACAGGCTTATCAGTCCGTTTCACGCCCTTAGCCGTAAAAATCGGTCCAAAAGCCAAAACCAAGGCCTGACATGGTATCCCGCTCCGATAGCACATCGGCCGACCTGCGGTGGCATCCTTAAACTCAAACCAAACGGCGCCTGGGTACGGCACCCTGGCACAGCCTCTAAAATTACGGGTATAATCCGACAAATTTCTCAACGGGTTTAGAAACGAACATGACAAAACTCACCTTACAAGAGCAGATGCTCAAAGCTGGGCTAGTGAGCAGCAAAAAAATGGCTAAAGTCCAAAGGACGGCTAAAAAATCACGCGTTCAGGCTCGTGAGGCAAGAGAGGCCGTGGAAGAAAATAAAAAAGCCCAGCTTGAGCGCGATCAGCAGCTAAACGAACAGCAAAAGCAGGCCGCCTTATCCAAAGAGTATAAGGCTCAGGTGAAGCAGCTTATTGAAATGAATCGGGTTGTGATTGCAAAAGGCGTCATCGATTTTAACTTCACAGATAATAACCTGATTAAAAAAATAGCTGTTGATAAGACCACGCAAGCTCAGCTGGTGAGCGGGCGTCTCGCCATTGCTCGCCTGGTTAACGGTCATAGCGCAGAGAGTGAATATGCGATTATCCCAGCGATCGTCGCGGATAAAATCGCGCAGCGTGATGCGAGCAGCATCGTATTGAATAGCGCACTCAGTCAGGATGAGGAAAATGAAGAAGATCCGTATGCCGACTTTAAAATTCCTGATGATTTGATGTGGTAAAGATTTTTTTGCGGGTTTACCTTAAAATAGTTTTATTAAACAATCAATTGTGATTTTTTTATGATGCCGCGCGGCTTCGCTGCGGCATCATGACAGGGGATTGCGTGTTCAGAACGGGCAGGGGTGATGTGCTTTGATCTCTTCTCCGCCGATCGGATGCACAAAATGCAGTTCACTGGCGTGCAGCATCAGCCGTGGCGTCCGTTCCGTGCCCGGCAGCAGACGGCCGCCATACAAATCGCAGCCCAAAATGGGGTGGCCCAACTGCTGGCAGTGAATGCGTAGCTGATGCGTGCGGCCAGTTTCCGGGGTTAGCTGTACCCGCGTCAACGGTAGTCGTGTGCCGTCCTGCAACGCGTGGTAAAAGCGTGCGGTGACCTGGTAGCGCGATCGTGCGGGCTTGCCGTGGATTGCGCAAATCGACATCAGCGGGAACAGCGCCGGATCTTTGGCAATCGCCGCATCGATAACCCCTCCGTCATTGTCCAGGTGCCCGCAGAGCAGCGCACTGTACATTTTGGCGACCTTGCGCTGGCTGAACTGCTGACACAGGGCGGCATTAATAGCCTTATTACGGGCGATCAACATCAGTCCGGAAGTGCCAAAATCAAGGCGGTGGACCAGGGTACAGCCGGGGAATATCCGTACCAACCGATGATGCACGGAATCGATATTTTGCGGGTTTTTCCCCGAAAGGCTGAGCAGCCCGGCGGGTTTATTAATCAGCGCCAGGTGTTCGTCCTGATAGAGGATCTCTATCTCTTCAACACAGGGCGGGGCTATAAAGGTATCGGTGATCGTAGACATCAGGCTGCCAGGGTGGGGAGCGGCAGCGGATGATAACGAATTTACGGCCAGCTGGCGAATCTGGCCGTTCAGCAAATTATCGTCCAGACTTAAACCAAAGACGTAGTCTGCGCAGGCATTGTGTTTTACACTGCGCGCTGCGAAATTTGAGTAGATAAACGATTAGGCAGGCAGTAATGGCGATGAACGGAACGATCACAACCTGGTTTAAAGATAAGGGTTTTGGATTTATAAAAGATGAAAACGGTGACAACCGCTATTTTCATGTGATTAAGGTTGCCAACCCCGAGCTGATTAAAAAAGATGCGGCGGTGACCTTTGAGCCCACTACGAATAGCAAGGGGCTGTCAGCTTATGCGGTGAAGGTCGCGCCGGAAAGCAAATACATCTGTATTGCGGGTGAGCGCCTTAAGCTTGCTTCGATCCGGTCTTACCTGGTTTATAGCGAAGAAGTGCCTGCCGAAACCCGTATCGATAAAGAAAATACCGTGCTTTCTGTGGGGGTACTGATGAATAGTATCAGGCCAAAATCAGCCGTTGAACCCGGCGAAACACGCTCGCTGAAGAAACTGGCGATCACCACCTTCCAGGACACGACGTTAATTTTCTCTGAAGATGAAATAGACGTAGATGCCACGGTGAAAATGCTGAAGGTCTGAAATCGTTCTGACTGAACCGTGCCGAATTACTGCGCTCGTAAAGCCGGATTCGGCACCACCTGATTGCGCGAGCGACAGATAGCGTTCTATCCCTGGCCCGTGATTTTTCTTTTGTGTATCCTCCTAATCGCGAAGAAGCGGAGGTGCGGGTAACCCCTATCCATCCGTTCAGGCGAGTTCCGCCAGATATTCATTTATGATTTCATCAAATGAGGCATTGGCCTGAAAACCCAGCCTGTGCGCATAATCAGCATGAAAATTACCCGGCCACGAATTGACAATATCCTCAATTGCCCGATCCGGCTGGAAGCTGACGCGCGATGCGGTTTCATCACCGCACAGGCGCTGAAGCGATGCTAACATCTCCGCCACCGTCACCGACAGGCCGCACAGGTTAATCACTCGCCCCTGATCAAGCCGTTTGACATCCAGTTCATGGCCATGGATCAGTGCCTGTACTGCCCTGGCCGGTGACATCAGCCACAATCGCATCAGAGGGTTGACCGGGCAGTTGGCCGCTGCACCATTAAGCGGTTCGCGGATAATAGCGCTGGCGAAACTGGATGCGGCCGCATTGGGTTTGCCCGGACGCACCACAATGGTTGGCATCCGCAGACTGCGTCCGTCGATAAAGCCCCTGCGGCTATAATCTGCCAGCAGCAGGTCATTCACCGCTTTCTGCGTCCCGTAGGAACTCTGCGGCATCCACACTCTGCTGTCCTCAACCTTGAGCGGCAGGCTGCCCCCAAACACCGCCACCGAACTGGTCGTCACCAGCCTGACGCGCTGTGGCAGATGGCGCAGGCGATCCATCATCCGACGTGCTGCATCGATGTTGATCCTCATGCCCAGTTCGAAATCCTGCTCCGCCTGAGCGGACACGATCGCCGCCAGGTGAAACACGCTGTCCGTACGGGCGTCGATCGACGATTCCAGTTCAGAAGTTTGACTGATATCCGCACTAATTGAACGCAGTCGCGGGTCGACGATCCCTTCCAGCGTTGCGATATCAATAGCGGTAATGCGTTCTATCGCCTCTAATTGCCCCCGTTGGTTCGTCAGGAAACCTTTAGTCAGCAGGGCCTGGACCAGCTTTTTTCCCAGCAGCCCGGCAGCGCCGGTGATAACGATATGCATCAGGTTCCTCCGTACAGTTAGCGGTTAACGATGCGGCCGGGGATAAAAAATATCGCCCCAGCGCCGACCAACAGCGTGCAGGAAATGATCAGCATGCCGCTCAGCGTGGAGTGGGTCAGATCGGTGAGTACCCCCATCAGGTACGGGGCGACAAACCCGGCAAGGTTGCCGAAAGAATTAATCAGCGCAATACCGACTGCCGCCATGGTGCCCCCGAGGAAAGCCGTTGGCAGGCTCCAGAACAGCGGCAGAGTGCTCAGGCTACCCGCTGCACCGAGCGTCAGGCCAAACATTGCCACCCATAGGTTGTCGCTGTACAGGGCAGAGGTCACCATGCCCACGGCCCCGACTGTGGCGATAATCGCTAAATGCCAGCGGCGCTCGCGGTGCCTGTCCGCGCTTCTGGCCGCCACCAGCATGGTGATAATGGCCGCCGTGTAGGGAATGGCTGTCAGCAAGCCAACGGTAAACACATCCTGGGTTCCGGCGTTCTGTACCAGGGTGGGTAGCCAGAAGCTGACGGTGTAGAAACCGGCAATCAGGCAAAAATAGATAAAGGTGAGCAGCCACAGTCTGCCGTTACACAGCACGCTGTTCAGCGTTGCCTGTGCGGTCGCCGTGTCCTGCACCGCATCTTCCTGTAGGCGAGCGTTCAGCAACGACTTTTCTTCAGGATCCAGCCAGCCGGCATGCTCAATGCGTTCCGGGAGTAGCCAGAAGAGCAGCAAGCCAATAAGCAATGAAGGTGTGCCCTGAAGGATAAACAGCCACTGCCAGCCTGCCATTCCTAAATGCTGGTGGGAACTGGTCATAATCCAGCCGGAAATCGGGCCGCCGAGCAACCCGGATAGCGGCACGGCGGCGGCAAACAGGGCAAATATTTTTCCGCGCCGATAAGAAGGGAACCACATCGAAAGATAGAGGATCACGCCAGGATAGAAAGCGGACTCGGTCAGACCAAGCAGAAAGCGAACCGTATAAAACTGGCCTGGCGTGGTGACCAGCGCGGTAAGTGGGGCGATCGCTGCCCAGGATATCAGCAGCGCGGCCAGCATACGACGCGCCCCAATGCGTTGCAGAAGAATGTTACCTGGGATCTGGAAAAAGAAAAAACCGATAAAGAAGATGCCGGCACCCAGCCCGTAAACGGTTTCAGAAAAGGCGAGATCGCCGGACATGTGCAATTTGGCAATGCTGACGTTGATGCGGTCGAGATAGGCGAAAATATAACTGATGGTCAGAATTGGTAAGATGCGCCAGACGGTACGCCTCCATGCCTTCTCTTCCCGTTTACCCGTTGGGTGAACTGCGCTTGATGAACTCATACAGCATCCTTTGCGGGTGAGGGAGATATCCTTTTTTTAGATGATAGCTAACCTGACTTTTCTGCCGCCGGGGTTAGGCCACCAGCAGAAAGGCCAGGTTAGACTAGAGGAGATGGAGGTAAAGGATCTGGGCGGCTTATCACAATAATCACCACCGGTGATTAATTTATGCCCGAAAGAGTCCCTGTCACCCTTAGTGAAGAAGAAAAATTGTCGCCAGCCCGAGGAAGATAAAGAAGCCGCCGGTATCGGTCAGAGCGGTGATCAATACGCTGGAGCCTACCGCCGGATCGCGTTTCAACTTAATCAGCAGCAGCGGGATCAATACGCCCATCAGCGCTGCCAGCAGCAGGTTAAGCAGCATCGCCAGCATCATTACGCCACCCAGTTCCGGGTTACCATACATCGCCCAGGTGATGCCTCCCATGACGCCGCCCCAGAATATGCCGTTGATCAGGGCAACGCCCAGTTCGCGCCCGACTAAAAAGGAGAAGTTGGCCGGTTCTACCTGATGAAGCGCCATTGCGCGCACGATCATCGTAATCGTCTGGTTGCCGGTGTTGCCACCAATTCCCGCAACGATCGGCATCAGCGTGGCCAGCGCCACCAGCTGTGAAATGGTGTTTTCAAACAGACCAATGACCCGCGAAGCAACGAAGGCGGTACACAGATTAATTGCCAGCCAGGCCCAGCGGTTTCGCACCGATTTTCTGATGGGTGCAAAAACATCCTCTTCGGGGTTCACACCCCCCATTTTTCGGATATTGCTGTCGTTCTCTTCACGCACCAGGTCGACCACATCATCAATGGTGACACGGCCCATCAGTTTCCCTCTGGCATCGATGACGGCCGCAGAAATCAGGTTATAACGCTCGAACGCCCCGGCAGCATCTTCAGCCTTATCATCGATAAGAAAGCTGGTTGGTCTGTTATTCATCACTTCGAACACCCGTTTTTCCGGCGTATTCAACAAAATATCCGTCAGCGGCAGCTCGCCCAGCAGCATATTGTTCTTATCGGTGATAAACAGTTTATCGGTGCCGTCTGGAATGGTTTTTTTGCGACGCAGGAAACGTTGTACGGTCGCTAACGTCACGTCGGCACGTACCGTGACCAGTTTGAAATCCATGATGCGGCCGACGCGGTCGCGATCAAAGTCCATGACCTCCAGTACGTTTGAACGCAGTGCCGGGTCGAGCGATGTCAGCAGTCGGCCCGTTAGATCGCGCGACAGATATTTGGCCAGGTAGGCCTGTTCGTCGATATCAAGGGGCTTGATAGCACGTAACAGGTCGCGGTCGCTCATCTCCTCAATCAGACTTTCCCAGACGTTTTCCGAGGCTTCGAGCAGTACATGACCACGTCGGTCGTTACCTATCAGCCGCCAGAGCGCCAGGCGTTCGTCTTCGGGCAATGCTTCCAGCAGGTCGGCGATATCAGCGGCGTGCAGCAGCGGTAATGTTTGCTTAATCTCCTCAACCTGCTGCTGATGAATGTCTGCTTCAGCAGGTGATTCACGCCGTGGACGCTCCAGAAGGGTATCGACAAGATCTTTATCAGATAGCAGCAGATTAAGAATGCGGCTACGGACTTCAGCCAATTGCTGGACATGAGAAGGGGCTAAAGGCATGCAATATCCTTTTGTCTGACGGAAATAAGAATTATATCTTAGCTGATTTCAGGCAGCAGCGTGTGGGCAAATGTCAGGAAAAACATTTGCTTCGCGAAGGGGGCGCCAATGATTACTTTTATTTAACAACGCTGACAGGCGTTTCCGATGAGAGTTTTTTTTGTTGGTGATGCTGAATTGCACCGGGAACAACATATATCAGCCGTGCCAGCAAAATGATAAAGCTGACAAGCAAAATAACGCGGGTGAGGTGACTGGTCTTGTTACGTTTTCTTAATAACATAGCGTTATTCACGCGGTGAATCCTGTAGTATGCCCAAGCGGGCGATGGAATATTGAGTCACAGTTGCCGGTAAAGGTCAATGATAAACAGCGCGCTTTCGAGCTAATTATTGGCGCCGCTCGAGGTTTTCTACGTCTTGACGCTACTATCAATATCGATGAAAATTTTTTAAGTATGCTTGACTGAATCATTGCTTTTAGCTGACTAAAGTGGTTCATATGATTTTAATCGGTTCAGCTTGCCATAAACACTTTTCATAAATATGCCATACAATAGTCGGCTATGATGTTGAAACGCTGCGAATAAAAATATTAAATAAAGACTAAACGATGAAAAAAACGAGAATGCTGGAAAAGTTTACCGCTCGCTGGTGGGGATTGCCGCTGCTGCTCGCGCTGGTGATGCTACCCGTCGCTTCTGCATTGTCGGTGCGCCTCTGGATTTCAGATGGCTATGTCTATCTGATCTATTTACCCATCGCCATGATGATCGCTATGCTGATGGTGTTTGACTGGCGAGCTTTTCCAGGCATTGCTGTTGCTCTCTGCTTCCACTATTTAGGACGCTACACCGTGCCGCAGGTGTTAGTGCTTGTGGGAATGTTCCTTGCCTCATTAGCTGCGGGCTGGTGGGGCTATCGTACGCAAATTAAAACTCGCTGGAGCGTCAGTCCGGGCGAGCTGAGTCAGGTCAGCATTCGTTTGATCTGGCTGGTGTTGGTGATATCTACCCTGTTTGTGATTTTAACCCAGCTGGTGCTTCCTATCGGAATACTGCCGCTTCATTATTCGGTTTTTGTCGACGATTCATTCTCGCTGCGCGCCTTACTTAACTATCAGTCGTTACTACTGGCATCCCTGGGTACCGTACCCCTGTTCTATTTTTCACTGCGCCTGCTGCGTAACCCGCGATTTATCATCATGTTAAAGAACCGCTGCCAACGCCAGATTTCTGCGGGCGTAACGTGGCGAGAATTTTTGCTGTGGCTGGTGTTACTGATGTCACTGCTGATCATGCTGACGCTATTTAGGGCCAATCAGGATAACCTGCTGACGACCGAGTACGGTCTGCCGCTTTTATTACCGCTGATGCTATGGGCCGCGCTGCGTTTTGGATATCTTTTTACCTCGCTGAGTTGGGGCATACTGCTGGTCGTGCTTTATCAGCTGCGTGACCGTTTTATGGATCTGACGGTAATGAAGCCCTACAATCTGCTGGTTATTTCCGCCTATCTGTTGGTTTTTACGCTGGTGATTTTGCTGATGTCAGCGATAAGCACACGCCAGCGCCAATTGCTGACGCGCGCAAAAGAACTGGCGCTGACCGATCCGATCATCGGGCTGCCGAATTTACGCGCCCTGAATAAGGATCTGGCATTCGTTTCATGCTCCTCACTTTGCTTTCTGCGCATTCCCGACCTTGACCGGTTAAGTCGCACCTACGGACTGCGGCTGCGTATCCAGTACAAGCGGAGTCTGGCTATTTATCTGCGGCCTAATCTGTTTGCCGGCGAGAGCATTTATCAGCTGCCTGGCTTTGACCTGGTCATTCGCCTGAATCATGCCGTTCTTCAGTCACGTATTGAAGAGCTGGAGGCGCGCATTAAAAGTTATCACCTGAGCTGGGATGGTCTGCCGATCCATCCCGATATTGGTCTTAGCTACTGTACGGTGAATACGCCGGTACTACACCTGTATGAGTTGTTGGGTGAAATGAGCGCGTTGGCAGAAACCTCACTGCGCAGTGGCCACGCGGTCAATCTGCAACAGTCGACCAACGTCACGGTACAGCGCCATATCACGGAAAAGCTGGCGATGCTGCATGATATTCAGTTCGCCTTGCAGAACGGCAGTTTTCAATTGATGTCGCAAAAAATTTGCGGGGTCCGTGGCGACGATTACTATGAAATTTTGCTGCGTATGGTGAATACGCAGGGGGAATATATTCAACCCGCCAGTTTCATACCGGTGGTGCAGGAGTTTGGACTGACCTGGGAAGTGGACCGCATGGTGCTGGAGCAGGCGTTGCGATTTATTCATCGCCACCGCGATCGGCTGCCTGGGATCCGCTTCGCGATCAATTTATTCGCCGCCACGCTGTGCCGACCGCAGCTAACGGAGGAGATTGCTTCCAGCCTTAAAACCCACGGTGTGGAGCCCTGGCAGCTGATCATTGAAGTGAAAGAGTCGCCCATGCTGAGCGACAACAGCTGGGGTAACCGCTCGTTGGCCCAGTTACGGAAATTGGGGTGTCGCGTGGCGATTGATGATTTCGGCACGGGCTATGCCAGCTATTCACGCCTGAAACGGGCGCAGGTCGACATGCTGAAAATAGACGGGAGCTTCGTGCGCAATATGCTGAATAATAGTCTGGACTACCAGATAATCGTGTCTATTTGCGCGGTGTCGCGACTGAAGCGGATGCAGATCGTCGCGGAGTTTGTGCAAACGGAAGAGGTCGCCGAGGAGCTGCGTAAGCTGGGTGTCGACTACCTGCAGGGAGAAATCGTCGGTATGCCAATACCGTTGCAGGATCTGGCCTCTGGAACCACAGAGGCTGATGAGGTTCTCAGGCCTTAACGCTGGCCTTCCGTGCCAGCAGGGTGGCAAAGCGCAACGGGACGGGCTGGCCGTTTTTATCGGTGCAATGTCGCTGCCCGACATTCTCATTGTATTTAACAATATGCCATTTGCGGTAGTAGTGACTCAGTTCGCCGGACCTGAAGGTAAACGAAAAGCTCTCGTGACAAGGATAGTCGCGGCTGTCCATGGCCGACACGATCAGGTTGTAGCCATCGCGCACCGTGCTGGCCTGCATATCGGCAATCAGTTGCGGCACGGTTGTCGGCTGTAGAAACATCATGACATCCGTAGACAGCACCAGATCATAAGCCCCGTTGAAACGTAGCCCGTTGAGATCGTGCAGCGCGCTATGCACCCCGGAAATATTCTCGGCAGTGACAATGGTATTGAGGCGGGCGAGTCTGGCCGCGTTATTATCCCAGGCCGTGACGTCGAAGCCTTGAGCATTTAGCCAGAGTGAGTTGCATCCGCCAGCACAACCAATGTCGAGCGCGCGGGTTCCCTCAATATGCGGTAGCGCCTCTGTTAATTCGGAGTGTGGCGTGCCGAGCGAGTATTTTGTGCAAAGGTCGTAAGCAGCAAGTGCGGTCATGAGCGTCAGTTTATGGTATCCAGTCATTTTCGCGCTGTGGCGACGGGATGAGCGACATATCACGTCGCCCCCCGCGGCCGCGGCGCGCGCGGTAGAATAATACGGGCCGGTTTACGCCTCTTCGCGAATGGTGAGTTGCCAGCCGGTCACGTCATTCCAGTAACTCTGCTCGCGCTCAATGTCCAGCTGGACCAGACTGTTCTGGCTGAAGTAATCACGCGGAAAAGTCAGAGTCCAGTTGCCCTCATCGGTATGCAGTTTCAGGTAGCCTGGCTTAGTGGTGGCCTGGCGCTGGTTGTTTAACAGCGTCGCCAGGCGCAGCAAAAACACCATCGGCAGCAGCTGTTTGCGTTTAAACAGCGTCAGGCGCGGCATATCTTCGACCTTAACCGCTTTACGATGATAGCGTACCAGCGTGGCCAGCAGCGTCTGCTGCTCCTGGTTGAACCCCGGCAAATTGGTGTTCTGTAGGATGTAGGCAGAGTGACGCTGCATACCACTATGATTAATGGTCAGCCCGACTTCATGCAGCATTGCCGCCCATTTTAGTAGCGCACACAGCTGCGGATTTGCCTGCTTCGCGTTTTGGTCGCGCCACTGTTCGTACAGCTGCTCGGTCGTTTCCAGCACGCGGCGTGCCTGGTCGCTATCGATAGCATAATGATCCGCCAGGCTGCGCGACGTGCGGCTGCGAATGTCCTGATGTCTGAAACGGCCTTCCATCTCATACAGCACGCCTTCGCGCAGCGCGCCGTCAGACAGGCGCAGTTCGCGGATGGCAAGGGCATCAAAAACGCCGCACAGGATCGCCAGGCCCGGCACAAACACGCGTTTGCGCTCTTCCGATAGCCCCGGCAGGCTAAGGGCATCAAAAGATTTGTGCTTGATGACTTCGTCCTGTAGAAGTTGCAGGCGCTCCGGGGTGATCAGCTTATCCTTCTCTCCCATTGCCTGTAGCACTTCGCAGGCCGCTTTGATGGTGCCGGAAGCACCTAACGCAAACTGCCAGCCTTTCAGACGGTACTGCCAGGCCAGCGTTTCCAGCTTTTGTACCGCGGCAAGCCGGGCGCGACAAAAATTCTCTTTGCTGATGCAGCCATCAGGGAAATAGAGATTGGCAAAACTGACGCAGCCCATGCGTCGGCTTTCAACCAGCTTAGGTTCGAAATCTTCGCCAATCACCAGTTCGGTGGAGCCACCGCCAATATCGATAACCAGCTTGCGCCCTTTTTCCGGCTGGGTGTGTTCCACGCCCATAAAGATCAGCCGCGCTTCTTCATTGCCTGAAATCACCTCGATAGGATAGGGGATCACCTCTGCCGCGCGCTGGAGAAACTCTTGTGCATTCACCGCCTGGCGCAAGGTGTGAGTACCGACGATGGTCACATTGGTCGCGTTAAAACCCTGTAAGCGCTCGGCGAAGAGCGCCAGGCAGCCGAGACCGCGTTGGATCGCGTCTTCGCTCAGGACATTATCATTGTCCAGTCCGTCCGCCAGATGTACACGCTGTTTAAGGCGTCCCAGTACCTGCATGGCTCCGTCTACCACGCGGGCAATCACCATGTGAAAACTGTTTGAACCCAGGTCAATAGCCGCGAATTCCTGCGGTTTGGCGATACTTTTAGGGGTAATTGGCATAATGGTTAGTCAGGCTGTTCAAGTAATTTAATGTATTCGTAGATCGCCAGCTGTGAACGAACCTTACGGCGATTACCGCGCGGAACATATCTGTTGCTCAGCTCTTTATCAACGAAGCGGGCCTTCAGCGTATCACTCATAAGAATGGCAATAATATCCAGGATGCGCTGCTTCAGAATGGGATCGAGTACGGCAACGGCGACTTCAATCCGGTAATCAATATTGCGCGTCATCCAGTCTGCTGAAGATAAGAATACCTTCTTATCTCCGGCGTTATCAAAAATATAAACGCGATCGTGCTCCAGATAGCGGTCAACGATGCTGATCACCCGGATATTATCACTGATCCCTTCCAGATTGGGTATTAATGAGCACATGCCGCGCACCACCAGTTCGACTTTGACGCCTACGCTGGAAGCGGTGTACAGGCGATCGACCAGACCTTTATCCACCAGGTTATTGATCTTCAAGGTTATCCCGGCAGGGATGCCCTGCTGCGCATTGGCTATTTCATTATCGATCAGCTGATACAGCATCTGCCGCGAATTCTGTGGCGATACCATAAGGTGCTCGAAAGTCACCGGTCGATACGGGTTTTCAATAAAGTTGAATACGCGTCGCACTTCATTGGTAATGCGCGCATCGGCGGTCAGCAGCGAGTAATCGGTGTAAAGCCGTGCGGTCTTTTCGTTAAAGTTACCGGTGCCGATATGCGCATAGCGGTTGATCTCCCCGTTTTCACGTCGTGAGATCAGGAACAGCTTGGCGTGAATTTTCAGCCCCGGAGCCGAGAAGATCACATGGACTCCGGCTTCGGTCAGACGCTTTGCCCAGTGAATATTGGCTTCTTCATCGAAACGAGCCTGAAGCTCCACGACCACCGTAACTTTTTTACCGTTGTAGGCGGCATGGATCATCGCGTCAATGATGCGCGAGTCTTTTGCAACGCGGTAAATGTTGATTTTGATTGCCAGCACCGCCGGGTCGAAAGAGGCCTGGCGCAGCAGTTCAAGCACATGTTCAAAAGTGTGATAGGGATAGTAGAGCAGCACATCGCGGTTACGGATAGCATCAAATCCATTACGAAAACGGTCGAACCAGATGTGGCGCAGCTGCGGCAGCGGTTTGTTCACCAGATTGGCTTTGCCAACGTTGGGGAAGCTAATAAAGTCTTTAAAGTTATGATAACGTCCGCCGGGCACAATCGAGTCGTAATTGGATATATTCAGCTTGTTGCGCAGCAGCTCCACCATGGCATCCGGCATATCACGCTGATAGACAAAGCGCACCGGCTCAGCCGTCAGGCGCTGCTTCAGGCTTGATGACATCAGTTCCAGCAGGCTGGATTCCATCTCTGTGACCAGGTCATATTCCGCGTCGCGCGTCATCTTCATTGAATAGGCGTTAAGCGCGTCATAATCAAAAAAGCCGCGAAAAATATCACCCAGGCAGTAACGCAAAATATTATCCAGCAGGATCATCGGCTTTCTGCGGCGCGGCGTTTCAGGGGGCAGATTGACGAAACGCGGCACTTTATCCGACGGGATCTCCAGCAGCGCGTAGCTTATCTCTTCTCCGCGGATGATCTCTACCGCCAGATAAGTGTAGTCATCCTTAAGAAACTCAATTAAATCCGTGTCGTGGTTTATCAGGATCGGCGTAATGTGCTGGCGTAAATGATGTTTGAAGTAGTGGCGCAGCCAGCTTTGCTGATTCGGTGAAAGCTGACGTTCATTGATCAGGAAGATCTGATTACGTGCCATCTCCAGCAGCAGGTCGTTGTAGAGGCTGTCGAACTCCTGATCGGCCTTCAGTACCCGCGCCTGAATTTTTTTTAGCAGGTGACGCGGCGTGCCGGGAATACCCTGTTCTTCACCGATAAGAATTCGGCGCTTAAGGTCAGCAAAGCGAACTTTGTAAAACTCTTCTAAATTATTGGAATAAATGCCAAGAAAGCGCATACGTTCAATCAGCGGGTTAGTCTTGTCTGCCGCCTCTTGCAAAACGCGTTCATTAAAGGATAACCAACTTAACTCTTTTTCAATATACAACTTTTCCTGACCCATTTTTACTCCGTTCGCTGCTTCAGGATAAAGGTAGCCATTATCCTGAAACATTATGGCGACAGTATGGCAGCATTGTCCAACGCCCGGTGAATGTTGATTGTCTTATTAATCACAGACGGGCAACATAACGGTTTTGAACTAACATGGAAAGCCACTCTGACATGACCGACCGCCCAATCCCCGTTCACGACAACGCCGGGCATCGCCGCTTTATTGAAAGGCTGACGCGGCGCGTGGTGACCGCGTGTGGGATGGCCATCTTACTGGTCATGATGCTGCTGCTTTTCTGGCTGATTTGGGTCGTGGTGCCGCTGTTTATCGCCCCGGGCTTTCAGGCAGAAAGCCCGATCGCGCTGCGGCAAAGCAATGAGGCGGTAGCCCTGGGGATGGATCGGCAGCAGAAGTGGGGCTGGCGTATTGATCATCAGGGCAGTGGGCGTTTTATTCCGCTCAATGCTGAACCGACTTCCCCGGCCTTGATGCTACTGCCCGGTCGTATCCGGGCCAGTGCCAGCATGGACAATCACAGCGTGCTGCTGCTGTCAGATCGCGGCACGATGGTGCTGGTGCAACCCGATTTTACCTCTGGCGCAAATCCACGCTGGACATTTCCTCTTGGCGATACGCCGCTTTCAAGCGGTGAAGATAACGTCCGGCATTTTGCTCTCGCACAGAGCGCTGAGGATAGCTGGCAGGTAGCACTGGCCACGCCCAGTCATGTTGTCCTGCGGCGTTTGCAGGCGCAGCGACAGCCTGCGGTAACCTACCGGCTGAATATCAGCGGCGTCGAGCGTCTTTTGCTCGCGCCCGACGGCAGTAAGCTGTATACGCTGTCCGGCACGCAGCTACAGGTGTGGATCGTCGGCAGCGGTGAACCCCGGCTGCGCGAGTCTCTGACGCTGGCGCAAAAGCCCACGGATATAAGGCTGTTAAGTGGCGGGACTTCACTGTTGATTGCGGACGAGCGGGGCATAGGGCAGTGGTTTGATATCGCCAGCGGCCGGGGGCCACAGCTGCGCTTTATTCGCCATTTCGTCGACGCGCAGTGGCAACCGCTGATGGTGACTGAGCCTTATCGTCGCGTCTTTGCCACCCTGAGTCCGCAGGGCGAACTCCGGCTGTTTGCCAGCAAGCAGCAGGGGGCCATCCTTAGCCGTCAGCTGCCGCCCGGTGCACAGATGGCGCAGTTCGCTCCCGAAGGCGATGGGCTGTTAGTGGAGCGCGCCGGCACCTGGCAACACTATCGCCTGAGCAATCCCTGGCCAGACGTCAGCTGGCGCAGCCTGTGGCACAAAGTCTGGTATGAAAACTACCCTGAACCTGATTATGTCTGGCAGTCGACCTCGGCCAATGATGATTACCAGGGAAAATATAGCCTGGTGCCGATGGTGGTGGGAACGTTAAAAGCGGCGGGCCTGGCAATGCTATTTGCCACGCCGTTGGCGCTGGCCGCCGCTATCTATACCGCGTGGTTTATGACGCCGGGCCTCAGACGCTGGGTGAAACCCGCTATTGAAATGATGGGGGCGCTGCCGGGTGTGGTCATTGGGCTGGTTGCAGGGCTGTGGCTTGCCCCCAGGGTGGCCGACCGCCTGCTCGGCGTTCTGCTATTGCCGCTGATCCTCGCGGCAATGCTGCTGTTGTGCAGTTGGGCGGTGCAAAAATTACCGTCCAGGTGGCAAAAGCGCTGGCGCACGGAAGGAAAGGAAGTGCTGCTGCTGATGCCGTTATTACTGTTAAGCGCCGCGTTTGCCCTGTGGGCAATCCCGCTGCTGGAGCAGGCACTTTGGGGGCAGGGGCTGGCGGAACGTTTAAGTGCCGATTATCAGCAGCGCAATCTGCTGGTGGCGGGGGTGGCGATGGGGATCGCCCTGGTCCCATTGATATTTACCCTTTCTGAGGATGCCATTTTCAGCGTGCCCGCTTCACTCGGACAAGGTTCAATGGCGCTGGGTGCCACCCCCTGGCAGACGCTGGCGCGAGTGGTTCTCCCCGCTGCATCATCCGGTATTTTTGCGGCTCTGATGATTGGATTTGGTCGGGCGATAGGAGAAACGATGATTGTGCTGATGGCTACCGGAAATACCCCTGAAACCGACGGCGGACTGTTCGCAGGCTTGCGCTCGCTGGCGGCCAATGTTGCGGTAGAAATGCCGGAAGCGGCGGCAGGAAGCGCTCACTATCGTGTGCTGTTCTTATCGGCGCTGGTGCTGCTGGTATTTACACTGGTGGTCAATACCCTTGCTGAACTGGTGCGCCAGCGCCTGCGGCAGCGTTACCGACAGTGGGAGATACAGTGATGAACGATGCGGCTGCGGGTAATAACCGCTGGCGCTGGCTAACCGCCGGAGCGGTGTCCGTTAGCCTGCTGGCTTTTCTGCTGCTTATCGCGCTGCTTGCCTGGCAGGGATTACGCTATTTCTGGCCGCAGCCTCTGGTGCTTTTCACCCTAAATGCGCCGGCTGGGCAGGTGCAGATGCTGGGTGAGGTGACCTCAATGCAACAGGTGTCGCGCCAGCAGCTACAGGATAGCGGCCAGCCGCATCCGGAAAATCTGCCGGAAAGCGTCACGCGCTATCTGATTAAAACCGGTAACCGCGATGCCGATAGCGCGGATTTTCGCCCGCTGCTTGCCAGCGACATCCTGCGCCAGGAAACGCCCGTGCAGGCCATCGTGCTGCAACGGCGCTCCGGCGGCAATGCCTACGGCTGGTTCGAGGGACTGCTGGAAGACCAGCACCCGCTGACCGCACAAAATCTTTTTCAGACTTTGCAGCAGCGTTTGATACAGACTCATGAGATCCTTGATGAGGCGGAGACTCTGCGTCGGGTGACGCTGGCGCGACTCAATGCGCAGATTGGTGAGCTTGAACAAACAAGACGGCAGCAACGCATTCATCAGCGCTATACGCCGGAATCCCAGTCTGCGTATGAATCGGACCGCGCCGAGCTGCTGCGACAGTTTACGAACCAGTCGTCTGTCCTGGCGACGTTGGATCAGGAGAGTCGCAGTACCGTTTTGATACTGCGCGATGCTGGCGGCGTCAGGCACGAAATCCCGCTGGCGCAGATCGCCGCCGCCTGGCAGCCAAATGCCATGACCACCGGGATGAAATGGCGGCATTTTGGTCACCAGCTGTGGCTTTTTGTCAGTGACTCCGGAGACGGTAATCTTGGTGAGGGCGGCGTATTCCCGGCGATTTTCGGCACCATCCTGATGGTTCTACTGATGTCCGTGGTGGTGATGCCGTTAGGCGTGGTGGCGGCAATCTGGCTGCACGAATATGCCGGAAATAACGGGTTGACCCGTCTGGTGCGCATCGCGGTCGTTAACCTCGCGGGCGTTCCCTCCATTGTCTATGGCGTATTTGGTCTCGGTTTCTTTGTCTGGCTGGTGGGCGGCAGCATTGACCGCCTGTTTTTCTCCGCCACGCTGCCCAATCCCACCTTTGGCACGCCCGGCCTGCTTTGGGCTTCATTGACGCTGGCACTGCTCACCCTGCCGGTCGTGATTGTTGCCACCGAAGAAGGGCTGTCGCGCATTCCCCCCTCGCTACGTCAGGGGTCGCTGGCATTGGGGGCGACCCAGGCGGAAACCCTGTGGCATATTACGCTGCCGCTGGCCGCGCCCGCCATGCTGACCGGTCTGATCCTGGCGGTAGCGCGCGCCGCCGGAGAAACGGCACCGCTGATGCTGGTGGGCGTGGTCAAAAAGGTGCCGGAACTGCCGGTCGATGCGCTGTTCCCTTACCTGCATCTCGACCGTAAGTTTATGCACCTCGGGTTTCAGATTTACGATCTGGCTTTCCAGAGCCCTAATGCCGAAGCCGATCGCCCGCTGGTTTTTGCCACAGCGCTGCTGCTGGTATTACTGATATTGGCTTTAAATCTGATGGCGATGATATTGCGCCATCGTCTGCGCGAGCGCTACCGTGCGCTGATGCATTAACTCGGAACTCTTTATGGCAATCACTATTGATGATGCGGATACCGCGCTGGAACTGGATAATCTGAGCTTGTGGTATGGCGAGAAACAGGCGCTTAATGAGATCAGCCTGCGGGTGCCCGCCCATCGTATCACCGCGCTCATCGGCCCTTCGGGCTGCGGCAAGTCGACCTTGCTACGCTGCTTTAACCGCATGAATGATGCCATCGAAAGCTGCCGTATCAGCGGGGATATCCGTCTGCAACAGCACTCGATTCAGGCAGCCGGACAGGATCTCTGCGCGCTGCGCCGCCGGGTTGGCATGGTCTTTCAGCGGCCCAATCCCTTTGCTAAATCCATTTATGACAACGTGGTGTACGGCCTGCGTTTACAGGGGGTTCGCGACAGGCGCGTGCTGGATGAAGCCGTAGAGCGTGCGCTGCGTGCTGCGGCTCTCTGGGCAGAGGTAAAGGATAACCTGTGGCAGAATGCCCTGACGCTCTCCAGCGGGCAGCAGCAGCGTCTGGTCATTGCCCGTGCCATTGCCATAGAGCCGGAGATTTTGCTGCTGGACGAACCCACTTCGGCCCTCGATCCTATTTCAACGCTGGTGATTGAAGAACTGATGACCACGCTGAAACAGCATTTCACCCTGATTCTGGTGACGCACAACATGCAGCAGGCGGCGCGTGTATCCGACTATACCGCGTTTATGCATCAGGGGAGCGTGGTGGAGTTTGGTTTGACCGATACGCTGTTTACCACGCCGCGCCAGCGGCGTACCGAAGATTATATTACCGGAAGGTATGGCTGAAGTGGGCCGACGTGAAGTTCAACCCAGAGCGGGGCGCTGTGTTTAGTCGAGGGCATGACCGGCGGCGGGCAGCCGTCGATCGTCGAGCCAGGCCGCGCCATCACGCATAGCCAGGCGGCCAGCAACAAACCAGCTCACCACCAGCGGGTAGATAGCATGTTCCTGATGCTGTACCCGAGCGGCGACATCTTCTTCCGTATCATCGCTGAAAACCGGCACTTTCGCCTGCAAAATTACCGGGCCGCCGTCGAGCTGCTCGGTGACAAAATGCACCGAGGTGCCGTGCTCCTCGTCGCCATTTTTAATGGCCTGGCGATGAGTATGCAGGCCCGGATATTTCGGCAGCAGGGAAGGGTGAATATTCAGCATGCGTCCGGCGTAGCGATCGACGAACTCTGCGCTAAGGATGCGCATGTAGCCTGCCAGCACCACCAGATCGGGCGCATAGGCGTCAATTTCCTGCATCAGCTGACGATCGAAAGCGCAGCGGCTGGCGAACGGGGCCGCTTCCAGCACGTGGGCATCAACATCAGCGGCACGCGCCCGCTCCAGTGCAAAAGCTCCGGGTTTGTTGCTGAAGACGGCAGCGATGCTGCCGTCGATCCGTCCCTGCTGGCAGGCGTCGAGAATGGCCTGCAAATTGCTTCCGTTACCAGAAACCAGCACGACTATGCGTTTCATGCGTTGATGACCACACGCTCTTCAGAGTCAGAGGCTTTGATCACGCCGATTTTCCAGGCTTTCTCACCCGCATCATTCATTAGCCGCAGCGCTTTGTCCGCATCCGCCGCGCTCAGAGCAATCACCATGCCGACGCCACAGTTGAAGGTGCGGTACATTTCAAAGCGGCTGACGTTCCCGGCCTGCTGCATCCAGCCAAAGACGGCTGGCCACTCCCAGCTTGACTCGTCCAGCACGGCCTGGGTGTTATCCGGCAGCACGCGTGGGATATTTTCCCAGAAGCCGCCGCCGGTCAGGTGCGCAATAGCGTGCACGTCGACCTGTTCGATCAGGCTGAGAATGTTCTTCACGTAAATGCGCGTTGGGGCCAGCAGATGGTCCGCCAGCGGCTTGCCTTCCAGCTGGGTGGTTTCCGGGTCGGTGTTGCTGAATGCCAGAATTTTGCGCACCAGCGAGTAGCCGTTAGAGTGTGGGCCGCTTGAACCGAGAGCGATCAGCACGTCCCCTTCTGCCACCTTGCTGCCGTCGATGATCTCGGATTTCTCCACCACGCCAACGCAGAAGCCGGCTACATCATAGTCTTCACCGTGATACATGCCCGGCATTTCAGCGGTCTCGCCGCCGACCAGTGCGCAGCCAGACTGTGAACAGCCCTCTGCGATACCGGTGATCACGCTGGCCGCCGTGTCGACGTCGAGCTTGCCGGTAGCATAATAGTCGAGGAAAAACAGCGGCTCTGCGCCTGATACCACCAGGTCGTTCACGCACATGGCGACCAGATCGATGCCAATGGCATCATGGCGTTTCAGATCCATCGCCAGACGCAGCTTGGTGCCAACGCCGTCAGTGCCGGACACCAGGATCGGCTCACGATATTTTTGTGGCAGGGCACAAAGGGCACCGAAACCGCCCAGGCCACCCATCACTTCCGGGCGACGAGTCTTTTTCACTACGCCTTTGATACGGTCGACTAAAGCATTACCCGCATCGATATCTACGCCGGCGTCTTTATAGCTGAGAGAGGTTTTGTCGGTCACTGCGAAATCCCCACGCGGTTTGCGATTGGTGTGGTGGTAAAAATAGAGCGCGGCAATTCTACCAGCGCAGGCAAACGTTTGCGAGCGTCATCTTTTCAATTGTTGCGTAGACCCGGATCCCAGGCAATGCTTATAAAGGACGGACGGCAGAAAGAAACATTTGCACTAAGTGATAGGGCAGCAGAGAAAATGGCGCTATAATCTCGCGATTTTTTTTTGCAGCTTAACACGCCGGGAGAACAACAATGAAGATCGTGGAAGTCAAACACCCGCTGGTCAAACATAAACTGGGTCTGATGCGGGGAGATGACGTAAGCACCAAACGTTTCCGTGAGCTCGCATCAGAAGTGGCAAGCCTGCTGACGTACGAAGCCACCGCCGACCTGGAAACCGAGAAGGTGACCATTGAAGGCTGGAATGGTCCGGTCACTGTCGATCAGATCAAAGGTAAGAAAATTACCGTTGTCCCTATCCTGCGTGCCGGTCTGGGCATGATGGACGGCGTGTTGGAACACGTGCCGAGTGCGCGAATTAGCGTGGTTGGCATCTACCGCGACGAAGAAACCCTGGAGCCTGTTCCTTATTTCCAGAAGCTGGTCTCAAATATTGAAGAGCGTATGGCGCTGGTCGTCGACCCGATGCTGGCTACCGGCGGTTCGATGATCGCGACCATTGACCTGCTGAAAAAAGCCGGTTGCAGCAGCATTAAAGTGCTGGTGCTGGTCGCTGCGCCGGAAGGCATCGCCGCGCTGGAAAAGGCGCACCCGGACGTAGAGCTTTACACGGCGTCTGTTGACCAGGGGCTGAATGAGAAGGGCTATATTATCCCCGGCCTCGGCGATGCGGGTGACAAGATTTTCGGTACCAAATAAAGGATGCAGCAGCCCATCGCAACGGCCTGTTTACGCTCCGTTTCCCGTGCGCGGGTGAGGGCGGCATGCCTTGGCGATTTGGCATGCAGCCACAAGGGTGCTGCAACATAACGTTTGATTTAACAAGCCGACCGCAGAGTCGGCTTTTTTATGGCTCACACTAAGGGGTAATAATCGTATGACACGTCGTGCAATTGGTGTAGACGAGCGGCCGCCGTTGCTGCAAACCATTCCACTCAGCTTCCAGCATCTTTTCGCCATGTTTGGTGCCACCGTGCTGGTGCCGATCCTGTTCCATATCAATCCGGCCACCGTACTGCTGTTCAACGGCATTGGTACGCTGCTGTATCTGTTAATCTGCAAGGGCAAAATCCCGGCGTATCTGGGATCGAGTTTTGCGTTTATCTCCCCGGTCCTGCTGCTGTTGCCTTTGGGTTACGAAGTGGCGCTGGGCGGTTTTATTCTCTGCGGCGTGTTGTTCTGTCTGGTGGCGCTGATTGTTAAAAAAGCCGGCACCGGCTGGCTGGACGTGATGTTTCCCCCGGCGGCAATGGGCGCGATTGTGGCGGTGATCGGTCTTGAACTGGCGGGCGTGGCGGCGAACATGGCGGGTTTATTACCGGCTGACGGCGCAGCGCCTGACAATAAAACCATCATTATCTCTATGGTCACGCTGGGCGTCACGGTCTTTGGTTCGGTGATGTTCCGCGGCTTCCTCGCCATTATCCCAATCCTGGTCGGCGTGCTGGCAGGTTATGCACTGTCCTGGGAAATGGGGATGGTCGACTGGACGCCGGTACGCGAAGCCCACTGGTTTGCTCTGCCTACCTTCTATACGCCGCGTTTTGAGTGGTACGCCATTTTCACCATTCTGCCTGCTGCGCTGGTGGTGATCGCCGAGCATGTGGGCCACCTGGTCGTGACGGCGAATATCGTTAAGAAGGATCTGCTGAAAGATCCCGGGCTGCATCGCTCAATGTTTGCCAACGGGATTTCCACCGTATTCTCCGGCTTCTTTGGCTCGACGCCGAATACCACCTACGGAGAGAACATCGGCGTGATGGCGATCACCCGCGTGTACAGTACCTGGGTGATTGGCGGTGCGGCGATTCTGGCGATCCTGCTCTCCTGCATTGGCAAACTGGCTGCGGCGATCCAGGCGGTGCCGGTGCCGGTGATGGGCGGCGTTTCGCTGTTGCTATACGGGGTTATTGCCGCTTCCGGTATTCGCGTGCTGATTGAGTCGAAAGTGGATTATAACAAGGCTCAAAACCTGATCCTGACGTCGGTTGTCCTCATTATCGGCGTCAGCGGGGCAAAAGTGCATATCGGGGCTGCTGAACTCAAAGGCATGGCGCTGGCCACGATCGTCGGCATTGTGCTCAGCCTGATCTTCAAGGCGTTCAGCCTGTTACGCAAAGAAGAAGAGGTTATCGAGGTGACGGATAAGCGTCACGACGCGCAGTAAACCTGAAGGGGCAGCACGCTGCTGCCCCTTTTCGCCAGGACAATGCGCGTCCTCACCGCTTCTAACTTCGGCATCCCCGCATAGCGTTTCATGATCCAGCCCGAATTGTGTTAGAATTTTCACGTTTTCCGCCTGCTCAAAACCTGAGGTGATTCTGAACACGCCGGCACAGCTTTCACTGCCACTTTACCTACCCGATGACGAAACCTTTGCCAGCTTCTGGCCGGGTGAGAATACATCGCTGTTGGCCGCGCTGCAGAGCGCACTGCACCAGCATCATGGCAGCTATTTTTACTTCTGGTCGCGCGAAGGCGGGGGGCGCAGTCATCTTCTGCATGCCGCCTGCGCGGAACTGTCGGCGCAGGGCGATGCGGTCGGCTACGTTCCGTTGGATAAACGCACCTGGTTTGTGCCTGAAGTGCTCGACGGGATGGAGCAGCTGTCGCTGGTCTGCATCGACAATATTGAATGTATTGCAGGCGATGAACTCTGGGAAATGGCGATCTTCGATCTTTATAATCGCATTTTAGAAACCGGAAAAACGCGGCTGCTGATCACCGGGGATCGTCCTCCGCGCCAGCTCAATCTGAAGCTGGCGGATTTGGCTTCGCGCCTGGACTGGGGCCAAATTTATAAACTGCAGCCTCTTTCCGATGAGGATAAACTGCAAGCGCTGCAGCTGCGCGCCCGACTGCGCGGTTTTGAACTGCCCGAAGACGTGGGCCGCTTTCTTTTGAAACGCCTCGATCGCGAAATGCGCACGCTGTTCGTGACGCTGGATCGGCTCGATCACGCCTCCATCAGCGCCCAGCGCAAGCTAACCATTCCTTTTGTGAAAGAGGCGTTGGAGCTCTAAAGGATCTCCAGCACCTTCCGTGGCGGCCTGCCGATACGCGCCTGACCGTTTGCAACCACAATGGGGCGTTCAATAAGCTTCGGCCGTGAGGCCATGGCGTGCATCAACTGCGATTCCCCAACCTGCACATCATCCAGACCCAGGGTAATATAGTCATTCTCTTTGATGCGCATCAGCTCGCGTGCGCTGCTCATCCCCAGCTGCTGCAACAGCGTGGCAAGCGTGGCGATGTCGGGAGGCGTTTCAAGATAGAGAATAACCTGTGGCTCAATGCCCTGTGCTCTTAGCAGCGCCAGCGTTTCGCGGCTCTTCGAGCAGCGCGGATTATGATAGATTTGTACGTTGCTCAAGGTGCTCTCCCTTATTATTTCTGATACTGGCGAAAACGCTGCTGCAGCTGGCGCAGCTGATCTATGCGCGCATCATAGCGAGCCTGCTTCAGGCTCCCCAGCGGCATCGCAGCGCTTGCGCTGCTCAGGCTGCGGATCGCCTGGTCAAGCTGTCCGGCTAATGCCAGACTTTCAGCCCGGGCGGCCTGCTCTTCATCGCTTAGCCCCAGCTGGGAAGACGCCTGTGCCAGTAAATCCCAGCCGTTGGCATCGTCTTTATTCGCCCAGGTATAGCGATATAAAATTTTGCTGGCATTGGCAGGCTGCTTCGCTTCTACGTAGGCATTAGCCAGGTTGAGCTGAATGACCGGGCTGTTGCTGATGTCGCTCTTTACCGCCAGCAGGCGGCCGATCGCCCGCTGCGGCTGCTTCAGTCCGATATCAATGTCGGTCATGATATCCAGATACCAGACGTTGTCAGGCTGCTTTGCCAGCAGCGGGGTGATGATGTTGAGAGCATCAGAAAATTTACCGTCACCCAGCAGCAGTACCGCTTTGCCATACTGCGCTGCGGCCTGCTCGCGACTGTTGCCGCGTGAAAGAAGGGTGAGCAGGTCGTCATTCAGCTGGTTCTTCCCGGTGGAGAACATGCCCAGCGCCCTGACTTTCGCCATAAAGTAATCCTGGGAGGATTGGACAACTACAGGCTTCATCTGATTTGCGCGGTTACGCGTATCGGCCAGGCGGCTGTCGGGCAGCGGGTGCGTCAGTAAAATTTCCGGCGGTTTTGAGGCATAGCGCGATGCGTCGGCAAGTTTTTGCAGAAAGTCCGGCATGGCTTCCGGGTCGAAGCCGGCACGTTGCAGCACCTGAATCCCGATACGGTCTGCCTCCTGTTCATTTTGCTGGGTGAAGCTGATTATCCCCTGTTGCGTGCCGGCGAGCGTACCGCTTAGCGCCGCCATTCCCGCCTGCGGGCTGGCCATGGCCAGTAGTATCGATCCTAGTGCCCCCACCCAGGTGAGGGGAGCGTTGCGCTGTTGCTCTTCCATCGATCGTGCCAGGTGACGCTGGGTGACGTGCGAGATTTCATGGGCCATAACCGACGCCAGCTGGCTCTCATTATCGCTGTAGCGAAACAGCGCAGAGTGCAGAACCACGTTGCCGCCAAAAAAAGCGAACGCATTAATTTCATCATTGCGGATCAGATAGAAATGGAAGGGGGTTTTTACCGACCAGGCATGCGCTACCAGACGCTGGCCCAGCCGGTTGATATATTGATTGAGCAGTGGGTCGTTGATGATCGGGGCGCTGGCCCTTAGCTGACGGACATAAAAATCGCCCATTGCCAGCTCCTGGTTAACCGATAGCGTGCCCGCCGCCGTAGTGCCAATATCCGGCAGGTTATCGCTGACATCGGCGTGAGCCGGAAGCGCGCTCGCGGCTACGGCCGAGGTGAGCAGCGAGATCAGCAGGATTTTCTTCAATCGGATAGACATACGAGACCCTAAAAGGAAATGCTGTTTTAACCGCCAAAGCGGCGTAAAATGTTCTGTGTCATCTTTCCACTGCACCAATCCTATATAGTAACCACTGCATGCAATGAAAGAAACGGATAAAAATGGTGTGTCTGCAGGGTGAATGCCGTAATAACAGCGACGTTGTGCGCGGGTCAATGCGAAATCATCTATTGATTTGAAAATTCATTCACCCGATAAATGTTATATTATTACTGAACATATTTAGCCACGTACGATCGGCCTTTTTCAGGACGGGTTCGAACATGGCTAACACATAACGATATTATAAGGCACTGATTAGAATGCTTTTATTAATGGAGAGTCTGCGTTGAGACTCAACCGCCTCAAAACGGACTTGCGCACCTTAATTACCCTGCTGGCGGTCGCCAGTATCGTGATCACGCTTGCTAATTCTTTGTACGCCAGCTGGCGGGTACAGCGAGAGGTACTGATCGACAATACGTTGGAAGCGAACAGGGTTTATGCGACGAAGCTTGCTTCGACCACCGAGGTATTTTTCGATCTTGCCAGATCACAGCTCTCTTACAGCGCTAGCATATTGAGTGAAGAAAGCGGCAGCGAGAGCAGGCTACAGGATGAAGTTGACCGACTGCGCGGACAAACCCACAGTTTTAACTCGGTGGTGATAGCCGATTCTCGTGGCTGGGTGCGCGCCATTTCACCAGAATCGCTGATGCTAAAGGGCATGCAGCTTAGCTCCTCTGCGGCAAAGCAGGCACTTGCCGAGCGTAAATCTTTGATTAGTCAACCCGGTCTCTCGACCGCAAACAATCTGCTGGTATTTATATCACGCCCCATCTGGTCGAAAAGCGGCGGCTATCTGGGCTTCGTGGGGGGCTCGATCTATCTGAAAAAGAAGAGCGTTCTTGATGTTCTCCTGGGCGAGCAGTTTTATCGGGACGGATCTTCGCTGTACGTGATCGACAGTGAAAACCGGCTGCTGTATCACCAGGATCGCAGTCTGGTGGGCAAAACTATCGATCCATTGATTACCCGGCAACAGCGAAAAGAGGCCAGCAATGGAAGGCTTGAAGTGGTCATGCCGGACGGTAAACCCGGACTGGCTGGCTATGCCGTGGTTCCCTCAACGGGCTGGACGATTGTCTCACTGAAACCGACCGCAGCCACGCTGTTACCGCTAAACAGCCTGCTGTTGCAGGTACTGAAAAATTCGGTGCCTTTTGCCCTGTTAACGGTGATCCTCGCGCTGCTCCTCGCACGGCGTATCGCGTTTCCCCTTTGGCAGCTGGCGCGCAAAGCCAGCCGCATGGATACGAAAAATGTTTCACACGAGATCAACAGTATTCGTTCGTGGTACTACGAGTCCTCGCAGATTAAGCGGGCGATGTTGGCTGGGATCGCGCTGATGCAGGACAAGATAGGGCGTCTGAAAAGTGAAACTCAAACCGATCCGATGACCGGGCTGCTTAATCGGCGCGGTCTCTATGCGGTGCTGGACTATTTTCTCTCTGCCCGCCAGGAGTTTGCCGTACTGGCTCTGGATATCGACAGATTTAAGCGCGTGAACGACACGTTTGGCCATGCTGTCGGCGACAAGGTGATCAAAACCGTGGCGGAGCAGTTGGCAAAGACCGCGAGAAGAAGCGATATTATCTGCCGTAATGGTGGGGAAGAGTTTCTCATGATCCTGCCGGGGGCCGATCGCGATATTGCGCTGATGATCGCTGAAAGGGTCCGTGAACATATTGAGCAAATCCGCCTTGAGGCGGTGGGGCATGTGACTGTCTCCGTCGGTATCTCTTTCTGGGCACCTGATGATGAGGCTGACATGCATCAAACCTTCGTGCAGGCGGATGATGCGCTTTATCAGGCAAAAAATGCCGGGCGCAACTGTGTGATCGTCGCACAGGATGCGCCATAAAAGCACGTTGGGTATAAAAAGTGGCGCGCCAGCAGAGCGTCAATAAGGATGTTTGGCTGGCGCAAAGCGTTACAGGGCCGTCATCGCCCGTATGGCGGCGGCCCGGAGGGTGCGTTCCGCCGTCAAAGTTTACGCGTTTTGGAGGTAATTCATCACGATATCGTGATGATTACTGGTTTTGAAGTCGTCGAAGACTTTCTCAACTTTACCCTCGGCGTCAATCAGGAAGCTGGTGCGGTGTATGCCGTCATAGGTTTTTCCCATAAAGGTTTTTTCGCCCCAAATGCCAAACTGGTTGCTGACCTGATGATCTTCATCAGATAGCAGGGTGAAGTTCAGCAGCTCTTTTTCGGCGAAGCGCGATAGCTTTTCCGGTTTATCGGTGCTGATGCCCAGTACGTCAACCCCAACGTTTTTCAGCTGGTCCATACTGTCACGCAGACCGCAGGCCTGAACGGTGCAGCCCGGCGTCATGGCTTTCGGGTAAAAGTATACCAGGACGCGCTGCCCCTGGAAGTCGGTTAGGTTTATCTGTTCACCATCCTGATCGGGCAGGCTAAATTTCGGTGCCATATCGCCGGCTTTCAGTGGATTCATTACTACTCTCCGTTAGTTATCGTCATAAATTAAGGGGACATTACACCCGTTTCGCACCTTAAACGCCGTGGTGGGAAACGGCTTTAATAGTGCCTTGAGCGTGTAACTCTGTACATAGCTGATGGAAGGCCGGTTCAATAAAAGAAGCATCCTGGCTGCCCGGGCTGTGCGCCGTTATTTGAACGTAGAGCAGCGGGGGCTTATTGTCTTGCGCTGGCTGCGTGCGTGAAACCAGCTCCGCAATATTCATCTGGTGCGTATCAAATAGATCGGTAAAGCGCTCAATGATATGTGGGGAATCTGCCACTTCTACCTGTACCCACACCGTGGCTGGCATCGATGGCCGCAGGCTGGCATTGGTGCGTTTCATCACGACCAACAGCTCCAGTTCGGCCCCTTTCAACGGAAGCGTGGACTCAATCAGCGTTATCGCATGCCAGCTGCCGGACAGCAGCATGATAAAGCTAAACTCTTCGCCGAGAATAGCAAGACGGCTATCTTCGATATTACATTCGCAGCTGCTGACATGACGAGTAATGGTATTGACGATCCCGGGACGGTCAACGCCCAGTGCGGTGATAACCAGGTGGTGTTGCGATGGCTGCGGCAAAATCAAGCTTCCTGTCTAAATGCTAATAACAGTAAGGTAAACATAAAAAAAACTGCTGACAAGCACATAGGCCTACCTGCGCGCTTGCTTTTATTACACTGTCAAACGTACCATGAAGCACTTGTTTGTCGAGGGGATGACTAATGTTTACGGGAAGTATTGTTGCGCTCGTTACACCGATGGATGACAAAGGAAATGTCTGCCGCGCGAGCCTGAAAAAACTGATCGATTATCATGTTGCCAGCGGAACTTCGGCAATTGTTTCTGTTGGAACGACCGGCGAGTCAGCCACCCTAAGCCACGATGAACATGGTGATGTGGTTCTGCTGACGCTGGAATTAGCCGATGGGCGTATTCCCATCATTGCCGGCACCGGGGCTAATGCTACCGCTGAAGGCGTCTGTTTGACTAAACGTTTTGAAAATTCAGGCGTTGTCGGTTGTCTTACTGTAACCCCCTATTATAACCGTCCGACGCAGGAAGGGTTGTACCAGCACTTTAAAACCATTGCGGAAAATACCGAACTGCCGCAAATGTTGTACAACGTTCCCTCGCGTACCGGCACCGATCTCCTGCCGGAAACCGTTGGTCGCCTGGCCAAAATAAAAAATATTATCGGAATAAAAGAGGCCATCGGGAACTTATCGCGGGTAAGTCAGATCCAACAGCTGGTAAATGATGACTTTGTGTTGGTAAGTGGCGATGATGCTACCTCACTGGACTTCATGCAGCTGGGCGGGCACGGGGTTATCTCCGTGACGGCAAACATCGCCGCGCGCGAAATGGTTGAACTCTGTGCTTTGGCACGGCAGGGTAACTTTGCGCAAGCACGCCTCCTGAACCAGCGCCTGATGCATTTGCATCAGAAACTGTTTGTGGAACCCAATCCTATCCCGGTGAAATGGGCCGCGAAACGATTAGGATTAATAGCAACCGATACGCTGCGTCTACCCATGACGCCGCTGACCGATGCCGGTTGTTCGGTTGTTGAGCAGGCGCTTAAAGATGCAGCCCTGCTTTAAATTTAGGGAGAATTGATGGTTTACTCAGTACAAAAGTCCGCGGTAGCGAAAGTGGTGGGACTGTCTATAGTGATGCTGCTTGCAGCCTGTTCCAATGACCAGCGTTACAAGCGTCAGGTAAGCGGTGATGAATCCTACCTACAGGCCACCGATCTTAGCGATTTGCACGCGCCTGCTGGCATGATCCTGCCAATACAAAACGGCGACTTCGATGTTCCGCCCGTCAATGGAAAAGGCGCGGTGGGTAAGCAGCTTGATATCCGTCCACCGGCACAGACTCTGGCGCTAATGAACGGTACCCGCAGCCAGTTTGCCGGTAACACCGGTACGCTGCTGATTGACAGCCGTAGCGGCTCCATCTGGACACAGGTGATTGAGGTGGTTCAGGCCGCTAACTTCCCTATAGCCGATCGTCAGGATGCCCGTCAAACCCTGACCACCGACTGGGTTCAGTGGAACCGGGCAGATGAAGACAATCAGTACCGTGGCCGCTACCAGCTGAGCGTTCAGCAACAGGGTAGGCAGCAGGCGCTGATGGTGAAGCTACTTGAATTGCAACAGCAGGACAAAGTGGTTAACTCTCCGGTACAGATCCAGCGTTACACGGCGCAGATGTTAAACGAAATCAGTGCGGGCCTGGACAAGATAGAAACCCACCGTGAAGATGCGGCAGCAAGCCGTAGCCCGACGCAAATTGATGTACAGAGCGGCGCCGATGATACCGGCCTGCCTAACCTGATCCTGCGCGCGCCGTTCAACGTGGTCTGGCAACGCCTGCCTGCTACGCTGAAACGCATTGGTATGCAGGTCAAGGATGACAACCGTTCGCAGGGTAGCCTGAAAGTGTCATACAGCGCACCGGACAGCAGCACCTTCGATGAGCTGGGAGCCAAAGACCCGCAACTGAAAAATGGTGATTACAAACTTCAGGTCGGTGACCTGGATAACCGTAGCAGCCTGCAGTTACTCGATCCGAAAGGGCATCCGTTGACCCAGTCGCAAAATGATGCGCTGGTGGCGGTGTTCCAGGCCGCTTTCAGCAAGTAAGCCACAAGGCCGGAAACCCTCCGGCCTTTTTAATTTGGCGCTGCGTAAACGATTGCTTCGGTTTTTCAACCGCGGAACATATAATTCCGCCAGACAAATTTTAACGGGTGGGTTCTGCCTGCCCGATGGTTATCTACCTGCGGCCTGAATGATGCCGGGTACAGTTCATTATCGTTGGAGTGGAGTTAACAAGATGCAAAAGAAAGCTGAGTTGTATCGCGGAAAAGCGAAAACCGTTTACAGCACTGAAAACCCGGATCTGTTGGTACTCGAATTCCGTAACGATACGTCAGCGCTGGACGGTGAGCGTATCGAACAGTTCGATCGTAAGGGAATGATTAACAATAAGTTCAATCATTTTATTATGACCAAACTGCAGGAAGCCGGTATCCCAACGCAGATGGAGGCCCTGCTCTCTGATAACGAAGCGTTGGTTAAAAACCTGGATATGGTACCGGTGGAATGCGTGATACGTAATCGCGCAGCGGGTTCTTTGGTGAAGCGCCTGGGCGTGGAAGAGGGCATGATCCTTAATCCCCCCCTGTTTGACCTGTTCCTTAAAGATGATGCTAAACACGACCCGATGGTGAACGAATCCTATTGCGAAACGTTTGGCTGGGTAAGCCAAACGCATCTGGCGCGGATGCGCGAACTGACGTACAGGGCGAACGAGGTACTCAGCAAGCTGTTTGCCGATGCGGGCCTGATCCTGGTGGACTTCAAACTTGAGTTCGGCCTGTTTAAGGGCGAAGTGGTATTAGGCGACGAGTTTTCCCCGGATGGCGCACGCCTGTGGGACAAAGACACTCTGAATAAGATGGATAAAGACCGTTACCGCCAAAGCCTGGGTGGCCTGATAGAAGCCTACGAAGAAGTGGCAAACCGTCTGGGCGTGAAGCTGGACTGATTTACCCTTATTTACCGCGCAGTGCCGGGGCCAGGGAAACCTGGCCTTTTGCATAATATCACGCGCTTTTTCGCGTTTTCTGGTTTTCCCCGCCTTCTGCGACTAAAATCGACTCAGCCATAAAACAAGAATCAATTTCAAGGGGACAGTTATGCGTTGGCAAGGGCGTCGCGAAAGCGACAATGTGGAAGACCGCCGTGATCAGTCAGGCACCGTTGGCGGTGGGCGCATGCGCATTCCCCGTGGTAAAGGCGGCATCGCTCTGCTGATTGTGGTGATAGTGGCTGGTTACTATGGTTACGACCTCAGTCCGTTATTGAGCGGCGGAAGTTCTTCCGTTGCGCCGACAACCCAGCAGCAGTCGTCACCGAAGGATGATGAGGCCGCGCAGTTTACCCGCACCATTTTTGCTATGACCGAAGACACCTGGCAGCAGCTGTTCCAGAAAATGGGCAAAATCTGGCAGGCCCCCACCCTGGTGATGTACCGCAATCAAACATCGACCGCCTGCGGCAGCGGTCAGTCGGCCATGGGGCCTTTCTACTGCCCGGGCGACCGTAAGGTTTATATCGATCTTTCATTTTATGACGAAATGAAAACCAAACTCGGGGCGGGAGGGGAGTTCGCCCAGGGCTATGTCATCGCCCATGAGGTTGGACACCATGTGCAGCACCTGCTGGGGATCGATCAGAAAGTGCGTCAGATGCAGCAGGGAGCTAACCAGACCCAGGTGAATCAGCTGTCGGTGAAGATGGAACTTCAGGCAGACTGCTTTGCTGGCGTCTGGGGCTACTATATGCAGCAGGAGAAGGTGCTGGAAACCGGCGATCTTGAATCGGCGCTTAACGCGGCTCAGGCGATTGGTGATGACCGCCTGCAGCAGCGCAGTCAGGGGCGCGTGGTGCCGGACAGCTTTACCCACGGCACTTCACAGCAACGCTACAGCTGGTTCAAAAAAGGTTTCGACGGTGGCAATCCCGCTCAATGTAATACCTTTGCCGATTAAACATCGGTGAGTGATTTGCTCAAGGCGACAGGCCAAATCGAAAGGCTGGGCTGGCGTCGCCTGCTGGTCATCAGCGGTGATGCTTCCTGGTGTGAACAGCAGGCCGCCGTCTGTATGGCGCAACTTCCCGGTGACTGGTTGACGGTGGGCGAACAGCCGCTTACCGCGCAGTACTGTACGCCGCAGGCGGTACGGACGCTGCTTGGACGCGAGCTTCACCACGTTCTTTTTGATGCCCGGCGAGGTTTCCATGCCGAAGCGTTGGCAGCGCTGGCTGGAACGCTGCAAGCCGGAAGCTGGCTGGTGATGCTGGTTCCCGAATGGCAACGGTGGCCGCTTCAGCCAGATACTGATTCAATACGCTGGAGCGAAGGCGACAGCCCCATTCCCTCTCCTTTTTTTATCCACCGTTTCCAGCAGCTGCTGCTGGAAGATAACCGTATTGTGCTGTGGCGTCAGCATCATGGCTGCTCCGTACCCGATTTGCCTGACCCGCTGACCAGGCCGGGTGATAACAGCGGTCAGCAGCAGCAGGTACTGGCCGCACTCCTGTGCGCTAAGCCTGGAATCTATGTGGTGACCGCCGCGCGTGGCCGTGGCAAATCGGCGCTGGCAGGGATGCTGGCCGCGCGCTGGCCGGGGCTTAGCCTGGTGACCGCTCCTGCGAAAGTCTCAACGGACGTGCTGGCTCACTATGCCGGAGAGCACTTCCGGTTTGTCGCTCCCGATCGGCTGCTTGCTGAAGCGCACCGGCTGCGGGCCGGCATCGACTGGTTGCTGATTGATGAGGCCGCAGCCATCCCGTCACCTCTGTTACAGCAGCTGGTTGCCCTGTTCCCTTATGTGCTGATGACGACAACGGTTCAGGGCTATGAGGGCACCGGGCGCGGCTTTTTGCTGAAGTTTTGTGCCGCGCTGCCGAACGTTACCGCTCATCAGCTGGATTTGCCGTTGCGCTATGCGGCGGAAGATCCGCTGGAACAGTTTATCAGCCGGGCGCTGCTGTTCGAGGATGCGGTATCTGCTCCCCGGCCAGATGCGGTGGATATCCGGTCTTTAGAGCAGGGCGACTGGGCGCGCCGTCCCGATCGCATGGCCGCCGTCTACCGGTTATTGACCAGCGCCCACTACCGAACGTCCCCCCTCGATCTGCGCCGGATGATGGATGCTCCCGGCATGCATTTCAGCGCGGCGCTGCAAGGGGATGATATCCAGGGCGCGTTATGGCTGGTGGATGAGGGCGGGCTGAGCGCCGAACTTGCCACCGCCGTCTGGGCGGGTTATCGCCGCCCGCGAGGTAACCTTGTTGCACAGTCGCTGGCGGCGCACGCCGGCCAGCCTGAAGCCCCGCAGCTGCGTTCGCGGCGTATCAGCCGCATTGCCCTTGCTCCCACGTTGCGCGGGCGCGGTATCGGACAGCAGCTTATATCCCGCAGCTGCCGCGCGGCGAGCGGACTGGATTTTCTATCGGTCAGTTTTGGCTTCACGCCGCGGCTGTGGCGGTTCTGGCAGCGCTGCGGTTTTCAGCTGGTGCGTTTTGGTAGTCAGCGCGAGGCCAGCAGCGGATGTTATACGGCAATGGCTCTCTACCCGTTGACCCGCGCCGGTCAGCGGCTGACGGAGCGGGCGACGGGGCGGCTGGCGCGTGATGGTTACTGGCTGCGCCAGCTGCTGGATCAGGAAAATTTACCGCTGGCCACGGGCTTCGATGGGCAGCTGAATGAGGATGACTGGCAGGAGCTGGCCGGATTTGCCTGGGCGCAGCGGCCGTACGAAGCCAGTTTGGCGGCGTTGGGGCGGCTGGTCAGTCAGAAGGCCTGTCGGCTTCCGCTGCTGTACGCTGCACTGATAGAAGGGCAGAGCGTCACACAGATATGCCAGCATTTTTCCCTGGCCGGGCGTAAGGCGCTGCTGATCGACTGGCGGCGCGAGGCGGAACAGGGATTACTCTTGCTGGATGAGCCGCGTGCATTGTGCTGCCGCCGGTGGGTTAGCGGATTAGGGTAGGGTTGCCGTTGGTCCACTTACGTTTGCCCGTTTGTTGAAGCGTGGGGACAAATTTCAGTGCAGTTGCGGTGACCCCGGCCTGTTCGCCGGGGTTGGAGAGGAGAACCGGCGTTATTTCTTTTTGGGCCAGTCGTCCTCATCATCATCCCACTTATGATTGAAATCCCGGTGCGGCGGAAGGTCTGGCTTGTTGTCCAGATATTTTTTGGGATCGATACGCTTCAGGTCTTTATAGACGTTCATTAGAATGCCAACCATCAGCAGGATCACCAGGATCCACCAGTACTCTTTTAACCATTCCATTTTTTCACCTTTAAGCGACCAGCTGTTCCATAATCCGCTGATACATGCGGCTGAGCAGCTGCAAATCAGCGGCCTTCACACACTCATCAACTTTATGAATGGTGGCATTCACCGGCCCCAGCTCTACCACCTGTGCACCCATGCGTGCAATAAAGCGCCCGTCGGAGGTCCCGCCGGTAGTGAGCAGCTGCGGCCTGATTTCATTATAGTGCTCAACCGCGTTGACCACCGCATCAACAAGCTTGCCCCGTGAGGTAAGGAACGGCTGGCCGGAGAGTTTCCACTCAATGCTGTAGCGTAACTGATGGCGTTCAAGCAGCGCCTGCACCTTCTGCTGGATCATGACATCGGTCAATTCGGTGCTGAAGCGGAAATTGAACTGGACGAAACAGTCGCCGGGAATGACATTATTGCTGCCTGTACCGGCCTGCACGTTGGCAATCTGCATACTGGTTGGCGGGAAGAATTCATTGCCTTTATCCCATTCGGTGGCAACCAGCTCATTCAGCGCGGGCATGGCACGATGTACCGGGTTATCCGCAAGGTGGGGATAGGCCACATGGCCCTGTACGCCGTGGATCGTCAGATTAGCGGTGATGGAGCCCCGGCGACCGTTCTTTGCCACGTCACCCACCACTTCCGTGCTGGAAGGCTCACCGACCAGACAATAATCCAGGCGCTCATGACGCGCCATCAGGGCTTCCACCACTTTTACCGTTCCGTTAGTGGCGCTTGCCTCTTCATCTGAGGTGATCAAAAACGCCAGACGGCCCTCATGCTGCGGATAGTTAGCAACAAAACGTTCAGCGGCAACGACCATTGCCGCCAGCGAACCTTTCATATCGGCCGCACCGCGGCCGTACAACATGCCGTCGCGGATAGTCGGTTCAAACGGTGGATTGTTCCAGCGCGTGACATCACCAGTGGGCACCACGTCGGTGTGACCGGCGAAGGCCAGGGTTTCCCCCTTGCCGCGCCACGCCCAGAAATTAAGCGTATCGCCAATATTCATCGTCTCAATGGTGAAGCCCAGCGCCTGTAGTCGAGCAATCAAGATGGCCTGGCAACCGGCATCATCAGGGCTGAGGGAAGGGCGACGAATAAGCTGTTGCGCCAGCTCAATGACCGGACAGTGCATAGTTATGACTTCTCCTGAATAAACGTCTGATAAGTGGATTCGCTGAAGCCCAACAGCATAGAGCCATCCGGGGCGTGGAGCAACGGGCGTTTAATGATTGCCGGGTGGGCGAGCATTAATGCCTGCGCGCTGGACGAATTGTTCACCGCGGCACGTTCAGACTCATCCAGTTTCCGCCAGGTGGTTCCACGCGTATTGAGCATCGCCTCCCAGCCAAGCTTTGCGATAAAGCTCTGGAGCAGCTCCGCGTCGAGCCCGTCAGCGCGGTAGTCATGGAACTGATAATCCACGCCGCTGGCATCCAGATACCTGCGTGCCTTCTTGATGGTGTCGCAGTTCTTAATGCCGTAGAGCCTCAACACACCTTTTTGAGCATTGTCTTTCATGGAATATTTACCTTATGGATCGTGCCGCGTTCAAAACGGGGAGAGCCTGAACCGGCAGCCGTCGTGACTAATCAATTAGTTACAGATAATGCCCTACAGGTGGGTTTCGATCCACACCTTGTACCTGTTCTTAGCACGGGGCTTATACATTAAGCCTTTATTCTCGCCCATATGGATTAAGAGGCGATAAAGAAAGCGTTGAACCGCCGGATGAAGAGATGGGGATAAGGTTGTTATACCAGACGCATAACCAGGAGTTTTACGTCTTGTCCGGCCAATGCCGACTGATGTACCCTTCTGTTTTATGTGGTTTTCAACCGGTTTTTGATCGATTAGGTGGAGCATAATCACCATCAGTGTCACTTATCAGGCCGAGAAATTTTTTCAGAAGGAGCGCGCGATGAACTATATGAAAGAGTCTGCTGCACATGCGGTTGAAGAAACACGTTCGACTATCGTATTGACCCGCAAAAAAACAACCCGATGTAAGGAATTTTCTCATATTGTCGAGATGGTTTTACAAGAGCACCCGGATGCAAAAACCCATATTGACAGTGAAAGCGGGGGCTATGACAAAGTGGTTATTCTTAAATGATCTCTCTACCCGCCGCTACGGCGTGACGGTTCGCCGGTTTTCCTCTCCCGCCGCGCCAGGCTGGTGGCGGGGAATATTTAAGGCCATACGGGGTAAAGGTGCTGCCGTATCATATTCCCCGCTCAGGTCATTATTATCAACGGTTGAGGAAACGTTTGCTTTGTCAAAAACGCAATATGGTCGATAACGATCAAATACCTAATTTTCTGTTTATTTTTTCTACAAACTTATCGTTAACAAAAAAACCAACCAGCGTCATTATTAAGGCAAACCCTAAAATGCCCATCGGCGTGCCCAGGATGATGCTGTATGCAAACGCGGTCAGAAACGTTGCCACCTTACCGGCTGCTAGGGTTTCCAGCTTGACGTAAAAAGGTCTCCAGTTGTTGGTGTCCATCGCTTTTTTCAACTCTATCGCCGTTTCATAAGCATCTATTCCGCTGCCGATCAGACCAAATCCTTTGCTGAATCTGGCAAAGTTTTTCGTCATTTCATCTTGGGAAAGTGATTCAAGCGCCTTGCCGATCGCCTCCTGATCTTTGGTGCTGAATTTTTTGTTTAGCACGTTCTTATATTTTTCAAATGCCTCCAGCGCTTCATCGGCGTTACGTATCTGCCTTCCCTTTGCCTCCCATGCCAACTCTTGCGCAATTTCAGCCGACTTCTCTCCCCATTTTTCTGTCAACTCTTTATAAAAATCCGAAGTGAATTTAATGGCACTAAGAATTTCACCCATTTCTTTCTCATCATCCCCCTCTATTTTTGCGGCTAAGAATGGACTTAACGGTAGTGGCCGAATCGGAGGTGATTTTATTGGCACCAGGGGTATCAGTGCCGTTGGTTTTTTCAAGGCGAGATCAGCATTGAACGTAAGAAAAGGAGATAATGGAGGCTCAATAACAACGGGCTCAATCACAATGGGATCGGTGAGAACCGGCTCCGGGGCCAGAGGCTTAATAGCCGTTTCAATGACCGGATTTTTAACATCATTGATCGTGACTGGTCTTGTTTTTCGCTCTTCCTGCGCTTTTAAGGCTTGTTCCGCATTTTCAATACTTACCTTTTCATTATTAAGGCTTTCCGTTTTATTAATAATATCAGTACAGATTATTTTTACTCGATCTAAGTAGGTAACGAGATTGTTTTTTTCCTCCATTTCCTGCTGAATTTTTGGCAAGTAAAGCGTATTCCAGAGCGTTATTATATGGCGATAAACAGGGCTGATGCTCAACACGAAATCAAACACAAATGGACGAGCATCGCGAAAGTTTTGCATTTTGACATCGTCACGTTGAACGAATTGCTCAAATGCCGTGACGGCAGCCTGCGTGCTGATATTCACATCCTGCCCGGCTTTATTTCTTAGCAGTCTATTTTCCTGTAACGCGGTGGTGGCCTCTTGTAATACGGCCGCTGCTGCCTGGAGAACGGCGTGATGGATCAGGCCAGATTTATTTAGTGACTCCAGTAAACTCATCGAATCATGAACGATCTTTTCATCATCGTAATGATGAGCATTTTTCGCTTTGATGATAAGTTCATTAATCTGCGCTTGCCCTTCCCTGATGGATTCAAGGCTATGATGGCCCGATTTATGCGGGTCGTAATGAGTAACGGGGCCAATTCCGTGCGACATTGCGCTTTCCATGCCGGGCCAGCCGACATAGACCGGGCGTTCCGTTTTGGTGCCGGCAATTGAGCCGGGGCCGATAGGGCCGCCGGTGATGGTGATGATGACACGTCCGTCTGCGCCATAGGGCACGCCATTTCTGTAATAAGCGGGTGTTGCCATTGATCTCTTCCTTGTATAATCAGGCTGGTTAAATTTAATTTTTTTCGCACGCTCATTAATATGAGTAGCGAGGAGAAGAAGTCAGCTATGATTCATGCTGATTTCAACGGGTGACTTCATGCCGAGAATGATTAAAAAACGTTATTCAGAGACTGTATTCCGTTTTTGTTTATTCCTGATAAAGTGGTTTTTTAACTTACCACGCAATAAATATGGGGGGCATTGATTTTCATTTTTTATTGATGAAGAAGTGATGGGTATATTGGACAATGCTGTGGTTGGTTGAAGTTAGGCATTAAAAAGGCTGGCAGTATTTTATCTCCCTTTGTAAAACGATGGAAATATAAACTTTATCATAACAAAAAATCGTTTTCCTCCCGTGCTCCGGGATCTCGTAAAATATCTAGCTTCCGTCTGCCGGATAATATTTATCGCGCGTTGACTCAAGGTGACGTTTTAATTAATGAAGAAACCCTCTACCGATGGCGCTTGCGAGGGCAGGCATTCGTTGGAGAATGCAAGCTGTCATCGGCAATCGCTCCACCCTGGTTGAGAGATATATCTGGTGTTTTTATAAGGTTAATCTTAAAATGCAGCAGAACCAAAAGAGGAGTGATGATGATTGATTTAGAACTGGGGAACTGGAAAGACTTCATTGAAGAGATGTTACGTAAGTAATACGGTCAAGAAGAACGTTGCAGTATCATGTTGATCTGCTTCTACTTTCAGTAAAATAATAAAAGGCAGCCACCCGCGGGCTGCCTTTTTTATATTTAGCGTATTTTATCTTTCAGCGGGAAGCGCCGCCGCACCATGACAAAAAACAGGGGAACAAAGAATACCGCCAGCACTGTGGCGGAGATCATCCCGCCCAGTACCCCAGTCCCTACCGCATGCTGGCTGCTGGATCCAGCGCCCTGGCTGATGGCCATTGGCAACACGCCAAAAATAAACGCCAGTGACGTCATCAGGATTGGCCGCAGCCGCTGGCGAGATGCTTCCAGCGTTGCCGCTACCAGCTCCTGACCACGAGCGTTGATCTCATTAGCGAATTCCACAATCAATATGGCGTTTTTCGCCGACAGCCCGATGACCGTCAGCAATCCGACCTGAAAATAGACATCGTTTTCCAGCCCGCGCAGCCAGGTGGCGATCAGGGCACCCAGCACCCCCAACGGCACGACCAGCATGACCGAGAAGGGGATTGACCAACTTTCATAAAGAGCGGCCAGGCACAGGAATACCACTAACAGAGACAGGGCATAGAGCGCAGGAGCCTGCGCTCCGCTCATTCGTTCCTGCAATGATGCGCCTGTCCACTGCAAACTGATACCGACGGGTAACTGGGCGACCAGCTTTTCCATCACGTCCATTGCTGCACCATTGCTGACACCTGTCGCCGATTCGCCGACAATCTCCAGCGCCGAATAGCCGTTATAACGCTCAAGGCGCGGTGAGCCGCTTTCCCAGTGTGAGCGGGCGAAGGCGGTAAACGGCACCATCCCGCCGCTGTCGTTGCGGACATACCATTTGCTGATATCGTCAGGCAGCATGCGGAATGGTGCATCGGCCTGTACGTAGACTTTTTTCACCCGACCACGGTCAAGGAAGTCGTTAACATAGCTCGATCCCCAGCCGGTTTGCAGCGTGGCGTTGATGTCATCCAGGGATATACCCAGCGCTTGCGCCTTACGTTGGTCGATATCAATGCGCAGCTGTGAACTGTCATCCAGCCCGTTATGCCGTACGCGCGTTAGCGAGGGATTTTTCTGCGCCATGTCCAGCAGCGTATTGCGTGCGCTCATTAATGCGCGATGTCCGAGACCCGCATTATCCTGTAGCTCCATATCAAAACCCGCAGAGTTGCCCAGCCCGGTGATGGCTGCCGGGCTGCTGGCAACCACTTTTGCTTCGTTTATACTGCGAAATGCGCGGGTGGCGCGTTCGATAATCGCAAAGGAGCTGTTATCGCTGCCGTGTCTGTCCTGCCAGTCTTTCAGGCGCACAAAAAGGCGCGCCACGTTTTGCCCGTTCCCGCCCGGCCCGGCGCCCACGGTGGCAAATACGGAGAGCACGTTATTTTGTTCGTGGGTCAGATAGTAGTGTTCGACCTTTTCCACCACTTTCATCGTCTGTTGCAGGGTTGAGCCAGGCGGTAATTGAACCTGGGTGGTGAAAATACCGCGATCTTCTAACGGCAGAAACGAGCCGGGCAGGCGAATAAACAGCAATGCCATCACACCGATTAATGCCAGATATACCAGCAGCCAACGCCCGCCTTTAGCGAGCATTTTCCCCACGCCATCCTTATAGCGTTCTGCATTATGGTTAAACATACGGTTGAACCAGCCGAAGAAGCCGCGCCGTCCGTGATGGCTCCCCTGGGCCAGAGGTTTGAGCAGGGTAGAGCACAGGGCAGGGGTGAGGATCATCGCCACCAGGACTGACAGTACCATTGCTGAGACGATGGTGACCGAGAACTGACGATAAATAGCGCCGGTGGTACCGCCAAAGAAAGCCATCGGCACGAACACTGCCGACAGCACCAGCGCGATGCCCACCAGCGCTCCCTGAATCTGTCCCATTGATTTACGCGTGGCGTCACGCGGGGAAAGGCCCTCTTCCGTCATGATACGCTCGACATTTTCAACCACCACGATGGCATCATCTACCAGCAGGCCGATTGCCAGCACCATCGCGAACATGGTCAGGGTATTGATGCTGTAGCCGAAGGCATAAAGTACGCCGAACGTGCCAAAAAGGACTACCGGAACGGCAATCGTTGGGATTAACGTGGCGCGGAAATTTTGCAGGAACAGGTACATCACCAGGAAAACCAGCAGTACGGCTTCAAACAGGGTTTTCACCACGTCTTCAATAGATGCCTTCACAAAGGGGGATGTTTCAAAAGCGATCTCAGCTTTCAGGCCGTGAGGGAAGAAGCGTGACAGCTCGTCAAGACGCGCGCGGACCAACGTATCGGTCTGCAGTTCATTGGCACCCGATGCCAGCTTGATCCCCAGCCCTGAAGCGTCCATCCCGTTGTAGCGGCTCAGATAATCATATTTCTCTGCGCCAAGCTCAATGCGCGCGACCTGACCCAGCGTCACGACCGAACCATCGGTATTGACGCGCAGCGTTATCGCACGGAACTGTTCCGGGGTTTGCAGCAGCGACTGCGAATTTATCGTGGCATTCAGCGCCTGGCTGGGGACCGACGGCAGGCCGCCTAATTGGCCAACCGCAATCTGACTGTTCTGCGATTTAATGGCATCAACCACTTCCGTGGTGGTCAGCGCGTAGTCAATCAGCTTGTCAGGGTCGAGCCAGATACGCATCGCATACTGAGAACCGTAGGCGTCCACCTGACCCACGCCGTTAATGCGGCTTAGCGGATCCTGCAAATGGCTGGCGACATAGTCAGAGATATCTTGTCTGTCCATGCTGCCGTCCGTTGATACGAACGCCACCATCAGTATATTGGTATCGCCGGTTTTATTGACGGTAACCCCCTGTGACTGCACATCCTGGGGTAATTTACGCATGGCGGTTTGCAGCTGATTTTGCACCTGCTGGCGAGCTTCATCCGGATTTGTGCCGGCCTCAAATGTCAGGGTGACGGTCGCCTGGCCGGTATTACTGCTCTGTGAAGACATGTACATCAGGTTATCGATGCCGGTCATATTTTGCTCAATCACCTGGGTTACGGTATTTTCCAGGGTTTCAGCTGAGGCACCGGGATAATTAGCGGTGATGCGAACGTTAGGTGGGGCCAGGTCGGGGTACTGCTCAATCGGCAGGGAGACGATTGCCAGCCCTCCGGTTAAGCACAACAGGATCGCCAGCACCCATGCAAAAATAGGGCGGTCGATAAAAAAATTCGCCATCTTAAAGAAACTCCACAGCCGTTAGCCGAATAAATATAAGCGTACCTTGTTTATCGCTCACCGGTGGCATATTGAGTCTGGTTCAGGGGTAATCTTCATTTATTCAATACGCTGCGGCAGTGAATCACTCTACCCGCCACAGCGCCAGTAATCGTGAAGAAATTGAGGAGATAATGTAAATTATCGTGCGCGACGCCAGATCACGCCCTTAATTCGCCTCATCGGCAGGACTCCAGCCACAGCACGGTTGCCGCAACGCGCGAACGAACGTGGAGTTTTCGCAGCACGCTGCGTATATGCACTTTTACCGTCTGTTCCGATATCGCCAGCATTTCTGCTATCTGCTTATTGGCCAATCCGCTGGCGACCTCCCTCATCACCTCTTGCTCACGTACAGTAAGGATAGCAAGCGGGTTGTGTATCCATTTGTCCAGGGCATCGGGAGCCTCCAGACCGGGGCTGTAGGCCACGCCGCCTTCTGCTACCACAATAATTTGTGCCAATAGTGTTTCCGGATCGCTATTTTTAAGCAGATATCCTTTGACTCCGGCCTCCCGCAGCACGGTGAAATCCCTGCGTTTAGCCGAAAAGGTCAGCACGACAACCGGTGATTCGATGCCGTTGGCCTGGAGCGCGTTCAGGGTATCAAGACCCGATATTCCCCGCATATTCAGATCCAGCAGGATCAGCTGCGGATGCAGCTGGCGTGCCTTGACTAGCGCCTCTGCACCGTCACCTGCCTCGACAATCATGTTAAATCGCCGGTCCATTGCCAGCAGCTGATACAGGCTACGGCGTAACAGTGGGTGCTCGCCTACAATCAGCACCTTACATTTTTGTGCTTCCTTCACGGTTCCTCCTTGTCTGAAAAGACTTTAGTCATCGTTGTCAGGCATACGGTTACGTAAGTCCCTCCTGGCGCATGGGGTTCTATCAACAGGGCGCCATTCAGATGTCATTTATGGTAGGGGACTTCCGAGCGTGATAATCGTTAGCCTGGATCGCAATGGGTTACCTCATCCCGTATTGGACATACATTCTTACCACCAGACAACGGTTTCTCGATGTAGTCGACAATACTTATACCGCCTTTACCTGGTGCTAACGATGCTTTTCATTCAGCGGGTCATAATGATCCTTGTGATCAACGTGTACAGTTTGAGGAGCGAAAAATGAACAAAAAATTGCCGATCCTGGTTGCGGCCAGTCTGTTGGCTATGGCTTCCTTCTCGACCCTGGCAGCTATTCAGGTAGATAACAGCCATGTCGGCGGCTTGCAGAGCATGGGCACCGTGTCCATATCCGGTGTCAGAGGGAGCTTAGATGACGCCACCCGCAAGCTGGCGAAAAAAGCCGATGCGTTGGGGGCCAGTCGCTACCGGATTATCGGGGTGAGTAACCCCGGTGACTCCAGCCAGTGGCTGGGCAACGCTGAGATATACCGTTAACCCTATTCCTCCCTTATCCTCACGTCCCCGTGTAGCCCTTCGTGTTGCCACTGACCGACCGCCTTTCGCGGTCGGTTTTTTTATGCGTTGTCCGACAAAAATCACATAAGCTCACGATTTCCCCCCTGGATTTTTTGCGTCATTTGAGTAGAAGGGTTAGGATGCATCGCCGCATTTTCCCTGAGAGGGGCAGAGATAAAATTCCAGCCGGCAGGGGAATTGTTCAAACATGTGCCAACAGAAGCAAACGTTTGGTTGGCCTATAAGAATAAAGGATACCCAGGACAGGTAACCGCATCGCATTGTGGACAGGACAACTAGGATTAAAAATGAAAGCAGATAAAAAAACCGGCGCAGAAAAACGCGCTGCAAGAAGACGTTGGTTAAACTCTCATGACTCTGGTTACCATCAGGCAATGGACAATCGTCATGTTCAAATGATTGCCATCGGCGGCGCAATCGGTACGGGCCTGTTCCTCGGTGCTGGCGCTCGTCTGCAGGCGGCGGGACCGGCACTGGCGCTGGTCTATTTGGTTTGTGGTGTTTTCTCTTTCTTCATTCTGCGTGCGCTGGGCGAATTAGTATTACACCGTCCATCAAGCGGAAATTTTGTCTCTTACGCCCGCGAATTTCTCGGTGAAAAAGCCTCTTATGTGGCTGGCTGGATGTACTTTGTTAACTGGGCGATGACCGGCATTGTCGATATCACCGCCGTTGCGCTTTATATGCACTATTGGGGCGCATTTGGTGACGTGCCGCAATGGGTGTTTGCACTGGGCGCACTGGCGATTGTCGGCACCATGAACATGATCGGCGTGAAGTGGTTCGCCGAAATGGAGTTCTGGTTTGCCCTGGTCAAGGTGCTGGCCATTGTCATCTTTCTTGTGGTCGGCGTGGTGTTCCTCGGCAGCGGTAAGCCGCTGGATGGCAACGCTACCGGTTTTCATTTGATCAGTGACAACGGGGGCTTTTTCCCCAATGGCCTGATGCCTGCACTGGTCCTGGTGCAGGGGGTCGTGTTTGCTTTTGCTTCCATTGAGCTGGTGGGAACCGCAGCGGGCGAATGTAAAGACCCGAAAACCATGCTGCCAAAGGCGATCAATAGCGTTATCTGGCGTATTGGCCTGTTTTACGTAGGTTCGGTGGTGCTGCTGGTTATGCTGCTGCCGTGGAATGCGTACCAGGCCGGGCAAAGTCCTTTTGTGACGTTCTTCTCTAAACTGGGCGTGCCGTACGTTGGCAGTATTATGAACATCGTGGTACTGAGCGCCGCGCTGTCCAGCCTGAACTCCGGTCTTTATTCAACCGGTCGTATTTTGCGCTCGATGGCGATGGGCGGATCGGCGCCGAAATTTATGTCTAAAATGAGCGGTCAGCAGGTTCCTTATATGGGCATTCTGGTGACCGTTGGCGTCTATATTATCGGCGTATATCTTAACTATATCGTGCCTTCCAGCGTGTTTGAGATCGTCCTGAACGTTGCGGCGCTGGGCATTATCTCCTCATGGGCGTTTATCGTGATATGCCAGATGAAACTGCGCAAAGCGATTAAAGAGGGCAAGGCCGAAGACGTTAGCTTTAAGATGCCGTGGGCTCCGTTCACCTCGTGGCTGACGCTGCTGTTCCTCGGCAGCGTACTGGTACTGATGGCGTTTGACTATCCGAACGGCACCTACACGATCGCATCGATTCCGTTAATTGCGGTGGTGCTGATCCTCGGCTGGTTTGGTGCACGTAAGCGTGTTAACGCGCTGGCGCAGGAACAACATAATCATTGATTGATACCGGGCGGTGCCGGCAATGGCACCGCCTTTTTTATGACGATCCCGTCGCCGTATGCGGCAAAACCCCCTAGAATTGAAGGCTGCCGAACGTTTATACGGAGCCACTATGCCAGCCAAGATTGACGTCATAAAAAATAAAATCCTGTCAGAAAACTGGTTTGTCCTGCGCAACTATACCTACCATCTCACCGCTAAAAACGGCACCGTTTTACGCCATAAACGTGAAGTCTACGATCGCGGTAATGGGGCCACCCTACTGCTCTATAATCGCGAAAAAAACAGCGTAGTGCTGACGCGTCAGTTCCGCATCGCTACCTGGGTAAATGGCAGTAACCCCGGAGGAGAACTGATTGAGGCCTGCGCCGGACTGCTGGACGATGACTCTCCGGAAGACTGCATTCGCAAAGAAGCCATAGAGGAAACCGGCTATGCCATCGGCGAGGTGGAAAAGCTGTTTGAGCTTTTTATGTCGCCCGGCGGCGTCACCGAACTGCTCTATTTCTTTGCGGCGGAATACAGCGATGCGCAGCGTGAAAATGATGGCGGTGGGGTAGAGGATGAAGCCATAGAGGTGCTGGAAATGACCTTCCCACAGGCGTGGCAGATGGTCAAAGACGGCCGTATTAAGGACGGCAAGACGGTGATGCTGTTGCAGCATGCTTTACTGGCGGGAAAGCTGCGTCTCGATTAGCGGCCGGCAAGCCCCTGGAACTTGGCCGGACATCAAATTGGCTTAAGCGAAGCCTGGGTGGCGCAGGATCAAAGCCGCAGACACCCCAGATCATAAATGGGCCGGGGACGGTTTATCACCGAACCCAGCCCGCAGGACTAGCCAGTCATTTTGCCAACCCTCATCAGGTCAGATGATGAGGGTATTGAGGCACCGTATTTTGCCGCAAAAATCAGTGTGGCTTCAGCAATGCCTCGGCGTGGCTCACGATGTTTTCTACCGTAAAGCCAAACTCTGCGAACAGTTTATCTGCCGGAGCCGATTCACCAAAGCAGGTCATGCCGACGATCGCGCCATTCAGGCCAACGTATTTGTACCAGTAATCCGCGATACCGGCTTCGACCGCCACGCGCGCCGTCACGGTAGATGGCAGCACGGACTCGCGGTAGGCGGCATCCTGTTTATCGAACAGATCGGTGGATGGCATCGACACGACGCGCACCTTGTGACCACTGGCGATGAGCTTCTCAGCCGCGCCCAGCGTAATTTCCACTTCGGAGCCTGTTGCAATCAGGATCACTTCCGGCGCGCCGTCGCTGTCTTTCAGCACGTACGCACCGCGCGAAATATTCTGCAACTGCTCTTTACTGCGTGTTGGCTGCGCCAGGTTTTGACGTGACAGGATCAGCGCGGTAGGTCCGTGGTGGCGCTCAATGGCATGTTTCCAGGCCACGGCGGTTTCCACCTGGTCACAGGGGCGCCAGACGCTCATATTTGGCGTGACGCGCAGGCTGGCTATCTGCTCAACCGGCTGATGCGTTGGGCCATCTTCCCCCAGACCAATCGAGTCATGGGTGTAAACCAGAATCTGGCGCGCCTTCATCAATGCCGCCATGCGTACTGCGTTACGCGCATACTCGACAAACATCAGGAAGGTCGCGGTATAGGGGATAAAACCGCCATGATGAGCAATACCGTTGGCGATTGCCGTCATGCCGAACTCACGTACGCCGTAGTGAATGTAGTTACCCGCGGTGTCTTCCTTAATCGATTTGGAACCGGACCAGAGCGTCAGGTTGCTGGGCGCTAAATCAGCAGAGCCGCCCAGGAACTCTTTGATCAGCGGACCGTAGGCTTCAAGCGCATTCTGCGACGCCTTGCGGCTGGCGATTTTCTGCGGATTAGCCTGTAGCTCCTCGATATATTTCTGCGTATCTGCCTGCCAGTTGTCCGGCATACCGCCAGCCATACGGCGGGTGTACTCCGCCGCCAGCTCAGGATGTGCGGCCTGATAGGCGGCGAATTTGGCATCCCATGCTTTCTCTGCTTTCTCACCCGCTTCTCTGGCATCCCAGCGAGCATAAATATCCTGCGGGATTTCAAACGGCGGATAATTCCAGCCCAGCTGTTTACGCGTCAGGGCCACTTCTTCATCGCCCAGCGCGGCGCCGTGCGACTCTTCCTTACCGGCTTTGTTTGGCGAACCGAAGCCGATAATAGTTTTACAGATAATCAGCGAGGGCTTATCCGTGACGCTCTGCGCTTCTTTGATCGCTGCGGCGACGGCTTCCGGGTTGTGGCCATCGATATCGTGGATCACATGCCAGTGGTAGGCCTCGAAACGTTTGGCGGTGTCGTCGGTAAACCAGCCATCGGTTTCACCATCGATAGAGATGCCGTTATGATCGTAAAAACCGATCAGTTTGCCCAGCCCCAGCGTGCCGGCAAGAGAGCTGACCTCGTGCGAGATGCCTTCCATCAGACAGCCATCGCCCATAAATACGTAGGTAAAGTGGTCGACGATTTCGTGATCGGGGCGGTTAAACTGGGAGGCCAGCGTGCGTTCAGCAATCGCCATACCCACGGCATTCGCCAGGCCCTGGCCCAATGGCCCGGTGGTGGTTTCAATGCCTGGGGTGTAACCGATTTCCGGGTGGCCCGGCGTTTTTGAGTGAAGCTGACGGAAGTTTTTCAACTCCTCCATCGGCAGGTCATAGCCGGTGAGATGCAGCAGGCTGTAGAGCAGCATCGAAGCGTGACCGTTGGAGAGGATAAAACGGTCGCGATCGGCCCACGCCGGGTTGTTCGGATTGTGGTGCATAAAGTCGCGCCACAGGACTTCAGCGATATCAGCCATTCCCATTGGTGCGCCAGGGTGGCCCGATTTCGCTTTTTGTACCGCATCCATACTGAGTGCGCGAATGGCGTTAGCCAGCTCTTTACGTGACGACATAGTTTCTCCCGAAGTTTACGGGGCGGACGTTCAGTCCACCCCGATAAATGGTGTGTTGATAAGAAAGCGGATTACAGACGAGCGGCCAGCACGTCTTCCAGCTTCTGCTGGTCAATGGCAAACTGACGGATGCCGTCTGCCAGCTTATCGACCGCCATTGGGTCCTGGTTGTGCTGCCAGCGGAACTCGGCTTCGTTCAGCGGCGTTGGCTGGTTAAAGGCTTCGGTCGACGGAATGAGCTTACGCTCAACCGGCGCGGTGCTTGCCTGCAGCTCTTCCAGCAGGTTAGGCGAGATGGTCAGGCGGTCGCAGCCGGCCAGCGCCAGAATCTGCTCAACTTTACGGAAGCTGGCGCCCATAATGACGGTGTTGTAACGGTGCTGTTTGTAATACTCATAGATGCTGCGCACTGACTTGACGCCGGGATCTTCATCGGCAATGTAGGGGTCAAGCGGCTTACGGCTGTTGTACCAGTCATAGATACGGCCTACGAAAGGTGAAATCAGAAACACGCCGGCTTCGGCACAGGCGCGTGCCTGGGCGAAGGAGAACAGCAGCGTCAGATTACAGTTGATGCCGTTTTTCTCCAGCTCTTCTGCGGCCCTGATCCCCTCCCAGGTGGAGGCGAGTTTGATCAGGATACGTGACCTGTCGATACCGTGCTCTTCATACATTCTTACCAGCTTTTCGGCTTTGGTCACGCACATTCCACGGTCGTAGGAGAGGCGCGCATCAACTTCAGTTGAGACACGGCCGGGCACGCTTTTCAGGATCTCCATACCGAGGTTGATATTGACTTTATCACTGGCATTAATGATCTGAGTCTCTTTGCTGCCACCCTGCTTTTTAGCGTAGTCGATGGCATCGGTGATCAGGTGTTTATACGAGTCGAGTGCGGAGGCTTTTAGGATCAGAGACGGGTTGGTGGTGGCATCTTCCGGGTGATAATTACGTATGGATTCAATGTCGCCACTGTCAGCCACCACGGTGGTGAATTGTTTCAGTGCGTCTAGCTGGTTCATATAAGCTCCTTGATAAGCAATCGGTAATGCAGAGGCAAGCGTGACGCTGTCAGTACGGTAGTTGAGATCAGAGTATGATGAGAATGCTACGCGCCACGGCTGAATGCGATGAGGTAACATTGCATCAGACCTGTAGCAATGAAAATGCGTTTTCCCTGATTGTTGCGATGGGTTCGCCCAATGGTCCGGCCGTAAAGCCAGAATTACCGTTAGTGAAAAGTGTAGCAGTTAGCGTAAAAAACGTGGCGTGGATAACGGGCCGTGGCACATATGGCTCAATTTCGCAGCGGGCCGCTATGTGCGCGGCGGTGGGAAACAAGAAGGGCCGGAGACCGGCCACCACAATCTGAAAAGCAAACGGGCGGGCGGTGCAACCAACCCGTTTCGTTAGCTTAAAGCCACTCTTTGACGACGATGAAATCACGGTACAGCGCCGCTTCCGGGCTATCTTCCCGCGGCTGGTAGTCATATTCCCAGCGCACCAATGGCGGCATCGACATCAGAATCGACTCGGTACGCCCGCCGGTTTGCAGGCCAAAAAGCGTGCCGCGATCCCACACCAGGTTGAACTCGACGTAGCGACCTCGGCGATAGAGCTGAAAATCGCGCTCACGCTCGCCCCATGTGAGCGCTTTCCGGCGCTCAACAATCGGCAGATAGGCATCGCAAAAACCGCGACCCACCGCCTGCATAAAACGAAAACTCTGGTCAAAGCCATGTGCATTCAGATCGTCGAAGAACAGCCCGCCAATCCCGCGCTGCTCGTTGCGGTGTTTCAGGTGGAAGTAGTCATCGCACCATTTTTTGTAGCGTGGATACACCTCTGCGCCAAAAGGCAGGCAGAGGTCAAAGGCGGTCTGATGCCAGTGCACCGCATCCTCGGTGAAGCCATAAAAGGGCGTGAGATCGAAACCGCCGCCAAACCACCAAACCGGGTCGGCTCCGGGTTTCTCGGCGATAAAGAACCGCACGTTGGCGTGGCTGGTAGGGATATAAGGATTTTCCGGATGGATAACCAGCGAAACGCCCAGCGCTTCAAAGCTGCGCCCTGCCAGCTCGGGACGGTGAGCCGTGGCGGAGGCGGGCATCTCATCGCCATGTACGTGAGAGAAATTAACGCCCGCCTGCTCGAACACCCGGCCCTGACGCAGCACGCGGCTTCGCCCGCCGCCGCCGCCGGGACGCTGCCAGCTGTCCTCGGCAAATCGGGCGGCACCGTCTGCCTGCTCCAGCTTCTGACAAATTTCATCCTGCAGGTTGAGTAAGAACCGCTTAACCTGGGCGATATCGGGTGTGTTCATAAGAAGATCCTATGCAAAAAGACGCACGGATTATACGTCATTTGCTTCAGCCTGTGCGCCTGGTTGTCTCGTCGCGATCAAAAAAGCTGACGATGCCGTCGGCGATGGCTCCGGCAATCTTCTGACGAAACGCCGTGGTGCCAAGCAATTTTTCTTCGGCGGGGTTAGTGATAAATGAGGTTTCTACCAGCACTGAGGGAATAGAAGGCGACTTCAACACCGCAAAGGCGGCCTGCTCGGTATGCTGGCTGTGCAAATGGTGCACCGGGCGGATCTGCCCCAGCAGATGCTGTCCGAGGATCAGGCTGTTCTTGATGGTATCGGTTTGCACCAGGTCAAACAGCACCTGCTGCAAATAGCGATCTTTGTCGGCGGCCTGCACTCCGCCAACCCGGTCCGCGGCGTTTTCTCTTTGCGATAAATAGCGCGCCATCGTGCTGCTGGCTCCACGATTTGACAGGGCAAAGACCGAAGCCCCGTTGGCGCTCGGACTGGTATACCCGTCGGCGTGTACCGACATAAACAGGTCGGCTCCGTGCTGATGGGCGATCTCGACCCGCTCGCCCAGCGGGATGAAGTGGTCACTTTCACGGGTCAGGCGCACCTCAATATGCGGATGGGTGCTCAACTGCTGGCGGATATGGTTAGCGATCTCCAGCACCACATGCTTTTCTTCCGAGCCGCCGTGTCCTACCGCACCTGAGTCAATCCCGCCATGGCCCGGATCGATCATGACGATTTTTTTGCCGGGAGTTGACGGTTTGGTGCGGGAAGTGTGCGGGCGCGTAACCCGCGGTTCTGCCCGCGCGGACGTTGATCTGGTCGCCAGTAGTGCCAGGGCCAGCCCGGAGAGTAGAAGCTGGCGGCGGCTGGTCAGCGGCGTCATCTGGGAAATTTTTTTCATCACGGCATCCGGTAGCCAAAGGTGTTCACCGTTATATCGTAACCGGCTCACCGCGGCGAGAGGGGAACTATGTCAGACTTTTACTAACTATTTCAGTCAGGTAATAGCCCTTACCGCCCCTTTTTTTCCTTAAGGTGGACCAATGGACTTGCGCCAGCAGAAGAATGCGTGATAATCAGCTAATTAAGCGCAATGACAGGCTAAATCTGATGGAAATTCGTGCATTCCGGCAAGATGATTTTGAAGAAGTGATTACCCTTTGGGAGCGTTGCGATCTGTTGCGCCCGTGGAACGATCCTGAAATGGATATTGAGCGTAAGCTAAATCACGATGCAGAGCTGTTCCTGGTAGCGGTGGCTGGCGGTGAGATCGTCGGTACGTTGATGGGGGGCTATGACGGTCACCGTGGCTCGGCCTATTATCTCGGCGTACATCCTGATTATCAGGGGCGAGGTTTCGCCAACGCGCTGATTAATCGCCTGGAGAAGAAGCTTATCGCCCGCGGCTGCCCGAAAATTAACGTGATGGTGCGAGAAGAAAATGATGCGGTGATCGGATTCTATGAAAAGCTGGACTATGAGACCCAGGACAGCCAGCTGTTAGGTAAGCGTTTGATTGAAGATCGTGAGTACTGATTTCACATCATCATCGACGTTGTGGCGGATCTGACCGCTAAGCCCATTCTGTTAGCGGTGTATCTGACCTGCTGCGATGCCAATGGTGTTGAGATTGACGGTATCCCTCTTTATAAAGCGATTCAACGTGAAATATCTTCCCGATGATTACGACAACAAAGGCCAGCTGCGGCTACCGCTCTCCTTTTGGGCGATATTGCTCCTGCAGGCGCGCACCTGGCTGCTGTTTGTCATGGCCGGCGCTTCAGGGCAGCAGGGCTCGCAGCTGTTGGAACTGTGTTACCCGGATAACCACAGTTTCTGGCTGGGGTTATGCCTGGGCGTGCCGGCCGCGTTTGGGCTGCTGTTAACCGGCTACCGGCAGCGTCTTCCGCGTCTTTGGCTGGCCTGGCGTTGGGTGCTGCTAGTGACTCTGGTACTGACGTTGCTGCTACCGTTCTTCCGATCGTGGCAGGACGATGTCGGCACCTCCGACCTGCTGCTGCTGACATCTCTGCTGGACGGCGTGGCGCTGCTGACGCTGCTCTATTCTCGGCGGCTGCGTGACTGCTTTGATCCTGCTGAAAACCACTAAATAAAACTTTTGTGCCGATTAGTACTCCAACAAGCTAATCAGGAAACCTTGTTAATACTATCTGGAGTTGTCATGAATATTATTCGACCCGCGTTGCTGGCGGGCAGCGTGCTGTTGGCAGGCTGCGCGGCGTCCACCTCGCAGTCCGCAAGCGATTCTTCTGCAACATGGTGGAACCCCATATCCTGGTCGTGGTCCAGCCTGTCACCGTTGAACTGGTTTTCCTCCCCCTTACTGGTCAGTGAGCAGGGAGTCGGCGGAATAAACGGGAGTACGCCGCTACAGCAGCAGGCGCTGACTGACGGCCTGAACGGGAATTACCCGCTGCGGCAGGGGATGCGTACCGCAGACGGCAGCATTGTTCACTTCTGGCAGGCGCTGGGCAACGATAAGCAGGTTAAGCTGGAGTTAACCGGGCAGAGCACCGTCAGCCGCATTGATGTCACCGACAGCCAGATTGCCACCGCCAGCGGGGTGAAAACAGGTACGCCGTTCAGCGCGATTTATCAAAAGGCCTTCAATAACTGTCAGAAGGGGAGCGGGGAAAACGGTGGCAGCATTGAATGCAAAGCGCCGGATAGCCAGCATATCAGCTATGTGTTCAGCGGCGACTGGCACGGGCCAGAAGGATTAATCCCTTCCGATGAAACCCTGAAAAGCTGGACCCTAAGTAAAATTATCTGGCGGCGTTAGTTCAGCCTTAAAAAGTGAATGCTGTTCACCCCCGATTTCCCCGGTATGAGATCTGGCTGGCGTGCGATAACGCCAGACCTTATGCCGGGGGAAGGCCGTTTGCGGTACGTGCCATTTTTCGTTTTCTCCTCAACGCGTTATCCCACCTACGACATAACCCATCCCACAGGCTTATAGCGTTTTATCATTGCAAAGCACCAAACGGTATATAAAACCGCTACGTCTTTACCGCTGGTTATCAATAAACTTAATACACTTTTTCCGCCCAGCCGGTTCATATTCAGGGTACATAATGACGTTACCGACGATCAAAAAAGCCGTCTCTGCCAGCGTACTGTCGCTGCTGCTGGGTATGAGTGCTCAGGCAACAGAGCTGCTAAACAGCTCCTATGACGTTTCGCGCGAGCTGTTTGTGGCCCTGAATACCCCATTTGAAAAGCAGTGGGCGCAGGAACACCCCGGAGATACGCTGACGATCAAACAGTCTCATGCCGGTTCGTCCAGGCAGGCGCTGGCGATTTTGCAGGGGCTGAAAGCGGATGTTGTCACCTATAACCAGCTAACCGATGTGCAAATCCTGCATGACAGGGGCAAGCTGATCCCGGCCGACTGGCAGCAACGCCTGCCGAACGGCAGCTCGCCATTTTATTCAACGATGGCTTTCCTGGTGCGTAAAGGAAATCCTAAAAACATCCACGACTGGCACGATCTGGTGCGTAGCGATGTGAAGCTGGTTTTCCCTAATCCAAAAACTTCCGGTAACGGGCGCTATACCTGGCTGGCGGCCTGGGGCGCTGCCGATCGTGCCGATGGCAATGATAAGGCGAAAACGGAAAAGTTCATGACGCAGCTGCTGAAAAACGTAGTGGTGTTTGATACCGGCGGCCGTGGAGCAACCACCACATTCGTTGATCGTGGCCTGGGTGATGTGCTGATCAGCTTTGAGTCCGAGGTGAATACCCTTCGCGACCGCTATTCACAGGATGGCTATCAGGTGATCGTGCCGCCAACCAATATCCTGGCACAGTTTCCGGTGGCCTGGATTGACAAAAATATTGAACAAAACCACAGCGAAGAGGCTGCCAAAGCCTATCTTAAGTATCTTTATACGCCATCCGCCCAACATATTATCACGCGCTTCTATTACCGAGTGGATAATCCGCAGCTGATGGCGCAGCAAAAAAATCGTTTCCCGCACACCGAACTGTTCAGGGTTGAGCAGGAATTTGGCAGCTGGGAGAGGGTTATGAAAACGCATTTCGCCAGCGGTGGCGAACTTGACAAGCTTTTATCGGCGGGGCGTGATTAATGTTGGCAACACGGAGTAAACGCGTACTGCCTGGATTTGGCATCAGCCTGGGCAGCAGCCTGTTTTTCACCTGTCTGATCCTGCTGCTGCCGATCAGCGCCCTGCTGATGCAGCTTTCGCAGATGACGCTGGCCCAGTACTGGGAGGTGATCACCAACCCGCAGGTGATGGCTGCGTATAAAGTGACGCTGATTGCCGCCGGAGTCGCATCTATTTTTAACGCGCTGTTTGGCATGCTGATGGCGTGGATCTTGACGCGCTATCGCTTCCCGGGGCGCGCACTGCTTGACGGTCTGATGGACCTGCCATTTGCGCTGCCAACGGCGGTAGCCGGGCTGACGCTGGCCGGCCTGTTTTCCGTCAACGGCTGGTACGGGCAGTGGCTGGCACAGTTTGATATTAAGGTGTCCTACACCTGGCTCGGTATTGCCGTGGCGATGGCATTTACCAGCATTCCTTTTGTGGTGCGCACCGTGCAGCCGGTACTGGAAGAGCTGGGGCCAGAGTATGAAGAGGCCGCTGAAACGCTCGGCGCAACGCCATGGCAGAGCTTCCGCCGCGTTGTGCTGCCGGAAGTTGGCCCGGCCTTGCTGGCAGGAACGGCGCTTTCTTTCACCCGCAGTCTGGGCGAGTTTGGCGCGGTCATTTTTATCGCGGGTAATATCGCGTGGAAAACCGAAGTGACCTCGCTGATGATTTTTGTCCGTTTGCAGGAGTTCGATTATCCGGCGGCCAGCGCCATTGCTTCCGTGATCCTCGCGGCTTCTCTGCTGCTGCTGTTTGCCATTAACACCTTGCAAAGTCGCTTTGGTCGTCGCATTGGGGGGCAATAATGGCTGAATTGAGCAATGTTAAAGACGCGGGTCATGCGCCCGTCCAGTGGGGAAAATGGGCGCTGATAGGCACCGGAGCCGTGATATCCCTGCTGCTGCTGGTCGTGCCGCTGGTGGCGATATTCGCCACTGCTTTTTCCGAAGGGCTAATGGCAACGCTCAGCAATTTGCGCGATGCGGATATGCTGCATTCCATCTGGCTTACGCTACTGATAGCCCTGATCGCGGTGCCGGTAAACCTGGTGTTTGGCACCCTGCTGGCCTGGCTGGTCACGCGTTTTACCTTTCCTGGACGCCAGCTGCTGCTGACGCTCTTCGACATCCCCTTTGCCGTGTCGCCGGTCGTGGCGGGCCTGATGTATCTGTTGTTCTGGGGGGTGAATGGCCCGGTTGGCGGCTGGCTGGATGCTCACAGTATCCAGCTGATGTTTTCGTGGCAGGGTATGGCGCTGGTGACGATTTTTGTCACCTGCCCGTTTGTGGTGCGCGAACTGGTCCCGGTAATGCTAAGCCAGGGCAGTCACGAAGATGAGGCCGCGGTGCTGCTGGGGGCTTCCGGCTGGAAAATGTTCTGGCGCGTGACTCTGCCGAATATCCGCTGGGCGCTGCTTTACGGTGTCGTGTTGACCAACGCACGCGCCATCGGTGAGTTTGGTGCGGTTTCAGTGGTGTCGGGGGCAATACGCGGCGAAACCTATACGCTGCCATTACAGGTTGAATTACTGCATCAGGATTACAACAGCGTTGGCGCGTTTACCGCCGCGGCCCTGTTAACCCTGATGGCGATAGTGACGCTGTTTCTGAAAAGCGCATTACAGTGGCGCTTAGAAAGCCAGCAACAGCGTTTGCAACGGGAGGAACACCATGAGCATTGAGATCGGCAACATCAATAAATCCTTTGGCCGGACGAAGGTCCTGAACGATATCTCGCTGGATATTCCCTCCGGGCAAATGATGGCATTATTGGGTCCATCCGGCTCGGGTAAAACCACGCTGCTGCGCATTATCGCCGGGCTGGAAAACCAGAACAGCGGTCGTTTGAGCTTCCATGGAAAAGACGTCAGTCGGGTACACGCCCGTGACCGCCAGGTAGGGTTTGTCTTTCAGCATTACGCGCTGTTTCGCCATATGACGGTATTCGACAATATTGCCTTTGGTCTGAAAGTATTGCCGCGCCGCGAGCGGCCGTCTGCGGCTGAGATTAAGCAGAAAGTGACCCGTCTGCTGGATATGGTGCAGCTGGGGCACCTGGCCGGGCGTTTTCCTGCCCAGCTTTCCGGTGGACAGAAGCAGCGCGTGGCTCTGGCGCGTGCGTTGGCGGTAGAGCCACAAATTCTGTTGCTGGATGAGCCTTTTGGCGCGCTGGATGCGCAGGTGCGCAAAGAGCTGCGCCGCTGGCTGCGCCAGCTGCATGAAGAGCTGAAATTCACCAGCGTGTTTGTCACCCATGACCAGGAAGAGGCGATGGAAGTCGCGGATCGCGTGGTGGTGATGAGCCAGGGCAATATTGAACAGGTCGGCACGCCGGACGAAGTGTGGCGCGATCCTGCAACCCGCTTCGTGCTGGAGTTTCTTGGGGAGGTGAACCGTTTCGACGGCGAAGTGCATGGTTCCCAGTTCCACGTTGGCGCGCACCACTGGCCGCTGGCATACACCCCGGCGCATCAGGGAAAAGTGGAGCTGTTTCTGCGTCCGTGGGAAGTCGACGTCAGCCGTCAGAGTAGCCTGGAAACCCCTTTGCCTGCCCAAATACTGGAGGTGAGTCCACGCGGGCACTACTGGCAGCTGGTTCTGGAGCCCGCCGGGTGGAGCGCCGAGCCGCTTACCGTGGTGTTGGAAGGCGGACATGCTGCCCCGCAGCGCGGCGAACGCCTGTTCGTTGGCCTGCAAAATGCGCGCCTTTATCACGGCAATAGCCTGTTACGACCGGTTGCCTTTGCTGAAAGCGCCTGATATTTTCCTTTGCTGACACTTATTTCCTCAAGGGGCTGGTGAATTCCAGCCCCTTTTATCTCATGCTGGGAAGCCTGACGTGATCACACTCGAAAATACGATTGGCAATACACCCTTAATCCAGCTACAGCGGCTGACGCCGGATAATGGCAGTGAGATCTGGCTAAAGCTGGAAGGCAACAATCCTGCCGGTTCGGTAAAGGATCGCGCGGCGCTGTCCATGATCCAGCAGGCGGAAGCGCGGGGTGATATCCATCCTGGTGATGTCCTGATCGAGGCCACCAGCGGCAACACGGGTATTGCTTTGGCGATGATCGCCGCAATGAAAGGCTATGTGCTTAAGCTGTTGATGCCGGAAAGTATGAGCGTCGAGCGTCAGGCGGCGATGCGCGCCTACGGCGCGGAGTTGATCCTCGTCAGCCGCGAGCAGGGAATGGAGGGCGCGCGCGATTTAGCGTTGGAGATGGCCGCACGCGGTGAGGGAAAGGTACTGGACCAGTTTAATAATCCCGATAACCCGCTGGGGCATTTTCTCACTACCGGGCCAGAAATCTGGCAGCAGACGGCGGGGCGTTTGACGCATTTTGTCTCAAGCATGGGCACCACCGGCACCATAACCGGCGTGGGTCGTTTTCTCAAACAGCAAAACCAGGGAGTGGAAATCGTCGGGCTACAGCCGTCCGAAGGCAGCAGTATTCCCGGCATCCGCCGCTGGCCCGCAGCCTACGTTCCGGGCATTTACCGGCCCGAACTGGTTGACCGCCTGTTGGATATGTCGCAACGAGAAGCAGAAGAGACCATGCGTCTGCTGGCGAGGAAGGAGGGGATATTCTGTGGCGTCAGCTCTGGCGGTGCCGTTGCCGGGGCGTTGCGCATCGCCCGCGCTCACCCCACCAGCGTGATAGTGGCAATTATCTGCGATCGCGGTGACCGCTATCTGTCGACCGGCGTGTACTGATCGCCTCTTTTGCATCCGAAACTAACGGCCGTTTCCACCCGCTCAAAGCGCATGATTTCACCATTTTTCGATCGATAGCAGACGAGTGGCTCGCTATTGTCATACTGTAAGGATTGGGTAAAAGGTGCTGCGCGTTGCCCATTAACGGGTGAAAATAGCGTCCATATTATTGAGAGATCGCGTATGAAAATTTTACTGGTCGATGACGACCTTGAGCTGGGCACCATGCTCAGCGAGTACCTGATTGCCGAAGGTTTTGATGCATCATTGGTGTTAACCGGTAAAGCCGGGGTGGAGGGGGCGCTTTCCGGGGACTACAACGCGATGATCCTCGATATCATGCTGCCCGATATGAGTGGTATTGATGTCTTGCGGCAGGTGCGACAGCACGGCCGCCTGCCGGTGATCATGCTAACGGCAAAGGGAGATAACATCGATCGCGTGATTGGACTGGAAATGGGGGCGGATGATTATATGCCAAAACCCTGCTATCCGCGTGAACTGGTTGCGCGCCTGCGTGCCGTGCTCCGGCGTGTTGAAGAGCCGCCGGCTTCTGTAAAGCACACCGATGAGGCGATATGGGGTGACCTGACGTTAAACCCGGCTACGCGCATCAGCAAATGGCAGAATACGCCTTTTGATCTCACCGCCTCGGAGTTTAATTTGCTCGATCTTCTGCTGCGCTCCGCTGAACGTGTGGTATCGAAGGATGAACTTTCGGAAAAGGGGCTGGGCCGCCCGCGTGAGGCTTACGATCGCAGCGTGGACGTGCATATCAGTAACATTCGCCAGAAGCTGTCGGCATTAACGCATGATGCTATTAATATCGAAACGGTACGCAGTATCGGCTACCGTATCCGATGAAATCCGGTTTCCGTGGTGTTCTATTCTGGAAAATCCTGCTGGGCTTCTGGCTAACATTTATTGCCATTACGCAACTCCTGTGGCTGGGTTTTAGCCTGTACGGTAAACACCACGAACCGCCTGAAAATCTTGCCACCAGGCGGATTATTAATCTGCAAATGACCTCTGCCGTATCCGTGCTGCGGCGCGGTGGCCCGGACGCGCTGAATACTATGCTGGCCGACTGGCCTTCGGATGATCGGCAGTTTTTTTCGGTGCGGCGAACCGATAGTTTTCCCTTGGATGAGACGTTGCCGGGTGAGCGGGATCGGGCCCTTCCTCCCGGAGAATTCCCGGAGCAGATTGTCGAATCGGTCAGTGGGGCAGACGGACATCACTATCAGCTCAGTTATAACGTGGCCGGCATGCGTGCAAACAGCGGGATGGATCGTCGGCCGCACAGCATTCTCAATATGCCGCAGCCGCTGTTTATTGCCGGCGGCATCTGCGGACTGTTATTCAGCCTGTTTCTTGCCTGGAACCTGACGCGTCCAATGCGCCAGCTGCGGGCGGGCTTTGCTCGTGTCTCAAAAGGCGATCTCTCCGTGCGCCTGTTTCCGCAAATGCGCCGCCGTTATGACGAGCTGTCGGCGGTAGCGCGGGATTTTGATGCGATGGTAGAGCGGCTTTCGGTACTGGTCAGCGCACGTGAAGAGCTGCTGCACGACGTTTCTCACGAACTGCGATCGCCGCTGGCACGCCTGCAGCTGGCTACCGGGTTAGCGCGGCAGACGCCCGACTCCGTTTACGCCTCACTCGACAGGATCGATGAAGAGGCGCGGCGTCTGGATAAGATGATCGGCGAGCTGCTTACCCTGTCGCGGGCGGAGCATAAGGATCTGCCCGATGAACAGTATCTCGATCTGCTGGGACTGCTGGAAGCGGTGGCTAACGATGCGCGCTACGAGGCGCAAATACCGGGAGTTGAGATCCTGCTTGAAGCCGATACCCATCATGATTACACCGTGAAAGGAGATGCCAACCTGATCCGTTCCGCGCTTGAAAACGTGGTGCGTAACGCGCTGCGTTTCTCATCCGGGGGCCAGCAGGTGCTGATTAACCTGCGACAGGAAGACGGCTGGCTGGCAATCAGCGTGCGCGATCGTGGTCCGGGAGTGGATCCCGACAAGCTTTCCAGCATTTTTGACCCGTTTGTGCGCGTTAATTCGCCGCTGTCAGGCAAAGGCTACGGGCTGGGGCTGTCCATCGTGCGTAAGGTGGTGAGCGCTCACGGCGGGGAGGTCGGCGCGGTGAATGCGCGCGATGGCGGTCTGGAGCTGACTATCCGTCTGCCGCACTGGAAGATGTAACCGGTCAGATCAAAGCTCGTTTTGTGGCAAAGGGTAAATGAATTTTTTTACATTCACAGACCGCATTCTGATAATGCCGGTCACAGGGGATAAACGAAATTAAAAAAAAGCCCCTGTAATAAAGGGGCTTTTTTCATGATGGGACGCGATTATTTTTTGATACGAATAACCGGGGTCTCACCCACAACCACGCTGCCCGTCAACTTAACCAGCTCTTTGATCTCGTCCATATTGGAGATCACGACCGGCGTCAGCGTTGATTTCGCTTTTTCTTCCAGCAACGCAAGATCAAATTCGATCACCACGTCGCCTTTCTTCACTTTCTGCCCTTCTTCGGCGATACGCTTAAAGCCTTCACCTTTCAGCTCAACCGTATCAATCCCGAAGTGGACAAACAGCTCGATGCCGTTGTCAGACTCAATGGAAAACGCATGGTTGGTTTCGAAAATTTTTCCGATGGTGCCATCAACTGGCGCAACCATTTTATTGCCTGTAGGTTTGATCGCGATACCATCGCCAACAATTTTCTCCGCAAAAACCACATCCGGTACGTCTTCGATATTAACGATTTCGCCCGATAGCGGTGCTACGATTTCAATAGCACCCGATGCAGAATCTGACTTATCGCCAAATAGTTTTGAAAACAAACCCATGTTCTTCTCCTAAGCAGTAATGTTGTGCCAGCGTCTCTCAGTTTCAGCAGAGTGTTTTTTCTTCGATGAACTTATTCACCAGGTTCATCAACTCATCCGCCGTTGGCTGAGCCAGAGCTTGCTCTGCTAACGCCTTCGCATCTTCAAAATTGGTGTTACGAATAATTTTCTTGATGCGTGGGATAGAAATGGCACTCATGCTGAATTCGTCCAGCCCCATTCCTAATAACAGTAGTGTAGCACGTTCGTCACCTGCCAGCTCACCACACATGCCGGTCCACTTACCTTCAGCGTGAGAAGCATCAATAACCTGCTTGATCAGCGTCAGCACAGAAGGAGACATAGGATTATAAAGATGCGCAATCAGGTCGTTACCGCGATCTACCGCCAGAGTATACTGCGTCAGGTCGTTTGTCCCAATACTAAAGAAGTCGACTTCTTTCGCCAGATGATGGGCAATGACTGCAGAAGCAGGGGTTTCCACCATGATACCGACTTCTATCTGCTCGTCGAAAGCTTTACCTTCGGCGCGCAGCTGGGCCTTAAGGGTGTCGAGTTCAGCTTTCAGGAAGCGAACTTCCTCAACGGAGATCACCATCGGGAACATGATACGCAGTTTGCCAAAGGCAGAAGCGCGAAGAATAGCACGTAGCTGTGCGTGCAGGATTTCAGTACGATCCATCGCAATACGTATCGCGCGCCAGCCGAGGAACGGGTTGTCCTCTTTCGGCAGGTTCATATACGGCAGGTCTTTATCACCGCCGATGTCCATAGTACGTACGATGACGGCCTGAGCGCCTACCGCTTCCGCAACGGCTTTATAAGCCTGGAACTGTTCATCTTCGCTTGGCAGAGATTCACGATCCATAAACAGGAATTCGGTACGGTACAAACCTACGCCTTCAGCGCCGTTGCGTTCTGCTCCCGCCACGTCACGCACGGTACCGATGTTGGCACAGACTTCAACCTGATGGCCGTCGAGAGTGATGGCCGGCAGATCTTTCAGTTTCGCCAACTCGTTTTTTTCGCTGGTGTACTGATGTGCAACGGCTTTTAACTCTTCTATTTTTTCTGGCGTTGGATTGACGTAAACCTGGTTGTTTACACCATCAAGGATAAGAAAATCATCGTTTTTCACCTGGCTGGTCACGTCACCCGTGCCGACAATAGCCGGCAGCTCCAGCGAGCGCGCCATAATGGAGGTGTGCGACGTACGGCCACCAATATCGGTGATAAAGCCTAATACTTTTTTCAGGTTCAGCTGGGCCGTTTCTGACGGAGTCAGATCTTTAGCGATCAGCAGAACCTCTTCGTTGATGGCGCTGAGATCGACGATATGCAGACCGAGAATATTTTGCAGCAGGCGTTTACCGATATCACGTACGTCGGCAGCACGCTCTTTCAGATACTCATCATCCAGCTCTTCCAGTGCTTTCGCCTGGCCATCAATAACAGAAAAGGCAGCGGCGTCGGCGGTGGCGTGCTCGTCTTTTATCAGAGCAATGATTTCCTGCTCAAGTTCTTCATCTTCCAGCAGCATGATATGCCCCTCGAAGATCGCTTCTTTCTCTTCGCCGAAGGTTTCACCGGCTTTGATTTTGATCGCGGCAAGCTGCTCGGCAGCCTTTTGACGACCTTCAAGAAAACGCTGAACTTCCTGGTCGACCTGGTCGGCAGAAATCTTTTTCCGGTTAATAACAATCTCATCTTCTTTCAGCAAAAGCGCCTTGCCGAAAGCGATACCCGGTGATGCTAAAATGCCTGAAATCATAACCCTACCTTTTCTCTTTCTGATTATCGTCTGAGGAAGGATACCCAGATAACCTCTGCGGTAATTCCACTCAGCGAGTCGGACGAATGATGCAAACCGATGCGTTACGTTTTGGCCATTTTACCAAAGCAACGTTGCGGGCGGTCTGTCCGCGATCAATCAATGTTGTATTATTCGGTCCGAATTTACTGCGCTGGATAGCGAACTGATTACTCAAGCTCTGCCATCAGTTTGACCAGATGCTCGACGGCCTTCTGCTCGTCTTCGCCTTCTGCTGACAGGGTCACTACTGTGCCTTGCGTCAGGCCCAGAGTCTGTAATTTGAACAGGCTCTTTGCGCTGGCAGACTTGCCGTTGGAGGTTACGGTGATATCTGAAGTAAAGGCTTTAGCTTCCTTAACGAACTGAGCTGCCGGACGAGTGTGCAGGCCGTTTGGTGCAGTAATGGTGACTTCTTGCTGGAACATTATGTTTCCCCAACTAAATTAAGTTTGGTGTTGTGGATTTAAAGCCTGGCCAAATGGCGGGCTTTAACCTGTAGTGAGTCGCACTGGCATAGTACAAAAACGTGCCAGAAAATGCGCTGGTAAGATGGAGTAAAAGTTAAGAGAAAATTCTGGATCTTCGTCTCACTCATCCACTTCTCATTATGCCGTCATTTGTCTTGCTGCGCCAAATAAGTAAATCGATTCAGCCAGCTCTAATTTGTGACCGATTAATTTTTCGGATCGAAATAATTGCCAGCTTAAATACCAGACCATCGAGGGTAAAATCAATCTTCCAGGTAGTAAAAGTTTGACGCACTCCACAAAAAAGCACCCTGATGGGTGCTTTTATAGACAATTTTGCCTGTCCACGTCTACGGCTGTAACTCTTTCTCGGTAAACAAATCGGCAAACAGTGCGGTGGAAAGGTAGCGCTCGCCGGACGAGGGGAGTACGACCACGATATTTTTTTCTGCAAACGCGCTATCTTCCTGCAACTTCAACGCGGCGGCAACGGCTGCGCCTGAGGAGATACCGGCCAGAATACCTTCTTCTTCCATCAGGCGCCGTGCGGTTGAGATCGCTTCTTCATTACTGATAGCGATAACGCGATCGATCAGATTGAGCTCAAGATTGCCGGGGATAAAGCCTGCACCTATCCCCTGAATTTTATGGGGGCCGGGTTTGATCTCGTCCCCTGCTAACGCCTGGGCAATGACCGGTGAATCGGTTGGTTCTACCGCAACCGAAATAAGATCTTTTTTCCCTTTGGTATTTTTCAGATAGCGCGTAACCCCGGTCAACGTGCCCCCAGTGCCCACGCCAGCAATAAATACGTCCACTTCGCCGTCGGTATCTTCCCAGATTTCCGGACCGGTGGTCTTTTCATGAATTTCTGGGTTTGCCGGATTACTGAACTGTTGCAGTAGAACGAATTTATCCGGATCGCCGGCGACGATCTCTTCCGCTTTGCTGATGGCGCCCTTCATGCCCTTAGCGCCTTCGGTCAGCACCAGATTCGCGCCCAGCGCTTTGAGCAGTTTACGGCGCTCTACGCTCATGGTTTCCGGCATCGTTAACGTGAGTTTATAGCCACGCGCTGCCGCAACGTAGGCAAGAGCAATGCCGGTGTTGCCGCTGGTGGGTTCAACCAGTTCAATTCCCGGCTTCAGAATTCCGCGTTTTTCTGCATCCCAAATCATATTGGCACCGATACGGCATTTGACGCTGAAGCTAGGATTACGCGACTCAACTTTTGCCAGAATGCGTCCATTACCGATGCGGTTCAGTCGAACCAGCGGCGTATGACCGATTGTTAAAGAGTTGTCTTCATATATCTTACTCATAGCCCGTCCTTAACTGTATGAAATATTGGGAACGCATAGAGCATACCTTGTTCAATCAGCCCGTGAAGTGAAGAAATCGTATATAGATATGTTTAGCAGAAATAAGCCCAGCCTAAATGGCATAAGGCGGGTGAAATGGCAATCCGGGCGGCTTTTACACCCCCCGAAATGCTCATCCGTAGCAGGCAAATGCGTTGGGTGAGTTGATCATCACAACGCTCTGGACGGGGATGTCAGGCGCAGCTCGGAACGGTAACGGTCTACCCACATGGCGGTGGCTCCGCATACCGCCACCGGCATGATCACAAGATTGAGGAGGGGGATCATGGTGAACAGGCTAACCAAAGCGCCGAACTGCATACTCATGGTTTTGTTCTGCCCCATAGCGGAGCGCATCTGGCGAAAGCTCACTTTGTGATTGTCAAACGGATAGTCACAGTACTGGATTGCCATCATCCAGGCGCTGAACAGGAACCACAGGACCGGGGCGACGGTCTGGCCAAAGCCCGGTAGAAAATAGAGTACCAGCAGCCCCAGCGCGCGAGGAAGATAGTAAGCCAGCTTCTGCCATTCGCGCTTCAGGATGCGCGGCAGATCCTTCACCAGTCCACTCCAGCCGCTATCGGGCAGTGGGTTACCCGTCAATCTTCCCTCAAGCTGTTCAGCCAGTAGCCCACAGAAAGGAGCGGCAATCCAGTTAGCAATAGTGGAGAAAAAGTAGCTGAAGACCAGGATGATTGACAGTACCAGCAGCGGCCACAGCAGATAGCTTAGCCACTGTAGCCAACCTGGCACCATCTCCATCAGTTCAGGTATCCAGTGTCCCAGACGTTGGAACAGCCAGATAAAGGCGCCCCCCATCAGGATAATATTGACCAACAGCGGCATAATGACAAAACGGCGAATGCCCGGCAGGCGGATCAGCTTCCAGCCAGCGCTGAAATAGTGTAAGCCGCCAGGCGACGAGTCAGCATTGTGTTGTGACATGAAGTGCATTTCTCCTTAATTCGGCAAGATTGTGGCTATCATAACCCACCTTTTTCTGCTCACCAGAGGTCGAGTGAATGAAAAAACAGCAAATAAGCACCCTCAAAGCGGGATATTTGTGAGAAAATACTGCCCGGACTTGCACTTGTGTACTCTGGCAAATACAGTTAGAGGATAAAGTTTGCCGCGGTGGCAAGGTACTGGAACAACAGAGAATACAATGATGCAGGATTTGCGTCTGATATTAATCGTTGTTGGCGCGATCGCCATAATAGCGCTTTTACTGCACGGCCTGTGGACCAGCCGTAAAGAGCGCTCATCCGTTTTTCGCGATCGCCCGCACAAGCGTTTAAAACAGAACAGAGAAGAAGCTTTCGAGGATGACGAAGAAGGCGTGGGGGAAGTGCGTACGCACCGCGCCTCCGCCGAAGCGCCGGAGCCTTCCCTGGGGGAATTGGATCCCGGAGACACGCCGCCGCGTCACGGTAAAGCGCAGCCCGTGCCGGAACGCCCAGAGCCGAAGGTCGAAGAGCCGTCAGGTGAGGACCCGCTGTTCAGTGGTGAGCCGCCGCACGCCTCTCGTGCGCGCCCCGAAACGCATAAGCCGGATCAGCCGGAAACCAGCCATATAGCGGCTCCTGCTGCCGCAGAGACTGCGCCAGCACCAGCCGAGCCGGCTCAGAAAACGCCTGAACCCCAGTCGCAGCCTAAACAGAAAGAGACCGTCCTGGTGCTCCACGTTTCGGCTCACGCCGGCGGTAGCATCAACGGTGAAGCGCTGTTGCAGGGCGTATTGCAGGCAGGGTTCCAGTTTGGTGAGATGAATATCTTCCATCGTCACCTGAATCCGGCAGGCAGCGGCCCGGTGCTGTTCAGCCTGGCGAATATGGTGAAGCCGGGGTCGTTTAACCCAGAAAATATGTCTGAATTCTCTACCCCCGGCGTGTCCATCTTTATGATGGTGCCGTCTTATGGTGATGCTCATCAAAACTTTAAGCTGATGCTGCAATCCGCACAGCGAATCGCTGATGATGTGGGTGGCGTGGTACTTGACGATGAGCGTCGTATGATGACGCCGCAAAAGCTGGAGACGTATAAAGCACGTATCCGTGACGTCATCGACGCTAACAGTCACTAAATCACCCTGATTACTCTCTCCAGGCCCCCGATCTTCGGGGGTTTTTTATCTCTGATGGTGCCGCTATGGAATCCTTACAAGACAAAATCACCCATTTGCGAACCCTGCTTCGCCATTATGAATATCAGTATCATGTGCTGGATGCGCCGGCAGTGCCGGATGCGGAATACGATCGCCTGATGGGCGAGCTGCGGGAGTTGGAGGCTGCACATCCAGAGCTGTTGACCACGGACTCACCTACCCAGCGCGTAGGGGCAGCCCCGCTCAGCGCTTTTGAACAGGTGCGCCATGAAGTGCCTATGCTGTCGCTCGACAATGCCTTTGATGAAGAGAGCTACCGGGCATTTAATAAACGCGTGCAGGATCGGCTAAAAAGCAGTGACGATCTCACCTTCTGCTGCGAGCTGAAGCTGGACGGTTTGGCGGTTAGCCTGCTGTATGAGCAGGGCGAACTGGTGCGTGCAGCCACCCGTGGCGATGGCACCACGGGCGAGAATATTACCGCCAACGTGCGTACCATCAGAGCCATTCCACTGCGTCTGAGCGGCGACAACATTCCTGAACGGCTCGAGGTGCGTGGCGAAGTGTTTATGCCGTTGGCAGGGTTCGAGAAAATGAACGAGCAGGCGCGCCGCGGCGGTCAAAAGATATTCGCTAATCCGCGTAATGCCGCCGCCGGGTCTTTGCGTCAGCTCGATCCGCGTATCACCGCTAAACGCCCGCTCACCTTCTTCTGCTACGGTCTGGGTCTGCTGGAAGGTGGCGAAATGCCGCGCAGCCATATGGCGCGTCTACAGCAGTTCAAGGCCTGGGGGCTGCCGGTCAGCGACCGCGTGCGCCTCTGCCACAGTCCGTCAGACGTTCTGGACTTTTACCACCAGGTTGAGGCGGACCGCCCGGCGCTTGGCTTCGATATTGATGGCGTGGTGATTAAGGTGGACAGCCTGGAGCAACAGGAGCAGCTGGGATTTGTCGCGCGCGCGCCGCGGTGGGCCGTGGCGTTTAAATTCCCGGCGCAGGAGCAGATAACAACGGTACGTGACGTCGAATTCCAGGTTGGACGTACCGGAGCCATTACGCCTGTTGCCAGGCTGGAGCCGGTGCTGGTCGCCGGAGTCATGGTGAGCAACGCCACCCTGCATAACGCCGATGAAATTGAGCGGCTGGGGCTGAGAATCGGCGATCGCGTGGTTATTCGGCGCGCTGGTGATGTTATTCCTCAGGTCATGAGCGTAGTGGAATCTGCCGAGGGTGCGCGTGACGTTATTTTTCCAACGCACTGCCCGGTGTGCGGTTCGGACGTGGAGCGCGTAGAGGGGGAAGTGGTGGCGCGCTGCACCGGCGGCCTGATTTGCGGCGCACAGCGCAAGGGGGCTTTAAAACACTTCGTTTCACGCCGGGCGCTGGATATTGATGGTATGGGTGAGAAAATCATCGACCAGCTGGTGGATAAAGAATATGTCAAGAACCCGGCAGAGCTGTTTGAGCTGACGGCGGGCAAGTTGACCGGACTGGATCGTATGGGGCCGAAATCAGCTCAGAACGTGGTGGATGCGCTGGCGAAAGCGAAGCAAACTACCTTCGCCCGTTTCCTGTATGCGCTTGGCATCAGCGAAGTCGGGGAGGCAACGGCGGCCAACCTGGCGGCTCATTTTGGCACGCTGGAAGCGCTGATGGCGGCCGACATTGATACGCTGATCACGGTACCGGACGTGGGCAAAGTGGTCGCCAGCCACGTGCGCAATTTCCTTGATGAAGAGAGTAACCGCGAAATTATCCGCCTGCTGGTGGAAAAAGCCGGAGTGAACTGGCCAGACGTTGTGGTGGTTAAAGCGGAAGAGATCGACAGTCCGTTTGCCGGAAAAACCGTAGTACTGACCGGTTCACTGAGCATTCTTTCCCGCGATGATGCCAAAGAGCGACTGCAGGCGCTGGGTGCCAAAGTCAGCGGCAGCGTTTCGAAAAAGACCGATCTGGTGATCGCCGGTGAGGCCGCAGGCTCCAAACTGGCTAAAGCGCAGGAGCTGGGGATCGACGTCATTGATGAGCAGGAAATGATGCGCTTACTCGGTGAGTGACATGGAAAAAGAACATCTGATTGAAATGGCTAACACCGTGATGCCCTTTGGTAAATACAAAGGCCGCGTGTTGATCGATCTGCCGGAGGAGTATCTGCTGTGGTTTGCCCGTAAAGATGAGTTTCCTCAAGGGCACCTCGGTGAACTGATGCAGATGACTTTAGCCGTCAAGATTGAAGGCTTAGAGGGATTGATCAAACCGTTAAAGCAACCACAGTAAAATCGGTTGCCTTTGACTGACTCAAACGCCGGCGCGATCGCTGCGCCGGCGTTTGGGGCATTACTTCTGCGGCCCGGCCATCGCCTGGCTGTCGGTCTCTTTTTGCTGCACAAGCTGCTTCTCTGCGGCTTTTCTATAGCGCTGCGCGAGCATTGAACAGACCATCAGCTGTACCTGGTGGAAAATCATCAGGGGCAGCACGATAATCCCGACCGCGGCGGAGGGGAACAGGATATTGGCCATCGGCACGCCGTTGGCCAGACTCTTTTTCGACCCGCAGAACAGAATGGTGATTTCATCGGCACGGTTAAAGCCAAACAGGCGTGCGGCAGTAAGATTAATCGCCAATACCACAAAGAGCAGGCCCAGGCTGCCGACGACAATCCATACCAGCGTCATCACACCCACCCGGTGCCAGATACCGTTCACCACCGCTTCGCTAAAGGCCGAATAGACCACCAGCAAAATCGAAGCCTGATCGGTTTTGCCGATCAGACCGCGGTTTCGCTCCACCCAGCTGGCGATCCAGCGCCGGGATAAGTGCCCGACCACAAACGGCACCAGCAGCTGCAGCATAATCTTGCCAATTTGTTCAAGGCTGCCGCCCGGAACATCGCCGTGGACATTCATCAGCAGGCTCACCAACAAAGGGGAAATAAATACCCCCAGCAGGCTGGAGGCCGATGCGCTGCATACCGCCGCCGCGACATTGCCTCCGGCCAGTGAAGTCAGAGCTATTGACGACTGCACGGTGGCTGGCAGTATCGACAGATACATAAAGCCGGTATAGATCTCTTGGCTTAACTGCAGGGGGTGCCACCAGACAAACAGCACGCCCAGCGCGGGAAACAGCACGAAAGTGCTGAACATCACCCACAAATGAAGACGCCAGTGTCCGCCACCGGCGATAATTTTTTCGCGTGAGAGTTTTGCGCCGTGCATAAAGAACAGCAGGGCAATGGCAGCGGTCGTCAGCCACTCGAATACATCAACAAAATGACCGCGGGCGGGCAGGAAGGAAGCCAGCAGCACGGTAATAATCAGTTTCAACATCAGTGGATCGATACGGAAAATGCCCATGGTTAATACCTGGTTAAATACAGATTGGGCTATTGTGCGCCGGGTAGTTTTAGAAATAAAATTGATTTATTGAATTCATATATGAGAATAATAGATGAATTACACGTTACGTCAGCTGCGCGTCTTTGTCGCCGTTGCTAAGCAGGGAAGTTTCAGTCAGGCGGGGCAGTCAATTGGGCTAAGCCAGTCAGCGGTCAGCCACAGTATTAAAGAGCTGGAAAGCGAAATGGGCATTCGCCTGCTTGACCGTACTACGCGTGAAGTGGTGCTGACGGAGGCCGGGGAACAGCTCGCCAGTCGTCTCGAACGGATGCTGGAAGAGCTGAATACGACTCTTCTGGACGTGCGCAGCTACGGGCAGCAGCGTAGCGGAACGGTGAGGGTGGCCGCCAGTCAGACCATTTCTGCACATCTGATGCCGCAATGCCTTGCCAGCAGTCAGTTACACTACCCGGAAATCAAAATTATGCTACGTGACCGCCCGCAGCAGTGGGTACTGCAAAGCATCCGTCATGCGGAGGTTGATTTTGGCATTGTGATAGGTCCGCTACAGGCAGACGATTTGCAGTGTGAGGCCATTCTCGAAGAGCCGTTCCTGCTGCTGTGTCGGCAGGACGATCCGCTGGCGCACCGGCAAACGGTTTACTGGCCCATGTTGAATCAGCGTACGCTGGTGTTACAGGACTATTCATCCGGTAGCCGGGTGCTGATTGACGAAGCGCTACGTTTGCAGCAGGTGCAGGCTGAGATCGTTCAGGAAATAGGCCATCCGGCCACGCTCTATCCGATGGTGGAGGCTGGCATTGGTATCAGTATCCTTCCCGCGCTGGCGCTGCCGTTACCGCAGGGCAGTCCTCTTATGGTGAAACGCATTGTGCCAGAGATAAATCGCACCGTTATGCTGGTCAGACGCAAAAACCGCTCTCTGACCCCAGCCGCAGAGGTCATCTGGCAAGAGGTGCGCCAACAGGCCGAGGTGCTGACGCGACAGCGAGCCAACACCTCAGCATTTTAAATATAGACGTCTAACTTATTCTTTTCCGTCGGGCGGTTGACGCCGTCTGCAACCTTGCTGCCGCCGCTGTCTGCCGCTTTGCTCTCTTGCTGTTGCTCGGCGGCCTGCTGCTGGATTTGTGCCAGCTGGGCTTCCAGCATGGCAATCTGGCTTTCTATCATCTGCTGCTGTTCTGCTTTCTGCTCTGCCGTCAGAGACTTTTCATCGCTGAGACTTTTAAGCTGATCTTGCAGTTTGATAATCTGTTTAGTGATGCTGGCCGTCTGCGAGACTGAACTGCTTCCCGTAGAGCCGGTGGATGCGCTGCTACTGCCACTAATGGTTGTCATCTTTCTCTCCTGTTGTGATTAGCCTTATGGGTTATCGGAGTGAAACGCGTCAGACTTGAGGCTTGAAATCGTAAAATAAGTGATAAGAAAATGTAGGGAAGGGGTTAGGCGGGAGGTTTTCTCGATGCAGGTTCGAACCCCGCCCGAATTGCGCACAGCAAAAAGGCGCCTTTAGGGCGCCTTTCTACATTGGTGGGTCGTGCAGGATGACGTCGGCTGCGCCTCGCCCTGCGGGTCGTTGCCGCTGGCAACGTTGTCTCACTGCGTTCGACTCGACCTGCTGCAGGTTCGAACCCTGCCCGAATTGCGCATAGCAAAAAGGCACCTTTAGGGTGCCTTTCTACATTGGTGGGTTGTGCAGGATGACGTCGGCTGCGCCTCGCCCTGCGGGTCGTTGCCGCTGGCAACGTTGTCTCACTGCGCTCGACTCGACCTGCTGCAGGTTCGAACCCTGCCCGAATTGCGCATAGCAAAAAGGCACCTTTAGGGTGCCTTTCTACATTGGTGGGTCGTGCAGGATTCGAACCTGCGACCAATTGATTAAAAGTCAACTGCTCTACCAACTGAGCTAACGACCCGATATGGTGGGTGATGACGGGCTCGAACCGCCGACCCCCTCCGTGTAAAGGAGATGCTCTACCAACTGAGCTAATCACCCATATCGTTACTGCTGCCGAATTATGAAGTATGGTGGGTGATGACGGGCTCGAACCGCCGACCCCCTCCGTGTAAAGGAGATGCTCTACCAACTGAGCTAATCACCCAAACTTCAACATTCGTATACTGCTATTCTTTCTTAGCGGGCATCATTCATTAATGAATGGTGGGTGATGACGGGCTCGAACCGCCGACCCCCTCCGTGTAAAGGAGATGCTCTACCAACTGAGCTAATCACCCCCGCTGTGTGGAGTCGCATTATAGGGAACGGTTGAAATGAGTCAACGCTTTTTCAGCGTAAAATGTGTGTTCGTCGTAAAAATAGCCATCATGCCTTCATTTCAGCCAAAAACAGAGAGTTGCCAAAACAATTGCATGCCGTGAGAGGCCAGCAAACGGGGATTGGCGTTGAGGATTCGCACGCAGGTGTTAGAATGTCTCCCACTAAAATTCTGTGCTGACTCAGGCCAAAGCCTCCGCGTAATAAGGCATTCATTAATGAAAATCAAAACCCGCTTCGCTCCCAGCCCAACTGGCTACCTGCACGTTGGCGGTGCTCGTACCGCACTGTATTCATGGCTGTTTGCCCGTAATCACGGCGGTGAATTCGTGTTGCGTATTGAAGATACCGATCTGGAGCGTTCAACCCAGCAGGCTATCGATGCCATTATGGATGGCATGAACTGGCTTAATCTCGACTGGGATGAAGGCCCGTACTACCAGACTAAGCGTTTTGACCGTTACAACACGGTTATCGACCAGATGCTGGAAGCCGGTAGCGCCTATAAATGCTATTGCTCAAAGGAACGTCTGGAAACGCTGCGTGAAAATCAGATGGCCAACGGTGAAAAGCCACGTTATGACGGTCGCTGTCGTGACGGCCATGAGCATCATGCGGAAAACGAACCTTGCGTGGTGCGTTTTCGTAACCCGCAGGAAGGTTCAGTTATCTTTGACGACCAGATCCGTGGCCCGATTGAATTCAGTAATCAGGAGCTGGACGATCTGATCATCCGCCGCACCGACGGCGCCCCAACCTATAATTTCTGCGTGGTTATTGACGACTGGGATATGGAAATAACCCATGTTATCCGCGGTGAAGACCATATCAACAACACCCCGCGTCAAATCAATATCCTGAAAGCGATCGGTGCCCAGGTGCCGGTTTATGCGCACGTTTCAATGATCCTGGGCGACGATGGTAAAAAACTGTCAAAACGCCACGGCGCGGTGGGCGTCATGCAGTATCGCGATGACGGCTACCTGCCGGAAGCCTTGCTGAATTATCTGGTGCGCCTGGGCTGGTCTCATGGCGATCAGGAAATATTCAGTATTGATGAAATGAAAAAGCTGTTTGAACTTGATGTGGTAAGCAAGTCAGCCAGTGCCTTTAATACTGAAAAGTTACAGTGGCTGAATCATCATTATATCAATTCACTGGCTCCGGAATATGTGGCGACTCATCTGCAATGGCATATCGAACAGGAGAACATTGACACCCGCACCGGCCCGCAGTTGGCGCAGCTGGTGAAGCTATTGGGTGAGCGCTGTAAAACTCTTAAAGAGATGGCGGCATCCTGCCGCTATTTCTATGAAGAGTTCGACGAATTTGATGCCGATGCGGCGAAGAAGCATCTGCGTCCGGTGGCGCGTCAGCCGCTGGAAGTCGTCCGTGATAAGCTGGCAGCAATGAGCGACTGGACGGCAGAAGGCGTTCACCAGGCCATTCAGGCAGCGGCTGATGAGTTAGAAGTGGGAATGGGCAAAGTCGGCATGCCGCTGCGCGTTGCGGTGACCGGAGCGGGACAGTCTCCGGCGCTGGACGTGACTGTTCATGCCATTGGCCAGGCGCGTAGCGTGGCGCGTATCGAAAAAGCGCTGGCCTATATCGCAACCCGCGAAGCGTAACGCACATTACAGTGCAATAAAAAACCCGGCCGAAAAATGGCCGGGTTTTTTTATTAACTGCTGATCCCTAAGCGCTGTAATATGCCCTGAATGCCTTCACGTAGCAGCAAGGCGGCCAGCTTATCCTGTTCTTCACTGCTCAGTTGCTGTACCGAGGTGACTAACAGTGCGGGCAATGTATTCTGATTCACACGATAGTGAGCACCTGGCTCTGCGGCATGTCGGGTGGATTTAAGGAAGATTTTGACGCGTTCATCAATATGGATCATACGCGCTTTTCCACCCTGAACGCCGGGTTTTGGTGCGGTAGTCCAGTTCTCTTTCTTAACCCACTTATTAATTGTCTGCCTGCTAAAACCCGTTTGCTGTGCCAGTTCTTCCGGCGTTAACCAATCCTTTTTCATTTTAAATATCCATTTTGCCGAATAAGTCCGTAACTATATTACAGCAATTCATCACATGAACAACTAACGCAAATCACTAACGTTGAGATAATAGAGAGTAAAAAGACGGAAAGGAAAATTAGCCCCTGCGATTTAACAGGGGCGGAGAAAGTTAGCGGGAAAGGGTGCTAGTTTCGGCAGGTGAGCGGAAGGCGACAAAGTAGGCCAGCCCGACAAAGATCGCGCCGCCAACGGCGTTCCCGAGGAATACGGCGACAAAGTTCGGCAGATATTCTCCCCAGCTAAGATAGCCGGCAAATATGGCAGCAGGAACAATAAACATATTAGCGACAACGTGTTGGAATCCGATGGCAACAAAAGCCATTACCGGGAACCACATGCCAAAAATTTTGCCTACGACATCTTTACTGGCAAAAGCCAGCCAGGTCGCCAGGCAGACCAGCCAGTTACAGCCAATGCCGGAAATAAATGCGTGCAGGAAATCTGCATTGACTTTGGCACTGGCGACGGCCACCGTCTTTTTCATAAATTCACCTTCGGTCAAACCTAACACATGACCAAAGAACCAGGCGATGGCAATGCTGCCAATGAAATTGGCAATGGTTACCCAGAACCAGTTGCGCAGGACGCTGAAGGCACTGATCTGCCGGGCAAACCATGCAATCGGCAGCAGCATCATATTTCCTGTCAGCAGCTCGCCACCGGCAAGTACGGTCAGAATGATCCCAACCGGGAACACCGCCGCGCCCAGCAAGGTGCCAAATGACCCCCATTCTACCGGCAGCTGCGTGACCACGCGGATGTACAGCAGAAAGCCAAATGAGATAAAGGCACCGGCAAGAAAACCGAGGATCAGTAAAGAAGAAATGGGAGTACGACTTTTCATAACGCCTGCCTGAACGGCGACAGCCGAAATTTCTTTTGGTGTGTGCAAAGACATAATAGCTCTGGTGTAATAAAGAACGGAAAAAGTGCCAGATCCCGTCGCTTACGGAGCGACATATGCGTCCCGTGCAGTATGGGGCTGGCAGCCAAAATCCGCCGCAGTTTTGCATGGTGGATTAACAAAAACAAGTTTATTCCGATGGGTATTTAACCCGAGATTAACAAGACCCGGCGCGGTGCGGCATGCTGATAAATCATACGGGGAATAAACGGCCGATTAGCGCTTTATTCGCCGCTTTGGCGGCTTTTTCGGCGATCGCACGCAGATTGCTAATTTGACGTTGACACCATCCCCGGCGTTTCATATTATCCCCGCCGTCAACACGACACGGTTTTTCGGCTTGGGGGTATAGCTCAGCTGGGAGAGCGCTTGCATGGCATGCAAGAGGTCAGCGGTTCGATCCCGCTTATCTCCACCACATCTTATCCAGAAGATGGGTGGCTCCGAAAAATCGGTACTTTTCTGTAGTGGGGGTATAGCTCAGCTGGGAGAGCGCTTGCATGGCATGCAAGAGGTCAGCGGTTCGATCCCGCTTATCTCCACCAAATCAAAAAACATCAACACCTCAATAATCTGCTCAGGCGGATTTTTCTCGTTAGATTTTTTCAGCACCAACAACCGTGATCCTAGCCGTTCACCTGACCACTGCGCAGACCTTCTTCTCTGAACGGATAAATGAAGTGTTAACCTTTATGGGTAATGGAATGCGCTCTTAATGCGGGTAGGGGCAGGCGGAGAGTGGGGCAGGTAGCGAACAGTATTGCGGGGCCGGGCGGCCCCGCAAGCGCGGTTAAAGTACCAGTCCGGCAATCGATGCGGACAGCACGCTTACCAGCGTTGAACCGTAAAGCAGTTTCAGGCCAAAACGTGACACCACATTTCCCTGCTGCTCATGCAGTCCTTTTATCGCACCGGCAACGATACCGATTGAGGAGAAGTTGGCGAATGAGACCAGAAACACCGACAGGATGCCTTCAGCACGCGGCGACAGCGTGCCGGCGATTTTTTGCAGATCCATCATCGCGACAAATTCATTGGAAACCAGTTTGGTTGCCATAATGCTGCCTACCTGTAACGCCTCATTGCTTGGCACTCCCATCACCCACGCAAAGGGGAAGAAGGCGTAACCGAGAATACCCTGGAAGCTGATGCCAAAAATGGTGTCAAACAGCGCATTTATCCCGGAGATGAGCGCGATAAAACCGATGAGCATGGCTGCAACGATCACCGCCACTTTGAAACCGGCGAGAATATATTCACCCAGCATTTCAAAGAAGCTTTGCCCTTCATGAGTATTACCCAGCTTCAGGTCTTCTTCACTATCAACGCGGTAGGGATTGATTAACGATAAAACGATAAAGGTGCTGAACATATTCAGAACCAGCGCCGCAACCACATACTTCGGCTGTAACAGGGTCATATAAGCACCGACGATAGACATAGAAACGGTCGACATGGCCGTGGCTGCCATCGTGTACATGCGGCGCTCAGACATTTTGCCGAGGATATCTTTATAGGCGATAAAGTTTTCTGACTGTCCCAAAATCAGCGAGCTTACCGCGTTAAACGACTCCAGTTTACCCATACCGTTAATCTTCGACAGGATCGTGCCGATCGCACGGATGATAATAGGCAAAATGCGGAAGTGTTGCAGAATACCGATTAGCGCGGAGATAAAGACGATAGGACAGAGTACGTTAAGCCAGAAGAATGCCAGACCTTTATCGCTCATATTGCCGAAGACGAAGTTGGTTCCCTGCGCCGCATATTTTAATAATTTATCGAACAGATCCGAAAATCCTTTAACAAACCCCAGGCCAGCTTCGGAGTTAAGGAAGAACCAGGCCAGCAAAACTTCAATCACAAGCAGTTGGATGACGAAACGGATACGGATATTTTTTCGGTCGCGGCTGACCAACAGCGCCAGCAGTGTGACCACCACCAGTGCTAAAGCAAAGTGTAGAAAGCGGGACATGGTTGCTCCAAAATTGAGGGCTGTTATATTTCGTTGCACATTCTATGTAACAAGGGGCGGAAAAACGAGATCTGTGCTGCAATATAATAATTCCCTATCGTCACAAGATCCCGTTAATCCACCTTTGTCACACAAGTTAACGCCAATGTAACAATTTGTCCGAAAACACATGACCCATCTTTGTTACTTTAGTAACAAGAGAACCCATGGGTGTCTAAAATATAACCATAGGGCTGGTAAGTCATTTCCTAATATCCTACAGTGTGAGGAGTGCCGGAAAATCTAAGTGCGTTTTTTTTCGCGTTAGATATAGCCATTGCTATACCTTATAGCGCTGGCTATCGCAGTAATACCTATAATCAGAACCGGTTTACCGGATAATCTTTGTCTTTTAAAGGCAACATTGCCGTAAGGCAGCAGGGGTAATCGTTATGTCGGAAAGCCGCACCGTGGAGCGAAGCGTCCGCAGCAATCGTAAAATCAAATTTGCCTTGATGGGGCCAGCCTTTATTGCCGCCATCGGCTATATCGATCCCGGTAACTTTGCCACCAATATTCAGGCTGGCGCTTCCTACGGCTACCAGCTCCTGTGGGTTGTCGTTTGGGCCAACGTGATGGCGATGGTGATCCAGCTTATGTCGGCCAAGCTTGGCATCGCTACCGGAAAAAACCTGGCTGAACATATCCGCGACCGTTTTCCTCGTCCGGCGGTGTGGTTCTACTGGGTGCAGGCGGAAATCATTGCCATGGCTACCGATCTGGCGGAGTTTATCGGTGCCGCCATCGGCTTCAAGCTGGTGTTTGGCGTGACTCTGTTGCAGGGCGCGATGCTCACCGGGGTGGCAACATTTTTGATACTGATGCTGCAAAACCGAGGTCAGAAACCACTGGAGCTGGTGATCGGGGGCCTGCTGTTGTTTGTCGCTGCGGCCTACGTCATTGAACTGTTTTTCTCGCAGCCCAAGGTTGTCGACCTGCTACAGGGCATGGCGGTGCCATCGCTGCCCACGGCAGATGCCGTGCTGCTGGCGGCAGGGGTGCTTGGGGCAACCATCATGCCGCATGTTATCTACCTGCACTCGTCGCTCACGCAAAACAGCGGCGATCAGGGCTCGCGCTCTGAACGTTACTCCTCGACCAAACTCGATGTGGCGATTGCCATGACGATTGCCGGTTTTGTCAATCTGGCGATGATGGCTACGGCGGCAGCCACCTTCCACTTCAGCGGTCACAGCGGGGTTGCCGATCTCGATCAGGCTTACCTGACGCTCGATCCGCTCCTGGGGAAAGCTGCGGCGCTGGTGTTTGGCCTGAGTCTGCTCGCTGCCGGGCTGTCCTCCACCGTGGTGGGTACGATGGCCGGGCAGGTTGTGATGCAGGGCTTTATCCACTTTCACATTCCGCTGTTGCTGCGACGCGTCATCACTATGCTGCCGTCGTTTATCGTCATCCTCGCAGGATGGGAACCGACGCGTATTTTGGTCATGAGCCAGGTACTGTTAAGTTTCGGTATTGCGCTGGCGCTGATACCCCTGTTGGCATTTACCGGTAACCCCGGGCTGATGGGCGATATGGTTAATTCGCGTTTGATGCAGAACTTCGGTCGGCTTATTGTAGTGGTGGTGATAGCGCTCAATGGCTACCTGCTGGTGGCGATGGCGTTAAATCTGTAAACACAGGCTTAACGCGGAGCCCGCAACCAGAAATATCGGCGGTTATCGCTTCCGGGTCCAGCGCCATGTCTGGCGCAGGGTGGGTTATGCACAACAACCCCATCAGCCGCGAGAGTTTTAATATTTCTGATATGACCTGATAGCACACATTGAGGGCTGTCAGCCCAAAATGGACTCAATTTTCTCCAGCTCATGCGCAGTAAAGTCGCGATTTGCCAGCATGTGTATCGCATCATCAATCTGACTGGTTTTACTGGCGCCAATCAGAACGGAGGTGACGCGACGGTCGCGTAGTACCCAGGCCAGCGCCATTTGCGATAGTTTCTGCCCGCGCTGAACGGCGAGGGCGTTCAGGCGCCGCACCTTGTCCATCTTTTCCGGGGTGAGCTGTTCACTGCTAAGAAAGCGGCTGCCGCTGGCCGCGCGCGAGTCTTGCGGAATTCCATCGAGATAGCGGTCTGTCAGTATGCCACCGGCTAGCGGAGAGAAGGCGATACTGCCCACTCCACTTTGTGCCAGCACATCCAGCAGGGCCTCTTCAGGCGCGCGGTGAAACATTGAATACCTGGGCTGATGGATCAGACAGGGCGTACCGAGACCTTTTAGCAACGCAATGGCCGTGGCCGCCAGCTCTGCCGGATAATTAGACAGGCCGACATAAAGCGCTTTCCCCTGGCGCACAAGGTGATCGAGTGCGGTCATGGTTTCTTCAAGCGGCGTTTCCGGGTCCGGGCGATGATGATAAAAAATATCCACATACTCAACCCCCATACGTTTCAGACTTTGATTGAGGCTGGCAATCAGATATTTTCGCGACCCCCAGTCTCCGTATGGCCCCTCCCACATGGTATATCCTGCTTTACTGGAAATAATCAGCTCATCACGGTAGCTGGCGAAATCTGCACGCAATACGCGACCGAAATTTTCTTCAGCTGAACCGGGGGGCGGCCCGTAATTATTCGCCAGGTCAAAATGAGTGATACCGTTATCAAACGCGTGACGCAGCAGGTCACGACCATTATCCGCGCACGAACTGTCACCAAAATTGTGCCACAGGCCGAGTGAGACAGCCGGAAGTTTAAGGCCGCTGTGCCCACAACGGTGCCAGGTCATTTTGTGATAACGCTGTATATCTGCCTGATAGACCATGAATAAACCCTGCAATTAAAACGATGGAGCGGTCGATGGTCTGCCAGTGTATACGTTTACAAATTTGCAAAGCGCGCGACAGATCGCAACTTAGCAACGGTGGCAGGGGTGTAACGTTCAGTTGCCATATTCTTATGCTGATTCCTGAAACAGTTCATAAATATCGCTAATACTCAGATCACATACCCGAAAGGAGTAGCGTGATGAACAAGTATACCGTTGGCGATTATCTGCTCACCCGTTTAAATGAAATCGGTATTGGTCACCTGTTTGGGGTGCCGGGCGACTACAATCTGCAATTCCTTGACCATGTGATCGATAATCCCGATGTGGTCTGGGTTGGCTGTGCCAATGAGCTGAACGCGGCCTATGCTGCCGATGGCTACGCGCGCTGTCGCGGCGCGGCCGCGCTGCTGACCACCTTTGGCGTAGGAGAACTCAGTGCGATAAACGGCGTGGCGGGTAGCTACGCTGAGTATCTGCCGGTTGTTCACATCGTCGGCGCGCCGTCACAAACGTCACAAAACAACGCCGAGCTGCTGCACCATACGCTTGGCGATGGCGACTTCGGTCATTTTATTCGTATGCAGCAGGAAATTTCTGTCGCCAGCAGCGTCCTGACCCCGACCAACGCCGCCGCTGAAATCGATCGGGTGCTGGTCGAGGCGCTGACCAGGCGTCGTCCGGTCTATCTTCTGCTGGCGACAAATGTGGCAGAGAGCCTGCTATCTCCACCTTCGTCACCGCTGCCTTTGCGCCTGCACTGCGACCAGGAGCAGCTGGCGGCCTTTGTCGATGCGGCACAATCTTTGCTGGCGTCGGCCAACAGCGTGGCGCTGCTGGCCGACTTCCTTGCCGATCGGGCAGCGCAGCGGCAGAGATTGCAACGTTGGCTGACGGAGGTTCCGATGCCTTTTGCCACTTTGCTGATGGGCAAAAGCGTGCTCCCGGAAATGCTCTACGGTTTTGCCGGAACCTACGCCGGGGCATCCAGCGCCGACAGCACGCGTGATGTCATTGAAAGCAGTGATGTATTAATCAGCGTAGGCGTCAAATATACCGATACGATTACCGCCGGTTTTACCCAGCGGATCGCGCGTAGTCAAAATATTGATGTTGGCCTGCATGCCAGCAGCGTGGCTGGCCAAAATTTTGAGCAGATACCGATGGCGGATGCGCTCAAGGCGCTGCATCAGCTAGCGCAGCAATATGGTCAGGGCTGGCAGCAGGGCATAGTGGCCCCGCCGGTAAGCGTAGAGCAGCCGTCAGACGCCCTGACACAAAATACGTTCTGGCATGCGATACAGGATTTTCTTCGCCCCGGTGACATTGTGCTGGCCGACCAGGGCACGGCGGCCTTTGGCACCGCAGTTCTGCGCCTGCCGCAGGACGTCCGGCTGCTGATACAGCCACTGTGGGGGTCGATAGGGTATACGCTCCCAGCGGCGTTTGGTGCCCAGACCGCACGACCGCAGCAGAGGGTCGTGCTGATTATTGGCGACGGCTCCGCCCAGCTGACGGTGCAAGAGTTAGGAAGCATGCTGCGTGACGGACAAAAGCCGGTTATTTTCCTGTTAAATAATGATGGTTATACCGTAGAACGCGCGATACACGGGGCGCAGCAGCGTTATAACGATATTGCCCATTGGGACTGGACGCGGCTGCCGCAAACCCTTGACGTTGGCAGTGATGCGCAGAGCTGGCGCGTGACGCACACGGCGCAGCTACGCGAAATCATGCAGCGGCTGGAACATCGTGAGCAACTGTCGCTGGTGGAAGTGGTTCTGCCGAGGCTTGATGTTCCGCCGCTGCTGGCTTCAGTCAGTCGCGCCCTGCACCAGCGCAATGGTAGCTGAACGTGCTTTTTAGTCGTAATTCAGACTGTTACCCTTGGGCAACGGCGTTGAACATGGTTAATGTAGCAGGGAACATAACGCTCACCTTTTCCCCGGTGAGCGTTGTTGTTTCAGCGGTGGAGATTTATAGTGTGTCTAATTGACGTAAGCGGAGCAAAATCACAATGACTAAGTATGCTTTGGTGGGAGATGTCGGCGGCACTAACGCACGTCTGGCACTGTGTGAAATAGATAACGGCGCCATCTCCCAGGCCAAAACGTTCTCCACGGCAGATTATGACAGCCTGGAAGCGGTGATCCGCGCTTATCTGGCTGAAAAACAGCAGGATATCAAACATGGCTGTATTGCCATTGCCTGCCCAATCACTGACGACTGGGTTGAGATGACCAACCACGACTGGGCTTTTTCTACCAGTAGCATGAAGGCGAATCTTGCTTTTGACTCGCTGGAGATCATTAACGATTTTACCGCCGTTTCAATGGCTATTCCGATGCTGTCAGAGGAACATCTGATGCAGTTCGGCGGCACCACGCCGGCTGAAGATAAGCCCGTTGCCGTTTACGGCGCCGGAACCGGCCTCGGCGTTGCGCACCTGGTGCATGTTGATAAACGCTGGGTCAGTCTGCCGGGCGAAGGGGGGCATGTCGATTTTGCCGCCAATAGCGAGGAGGAAGATCTGATCCTTGAGGTGCTGCGCGAAGAGCTGGGGCACGTTTCCGCCGAACGTATTCTCTCCGGCAATGGGTTGGTTAACCTCTACCGCGCGATCGTTAAGTCAGACCACCGCCAGCCTGAAGATCTGAAGCCGCGCGATGTCACCGAGCGCGCGTTGCAGGATACCTGTACCGACTGCCGCCGGGCGTTGTCGATGTTCTGTGTCATTATGGGGCGTTTTGGTGGCAATCTGGCGCTGAACCTCGGCACTTTTGGCGGCGTGTATATTGCCGGTGGCATCGTGCCGCGCTTCCTTGAATTCTTTAAAGCCTCTGGATTCCGCGCGGCGTTTGAAGACAAAGGCCGCTTTAAAGATTATGTCGCGCCGATCCCGGTTTACCTTATTACCCACGATTATCCGGGGCTGCTGGGGTCTGGCGCCCATCTGCGTCAGACGCTGGGCCGCGTGCTGTAACGCCCAGCGCCTCCCTGTTACGGCCCTGTCACAAACGCATCAGCTGGCGAAACGCCTTCACCTTACTGCGGCTGACCGGTATCTGAAATGCCAGGTCGCGCAGTTTGAGGATGTAAGTGTTGTTAAACCAGGGCTCTATCTCGTGGATTTTGCTGAGGTTGATACAGTACGAGCGATGGCAGCGGAAGAAATACTCCTCCGGCAGGCGGCTGCAAAATTCGCTCATATTCATCGACATAACATACTCCTCACGCCGCGTATAAACAAAGGTCAGCTTCTCATGCGCTTCGGCGTAGTAGATATCGCTGATATCGGTCACGATAATGCGTTCGTCTTTGACCAGATTAATGCTGTGCGCGGCCGGGTGTGATGCGCGGGTGTTAAGGAGGGCGTCATGGTGATGCGCCTGGTTTTCCAGCTTGCGCAGCAGGGTGATGATACGCATTTCAGACCAGGGCTTCAGGATATAGTCAAAGGCTTCCAGTTCGAAGGCGTCCACCGCGTGCTCTTTGCAGGCGGTAATAAAGACGATTAGCGGCTTTTTGGCGAAGTTACTGATATTTTGCGCCAGCAGTATACCGTTGAAAGACGGTATATTGATGTCGAGAAATATCACGTCAACGTGATTGCCCTGTAAGTACTTCAGCACGTCCAGCCCATCGTCAAAAACGCCCTCAATGGCGATCTGGCTGTGCTGACGTATCAGCCAGCTTAACTCCTGTTGGGCAAGGACTTCATCTTCAACAATGATTGCTTTCACGTCATTTTCCCACGTTACGTTCGCCGAATATCGGGTTCTGTGCCGGGCCTGATGCACTTTTCGTCATACAAAAGGCAATCTCCGTGCCGGGTTCAAGCCGACGGATCTGCAAGCCTTCGCCGTAAAGCAGCTTCACCCGGTGGTGGACGTTCAATAGCCCAATTTTGTTGCCGGGCATCTGGTTGTTTTTTACGCGCGTCAGCACCTCCTCGCTGATGCCATAGCCGGTATCGCGCACCGCAATGCGTATGTGCGTGCCCAAATCCTCGATGGTTAGCGTCACCACGCCTTTGCCCCGGCAGGGGTGAATGCCGTGGATGATGGCATTCTCCACCAGCGGCTGAATAAGCAGGCTGGGAAGAGAAAAATTGATATCCTCATCGATATCGTAAATGACCGTCAGCTTATCGCCAAAGCGTGCCTGCTCAATGGCAATATAGTCTTTGATCTGGCACAACTCTCTTTTGATATTGATAATCTCATCATCGCTAAGCTCAAGGTTGTAACGCAGATAGCGTGACAAATTGGTAATAAGCTGGCGGGCAGTATCGGGATTGAGGCGGATTGACGCAGAAACGGCGTTCAGCGCGTTGAACAAAAAGTGAGGGTTAATTTTGCTTTGCAATGCGCGCAGCTCGGCCCTGTTCGCCATTTCGCGCAGCTGTTCGGCGCGGGAAACCTCCAGCTGAGTGGAAATGATCTGCGACAGCCCTACCGCCATCTCCTTCAGCGACCAGGTAATACGATGCGCATGGCGGTAGTAGATCTTGAGCGTGCCGGTGACGTCACCTTTCTCCCAAAGCGGGATAACTATCATAGAGCGGATTTCAGGGGTGCGGTGTGTCTCATCATTGTTTTTGATGATGATTTTTCCCTCCACGATCGCCGTGCTGGTGGTCGGGCTGATGCTTTTATCACCGTGATGGTAGTTATTCTCACCGACACCGGTATAGGCCAGAACCCGGCTGGTGTTGGTCATAGCAACGGCATCGGCATGAATATCACGGCGGATAATGTCACAAACCTGGCGCAGCGAGTCGCTGTTGACCTGACGGAACAGTGGCAGGGTTTTGTTGGCAATATCCAGGGCCAGCTTCGCCTGACGGGCGGCAATGGCCTCTTTTTCCCCCTCAACGCTCTGCACCAGCAGTACGATCAGGCCAATACTGGTCGTGCCGAGGATCATCGGAACGGCGATCTCCGCGACGATATCCAGGCCGCGCGCTTTCGGCAGCGTCCACAGTACGATAAGCAGCATGGTCAGTGACTCACAGGCCATGCCGCCGATAATCCCCGCGCTCCAGCGTTTCCGTTTGGTGATGTTGATATTTATCCAGCCGGAAACGATCCCGGCGATAATGCTGGTCATCAGGCAGGGGATAGCGGTAACGCCGTGAACATCGATAAGGAAACGGTGTAGCCCTGCAATCACGCCGGTGGCGATACCCACCCAGGGGCCAAACAGGATGCCGCCGGACATAATGGCGATAGTGCGCACGTTTACCAACGATCCTTCGACATGGATACCGGTCCAGGTACTGAAAAGGGCAAACAGTGAGAAAATGGCGGTAACCGCGAACAGCTCCTGTCGCGAATGCTGCTCTTTTTGCAGCAGCTGGCGGAAATGTCGGGTTCGGGTGATAAAAAACAGGCAGATTAACATCAGCGCTGCACGATCAAAAACCGCAAGAAGCATCTCAAACATCGAATACACGGGCGACTCGGCTGGTGGAAAACAGGTTTACATCATAAGGAAAGCCTTGGGGATGTGCCAGCAGAAGGGCCAGCCAGGGGGGGGAGCTAAAACCTCTGCACAACCAGCAAGGGGGGCGGCAAACGATCGTCACGGCCCGAATGCAGTGGGTCCTCCGCATCTGTCTATCTCTCAGCGGCATCAGATTGCATCCGTCGGCGCGACCGCCAGAGCTCACTTCAGCATCATCGGCGGCGGTATTCATCACTTTGCTGTCAAATTCGCCCTGATGCTCACTTTCAACCGCGCGCACCACATCGTAGTGCCAGAACAGGGTATCGTCTGGCCCTATATCAGGAATTGAGGAAAAACCTTTGGGTAAAGAGGATAGAATTTTCGCTGATAGCCAGCGTGCGTCCGGCTTCAGCATCAAGTTCGGCGATCTTGCCGCCTGAATCGGGTTTTATGGTACAAATTTCTGCGGGAACGTTGTCCATTTTAAGAGATGTCATCTTTATACACCTGTTATAAATGGGTTACTGTTGTGTCGTCACGATGTCAAAGACAGGGCGCAAATACGGCAGTTAAAGCGATATCTCTCAAGTCGTTTTTCCCCATTTAAGGCGAGTATATGAAATTAATCACACCACGACTGACCCTCACCCGACTGCAGCCCGAAGACTGGCCGCTGTTTCTTCAGGTGCATAGCGATGCCGCCTGCATGGAATTTATCAGCCCGGTGCCGCAGCTGGCCGATATCCGCCAGCGTTTTCACGACAGGCTGATGCCGTGGCAGGCTACCAGTTTTCATATGCTCTGCCTGGTGATCCGTCTGAAAGAGAGCGGGGAAAGTATTGGCTTAATGGGGGCCACGCCCGAATGGATGCCGCATCGTCAGGCGGAGGTGGGGTATTCACTGCTTCGTGAGCATTTCGGCCAGGGCTACAGCAGCGAGGCGCTGGACGCGTTGTGCGACCTTCTTTTCAGCGATTGCGGATTTCATAAGTTGAAAGCCCAGGTGGTGGAGGGGCACCAGGCTTCGCGGCGGGTGTTGGAAAAGAACAACTTCGCGCTGGAAGGAACCTTGCGAGATAATTATCTGTTTAACGGTCGGTGGGTAAATGACTGGCTGTTTGGCCGCATTAATCCGCGCGATTGAAATATTTTATTCTGCCTCTCGACAGCTTCAGTACGGTTACGTTATGTTCATGACTCGACCACTTCAAGTGGTCTGCGTCGCTCGGACGGTCCGGGCGCTTACGTAAATCAGAGGATGCTATGACTGACAACCAATCCCCCCGTCGTTTCTCCCGTATTGAACGCCTGCCGCCGTACGTTTTTAATATCACTGCGGAACTGAAGATGGCCGCACGCCGTCGTGGTGAAGACATCATTGATTTCAGTATGGGCAACCCTGATGGCCCGACCCCGCCTCATATCGTGGAAAAACTCTGTACCGTGGCACAGCGTGAAGACACGCACGGCTATTCCACATCACGCGGGATCCCCCGTCTGCGCCGCGCCATTTCGCGTTGGTATGCCGACCGCTACCAGGTTGAGATTGACCCGGAATCCGAAGCGATTGTGACGATAGGCTCGAAAGAGGGGCTGGCCCACCTGATGCTGGCCACGCTCGATCACGGTGATACGGTACTGGTGCCAAATCCCAGCTATCCGATCCACATATACGGCGCGGTGATCGCCGGCGCGCAGGTGCGTTCCGTGCCGCTGGTGGCCGGGGTGGATTTCTTCAACGAGCTGGAGCGAGCCATCCGTGAAAGCTACCCGAAGCCGAAAATGATGATCCTCGGTTTCCCTTCCAATCCTACCGCGCAATGCGTGGAGCTGGACTTCTTTGAGCGGGTCATCGCCCTGGCGAAGCAGTATAACGTGCTGGTTATCCACGACCTCGCCTATGCAGATATTGTTTACGACGGCTGGAAAGCCCCTTCCATTATGGAGGTGCCGGGCGCGCGGGATGTGGCGGTTGAATTCTTCACCCTGTCGAAAAGTTACAATATGGCCGGCTGGCGTATTGGCTTTATGGTTGGCAATAAAGAGCTGGTAGCCGCCCTGGCACGCATCAAAAGCTATCACGACTACGGCACCTTCACCCCGCTACAGGTGGCTGCCATCGCGGCGCTGGAAGGGGATCAGCAGTGCGTGCGTGACATTGCGGAGAAATATAAACGTCGTCGCGATGTGCTGGTGAAAGGCCTGCATGAGGCGGGCTGGATGGTGGATAATCCCAAAGCCTCGATGTATGTCTGGGCGAAAATCCCCGAGCGCTATGCACATTTGGGATCGCTGGAGTTTGCCAAACTGCTGTTGCAGGAGGCAAAAGTCTGCGTATCACCGGGCATCGGGTTTGGTGATTACGGCGATACGCACGTACGTTTTGCGCTGATTGAAAACAGTGACCGTATTCGTCAGGCGGTGAGAGGGATCAAATCTATGTTCCGCGCCGAAGGCGTGTTGCCAGCCACGGTCAAAACGAACGTGAAGTAATTCTGCGGAGAGAAAGGTATCAGTCAGACAAGCTGACTGATACCTTAACCCGGGCCGTTTTATGCGTTATCAGGTCAACAGGATAAAAGAGCTTCACTTTAACTGTCATTTCCCCGCATAACCTCTTTGTACGCCTTTGTTGCTGATTAACCCACCCGGCTCATTATTATTTGTCGTATCATTGGTTTTGGCGACTGATGATATGGCAACATCGCCATTTGACCGTAAAAGGGTCGAACGATGCTACAATTACGTTCAATTATGCTTATGAAAATCACAATATCTCGAACATCGGCTTTGTTCAGTGATGAGCGCGCTGGCACTGCCCGCATTATTAACGCATGGCGAACATGTGCAGAATGTGCAGCAGAAAAAATCGAAAAACGCAGCGAAATGTGACCGACAGGAGAAGCAAATGAAAACGCTTTTAGTCGCCATCGATAGATCAATGATGGCCCGTAAAGTGGTTGCGTTGGCCAGCACTCAGGCTCTGGCCTTGCGGGCTTCGGTGGTGGTGCTGTGTTGTGTCGACGCCAGCTGTGCCTGTGGGCCGCTGGAAATTGAAGCCGGCGAAGATCCCAGCGAATATGGCATGGCGCGGGATGAGCAAAACACGGCTGAAGCGGCGGTGCGTCAGGCGTTGGCCGAGTTACAGCGCTCCGGGGTGACGGCGCGTGGGCGCATCGTGGCCGGGGAGCCGGCATCCACGATTGTTGCTGAAGCCAACAGACTTCAGGCGATGATGATTATCATGGGGCGTCGCCAGCTCAATTCATTTAATCGCCTGCTAAAAGGCTCATGCAGCGCCGCCGTCATCGAACGCGCCAGCTGCACGGTACTGGTCGATGTACGCGTTGACTGACGTTAACCTTCGCGCCTCTGGTCTGAACACTTCAGGAAATTATTTTGACTTCGAACGCTATTCTTATCTCAGTCTTCTCAACGGTATTTTGGCTGGTGCTGACTCGATGGCTGTGGAAAGAACAAAAACTGACCGCACCCATGGCCATATTGCTATTTATGCTGCCAGTCCTGGTCGGCAATATCGGCTACTACCGCTGGGTGGCCCCGCAGCGCCAGCAAGAGGCAGGCATTGAGTATGCCCGAACGCAGATGGCTTCTCTCCCCGTTTGGCGGACCATCAGGCTGCAACAGCCGGCGCTTTATCAACAGGCCAGCGACAGGCTGATCGACCATCTGCGTCAGGGGATGCCATTTCGTCAGGCGGTTGAACTCTTGCGGCCGATGGCCGCCGACCTGCTGAACCAGCGTATTAATACCGCCCGCGATCGGGATTTGATTGCCTATATGCAGGTTTCGCTGGAGGAAATGAAACAGGTTCGTCAGCGCAGCTCCGCACAGTGTTTCCGTTTCCTGTTTCCACAGGTAAAAGGCGGAGTGAACATCGGTGAACTGCTGCCGCAGGATCTGATCGCGCGCGACCTGTCGGCAATGGATACCCTGCTACAGCATAGCGATGATGGCGCGCCGCCGGTTGAGTCATCCCGTGGGCGGCAACAGCTACAGAAAGTGGTGCAGGCGCTTTATAGCCGCTGGGGCAGTGATTTGCAGACGCTGAATACCCCCGGTGAGCCGGGCGCTGATGAAACGAAGCTTTGCGATATGACCATTGACCTTTATCAGTCCGTGTTGGCACTAACAGATAACGATTCAGCAAGCGTGTTGCGTATGATTATTGGCGGTTCAGATAACTAGTACCCTAAAAAAAAGCCCGCTTGCGCGGGCATAACTATTTTTAATTTTTATAATTCCTGGTGTTGTGCAGACTTAGTGCGTTGTCTGTGAGCATAGTCGCATTGATAGTCAGACTCCGCTACATGGATCCCTGAATCAATTCAATCGGGGAAACATTGCATTAGTTAAGTAAAATTTTGCAAATGCGCCGGTGTCTGATAGTTGTCCGTGTCGGAGTTGTTATGATGCGACACCAGAAGAAGGAGCCATGATGAAAAAAAAAGCGATAGCTGCATTGGCGCTATTCGTATTAGCCGGTTGTACTTCGGGCAAACCCGGCGCTTATGAAAGGGTGGATGAAGATCCGGCGGTCAATAGCGTTCAGTACCGTTTTAAACCCGGCCAGGTCGATCGGACCGCGATGCAAAAAGACGTTGAACATTACTGCTCCGAGCGGGGCTTTGATAAAGTTGAAGCGCTTGAACCGCAGGAAAGCCATATACCGGGATTAATGAAAGCCTGGTATCAGTGCAATTACCGTATCAAAAGCTAAAGCGAGGGCGGGTAGGACGATGCCCGCCCGATATACGCGTACAGGTTTGTTCCACAAGCCATTGCAAATCGGTTCTAAGGGCCACATTCCCCTCATTTTCTTATCCGGACAGGTAATGCGGGCCAACAGCGCCTGCTCATCCTCAGTAAATCTGTCTACACTATCCTGCGGCAGCCTGAAAAAATAACCTAAGCTTTAGCCAAACAAACGTACATACATACCAGCAAGGAGCTGAAGATGGCCTACCGGGTAGAAAATGTCTTATCAGTACAGGCAGAATTAGGCGAGTGCCCGCTGTGGAGCGTGGAGCAACAGGTGCTGTGGTTTGTTGACATCCTGGCCCCTGCTTTGCACCGCTTCGATCCGTCCAGCGGAGAGCATCAGGTTTGGCCGGTGGCGGAGGATATTGGTTGTATTGGCCTGTGTGAAGACGGGGGGCTGATCGCCGCGCTGCGCGGCGGCATCTGTTATCTCAATCATCGTGGCGAAATCACCCGCCGGATCGCCGATAACCCCGGCGATGCGCCACGCAGCCGCTTTAACGATGGCCGCGTCGATCCGTTTGGTCGATTCTGGTGTGGCACCCTGTGGGAACCGCAGGATCGCAACGGCGCGAAACTCTACCGCGTGGATAATCAGCTCAAACTTACCGAGCAGGCCGCCGATATTATGATCTCCAACGGGCTGGCTTTTTCTCCCGACAGACGGTGGATGTATCAGAGCGATACGCCGAATGCCGTGCTTTATCGTTATCCGATGGATGCGGACAGAGGGGAAATCGGTCAGCGCGAGGTGGTACGTCACTTTATCCAGCAGCAGGGCGGGATCCCGGATGGGGCGGCGGTAGACAGTGAAGGCTATTACTGGGCGGCAATGTTTGACGGAGGGCGTGTTATCCGCCTCGATCCGCACAGTGGGGATATTGTTGATGAAATCCCGCTGCCGGTACGCTGGCCGACGATGGTCGCTTTTGGTGGCCCGGATCTGAAGACCCTGTACATCACCTCATCGAGAGAAGACCGCAGCGCGGAGGAACTGGCACAGTACCCGCAGTCCGGCGATCTGTTTGCCGTCAGGGTTGCGGTTGCCGGCCTTCCTGAACCGCTGTTCCTCCAGCAGTAATCCGGAGATGCCCGCAGGCAGAGCTGCTGCGGGCATCTCGCTATTCAGCTGGCAATCAGGCGCGCTGCGCCTGACTTTTCCACCGCTTTGCATGGCGCTCGCACGGTGATCGACAGCAGTAATGAGATCGCCATCAGGCCCATAATCAGACTAAAGGTCATGGTAAAGCCACCGAAGAGCGAGGCGACCAGAGATCCCATGACGCTGCCGATCCCAAAACCGAGGTAAATTCCCCCGTAGTTTTTACTCAAGTTATTCAGTCCGAAAAAGTCGCTTACCAGCGAGGGATAAACGGTGATCGTACCGCCAAAACTGAAGGCGACACAGGCAACCGCGATAAAAAAGGTACTTTCATTCATCCGGCTGAACAACAGGATACTGATACCTGCCAGTGACACCAGCTGCGCCAGGGTGATCACCCGAATACGCGCGACGTTGTCCGACAGAATACCCAATATCAGGCGACCACTGAGGTTAGCTATCGCAATGATGGTGACCGCCTGGGCAGCGGTTTGCGTGCTGAGGTGCACCATGCCTTCGCCAATGTCTTTTGCGATGCCAATCACATACAGGCCGCTCATACATGAAGCCAGAAACATCAGGGCCAGGATCCAGTACTGGGGCATACGCACCGACTCGGCAAATGAATAATCCCGCGCCGTATGAGCGACGCGAACGCTAACCGCCTGAAGGGGCGCATCTTTCATTAATAAGGCGCCGATCGTCATCATGCTCATGGCGATAACAGCCCAAATCATAAACGTCATCTCCAGGCTGGTCACGCTGAGCAAAAAACCGCAGATAAATTTAAAGCCCAGGCTGCCGAGACCGTATGCGCCGATCGCACAGGCGGAAATAACGCCCTTGCGTTCAGGGAACCACTTCACACAGTTAGACAGCGTCATCAGATAGCCCGCGCCATCCGCCAGTCCCACCAGCACTCCGGCACTCAGATAGAGCATAAACAGGTTGTTAGCGCTTGCGGTTAGCGCCAGGCCGATGGCCATCAGCAGGCCGGCCCCGAGGGTGACATGACGTACGCCGAACCGATCCTGTAACTTTCCCGCGACGGAAGAAGCCAGCGCCAGGCTCAGGCTCAATAAACCAAATGAAAAGGCGATCTGGCTCACTGGAGCCGCCATTTTTAACGACAGCTCACCATTGAAAAGACTCCATGTGTAGACCGATCCCAGGGCAAACTGGGTGATGATGGTGCCGATCAGGGTTAAACAACGGGTGCGGTGTATCTTGTGACTGGCGGTAGGTGAGTTCATCAGGGCTTCTCCCGAAGGAAATGTCAACTATCTCGATGGGGACATAATAACGGCAGGGATGGGTGCGGCGCGGAATAGGGGAATGAACTGCCTCTGGCAGGGAATGAACGGCACCTGTAGCGACATGAACGGTATTGATTGCTAAGGTTGCTCACGATAACAAGGGAAGAGATTTCCTGCCCAACGCTTTGCAACTGGCCGGAGGGGGCGTAAGACAGATAGCCCGACGAATGCCGGGCTGCAAAGCGCTCAGCGAATATAGCTACGGATCACATTGGCGATCGCCTTATTTGCGTCACGTTCATCGCGATGTTCGACGTCATCAGCGACCTTTTCCAGATACTTATTCAGCTTGCCGCCGGTCGGCACATTGCCATAGGCGATAAGCATTTGCACAATGTTACGTAGCGCAAGAACCTCTAAAGAGAGGCGCTCAACAACAGGATCTTTATCTGGCACGATGAACTCCGGGGTAAAGTCAGCAATATGCCCAGCAGTTTAAGCCCCGGCGGCAAAATCAATCCGCTGAATATCCACCTTTTTTTATGATGATAAATGCGTTCAGGCGCAAAGGTGACCAACATTTGCCAACAAGGGTTGAACCTGTCCGTTGCTCAAGGCATGATCACCGCTGGTTTTTAAGGAGACGCTATGCAGCAATTGATTGCACAACTCAAACAGTTTGGTATTGAGCCTAATCATGCTATTTCGCTGACGATTATTTTTGCCATCATTTTTCTTACGGCAATCGTCGTTCACTTTATCTTGCACCGCATCGTTCTGGCCGTCTGTGAAAAGCGTGCTCAGGCCAGCTCACATCTTTGGCTGCATATCCTGACCGAAAATAAGCTCTTTCACCGGCTGGCCTTTACGCTGCAGGGGATTATTGTCAATGTCCAGGCGGTACTATGGCTAAATAAGGACAGCGACGCGGCGGCTATTCTGTCAACCTGTGCGCAGCTTTGGGTCATGCTCTACGGCCTGATGTCGTTTTTCTCGCTGCTGGATGTGGTGAACAGCTTATCAAACCGTTTCGCCTTTGCCGCGCAGTTCCCGCTCAAAGGGCTGCTACAGGGCATCAAGCTGATCGCCGCTATTGTCATCGGTATTATGATGATTTCGCTGCTGATTGGAAAATCTCCGGCGATCCTGATCAGCGGGCTGGGCGCAATGGCAGCCGTCCTGATGCTGGTATTTAAAGACCCAATCCTGGGCCTGGTCGCGGGCATTCAGCTTTCTGCAAACAATATGCTGAAGCTGGGAGACTGGCTGGAGATGCCAAAATATGGGGCTGACGGCGCGGTGACGGATATTGGTCTGACCACGGTAAAAGTGCGTAACTGGGATAACACCATTACGACCATACCGACTTATGCTCTGGTCTCCGACGCATTTAAAAACTGGAGCGGTATGTCGGCCTCTGGCGGTCGTCGCATCAAGCGCTGCATCAACATTGATACGACCAGCATCCACTTTCTGACGGAGGAAGAGCAGGAAAAGCTGGCTCATGCGCGCCTGCTGTCACCTTATATGGAGATGCGCCAGGAAGAAATCGCCAGTTGGAATGGACAGAATGCGGGGCCAGCCTCCATTCTGAATCAGCGTAAAATGACGAATATCGGCACTTTTCGCGCCTATCTGAATGAATATCTGCGCCAGCATCCCTCCATACGCCAGGACATGACGCTGATGGTGCGCCAGATGGCGCCAGGAGCGGAAGGTTTACCGCTTGAAATTTACGCATTCACTAACACCGTGGCATGGCTGGAATACGAAAGCATTCAGGCTGATATTTTTGACCATGTGTTTGCCGTGGTGGACGAGTTTGGCTTACGCATTCATCAGGCACCCACCGGGAGCGACGTGCGCGCCATCGCGGGCCTGAATTCATACTGATAGAACCATGAATCAATAGGGGATGCAGCTATGGCATCCCTGAATGTGCTGGTGACAATAAGCTTATCCAGCCGCAGCGAATGTCGGCTTATGCTTGCGACAGCGCCTTTGGCACTCATTTAAATACCGGTATCGCCGTCGCGCATCACCCGACGTGGTTTTTTGCCACGGTCGTTTTGAATACCGTATGACAGCATTTTTGTTAAAAGACGAACTGGCTTACCCGGTATTTTACCCGCAGTGAGTTACGGGACTGTCGGATATGGTGAGTACGTTTTTTTTGGGGATGTTCTTATCGTATTGTTTAAACGATGTTTTAACTCACGGAGCCTGCTGAAGAGGTTTTTCTGGTGTCCCCTGCATCCTCCCGACAGGAAACCAATGGCAATTCTTTAGATGCAGGGGTAAGCGTGGGTAACTCGACACTGTCCAGCACTGAAGATGGCCTGGTGATGCCCCGATCGGCGTCAAGCAGCCAGCCATATGCCGGAGCCGTTGCACTTACTCTGCACAATAAGAGCGCAGACACTGTTAGTATAAAAGATTTCGGAGCTAAAGGTGATGGGGTGACAGATGACACCTCCGTGATGCAGGCATTGATTGATATAGCGAAAGAAAATAACAGCGCTGGGTCGCCTTTAGCCATATATCTGCCCCCCGGCACATAGATTGTAGATTCTCTGACTAACTATGCCCATACCCTGATGCAGGGGGCTGAAAGACCAACGGTAATCAGGCGCAAACCCGGAAGAAATAAAAGTGTGATACTGGGTGTTAACTCATCTTGGCTTTGAGAGACAATAAGCAGTAACGCTTCAGAATTTGCTTACCATTTTACATTGTCTGATTTTGTTATCGACGGTGGCGTAGACGGGAAGCAAGTTCCATTATTCCAGCCGCCATACAGGGCATGGTATAGCCATATGGGGTTCCCGATACCGCATTGTTCAATATAGATCTTATAAACTGCGCAGAGAAAGGGCTTATACAGACGACATAGACCAACATTTGGATTACCTCGCGCCGTGGTTTGAGTCTAGTATTTACAGCATCCGAATAACTAATTGCGGAAAAGAGGGCTGGCATTGCGCAGACCCCTATGACTCAGCGATACACCATGTAGGAATGATTAACGGGTCTTGAATTGGTCATGCGCTGTACGATGGTTTTTTAAGTCACTAGCACTCTGTCTGGTAACATCGGGATGTCTACACGTATCTAACGGCGAAAACAACGCTGGAACGGGTTCATCTATTACATACAGGTATGCGGAGAACATTGAAGGCCCGTGCAGGTTCTATGGTGGAACTCCATTTGATGGAGCTAAGGATTGTGTAAGGTTAGCATCTAGCGGAATTCAGTTTGATGACGGCTGCACTTTTTATATTCTATGGGGGGCTGGAAGTTTCAGGCCGGGAATGAAAATTGGGGGATCAGATTTAGAAAAGGAAGCCATGGGGTTTCACACAATTCAATAGAAATAACTAAAGATGCGTGCGAAATGCCTGTAAGCTTTGGTGATAGAAAGTTTTACCCGATGCGGATGCAGGGAAGAAAAGCGTAAAGCTAATTTGCTATTACTCTGGATCTTATTCTACATACGGTATATAGGGCGTCCCCAATACAGCATCAGGGACCGAATTAGATATAACCCTTTCAGGTAATATGAATTTGGAATTAAATTCAAAGCTGCAAACCAAAAAGACCTCTATTGCGTCCAACATATCATACTGTTGGGTGTACAAATATCCCCTTATAGAATCTCCAGCTATCTCTATGTCAAAAGTAGCCTCTTCAGGGGTGCCGATTGAATCGGTTTATGCTCCTGGCATGTCAGACAAAGTTGCCAACATATTTAATGGAACTAGACAAAAATATAACACTGCATGCCACTGCAAGTTATCCGCTTACTGAATAGAAGCGCTATTGAATATCTGGCCCGAAAGGGCCAGATATTCTTAGTAAGCTATGTTGATTTTACGCATTGCGTCACCAGGCTTAATTACTATGCAGTCTTCATCACAGTGGTTATTTTCTGAAACTATATAATTATCAGGTATTGTGAAGTTATAACCTTTAACTTTTTTAATTTGCTCTGCCATACCCTTAATAACCCAGGGTGCAGCTGAGGAAATACCGCCAAATTCATCGCTTCTCTGTACATTAGAGAAGACGTTATATGCCGGATCGCTAATATCAAACATAACCTTGCCATTATATTCTCTGTCAATTTTGGCGGATAATTCTCCCGTTATCGCATGAAGCTCTCCATTCTGCGGGATTATAAAGCCTCTTATGATATTGTATTGGGAAAGAGAAGAGAGCACCAAGGCCATTGACAGGAAAGTTATTTTTTGATGTCGCTTGATGAAGTTTGTCATTGATACCAAGGCAATAAACATTAAACAGACAACAATCATTTCAATCCCGACAATAGATCTAAAGGATGTGAAAGATTCCTCTATAACCAAATTACACGAAAATGAACCAACAAGAAGAATAACAGATAAGCCTAGTTTATATAACCCGCCCTTACTTTTAAATAATACTAGCGCGCCAATGGAAATTAAAAAACCGCTGAATATTGCATAATGTAAATTTGTGGTAATATCATAATTTGAAACCGAGTAACTTATCGGGCCATCGAAAAACAAATATATTTTCTCCTTATACCCTGTTACCAGCTTTGACCTTTCAAGGCCTTCACTATCACCATATATGATAGAAGGTAAAACTTTAACAAGGAATGCGGAGAATATAGCTCCAAATAAAGATACGAAGAAAGGAGGGATAAGGTTTTTTATATAAACCCTGTCATTGCCAAGGATGTTTTTAATGAAAACAAAAAACCAAAAAGGCCATCGCAGTTGGTTGATAAATTGCAAATGATAAAAAAATCAATAGCAAAGACGATGAAAATCTTAGAGGCGTTATCTTATTTGAGCTTATCAACGAGTAAGACTCAAGAGCTAGAATTAATGAGATAACAAAAGGGAAGCATGTTGCCCACGCCGTATAAACCTGTATGCATGGGGTGAGGCATAGCGAAACAGCAAGAAAAGCCCTTTTCTCTGGGCTGTTAAATATGTCATTTCTACTAAGGAAATGATATATCCTTACGCCTAGTATACCAACGCTTAGTGCAGAGATTAACCGAAGGAATGAGAATGACTCTATTCCATTCGAAGATACCTCGGCTAAATATCTGAATATAGCATAAGTTGGCCTCCCTGATTCTATATCCCATTTCATTGATGGGGTATTTCCAGACAAGATATTATTTAATGATGAATAGTCATCATAAAATGCGTAGTCGAATACATATGCTGGAAAGAATGAAGCAAATAGTAAGAAGAATATCCCTATACTGTAATTTAATCTATTCCTATTTTCCATTTTAAATCCCATTAATATAAATATATTTTGTTGCGTCTAATAGCGAAAATCAAATTCATAATATCACCAAAGACCACAATTTACGAGGTGGCTATCTTCATGCGTATAGAATTTCAACTAAAATTATAGTTGTTCTGTGGTGGTTTACTGAATTTTGGCACCTGAACAGAGGTGATATGCTGACCTCAGAACAACACAGGTTTTCCAATGAACAGAAGAAATTTCAGTCCTGAATTTAAACGCGAATAAGCCCAGTTAGTTCTCGAACATGACCCTGGTCCAATATCAGTGCAGCCATAGCTAGAGCGGTTTCCTCCCAATATCGGTGCCAGGATAAATCAGGGATCCGGGCCTGTTAGCAGGCTTCGGACAAATTCTGCAGGAGTCTGGTTATTTAACGAGGAATGTGGCCGTTACGGCTTATATTCCTGCCGCCAGTGCTCGATCTTCTTCTGAGCATATTCCAGTGACAGGAACCAGTGCACGTTCAGACATTCCTCACGCAGGCTGCCGTTAAATGACTCAACCAGGGCGTTATCTGTAGGCTTCCCGGGGCGGGAGAGGTCCATCGTTACCCCGTTTGTATACGCCCAGTGATCCAGCGTTTTCGAGATAAATTCGCTGCCGTTGTCCGTCTGTAGCCGCCGTGTTACACGCTGCTGTGTCTGCCTGATCCATTCCATCACGTCGACCGCATCGTCACCGCGAAGTCCCTGGCCTACCTCGATCGCCACGCATTCACGACTAAAATTATCGACTACAGTCAGGGCACGGATCCACAGCGCTCACGGCCGGGCGGATACGCATGTGCTGGCCGTCACGTACTGCCGCGGGCGTTTTGACCGCAGGTTCAGCCCTTCCAGACGTTAAATCCGATGGGTTTTCTAGTGGTTAACCAGCCAGCCCTCGCGCCGCAGCAGGATAGGGATCCGCTGTACACCCTAACGAATGCGGGTTTCTGCACCGGCCAAAGAAATCCCCATCTTTCTGCAGACTTCCTCCACCCGCGTACCTGTTTCTGCCTGCTTCAGGGCAAAAGCGATCTGCTCTTCGGTATAACGCGTCTTTTTCATGCCGGATGACCTTATTTGTTCAGGGTAAGAAAGGTCGGAAACCCTACTTTACGCCGGTACTGAAAAAAATGAAGAAATCCCTGTTTCAGGGAGAAGGTCAATTACGCCGGAACCTCAAAAAGTGTGTGGAACTCAAACGGGTGTCTTTACAAAAGCAGCGCTATCTTTTTGGCTTTACGGGCATCGCTGGGGTTGATTCCTTTTGCCTGTATCGAACGCGCCTCATCACGCTTACGGCGTGCCCCAGCCAGGTAGACTTCCCCGTGAATGCCAAAAGAGAGCATCTCGGGGTTGCTAACGAAGCGACAGCGAAAACGCCAGCCCTTTGCGCTGTTCACCTCAACAAGAAGCAACAGACCCTCGGCATTGTTGAGCGTGTAGGGTTTTCCAGTGTTTTAGCGTTTAATTGGGATATCAGATAAGCAGCATGTGTATAGAAAAAAATCGAACCTGGTTACACACAATGCTATGCACAACCATGTATAGAACCCATGAGATATAGCTGGACGCCATGGGAAGTGGGTACGCTGTTATATTGCTGTATGTAAAGGGGAGGGGGTTAGACTTTCTGGAACGTACTGGGAAGTGCAAATGGTGTCCCCTGCAGGAATCGAACCTGCAACTAGCCCTTAGGAGGGGCTCGTTATATCCATTTAACTAAGGAGACATTGGGATACGGCGCATCACTGCTAAACCGGGGCGCTATCTTAGCGTAAAAGCTCATGTTTTTTCAAGCTTTACCTTGAACAGCCCTATTTAATTGTTGATGCAAAGCTATGCAGACCCTACATCAACACGTATCAGGAATGTTGAACCCATATTTTGACGGGATTTCACTCGGATTTTGCCATTAAATATTTTGACAAAGTTTTTTATGATGGTAAGCCCCAAACCAAGTCCTTGCCGGGTTTCCTTTTCAGCACCCTGATTGAAAGGACGATAAAGCGTGTTGAGTTTCTTTATATCAAATCCACAACCATTATCTTTTACGCGCAGGTAAAGATGAGAACCTGTAATTTTTATGGACAGGTAAATTCTGCCATTTTTTGTGTTCTTGTCGGCGTTATCTAATAAATTGATAATGATTGAGAGTAATTTTTGCTTGTCGGACTGAATGCGTTTATTCTTTGACGTGCAGCGTGGTATAAAAACATTATTGTTATTATTATTTTGAAAGGGGAGTTGTGACTCATTTATTAGTTCCTTAAGATAAAATGCTGAGTTGTTTAGCCGTGTGTTACCTGTTTCTATTTTCGAGTATTCGAGAATTTCTCTGGTTTGATGGAATATTTTTTCGGAATGCGATTTTATATTTTTTATATGCCTGTAGGCTTCAGTATAATCACCGCTGACATCTATCATTTCAGAAGATATCTGTATTTTTTGGATCGATCCTGATAGCTCATGGTATATGGCGGAAATAAATACGTTCTTTTCAAGTAAAGTTTGCTTCAATTTTGTAATGTGCCGCCACAAAAGTATAATTAGTACAAAGAAAAGAATGATACATAATAAGGCATAATATTTGGCGTAAGCCGAGTTATCTTTTATGATGTTTTTTGTGGTGTTAAAGTGGTCTATTTGAATTTTGTAGATAACCTCCTGTAAGTCCATCATGCTCGACTGCATTTGCGGCATAAAAGCAAGGGCTTTGACGTTTCTATCCGGATTATTGGCGTTGGTAGAGTAAATTGCACTCAATTGCTCGCTTTCATCTTTTATTTTTTTTAATAAAATAAGGAATTCGTCGTCGTAGAAAAAATCGGTGTTGCTGTTGGATTTGTTTTGCAGAATTTTGATTTTTGAATCGAAAATTTTCTTTTTGATTGAAAAATCCTCGAGGCTTCCCCCCGACAGTAAAAAAATTCTCATGCGCTCGAATGCGAGGAAAGTGACCTCTGCGGTTGAATAGTTATCAAGGCTGGGTTCAATCTCTTTGTACTGCTCTCTGACGCTATTGAATTTATTTATCGTGCTAAATATCATTACGCTAAACATTAACAACAGGATTAGCATGTACAGGTATGTTCTTTTCATTACAGAGCCTCGATAGTACCGATCTGCCAAACGGTTTTCGCGTTGACGTCTAATGTCTTTAGCTCTGGATACTTGTCTCTGGGATAGATAACCACATATGGCCCCATTTCGGAAATGTCAATATAGTTGTTATCTCTCTTGTAAGCCAGAATGACGTTATATTTTAGCAGCTCGGCAACGGGCAGCGTATAACTGTAATCATCCAGTGCAAATACGCGTATTGATCCTGAACTGACATGGTAAGCCTCCAGCAGATCTTTCAGTCTGACTCCGGTGAAAACGCTCTCTGGCGTGAAGTTTGTGGAGGTCTTTATTTCCAAAGACGGCATTTTTTCCAAGTCGGGGGTCGTGATGTTAACCCTGATGCCCTTATTGACTAAAACCAGACTGTCTCCTTGAGCCAGACAGAAGTAGCTGAAGAAGATTGAAAACACGAAAAGAATATATTTCATATATTTTCCCGGTATTTTTTAAATATTAGCTGACCAAACTCATCAACGCCCGCCGGCTGCCATCCACGCTGTCGATAGAAACGTTCGGCTTTTGATCCCGCATCTGTGGTCAGGCTAATTTCCGATGTATCCTGTTCAAAAAACCACGTTGTGACCAGTGAAAGAAGGTGTGATCCTATGCCTTTATGGTGATATTCAGGCTTAACAAACAGCCCGCCAACTAAGGGTTCAGGAATAAAAATACCCAATGCGTATCCCACACAGTCGTTATCTTTTTTACAAATCCATCCGCCGCCCTGACGGATGTCATCCAGAGCCTGTTCTCTTTGCAGATATTGGATCTGATGGCCGTGTACCAGATTTTCATGCACTGAAAATCTGATATCGTAAACGTCCTTCAGGTGTTGCTCAGTTAACTTATGGAAAGTGATGCTCATTGATTAACCTCAATCTTTAAAAAACAGGGTGTTCAAAAGAATGGATGAGAGAATTAACGTTCTTGTCGGCTTCTCAATAATTTCAATGTCGTATTTAATTATCGCTTTGCCAATCTCTTTTTCATGCTGATTGAGCTGTCCGGTGAGAAGGATAACAGGGCAGCGATCGTTCTTTTCTCTGATGGCCTCAATCACCCGTTCGGAGTTTTCTCCGTAATCTAACAGCCAGTCAATAATGAAACAATCAAAGCTCTTATTGCCTATTTCCCGTAAGATCTCATCTTTCGTTTGAAATATTTCTGCTTCGATGCCAAACCTGCTGCAAACGGACTTTAATAACTCAAGGATATCGGCATCATTGTCAAGTATAGCGATTCTGGGTGCTGGCAGGAAATCGAGTTTTCTGACGCGATACATCTTTGTGTTTTTCTGATGGTAATTAGCATCAATAATATAATTCTGACCATCCTTGAACGCATAGTTTTCTTCTTTTTCGATATTTTCCGTGGCTTCCGCGTCAACCTCTACATTGCATCTTACGTGCATATCCTTGATAACGAAAATGCAGTTGTGCTCTCTGCCACCATCAAAAGAGGCGTTGAAGTAGCGGTATATTTTCTTTATTTCCGCAATCGTCACACCCCTTTTACCATCGAGTTTCTGCCTGGCGCTGTTGTATTTAATGGTGAGTATGTCTGCCACGGTCGAAGCCTGTTTTCTTTTATCAACCCCTTTTTCATCGAGCAACTCGTGGATTTTGTGCAGGTTTGTTGTTTTTTTGTCCATGATCGTCGTCAGTTGAATAGTTGTCGCGTGGCCTGAGCGTGAAGAATTTCAGCAATACATTAACAAATGTTACATGATCATGGCGTGATAAGAAATTTTTTTTACCAATACATCCTGTTGATAAATCGGGAAAAAAAATAACACTCAAAAAAAATACAAAATGACACTCAAAACACACTCGATCCAAGCGCTTTTATGATGCTACTATAACCATGAAATGAAGGAACAGGCTGGCAATCTGCATGTCAGCCGCAAAAGTAAGGTGCGCAAGGAAGGCGTATACTGCCCGACACCAGGGAACCATTAAAAATAATTATATGTACTATTTTTTTTTATTATGGATGTAGTCATTTTCGAAGTAGGCAAGTTCACGGATGCGGGCATCATACAAGAAAGATGAGGTCGGACGCTGAGCCTTCGCCCATCCTGCTGTTTATGTTCCCATTACCGCAATGGCGCTGTTCTCCCGCTCCTCCCATTGCCCCTTGAGATAACATCTGCGCGGTTCTCTTTTGTCTTCCCTGGCACGCAATGGCAACGGGCTTTACGGCTGAAATGCCTCTTTTGCCTAATCCATTTTATCCCTCATCTTTTCCTGCCGCCACCGGGTGACGTTGTCGTCAGTCAATGCCCGTTGTCGAGTCATGTCACAGCGCTGACGGAGTCTGGGTTTTTATCTATAGAAGCAACGGTTAAAGCGCTTTGAGCGCCTGTCAGAATGGTGCAGTTGTCACAATGTTTGTGCTACTATCCACCCATAAATTTAACAATATATGACTCTCCTTCTATGCTGGCAGCCCGAAACCTGACATGTCTGCGCGACGATCGTGCGCTGTTTAGCGATCTCAGTTTCACCGTGTCGCCGGGCGATATTGTGCAGGTAGAGGGGCCAAACGGTGTCGGCAAAACCTCCCTGCTGCGCATTCTCACCGGGCTCAGCCATGCGGAGCAGGGCGAAGTGCTCTGGCAGCAGCAGCGTATTCAACATCAGCGTGAAAACTATCACGCCAGTCTGCTTTACCTCGGCCATCAGCCCGGAGTTAAGGCGTCGCTGACCCCTTACGAAAATCTCCGCTTCTGGTATGCGCATCGTCCCCCGGATGAGTTGTGGCATGCGCTGGAGCAGGTTGACCTGATTGGTTATGAGGACCTGCCGGTTGCACAACTTTCGGCTGGCCAGCAGCGCCGCGTAGCGGCGGCGCGTCTCTGGCTAAGCCCGGCGCCGTTATGGATACTTGATGAGCCGCTCACGGCGATCGATAAATCCGGGGTGGAAAAGCTGATGGCGCAGTTTGTACGCCATACGCAGCAGGGCGGGGCCGTCGTTCTCACCACACATCAGGAGCTGCCCACGTCGATGCGCAATCTGCGGCGCATTTGCCTCACGGCGGGGAGGGGCTGATGTTTTTATCCGTCCTAAAACGAGAATTACGCATTGCGTTTCGCGGTACTGCGGAAATCCTCAACCCGCTCTGGTTCTTTCTGATTGTGGTAACGCTGTTTCCGTTAGGTATTGGTGCCGATCCCCAGCTGCTGGCGCGTATTGCGCCCGGTATTGTTTGGGTGGCGGCGCTGCTCTCCTCACTGCTGGCGTTGGAACGGCTGTTCCGCGATGATTTTCTCGATGGTTCACTGGAACAGCTGCTGCTGCTGCCCGTTCCGCTGCCGTTAATCGTATTGAGTAAAGTGGTCGCACACTGGCTGGTTACCGGGCTGCCGTTACTTCTCCTGTCGCCGCTCATCGCGCTATTGCTGGCGCTGGATTTTGCCAGCTGGCGAGCGGTGGCGCTGACATTATTACTCGGAACGCCAACGCTCAGCCTGCTGGGCGCGATTGGCGTTGGTCTGACGGTGGGGCTGCGTCGCGGCGGGGTTTTACTTAGCTTACTGGTATTGCCGCTGGCCGTGCCGGTGCTAATTTTCGCCAGTGCGGCCATTGATGCCGCAGAGCAGGGGATGGCGATTAGCGGCTACCTGGCTATTCTTGGCGCTATTCTCGCAGGCAGCGCCGTCCTCGCGCCCTTTGCCACCGCCGCAGCATTACGAATAAGCGTTAACTAATTGACTGGTAATGAAAAATACTGAAGCTGCGCGTATGCTCCGCCATGGGTTAACAGCACGTATCAACTTTTATTGTGAGCAAGATAACAATGTGGAAATGGATACATCAACTGGGCAAGCCTGAGCGGCTGTACTCGTTATGCGGGCGCTTTGTGCCGTGGTTTGCCATTCCGGGCGTAGCATCTTTGCTGCTCGGCTGGGCGTGGGGGTTCGGGTTTGCTCCGCCCGATTATCAGCAGGGTGACAGCTATCGTATCATCTACATTCATGTCCCCGCCGCGATGTGGTCGATGGGTATTTATGCCTCAATGGCGATAGCCGCGCTGGTCGGGCTGGTCTGGCAGTGGAAAATCGCCGACATTGCCGCAATGGCGATGGCTCCTGTGGGGGCGGTATTCACCTTTATCGCGCTGGTCACCGGCTCAGCCTGGGGGAAGCCGATGTGGGGAACCTGGTGGATATGGGATGCGCGTCTGACTTCCGAACTGGTGCTGCTGTTCTTATATATGGGCACGATAGCGCTGTATCACGCGGTCGACGATCGCCGTATGGCCGCGCGTGCTGCCGGTATTCTGATCCTGGTTGGCGTGGTCAATCTGCCGGTGATCCACTACTCGGTACAGTGGTGGAATACCCTGCATCAAGGTTCTTCCGGCGTGTTACAGCAGGCTATCGACCCCAGCATGCGTACGCCTCTGCGCTGGTCTATTCTCGGCTATTTGCTGGTGTTTATTACCCTGACGCTGATGCGCCTGCGTAACCTGCTGTTGCAGGCTGAACGCCATCGCCCATGGGTGGTCGAGCTGGCCGCGAAGGGAGGGCGTAAAGCATGACGCCCGCGTTCTCTTCCTGGCAGGCTTTCTTCGCGATGGGGGGCTATGGCTTCTACGTCTGGCTGGCCGTTGCCTTTACCCTGATCCCTCTTGCCGCGCTGGTGGTGCATACCCGCTGGCAGCGCCACCGTCTGTTGGCCGACATCCGTCAGCGTCAGGCGCGTGAGCAGCGCATACGTGAGGTAAAGATAAAAAGGGCGGCGCAGGTCGCTAAAGGAGATCGCGCGTGAATCCCCGTCGTAAAAATCGCCTGATACTGGTGATGCTGGTGCTGGTTGGGCTGGGGCTGGCAACGGCGCTGGTGATGTACGCGCTGCGTTCCAACATCGACCTGTTTTATACTCCGAGTGAGATGGTCAATGGCAAAGGAGAGCAGCAGCTAAAGCCGGAACCCGGCCAGCGACTGCGCGTGGGCGGCATGGTGATGCCGGGCAGCGTTAAGCGCGATCCGAATACTTTGCGGGTGGCCTTTAAACTTTATGATGCCAGCGGTGTGATAAGCGTCAGCTATGATGGCATCCTGCCGGATCTGTTCCGGGAAGGGCAGGGCGTGGTGGCACAGGGCGTGTTACAGGATGCCACTCACGTTATTGCCAAAGAGGTGTTGGCGAAGCACGATGAAAAATACACTCCGCCAGAAATAGAAGATGCCATGAAGAAGGATCACCCCGCTCAGGCCGTTGGCGATAATAGCGTGAGGCCGTCATGATACCGGAAATTGGCAGCTTTCTGCTGTGCCTGGCGCTGGCGCTGGCGCTGCTGCTTAGCGTTTATCCACTATGGGGGGCGGCGCGTCAGGACCTGCGTTTGATGGGGCTGGCACGGCCACTGTCATACGCGCTGTTTGCCTGTATCGCCGCTGCATTTTTAATTCTCGTGCATGCTTTTGTGGTGAATGATTTTAGCGTGACCTACGTGGCCTCGAATTCCAACACGCTGCTGCCGGTTTATTATCGGGTTGCTGCTACCTGGGGGGCGCATGAAGGCTCGTTGCTGCTGTGGGTCTTATTGCTCAGCGGCTGGACGCTGGCGGTGGCGCTGCTTAGCCGCAATATGCCGCTGGAGGCGATTGCCCGCGTATTGGCGGTAATGGGCATGATCAACCTCGGTTTCCTGCTGTTTATCACGTTAACCTCGAACCCGTTTAGCCGCACGCTGCCCGATTTTCCCATTGAGGGCAGCGATCTTAATCCGATGCTCCAGGATATCGGGCTGATCTTTCATCCGCCGCTGCTGTATATGGGCTACGTAGGTTTCTCGGTGGCGTTTGCTTTTGCGATCGCTTCGCTGATGGCCGGGCGGCTGGATACGGCCTGGGCGCGCTGGTCGCGTCCGTGGACCACGGCCGCTTGGGTCTTTCTGACTATCGGCATTGTGCTGGGTTCTGCATGGGCTTACTACGAACTCGGCTGGGGCGGATGGTGGTTCTGGGACCCGGTAGAAAACGCTTCATTTATGCCGTGGCTGGCCGGTACGGCGCTGATCCACTCGCTGGCCGTCACAGAAAAACGTGGCACCTTCAAAGCCTGGACCGTACTGCTGGCGATTACCGCCTTTTCTCTCAGCCTGTTAGGCACGTTCCTCGTACGCTCCGGGGTGCTGGTGTCCGTGCACGCCTTTGCCTCCGATCCGGCGCGCGGCATGTTTATCCTCGCCTTTTTGATCATCGTCATCGGCGGTTCGCTCCTGCTGTACGCCATCAAGGGCAGCAAGGTGCGTAGCCGGGTGCAGAATGAAGTCTGGTCGCGTGAATCCTTCCTGCTGGGGAATAATGTGCTGCTGATTGCTGCCATGCTGGTGGTGCTGCTCGGTACGCTGCTGCCGCTGGTGCATAAACAGCTCGGTCTTGGCACCATCTCCATCGGCGAGCCGTTCTTTAATATGCTGTTCACATGGCTGATGGCGCCGCTGGCCCTGCTGCTCGGCATCGGGCCGCTGGTGCGCTGGCGTCGTGATGAGCCGCAAAAACTGTGGAGACGGCTGGGGCTGGCGCTGGTGGTGACTCTGCTACTGTCGATCCTGCTGCCGTGGCTGATGCAGGACCGCATTGAGGCGATGACGGTCGTGGGGCTGCTGATGGCGCTGTGGGTGATTATCCTGACGCTGATGGAGCTGCACGAACGCGCTACCCACCGGCACCGCTTCTTCCGCGGATTACGCCATCTGTCGCGCAGCCACTGGGGTATGGTGTTGGGCCATCTCGGCGTGGCGGTGACGGTAATTGGTATTGCCTTTAGCCAGAACTACAGCGTGGAGCGCGATGTGCGCATGAAGGCCGGGGACAGCGTGGATATCAACCGTTATCACTTTACATTTCGCGATGTTGACCGCTTGCAGGGGCCAAACTATACCGGCGGCGTTGGTCTGATTGACGTCACGCGCAACGGCCATTACGAGGCCACGCTGCGTGCCGAAAAACGTTACTACAGCGCGGCGCGCACCATGATGACGGAGGCGGCGATTGACGGCGGTTTTACCCGCGATCTCTATGCGGCGCTGGGCGAAGAGCTGGACGGTCACTCATGGGCGGTACGCCTCTATTACAAACCTTTCGTGCGCTGGATTTGGTTTGGTGGCGTATTTATGGCGCTGGGCGGCATTTTATGTCTGTTGGACCCGCGCTACCGCACGCGTAAACAGGGAGCGAAGGAGCCGCGATGAGCAAAAAGATCCTTTATATTCCGCTGGTGCTGTTTCTGCTGCTGGCCGCCGCGCTGCTGTGGCAGCTGAATCGTAATGCTAACGGCGACGATCCCACGCGCCTTGAGTCGGCGCTGTTGGGAAAGCCGGTGCCGATATTTAAGCTGGAATCGCTGGATGAGCCGGGTAAAACCTTTGATCAGTCGGTGCTGAAGGACGGCAAGCCGCTGTTGCTGAACGTCTGGGCTACCTGGTGCCCAACCTGCCGTGCGGAACATCAGTATCTTAACTCGCTGGCCGCCCAGGGGGTGCGCGTCGTCGGACTGAACTATAAAGACGATCGTCAGAAAGCCATTCACTGGCTCAACACGCTGGGAAATCCTTATGCTTTAAGCCTGTATGATGGGGATGGCATGCTCGGGCTGGATCTCGGCGTGTACGGCGCGCCGGAAACTTTCCTTATTGACGGGCGTGGCATCATTCGCTATCGCCACGCCGGTGACCTGAATGAGCGGGTGTGGAACCAGGAAGTGAAACCGCTGTGGCGGAAGTACGGTCAGGAGGGCGGGGCATGAGCCGTTACCTGATCCTGCTGTTTGCGCTGTTGTTTAGCACTCTGGCGCGTGCCGACAACATTGATATTTACCCGTTTGACTCCGTTGCCCAGGAGCAGCAGTACCGCCATCTTACCGAATCGCTGCGCTGTCCTAAATGCCAGAACAACAGCATTGCCGACTCGAGCGCGATGATTGCCGGGGATATGCGGCTCAAGGTGTATCAGCTGCTGCGCGCCGGGCAGACGCCAGAGCAGATTACAGGGTATATGGTGGCGCGCTACGGCAATTTTGTTTCCTACCAGCCGCCGCTCACCGCATCAACCCTGATCCTCTGGGTTGGCCCGCTGCTGTTTGTCATTATCGGCGCGATGGTGATTATTTTGCGTAGCCGCCGGCGGCGAACGGCGCCGGTACTGGACCCAGAGCAACAGCAGCGGCTTAATGCTCTGTTGCACAAAGACAGGAAGCAACCATGAGCGGATTTTGGCTAACCATTGCGCTGCTGCTGCTGGCTAGCAGCATGCTGATTGTACTGGCGGCTAACCGTCGCGCCACCGCCACCGCCACCGATCGCGATGCGTTAAACCAGCGCTTTTATCATCAGCGCCTGCGCGAGCTGGAAGACGACGAAGCGCAGGGCGTGGTCGACGGGCGGCCGGAAATGGTGCGCGAGCTGCAACAAACTCTGCTGCTCGACATACCCGAACAGTCCGCCGCGCAACGGCACCCGATCGGCCGCTGGGTATTGTTGCCGGGGATTATTGTCCTGCTGCTGGTGAGTCTTGGCGTCTACTTTAAGGCCGGTGGCCTGCCGCAGCTGATGGTTTGGCAGCAGGTGAAAAATGAACTGCCGGCCCTGCGTGCGCAGGTGATGGACCCCAATGCTCGCCCGCTGACGAAGGAGCAGCTGGCAAGACTGGCACTGGGCGTTCGCAGCCAGCTTCAGCAGTCTCCTGATAATGTTAACGACTGGATGCTGCTTGGCCGCCTCGGCATGGTACTCAACAATGCCACCACCGCCTCGCAGGCTTTCCGACGCGCGCTGCAACTCTCTCCCACCGATGCGGAGGCGCGGCTGAGCTATGCGGAAGTGCTGACCCGCTCAAGCGACCCGCAGGATAACCGCCAGGCGAGCGCCATGCTGAACGAGATGGTCAGCCACGATGAAAGCAATCTTAGGCTGCTGGGACTACTGGCATTCAATGACTTCAGTCTGCAAAATTATGGCGGTGCGATAACGCGCTGGCAAAAAATGTTGCAGCTATTGCCGCCGGAAGATGGGCGGGTTGTCATGATACGGCGCAGTATCGCCGAGGCTAAAAGCGTTTCAGGCGTGGAGAAGAGCCAGCTGGCGTTAACGATCGGATTATCCAATGCGGCAGAAAAAATGTTACAGCCGGGCGGAGTGTTGTATATTTCTATTACTGACGGCCACTCGCCGATCCCCGTGGCGGTGAAGAAAGTGCCGCTGAGCCATTTTCCTTTATCGCTCACGCTGGACGATGGTAACGCCATGATGCCGGACCGCCTGTTATCCGCGCAGCGCCAGCTGCAGGTACGCGTCCGCATTTCACGTGACGGTAGCGCGACGCCGCAACCGGGTGACTGGTACGGTCTGAGTGCGATAACACCTTTCGCGGGTCAGCAGCAGCTTGCCGTTGACATAAACCGACAATAGCGGGCGAGAATTCACAAAAAGCAGGACTGGGAGACAACTATGAACTATCGCCTGACGGGCTTAGCGCTGGCAAGCGTACTGATGGTGGGCTGTGCCAGTTCGCCAACGGCTGATGAACCAGCAGGGCGCTCCGATCCGCTGGAAGGCTTCAACCGAACCATGTTCAATTTTAACTACAACGTGCTGGACCCGTATGTTGTGCGTCCGGTTGCGGTGGTATGGCGTGATTATTTGCCGCTTCCTGCCCGTAACGGACTGAGCAATTTCACCAGCAACCTCGGCGAACCTGCCTCAATGGTCAACTATTTCATTGAAGGGAATCCGTATAAGGCGATGGTCCACTTCAACCGCTTCTTCCTTAATACCCTGTTAGGGATGGGCGGACTGATTGACGTCGCGAGCATGGCTAATCCGAAATTGGCAAAAGAAGAAAACCGCGCGTTCGGCAGTACCCTCGGCCATTACGGCGTGGGTTACGGCACCTATGTAGAAGTTCCGGGTTACGGTGGCTTTACGCCGCGTGAAGACCTGGGGGGACTGGTGGATTATGTTTATCCGCCGTTCAGCTGGCTGACATGGTGGATGTCTGCCGGTAAGTGGGTGGTGGAGGGAATTGAAACCCGTGCCCAGCTGCTGGACTCAGATGCCGTGGTCAGAAACTCAAACGATCCCTATGCATTTATGCGCGCAGCCTACTTCCAGCATCATGATTTCCTCGCCAGCGACGGCAAGTTAATTCCGCAGGAAAACCCCAACGCGGCGGCGATCCAAAACGATATCGGCGATATTGATTCACAGTAAATAATGCATCATAAAAAAACCCGCGAAATGCGGGTTTTTTTATGCGATGTGGGGTTGGATCAGAATTTATAGTTAAAGCTTGCGCCATACAGCCAGGCTTTGCCGGTGGAGTTAAAGACATAGGGTGTTGGCTGGCCATTCTTGCGGCTGGCAACCGGGTCATTACCCTCTTTAATCGTCACCTTCTGGCCGTGCATATAAGAAACGCCCACGTCGACCGAGGCGTTTTCATTAAATGCGTAGGAGGTGCCGGCGCTCAACCACAGACGATCCTGGTCGGGAATGGAAATGGAGCGTTTATCCGCCGGAACCGGGCTGTCGTCAAAGGCAATACCGGTGCGGAAAGTCCAGTTTTTATCGTAGAAGTAGCTGGTTCCTAACGCGATGCGCCAGGCATCGTGGTAGCTTTCATCTTTGTAGAACAGCTCCTGTCCATTGCTGCCGGTCGCTTTTAACTCCTGGAACTGGCTCCAGCTGGTATAGGCCATACTGTAGTGTACGGCCCATTTAGGTGCGACCTTGTGGTAGCCGGAGACTTCCCACATTTCCGGCAGATGCAGCGACAGCGATCCGGGAATGGTATTGCCGCCGGTCCCCGTCGGTAAGCCAAACTGCGAGCCAATCGCGTTATACGCCACCGGAATCGTGCTGCGGTAATCTCCGTCAAAATCGACTTTAACTTCAGAGCGGTAGCTCAGGCCAAAACGGTTATTGTCGTCCAGTTCGTACAGAACCCCGGCATTCCAGCCGTATCCCCATTCATCACCTTTAAGATGGGCGATCTGAGTATCTGCTGGCGCAGCGGGCAGGCCGTAAGCGGGTAACAACGCACCCAGTTCACCAATAGTGCGTTCGATTTTTGCCCGAGCGTACACGGCGTCAAAGCCAATGCCAACGCTAAAATGTTGGTTAAGGCGATAGGCGGTGCTCAGGTTAAGGTTCATGGTCATCAGATCGGTTTTGCCGGCGAACGGGCCGCCGGCATAGCCATCGTTAAACTCGGTTGCCAGACCATAATTGCTGGTAGCAGAAGCACCGATCCACCAGCGGTCGCTAAGAGGCTGTACATAGTGAATATTGGGGACCCACTGCGTGGGGGCGATGTTGTTGGCGTTCAGACTGTTACCCGAGCCTGACTGCCCGTCAATATTCACGTCCGGGTCGATAAATACTGCGCCGATGGAAAACATCGGGCGGTCCATTAATGCCATCGTCGCCGGGTTGCGGCTGGCGGAAGCGGCAGTGTCTCCCATTGCCCCTTCGCCGGAATAGGCGCGGCCTAAGCCAATGGTTGAAAATTCGTTTAGTTGGAAGCCAGCCGCGATAGCTTGGGAAGACATTAACGTCAGTGCCGCTGCAAGGGCCGATTGAGCAAACGGGTTTTTATGGTTCATAACCATAACCTCATTATCTGATTATTATTAATATCTGTTACCGTGAGTAACAAAAAGCGGGAATTGTAGGGGCTGACAGACTGTGAACAAATCAGACCAGTTCCGCCAGTATTAATATGACCCGTGAGCATGTTGCAATAACGTTTTTTTAATTCGGGCAAATTGTTTCTGGAAAAGAGATCTGCTTAACAAAAAAATTACATTTAGTCTCACCTCGATCCCTGCTGACTTGTTTTGCATCAAACAATAGTGTGATTTTCATCACTCTAGCGCCCACAAGCCGCTTATCGCTGGAGGCGCAATAGTACCGGGAGTAAACTGAGATCCTGTTAAATTCATCTGCCGTTTGATCAATGACGGCATGCAGGAGGAGTGATGACTGATGCCATTAAACGCTGTAGTACCCGTGAGACCGCTGCCTGTTGCTGCGTTGATGTCGGCACCATTTTAGATAACGGCGACCGCACGGCGAGTTATAGCCAGGTCTTCCCACATCAGGACCACGCCGAGGCGATGCTGAGTCACCTGACGGATAAAGCGCGCGCGGTAGAATCCGACCCCTGTCTGATTGAAAGTCAGTTTCACCAGACGCCGGCGGGTATCCAGCTGGCGTGCCGCTTCACGTTTAGCTGCCAGGCCGAGACGATGATTTTCCAGCTTGGTCTGCGTTGAATGCATGGCGGAGGAAATGTTTCCTCCGCCTTAATCGTGTCCTCTCCCGCACTTTTCTCCTGCCATCGTGGCATCCGCCGTTATTCTGGTTAACACTGATCAGGTCAGACCTCTTTGGCAGTGATGCCGCTTATCGACAGGATACAGGTGAGAAAAATGAGCAAAGCGTTACCTTTGCTGACGCGTCAGGGTGAGCGCATCGCGATCACTCACGGGTTACGCACCCCCTTTGCCCGTCAGGCAACGGCCTTCCACGGTATTCCCGCACTGGAACTGGGACGCATGGTGGTCAGCGAGCTGCTGGCGCGAAGCGAAATCTCCCCCGATGTTATTGAACAACTGGTGTTCGGTCAGGTAGTGCAGATGCCGGAAGCGCCCAATATTGCCCGTGAAATCGTGCTTGCCAGCGCTCTGAGCGTTCACACCGATGCCTGGAGCGTCAGTCGCGCCTGCGCCACCAGTTTTCAGGCGGTGGCAAACGTAGCCGAAAGCCTGATGATCGGACACATTCAGGCGGGGATTGCCGGAGGAGCCGATTCATCCTCGGTGCTGCCGATAGGCGTCAGCAAAAAGCTGGCGCGGCTGCTGGTCGATGCCAGTAAAACGCGTAGCCTTGCACAAAAGCTAAAGCTGTTCAGCGGCCTGCGCCCGCGCGATCTGCTGCCGGTAGCACCAGCGGTGGCCGAATACTCCACCGGATTGCGCATGGGCGACAGCGCCGAACAGATGGCGAAAAACCACGGGATCACCCGTGAACAGCAGGATGCGCTGGCTCTGCGTTCCCACCAGCGTGCCGCACACGCCTGGCAGCAGGGCCTGCTGAATGACGAGGTGATGACAGCCTGCGTACCGCCGTGGGAACAGCCGTTCGAGCAGGATAACAACGTGCGTGCCGAGTCAAAAATGCAGGATTACGCGCGTCTGCGCCCGGCGTTTGACCGCCGTCATGGCACGGTGACCGCCGCTAACAGCACGCCGCTTACCGACGGCGCGGCGGCGGTGATCCTGATGACGGCGTCGCGCGCCAGGGAGCTGGGCATTGCGCCACTTGGCTTTCTGCGCAGCTATGCGTTTAGCGCCATTGATGTGCGTCAGGACATGCTGCTGGGGCCGTCCTATGCCTCACCGCTGGCGCTGGACCGCGCCGGGATCACGCTTGCCGATTTAAGCCTGATTGATATGCACGAAGCCTTTGCGGCGCAGACCCTGGCGAATCTGAAAATGTTTGCCGATGAACGCTTCGCCCGCGAGGTGTTGGATCGTCCCCGTGCGCTGGGAGAGGTCGATATGGAGCGGTTTAATGTGCTGGGCGGTTCCATTGCCTACGGCCATCCGTTTGCCGCCACCGGGGCGCGGATGATCACCCAGACGCTGAACGAACTCCGTCGGCGCGGCGGCGGACTAGGGCTGGTGACGGCCTGCGCGGCGGGCGGGTTAGGTGCCGCTATGGTTCTGGAGGTGGACTCATGAACTTGCCATCCGCATTGACTCTTACCCTGCGTCCCGATGGGGTTGGCGTGATCGTCATTGATGTGCCGCATGAGAAGGTCAACACCCTGAAAGCTGAATTTGCCGCCGATATTCTGGCGCTTATTCAGCAGGCGCGTGTCAATCCGCATCTGGCCGGGCTGGTACTGATCTCGGGTAAGCCCGACAGTTTTATCGCCGGGGCGGATATCAGCATGATCGCCGCCTGCCAGAGCGTTCAGCAGGCGACAGAGCTGGCCCTCACCGGGCAAAAGGCGATGGCGGAGATAGCCGCACTGCCGTTCCCGGTCGTTGCCGCCATTCATGGTGCCTGCCTGGGCGGCGGGCTTGAACTGGCGCTGGCCTGTCATCGCCGCGTCTGTACGCTGGATGATAAAACCCGACTTGGCCTGCCGGAAGTGAAGCTCGGGCTGCTGCCAGGCTCTGGCGGAACGCAGCGCCTGCCGCCACTGACGGGCATCCGGGTAGCTTTGGATATGATATTGACGGGTAAAACGCTAAACGCCCGCGCCGCCTTACGCTGCGGGCTGGTGGATGACGCGGTGCCGTCGGCTATCTTGCTGGACGTTGCCGTGCAGCTGGCGCTAAAACCGCGTGCGGCAGCGCAGCGCGCCCCCCTCGGTGAACGGCTGTTAACCCGCGGACCCGGGCGCGCACTGCTGTTTATGCTGACGCAGCGCCAGATCCAGGCAAAAACCCAGGGTAATTACCCGGCGACGACAAAAATTCTTAGCGTGGTGCGCAGTGGGCTGACGCCAGGGGAGAACGGCTATTTGGCCGAAGCGCGCGCGTTTGGTGAACTGGCGATGACCCCGCAATCTGCCGCGCTGCGCGGCCTGTTTTTTGCCACCACCGCGTTGAAAAAGGAGGGCTTCGGCGCTGAACCTTATCCACTGAAACGCATTGGCGTACTGGGCGGGGGTCTGATGGGCGGCGGTATTGCGTGCGTGACGGCCACCCGCGCCGGATTGCCGGTACGCATTAAAGACGTTAATGCCTGCGGCGTTAACCATGCGCTGAAAACCAGCTGGCAGGTTCTGAGTCAGGCGGTGAAGCGCCGTCGCCTGAGTGCGGCACAGCGTCAGCAGCAGATGGCGCTGATCACCGGCAGCACCCGCTATCAGGGCTTTCGTCAGTGCGATATGGTGATCGAGGCGGTATTTGAAGACCTTGCGCTGAAGCAGCAAATGGTGGCGGAGATCGAAGCGAACTGTAGTGCGCACACGATATTTGCCTCCAACACTTCTTCTCTGCCGATAGCTGACATTGCCGCCGCCGCACAGCGGCCGGAGAACGTGATCGGCCTGCATTACTTCAGCCCACCGGACAAAATGCCGCTGGTGGAGGTGATCCCACATGCGGGCACCTCTGCGCGGACCATCGCCAGCGCGGTGATGCTGGCGCGAAAACAGGGCAAAACGCCGATCGTCGTCGCCGACCGGGCCGGCTTCTACGTTAACCGCATTCTGGCACCCTATCTAATTGAGGCGCTGCACTGCCTCTGCGAGGGTGAGCCGATTGAATATATCGACCGGGCGCTGGTGCAGTTTGGGTTTCCGCTTGGGCCGCTACAACTACTGGATGAGATCGGCCTGGATGTGGGGACGCATATTATGCCAATCCTTCGGCAGGCCTGGGGCGACCGCTTTGCGCTCCCGGCCGGGGCTGACGCGCTGTGGCAGGATGGCCGAAAAGGGCGCAAAAACGGGCGCGGATTCTATCTGTATCGGCAAAAAGGGGGAAAAAAACGCGTCGACAGCACTGTGTACCGCCTGCTGCCGGTTAACGTAAAACATCATCTTAGCTCACAGAATGTCTCCCAGCGCTGTGTGATGATGCTCCTCAATGAGGCGGCACGCACGCTGGATGAAAGGGGGATCGCCAGCGTGCGCGATGGTGATATTGGCGCGGTATTTGGCATCGGCTTTCCGCCGTTTCTCGGTGGCCCGTTCCACTATATGGATCGGTTAGGTATAGATGAAGTGGTCAATAGATTAACTTTACTTATGCAACAGCACGGGCCTCGTTTTACTCCCTGTTCCCTGCTGCTGAAAATGGCAGCAGAGCACCAGACTTTTTATACACGTGAAGTGAAATGAAACAAACCCGTGGATGGCGCGGGTTTACCAGGAGAGTCTGTAGACCGGGTCACCCGGGCAACGACCTCTGGCGTTCATTAAGTAAACAATCGGTTGACTCCTGTCGAGGCATTGGGGTACAACACAGCGTTCATTCCCGGAATGAAGAGTCGGATGGCGTTTTCTCCGGCGTTTTTGTTTAACAACAGCGGTGCTATATGCAAGTTTTCATAATGCGTCACGGCGATGCAGCTTTAGAAGCGGCAAGCGATTCGGTCAGACCTTTGACTCACTGCGGCTGTGATGAAACTCGTCAGATGGCGATATGGCTCAACGATCGGGCGGTTGACATCGAGCGGGTGTTAGTCAGCCCCTATCTGCGCGCGCAGCAGACGCTAAGTACGGCTCGTGAAGCGCTGCTCCTTCCTGACGGAGAAGACGTCCTGCCGGAACTGACGCCCGGTGGCGATCCGAAGCTGGTGGCCAGCTATTTACAGGTGCTGGCGAACGAAGGCGTGAAATCGGCGCTGGTGATCTCTCACCTGCCGCTGGTGGGCTATCTGGTGACGGAACTTTGCCCGCAGGAAACGCCGCCGATGTTCGCCACTTCGGCTATTGCCTGCATCGATTTTGATGCCGCTAACGCGGTGGGCGAGTTGGAATGGCAGGTATCCCCGGCAAAATTAGCAAAAGCCATGTAGTGCCAGCGTGAGGATCGACCCCGCCTGTGGTCGACCCGCGCTCGCTGTACCTTTTCCGTTAAAAACCGCCCGTTACGGCAGCTCCGGCGGTAACCACTCCTCGACTTCAATCAGCACCAGCAGCGCGGCATCGCCGCCGAACAGTTTCGGTGCCTGATGAAAGGCCATAACCCACGGATGCTGCGCCAGCCAAAGCGGCGTCTGCTGCTTGAGAATGTGCTTTCCGTGGCCGTGCATCACGCTGGCGCAAAAAATATGTTCGCGGCGGCAGGCGGCAATCAGCGCCCCCAGCTCCTGTTTCGCCTGCTTCTGCGTCAGACCATGCAGGTCGAGAAAAATCTCCGGCGTAAAATCCCCACGGCGCAGTTTTTTCAGCTCATAGTGGCTGACGTCGCTGCGTACATAACGCACGGCGCCTTCACTGGCCAGCAGCGGCTGGAACTCGTCGGAAAAATAGTGGCTGGCATCCATCTGCTCGGACAGCAGGCGTTTTACCGGCACCTGATTGAATTTTTTGCGCGGCGGCTTGTGGACAATCGTGTCCTGTGACAGCTGGCGCGTACCGCTCATCAGCCCGCGAAACAGCGCCTTCTCTTCCGCGCTAAGCTTCTCATTTTTACTCATTTCTGGCGTTCGCTACTCTCTGGGGGCGGATTATCGGACGGCATAAATGGCCATTCCCTTAATTTGATACGGTTAGTCTACCTTTTCCTCCTTTCAGGCTAAAACAAATCTCAGCTTTTTCACCCCCCCGCGCTGAATTATTGTCGGCTTCGTGGCAAACTAGCGCCCGGGTTTAACAGAACGGCCTGCGGAGGGCACCTTGGACAAAATTCTCGTCGATGAAGCGGTCAATGAACTGCACACTATTCAGGATATGTTGCGCTGGTCGGTCAGTCGCTTTGCTGCCGCTGATATCTGGTACGGCCACGGCACCGATAATCCCTGGGACGAAGCCGTCCAGCTGGTGCTCCCCACGCTCTATTTGCCGCTGGATATCCCGGAGGATATGCGCACCGCACGCCTTACCCTGAGCGAGCGGCAGCGCATCGTTGAACGCGTGATCCGCCGGGTTAGCGACCGTACTCCCGTGGCTTATCTCACCAATAAGGCCTGGTTCTGCGGCCATGAGTTCTACGTCGACGAGCGCGTGCTGGTGCCGCGTTCACCCATAGGCGAACTGATCGACCGGCACTTCGCCGGCATCATTAATCATCAGCCGCAGCATATTCTGGATATGTGTACCGGAAGCGGCTGTATCGCGATTGCCTGTGCCTGGGCTTTCCCGCAGGCAGAGGTCGACGCGGTGGATATCTCCGACGATGCGCTGGCGGTGACCGAGCAGAATATCAGCGCACACGGTCTGGAGCAGCACGTCACGCCTATCCGCTCCGACCTGTTCCGCGAACTGCCGAAAACGCAGTATGACCTGATTGTCACCAATCCGCCGTATGTTGATGCCGAAGATATGGATGACCTGCCGAACGAGTACCGCCATGAGCCGGAACTCGGTCTGGCGGCGGGTAATGACGGGCTGACCCTGGCGCGTCGCATTCTGGGCTGTGCGGCGGATTATCTGAGCGAGCAGGGTGTGCTTGTCTGCGAAGTGGGCAACAGCATGGTGCATCTTATCGACCAGTACCCGGATGTCCCGTTCACCTGGCTGGAATTTGAAAATGGCGGCGACGGCGTATTTATGCTGACCCGACAGCAGATTATCGACGCCCGGCATCATTTTAACATCTATAAAGACTGAGACTAATTTCGCGAGGAGCCAGCATGGCGGGTAATACCATTGGACAATTATTTCGGGTCACGACGTTTGGTGAATCCCACGGCATCGCTCTCGGCTGCATCGTTGATGGCGTTCCCCCAGGCATTCCGCTGACCGAGGAAGACTTACAGCACGATCTCGATCGCCGCCGCCCCGGCACTTCACGCTACACCACGCCGCGTCGGGAGCCGGACCGGGTCAAAATTCTCTCCGGGGTGTTCGAAGGACGGACCACCGGAACCAGTATCGGACTGCTGATTGAAAATACCGATCAGCGTTCACAGGATTACGGTGCCATTAAAGAACTTTACCGTCCCGGTCATGCTGATTTTACCTACGATGGCAAGTACGGCTTCCGTGATTATCGTGGCGGTGGCCGCTCTTCAGCACGCGAAACCGCGATGCGCGTAGCGGCCGGAGCGATTGCTAAGAAATACCTGGATATGAAACACGGTATCAAAGTCCGTGGCTATCTGGCACAGATGGGCGACGTGGTCTGCGAGTTGAAAGACTGGCAGCAGGTCGAGCAGAACCCCTTTTTCAGCCCGGATGTCGACAAGCTGGATGCGCTGGACGAGCTGATGCGCGCCTTAAAGAAAGAGGGCGACTCCATAGGTGCCAAAGTGGCGGTGATGGCGGAAAACGTGCCGGTTGGCCTCGGTGAACCGGTATTTGACCGGCTTGATGCCGATCTGGCCCATGCGCTGATGAGCATTAACGCCGTTAAGGGCGTTGAAATCGGTGATGGCTTCGCCGTGGTTAACCAGCGTGGCAGCGAGCACCGCGATGAGATCCGCGCTAACGGCTTCCAGAGCAATCATGCGGGCGGCATTCTCGGCGGGATCAGCAGCGGCCAGACGATAACCGCTAACCTGGCAATGAAGCCGACCTCCAGCATTACCGTACCGGGTAAAACCATTACCCGCAGCGGTGAAGAAGTCGAGATGATTACCAAAGGGCGTCACGATCCCTGCGTTGGCATTCGCGCGGTGCCCATTGCTGAAGCGATGATGGCCATCGTGTTGATGGATCATCTTCTGCGCCATCGTGCGCAAAATGCCGACGTTCACGTCGACATGCCGCACGGGTAACGCATGAAAAAGACGCTGACGGCGCTATGCGCACTGTTGATAACTGCCTCGGTGGCACAGGCCGCCACGCCGTGGCAGACCATCCCCCAGCCGATTGCGGGGACGCCGCAGTCGATAGGGGAATTTGCCAATGGCTGTATTATCGGCGCGCGGCCGCTGCCGCTGGACGCGTCCGGTTATCAGGTGATGCGTACCGACCAGCGTCGATTTTTCGGTCACCCCGATCTGATCGCCTTTATCCAGCGGCTCAGCGGCCATACCCGTCAGCAGGGGCTGGGAGAAGTGCTGGTTGGGGATATGGGCATGGCGGCAGGAGGGCGCTTTAGCAGCGGCCATGCCAGCCATCAGTCCGGCCTTGATGTGGATATCTGGTTGCAGTTGCCAAAACAGCGCTGGAGCCAGCAGATGCTGCTTAAACCCCAGCCGCTGGATCTGGTGGCCGCCGACGGAAAAAAGGTGGTGGCGCGGCACTGGCAGCCGGAAATCGGCAGCCTGATTAAACTGGCGGCACAGGATAACGACGTCACGCGTATTTTCGTTAATCCGGCGATCAAGCAGCAGCTGTGTACCGATGCCGGAAGCGATCGCGCGTGGCTGCGCAAGGTGCGGCCGTGGTTCCAGCATCGTGCGCATATGCACGTGCGCCTGCGCTGTCCGGCGGGCAGTTTGCAGTGTGCAGATCAGCCTGCACCGCCGCCGGGCGATGGCTGTGGAGCCGAACTGCAAAGCTGGTTTGCGCCGCCAGCACCGGGCAGCACGCCGCCGGTGAAACGTGAGCCGCCGCCGCTTCCGTCTGCCTGCCAGGCATTGCTGGATAATCATCAACTATAAAGGCGTTTACATGGAATGGCTTAGCGTTGCGCCCGGTTTACTGTGCGTACTGTTTTTGGTGGCTTTGCTCGCAGGTTTTATTGATTCGATTGCCGGAGGCGGAGGATTATTGACGGTGCCCGCCCTGCTGGCCGCGGGGCTGTCACCTGCCCAGGCGTTGGCAACCAATAAGCTGCAATCGGTTGGCGGATCGTTTTCCGCCAGCCTCTACTTTATCCGTCGTAAGGCGGTAAATTTACGCGAGCAGTGGCTGAATATTGTCCTGACCTTTTTGGGTTCTCTGGCGGGGGCATTGCTGGTTCAGCACGTGCAGGGCGATATTTTGCGCCAGCTGCTGCCGCTGCTGGTGATCGCTATCGGCCTGTACTTCCTGCTGATGCCGCGCATTGGAGAAGACGATCGCCAGCGCCGTCTGCACGGCCTGCCGTTTGCCCTGGTGGCCGGCGGCTGCGTGGGCTTTTATGACGGGTTTTTTGGCCCCGGCGCGGGGTCATTCTATGCGCTGGCCTTTGTGACGCTGTGCGGCTATAACCTGGCGAAATCGACGGCGCATGCCAAAGTGCTGAACTTTACCTCTAACCTTGGTGGCCTGCTGCTGTTTATGCTGGGCGGCAAGGTGGTGTGGCTGGTGGGGCTGGTGATGCTGGCAGGCCAGGTGTGCGGCGCGCGTCTTGGTGCCAGGATGGTATTGAGTCAAGGCCAAAAGCTGATCCGTCCGATGATCGTTATCGTTTCCGCGGTAATGAGCGCCAAGCTGCTGTATGACAGCCACGGCGCGGAGCTGGCCGCATGGCTGCATGCCCTGTGACCGCCGGGCTGCGCCAAAGAATAGTGCTCGAAACGCGGCGGGCAAAATGCGACAATTGCGCGTTTTTTTACTTTTACGACAGATGGCTATGAGTACGCAACATCACTATCAGGATCTGATCGACATCTTCGATCGCTGCTTTATGGATGAATTCCAGACCCGCCTGATTAAAGGCGACGACGAGCCGATCTATCTTCCGGCGGATGACGTTTCTCCGTGGCATCGGGTGGTGTTTGCCCACGGCTATTACGCCAGCGGTCTGCATGAAATCTCCCACTGGTGCATTGCCGGTGAGTCGCGCCGTAAGCTGGTTGACTTTGGCTACTGGTACTGCCCGGACGGACGCGATGCGGCGACCCAGGGGCAGTTTGAATCAGTCGAGATTAAACCGCAGGCGCTGGAATGGCTGTTTAGCGTTGCCGCCGGCTTTGCCTTCAACGTCAGTTGTGACAACCTTGAAGGTGACTGCGAGCCGGATCGCATCGCGTTTCAGCGCAAGGTTTATGCCCAGGTAATGGCGTATCTGCAACAGGGTATTCCTGCTCGCCCGGCGCGGCTGATTGCTGAACTTCGCACGTTTTACTCAACTCCACCGCTGACGGCGGCCCAGTTTTCCTGGCCGGACGATCTGTGTTAAGCGCGGAGCGAATCGTTTACAGAGGAAATTTATGATCGATGAATTCGAGGCGCGTATTCTGGGCCTGATTGATGACATGGTGGATCACGCCAGTGATGACGAGCTTTTTGCGGGCGGCTATCTGCGCGGTCATCTGACGCTTGCGGTCGCCGAGCTGGAGCTGACCGGCGAACATACCCCGGAGGCGTTGCAGATCCAGGTACAAAGAAGCCTGCAAAACGCCATCCAGGCCGGAGAACTGTCACCGCGTGACCAGGCGCTGGTGATCGGCATGTGGGACAACCTGTTCCTGCAGGCGCGTCAGGCGTCTTAATCCTCACCTTATTCGGGGCGGTTTTATTGCCGCCCCAGGTTCCATTTTGCATCCGCACAATATCGGCCCTTATCGCCAGCGCAATGTCTTCCTGGGTTTGACTCCCCATGCCCCGACATAAACCAGGGTCTGAGTCCCTTCTGGCGCTCAGCCAGGCGAATGTGCGGTATGTCGCGTATAAGCACAAACGGCGTCAGTTCAGAGCCCTGCCTTTTAGCAGCTTGCGTATCCAAAAGCGGTTAGGGCTGGTGGCCGCCAGCGTGGCGCGATCCAGCGGGATGGGTTCCGCGCACAGCTGTGCGGCCAGCACCTCTGCCGCCAGCGGGGCGCTGCACAGGCCGCGTGAACCCAGCGCGCCCAGCACGAACAGCCCCTTATGCACGGGTGCAGGCTGCGCCTGCCGTGGCTGCTGTGCCAGGTCAGCATACTGTTCAAGCGTGGCGGCGTAGTCCGGCAGTGCGCCGATCATGGGCAGATGGTCGCGGGTGGCGGCACGCACGGCGCAGCGCGCCTCAGCGCCGCTGACGTCGATCTGCCCCGGCCACTCTGCCGTTGGCAGGCAGCGCATCAGCCGCTCGCGGTTCTCCTGCTGGTCGCCGGCACGATAATCGGTGCTGGCGTCGCCGCGGTGATAGCTGGCACCCAGGCAGTGCTGCTGAAACTGCGCGCTGACCGGGGTGAGATAGCCGTCATAGCACAGCACCTGTTTCAGGGGGGCCAGCGAATCATTGGTCGGCACGTGGCTCACCTGCCCGCCTACCGCACTAACAGGCAGTTTCTCACTCTGTGCAAATGCCGTCAGAAGATGACCGGTGGCCAGCACCAGATTGCGCTGAATGATGCCAGGCTGCGCAGCAAAGTTCAGCTGCCAACCGTCCGCCAGGGGGACAAGCTGCACGATTTCATGCTGCCAGTTCAATGTTGCTCCCTGCTGTTCAGCCCGTTGCCACAGGGCGGTGGTGAGTTCAGCGGGGGAGAGCCAGCCGCCCTGAGGATAGGTTATACCGCCGCATCCGGTTTCCACGCCGCATAGCGCTTCGGCTTCCTCCGTGGTAACGCCCGTTGCCAGAGTCGTCGGCAGTCCCATTTGCAGCATTTTACTGATTTTTTCTGCGCTTTTTTCATCCCACGCCAGCTGGGTGACGCCGCACCACTGGTGTTCGAAGGGCAGATTTACCCCATCGTACAAGCGGCGGGCAAAGGTATACGCGCCGGGGAAAAACTGTGCCAGCGCCGGGTCATGTTGGTTGAGCAGGGGATATAATGCGCCCTGGCGATTACCCGACGCCCCCTGTGCCGGACCGGCATCGGCGCAGTAGAGCGTCACTTTTTTTCCACGTCGCAGCAGCGCCAGCGCCAGCAGCGCACTGGCGATACCGCCCCCGGCGATGGCGATATCATCGCCTGTGGCAGCGGGGCGGGCATACCACGGCGCGCGGGGCTGCATGTTGACTGGCTGTGACAAACGCCCGGTCAGCATCTCGCGCTTCTCACCAAAACCTTTACGTTTACTCATCTCAAACCCGGCCTGTTGCAGACCGCGCCGCACAAATCCGGCGGCGGTAAAGGTCGCGAGCGTGGCGCCGGGGCGCGCCAGCCGTGCCATGCAGTCAAACAGTTCCGCCGTCCACATCTCCGGATTTTTCGCGGGCGCGAAACCATCCAGCAGCCAGGCATCGACCTGCCGATCCATCGTGTCATCAAAAGTGTGGATAAGTTGGTTAACATCACCAAACCACAGATCGAGCGTCACGCGCCCGCCATCCAGCAGCAGACGATGACAGCCCGGCAGCGCGACAGGCCACTGTTGGTGCAGCTGGCCAGCCAGGGATGCCAACTCGGGCCAGCTGGCGTGGGCGGCTGCCAGATCGCTGGCACTAAGCGGAAACTTCTCACAGCTAATAAAGTGCAAACGTTGAAGCGGGGCATCCGGCTGCTGTTGATGAAAATCGTTAAATGCCTGCCAGAGTGCGAGAAAATTCAGCCCGGTGCCAAATCCGGTTTCGGCAGCAACAAACAGGCTACGCGGGTGGGTGGAAAAGCGATCGGGCAAATCATTGCCGCCGAGAAACACGTACTGCGTCTCTTTAAGACCATTTTGGTTAGAAAAATAGACGTCATCAAATGCTCGGGATACAGGTGTACCACGTTCATTCCAGCTTAGCTCAGCGTACTCTATTGGGGCGGTTTTCACGGCAAAGGCTCACAGATCAGGCAGTGGCAAGATTTTAACGGTGAGATTGGTCCTACGCAAATTTACACAGTAATAAGCTGATCGGACTTGTTCGGCTTACAACTGTAAGCTAAAGTGCTCCTCGAATCCTAATAGATGAAGTGGAAGAGGTATTGAATGAAACGTGCTGTGATTACTGGCTTAGGGATCGTTTCCAGTATTGGTAATAACCAGGAAGAGGTTCTGGCATCCTTGCGTGCAGGGCGCTCCGGTATTACCTTCTCGCAGGAACTGAAAGATTCCGGCATGCGTAGTCACGTCTGGGGTAACGTTAAGTTATCTAAAGAAGACATCTCAGCGCGTATTGACCGCAAAATGCTGCGTTTTATGAGCGATGCGTCCGTTTATGCTTTCCTTTCCATGCAGCAGGCGGTGCTAGACTCCGGTCTGACTGACGAGCAGTATCAGAACAACCCGCGCGTGGGGCTGGTAGCCGGTTCCGGCGGCGGTTCGCCGTTCTACCAGGCGGCAAGCGTTGATGGTATGCGCGCCAAAGGTCTGCGTGGCGTTGGCCCGTATATGGTGACTAAAGCGATGGCGTCCGGCGTTTCAGCCTGCCTGGCAACGCCGTTCAAAATCCACGGCGTGAACTACTCCATCAGCTCTGCCTGCGCGACATCCGCACACTGTATCGGCAATGCCGTTGAACAGATCCAGCTGGGCAAGCAGGACATCGTTTTTGCCGGTGGCGGCGAAGAGCTGTGCTGGGAAATGTCCTGTGAGTTCGATGCGATGGGCGCACTGTCGACCAAATACAATGAAACCCCGGAAAAAGCGTCCCGCACCTACGACACGGCGCGCGACGGTTTCGTTATTGCCGGCGGCGGCGGCATGGTGGTGGTTGAAGAGCTGGAGCACGCGCTGGCGCGTGGTGCACATATTTACGCAGAGATCGTTGGCTATGGCGCGACCTCTGACGGTGCAGATATGGTGGCGCCATCGGGTGAAGGCGCAATGCGCTGTATGCGTATGGCGATGGAAGGCGTGGACACGCCAATCGACTACCTGAACACTCACGGCACCTCAACGCCGGTGGGTGATGTCAAAGAGCTGGGCGCCATTCGTGCCGTCTTCCCGGAAAAAACGCCGGCGATGTCAGCCACCAAAGCAATGACCGGGCACTCGCTGGGCGCGGCTGGCGTACAGGAAGCGATCTACTCACTGCTGATGTTGGAACACGGCTTCGTGGCACCGAGCATTAACATTGATGAACTTGACCCGGCTGCGGAAGGTCTGGATATCGTGACTCAGCCTACCGAGCGCCAGCTGACGACCGTTATGTCTAACAGCTTCGGCTTCGGTGGCACCAATGCCACACTGGTGATGCGCAAGCTGGCATAACCGCTTCAGGGGGTGAGCCCATCGCCCCCTGTTTTATTTTCGCCCCACGGCCCGATCCCTGCACGTTAATCTGATAATCTTCCCCTCTCTACGCCATCCCTTTGCGATCGTCATCCGACGGCCTCAACGACATGAAAGCTAACCGAAAGCTAAACATAAGCAACCTTTAACCTTATACATTGAAGGGTTTATGGTACTCTGGCGTTATTGTTTAGCCGAGGTAATACATTTTGACTTTTTTCGTTCACTATTTCCCCGCTGCCGCATACCGTTTTTGCGCCATGCAGCAGGCCACGCAAGCCGGTTACATCTCACCGCCAGCAAAGTATCAGCCCCCTCAAAGGACTCGATAAAAGAGTAGTGTCATCTTGCTCTTCGCAGCGAGGCACCAGCGACCTTTTTTACCCTATAAACGGAATTATACCCCCAGCATGCTACAGCACTTTGTAAAACAGCCTTTATCAGCTGCATCAGAAAGCCTGCAGGCAGTCATCGACTACGCGCAGGATTTAGACCGTCATATACAGGATCGCGCACGCGCCGCCCAGTCCGGGCTACCTGAACTGGATTTTGCCCCCGCAGGGCTCGCCAGACTTGGCCCCAAGTACCCGGCACGAACCTTCTCCTGGCTGGAGGAGCTTGCAGGCGAGTCGGACGATATCCCGGCCGAAGACGCCGAGCTGTTCGACGAGGTCGCTCGCTATTTTGAGGGCGCTATCCGCCCTCAATCGCGCCATTCCCTGTTTAACATGGTGCCGGCCCCAGGCAGGGAAGCGACGGCGGCCGCATGGCTGGCCACCGCCTACAACATCAATAGCCTGATGGACGTATTCGGCGGCGAGTCGCTGCTTATTGAACAAAAGGTGGCCCGCTGCATTGGGCGCTGGGCCGGCTGGCCGCAGGCGATGGGCATATCCTGTAGCGGCGGCAAACTCACTATAATGTATGCCATTAAATCAGCGCTGAGCCGCCTCGAACCCGGATCGTTACGCACGGGCCTGCCGGGCGACACGGTGATTTTGTGCAGTGAAGGCTCACATTACTGCGTAGAGCATGCCGCCAGCCTGCTGGGGCTGGGTTCAGACAACTGTTTGCGTGTGCCCGGTAACGGTAGTGGACGCATGTGCGGCAAGGCACTGCTGCGCATCCTCAAGCAACAGCACGAGCGGGGACGGCGGGTTGCCGCTATCGTCTGCTGCGGCGGAACCACCATTAATTTCAACTGTGAGGACACCCGGCAGATAGGTGACATTGTCGATGTGTTTATGCGTGAGAACAATGTAAAGCAACGCCCCTGGCTACATTTGGACAGCGTCATCGGCTGGCTGTATCTGAGCCTGAACCAGGTGGGTCAAGAGCAGCTGCTTCAGGCTGTGAACGACCCGCGCAGCAGAAAGCGTATTGCCGAAGTGGGGCGACGCCTGCAGGGTTTAGATGGATTTGATTCACTCGGCGTCGACTTTCATAAAGATGGCCTGTGCCCCTATGCCAGCAGCTTTTTTGTCGGTCGTGACCGACATTTTATGGATCTGCTCGGTGACGGCCATTATCACTATGACGAAACCGATTTTCAGCCGGGCAAATTTCGTGCCTACCGTTATACCTTTGAAAACTCACGATCGGGCCAGGGGACCCTCGCCGCCTGGATCAACCTGCGCCGCCTGGGCCGCGCGGGCTACGCCGATTATCTCGTTAGTCTGCATCAGGCGCGTAATTCTCTGGTTGATGCGCTGGAGCGCCACGGCCTGTTCCGCGTGCTTAACCCGGCCAGTCTGGGTTGGGAAGTGGTCTTTGAAGCGCCGTTTGATCCTGCGCTCATCGATCGCGCAGGAACTCACCATGATCTCGCGGCGGGCTTTATGCAGGCGTGTTGGGACCGGGTTAATGCGGGCTACGATCTTCCGCTGTTCAGTATCATACCTGGCTATCAGATTGATAATGATCCTAAATCGATCACCACGGCTTTTCTTCTCTATCCCATGCGCCAGCGCGAGGAGAGCGAGTGGGATGATACGGTGGCGCTGATCGCCGCTCAATTTGACGGCTTCCAGGCCCGCCTGCATGCGCAGCCCGGTGAGTCAGTCGCCGTTGAGTTTGAAAAGCCCATCCGCTGAGCCGAGAGTAATTACTATGACTCAAACACATCTTTGCCCGGCACGCGATGCATTTACTCTGGTAAAAATGCTGGTCGATCGCTTCCGTTCACGTCAAAACGCGCCAGATTTCACCGGTGCACCGCTGCTGGACCTGTCGATCGGCAATCCTGACATTGCCCCGGCATCACGCTGGCGTCAGCGCCTGCAGCACTTCATTAACCGTGACGATCTGCATGGCTACGGCGAGTTCCACCCCGATATCAACCGGCTTTTACGTGAGCGCTTTGCCGCCTACTATCAGCGCCGTTTTCTGCCGCCTGATGCGCCGTTTTTGCTCGATCCGGATCGCCATATCGTCGATCTGCTCGGCTCTAAAGAAGGCATATTTTACAGCCTGCTAAGCTGTCTGAAGCCGGATGAGGCGGTGCTGATGCCCGACCCCTGCTATACGGTTTACCAGAGCTGCGCGCGATTAATCGGCGCGCGCGTGGAGCGATTTACCTGCGACGAATTTGGCCAGCCGGACGTGAGCTCTGTCCGTCCTGAACAGTTGCAGGGTGCGCGCGTGCTGGTTATCTGCTCGCCGGGTAATCCCACCGGAGTGCAGCTCTCCGCAGACAGGTTGAAACAGGTGCTTGATTTTGCGCTGGAAAACGATCTCTGGCTGGTGATCGACCGGGCTTATGCAGAGATTGCGTTTACGCCAGCGCGTAATGGTCGACTCGACGGTGCCGCGCTGGTGGAGCCGGGCGCGCTGTCACGCGTGCTGGAGCTACACAGCCTGAGTAAGTCCTGCGGCCTTGCCGGCTGGCGCATTGGTTTTGCGGCCGGTGCACCGGAGCTGATAGCCAGGATCCGGGCCGCCAAGTTTAACGCCGACTTCGGCACATTTTTGCCGTTGCAGTGCGTCGCGGCTGAGGTGCTTGATGAACTTGAAGAGATCGCCGAACGGCACAGAGACGTCTATGCCGCGCGCATGCAGCGTTTTATCGCTAAAGCGGCTTTATCAGGTTGGCATATCCCCCCTTCAGACGGCACTTTCTTTCTTTGGGCTCCGTTACCGCCCGGTTTCGCCGGGGACGATGTGGATTTCGTTGAGCAGCTGCTGGATGCGACCGGCGTGCTGGTCACGCCGGGCAGCGGTTTCGGCCCCGGTGGAAGTGGACGGGTGCGTATCGCCCTGGTGCAATCCGACGAGGTGCTGGATGACGCGCTGCAACGGTTGGATAAGTGGCAGGCATTGCGCACGGGGCCGATTGAGGATTAACGGGCGTGGGTTTCGTCTGCGGCAGCGCTAATAGCTTAACCGGGCGAGCTTATTGACCGCAGCGATCAGCTCCGCGGGTTGCAGCGCCGAGAAACCGAGCATCCAGCCTTCTTGCGCGGGCTGCTGCCGGTAGAGTGGCGACAGGCGGGGCAGCAGCAGTTCATGCTGCAACGCCTGCTGAGTCAGTCTCCGTTCGCCGCCCGCGCGCAGAGCTACCGTCAGCTGTAATCCCCCCTGATGCGGAAACAGACTCAGACGATGCGCCAGTTTGTTATTGAGTTCGTCAATCAAAAGGTTGCGGCGGCTGGCATACAGCTGGCGCATCAGACGAAGATGGGCAGCAAAGTGACCATGCTGGATAAAGTCGGCGGTCACGGCCTGCATCAGCTGGGCGCTGTGGCCATCCATCAGGCTGCGCAGGCGGCGTAACGGTTCGATCAGCGCATCAGGCACTACCAGATAAGCCAGCCGCAGAGACGGGAACAGGACTTTGGAAAACGTTCCGACGTACAGTACGCGGGCCCGCTCCTCCAGCCCCTGCAAAGCGGGCAGAGGCCGCCCGTCATAGTGGAATTCGCTATCGTAATCATCCTCGATAAGCCAGCATTCTGAGCGACGGGCGAAGTCCAGCCATGCCAGCCGCCGTTGGCCACTGAGCGTGCTGCCGGTGGGGTACTGATGAGAAGGAGTAAGATAAACCAGGCGCGGCGGGGCATCGTCGCCAATGATTGCCCCCTGTTCGTCGGTGGCAAGGGTGCAGACGTCAGCACCATTGCTGTGAAAGGCGTGATAAGCCCCCCGATAGCCCGGATCTTCCAGCCAAACCCTGTCACCCCGATCGCAGAGCAGCAGGGCAATCATCTGCAACGCCTGCTGCGAACTGGTGACGATCACCACCTGGTCTGCGGTACAGCGTACCCCGCGTGACTGGCCGAGATAGTGCGCCACCGCCTGGCGCAGCGACGGCAGTCCCAACGGATCGCCGTAGCCCATCAGAGACTCACCGCCCGCGCTTAAACGCTGTTGCGTCAGACGCCGCCACAGCCGTTGTGGGAAAGCGCGCAGGTCGGGGGAACCGGCGGCGAACGCCCGGGGAAACGGCGGGTCGTCACAGCCACCTGCCGCGATAATATTCTGTCCGCGCGCTGATAACACCGGTACTGGTGTGGGCAGGCTGCGGCGTACCGCACGCTCGGGAAAAAGGGCGACAAATGTTCCCTTACCGCTATAGCGCGACAAATATCCTTCGCTTTCAAGCTGACTATAGGCCGCCTCAATGGTAACGCGTGACAGGGAGAGATCGCAGGCCAGCAGGCGCGATGAGGGCAGGCGCGTTTCCGCCGGCAGGATACCGTTGGCAATGGCCTGACGCAGCATAGCGCAGACCCGGTCACGCAGCGTGGCGGCGGGTTGGCTGTTGAATAAGGCCAGAAAGGGAACGGTAGTGAGCGCCATATGGGTCTTGTTGGGTAGCTTAAATGGGTCTTAAGATTAAGACCTGTTCAGCTTATGATAGCAAGACATGATGTTAATCAGGAGTTCCCTATGAGTCACTTTTCGGCGGTTTTACAATTTCCCCCTCCTTCTCCACGGCAGAGTGAGGCATGGCTGGCGGAAAAGCTGGCTTACTATGCCGACGCCTGGGATGTGGCGCAGGACCTGGCAAACGGCGTGGCGGAGATTGTGGTGATTGATACGCGCTCACCGCAGCATTATCACGCCGGGCATATCTGCGCTGCTATCAGTTTCCCTCACCGCACCATGAATGCCGACAGCCTGGCGGCGCTGGATCGTGACAAAGTGTATGTCACCTACTGTGACGGTATCGGCTGCAACGGCTCAACCCGGGGAGCGTGGAAGCTGGCGGCGGCAGGATTTAAGGTGAAGGAACTGATCGGCGGGCTGGATTTCTGGCGGCGCGATCGGCATCCGGTAACGACAGGGGATGAGCCGGGCAGCTGGCCAGAGACGACCACAGGGCCCGACTGCGGCTGCTAAATTACAGCAGCATCCACAGCACCAGGCCAAGCAGGACCAGCGTAACAAAGGCGGCTAACACCGGGCGTTTAGCCAGCGGCTGCACTGCGGCAGGCAGCGCACCCCAGGCCGGCATAACAATGGGTTTCGGGTTGAGTCCGCTGTCGGCAACGGGCTGCTCCAGCAGGCGCTCGGCGCGCTTGCTGAACAACAGGTTTAACAGATCCTGTACCTGCGCCGCGCTTAGCGGCGTCTGCGGTGCGGCGTTAAAACGCTGCTGGCTGTGATCCTCTAACAGCCGCTGTTCGGCGCTATCCAGCGGCTGCTTCAGCGTGGCGGTCAGCTGTGACAGCGTTGTCGAAGCGTGCTGCGTCATCGTCTGGCTGGCCTGCAGATACTGGTTCAGCAGCGGGAATAAGCGCGCCGGGATCGGATCGCCGCTGTGCAGATTCACCACCTTCAGCAGTGAGGCCCACAGTTTGACCGGCTGTTCTCCGGTGGCCGCCGCCAGACGTGATATTTGCTGGTTAAGGGCGTGATGCTCCGCCGGCAGCAGGGTGCGATCGGTTGCGTGTCCCTGCTGCGGCTGTGGAATGGCCATCTGGCCATTTTGCAACATGGTCAGCACCTGACGTAGCTGATCCGGGTTAAGCGAACTC